>NZ_FXTP01000002.1 GCF_900182705.1 Gracilimonas mengyeensis | reverse complement strand
AATGTTCTTCGTTCTGGTTTGCTCATTTGATTCAATTAGTATGTAGCCAACAATATACCTTAACTTCGTGTCCAGTAAAATGTAGTAAGTCCATTTTAATATCTGAGTCTTGCACTATCCAAAATTTAGTATGTAGTAATTCTCCCTTTGAAGGGAGACCGGTTTAGACCTTCAGGTCTGAACCAGGGGGATGTGCGATGGTGACTTATGCCACCCTTCATTGGCTTAACATCATGGCAACATTACGGGGCGGCAGGCAAGTCAGAGACTTGCGGGATCTTGGCATTCTGCCATGTCAACCGATCTTTTACTTGGGCTTTTAAGTCACAGACTTAAAAGATCTCACGGAAAGACCTACCAACATTTTGCTCCTACGGAGCATTTTAGGAATCCAGGATTGCCCCGTTAGAGGCTACCTATCGGTAAAAAAGCCGATCACCCAACAAACAATTTTCGCCCGAATATCAGCAGTGGAAATTTGATGAACGAAAATTGGGCTCCGAGATAGCCAAAACCCGCATTGAAGGGTCGGGCAAATCTGCCCGACCTACCTTATCCCCAAATCCCCTTTAGCCCATAAACCAGGTTTACTCGCTTACTTTTCTGATGTATTTTAGCGTATACATGAACTCAAAAACCTTATCCACCCACTTACTCCTGCAAATTATCCTGTCGCTGATGCTGTCAGCAACGGCTTTTGCTCAAGCGGACTCAGCGCCTTTGCCCACCGACAGCAGCCAGGTAGATGTACGTACCGCACCACCTGAAACACTCGAAGCCATCACTTCGGACCCGGTTTTTGACTATCAGGAAATCCCACAGAATCCCGAATCATTGTGGGACCGAATAGTCCTTTGGCTCATACAAGCCATCGGTTACCTGTTTGAACAACCCTGGGCCAATACCCTCATCCGTATTATATTTTTCATCATTTTCGGGTTGATGATTATCGGGCTAATCAACCAAATTATGGGCGGAAACATCCGGTCGGCATTCTCAGGTAATAAAGCCGGCGAGAAAGTTATGCCCGGTTTCACCCAAAGCAATCCCCAAAAAACAAATTACGATCAGTTGCTGGAGCAAGCCATCGCGGATAATAACTACCATGATGCCGTCCGCCTGCTGTACCTAAAAGCCCTGCAACAGTTATCCTCAAAAAGTATCATCACCTGGAAATCCGACAAAACCAATCGTGATTACCTGCAGGAAATAGATACTCATCCATCCAAATCACCCTTCCGCGATCTAACACTGTATTACGAATATGTGGAATATGGAGATTTTGAGATTGATCAGCTGGAATTCAAAAAAGTGCAGACCATTTACCGGAAGTTTAAAAATACATTAGGGTGAAGGTTTGCTGAAACAAGAACGAACCTACTATTTCATTCTCGGCGTTCTGATCGCTCTCTTCCTGCTGATTGAGCTCTTACGGCCTACTCCGTTAGACTGGACCGAAAGTTTTTCTGCCGCTGACGACATTCCCTACGGCGGATATATCTTGCACGAATTACTGCCCGAGACTTTTCCAGGCACCGATATCAGCCAAAACCAACAGCCACTTTTTCAGCGCCCCGATAGCCTCCAAAGCACCCAGAACTGGATCTTCATCAACACAAACTTCCAACTGGATGAGTGGGAATCTCAGAAGCTACTGCGCTGGGTAGAAAATGGCAGTCAGGTTTTTATCGCCGCCCGTAGTTACAGCGGTTTATTTGCCGACACGTTGAATCTTGGTACCACCTATCAAAACCCGTTGCTGGGTGGCGGTTCTATCGTAGATGATGATACCAGCTACGTACATTTTAGCAATCCCATGCTCCAGAAAAAAGGCGGATATCCCTTTTATCAAAGCACCACCCAAACCTATTTCTCCAGCACAGATACATCCAATTCTGTTATTCTTGGGGTGAATGAAAAGGAAGAACCTATTTTCCTTAAGATAAACCGGGGCCAGGGCTCCATTTATTTGCACGCCAACCCCACATTGTTTACCAATTACCTGGTTAGGAATAAAACCGGGGCCGAATACGCCCTTAAAGCTCTCTCTTACCTGCCCGTTCAACCGACAGTTTGGGATGAATATTACAAGCAAGTCTACCGGGCACGGGGCAGCGGACTTCGTTATGTGGTATCCCAGGAATATCTAAAATGGGGCTGGTTTCTGGGACTGTCTGGCGTGGTATTATTTATGCTTTTCCGTGCAAAGCGTCGGCAGCGTATCATTCCTGAGATTAAAGCTCCCAAAAATTCCAGCATTGAATTTGCACAAACCATCGGCAGCCTGTACCTGGAGAAAGGAAGCCACAAGCTGATAGCCGATAAGAAAATCCAGTTTTTCTTTGATTATATTCGAAGCCGGCTGGGCTTGGATACCTCCGAAGCAGATAAAGATTTCCGAAACGATGTAGCCCTCAGGTCTGGATTGGAATCAAACCGTATTGACCATCTTTTTAGCCAAATTGAGTCTGTGCGATCTAAGGAAAACATCACCCCAAAAGAATTGAAACAGCTAACCGAAGCGATAGACCACTTCTATAAAAAGAGCCAACGATGAGCACTGAAGAACAACATTCCGAGACCTTCCGCCCTTTTGAAAACCGTATTGATCTCTCCGGCGTGGAACAAATGGTGGATAAAATCCGGGGGGAAATTGGCAAAATTATCATCGGGCAGAAGAACCTGGTGGATTTGTTAATTGCTGCCTTACTGGCCGATGGCCACGTGCTGATCGAAGGCGTGCCCGGTGTAGCCAAAACACTGACCACGAAACTGCTGGCCCAAACCATCGATTCCGGCTTCTCCCGCATCCAGTTCACCCCGGATTTAATGCCGGCCGATGTAATTGGCACCTCTGTTTTCAATCCCAAAACCACCGATTTTGAATTCAAGCAAGGTCCGGTTTTTTCCAATTTGGTGCTGATTGATGAGATCAACCGCTCGCCGGCTAAAACGCAGGCGGCCCTGTTTGAGGTGATGGAGGAACGGCAAGTGACCGTTGATGGCCATACCTACCCGATGGACGCCCCGTTCATGGTAGTAGCTACGCAAAACCCTATTGAACACGAAGGCACTTACCGCCTGCCCGAGGCCCAACTCGACCGCTTCCTGTTTCGCATTGATGTGCCTTATCCTTCGCTGGAGGAAGAAATTAAAATCATCGAAGGCAGTTACTCGCGGAAGAATAAGCTGGATATCAGTCAGCTAAACAAAGTGGTTTCGGCAGAAGAAATCGCTACCCAGCGCGAGACGGTTTCTTCCATTCACGTGGCGCCGGAAGTGATGGAATACATCGCCAAAATTATCCAGAACACCCGCAACAGCGCTTCGGTTTCCATTGGGGCTTCCCCGCGGGCTTCGGTGTTTGTGATGCGTGCCTCACAGGCTTATGCAGCTATGCAGGGACGTGATTTCATCACCCCGGAGGATGTGAAGGAAGTCATCAACCCCGTACTGCGTCACCGCATCACCCTCACCCCGGAAAAGGAAATGGAAGGCATGAAACCCGACCAGGTGATTCAAACAATTTTAGAGAAGGTGGAGGTGCCGAGGTGATAGATTTTGATAGTATGACGAACAGCTGCCCCCCTTAGTGGGTGCAAACTCAAATAAATTATTAAGGATTTTATGCTGGAATAGGAAAGTCCTCCCTTGAGGGAGGTGCCTTAGTTTTGGCTTGCCAAAACCGGCGGAGGGTGTTAGTGCCAAAGGATAAAAGTTAAACAACAAATTATGATGTTCTTTCCCTTGGCGCCAACACCCATCCCGGCTAAATCCCTCCGACTACTCGGAGCCTCAAGGGAAGACTTTTCACTCTTCGTAATTGAAATAAAGACAGAATGAACCCCATCACCATTTTTAAACAACTGCATCTCAGCAACCGGTTTTTCCAGGTGCTGGCTGGCATTGTATTGGTTTTTGTAATTGGATACTTCGTGCCGGTGGTAGGGCCTATTGGGGAAATTATTTTTTATGGATTTATCGTGTTTTTTGGGGTTGATGCGCTCATTTTATACAGTCGTAAAAATCCACTTTCGGGGCAGCGTGTCACCCCGCAACGGCTTTCCAATGGAGATGAAAATCCAATTCGACTTCAGATTAACAGCTCCCTGAATTTCACCGTGAAGGTTGAAATAATTGATGAAGTGCCTCACCAATTTCAGCTGCGTGATTTTAGCATTTCTACTTCACTTCCTCCTAATCAGGAACAGGAATTCCGTTATGAACTACGCCCCACCCAGCGCGGGGAATACGACTTTGGAGACATCAATGTGTTTCTGCAAACAGCTTTGGGTTTTGTAAGAAGAAGTGTAACTATCCCGGCTTCTGAAACCGTGCCGGTGTATCCCTCCTTTATTCAGATGCGTAAATTTGAGATGTATGTCATTTCCAACCGCCTTACTGATGCAGGCATCAAAAAAATACGCCGGTTGGGCCACACCATGGAATTCGATCAGATTAAGGAATACGTGCGCGGGGATGATGTGCGCTCTATAAACTGGAAAGCCACCGCCCGCGCCAACGAGCTAATGGTAAACCAGTACCAGGACGAGCGTTCGCAAAATATCATCAACATCATTGATACCGGCCGGGTGATGAAAATGCCTTTTGACGGGCTGCACCTGCTGGATTACGCCATCAACACCAGCCTGGTGATTTCCAATATCGCCTTATTGAAAGACGACAAAGCCGGACTCATCACGTTTTCGAATGAGAATGCCGGTGTGGTAAAACCTCAAAAGCGCCGCACGCACATCCGGCGAATTCAGGAGCGCCTCTATAACCTGCAGACCAACTTCCTGGAATCTGATTTTGAGCGCATGCTTATAGCTCTGCGCAAGCACGTGAATCAACGCAGCCTGGTACTTTTGTACACCAACTTCGAAACTTTTTCGGCCATGGAACGACAGCTGCCCTACCTGCAGCAAATTGCCAACCGGCACCTGCTGGTCACCATCTTCTTCGAAAACACCGAAATGACACGCCTGATCGAGAAAAAGCCTGAAACGCTTGGCGAAATTTATACCCAAACCATCGCCGAAAAATTCAGCTTTGAAAAGCGACAAATTGTTCGGGCGTTGAACCAACGGGGCATTCAAACTATACTGACGCCTCCCAAAGAGCTTTCGGTAAATGCCATCAACAAATACCTGGAGCTGAAATCGCGCGGGTTAATTTGATTTCGGGCGTTTGTAACTATCGATATTTGAACCGGGATTTACAGGATTTTTCTGGATGATCAGGATGAAAAACAAATTTTGTAAATGTTGAAGTATGACAACCTGCCGAGAGTTGGGCAAGCATGGGTATTGGGAAGTGAGTTGCCAAAGCTTCGTCAGGCAACACAATCCCACACATTTTCGGGGCGAAGCTGGGCTTTTCTTCTTCATTGAACCCCGGGCTGCGCCTGTTCTGCTCCCCGCAAGCGGGGGAAGCCCAAACAGGCTTACCCGGGGCTATTATATTTCGTCCCCATTCGGGGACTGCCAGAATCAATAGTCACTGAATTATCAACCTTCTACAGCAATAACATATTTATTAACCTGTACAAGACATCACTTTGTGATAACGAAGGTGTTTAATTAATAATCCTGATCAAACTACCCTAACCACCCCTACCGTAAGCGTCTCGCTTGGGTGGTGTTTTAGTTGCCCCCATTGGTCCAAGCGGGGCGCTTGAACCAGTCACCTAATAGCTAATAGCTGATAGCTGATAGCTGATAGCTGATAGCTGATAGCTGATAGCTGATAGCTGAAAATTACCGAAATAAATAAAACCCCAAGCTTATCCCGCCTACGGCAAATCCTTCTTATTAAATACCAGGTGATGCAACAGATTAGCTACCAAAACGCCAAGGGTAGCTGTGGCTATAAGCAGCAATACCATATCCATAGCTGGAATGCGTTGTGGGCTTTCCACCAGAATATCCTTATCAAAAATAATGCTCAGCAGTAAAATCAGGCTTACTACAAAGTATAAAGCCACGGAGTGTTCTTTGATCAGCTCCTTCAGTTTCACCACAAAAAACACTACAGGAAATAACAAAATGGTCAAAGCTACCAGCACCAGGAAAACAATTGGAGTCTCCAGGTTTGATTTGATGCCCAGCCAGGCTTTGGCATCGTTCACCCATTCACCCAGGTAGCCAACTGCCTTTTCCGCATCTTTTTCTATCTTATGGGCGGCATCCACTATTTCATCTTCCGTTTCATCTATTTTGGTCGTATCTATTTTCCCCTCCACTCCAAATTTATCGGCAAGTAATTCCCATAGATCCTGGTAGCCGTCATCATCCCCCAGAGCCCAGAGTCCCACTCCCCGGTAATTGCCCTGATTCACCCGGTCGTACAAAGGCGCCAGCGAGCGTTCATCCTCAAACCAAAGCTGCCGGTGTTCACCGTTATCCTGACGAGTGTAGTTAAAATAGGCGCTATAGCTATCCTGATCAAATTTGGGCTGATAGGGGAAGGCATTTCTGATTTGTTTGTAGGTTCGGGTGCCCCGAAACCGTTTTACATCGGCCGGCACGTCAGCCGAATGCGTTTCCCACATCTCGCCGTAATACGGCACCCCCACCAGCGTCTTGGACGGTGGCAATCCCAGCTTGGCATAATCCTGCAACGATTGCTCCACACTTCCCTGTCCCCAGGTATTGGATGGCACCAGCGGAGAAACCGGGCCCGCCTTTTTACTGCCGGAATAATAGTAGCCATACGTCATGATAATGAAGCGATCTACAAATGGCGTCAGCTCTTTCACATCGTAAATCTCATGGGGATCATAAGCCGGCAAGGTCATTGAGACCAAATATTTATTTGGTTTCAGAGCTGTACTGAGTTCCTTTACAAAATCGGTCAGAGATTTTTTTTCCAGCCTGCCGACATCCTCAAAATCAAGAACTACCCCATCGGCTTTGCGAAGCTTAAGTAACACTTGCAAGCTATCGATCAGATTCTGCTTTCGTGCCCCTTGTCCTCTGATCACTCCAAGGAATTCACGGTTGTTCTTTTTACCGAAGTTGGTGACCGTGAGCAAAATTTTAATATTGGGATTTTCTGCCCGTGCACTGTCAATAAGTGCCGTGGTTTTCCAGTCGTGAATGGTTTTATAGCCCCCGGTCTTAGGATTCAACTCATAAGAAAAATAGGCGATGGTAGACAGCATTGAGAAATCGTAGTTCTTGTACGCCGTACCGCTCCAGTAGGGATGCCAGCCAAAAACCTCCACCGAATCCTTTAGAATAAAATCACCCAGCGGCGCTACCGAATCAGCGATACCCTGATAATCTCCCCAATCCTGCTCAGTAACCGGTCCCAAACCCGAATATTTCTGGCTGCGCAGAGCATGCGAAAGCGAATCGGCTGCCGTGGAATCGGGAGTTTGAGCTTCTACTTTTTGAGTCGCTCCAACCAATAAAAACATCAAGATGATTATACCGCCTATGGCTTGTACCCTATTCGTCATTCTAAAATTCATAATACCGTCTTCCCCTTTTTATTATGTTCGCGGCGGATGCCTTTCAGCAGATCTTCCTCTTCAATCTGGCTGTGTTCTTTTTTCAACGCCTGCAGCGCACTGTACCGGAGCACGTTGATAATGGTACCCCCCGCAATCTCGTGTTTCTCGGCGATTTGATCTATATCAATTTCTGGAGCCACCGGCACCCCATTGGAAAGCAGGTTCTTCCAAATTCGATATCGCTCTTCTGCGCTTGGCACAGGAAAATGAATCAGCGACTGAAATCGACGGGCAAAGGCATCATCGATGTTGTTTTTAAGATTGGTTGCCAGAATAACCACCCCCTGGAAATCCTCAATCCGCTGCAGCAGGTACGCCACTTCCTGGTTGGCATAGCGGTCGTTGGAGCTTTTGGTTTGGGTACGCCGGCCAAACAGGGCATCGGCCTCATCAAAAAACAAAATCCAGTTTTTGTGCTCGGCTTGGTCAAACACTCCGGCCAGGTTTTTCTCCGTTTCTCCGATGTATTTCGATACAATCATGGATAAATCCACGCGGTACACTTCCAGACCTGTAACTTTCCCCAAAAGAGAAGCTGCCAGCGTCTTACCCGTCCCCGATGGACCATAGAATAAACACTTATACCCAGGCTTCAGGTTTTTGGCCATGCCCCATGTATACAGCATGGTATCCTTGTGATTAAGCCAGGCCCGCACATCTTCCAGCTCTTCTTTTACTTTTGGATCCAGCACCAGCTCATCCCATTCAAGATCGGTAGTGATTTTCTTAGCCGGGAAGTCGGTATGATACTCGGGACTATGGGATCTGGCACGCGTAAAATACGACACATATTCATCCGAAAGCAGCAGCGTACCGCTTAAAAACGGCTCTTTTTTTTCTGCATGCTCCAGCCGCAGGATGTTGTGTTTAAAAAAGAAATGCTCTTTATCAAACAGCTGCAGGTAATGAAACCGAAGCTCCAGGTTATTCCCCGCCAGTAAAAATAAAGCGGTTTCTCCTGTGGGAATAAAACCGCCATGACTGTTTCCCTTAATCCCTCCAAACTCTGAAAACCCACGGTCAAACTTGGAATTTTTAGTGAAAAAGATGTCTAGCATTTGTGGATAAATATGGGGGATCAGGGCCAGCAGCATCACCAGCCTTTCCGGCACCTGCATGCTATAGTGCCGAATCAGGTCGGCATACATCGAAGAGTCTTCCTCCACCGTTGGCGGCTCCAATTCAAAAATGCTTTCATGTGGCCCCTCCTGCTCAAAATAAATCTGGAAACGGGCCTCTAACACCGCATTAAACCAGTCCAGTTCTTTTTGGATCGTCGCCGCATTTTGCTTCGTTGCATTCGTACTCATCGCCACTCCACCTGTATTCTCTTTTGCATCCACTTGTGCATCACCATCGAAATACTCCACGGCAGTTGATCCAGCAGCATATCGTAGCCCTTTACCTCCACCGTCAGTTGCCAGGATTCTTCCTGATCCACCAATTTTCCTTCCCGCTTTAAAAACGATTCCCGGAAACCTACCACCGAAGTGTCCCCGATCATTTTCCACTGCTCAATCATAGATTCCAGCAAGCTATCCGATAGCTCCAACTCTGATTTCTTGAATTCCACCTTTCGCGGCACCGGCTCTATGATGTCCATCCCGCACAGTATTTTGTTCAGCGTCAGGTCATATTCATTCGGTTCTTTCTCCCCGCTCACCATATATTGCAACAGGTGAACGGCTCGATACAAGGCCTCCGGGCTTCTAAATTTATTCCCTTCCAGAAATTCCAGTCGAGAGAAATACATCGGCAAAAAAGCTCCCAACAGCACCATCCCCGCATTTTCTATATAGATGGGCTCATCAAGATCGTGCTCAAATCCTTGCTCCGTTGCTTCTTCATGTTGCTTTTCTTGTGCTAAATCTTGCTCCTCAATTGCCGCTGTCTTGATCTGCCCCGCATCCTCCAACTTCTGTCCCCATTCCTTGTAAACTTCGTTAAGGGCCGGCTTCCACCATGTATCGGTGTTCTTCGTTTTAGTGCGTAGCAAAGCCAGCATCAATTGCTGTCGCCTATTTATTTTTTTCGGGGTGATAAGCTTTTCGCCTTCATAAATCGTGGTCAGCACATGGCGTACAAAAGCGGCCTTCCACTGGCTTCCAGCCGAATGTATCGGCTCGCTAAAACCCAACATGATACGCCATTGCAATACCCTGATTTCTTTCGTTGTGACAGTAGCTGACTTCCCACCGGTATTTCGCCAGCTTTGCAATACCTCTTGTGTGAAGCGCATTTTCTGTGCCAAAGCCGTGCCACTTATCACATGCACCAGGCGCAATAACACCCGGTCCGAAAACCGCTCCATCCAGCTTTGTATTCTGTCCGTGTTCTGAACCTGTTGCAATAAATACTGCCGAATAGCCTTGTAGTGTGACCGGTTTAGCGATTCCAGCAGTGTCAACAATTCTGTTTCTGAAAGTTCTGTTGCTTTATCTCCTTCTAAAAACTTGAATAATACCTGCGGAGATATTTCTACCACCGAACCTTTTAGTTCAGTCCTCTTAGCCTTTTGGCGGTTTTCTTCCACACGACTGCCGAGTAGTTCCTTCAAGCGTGAAACTGCCGGTATTTGCCCGGATTTTTTCTCAGCCACCTCCAACGACTTTCGATAAAAAGCCGTTAACCGTCTGCGCTCTATTAATCCGGAAACCCGTATCGGTTTTTTAAAAAACTGCTCACTCGCTTTGGGCTGATGCTTAAAAACCCAAAACATCACTTTTTCCCACCTCAAGCTGCGTCCATGCACATACACTTTGGATTGCAGTTCCAGACGAAATGCCAAAAACTGCAATAGTTCTATCGCAGACTGCTTGTCCAGCTTTTTCACCACTTCTGCTCCACCCGCAGGCTGCGCGGCCAATAAAGCAATGAGCTCTGCAGTCCTTTCCGGCAAATGCTGCTCCATAATTTCATCTGACTTTAGCCCCGATGTTCTTTCGGCAACGCGTATAATCACCTTCTTCTCCACCGAAAAATGAGTTACAGCGATACCCGCCATAGCTTGCATGATCTCCAGGGCAGAAGGCTTTCGGGCAGACACCAGCATATCAATAACCGAACCAAAGAAGATCCTGCGTTCTGCGATATTCAAGGTTTGAGCAAACTTCATTTCTTCTCTCAACACATTCCAAAAACTCCAAACAAGCTTATAATCGGCCGGTAACAAGGATTCTTTCAAAAAGCGTCTGAATTCTTCCGTATTCCAATCGGACACCAAACGCTGCATCGCCTCAGGCGAAGACAATGAAGCTTTTAAAAACTCTTGTAGCTGCATCTCCGGCTGGTTGAACAACTCCTTATACACCTCAAACCGGCGGCTTTTTTTCATTTCCGTAAAGCCACTTTGCAAATAGATTTTCAGCACTTCAAACCGGTCCCATTGTGCAATAACTACAGAATCCGTGTAAGACACTGCCTTTTTTTTCGCAGAGGTTTCCCGGTTTTCCTCAAACAGTGCGATCACCAGTTCAGGCAGACTAGCCGAAGGTTTCGTTTTTGTTTTTGCCTGCTCAACGATTTCCATGAAATAGCTCAGCACTTCCTCAAAACTCACCCGGTATTTTATCGCCAGGTGCTTCAGGTTAGAACGCACAAATTCCTTTTGATTGAAGCGGGTGCCTTTTTCTTCCACCAAAAACTGCACCACAAATTCCCAGACAGACTGCCGAAAATCATCACGGCTTTTGGTCTGGATGTGCTGTTGCTCGCGGATGCTTTCCGCATGCTCCAAAAATGAAAGAATGAAGCCCGCATGGGAAGGTTCCAGTGCCTCTACCAATTCCGATAATGCTTTCTCCGATAAGCCTTTAACCAATCTTTTTCTTACAGAAGCTGATTTGGCATATAAAAGCACCGCTTCTACCAATGCCAACTTTTCCTGTTTCAGTAAAACAGCCCAAAGCTGACTTATGGACGCGTGCTTTTCATTCATTTCCATTCTACGTCCTTCCATAAAAGCAATGAAGTGAATTAAAGCTTCACTTCTTTTCTGCACTGAATGACTCTCTTCTTTACCAAGATCACGGCTTTCATAAGAAATCTCCTTGATCAGATCCTTTAGCTCACTATGATACTTTTGATTTACCTCAATCTGATCCAGGCTATGCTGCAGACGTTTAACCAGCTCCTCATACTCTATTCTATATTTCCCGGCAAGCTTTGAAAGATTCCATTTTAAGAAGGCTTTCCGGTTGAAACGGGTGCCACGGTCTTGCAGTAAATAGCTCAGGATCACATCCCAAAGGGCTTCGTTCAGCTGCTCTTCACTTGTTTTAGTGATAACTTTCTTTTTATGCGCCCTTCGGATGTCCCGCACGTAATCCTTGATGAATTCCCGTTCTGCAGGTACCAGGCTGCCCACTAATTTCAGTAAGGTGGCTTCGTTAAACTGCTTTACCAACCGGGAGCGCAGATGAGAAACATGTCCTTTTTTACGCAGCCACTTCAGCAGAGCCGTTTTATTGGATGAAAGCATCTGCAGGAAAAGATCCTCCATGGTTATTTTTTGCTGAGACTGTCCCCACCAGGGCAACCGGCCTGACATCAGGTAGTAGTTAAGCAGCTCCAGTTTATGCTGCGCCTCCGAACGTCCCTGGGCCGTTTTGGCACTATTTTGCTGCTGAATTCCGGCATCAGCATGAGCTTTCTTTAACTGCTTCCTGAGTTCTTCCTTCAGCTTTTGTTCGATATCATGCTCAAAAGTACGCAGGCTTACCGTACCCAGATCCAGCTGTAACCGGTTGATTTTCGTAAACTGTCCTTCCCCGTGAAATTCGTCCATTACGCGATCCATCATCGGAGCCAGGCGCGATTTAAGAATCACACTAAAACGCGACTGAAAGCTCCGCGAAGCCGATTCCTCACCCACAAAAGAGATCTCAAACCGGTTTTCCTGTATTTTATGCTCGTTCAGATTCACGTGATTCTATTCTTATCTAAATACTATCGTCTCAGACTTCCGGGCCTTTCCGATTCTGCGCGTTTGCTTTGGGATTCGCCAAATACCTTATCCATCCCTTCTTCGCCAATTCCCTTGGTATCGCAGTGGCGCTGCACCATTTTTTTAGAAGCAGGATATTTAGGCGGGTTTAACGATTTGGTGTTCCTTTTTTCGGTTGCTCGCTGGACCACATCACCAGCTGAAGCCCTGGCCGCTGGTTGGCCGGTCTTGGTAAACACTCTATCCATCCTGTTCATCGTTTTTATAGTTAGGGTGATGGTTTTTGAGGAAGCGCTCTACCCTGCGAGCCATCCGGTTGATATCAGCCTGGGAGCTGTCATCGTTTGCATTCAAAGTCATCCATTCGCAGTAGCTACTTTCAAAATCGCACATCTCTTCCGGTCCCAACCACAAAAAGTCCACTGCGATATGCGCCGGCACGTTCAACTGAAAGGTTTCTTCCACAAGCGCCTGAAAACGGGAATCATTAAAACGGGCGGTCCAGTCGGGAAGCACTACACTCAGCCGGAAGGAATAGAAGTCTTCCTGCTCCTCCTGTTTTGGTTTTTGAGGTTCATCAAGCCGGTGCATCATTCTTTCCGATTCCGGCCAGCGGCTAAAGTCTTCTTCCTGTCTGGCCCGTAGCAAAATGTGTTCTACAAGGTGGAAGTCCTCGCTTGTAACGTTCAGCTTCCTGAGCGTATCAACCAGTGCGCTTACAGCTTGCCGCGCCTGTTCGTAGCTTTCATAACTTCCTACCCGCTTCCATCGATAGTTACCGGGCTCACCGGTTTTCAACACTACCTGATATGCATCCCGCTCAGACAGTTTCCCAATCTTGTAATTGGTTGTGGTGATGCCCGCCCTCAGCATCTCCTCATCTATCACCCCATGCTGCACAAAAATGCTGTCGCTAAACAAGGCGTCCGTTTCAGATGTACTTAATTCGGTGCCTTCATCCAGTTGTACTCCCTCAAAATAAAAATCGGCGGCTGCATCACTCACTGGCTTTGTCACCACCCGGCCTTCGGTGTCAAATTCATAGCAATCGTGTTGTAAGCCGCGGGATTCGCTCACCAGTTTTAAGCCGTACTCATCAAACACATGCTGAATGGAACAGCCATCGTACGCATGCAATCCCGATGCAATCTCCAGCAGCAGCTTCACCTTATGTTCCACCCCGGAGATATTCTCATCCACCGCATACGGTTTGGTGTAATTATAGCCCGTTCCCCGCAACCGGTTGATGGAAGAAATCTCCCGCAGCAAATGCAGTTTGTTATGCAAAATAGCCTGCTGATTTTCTTCCTCCGTGTAGTAATAGTTGAAGCGAGAAAGGGAATACTGCGTAAAGCGTTCTCCAAACAGGCTCAGCAAATAATCCAGGAACCGGTTTCTCCGGTCTGAAACATCATCGAAGCGATCCATCAGAGCCTTAATTTCATCCTCCGGCACCTTAGCTTCACCTTCTTCATCCCCGGCATACAACCCCTTCAAATGAGGAATAATATCCTTTGTCAATGCCTTCAGGAAATACGTATCCTCTAAATTCTCTTCTATAGAAAACAGGTCTTTTAGGTGGGACAGCTGGGCCGCATAGTTAGCCAGAATCTGCTCAAAAACCATCAGGTATGCCTTCAGTTGCTTGGCTTGCGCTTTCCGTTGCGGGGTTTCCGATTCCGGCACTCCATACTGATTGATGCCGTAGATATGGGGAAACTGGTTTTGCACGGAATAATAATCGTCCAGCTTCAGCTTGTTGCCTCTGGGTACATCTAACTGATTCCGGAATTGCTCATCCAGGGCATACCCCCGGCGTTTTGCCGCTTTCAAATCATCCAGTTTCATTTTGGTGATACGGGGATTCAGTTCCAGCTTGCGTGCACTGCTTTGCTTAACAAACCGGAATTGCTGCTCCCTAATCTTCTCAGAAACATTATGCTGATACCGCAGAATCTGGTTTTCCTCAATAATAATTTGATTGGTAAACTGTGCCCCGTTCAAACTCAGGCGGAGATTCTTGATACTTTTCACCCCGCTAATTTTATTGATGATATCAATAATTTGGGTGCTGTAGATTTTCAGAGGGCGAGGTTCCAGATCCCTGTCCTTAATGAAGCCGTGTTTTTGGGGTGGACCGTTTAGCAGTTCTTCCAGCGGCATCCCCTCATCCATCATCTCCTGAAAGGAATACAGCTGCACTTCAGGCGCCACAAAATTGCTGATCTTGAAAAAGATTTCAGCCAATATGTCTTCCGGCGTTTGCTCTGAGGAAATTTCAATATCGGCATCCACAAAAAAGTCGCGGTATTCCAGCAGTTCTATTTCCTGGAAATCCTCACAGAGGTTTCGGTTGGCATTCAACAGCTCCCTCAAATTTGCCTTTATCGTTTCCCTGGCTTCCTCTCCCTGATATTTCGCTATATCGTAAACAAACACCGAGGTTTTGTACAGTCCGTTTATCCCGTACTTCTCTCTGGGGATCGGCGAAAACCAGGCATTGGCCAGCCCGTGGATATTATCGTACACCAGACGGCTGTAATCTTTCAAGGTCAAAGGGGCACAGGACATGATTTCATCCGCACTTAGCAACACCTGCTTTTCCGTATCTATTTTCCCTGTTTTAGGATCGGTAAGCAAATCCGGCAAGTCAAAGCCGGTACGATACACCAGCTCGGTAAGGGCAAATACCAATTGCTCCAGGATGGTAATGCCCGGATCGTGGCTGTTATAATCCGTCCAGATATCTCCGCTGAACTGCTCGATATAATGAATGCCTTCTTCGCGCAGCTTTTTAAAGTCCAGCTGGTGATCCGGTTTTTTATCGGGGTCAATATGTATCATCGGCTCAGGCATTTTCAGGAAGTTTGGGTTGATCTTCTTGCTTGCCTTCATCCAGTTGCTGGCTGTTTTTCATGTAGTCGTCAAACCAAAGCCGTGTGATATGGTATGAAATAGATTCATTCTCCCCATAGTCAATCATGGTGCGCATTTGCAGCGAGTAATTGTAGGTACTGCCCTTCCAGCGCAGCATAATTTTATGCCAGAACCAGCGATAATGTGCCTGAGTCTTGCGGATTTTCCCCGTCCGCCATCCCCCAAAGGTACTGAGTGCGATGGCATGCAAAAGGGCATACTGTCCTGATTTTTTCTTCCCCACGCCTGCCATAATCTCGTACGCATGGCAACCATCCAAGCCCGTTAATATGTTGTGCCACTTGCCATCGGCCGGCACTTTTTGTTTTACGGATTCTTCCTGCTTACCATCGGTATAGCTTCCTTTACGCCCCTTCATGGCCACCGTACCGTTTACATCCAGCGTTTCTTCCGGGACTTCTTTTCCTATACCCACTTTACCATCCGGACTAAACGACATCACTTCTTCCTTATCGTAATTATGCACGCTCAGGATGTTGTTCTTTTTATCAAGCACAATGCTCCACTGGGGGGTATCATCCTGCACCTCACGATAGAAACTAATCAGCTTGCCCATTTCTCCCAGCGGGGTAATTTTTAGCCCGTCTTTAAGCGATACAGAAATTCCATCATCCACTATATTGACTACGGAATCGATAAAATCTTCAAAGTGTCCCTGCCGGGGCAGTTCTCCCTTCTGAAAATAATTCTTGAGCGTTTTCCTGTTTCTTAAAGCCATATCCTTAATCAATTATGAAACTGTTGCCCAGCTCCAGGTCATCAATTCCTGTTTGCTCAGCCATTACTACTTCTTCTTCGGTAAGCATTTCAATGTGGTGATTACGGGCTGATACCAATATAGACCACGCCTGCGATGCCTCTACCGTTTCCTCCATTTCAGAAGTGTAAATCCGGGAGGTTCTGTTCTGTTCAAGGCGTGCGGTATCGCTAAGCGCGTAGGTTCCATCTTCGTGATCGCTCACCTTTAATAGCGAGAGTTTCGTAACAAAATGCACGTACGGGCGGGACTGTATGAACCCGGAAACATTCGAGAGATTCACTTCTCCGCCAAAGCGTATTTCACGTTCCGTTTCATACAGCCAAGGCGACAAAAAAGCTTTCAGATCTTCATTCAACCGTTTCAAACTCTGCCCGTTGTTCCTTCCTTCCTCAAAGCGAACCGCGCAAACCACCTTAATCCGCTCATAATTTGGATTCCTGACTTCCACTTGTGCAAAAGGCGTAGCCAGTCTCTGCACATAAGCCCTGATTTCTCTGAGGAGCCCAACATTAGCCATCGGTAACAGGTCTACATTTTCAGAGTCCGTTAGCACCGGGATGACGGCTATAAGAATCCTGCCTGGTTTAATTAATGTGCTGGTGCTGCTTGAAAGGCAATTCACTTTGTAGATCTCCGGAAACTTTTCCAGGATGAGCTGCTCATAATCTCTGCTGTTAACCGCACGGTTTTTATGACGCAACCGTTCTCCGTTCCGGGTATAAAATGCTTTTTCTTTTTCCCTTGGCCTGCCCCCAAACGATTTCACCTGTTGTGTGACCCCGGTAATAGCAGGCTGCTGAGCTTCCGGTCCCTCAATACTATAGGCAGGGAGGCCGGATTCCAGATGCGCCCCGGACGAAGATGCAGTATCCCAAACCAGAGTAGCAGCTTGAGCACAGACGTCTACCGTATCGCCGATCATCTCAATATTCTGTGTCCCGGCCACCTTGATCCAGTGCAAAGAGTCCTCTAATATCGTGTTGTTTTTGTTGATATCATGGGGAATCTCAAGTGTTACAATGCCTGATCTCAGCAAGTTGCCGGTGCTGTCGGAAAGCACCTGGTTGGGACGGAATTTTAGCCACTCGTCATCCGCCAGAAAATACCATTCCAGGTCTGTACGGGTATCTTCAAAACTCCCCAGGTTTTTCCCCTTGATGTTGAAAAATAAGGTGAGCGTATCAGGTGGTTGTAACTTATCAATTCCAATATAAAGCGCCCCCTTTTGTGAAAGCTCTGGCAGCAGGCTTACCGGTTCCAAATCATCTCTTGGATACACCTTCTGGGTTTGTCCGAATGGCATCATGTGGTACAAGGTACCCCCATCAACCTTCTTCTTTGAGGAAGTACGCGCATCCAGCTTAATCCTTTTTTGATCGGTATAGCCCAGGGTAACGGAACGAATGACCGGTGTGTACGGCTCATTCGGCACTTCCAGCTTATTTTTCTCTTTCTTGATGCGGGCATTTTTTACAAACACTTCCGAGACCAGCAGCGGATATTTTTTATGCCCAAACTGCACGTCCGCCCCCGTCAGCTCAAACTTAATAAACCCGCTTTTTGTGGTTTTATTCAGCATCAGGGGATCGGGCTTCTGCTCCATGTGAGGAGAAAGTTTAAATTCTTCCAGTTCCAGATTCTCAAAAGTGGTGCTTCTCTTAAGCTTACCAAAAGGATGCGGCTTGGAGTCAGTCGACACTTCTTCCGTCTCAAACAAATAGTGTTTCCGCAGATTGCTATTTTCCGGATAGACCCATTTCCCTTTTTTAAGCAACGAAAAATCCACACAAAAGCTACGGTTATCAATGGCATAGCCTTCATAAGCGCGATAGTATTCGGCAAAACCGCCTTCATCCCTTGGAATCCCGGTCCATTCTATCTTTAGCGTGAGGCTATCCACGGCTTTACTGAAAATTTCCTTGCTGCCAATAATAAAACCGGAGCCCAGCTGCGGCGCCGGACCAAAGGGCTGAAAAGGTTTGTCGGTATTCACCTGCCCCAGGTCGTTATACACCACCAGGTCCTTCACCTCATCCACCTTCGTCGTTATTTCAATTTGCTGCAATTTCATTTCCGCCAGCAGCGAGTAAGGGTAAATGAAGGAGTCTTTATTGAGCAGAAAACGAGCTACCGGAAGTTTGGTATCAAAACCGCAATTCCCGTGAAGGGCCGCATCAAAAGCATACAATGCCGGGTCTTCATCAGACAAGTGAAAATTGATTTCCAAAGAGGATCCCTCGCCTTGTTCCACCCCATAAGCATGCATCTGTAGCCAGCCTTCTTCAGTGGTCAAAGCAATATGGAAAGCCTGGCGAAATGCCTTGAAGAAAGACTCATCGTAATGCGTTTCTGTGTTTTGGCTGATCTTGGTGAGCTGCTCGGTGAAATGCGTGAATGAAGACGGCTCAAATGTGATGGTAAAAGTGATATCACGCATACCCTCATTTAGAATCAACGCCGGGGAAGCCACCGCAAAACCAATCTCGGAGTCGCTCATTGTACGCCCTTCATTACTCACCCCAATTTGATCTTCGCCCAGCGTGGGCCAGGCATAGGTGCTGCCGGCATCATCCCCGCTGGCTTCTTCCCGGATTCGGGCCTCATAAATTCCCGACACCAGCTGATCGCTTGAAACTTCAATGTACCGGTTCCGGCTCACATAAAGCGTGCGCAACTTGCAAATGACGGCCTTATTCAATGGCACATCCTTCCGAACTGAATATATCCGTTGCTGCCCCGATTCATCTTTTCCGGCTGTAAACTTGGTTCCTTTTTTCAATAAAAATGCATCGGTTTCCTCGGCCAGCTGCAGGCATACTTGTACCTTGTCAGGTGTGGGAGGATTGGGCTTTTGGCGCAAAATCCGGCGGTAATAAAAATCCGTGTGTCGGCTTTTGATGCCATTTATTTGCTTCTGCCCGTGCCGGTATAATTTCAGGAATGCCATCAACAAACCAATTTGGGGATGATGGTTACCCTGCTCCAGACTCTCTTTTAAGTATTTCGGGGCGATTTTTTTTATATAGGCCAGGGTTTCATAAAAGGCATCAAACAATGGCTTCAGGTGTTCGGTAGCTTCCTTGATTTTATCCCCGATGGTATCGCCGGTATAAATAGAGGCATCGGGCTGCACATCATCGGCTTTGCCAATTGACCGGTATTTCACAAAATCGATTTCCAGTGATCGGTTCAGCCCATCTTTAGCCTCCGCCCCTAAACTGTACGCCCGCAGTTGCCGATAGCTTTTCTTCAGCGACTTTACCGCCTGTTCCAGTTCCTCATAAAACGCACTTTCCATTTTAGTGAATTGCCGCAGCTCCGAAATCCAAAAATCGAACTTCGCGGCCATGCCCACCAAATGTTGCACCATCTCACTGTAACTGCTAAATAATCTATCTTCATTTTTTCGGCCGGTGCGTATAATCAGCTCTTCATTTTGTTGATAGTCGCTCTTAAAAGACTCAATATCCTCGGATATAATGAGGGCAAGAATAACGCTCAGATCCGCCGTGAACAAATCAATCCAGCTGCCCCGCACTTTGTTATCTGTGTCATAAAAATTAAGCAGTCCGGCATAGCGGGCAGAGAAAGCCAGCAACTCCTCAAAGGAATGCTCATCCACTCCTACAAAATCCGGGTCAAGAGCCTCCAGCCATCTTTTATTTCTGCTTAATCCTTCTTTAGCTCGCATATTGGTTTAACTTTATTTTGTACATAGGTTCACCATTAACTCCATGACTTCTGAGATCCCTGCCTTCGCAGGGATGACCGTATGTAACTTATTAGCTTTCGAAGCTTTCATTCTTTTAATGCACTTCATTTATTCAAAACTGATGTTGGTGCCCTCATTTACATAAAAGGGATACACCATGTTGCTGCGCGAATTGGTGGCCCGTACTTTGTATTCCAGGATGATATCCAGACGGGCATCGTGGTCTTCATTCACTCCCACTTCCAGCCCGGTTAAATCTACCCTTGGCTCATAATTTAGCACCGCCTTGCGGATGTCTTCTTTCAGGTGATTGATTACCGTAAAGCTCATCTCTTCAAACACATGATGATGGATATCACAGCCAAACTCCGGATCCATCACCCGCTCCCCGGGTATGGTGGATAATATGATGGTGAGGCTTTCGCGAATGTCCTCTTCTTCTGAAACCAGCTCGGCCGTGTCCATGCTTTTGTTGAAAGTGGGGGGAAACTTCCATCCCCTTCCTAAAAATGATCGATCCATATTTTCTCCTTTGGTTGTCCTATCCACCTATCATTACGGTAGGCATGCCCAGCACGATGGTACCGCCGTGAGCTGTTGAATCGCCCATGCGGGCTGCCGGCATCCCGCCAATCATTACAGTAGAAGATCCCTTGGCCACGGTATCCGGTGGACCCACGCAAGTAATCATATCCCCCACCACCGATGCGGGCAAACTGCCAATGAGTACGGTAGGCACGCCCGGCCCAATAATCGGCCCTCCAACATGTGGAATGGGCGGAAGCCCGGGGGTTTGCATCGGGCAAGTGTGCATGTCGGTAATTCTGGCTGCTGGAGGCATAGCACTGTTTTCTTTTGGTTGATATTAGTTAATCATGACCATGGCACCCTGAATTTTTACCTGCCCGGAGGCGGTGATCTCAGAAGCGGCATTGCCATTGGCCGAGAACTTGGTGTCGGCGCTGTTGCTGATTTGCAAGCCCGAAATATCCACGTTGGCATCAGCCTTCACCGAAGTGTTTCCGGTAGATTGCAGGTTCAGGTTTCCACCGGCTTTTATGGTGATATCAGCCGGGCTTTGAATATTGATTCCCGAAGAATCAAACACGGCCTTGTTGCTGTTCTGGTCTTCGATGGTGATGGATTTATCCTTGTCACTGTAAATCATCTTGTTTCCACCGGGCGTTTTTATGGTGATGACTTTGTCTTCGTCCTGAAAATTGATTTCCAGCTTGTTCTTGGTGACAATGGCTTTGGTTGAATTCTTGTCATCCGGCGTATAGGGCGGTGCATTTTTCTTGCTGTACATGGAGCCTAGAATCACCGGGTAATTTGGATTTTCATCCAGGAAACCAACAATTACTTCATCATTAATTTCCGGCATAAAAAAGCATCCTGAGCCCGAAGTTGAATAGAAATTGGCTATGCGCGCCCAAATGCCCTGCTCATCCTGTAGCAACGGCAACACCACCAGCACACGGTTGGCGCCATCCGGGTCCTGATCAATTTGCTTCACCGTGCCAATGTGCAGGCCCTTCATGGCAGGCATCAGTCCGCCATTGGCCGGTGCGTCAATATTGTCTACCTCTTCCACAAACCAGTCGAAATTGAGCCCAAACTGGGCTTCCGTAATCCACTCTCCCCCTTTGATAATGTGAGTTACTGCACTCACAAACACCTTGCCATTAAAGCGGGCACCCACACCAGACAGCTCAATCATGGTCCCCGGCTTGGCCGCTTCATTGCCTTGAAATTTCACCTTGCCGGTAGTTTGTGACAGCTTTGCTTTTTGCAGTTTGGATGAAGCCCATTCCTTTAGCTCATCATTCGGCACGTTACTGATGGATTGCAGCTGGTAGCTGTCCAGGCCAATCACATCCGAAAGTGTTGAGCCGGACACATTACCAGGCAAAGTAGCATCCGAGGCCGTGCCGTCAGCTTGCACCAGCTTTTGTTCGGCCATATCCCATGCCGAGGCTTTGGCCGCACTGAGCTGCGTTCGCGATTCCATCTCCGCCTGAAAATCCAGGATGGTACCTCCGTAGGCCAGACTCAATACCGCACTGGAACTGGTATCGGGCTTTTTGACAGTGACTTTGCCATCGTTGGTAAGTACAATCAGGCTGTTTACATCGGCGCGCATCATCATAAAATCCCAGTCGCTAACGTAGAATTGCACCACTTCTTTATGCGTTACCGAAGTAGATGCCACATCACTGCTCAGGCTGTAATTCCCAATCAAACTGCTGATGATATCGCTGTCGGTTTTGTCCTTGTAAAATGCGTTCTTGCGCCCCACGGTCATCTTCACAGCTTTATCGCGGCACTCCACCACCAGCACCGACTGGTTCTTCCGAATACGAATGCCGTGCTTGGTGATAATTCCTTTAAAAATGGTTTTGTTAGTGGATTGATAACCGGCTTTGATTTCAATCTCGGTTCCTGGCAAAAAATCAGCTTTGTTACTGATGGGAAAATCCGCTTTGGATGTGCTGCCATCGAACAGGGTGACCCGGGCAAAGGGAATCCGGTTTACCGCTTTTGACACTTCAATGTCCGACAGCTGGTAGGTTTGATCCATTTCAGATCCATTCAACAGAATAGAAAAAGAAACCGTCGTGGTTTTGGATGATACGGGAGAGGTGCCTGCCATAATTTACTTCTTTATGCTTGGGAACCTGAGCACGGTACCCGGTTCAAGATTTCTGAAATTCACCAGGTTATTGGCTGCAGCAATATCCAGGTAGTAGGAGCTGTCTCTGTAAATTTCATAGCAGAGATTGGGCAGGGTGTCACCTTCTTTAACGATACGTTTATGGGTTACATCGGGCGACTGCCGGTTGGCTTCTTTGGCCTCGGTTTCGGGATCGGTGAATTCCTTGAAGGTGGCGTCAATCTTTGCCCGGATCGGAGCGCCGCTGGGCTTAAACATGGTGTAATTGACGGTAAACTGTTCAAGCACACATTTGAACGTTAATGATCCCCAAAGCAGCTGCAAGTAGTTGTTGCGATGGATTTCCCCGTTATAATCAAACACCAGCTTCTTGAATTTCTTCACCTGGTCTTCAACACTATCATCGGTGGAAGGATTATAAATGGCGCCGGTACCGTCAATATAGAATTCCAGCTTTAGGTCTTCGGGTTTGGAGCGTACATATTTAGGGCCCGTACCGGAAGTGCCCATCCCCTGTGTGCAGGCATACTCGATGGCATGCGTGCGGGAATATTCTTTCGGGTTGATCATCACCGAGAATTCGTCCACTTTATCCGCAGTGCCGAATCCAGATGATTTGTAGGCCACAATTTTCAGTTTTTCTAAACTCATATTCTTATCGCTCCGGTCCGTTGGTTAAGCGCTCTTCCAATTCAAACAAACATTCTTCAATCACCTGTTTTTTAAGCTCTTCTATGTTGATGTCTGGATGGGAAACCCGGGAATCTTCTTCAGTCACCCTCACCTTTACAATCAGTTCTTTAATCTCTAAAGCCACGTTTGTTTGGTTAATGGTTTATTGGATTATGGTTATTTGTTAACGGTTAATGGTTATTTGGGAGCTTCATGGCTTAAACAAGCATCCATTCACAAATAAACCAATAACCATTAACCATTAACCAGGCTACCAGACTCATCCCAGTTTTTCTTTTACTGCACGTGCCGCTTTGGCCGCTATGCTTAAAGGATCGGTTTTAAATTGGGAGTAATACTGGTAGGTGAACTCCATGTTCTCCACCAGGTATTTGTTATCCATAGCATTAAAGCCGGAGGCTTCTACCTTTACCGGCCATGCACCCACAAAAAACCAGGCGGTTAGAATTTTACCGTCGCTGTTCAACAAACTCACCATGATGGTCCGCGGCTTGATGGAGGAAGTCAGCGTTGATTCCTGCCGGGCCATGCACCATTCGGCGAAAGCGGAAAATTTGGTTACATATCCGCGTTTCAGCACCAGGTTTGCATAATCCACCGTGGTGGGCACTTTGTGCTTGTAGCGGTTCTCCCCTCCTTCTTCGATATCCGTGGTTTGGACAGTAGCCGAAATACCGTCCACCTCCTGGAAACTATTGTCAACATCTGCATTGGAAATAACATCGCTGGCAATGCCAACGGCGCTTACCAATTGCACATTGAAATAGAATGCCGGAGGCGGATAGTATGTTTCGTTAGAGGTCTTAAGCATTAGCCTGAGTTTTTCACAATTATTCGATAATTATAGTTATGTCTCCGGCGAAATTGAGCTGCTGACTGCGTTAAAGAAAAAATAACTCGATCAAGGTACTTAGGTACCTTTCACTCCTGATTTTTCCTTCGCCTTGTCAACAGCAAAATTTCTTGGTGAAAAAAAATCAGGCTTAACCTGTTTGACTACCTTTGCCGTTTTGGGTGATACCTTCGTGCACAATCTCGATAGTTTCAACCGCCACTTCGTTGCCGTCCGCTTTCAGGTCGGTAACGGTGATTTTGTTGGGCCAGGCATTAGCCAGGGTCCAGGTCATCAGCGGTGCGCCCGTTTCATCGAGCAGGTTGATGGTGACCGTGGTTCGGGCAATCGTATTCATTTTGATTTTTTCATACCATTCCCAGAAAGCCAGGTCGTCTTTAAACATGCCTTTCTTCATGGTTACGTTGCCGGATTTTACCATCCCCGGCATTTTGGCCATTGAAAACCGCTTGTCGTTACCCGCCCGGTATTCAATGACTTCTGATTCAATGTCCATCCCAGAGACTTCCTGGAATGGAACTTCTCCAATGCCGCTGTCTGAGCCCATGTCTACCGTAAAATAGAACTTGGGAATCGGCCATAGGTTTTCTCTGCTTTCTTGTTGTTCGCCAGCCATAATGTGTTCGTATTTTTGATGTTATTTCTAATTCAGTTAAGTACCCGCAATCACCTAGGATTCCTGCATTTTTTGCTGGAAGGTGATTACGATAAACTCTGCAGGCCGCGTAATGGCCACTTTCACGGTAATACGCATGATGCCATCCAGGATATCGTTCGAGGTCATGGTTTCGCCGAGGCCAACCAGTACCTGGAACGCTTCGCCGGGACTCGATCCTGCCAGTGCACCCTGCTTCCATAAGTTGTTTAGGAAGTTGGAGAGCATGCCTTTCATCAACACCCAGGTGTTGGCATCGTTAGGCTCAAACACATATGCTTTGGCTGCAGCTTTAATCGACTGCTCCAGGAAAATCATGGTGCGGCGCACGTTGATGTATCGCCAATCCTGACTGTTTCCATCCAGCGTTCGGGCGCCCCAAACTTTCACACCTTCTCCTACGAAAGAACGAATGGCGTTCACTGATTTGCCGGAAAGGGTTACGTTCAGGTCTTCCTGCTCATCATGGGTGATACTTACTGCTGCGCCTACCGTGCTGGCTAAACCTACATTGGCCGGGGCTTTCCATACGCCACGGGTGTTATCTACCATGGTGTACACGCCCGCCATAGCCGGAGCTGGTGGCAGCAGGTTCATTTTTTCCCGCACTTCTTTCATCAGCTCTTTGTACGGCGGACTCATAGAAAGGAGTTTCTGATGTTCGGTACGGATCGTTTTTTCCTTGATCTCTTTCGTCACGGTGACATCTTCCTCATTTACCGTGATGGTACCTCCTACCTCAGGAACCAGTACCGCATCGATTTCCGCATTCACGGCCGTTTTGGCTTCTTCCTTCATCGAGCTGTTGGTTACTTCAGCTTTTAAGGCTTCCTGCAGCTTGTCCAGGTTGTCGATGTTTTCATAATTCACTTCCGAATTCTGTACCACGGTGGTTTTTATCCAGGGATAATATCCAATTCCAAAATCCAGGTAATCCGAGCCGACATCTTCACGGAACTTGGTAATTACATCGGTTTCCTCATCGTAGGTACGTTGCTTGTAGCCTTCGTATACATCCAGAAGTGCTACACGATTTCTCATCTTATACCCGCAATGTTGCAGCATGGCTTTGGAAACAGAGGTAAAATCTTCGTGCTCCAGCAGCAAAGCATCCGGTATCAATAACATCGTGGGCTCAAGTTCCCGTACCAGTGGTTCAATTCCATTGGTAAGTTTTTCAGCCTGTATGCCTCCATCGGCAACCTCTTTATAGGTTCCTACGGAAATGACCCAGGCAGCGCCTCCCCCGTTTTCATAAAACAGGCGAATGGAATTGTACAGTAAGGCTTCGGTCTTCTCAGCTGCCGCCAGGGTGTAGTCGGTGCCGCCAGAGGTAAAATCTCCCTCAGCCCCTTCTTCGGCTTCTGTTAAGGTATATTTTGTTTTAATTGCTCCCCCGAAATGGGTGTCGTACTCGGCCAGCGAGGTAATTATCACCGGCTGGTTCAATGCAGATTTGCCCCCGCTTTTAACGGCTTTTTCGGTATATCCAATAAAAGCTGGAACAGCTGTAGGAATACCGACCACCGAATTGGGAAATGCATTCTTTTCCTCAATATAAACACCGGGCGTTTTTAAGGTACTTGGCATGTTAACGTGTTTTTAAGTTATAGATAAACATACATTTCCGAATAGAAATGCTGTTGATCGGTTTCTGTTTGAGTGTGTATAAAATGGGTTGACGGGGTGGGCAATCGCTTGATCAATACTTTGCCGTCTGCTGATTTTAACTGGTATTTCTGATCGGTTTTATCGCGCAGCAAAATGGGCGTCTCTGAATCAAAAACCATGGCTTCTTTACCATCTGAAAGGCGCTGTTGTCCTTTGTTGATGAATGAAATGGACTCCCCGTTTCTGCCATTTAGAATCTGCATTTGCTCTACATTCAGCGATGCAGAAGAACTGTATTTTGGAATGATGTAATACCGCCAAATAGTAGAACGGGCCCCGAATTGTAGAGTAAAGGTTTTTGCTTTTTCCTGTCCATTCAATACTCCCGATACCCCGCTATCATCAAAAAGAAAAACCTCTATCACCCCAAAGACCGGCTTCCAAAACAGCTTAGCATCCTTATAGATGCTCAACACGGCTTCGTCCTGTTTCCATAGTTTATACAAGCCGGCGGGTTGGTCGGTTAAATTCAGATGTAGTTTTGAATCCCTGACCTCATCCTCTGAAAATTCTTGAACTGTTTCATCCAAACTATTCCTGAGGCTAAAACCGGCTGATTGATCGTCCTCTTGGATTGGATAAACATAGGAATCTCCTGTCAGTTTAAAACGGTCTTTAGCGGAAGCGTTGGTTTCATCACTTAGCGCCGTTTCTCTATCCTTCTTTTCCCGGTTCTTGTTGGTAAAACAAAACACCTGATCCCTGAAATCGGCTTCGAGATCGGAATAATTCAGGAAATTGGAATCCGTAATTTCAAGATAAAACCGGAGTTTAAAAGCCTTTTTTTCTTCTTCAGAAAGCGTCGCAAAAGCTTCACTGTCATCATCCCAAACAATTCTAATTCCGGTGGAGATTTTCTTCATCAATAGCCCAAAATTCTTGAACAATGGTTGGGAATCATCAGTGGGGGAAATTCGATATCCTGAAAAATTTGCATCCGCAAAAAACCGATGCTGCAGCTGTACACTAAAAAGCTCTTGATATCCCATAGTCTCAACCGCCTGCCGCCTGATTATTGGTTTCCGGTTGAGTAGTGCCGGGGATGATTTGCTCTATATCGCCGCCGGTGTAATTGAATACGCTCACTTTGTACACCACCGAAGGCACATATTTATTACCAATGATGCCCCAAAGGTGACCAATTTCCTGGGGGCTAAAATTCTCTATCTCAAAGATGAGTTTGCCAATGTCATGGTTCAGAGCCGGGGTGTTGGCATGCGTAAAAGCGTATTTATTTTGAAAAAACTGGACCACGGCCGACAAAAAGGTCAATGCCTGTTGGTAGTTATGCTCACTGTACAGACAAGAAACGACTATATACAAATTAAGTGTAACGGCCGGCTTCTTCTTCGAAAATTTATTCCCGTCATGCGCTTTATAGGAATGATAATTCCGGGTGAGTTTTTCCTGTTGCAGGTTCACCAGCGTGAGGACCACTTTGTCCAAGTTCCTGGCTTCCACCTGTCCATCTACGCTCACAATGCTGTCCAGCACCACCTTGTCTTCATCGGTGTTGAACCGGAATTTAAAAAAGGTGTTTAACTGGTCCGCGATAAGATGTAGTGTATCCCCAATCATTATATCGTAGCTTCTCAGAACCCAAGGTTCCGACTTGATTAACTCTATTCATACCTCAAAATCACCGGACTTTTATGTCCCCGATTTGGTTCTTTTATAATTGATTTTGAGAAGGGGATTTCCAAGAACTTTCGTTAAGTAATTCTACTCCTGAAAAGCACTCAGTAAAACGGTTCCGTATTTCTACTCCGAGAAACCACTCGGTATTTTTACTCCTAAATTGTACTCCGTAATCTCACTCCGTAATTTTTCCAATGTGATTTTTTTCTTGAGTGCCGTAGGACTTAAATCGGTATGATATTTCACATAATCATATAATGATTTTTCATCCTTCAGGCCTACCATCCGGGCCACACCAAAAAAAGATTCCTCCGGACTTCTATGCATGATTTCGATAATTCGCTTTATCCTCAGCTCCGTCATCACTTTAATAGCCGGCTTACAGAAGTGTATTTTTATTCTCCTGCTGAATGATTTAGCGCTATTGTATTCCAACTGATTGGCCCATTCCTCTACGGTATGGATATTGGACACATTTTCATTAAACGTAGTAACTGCGACTTTGATTTCCTCATTGGCTTGATTACTCATCCACTAATAACCCCTTATTATTTTATAAACTTGTAACTTAAAATATATGCTAACTATTTAGGCACTGATGCCCGACTTCATATATATAGAGAGATAAGAAAGGCTATTGTTACAATTTTTTTGCAAATCTATTATATCAGACTGACAAAAAAGTAAAACGAATAATTATAAATTTTCCACCATACACAGATATGAATATCTATAAATATCTGAATATAAATGAATAGAATTACTTCAGGATTTTAGTGAGGCGCTGAAACCTAGTAAAGAGTCTTAGCCCTTAAGGCCTCTCTCTAAAAACACACGCTTTGGCTCACGGCCTAAGCATGTGCTTATTCAAAAGTAACGCTTTACCAGGGTTTAGTTCTCCGGTACATATTTGCCGTATACCGCATCGCGAAAGTCCTTATGCAGACGGCCATCAAATGGAAATTTTTGGACAAAGAAAACGGCTGTGAGCTCGTTGGCGGGATCAACCCAGAAAAGCGTACTGGCTGCTCCATCCCAGAAGAACTCCCCTACTTTACCATGATTTTCTTCTGCTGAAGCCGGCGGACGCAGACGCACCGCAAAATCAATCCCAAAGCCAACCTGACCTTTACTAGGCAACCAAAGTCGCTCCGTTACTTCATCCGACAAATGGTTAGTAGCCATCAGCTCCACGGTTTCCGGCTTCAGAATTTGTACTCCATTCAGGCTTCCTTCATTCACCAGCATTTGGGTAAAAGTCATATAATCATCGAGGGTTGAGGTGAGGCCCCAACCGCCCGGAGTAAGCGGCACCTCGTTGATATTGAATGCATGCTGTTCGTTATCCGGAATTTGCGTCAGGCTTCCATCTTCCCCACCATAAAAAGTTGAGGCCATGCGGCCCCGATCTTCCTCAGGCACATAATACCGGGTTTCATTCATCCCCAACGGATCCAGAATATGTTCCCGCAAATATTTATCAAAAGGCTGTCCGGATAAACGCTCCACAAGATAAGCCTGAACATCTACCGAGGGACCGTAATACCACTCCTCTCCGGGATGAAAGACCAGGGGAAGGCTGCCAAGTTTTTCAGCAAAATCAGCCAAAGTATTGGAGTGATGTAAGGGAGCGGCTTCTTCCAGCAGGGCCCCTACATAGGGCGTGTTGGTATCGTTGGCAAAGCCTGAGGTATGCCGGGTAAGATCCCGGATAGTCAATGGTCTTTTGGGTTCTACCAATATGGGATTGCCGTCCTCATCTTCACCCTCGTATACCTTTAGATCGGCAAATTCAGATAAATAATCTGCTACCGGATCATCCAGTTCAAAAGCTCCCTGCTCGTAGAGCTGCATCAGCGCGACACCGGTCACAGGCTTCGTCATCGAATAAATCTGCACGATGGTATTTCTTTTCATCGGCGTTTTATCATTCCGGTCCGCATCTCCAAATGCGTTGAAGTACACCTCTTCCCCATCTTCAAAAACCAAAGCCGATGTACCGCCTACAGCATTGGTTTCGACAAAACTCTGCAAGGTAGAATCTAACCGCTGAACCGCCTCTTCATTGACTATCTTTTCCTGACTTACTGCTTTCTCTGCGCCGCATATGCTCAAAAAAAGTCCAAATCCCAAAAACAACATCATCTTTGCTTTCATAATATCCTGAATCATATTTGTTAATGTGATAACAAAGGAGTTTATACAACTATGAGAGTTTATGCCAACTTTAATTGTCACAAAAGCCTGGAAATGTAGGTCGGACAGGTTTGTCCGACTTTGCTTTAGCAACCCATTTTACCTGGCAGTCAAGTAGCTATAAATTCATCAAGTAAAAAAACCATTTTCCAGGTTGTGTAGAAAGTCTTGTCATCCAAGAAAGGAAGCAGGAGCTTCCCGAAAGCATTACGCAGCAGGAGCTACATAACGAGTGTTAGAAGGCTAACAACGCTTTTGGGGAGTTCAGTTCTAGGCTAGTTAATCTAGCGTTTAAACGCTTTTCTCATTGATGGGATTCTGCAATCCGTACGGCACATTTGATCCCATCCATGGCTGCCGATACAATTCCACCGGCATAACCGGCCCCTTCACCACATGGATACAATCCTGCAATTTGTGTATGCTGTAAACTTTCCCAATCCCTCGGAATTTTAACCGGGCTGGATGTACGGGATTCCGGGGCATGGACTACGGCTTCGTTGGTCAGGTACCCGCGCATACTTTTGTTGAAATCCCTGAAGCCTTGCTGCAATCGTTTATGGATAAAATCCGGCAGTACAGAACCCAGCTCTACCGAGGTAATGCCCGGAGAATAGGACGTATTGGGCAGATCAGAGGACACCTTGCCATTCACAAAATCAACCAGTCGCTGGGCCGGGGCCGTTTGGGTTTTACCTCCCTCCTGCCAAGCTTTTTGTTCGATGGATTTCTGAAACTCCATCGCTGCTAATGGACCATATTCCGAAAAAGGCTCAAAATCTTTGGGATGCAATTCAACCACAATACCGGAATTGGCCGTAGCCCGGGCACGCCTGGATGAAGACCAGCCGTTGGTTACAATCTCACCAGGCTTGGTGGCGCAAGGGGCTATCACTCCGCCGGGGCACATACAAAAGGAATACACACCACGCCCATCTTCCTGCTTCACAATGTTGTAAGCAGCCGGCGGCAGGTATTCACCCCGTGTTTTACAGTTGTATTGAATGGAATCGATTAGCGACTGCGGATGCTCTACCCGCACCCCGATGGCCAGCGGTTTCAGTTCAATAGCCACGCCATTTCGATGAAGCATTTCAAAAATATCCCGGGCCGAATGTCCAGTGGCAAGAATCACATCCTCTGCATAAAAATTTACATTACCCTGCGTTTTAACCCCTTTAATCTGCTCGCCTTCCAGAATCAAATCAGTTACACGCGTATTGAAGTGAATCTCCCCTCCCTGCTGCAAAATACATTCCCGCATTTTGGCAATGATGGGCGGCAATTTATTAGTTCCAATATGCGGATGTGATTCCACCAGGATTTCTTTAACCGCCCCGAAACCTACAAAAAGCTCAAGTACCTTCTTAGTATCGCCCCGCTTCTTGGAACGGGTATAAAGCTTGCCATCTGAATAGGTTCCCGCTCCACCTTCCCCAAAACAGTAGTTCGAATCTTCATTCACTACATGGTCTACATTGATGCCTTTCAGGTCCTTGATGCGGTCTTTTACATCCTTTCCCCGCTCTATAACAATCGGCTTCAGTCCTCTTTCAATAAGCTCCAGGGCTGCGAACATACCGGCCGGTCCTGAGCCCACGATGATCACCTCTCTGGCGTTGCTTACATCCGGGTAATCCGGTAGCGAGATCTCCTCCGGCTCAAATTCCTCATTGATATACAGGCATACTTTCAGGTTCATATAGGCCTGACGGCTCCTTGCATCCACCGACCGTCGCTGTATTTCTACATGACGCAGGTCTTCGGGCTTCAGTTGTTCTTTTTGTAGGATATAGTCTCGTAGTGCCTCAGGCTGCCCGGCTACTTCAGGCAACACACGTATCTGCATTTCTTTTTTCATGCCTCAAAAATAAGGAAATGAGGGGAAGGAATGGGCATGGTTATGGGGGAAAACTTTAACCTTACCTTCCTCGATTCTTTCAGCCGCCTCTGAGCTTCTTTAAGCCAAGCGGTCTCTATCTCTGGATCAATGGGATGTGGAGGTTCTTTTTTTGCTCATAGCGGTGATTTATTTGAAGAAAAAGTCTCATTACCCGGTAATCTCTCTAAGCCGTTTCATAAACTCTTCTCCAGGAATCATCTTCACTTTTCCAGAGTCTACCTCTGCAGCTCTTCGATCCACTTCATCCATCCAGGCTTCTTCTACTTCCGGATCTGGAGTAGGGGTTAGCCCCTGTATAATAGCGGTGGCAATTTTGGCACTTTGTTTTATGGGCAGGTCGTTGATGAGAGCAATGATTTCTTCTGTTTTCATGATTTAGTATCAAGGATTTTAAGTAACGCGAGTTTTTGCGATAAGTATGCCTGGGTCAGAGATAACATCTATGCTTCAATTATAAGTTACCTATATTACTCAATCATACTTACTACTCCACTCATCTGCCAGCGCTTCTGCTTGCTCCATCACCAGCTCCATGGCTCGTTTTTGTTCGTCCGGCGGATATTTGTAACGCCTTAAAGTTCTTCTTACAAGAATTCTAAGCTTAGCTCTTACACTCTCTCGTTTCTGCCAGTCTACAGTGGTTGATTTGCGAAGTTTCTCGGTTATTTCAACAGCTATCTTTTTCAGGATCTCATCACCCATTTTGCGAACAGCACTTTCATTTTCTGCCAGTGCATAATAAAAGGCAACCTCATCCTTATTCAGCCCAAGTTTTTCTTCTTCCTTGATGGCCTTTCTGAAATCTTTAGCCATTTCAATAAGCTCTTCTATCACCTGGGCCGTTTCGATTGCACGGTTGTGATACTTTCTAAGTGTTTCGAGCAATCGTTCGCTGAATTTCTTTTGCTGTACTACATTATTTTTTGTCCGGGACTTTATCTCATCTTTAAGCAGTTTCTCAAGAAGCTCCACGGCAAGATTTTTGTATTCCATTCGCCGAACATCTTCCAGGAACTCATCACTTAGTAAACCAATTTCTGGTTTTTCCAGACCTGCCAAACTGAAAACATCTTCCACACCTTCTGCAACTACTGCATTATCCAGAATTTGCTTTAAAATAGAGTTTTTCTCTCGTTCGCTTCTCTTTCGTTCTACCGCAGCAAATTTATTAATGGCTGTTTTAATAGAATTAAAGAAAGCTATCTCCTTTTCCAGCTCAATCACTTCATCCAAGGTATTACACAAGGAATGTGCTTTGTTCAGAGAGAGAACTGCATCCAGAAAACGTTTCTTCCCTTTTTCTAACTCAAGTATATGATTGGCCGCTGGAATTACCAGTTCATGCGCCTTTGTTTCAAAAGTCGAATAATCAAATTCATGGAGCATGCCTCTGATGACATGTAGTTTTTCCAGCAGGATTTCATACGCCTGCTCTGCATCCAACGTCGGGGAGCCTTTTCCTTTTGAATCGGTATAGGTTTTTAGAGCTTGCTTCAGTTCGTTGGCGATCCCAATATAATCCACCACCAGGCCACCTTGCTTATCTCTAAATACACGATTCACTCGTGCGATGGCCTGCATAAGGTTATGGCCGCGCATAGGCTTATCGATATACATGGTATGACAACAAGGAGCATCGAAGCCTGTGAGCCACATATCACAAACAATGACAACCTTAAATTGGTCAGATGGATCTTTAAATCTCTTTTCTAATCGCTTCTTTGTTTTCTTTGGATAAATATGTGGCTGCATTTTTGCCGGATCGGATGCCGAACCAGTCATGATAATTTTGATTTGTCCTTTTTCGGAATCTTCATCATGCCACTCGGGACGTAATTCCGTGATCGCGTTGTACAGATCCACACAAATTTCACGGCTCATTCCCACCACCATGGCTTTTCCGTCTATAGCTGCCGTCCGTTTCTCAAAATGACGAACCAGATCATCGGCTACCTGAGCAATTCGTGGTGAGGCTCCCACCAGCTTGGCCAGGGTTGACCATTCGCTTTTTGTCTTTTCCCGTTCCGACTCATCCTCATATTCTTCGACAACCTCTTCAACCCGATCACTCAGCTCGTCTATTTCTGCACGATTCACATCCAGTTTTGCTAACCGGCTTTCATAATAAATGGGAACGGTTGCTCCATCATCTACCGCATCCTGTATATCATAGATACTTACATAATCCCCGAAAACTGCTCGAGTGTCCCGATCTTCCATAGAAACGGGCGTTCCGGTAAACCCAATAAAGGTTGCATTGGGTAAAGCATCCCGCATATGGCGGGCATAGCCATATTTATACTTTTGTTCCTTTGTATCATACTTTGCTTTCAGCCCATACTGGCTTCGATGTGCTTCATCCGAGATCACGACTAAATTGTGACGTTCACTCAGTGCCGGATGCCTGTCTTCTTCCCCAATTAACGAAAACTTCTGTACCGTGGTGAAATAAATACCCCCTGACTCCCGCGAAGACAACTGCTCCCGTAAATCTTCCCGACTATCAGCCTGAACCGGAGTCTGCTTCAGTAAGTCCTGAGCTGAGGAAAAGGTTTGATAGAGCTGACCATCCAAGTCATTGCGATCCGTAACCACCACAATGGTTGGATTCTTCATTTCCGGTTGCTGAAGCAGTTTACCGGCAAAACAAACCATAGAAATACTTTTCCCCGATCCCTGTGTGTGCCATATAACTCCGCCTTTCTTTGACCCCGGCTCTACATCATCGGCATAAGTAGCTCTTGGTTCTTCTACCCGACTCTCGTTGGCTCTGGAAGCAGTAATAACTGCCCGAACTGCTTCACGAACGGCATGAAACTGATGGTACCCAGCAATTTTCTTAATGGCATGATCCCCGTCCTGCTCAAACAGAATGAAATGACGGATGTAATCCAGAAACAGCTCAGGCTTGAAAAATCCCTTGATCAGCGTTTGGAGCTCGAAGGTTAACAGTGGCTTATCGTTCTCATCAGAAATAGTTCGCCATGGCATATACCATTCGGTATTGGCTGTAAGGGAACCGACCCGCGCCGTATAACCATCGCTTATAATATTGGCGACGTTGTATGCAAATAAATCTGGAATCTCGCTTTTATAGGTTTGAATCTGATTAAAGGCCGAATAGATATCCGTGTCTTCATTATCCGGGTTTTTGAGTTCGATAACTGCCAGCGGAATTCCATTTATGAACACTACCACATCCGGCCGTCGGGGTTGCTTAGTCCCCTGAATAGTGTATTGATTGACGACTTTAAACTCGTTATTGGAAACGGTGCCAAAATCGATCACCCGTACCGGTTCGGGCTCCCGTTTTCCATCCCGTTCAATTTCAATGATTACTCCGTCAAGCAGCATCTTGTGGAACAGCTGGTTCCGTTTTACCAGGATAGGATGTGATATCGTCCGAAGTTTATGAATCACTTCGTCCACTTCGGCGGTTTTTAAATGAGGATTGATACACTGCACGGCTTCCCTCAGTGGCTGCTCCAGCAATACCTGGTTATAAGAAGCCCGCTGTGAAGTATCTGTATCCGGAGCAATATCAGGACCGAGCACAGGCTTCCAGCCAGTCTCTTTGAACCATTCCAGACTATGTACTTCTAATTCATTTTCAGTCATGATTCCTCATTTAAATGGATCCGGCTGGATAGAGTTCAGGGAAATAATACCCTACTACTTTAGCAGGGATATGAAAGCGTAAGGGAGCCCGGTGAGACTCAGAAGTAATAAGCTCTTCTTCCAGCAATTGTTTAACTAAATAGTTTCCGGTTCGCTCACTCATACCAATAAGTCTTGGCACTTCTCCGCGGGCTATTTCACCGCGCATCATCACTTCGGTAAGTATATGCTTTGCTTCCGGCCTGAGTTCATTTTCGTCCGGTATAGCTCCATCTTCTCGTCTGTTCACATAACTTACAATACGGTTATATAGTCCATCCAAAGACAGTAACTTCTTCATAAACGAAATTTGGTCCGCCGCCACCTCAAAAAAGAAAACGCTAAAATCCGTCAATGATTTTTCCGAGAGGTTTCCTCTGCCGTCATAATCGCCCTGTCTTGAACGGTCGGCCACAGCCAGCATATTCTTATAATCCTCTGCTCTCCGTGCCAATCCCCGCGATAATGTCCAAAGCCCATGAGATTCAATCCCCGATTTCCGCAAATAAGCATAGGTAAATAATCGGGATACTCGGCCATTTCCATCCATGAACGGGTGAATCCATGTAAGCCTCTGGTGACTGGCTGCCGCCGTCATTAGTTTTTTGTGGCCATACACTGACTCTGAGGCATAGACCTTTTCAAAACGGGCCAGAAATTCGGGCACACTTTCCCACTTTGGCGGGAAATGATCACCAACTTTGACATTCTCTTTGCGAAGTTCTCCGGGAACCATGGTAAGATGCTCATCCCGGTCCGGGTGATAAATGCTTAAGAAGCTATCCGGAACACGTTCGTAGAATTCCTTGTGAATCCAGCAGAGAAATTCGGCCGAACAGACCGGCACTTCTTCCCCCGAATCAAAACGATGATCGATCAGTTTCTGAACTTCTATATGAGCTACACTTAGTAACTGCAATTTTTTCTTACTCTCATCGGTACTGTATTCCTTTTTAACCGCCTTTTCAATATCAGCCGGGGTGGTGTGCTCTCCCTCAATACGGTTCGAATAATAACTGTTGATGTGCCGCAGCAAGCGGGCAATTTCTTTTCGGGTGATCGGGTGCACCATTCCCGCAAGTTCCGCAGCATCTGCATATACCCCCATAGCAAGTTCCACCAGAGATTTATTCTCCCTGGGAAACAAAGGTTCCATATGGACCGGACGATCAAACATATTCGGTAATATTTGCGGGTTTTATTGCGGGTTTATTAAAACCCCTTAAGTTCATTCAAACCATGTTAATATCGATATTAAAAAGAAATATAAAAAGAGCTTTTTTGCGGGTTCTTTTGCGGGTTCTTTTGCGGGTTCTTTTGCGGGTTCTTTTGCGGGTTCTATATAAAAAGGAGTGGCTTGTCCTACACCTACAGGTTTTCTCACTCCCGAAACCCCAGCTCACTGAACTTAGGTTGTTCCAACGACTCAACAGTGTTTTTGTCTTTGTTTATTCTGAACATTTAATCATCCTTTAGAAACGTAATTATTCCAATTCATCTTCAGAAAACCCGCCATTCCCCCAGCCATATTTATCGCAGGATAAATATTCTTGAATTCCATAAGTGCTTCATTGAAAGAACCGTTTTCTATTCCTCCTTCCTTTGCAAGATAAAGCAACCCTATTCCAGGTGACCGACTTTGTCCCTGATTGCAATGTACCAATACTTTCTTCCCATCATTTAAATTCCGATCAATGAAACTCAAAGCTGCATCTATAATTTCTTTAGGAATGTAGGCGGGATTTTCGGGATCTATCAAATTAAGCATGAGTCGATGGCCTCTCTTGGCAATCAGATATTCCGGATGATGTTTTGGAGCACCTCGACCTGAATACCCAACAGCTTCTCTGTGATAGGGTTCTTTACACGCATGGACTATACTCCAACCCTGCTGATTTCGAACGTTTCGTTCGAAGTCAGTTTGATCACCTACATATAAATTTGGGTGAATTTCTATCATCATTCGCTTTTTTCATATTTTTCTTTGATTCAAACCCCTTCATTTTGAACCGGAAAATACAAGATGATCAAGAAGTGTAGAAAAATTGTTTTATTCAGCAACCATCGGCTCCAGCGGTCTCAAATCAGTTTTTTCAGATAGGCCCTCTATATATTCTTCTAGTTCATCCAGCTGAAGTACGCCAATAGACAATTCCTCACAACGATATCGGAAATCATCATAAAGTTTGGTTTTCCTGTTTTCACCTGCCTGATATGGGGCACCTTGCTTATGAATAACCAGGCTCAAATCTCCTCCCTTATCAATTCTCTTGATACTTTGAAAAGCCTGAAAATAACCATGTAATTTATCAATCAGGGTAGCCTCTTTTAACGAAAAGTCAATTCCGGCCGATCCTGTCATGGTTTCATTGTATGCTCCAAGATCCAGGTAAATAGATTTCAAAAGATGGTATTTTCCATGTTCCGGAATCTCAACGCCAAGGCTTACCCTTTCCTGAAGTTCTTTGGCTTTTACCCACTTCTCAAAGTTTTTTATAATGGTTTTAGCCCGTTTATAAGCTCTTTTTGAAACCGGTTTTGAAAGAGGCAAAAACTGATTTTTCAGCATTGCACTTTTTCGGGTAAAATCAGCTGCTGTTCCCTCATAATACAGTTTACGGCTTTCAGATATTTGCAAGATCCCATTCCAGTATCGCTCAATGTAGTTCCAAAATGAGGAATCATATGCTTTGGATTTCCAGTTTCCATCTGTTGCATCCAATAAATTCAACATATCCTTCGCGTCCTCCCTGTTGGTTTGAGAATAGATTTTTTGTAACCGAGTTAATTCCTTTTGAGAAATCCAATGCGTATCTAAACGCATTGTTTCTTTATCATACAGGCACAGTCCAATCGCAATACGTTCTCCAGAGAGTGTATTGGGAACCCAATAAAAGATGCGATATTGAATAATAATGCTGTCCATATTACTTTCTTCCAAAATTCAGATGCTCAATAAATAATTTTTCAAGTTTAGACTTTCTGAACATCAGATATTCGGCAATGGCTTGTTTTTCTTCTGTGCTTATTTGCCAACTTTCAGGCAAAGTACTAAGGATTTTATTTAAAAACGTACGGTCTGTTCCAGCTATTTTCCGGCAGAGTGCAATGCCTGCTTGCTCAAATTCTTTGGGATACTGCTTAAAATAATATTTAAAATAGTGCGAGTTTATAATTAAATCCCCGACTTCTCCCGGTTGCACAAAATACTCTTTTTTATCGGGTTCTGCTAAGCGGCTCAGGAACTCCTGATCAAAGGTGGCGGAATGATCAATGGCATACAGCTTTTGCTTCGATACAATCATGTTCAAGTTCAACGACTGCCGGTCACTGTTTTTGAGCCATAAATCCATGACTAAAATCCTTGCTAATTCGGACGGATTAACCAGTTTTTCTTTTTTGTCATTTCTACCTGCATAAAATTCATCTTTTAGTTCATCCCTGGATTGTAGCCACCGTGAACCAAATACAATATGCTCTTTAAATCTCCCGGTCAATCCTATAATCTCGTCCTGAAACATCATAGGGTTAAAACGAAGTAAATCAGCTTTGGGAATGGAAACCTTAAAGTGTTTAAAAAGCCGATAACAAATCCATTCTCTGGCCATATCCGGAAACTTGTTTCCCCTTATGTTATGTTTGATCAAATAAACATGTTCATCTTCGGCTAACACTTTGATTGGATCATCCCCGGTAGTAAGTACCTCCAATACAGCAATGATGGATATGTAATTTTCCTTTTTAGCCAAAAGCTTAAAAACTTGTGTTTATGAAACTTGTTTAAAGTACACTCTTTTAGACTGTTTATTAAATGGATGGTAAAATCTCTTTCTTTTTGAACCGGGATTTTCTGGATTTACAGAATGTACAAGATTTAAAAACAATCCTGAAAATCTTCGATACCTGCACTATTCTGGTTCAACCCCTGCACTGTGAACCAGGATTTTTAAGATTACCAAGATGTACAGGATTAAAAAAAATCCTGCTAATCCCCTAAATCCTGCCTAATCCCGGTTCAAACCCCAACCTCCCCCGAAATTAACTTTGGCAAAAGCGTATCTCTTAGTTCTGCTAACTGATTGGATTCAAGATTTAGCTTAACTGATTGCTGAAGCAGTGGCTCGATATGCTGTCCCCCAATTTCCAAAAGCTCTTTATTGGGAATAGCACACTTAGCTTCTTTCAAATGAGAACGTTTTATGTGCCCCATGGTAACTGCTTTGGATTCAGCAATTCTTATAAAATTGTCCAGATGATGTTTAGTCCAGTGATAATAAAACCATTGGTCGTATTCTTCTGATGTAACTTTAAATAAATGTTGATTTAAAGCTGCATCACCACCAGCCCAAAGTCTGATCAGTAAGCTCCCTGACCAGGAAAAAATCATATCTCCATTTCTGATCTTAAATCGTTCTGGTATATCCGAGGTTGCGATATCAGCACCTTCCGTATCACCTTTTCTAAGTTGAGCAATTTTCAATACTGGTAGAGTTGGTTCACCATCTTCAGGCGGATATTTTTGCATGGCCCGCCCATTCAAATAATCTGCAATTTCTTCCAAAGATTTTATTCCCCACCCCTTAGGCACCACCCCAATCTCACTTACCACCAGTTCATCCGGGAAGAGTTCAGCGGTTTGGTGGAGTTGGGAGCGCAGGTCTTCGGTCATGCGATCCAGCTTTTGCTGCAGAGCCGTTTCGATTTCGTCCCAGTCTTGATCTTCCCAGGAAACGCCCGCAATGGCGGCCATGGCGGCGCGGTTGGGATCGCGGCCGGCGGATGTGGCTTCTATTTTTGCACGGACGGGATCAAAATCCACAAACCAGCTCTTGAAGATCGCCTGCGCCATCGCCTCCAGCGTCTCGTTGGTTTGCTGATTTAGGTGGATTTTATCATCTATACGACTTAAAAAATGGGAAATATCATCTTGCAGTGAAGTCGGTGGTATCTTGATTATTAATGATCCTAATGGTTTTTGATAAATGGCCGGTATAGAACTACCACTCTTTAAACTATTTAATTTATTTTGACCAATTGAAGACATTAAATAATAAGCCAAGAACCTAGAATTGCCTTTAAAATCCGACATAACAATAATTGTAGGATTAATTGTAGCTTCTTTAAATTCTCCATGATAATATCCTACATCACCAACACTACTTCCTCTTTGAACTAATAAAACATCACCTGTTTTTAACATTATTTCAGGTGATTCTTCATATTTTTCCCTACTTAAATGCTTTAACTCCGCTAAATCTAAATAGATATCGTTCTTTATATTCGTTCCACCAATAACAACTGGTCCAGAATCTCTTAAATCAGATTTTTTATAACCCTTCCAACCTATCCTTCCTTTTATTTCAACGATATCTTCAAGAATAACTTCTTCCCATCTACTCATACCCTAACCCCGCTAAATTTTCTTTAATCTTCTCTTCAAGTGCCTCGCTTTCTTCAAACTGGCTTTTCAATTTGGTTGTCAGCTTTTTCATCTTTTCCGGGAAGGGAATACCATCATCCTCAGTTTCAGGAGCACCTACATACCGGCCGGGCGTGAGTACGTAATCATTCTTTTGAATCTCCTCCAGCGTGGCGGATTTGCAGTAGCCGGGAATATCTTCGTAGTCGTTATTGTCCTGCTGCCAGTCGGAATAGGTTTTGGCAATAGCTTTAATTTCTTCGGGTTTAAAATCGCGGAGCACGCGGTCTTTCATGTAGCCTTTTTCACGGGCGTCAATAAACAGCACTGTGCCGGAGCGATCGCCTTTGCCTTTTCCATCGGGCGTTTTGGTGCCGTTGGTTTTATTCTTGCTGAGAAACCAGATACAGGCGGGAATCTGGGTGTTGGTAAACAGCTGTCCAGGCAAAGCCACCATGCATTCCACCAGATCATTTTCCAACAGGTTTTTGCGAATCTCCCCTTCTCCGCTGGTTTGGGAACTCATGGAGCCATTGGCCAGCAACAGCGCCAAACTACCGCTGGGCGCTAAGTGATACAGCATATGCTGCAGCCACGCAAAATTGGCATTTCCTTCAGGCGGTGTGCCGTATTCCCATCGCGGGTCATCGGCCAGTTTCTCATTCCACCAGTCCTTCACGTTAAACGGTGGATTGGCCATCACATAATCGGCGCGGAGGTCTTTGTGCTGGTCGTTGGTAAAACTATCGGCCGGCTCCTTCCCAAAATCAAAATCAATACCGCGAATGGCCATATTCATAGCCGCCAGCTTCCAGGTGGTGGGATTACTTTCCTGTCCATACACGCTAATCTGACCAATCTTACCGCCGTATTCCTCAATAAAATCCTCGCTTTGCACAAAAAATCCACCCGAACCCATGGCGGGATCGTAGACGCGGCCTTCAAAGGGCTTGAGCATACGCACCATCAATTTTACAATGCTTTTTGGTGTATAATACTGTCCGCCTTTTTTACCCTCGGCCAGCGCAAACTCCCCTAGAAAATATTCATACACATGGCCCAAGATATCCTTGGAGTTAATGCTCAGCGGTTTCCCTTTGTATTCCTTCGCATTAAAATTGGCATCCGAAAACAGGTTAATGAGTTCTCCCAGTTTATCCGCAGGTAATTGTTTCTGGGAATAAGTGCGGTCCAGAATGTTCTTTAATTCCGGGTTTTCATTTTCAATAGCCCCGTTGGCATCATCTATTAAATGAGCTGTGCTCTTCATTTTATAGGTTTCCCCGTTCGGCAACTCTATTTCGGTGCCATTGGGCAAAGGGTGATTTTTCTTCAGCGTTTCCCACCGGGCCAACGGTGGTACCCAGAATACATTTTTGGCGATATAGTAGTCGCGTATCTCCAGCTCTTCTTCAATAAACTCGTCATACTCTTCATCACTCATATCCTCTTGTGGAATGTAGTAATCGTGATCGGGGTCCCGGAAGTTTTTGCGAAGTTCCTCCCTGCGTTCTTCAAAGGCGTCCGAAACATATTTAAGGAAGATGAGTCCCAGCACCACGTGTTTATACACAGCGGCATCCAGGTTATTGCGGAGCTTATCCGCGGCGCTCCATAGTTTTTTATCAAGGTCTTTAAGAAATTCCTGTTCGGCTTTTTGCATGTACTCCGTTGGGTAGGTTTATGAATTGAAATAACAGTGGATTATAGGGAAAGGGGATGTGAGATTAAAGCAAAAGTTATCGCTCCAACGCAGAGCGTGTGGAGCGAGGGGAAGCAGGACTTTCCTAACCCTTAATTGATTTCACTAAATTATATTTAAATTTAATTGCTTTGGGTAAAATAGGGAATGATTCTTCTATAAATGATCTGATCTCATCTCTACTCAAGCAGACTATATTATTCGATTGCTTACCTACATACTTCTCATTTGATTGAAATAAATAAACCAAATGTTGGTTGTCTAGATCTAAATATTCTTCTCTGTTTAAGATTGAGTTTCCCGTTTTTACCTGTACCAAAGCTTTACTGTGATCAATCTTACTAATTAAGTAAAATTCATATTTCATAGTATCACCTTTGCGAGAGTTTGGAACTATAAACCAATCCTTAGTTTGGAGATATAGAAAGATCAAGTCTTCAGTTTCTTCATCGTCTAACATTGAAAAAACATCCTTTATCTTTGTACTGTTAATGTCATAAGTATCTTTGCCAGACAATTTATTCCAAAGAAACTTAGAATATTCAAGAGTCTGGAAGCCTGTTACTTTTTGAATGGACCTTTTTGCACGAAAACTTGCAATAACCTTGCCTGGGACTTCATCTATCTCTACTGGTAAAATGTTCTCACACCGAAAAACATTAGCAATATCAATATCCTTATCTTTTGCTTCTTTAGTATTTAAATATTCCCAGCCCGATTCTACTTTTGCTAAGTAGTACTTCCCATTCTGATCTCTAGTCCAAACTAAATCATATTCTTCAACCCATTTATTTATGTATTTACATACGTTTACTTTACCATGAGTTTTTATAGCCTCTTTGTAGTAATCATTCCAGTTTTTTGTTGATTGTAAACCAGGGACTCTCCAACCTACCCCTAATAAGTTTTCCCTAAGACAATAGTCAAATGTATTTTTCATATTGGTGTTACCACCTTTAGGTCTTATATGAATTCTAAATACATGCATAATTTTAATAGTTTAAAACCCAATCCCATTCACCGCCACCTTCCGTTGCATATTACCTGCATTACAAACTTCCGCCAGCGTCATGGGTTGGTTAATTTTGATTTCTTTTCCCAGATGATCCGCCAGCTTTTCCGCCTGAGGGATGCTTAGCTTTTCAAACTTATGGATCCCCTTGAGGCGACCTTCCCGAAGTAAAGCCGGGTCAATATCATCTAACTTTGTATTGAACGTGCATATGATATTTAACTTTAGAAAGTCGGCAGGGAAGCCGTTGGTGAGGTTCAGTGAAATAGAATTATCCCGCGAATAAGGAATTTCTGCTCCGCCGGGGTAGTACAGCTTGGCAGGACATTCCAAACAATGCGTAAACTTGGATTTAGTCAGATAAGAGGTAGGTTGCATTTGTACTCCGAAGTTAGATTTCTATTTCTTGACCGTGATGAAGTCATAGTTGACTTGAGTGGGCGTTCCGTCCACATCCAACGCCAGCCCATCATACCTGTTTATAGTACCATAGTGTGGTTTATCGGTATACTCGAGTTCTGATCCCTTAGGAATTGTTTCTGCAATCCACGGGTGTGTTTCCGGGGTAATTTCTTTGATCACCGTAAAGTTGAGGCCGTCTTCTTTACGGATTAATTCTGCGTCTACGACGTCATCATTTTCTGAAGAAGAGGCGATCACAAAGTCCGAATCCACGCGAACCACAAATTCAAAATCGCTCCAGTCAGACCGGGGCACTCGCACCTGTTTGGTTTTTTCCTTTGAGTCCAACGCATACCCGTCAAGCAGCTCTATAATCCTATTCTTGGTGATACTATATCCAAATTTCCTCAGGTAGCGCTTATGAATGCTCATGGGTTCTCCAGCTTTTGTAATATGGCTTCCCAATCCGGGAAGGCGTCGCTGCCGAAGTGAATCCAGGTTCCTTTAAACTCTTTGGCCCCATTCCACGGCAGGTCATCAATCAGATAATCCCCAATAACCAAGTCTTTCCGCTTGGTGAGGATGAGCTTGTTCCGCATCGCCTTTCCGAAATACTTTTCCACCCACAGTCTTTTATGTGTCCAGGCATCCGGGTTATCCCATGGCGCCGAGGAAAGAATAAACACCTCAAAGCGCTGGTCATCCAATAACTTTTTTACTGCTTCGATACTTCCTGGGATAGGCTCCAAATCTTTATAGATTCCCGGAAGTTTATCCGGCCGTCCTTTGTATGGGCTTTGCTTGCTCAGCGGATGAGCGTTACGAGCTTTATCAAAATCGGCGATGACACCATCAAGGTCGATGTGGATGATCATAGTAAAGATTTTTTTAAATGATTATGAACCCACACTCGTGGGTTTGCTTCTGTTTTACTTAGTTCTCCTCGAAGAGGAAACCCAAATAAGTACCCTTCCAGTTTTCCTGTATGTATATTTAAGTCAGAGGCCAATTGATTCATTCTGTTCACATAATCAATGTAAGCTTCTTCTCTTAAGTTGGACCTTGTATATGCAAGACCAACCTTATCGGCTAAAAATTTCTTTTTGATGACGGAATCAGAATAAAATGTTCGTAGCTCCTCAATCCCATCTTCTTCCACTAAAAGGTTAGCGTGAATCAATTTTGTCCATTTATCAAATATGAGAGGCAGGGGAGAAACATTTTCAGCTTCTCCCAAGAAATAGAATAACTTGGTGAAGTAGGACTCTCCAACTCCAGGTATATGTCTTTCACTACTTGCCATAGCGTGATACGCTTCACCTAAGCGGTTGGAAAGAATATCCTTTCGTACTCCCTCAATAATTTTGGTGATTTCTACCTTTCCCACACTGAGAGCCTTATAAAAATGGGTAGTAGTAGTGTCTCCTTTTACAGAAGGTCTGGTGGCATTAATGCCGCCCCACATCATGGTTAATACAAAGCCTCTGTACAGATCTTGATCTCGAAATGCACTAATAACATCATCCCGATTAAGTTTTCTATTTGGGCCTAAAGACGTGAGTAATTGCCTAAAATCCTCTATCTCGAGTAATTCATCCCGCTCATATTTGCCCCAGGAAAATCCATGTTGTTCATAGTTTTTTATCTCATCAAGATTTTTGTGTAGATAGGCTTTTAATGTCATTTGATGCACTATATGTTTTTTAGCAATTAGTCCTATTATCGGTAGATACTTCCTAAGCATAAATACTTATTCATATTTAACTCTTAAGCATTTCAAAAGCTGATTATATCTCACGATAATAGAATTACTCCTTCAATCTGTTTATAAATGTAGGCCTAATGCGTGACAGATTGTGTCACCCTCATTTTATCATATTAGTTTTACTCACCTGATTAAGTTCAATCAACCCAGTCTGTCTCAAAGGATTCGTTTGAGGCCGTTCTGAATAATTCATTGTCAGATTGAGAAAAATAAAGGGTGCTTACTGGTAGCAATCCTTCAGGGAGATTTTATCTGTTATCACTAATCAACTGCTTTCAGAAATGGGCAAATCGGCTCATAATGGCACAAACAGTCAGGGCCGGGAAAGAATGATTAAATGTCCTGCGACTATTATCAGCAGAGCACTGTTTTTGTCTTTTATTGAAAGGTGAGCTTACAGAAATATTCCGCTTAAACGGCTAACTAACGCACAAAACCTGCCCGCCCTAAAAAACTTTTAACAAAACAGGGCTGCATTTTGTTTGGACCTATGTTTGTACCACAAATAAAAAAGCCCAGTTAAATCAATGACTTAACTGGGCTTTCTGTGGACCCGGCAGGACTTGAACCTGCGACCAATCGATTATGAGTCGACTGCTCTAACCAACTGAGCTACGGGTCCTCTTAGAATATTGAACACTGAACATCGAATATTGAACTTTGAATGTTCGGTTGTTCTAAAAGGGAGGCAAAGTTACAAGGTTTAGAAACTATTTGAAAACATTTTTTATAAATCCATTCAATCAATAGATACACTAAGCTTACCTACTCTTAAAAGCAGTCTTTCGATAGTGGATTCTATTGGTATCCAATCAATATGGATATAATCAGATAAGGCTTTCTCTGATAATGATTGGGAGCTGCTAATCAGATGTTGGAGCTTCTTCGGTAAACTTCACGTTTGGGCGCATAGTAAGCAGTGGTTTTTTCAGGTGTTGAGCTACAATACCCGTAGTTGAGCCCAACAGAACCCGTGCGATACCTGTTCGTCCATGGGTACTCATTACTACCAGATCGGCATGTTCTTCGGCATAATCCACAATTTCGGTGTGGGCTGAGAAGCCTTTTTTAACCTCGCTTTTAAGCGTTACGGCTTCCACCATTCCGTCTTTTTCATGAACCAACTGATCCGTGTAAGCTTCTTTACCTCGTTTGATATGGAATCCCAGTTTGGGATGCTCATCGAAATAGGTGCTGATGCTTGTGATCAAAGACTCATAGACTGTATCGTCATCCTCCACTACCATTGGCAACACTTCCATGCCCAGCGTGTAGGGCTCAATGATATGCATCAGCGTGAGATCGGCACTAAAGGTTTTAGCCAGGTCATAAGCCTGAACCAACGGGGCTGCTGATTCATCCGAACCATCTACAGGAACCAGGATATTATTGATCTCTTTTTCATGAAAAGCAGTATTGATACTTAATACCGGAATTTCCGAATACCGAATCACTTGCTCAGTAACACCGCTACGTACATCTTTGGTTTGATGACTGCCCTTATTACTCATTATGATAAGGTCGTAATGTCCCCTGTTGGCCTCATCTGTGATTACCCGGGAGGTTTTACGGCCTACTTTATTAACCAGCTTGCCACAGTGCTCTTTAGGCAGATGCCTGGCCGCGATTTCATGAAGCTTCTCATTGGCACTTTTCAAAACTTTTGGATACAAATCGTTTTCCATATCAAAAGGAACGCCCAAGTGCTCCATGCTTTCATCGTAATAACTCATGAGTGGAATCACATGCATCAAATCCACGCAACTGTCATACAACTCAACGAAATGTGCCGCCATTTTTAACCCCTCAATGGACGCATCAGAAAAATCGGTAGGAACTAAGATGTGCTTGGTTTTCATAACAACCTCCTCTGTAATTAGTTGTTACTATAATTTGTGAAAATTCTGTGAATTTTACGTGAAGAATATAACCCCTGTAACCTACTGCTTTACTTTGAATTACAGAAGATACAACCTTCCACTTCAGCAGCAAACACTGCCGTAATGATCTATCAGAATCCACTAAAACCCGGATCTCTTACTTCTTCAACTCGGGTTTAATAGTGATTTGAGGTTTCTCGAGGTGCTGTATCACTTGCTCTGTAGTAGAACCCAGCAACATACGTGATAAACCCGTTCGTCCATGGGTGCTCATCACTACCAAATCGGCATTGTCGTTGGCGTAATCAATAATTTCATGATGAGCAGCAACAGATTTCAGAATCACGGTTTTGAAATTCACCGAAGAAGTTGTCCCGTTTTCTTTGTGAACCAGTACATCTTCGAATTCACCTTCACCATCTTCAATGCTAAAGTCGTGATCCTCATACTTGCCAAAGAATTTCTTCAAACGACTTTTAAGTCCGCCATATACAGCTGAATTATCCACACCTATACTTACAGGCTCGATCCCGTGCACATCGGCGGCATACAGCTCTATCACATTTAGAATTTCCAGAGAAGCACCAAATTTTCTGGCAATATCAAAAGCCATGGGGATGGCAGCCAGGGAATGATCGGAAAAATCACAAGGCACCAGGATCTTATTAACTTTCTCCGCCTTCATTTTCTTGGATAAGGTAAGTACGGGTGTTTTGGAACGGCGGATGATCTTATCGGTGGCACTGCCGTGGAAAAAGTCGGAATAATGCCCGCCTTTGGCACTCATCATCACCAAGTCATACTTTCCTTTTTCTATTTGGCTGAGGATAGAATCGGAAGGCTTGCGGTCAATCGTAACGATATACTCGCCGCGTTTTTCTTTTTTCTTGATGTGTTTATTGGCGAAAGCACTCAGCTCTTTACGCTGGTTTTCTATCAATTTGGGATACACATCTTTATCAATACTTAAAGGAATCCCGAGCTTGTCAAAACTATCTCCCAGATATTTCGACAAAGGGATGACGTGCATCAGGTCAACCGTACAATCGAAGTTTTCGATGAATAAATCGGCCGATTCAAGTGCGGCGTTTGCTTCATCAGACAGGTCGGTAGGTATTAACACTCGCTCAACATTCATAGAGACTCCTTTTTTAGTGAATAACTCTATAAATAAAATAAGTTAACTGCTGTTAATGTTCCATCTTACAGCTAATTATTTTTTGTTTTGGATGATTTCTCAGTCTTATGAAAATCCAAAACTAAATCATAGGGTTATACCTGTCTGAAATCTATCCTGAAGTTATTCAATAAGGGTAAATATACGCTCGAAGCGAGGCACAAAATTGTCGGTAGAGAACCAAACTATAGAGGCTTTTCCTATCACGTGGTTTTTGGGAACAAAGCCCCAGAAACGGGAATCCATACTGTTATCGCGGTTGTCTCCCATCCCAAAATAGTAGTCTTGTTGAATGGTGTACGTGTTGGTCTGTTCCCCATTGATATAAATGGTATCCCCTTCACGGCGAAGTTCATTGCGTTCGTAGCGCTCAATCACATCCTTGTAGATGTACCAGTTGTCATCGGTGAGGGTGATTTCCTGTCCTTTAAAAGGTACCACGATTTCTCGCATATGATCAGGATTACTGAATGCCATGGAAAATGAGCCTTCACTTTGGGTATAATTGCGATCCACCTGGTTTTCGGGTGTCACGTTAAGATACATGGTGTCTACCTCGGCCCAGTTGCCTACCGTTTCAGCCACATCTTCGGTCAAATTCACTACATAGGTACTTTGGTTTATGTAGCCAATAAGTTCGCCGCCCACCGATTCCATTTTGGCATTACTCAACCGTACACGATCCGCCATCTTAACCACGTAAAAACGCTGCACACCTTCGTGCGACTCTTCCCGCTCTCCGTTGATGTACAGGTATTTATCCTCAATAGAAATAGTATCGCCGGGAACCGCGACCGCCCGTTTTATATAATTGGTTTTTTGGTTGATGGGCTTCACTTCCCATGGCACGTTGAATACAAAAATATCATTGCGTTCAATATCTCTGAAACCAGGTAAGCGTGTATAAGGTAATGTTACCCCGGGCACACACCATCCCTGGAAGAAAGGTACGCAGAGGCCCATTGGGGTCCGGGCACCATAAGTGACATTGGATACAATAAGTAAATCCCCGGTAAGCAATGTTTTTTCCATCGAAGGAGTCGGAATTTTATATGACCCAAACAGAAATGCACGTAAAATTGCCGCCGCTATAAAAGCAAACACAATGGCATCAATCCATTCCCTCAGCCAGGATTTTGCTTTCTTATTTTCTTCCGCCTTTTTTGCCTTCTTTTTTTGCCAATAGGAGCTCTTTTCCTGGCTCTCGTTGTTGTTTTGCTCTTCCAATATCTGCAGTATTAGTTAATTAATTTTTTGATATGATCCGGTTGGTCAATTTCTTCCTTCTTGTATTCACCAGCCTGATACGACACTTTGTACCACTGATCTCTTTCCGGAGAGAAGAAGTAATCGGCGTATTCTTTTGGGGATGCATTTCGAAGCTCTTTGGTAAGGGTGCGCTTTACAGCCGGCATCATATCCACGTAGCGACTGGCCCCCACATAAACCAGGCCGTTTTCGAAGGGGCCTTCGAGGTCAAGGATCATCATCGGAATTTCTCCATCTACGATAAACCAGTATTCAAACTGTATGGATTTTCCGTCCCGGAGATAGCCATCTTTTTTGATGATATCTTCTACGGTCTGAGTGGGGTCACCGTAAGCGCCTTGTAAAACCGCTCGTATTTCGATGGATGGCATACGGTCCAGCTCGTTGTATCGAAAGCCTTGTCCCGTCCATTTGATATCTGAGAAACGTTGCTGAAATTCAGCGCGCTCTTCATTGCTAACTTTTTTTATTTCCGGTTCTTCAAACTGTGCCTGCACCGATGTGGTTTGGGCAAGCATCAGCATAAACACAAAAAAGAATGCTACTTTCTTCATCATAAACTATCGGTCCTCTTCGTCCATAGACAGTACGGCCAGGAATGCTTCCTGTGGTATTTCTACCGTACCAACCTGTTTCATTCGTTTTTTTCCTTCCTTTTGTTTCTCAAGCAGCTTGCGCTTTCGCGAGATATCACCACCGTAACATTTGGCGGTTACATCTTTACGCATGGCGCGCACGGTATCGCGGGCAATCACCCGGTTTCCGATGGCAGCCTGTACGGCTACTTCAAACTGTTGTTGTGGAATAAGTTCCTTTAATTTTGCACAAACTTTGCGGCCCAGATAATAGGCTTTGTCCCGGTGGGTGATACTTGAGAGAGCATCCACCTGATCGCCGTTCAGTAAAATATCCAAACGTACCAAATCACCTTTACGGTATTCAATAAATTCATAATCCAGCGAAGCATATCCGCGCGTTCCGGATTTCAACCGGTCATAGAAATCAAATACCACTTCGGCCATCGGCAGTTCATACGTAATTTCCACGCGATTATTTTGCATAAAATGCTGATTCACGTAAATACCTCGCCGTTCCTGGCATAACTTCATGATGGGACCAATGTAGTCAGCCGGGGAAATGATACTGGCTTTTATATAGGGCTCGTAAATAGCCGCGATGTCCCCCTGATCTGGCATCTGGCTCGGGTTATCCACCTCAATGCGTTTGTTATCTTTGCCGTCCCGGTCTACTTCCACCTCGTACTCCACGTTGGGCACGGTAGTGATAATATCGATGTCGAATTCACGATCAAGGCGTTCCTGAACAATTTCCATATGCAGCAGCCCCAGGAAACCAGCACGAAATCCAAACCCAAGGGCTTTGGAGGTCTCTGGTTCATACGTAAGGGAAGCATCGTTCAACTGTAGTTTCTCTAGTGCGCCACGCAAATCTTCAAAGTCATCGGCATCGGTGGGAAAGAGTCCACTAAATACCATAGGTTTGGCTTCCTGGTAGCCCGGAATGGGCTTGTCCGCTGGATTATCTACCTTGGTAATGGTATCACCTACACGGACATCCTGCAGTGATTTTACACTGCCAATTACATAGCCCACTTCACCGGCGTGCAATTCATCCGTGGGTTCTTTTTTCATCTTGAGGTAGCCAATTTCCTCAGCGTTGTATTCCTTTTTATTGGCCATGAACTTAAACAGGTCGCCCTTACGGAGCACGCCTTCCATCACCCGAACATACGCTACCGAACCGCGGTACGTGTTAAAGATGGAATCGAAAATGAGCGCACGCAAGGGGTTGTCTTCTTCCCGTTTGGGGCCGGGAACGCGTTCGACAATGGCTTCCAGAAGTTTATCTACTCCCTCACCTGTTTTACCGGATACATGTAAAATCTCTTCGTAATCACAACCGATAAGGTCTACAATCTGCTGACCAATGCCTTCAGGGTCGGCCCCAGGCAGGTCAATTTTATTGAGCACCGGAATGATTTCCAGGTTCTGGTCGATAGCTTGATAGAGGTTGGAGATCGTTTGAGCTTCGATGCCCTGAGCGGCATCAACCACCAATAGGGCCCCTTCACAAGCCTTTAATGCACGGGATACCTCGTAGGCAAAATCTACGTGGCCGGGAGTATCAATCAGGTTGAAAATATATTTCTCACCATTGGGGCGCTTGTAGTCCATGCGTATGGCATGACTTTTAATCGTGATACCCCGCTCTCTTTCAAGGTCCATATCGTCCAAAATCTGTTCCTGCATTTCGCGCTCGCTAATAGCGCCGGTAAGCTGCAGCAGACGATCGGCCAGGGTTGATTTGCCATGGTCAATGTGGGCAATGATGCAAAAATTTCGAATATTGTTGTTCATAGGGGATATTGGGTGCGTCTCACTTTAAGAAATAAAGATACAAAGAAGGCGGGAGCTGTTAAAATGCGGTTAATAGTTATTTATACTTTTATTAATCGGTTGGAAGGGTATCGTACTAATAACTATTAACCGTTCACAAATATTCTATTCTCCGATGTGTTTGTGATTACCTTTATTATGTCGCTTACGGAGTTTCTTGATCACTTTGTGGAGGGGGATTTCTTTTTCTGCCAGCAACAGCATCAGGTGGAAGATTAAGTCGGCAGCTTCGTTAATCGTTTCCTTATTCTTTTCATTTTTGGAAGCAATCACGGTTTCAACTGCTTCCTCTCCTACTTTCTGAGCAATCTTATCCAGTCCTTTCTTATACATACTGGTAGTATAAGAACCTTTGGGCATTTCCTCTTTACGCTCATAAAGCAAGGTTTCCAGTTCAATTAAAAAATCGTAGTCCTTTTGTGTCAGGGTTTTAATATCTGCCATGGGCTAAATGTTATTATCAATAATTTTAAGGGCGTGAAGTTCTCCATTTTATCTCAGCCATACAATCTTTAAACCAAAATTTAATATGCTGAATCATTCTTAGCGTGAGTTCAATATAGGAACGACGAAAAATGGACTACTCATCGCTGTAGTGGTCAGGTAATTGGGTAACAAAATTTGGTTAGAAAGACCCTGAAAGGGTCCAATATGAATAGCCCAGGGTAAAACCGCCTAAGCGGGTGCAATTCTGGGTAGCTTGTCAGCCATAAAGAACCCGAGGCTTGTAGCGTATTGAGTCATAAATGTTTGTCGAGGGTTGGGCGAATAGGTGGCCTATTGGGGATTGGGTGCCCAAGCTTCGTTCAACGCTACCAACGTGTCCACTTTTGGGGAGAAGCTTGTTCTCTCTATCTACAGCAATGACCAGTTTTATATCGAACTGATGTTTTCTTAATGAATACTTGGCTTACTTGCCTTCACTTTTAGAGAGCACTACCAGTTTACTGTCCCCCCCCTTTAGATCTGTCTATTTTCCTTAAATAATAAAAGGCCAAAGCAATCATTGCTTTGGCCCCTTGAGCGCTACCATGATGTGTGAGTGAGAGTGAGTTATTCGTTCACGGGAGCTTCAAAATTGTTTAAAAAACTGGGCAATGTGCATATTTAATAGACTCGGGAAATATTTAAGCGCCTTTAAAATGCAGTCAACATCTTATAAAATGAGTCTGCCTTTGATTCCATGACATTTTAAAAGCTGTATTCCCTAATTCGCTAAACTTAAATTTTTTAGGAGCTACCTGACTCCAACTATTGCATATGTGCCTTCGTTCTGTGCTCAAATAGCACATTTTTTTGGTGTTTGTCAAATCACCCACAACTCAAAAATCGTTTTTTAAAGTTATTTAAAAGCTGATTTAACCTCTAACCAACTCAGCCACTCACCCTATATAAAGAAATATTATCCTTGAGAGATCAAAAAAGCGCTTACAATAATTTTGACAAATCAGCCTAAATAATTAAGGTTAAAGGAAAAATAAATTTATTAAGTTCAGGAAAATCCCTCGAAAAGATCAGCTTAAATCGGGGATTCTATAATTATTCAGAGAGATTTGTGTGAGAAACCAGCAAAACTTAAAAATTTTAATTATTAATTAAAATTTAAGATAATAACTTAAATTATTAAGTTTATTTTTAATATTGACTAAATAAATTACATTCTTATACAAGCCTTCTCTCTCACATTTTCAGTTTTGTATTGGCTTTTTATTCCAAGATACTTGAGTTGCCTTAAAAGGGGCGGGCACTTTTTAAGCCTAAATACCCTGGATGTATAAGGCCTCAAACCGGGCGGACTTCAATACCGGCTTGCAGCATCTCTTCCTTAAGATCACTGATCTCAATTTCTCTGAAATGAAAGATACTTGCCGCTAGCACGGCATCAGCATTCGCTTCTTTAACAGCATCAATGCAATGTTTGACTGTACCTGCCCCACCGCTGGCTATCACAGGAATAGTTACCAACTGGTTTACTTTACTCAGCAACTCAATATCGAAGCCCGCTTTGGTGCCGTCCCGGTCCATACTTGTGAGTAAAATCTCTCCGGCTCCGCGCTTTTCTGTTTCCTGCATCCATTCCAGGGCATCCAAACCGGTGTCTTCAGTCCCACCCTTTATATAAACGTTCCAGCTTCCCTCATTCCTTTTGGCATCAACGGCTGCAACGATAGCCTGTGCACCAAAGGCATCAGAAGCACGGCTGATCAGTGCGGGATCTTTGACAATACTGCTATTCAGCGAAACTTTATCAGCGCCCGCCTTCAACAGTTCCTCTATTTCATCAACAGTTTTAATGCCCCCGCCTACCGTAAAAGGGATATTGATCTCCCTGGCAATGCGTTTCACCAGCTCTACCAGCGTTTTTCTTTTCTCCAATGTGGCCGTGATGTCCAGAAATACCAATTCATCGGCTCCTTCTTCACTGTAACGTTTAGCCAGTTCAACTGGATCGCCCGCATCTCGCAGGCCTTCAAAGTTTACGCCTTTAACGGTTCTCCCATTCTTGATGTCCAGACAGGGAATAATTCTTTTCGTGAGCATATTAAGTTGTTGCAATTACAAATCTCTTATCAGCATTCTTAAGATAGTAAAATATCCATAAGAGGATACGAATATTGCCTTCACCTATCATTATAAAATTCAGTAAAAAAAGATGTAGCGTTTAACCCAAAGGCTGCGTACTGGTTAACAAATCCTGGGCTATAAAATCCTTTAAATCATACCGTCATGAATTCTTTTGCCCTTCCCGATACTCTAAAAAATATGATGAAGCCAAATTATCTACTCACATTTCTATTTATTTTCTTCATACTATTTAGCACTTCTTGTTCAAATGATATAAGTGGACCTAACGGGCAAGAACCCGGTCGGGGCATTGAACTGCCCGCCGAGCTTACCCAAGCAGAAAAGCAACTGGTAGAAAGCGGCCATTCATTTAGCTTTGATGTTTTTAAAAGCACCGTTGAGCACGATACCGTTGCCGACAACATTTTCATTTCCCCACTCAGTCTTTCAGTTGCCCTGGGGATGACTATGAACGGAGCTCAAGGTGAAACGCAAGAGCAGATGCGTCAGACCCTCGCCTTCCACGGCATGGATATAGAAGAGATTAACGAGGGATACCGTTTTTTGATTGAACGCCTGATTACCGCCGACCCATCCGTGCAAATGCAAATTGCCAACTCGGTTTGGAACCGGCAGGAATTTGAGGTTAATGCGGACTTCCTGGATAAACTGGAAACCTATTTTGATGCCGAGGCACAGGAACTCGACTTTGACGATCCTTCCTCAGTAGACACGATAAACAATTGGGTGGAGGATAATACCAACGGACTTATTGAAACCATTATCGATCGCATCCCTCCCAGCATGGTCATGTACCTCATCAACGCCATTTATTTTAAAGGCGACTGGACCCACACTTTTGATAAGGAAGACACAAAATCCCGTCCTTTTTACCTCGAGAATGGGTCTGAAATCAACGTAGATATGATGCGACAGGATGGTGCTTTTAACACGTACTTTTCTGATGAGGTACGCATGATTGACCTGCCCTACGGAGACAGCCTGTACACCATGAGCCTGATGATGCCCGCCGACCCGGATACCAAAATCGAAACCTTTATTGCCGATCAGCTAAGTCAGGAAAATTTTAATACATGGCTGGACAATATTGCATACCGACAGACCGTAGTTAACCTGCCCAAGTTTGAAATTGAATACGAACTGACAATGAATGAAGTGCTTAAGTCCTTGGGCATGGAAGTCGCCTTCAATCCAAATGAAGCTGATTTTCGGGGCATCAATCCCAATGGTGGACTTTTTATCAGTCAGGTAAAACACAAAACGTTTGTAACGGTAGACGAAGAAGGAACGGAGGCTGCTGCTGTAACTTCCATAGGAATGGAACTTACCTCTATGCCCCCCTCATTTAATGCTAACAGACCGTTCATATTCCTTATCCGCGAGCAACAGAGTGGTACCGTGGTATTTATGGGCAAAGTTAGTCATCCGGCTGGTTAAAGAGAGAGCCGTTATGAAAGCCACAAAGTCCGTCAGCTATTTTCAGGCTGATGGCTTTGTGGTTTTTTTGTGTTCAATAAACTCACCCTAACCTGAAAGTGCAGGGGGACTGAAAGTCCCTACATCCCATGCACACGGTCTTCCTGAGAATACTTTCGAAGGATCTTTCATTTTGCGGAGCCTATCCAGCTAATTCTCTGAATCATTTTTTCCAGTGACTCTTAGATCAATATCTTTGGCCTGTTGGTAATCATTTTCTGGCTAAGGTTCTTCGGGAGTACCCTCTGAATGACCCCATTATTTTAGTCTTTAGATTTCTTCGAAATACTAATGTGCTGCACTAAAAGTCCAAGGTTTTTACCATGGGCATCCCATTAGGGAAACCCATGATTGGGACCAATAAACTCACCCTACCCTGAACCAAACTACATTCGGCATAGAATCTTTTAATCAGAAGCCTTGCTAAAACCTTCTTGGTTACATCCCCACCAACGGTCAGACGGGCTTGTAGCCGTCAGACTGATATTCATACAAAACCATATCAAAATCCATCTAACGGATTAGTTACAAAGGGCTGGTTCCCAATTTGATTATGTTTACTTACCTTAAGTAAAACAGCAGCTTACTAAACATAATCAATACACTTTATGAATTATTTACGCTGGCCCTTACTCCTCTCTTCCCTGATCTTTTTAGCAGCCTGCAACCATTCACCCCAACCGCCCTCCATGGATCAAACCATGAGCTTGTGGTACGATGAGCCAGCAGAAGAATGGGTAGAGGCCCTGCCTGTAGGAAACGGACGTTTAGGAGTGATGGTATTCGGCCAGCCCGGGCGGGAGGAACTGCAACTCAACGAAGAAACCGTTTGGGCAGGGGAGCCTGGGAACAACATCAGCCCGCAAGTAGGTGAAGCTATTCCGGTACTCCGAGAGCTATTGAATGAAGAGAAATATGCCGAAGCACAAGCCTATGCCGATGAACACATATCTTCTTCAAACCAGGGCATGCCGTACCAGCCGGTGGGTGGTTTATTTATTGATTTTCCGGGCCACGAAAATTACTCCGATTACAAGCGCTCGCTGGATATCGAAAAGGCCATCGCCACCACTTCTTACACGGTTGACGGGGTTACTTTTACCCGCGAGATTTTTTCTTCTTTTACGGATGATGTTATTGTGATGAAGATGACGGCCAGCGAACCGGGGCAGATTACTGGTTCTTTTTCTTTTGATAGCCCTCAGCAGCACGAAACGACTTTTGAAGGAGATCAAATCACCGTTAAAGGAAAAACCAGCGACCACGAAGGCAAAACCGGCCGGGTTGAATTCACTAGCATCATGAAAGCTGAAACCGAAGGTGGAGAAATCACTGCGAACGACACCGTAATTAGCGTGACAGACGCAGATGAGCTCACCCTGTTCATTTCTATTGGTACCAATTTCAAGAGTTTTGATGACATCAGCGGTGATCCCGATAAAGTAGCTACTTCAAAACTGGAGGCTTCTTTGGGCAAAGATTATGAGGCCATAAAGCAATCTCATATCGATTTCTACCAGCAGTATTTTAACCGGGTTGATTTATACCTGGGCGATACCGAAGCCAGCCAAAAAACCACCGATGTCCGCGTAGAGAACTTTGCCTCGGCCAATGATCCCCAACTGGCAGCCCTCTACTTTCAGTTTGGAAGATATCTGCTGATTTCTTCTTCTCAACCGGGCGGACAGCCCCCAACACTGCAAGGCATCTGGAACAACCAAATGTTTCCGCCCTGGGATAGTAAGTACACCATCAACATCAATGCGGAAATGAATTACTGGCCGTCGGAGCTCACCAACCTGAGTGAACTCCATGAACCGCTGTTTGAGATGGTACGGGGCATCGCCCAAACCGGTCAGCAAAGTGCACGCCAAACCTACGATGCCGATGGCTGGGTGACACATCATAACACCGACATTTGGAGAGCCACCGATCCCATTGATGGCATGGGTTCCTGGGGCATGTGGCCCATGGGTGGCGTATGGCTGAGTCAACAGATGTATGAGCATTTTCTGTTTACCGGCGACACTGCCTTTATCAAACAAGAGTATCCTATCTTCAAATCGGCATCCCAATATTTTCTGGATGAACTTCAGCCCTACCTGGACACCGACTGGATGGTGGTTTCGCCATCCGTATCCCCTGAAAACCGATATCAGCTACCCAGTGGGGAGACGCCCGCTATTACAGCCGGGGCTACCATGGACAATCAGCTGATCTTCGATCTGTTTACGCGTACGGCTATTATTGGTGAGTTAGTGGGCGATGATCCGGCTTTCATTGAAGAGATCAATGCTATGAAGGAAAAGATCCCACCGATGCAAATTGGACAACACGGACAACTGCAAGAATGGATGAAAGACTGGGATGACCCGGAAGACCAGCATCGCCATATTTCTCATTTGTATGGTTTCCATCCTTCCAACCAGATTTCACCTTACCGAACACCTGAGTTATTTGCGGCTGCCAAGCAAACGTTATTGCATCGCGGCGATCCTTCCACCGGTTGGTCGATGGGCTGGAAGGTAAACTTCTGGGCACGTATGTTGGATGGCGACCATGCTTATAAACTAATTACCGATCAGCTTAGTCCTTCCCGGCTCCCCGACGGCAGCGAGAAAGGTGGCACCTACCCGAATCTCTTTGACGCACACCCTCCCTTTCAAATTGACGGCAATTTTGGTTGCACGGCCGGTATCGCAGAAATGCTGGTGCAGAGTCATGATGAAGCATTGCATATTCTCCCAGCCCTGCCCTCTGCCTGGCCGGATGGCTACGTAAAAGGCCTGCGTGCCCGGGGCGGCTTTGAGGTGGATATCGACTGGAAGAATGACAGACTGGTAACCCTGTGGCTTAAATCAGACCTGGGCGGAGTGAGCCGGATTCGTTCGTACGTTCCCCTTGAGGGCGAAGGACTGGTAGAAGCAAGCGGCGAAAACCCAAATCCTTTCTATCAAAATCCTGAGGTGAAAGAACCCCTTATCAGTGAAGATGCCGAACTTTTAGATCTGGACCTGGAAAAAGTGTACACCTACGATCTGGAAACCGAAGCTGGGGAAGAGTATGTGATTTATGGGAAGGTTGGGGAGTCCAAACTATAAAATTGGTCATTCCGCGGCGCATGCCCGGAATCTCATGGCTTTTAAACATCAACTGCCGACTTCAACTCAACATTTAGCTCCCTGCTTTCGCAGGGATAACTCTGTCGAACTGTTTCTTTTCTGAAACTTTTGGGCTTCATAGATTAAAAGTAAAATTAGTGAGGCTTTAATCTATGAGACCTATTCAGGCATCTCACATCCCTCTGTTTAAAAGCCAAGGCTTTCAAACGGTCTTCCTTCAAAGGGAGAATTCTTGAAAAGAACCTGTGGGCGGTTATCAGACTTAAAAGCAAAAATTACATCCCGGATCTTAAAGGAGAAATTCCCTCTTTGAAGAGGGACCGGAAATGAGCTTGCTCATTTGCAGGGGGATCTGAATGCGGAGCTGAGATGCTGTAACAGCAAACTCCTTTCCTTAATCTTCCCCCTGCGAATACTCGGAGCAGGCTGGGGGAGAAAAAACTCTTTTGAGCCATTTTTGAACAGTGTTTACTGCTACAATTGGCAAGTATTTTATAAGAATAGAAAATGGATCCCTAATGCCATCCATCAGACGGCCCTTTGCAGGATTAATATTACGTTGCCTTTTGACAGCCGTCAGATGGGAGAGGTGGATAAAAGATTTGAGGAAATCTCAAATCAACAATCATCAATCAAAAACCCTAATCGTCCAGACTGATGTCTTCTACATCTCCCAAGAGATCGTAAGCGGTTAGATCGTATTGAATAGGCGTAACAGACGCATAGCCCTGATTAAGCACATGGATGTCAGAATCTTTGCCCTCATCCAGTAGCTCGAATTTACCGGTGAGCCAATAATAAGCACGGTTGAAAGGATCGGTGCGGCTTTCGTATTCCTCCACATAACGGCTGTCAGCCTGACGGGTCCATTTGAGACCGGTAAATTCTCCGGCCGGAGCGTTTACATTCAGGGTAACTCCTTTGGGAAGCCCGTTCTTCAATACAAATTTTATAACCCGGCGGGCCGCTTCCTGGCAGCCTCTAAGGTTGGCTTCCTCGCTGTATTCGGTACAGCTAACGGCAATGGAAGGATAGCCCAAAATGGTTCCCTCGGTAGCCGCACTCACCGTCCCGGAATACATGATGTTGATACCCGCATTGCTTCCGTGATTGATTCCGCTCACCACCAAATCAGGCTTACGATCCAGCAACTGTCCGTGAGCCAGCTTCACACAATCCGCAGGCGTGCCATTTACCGCTTCGCCATCAAACTTTTCTGCTACGGTAAATTTACTGGCCCGAAGTGGCACTTGAATAGTGATGGAGTGGCCTACCGCACTTTGCTCCTTGTCAGGGGCTACGATATACACATCCCCGAATTCGGCTGCTACTTCAGCCAGGGCTTTGATACCCGGAGAAAAAATACCATCATCATTAGAAACTAAAATAAAAGGTCGCTCTTCTAATTCACTCATCCGCCGTACTGCTCGTCTTTATTTGGAAAATCTTTGTCTTTAACATCTTTGATGTAATGCTGAACCGCTTCGGTCATTACCGAATTCAAATCAGCATATCGCCGCAAAAAGCGAGGGTTAAACTCTTTATTGAGCCCCAACATGTCGTGAAGTACCAGAACCTGTCCGTCGCACTCTGGTCCGGCCCCGATGCCAATCGTTGGAATAGATAATTCTTCGGAAACCCGAGCTGCCAATTGTGCGGGGATCTTTTCCAGAACTATAGAGAAACATCCGGCTTCTTCCAACAGTTTAGCATCCTGAATCAAATCTTCCGCCTCCTGCTCTTCGGTAGCGCGCACTTTATACGTTCCGAATTTATAAATGCTTTGGGGAGTCAATCCCAGGTGCCCCATCACCGGAATGCCAGCTTCTACAATGCGTTTTACCGTTTCTACGATGGGTTTACCACCTTCCAGTTTTACAGCATGGGCCCCGGCTTCTTTCATCATACGGCCGGCACTAATAAGTGCCTCTTTGGTAGTGACTTGGTAACTCATGAAGGGCAGGTCAGCAATCACAAGGGCCCGGTCCACTCCGCGTACCACACACGAGGCATGATAAATCATGTGGTCGAGCGTCATGGGGACGGTGGTGTCATGGCCCGCCATCACGTTGCTGGCAGAATCCCCTACTAAAATGATTTCGATCCCGGCCTGGTCAATTATTTGGGCCATGGTATAATCATAAGCCGTGAGCATAGAGATTTTCTCTCCGCGCTGTTTCATATCCACCACGGTTTGGGTGGTTATTTTTGCAGGCTTTTCAGATTTTTTTTGAGTGCTCATACCTGCTCCCGTGGAACCAGAGCAGCAGAAGCCTCCAGTTCGCAAGCCACTTTACCATCTACAGAAGCCGTACCATGCATGGTGACAAAATTTCGTCGTTGAGAGCCCAGCTCTACTTCCAGGATAAGCTGATCGCCGGGAACTACTTGTCGCCGAAATTTGCATTTATTGATCCCGCTGAAAACCATCAAGGTCTTTTGGGGATCATCCACATGCTGGGTCATCAACATAATGGCTCCGGCCTGTGCCATAGCTTCTACCTGCAGAACCCCGGGCATGATAGGTTGCCCCGGAAAGTGACCGTTGAAAAACTCTTCATTCCCGGTCACATTTTTGAGCGCTTTAATACGTTTTTCTTCTAATTCTACCACACGATCAACCAATAAAAACGGATACCGGTGCGGTATTACTTTTTTTATCTCTTCTATATTCATGAATATGTGTTTTGGTATATGCCTATTGGCAACTTCTATCCCTGAAGGATACTGTTATTAGCTGGCTGATGCTTTTAAATTTTGCAACAGGCCATAATATAATATTATTGAACCACACCTACATATACGTAGGCAATTCCGCCCGTTAGCTTTACAGCTCTTCGATTACTGAAAGACTTGGCGTCACCCATCAGTTTGAGAAAGCGGTCGCCGGCAGGAAATTCGGCACTGGTCCGGGGCAAATAAGTATAAGCTTCCCTGTTCCCGCTGAGCCATCCGCCAATAGCCGGCATAATATGCTGGCTGTATAATTCATACGGAAATTTCATCAATCCCTTGGGCTGGCCAAATTCCAGCACTACTACCCGTCCCCCGGGTTTTACCACGCGAGCCATTTCCTTTAAGGCTGTCACAGGCTCATCCACATTTCTTATTCCAAATGCGATACTTGCTATGTCGAAGGTGTCTTCTTCATAGGGCAAATCCATTGCATCGGCTACTTCGAAATCGATTTTGAGGCCGGCTTCTTCAGCTTTTGCAGGAGCGGGCTCAATCATGGGCGCACAAAAATCGGTGCCCATTACGTAACCGCTATCCCCAACGGTTTTCTTGAACTCAATGGCCAGGTCACCGGTTCCGGTAGCGCAATCCAGCACATGATCTCCTTCAATGGCACCACTTTCCAAGACGGCTTTTTTGCGCCAGGCATGATGGACTCCAAAGGAAAGTACGCTGTTAATTCGATCGTAATCGTCCGCAATGTCTGCGAACATGGATCTTACTTTTTCACTCATATAAAATGCAATTTATTGGTTTTGGCCACATAACAGGAAACCGCGCCAAATGGTTCTTTTCAAAGGGCTGAAATGTAACGATTTTAAAGGAACGTTAAGAGGTCGATTTTGGGATTATAAATTTATCTCAGCCAAGCAAATCATCATCTTTTCAAGCGGTCATTTATTATTCTAATTTGTAGTTCGTAGTTCCTATACTTTAGCCACTCATTCACTCAGTACAATTGTTCTCATGATAGACATACATCATAAAAACACCACATTGCGATACGCCCGGGCCAGCGGTAAAATTTTTCTGGATGAACAGACGCTGGAACGGGTAAAACAAAAAACGGTGCCCAAAGGCGATGTAGCATCCGTTGCCAGAAGCGCGGGCATATTAACCGCTAAACGCACCCCTGACTGGATGGTATTCAGCCATACGCTCCCCTTAGACTGGGTAGACATCAGCATGGAAATCTTACCTGATGCACTAAAGTTTACAGCTGAAGCACGGACCGTTTGGAAAACCGGGCTGGAAATGGAAGTGATGGTAGCCGTTAACGGGGCTCTGCTAAATGCCTACGACATGCTTAAACCGCTGCAAGAGGATATCACCCTTGGCGACATCAGACTGGAAGAAAAGAACGGTGGGAAATCTGATCACAGAGACCATTTTGACCGTCCGATTACCGCTGCATTACTTACTGTTTCTACCGCCAAAAAAGATGGAAATCGCCCTAATCACTCCGCAGAGATTATCCGGGAGTTTTTAGAAGATAAATCCATTACCCTTTCAGAAGAAGAGTTACTGGCGGAGCAGAAAGAAGATATCGAAGCTACTCTTGACCGGCTTTCGGGCTCGGTAGATCTAATCCTGTTAACCGGATCAAGCGGGGCCCAGAAAAGTGATTTAGTGCCCGATATTGTTCGCCAAAAAGTCGATAAATTATTGCCCGGCATTGGAGAAGCGATGCGACAATACGGATTTCAACGCACGCCTTTTGCCATGCTTTCCAACCAAGTAGCAGGCTTAAAGGGTGACAGCTTGATCATTTCGTTGCCCGGTAGCAGCAGCGGGGCCGAAGAAAGTTTACATGCCTTGTTTCCCGGCGTATTGCATCTTTTTAAAATGATTGGTCGGTGAGTATTTGAGTAAGTAGCCGTTATTTTAACGCTTTGGGACCTTGGCGCTAACACCCTCCGCGTATTTTGATAAATCAAAATCTGGCACCTCCCTCAAGGGAGGACCTATTCCTGTTTACGATCTATTTTTAGTGTTTGAGGATTTGTTTGCCGTTTATTTTTTCGATGGCGCATCAAGCACCTGGACCTCAAAAAACATTACGCCGAATGGCGTTCAAATCATCATGGTTACATGATGAAAATAGCTCCAGGTAACACCTGGAGTTGTAGATTTAAGAGGTATCAACCCCGAAAGGGGTTCAACCAAAAGCCCCTTCCGTTAAATTACTCTTCAAAATAATTTGTGTATATGAACCCATAATTTCGATGGTTTAACCCCATTCGGGGTTTTCATATTCCCCTTTTATACCCTGAGCTTTGGCTCAGGGCTATTTCATTCTGTAACCAGAATGGTTAGACACCTATCGGCGTCAATTTACAAAACCAGCTTGGTGAGAGTTTTATGCAAGCACGGTCCTTAAATCAATATTTTGCGAAAATTATAGACTCTAAATAAACTTCCGATACTCCTCCGGGGTATTGATATTCCTGATTTCTTCTTCTGAAACTGAAAAATATCCGCAGTTAATTTCTTCCATAAATCCCATGACCGCCCGGTTTCCTGATTGCAGGTATTGCTCAAGCTTTCCGGTAATTCTGATATGATATATCCCACATAAGGGTTGAATACGGTCGGTGCTTTGAGCCAACCGGGCATCTAAATTTTTATCAATGGGAGCATTTAACGTGTGTAAGCTTTCATCAGAAATGAGGGGAAGGTCTACCGGTAACAAAGCGATGCTATCAGCTTGGGTATCGTGCAGTGCGGCCAATATTCCTCCCAGCGGGCCTACATCCGGCATGGCATCAGGTATTTGGCGTATATCTGTGGATAGCGAGCGACCGCCAGTTAAAAGCGTAACGGAATCGAAAATGGGAAGCGTCCTTTCGATGATATGCTCAAGAAAGGATTTTCCCTGAATCTGAAGAAGGGCTTTATCCTGTCCCATCCGCCGGGATTCTCCGCCGCATAAAATATAGAGCGTACGATTTTTCATGATAGATCGATTCCTGTGGAGAAGGGAATTACTTCGATTAAATCACCTTTGCCGTAACGTGTGCCCGGCTCCAGACGAAGATAGACATCGTTATCCCGGTACAGTTGCAGCAGATGCGATCTCATCACACCCTTGCTGCGAACCGAGAGGCGCTGATTTTTATCCAAAAATAGCTTACCCGGGGCAAACAGCGTTTTCTCTTCACGGTGATTTTCGAGGGAATTGGCTGCGACAGCTTTCAGATTTAAATGGGGAAGTTCTAACATGTTCCTTACCACGCGACGCACATACATCTCCGCACAAAAAGTGGCCGATATAGGATTTCCAGGAAGGTGAAAAAAAAGAGTTCCATTTAGTTTTGTGAAGGTTATCGGCTTGCCGGGTTTCTGTTGAATGTTCCTGATGATGATTTCGGCGCCGAGCTCTTTCATGGCTGGCAGAATGAAATCCCGCGCTCCCTTAGAAATTCCGCCCGTAGTACAAACCACATCTGCAGAGCCGGACAGTTCTTTCATGCGATCAACAACTTTATCAAAATCATCCGGCAGCACGGGGTGTGTTTCAATCTCCACCCCCGGCCAGGTTTCCATCAAACCGGAGAGTACCGGTCCGTTGGTGTTCATATCTTCATCTACTTCCGAGCCCGTGACCTGAATAGCCATTCTGATGCTTTTTTTTACCCGGCAGGCTTTGTTTCCGGATTCAATAAGCAGCCCAATTTCATACGGACGGATTTCCTTGTTCTTGGCCAGCATTGTTTTCCCTTTTTGATATCCTTCGCCTTTTTTCCGGATGGGATTCCTTTTTGGAATATCCTTCACTTCAACGGTTGAACCCGTTGTGGTTGTCAGCTCAACCGGGATCACAAAAACCTCGTCCTCTGGGACCTGCGCCCCCGTCATAATCCGTTTGCACCGCCCGGATTCCGGAGAAGAAGCCCCATCATCTTCCGGCTTAATTTCCCCTATCAATTCAAAACTTCGAAGCCCGTTTTCCAGGTCATTTTTCAAAAACAAAAACCCATCCATGGCAGAATTATCGGTTTCGGGAATATCGCGTTGGGCAGCTACATCTTGGGATAGCACTCGTCCTACGGATTGTCTGGCCGGGATAGTTTCTGAGTTAATACCGGTTTCCGTGTATTTATCAATTCGGTGAAGGGCTTCATGTACAGTAAGATAATCGGTCGCGCTGGATTCGGACATTTACTAAAAATCAGATTTATCGGTTTTAAAGTTAGTCTAAAAAAACGAATGGTTTTGATGGGATGAAAGAATAATACACTTTTTCTGCTCGGATAATATTATCCAAAATGCCTTGAAGGGTTTTCATGTTAAAAGACTGGTGCCTGTGCCTCCAATGACTTTTACAATCGGCAGACCACTTCTTGCTTGTTTACCCGGCCTACTGTATGGCGCATTTAAAGATTTATCAAACAGCTGATTCCCTTGCAGTGGTCGGACGAGTTTGTGTGTTCCTTTTTTTAAGCTCCGTACTTCGTCCGACGACTCCAGCTCGTCAGACGATTGAATCTTGGCGAGAATAGTTTTTTTGGCCTAGCAACTTTCGGGCCTTCCATTCGGCAGACCACTTCTTGCTTGGGCACCCGGCCTTCCAAATGGCACATTTGAAGCTTGGTCAAATGGTTGGTTCCATTTCAGTGGTCGGACGAATTCTAGGTTTTTCCAAACAACCGTTCTTTGTCTGACAACTACAGTTCGTCCGACAATTGAATGCGGGAAGAATGTTACTGCTGACCGCACGATACAACAAATAATCAACTTGACTGACCGACCGTATATTCATTATAAATAATGATTTTATTTGATTGAATATATTTCAGGAAGTATACTCCATCAGTATATTTTTATAAAATTTTACGATACAGTATGTCCAAAAAAGATGGAATAAACAGAAATAAAGAACACCCAACATCGCCTGATACCGCCTCTGATAAATATGATGGACTAAGCCGGCGGGACTTTATGCGTATCGCATCTCTATCGGCTGCAGGTGTGTTTACCGGTTCGCTGATGAGTGGGTGCGGAGAACTTTGGGAGCGCCAGCCTGTTATTGATGTGGATAGCTGGCATCAGGGTGTCTGCCGGTTTTGTGGTACGGGATGCGGAATAAAAATTGGTATGTCGGATGGTAAAGTTGTAGATGTGAAGGGTGATCCAGCGGCCCATAACCGTGGCCGCCTCTGTATCAAAGGAATTCTGAACCGGGAAATTCTATACGTTGAAGACCGGGCGCTCTACCCCATGATTCGCAAAAACGGTGAGCTGGAGCGGGCATCCTGGGAAGAGGCTATGGAGCTGATCGCCTCCCGGTTCAGTCAATCCATCCAAAACAGCGGGCCCGACAGCGTAGCTTTTTACGGCAGTGGCCAGCTATTTACCGAAGAGAGCTACAGTGCAAATAAGCTATTCAAGGCCGGAATTGGTACCAATAATGTCGATGGAAATCCCCGGCTCTGTATGGCGTCGGCCGCCGTGGGCTACACTTCCGTATTTGGGAAAGATGAGCCGATGGGCTGTTACGAGGACACCGATCATGCCGACTGCTTTTTTGTTACCGGATCAAACATGGCCGAATGCCATCCAATTGTATGGGAGCGTTTACAGGACCGGAAAAGGTCTAACCCGGACACATTTTTGATTGTTGTTGATCCGCGGAAAACCCGTACGGCTGAACATGCCGATCTCTTCCTGCAAATAAAACCGGGTACGGATGTAGCTCTCTACAACTCCATGATCTACGAGTTTTACCGCCGCGGGTTGGTTGATCTGGAAATGATTGAAGACTACCTGTCATTTCAGTCGGGCAGCAATTCAATTACTGAAGAACAGTTTCGCAGTCATCTTGAAAAATATACCCCTGAACGGGCTGCTTCTGTTTGCGGAATTTCTGCAGAACAGATCCGTGAGGCAGCTTTCAGGTTTGGAAACTCTCCTGCAACCATGTCGTTTTGGACGATGGGGCTCAACCAGCAGATACAGGGAACAGCAGCCAACCGCCTGGTGATGGCTATGCATCTGCTCACCGGTCAGATTGGCCGCCCGGGCGCCACGCCATTTTCACTCACGGGTCAGCCCAATGCCGGCGGCGGTGTGCGCGATACCGGATCACTGGCCCACGCCTTGCCAAACGGACGATTGGTGGCTAATCCCAAACACCGCAAAGAAATGGAAGAGCTGTGGAATGTACCCGAAGGAACCATCAGTCCTAACCCGGGCCACCATGCCATTTCACTATTCCAGGCGATGAACAGCGGGGATGTGGAATGTGCGCTGATTATGTCGACCAACCCGATCCAGTCGCTGCCCAACATCCTCCCCTATCGTGATGCGATGGAAAATGCCTTTGTGGTTGTGGCTGATGCGTTTCACCCCACGGAAACAACAAAATATGCGGATGTGGTTCTGCCCGCAGCCATGTGGGCGGAAAAAGGCGGGGTGTTCAGCCAATCAGAGCGCCGGTACCACTATGTGCCAAACCTGGTGGAGCCAAAAGGTGAAGCTCGCAGCGATTTTGATATCATCATAGACCTGGCCGACCGGCTTGGCCACGGCGATTTATTTCCCAATCGCACGCAGGCCGATATCTGGGAAGAATGGCGAAAAATTTCAGCCCATTCCACCTATAATTTTGAAGGCATTACCTATGAACGCCTGAAAAATCAGCCCGGAATTTTATGGCCCTGCCCGGATGAAGATCATCCCGGAACCTGCCGAAGATACGTTCCCGGCGAGGATCCCCTGGTCAAAGATGAAGATGCCCGCCTTGATTTTTATGGCCGACCGGATGGACGGGCTTTAATTTACCTGCACGAACAGGGCGAGCCTTATGAAAACCAAAATGAAAAATTCCCCCTGCTGCTTACTACCGGCCGCGTATTGGAACACTGGCATACGGAAACGATTACCCGGCGTGTGGATGATCTGAAGAATATTAAAACAGATTTTCTTGAAGTACATCCGGCCGATGCAGCGCGCTACGGGCTTCAGGATGGAGATGACGTCCGCGTTGCCAGCCGCAGAGGAGATGCCGAATTTGTAACCCGCATCACTGACGATATCCGCGAGGGGCTTGTATTTGCCACTTTCCACTCAGCCAAACACCTGGTCAATAAAGTTACAAGCGATGCGGTTGACCCCTTTTCGCGCCAGCCGGATTATAAACGATGTGCGGTTTCCATAGAAAAAGCCTGAGAATATTCTAACCTGTACCCTATGAAAAAATTCAATCCAACACTGCTTTTATCCTGCCTGATTCTTCTGATCGTATCTGGCACTGCCTTAGCCTTAACAGGAATTTATCATTTGGAAGATACTCCCGGTAGTACGGCCTCTTTTGAAACCGTTCACAAGGTTGATACAGAAAGCTTTGAGAGATCCGAAGCAAAAACAACCCTTGATGGTGGCACCTATGCCAATATTATGCAAAATGCCCAAACAGAAAAACCGATTGCTTCAACGGCTGAAAAGGGAATGACCATCGGGGAAATTATGAGGTGGGCCGGAATTGTAGCTATTGTTGTCGCCATCGTGATTCTGCTGCTGATCGAATTTATTTACCGCGACCGTATCAACCCTATGAATTATCGAATTTTACTGATCATCAGCCTTTTTGTACTCCCTATGATTGTTGGACTGGGGACCAGTGCCACGGTGCTTGAAACCACTAAATCCGTACAATCCTGCGGATCCTGTCACGTGATGGATCCGTTTGTGGATGATCTATTTGATGCTGAAAGTACAACGCTTGCTGCCCGTCATTACAAAAACAAGTGGATTCCGAAATACCAATGCTATACTTGCCATACCACTTATGGCGCACACGGCACATTTGAGGGCAAACGCGATGGTTTCCGTCACTGGCTGCTCTTTGTAACCGGCACCTGGGACGAGCCCATTTCCTACTCCGGAAGCTATCCCAATATGAACTGCACCTCCTGCCATGCAGGAACAAATGCTTTCCAGCAAGTGAAAAGTCATCGTGCGCTATCCTCCAAGCTTCGTGCCGATGAGGTAAGCTGTACCTCTTGCCATGGCCCTGCACATCCAACTCCAAAAGAACGGGTTGCCAGCACCGATCAGCAAGAAATAGAACAACGAAGCACCTCAGCAATGAGGAAGATTGGACCTGAAGAACTTAATAGCCTGGTGGAGGCCTTAGATGAATAGATCAGAACAGAACATATCAGACGAAAATGATTCACAGGAAATAGACAAATTAGTACGAACTGCCATTCTTTGTACTATAACAGGGATGTTATTTGTGCTCCTCTTTTTGATCGTTGGCTTCAAGGCTTGGAGCGTAGGAATCGGCGTATTTTTGGGAATGCCTGTTATGATTTTTGGAATGGGTCTATATATAGTAGCCGTATTCAGGGATTTAAAAAGCCGGAAGGTCTTGGATAGTGATAATAAGTAGAACGCATTTACTGCTTGGCAGTTCTGTGATCGGCATACCGAGCGTTGAGCGAGTTTTTGAAAACCACTCTTATCACGTAAAAAACACCGTCTTTGCGAGGAGATTATGATGACTAAGCTAGAATTGGGATGCAATACGACGAAGCAATCTCTCTGACACCACTTGGGATATTCAACAACGAGACGTTATGGAGGGAGTTGCTATGATTCAAGAGATTGCCACGGGCTGTGCTATCGCTGCAGCCCTCGCAATGACCAAACGTTGGTATAGATTTTTTAGCAACCACTTTTTTTCACTTAAATCTGCCATCGGACGGTTTCATCCTACTCCAAACCGTTAAACGCATTAAGTAGAAAAACCCCAACCCATTTCACTTTTCACTATTTCCCTTCACCAATTTTTCCTCTTTCCAAACCGTTTTATCTTCAAAGGTTTCTTTTTTCCAGATAGGCACATCTTTCTTAATGCGGTTCATGATTTCTGCGGTAGCTTCAAATACCTGCTTACGGTGGGCAGCACTTACCGCCACTACGATGGAAGCTTCGCCGATAGGAACCCTGCCGATCCGATGGACAATCCAGGCTTTTTCCAGTTCAAATGTATTAACCACATCGAGGCCAATTTTTCTTAGTTCTTTAACCGCCATGTCCACATAACAATCATAATACAAGTCCAGCACGGTTTCTCCTTCATGGTGATTGCGGGTAGTTCCCACAAATACATTGATGGCCCCTGCCGCCGGATGACGGACAAACTCGTCCCCTTGTTTGGGATCGATGAGCTCTTCCTGAATATGAACAAATAGCTTGTTGTCAGCTTCCGTTTTCATGTTACCCCCCAATGGCAATCATGCTTCGATTTTCCATGTCGGGCAGGTTTTCCATGCCGGCGTGCGCCTCTTTTTTGGAGCGGACACTCAAGCGAATCAATTCTTTTAGGTTGTGACCTTTGCGCAGGGCCGTTAACAAATCAGCTTCCTGATTTGAAAAAAGGCAGTTTTTCAGCTTGCCATCTGCAGTGAGGCGCAGACGGTTGCAGGTTCCGCAAAAAGGCTCCGTCATGGAACTGATAACCGCAAAAGTTCCTTTGCCTCCCTTCACTCTGAAACTCTTGGAAGTGGAATGTTTGGGATCTTCCAGCTTTTCAATTTGAAAATATTTTTGAGCCTCATCCAGTACATCCTGGTAGGTAATCAGTTTTTCCACCTCCCATTTGTTACCGTTAAACGGCATAAACTCAATAAAGCGTACGTGTACCGGTGTTGTTTTTGACCATTCCAGCATGGGGTAAATTTCTTCTTCGCTGAAATCCTTCAGCATCACCGCATTGATCTTGATCCTTAGTCCTGCCTCCATGCCTTTTGAAATATTTTGCATCACTTTTTCAAAACGGTCACGGCGGGTGACTTTAGCGTACTTATCCGAGTCCAGCGTATCCAGGCTTACATTGATGGAGCGCAAGCCCACTTCCAGGAATTTATCGATATACCGATCCAACAGAATGCCATTGGTTGTGATATTCAAATTCTCAAACCCAAGTTCCACCAATCGGTCCAAAATTTCAGGCAGTTGTTTATTAGCCAGCGGCTCTCCGCCGGTAATACGAATTTTATCCACCCCCATTTCCTGGAAAACAGATACGATCTGCATCAACTCGTCCACAGAAGGAAGGCGGTCTTCGGGTGAAATGGGAAAGCCCTCTTCCGGCATGCAGTAGGTGCACCGAAGATTGCACACTTCAGTGATGGAGATGCGGAGATAGTTGTGAACCCGGCCAAATGAATCTTTAAGAATTTCTTGTGACACCTCAACCTCCCGAAACCGGAGTAATCAATGCAATTTCTTCATCTCCAGACAGGGTATAATCAAGCGACTCGTACTGCTGATTTACCGCCGTCCGTATATAAGGTATGTATTCTTGCAGACCAGGATATTTTTCGGTAAGCATCTCCAGTAATCGGTGTAAGTCCATCTCTTCTTCAAAAGATAACATCTCTTCTTTTTTGCCTGTGATCTCTGCAATCACACTAAAATACTTCATGGAAATACTACTATTCATGGTTCGATACTTATTTATTCGTGTTTTAAATACCGGGCTCGCAAAGTACTTTAATCTAATGGTTTTATAAAGCTCATCCATAAGTTTAGCTTGTACGGTAAAACTTCCGCTTATTATTTTAGGAGAGCTAAGGTGATCATTAGCCTCAGATATTAAAAAAGCTCTTAGTGCTTTTTGCAACCGTAGCAGTTAACCTACAAGAAGTATTTCTACGTTTCCCCTAAAGGAACAGAAGCACTCTATTGATTATGCAACTGAATGATCTAACTTCCGCAATGCTAAAACAATCCTCCCGATTGCTCTCTCGGTAATCAAAGAAATCATCAATAACCGTATTCCTAAAAATAATACTCTCTCTTGCTTGAATTTCCTCTTTACCTGTTGCTGTTATTTTTTGTAGTTGCATTTATTTATGGTTCGGTAGGCCACGGCGGTGCATCCGGATATATTGCTATTTTGACGCTTACCGGTTTCTTTTCCCCACAAATGGTTTCGGTGGTGCTCATCCTGAATATCCTGGTTTCTTCCATCGCAATGTACAATTACGGGAGCCGCGGACATTTTGAATGGACGCTCTTCTGGCCTTTTGCCATCACCTCCATTCCCGCTGCCTTCCTGGGCGGATACATTACAGTTGAAGCAAGCCTGTTTTTCATTATCGTAGGCATTGTTCTGCTTTTGATGTCGGCTACCATACTAATCCGAACGGTGAAAAAGATCAAAATTGAACAGGAAAAGCCGGTCTATATTCCGGCAGCTTTGATTGCAGGACTGGGCATTGGTTTCCTGTCGGGATTGATTGGTGTTGGCGGGGGTATTTTCCTCACTCCCTTCATGCTATTTTTAGGCTGGGGGAAATTGAAAAAGATTGCTGCTGTAAGTGCGCTTTTTATTTTGGTAAACTCAATAAGCGGAATTATGGGGCACGCATTTTCGACCGCGATATTATGGTCAACAGCTCTATACTTTACGATCCCGGTAGTGGTTGGTGGCTATATCGGATCACGAACCGGGGTAAAATCCGTAAAACCTTTTTTCATTCAATACCTGCTCGCCATCGTGTTGTTGATAGCTGGAATTAAAATGCTGGCACAGTATTTATTTTAATCGACTTAAATGATTGCGGCAGGTTTTTATTTTGAGGTGCTACGAATATTTTAGGCCAAAAAAGCATTTCTGCAAGATTTAATCGTCAGACGAACTGGAGTCGTCGGACGAAGTATGGGACAAAAGAGCAATAAACTCGTCCGACCACTGACAAAGAAACAACCGTTTGCCTCACTTGTACAGCTCCATAAAGCAAGCCGTGCAACTAAGCAGGGAGTGGTCCGACGATTATACGATATTTGTGCTTCAACAATTCTGCCACATGCATAGGATATAACACCTCAAAATAAAAATCTCTCATGATTGCAGAGCGACCATAAAATTAATTACAGCTTTTCCGGAGCGAATACTATATTAATTACATTATTCATGAACCTGTTTAACCTGATTATTTAAATGTGATTACAGAGAAAGAAGGGAAAGTTGCCGGCATTTTTATCAGTCGGGACGAGGGCGGTAAAATCACGGAAGTGGAAGATATAGAAGCCGTAGCCGGAATCGGGCTGAAGGGCGACCGCTACTACTCTAAACAACTAAGTACACCGGAAGAAAAACGTCGTCCGAAAAAAGAACTGACTTTGGTAGAGTTTGAATCTGTAGAAATACTGAACAAAGACGGACGCTACGGCACTGTTCAGCCTGGCGATCTGCGGCGCAACCTGGTAACAAAAGGAGTTCATCTGAACAACCTTACAGGTCAAACGTTTTTTGTGGGTAAAGTGAAAGTCAAAGGCATAGAACTCTGCGAGCCCTGCCGGCATCTGGAAAAACTAACCGGCAAAAAAATTATGAAGCCGCTGGTGCATAAAGCCGGATTACGCGCACAGATATTGGAAGGTGGTATAATCAAAAAGGGAGACCGGATTGTTGTGGAGAAAGCAGTAATTTGATCCCCGGACTTCCTGCAATTTGCCTTGATAGTATCCCTTTTGGCACGTACTGAAGCAATCCTTTCATCTTTTCATTTCATAAAAAAGGAGATGGAAAAATCCTGCCATCAAACCCATTGAACTATAAATAAAGGCAATAACTTAGATCTAATAACTAAGAGCTGTAATTCCGGTTTTCAAGTATTCAGAAAATTCACTGAAACGGTGACGTACCTTTTTATACATCCCTCTTTTTCCTACAAAATACCGGGGCTTTTGTGCTGAATGATAAGCCGGATGTAGCTTCACCACTTCTCCAATCAGGATAAGGGCAGGATTGGTCAAACCATGTTTGTTCACTTCTTCTACAATAGTACCAATGGTTCCCAGCGCAATTTTCTCTTCCGGCAGGGAGCCCTTCTGGATGACCGCTACGGGAAGGCTCTTCCGATTATAAGATTTAAAAATATTGACGATTTTTGGGAGGTTTCGCATGCCCATCAAAATCACGATGGTAGCATTTGTCTGGGCAGCCATCCTGATATCCTCTGAAACACTCCCATTGCGGGTTACCCCCGTAGTCACCCAAAAGCTTTCATTCACGCATCGCTTTGTCAGGGGAATGCTCTGCAGCTCGCCCACCGATGTACAACTGGAAATACCGGGCACCACATCTACGGGTATGCCGTGATCGCGTGCATAATCCAGCTCTTCGTGGCCACGACCAAAAATAAACGGATCACCGCCTTTCAAGCGTACCACCACATGTCCCTGATAAGCCTTCTCCACAATCAGGCTGTTAATCTCATCCTGACTGTTTTTACATGAGCCCGGCTTCTTGCCCACATAAATACGTTCTGCCTCAGGTGGAGCATGATCCAGTAAATCAGGATGAGAGAGCGTATCGTATAAAACAACATCGGCCTCAGACAATTTTTTTACCCCTTTCAGGCTTATCAAATCCGGATCGCCGGGCCCTGCACCTACTAAAACAAGTTTTCCCTTTTTGGATTGCATGGTTACAAATGGCTGTGTTAGTGTTCAAAATCCTTGGAAAGATTCTCTCGCGTAACAATTTATAGAAATAATAAGGCAAAAATAAAATTTATTCGATATTAATTAACCATTCAATATTAAAGGGTTTAAATAATTCAAAATTAGCACAGTATTAATTTTTATTTTTAGGTTGATAAGTACTTTCAAAGGGGTTAATATATGAAGCGAAACGAATTTTTTACATTCTTTAATTAAGTATTTAGAGATATAAAACTAAAATATTTAATTTCAATTTCTTCCTTATTTCTACGATAAACAACACATTAGGGGAAGGGTTGTAAAAACAAAAATAAAATATCGGTATGACTTCCAACACAGTTTCTGACTCTCAAAAGAAACACATTGTAATTGTAGGTAATGGGATGGTGGGCTATAAGTTTTGTGAAAAGCTCCTCAAAAAGAATGATAAAGGGGATTTTAGGATCACCATTTTTGGCGAGGAAACGCGGCCTGCCTACGATCGCGTTCACCTGAGTGCCTACTTTGAAGACTCCAGTGAGGAAGATTTGCAGCTGGCCCCAATTGAGTGGTACAAAGAAAACGGTATTGAACTGCACACCGGTGAATTAATTACCGAACTGGATCGTGACAATCAAACGGTTACTTCACAAAAAGGCCGAACCGTTTCGTATGATAAGCTAATACTGGCCACCGGCTCCAGCGCCTTTGTGCCCCCCATTCCAGGCGTTGAGAAAAAGGGCGTGTTTGTCTACCGAACCATCGAAGACCTCGATGCCATCACCAATTACGCTAAAAAAGCCAGCAAAGCAGCCGTCATAGGCGGTGGCTTGCTGGGGCTTGAGGCAGCTAAATCAGCCATGGATTTGGGCCTTGAAACCAGTGTAATAGAATTTGCGCCCCGGCTGATGCCCCGCCAACTGGATGAAATTGGTGCCCAGGCCCTTAAATCTGCGCTCGAAGATTTTAATCTGGAAATCCTGCTCAACAAAAACACCAAACAAATTGCCGGTAACGGCACACCGGAGTACCTCGATTTTGCAGATGGCGAACGCCTGGATGCCGACATGGTCATCATATCTGCAGGAATACGTCCGCGCGATGAATTAGCAAAAAAAGCCGATCTTGAAGTAGGCGAACGCGGCGGTATTGTGGTGAATGACCGCATGGAAACCAACGATCCAAATATTTTTGCCATTGGCGAATCCGCCCTGCACCGTGGTATGATTTACGGCTTGGTGGCACCAGGCTACGAAATGGCCGATGTAGTGGTAGAAAACCTAACGGGGGGTGACGAAGAATTCACCGAGTTTGATATGTCTACCAAACTAAAACTGGTAGGCGTTGATGTAGCCAGTTTTGGGGATGCTTTTGGCGAAACAGAAGAGAACAGCAAAAAGGTCATCATTGATAACAAAGCCAAGGGCGTGTACAAACGGATTAATATCTCGGAAGACGGCAAACGGCTGTTAGGCGGGATGTTGGTTGGAGACGCAGACGATTACAACATGCTGCTCCAAATTGCTAAGAACGGTTTTTCTCTCCCCCCCGATCCTATTGATTTGATTATCGGAGAACGTGACGGAGAAACCGGTGCCGGACAAAAAGTATACGACTTTCCCGACGACTCCATCATCTGCTCTTGCGAGAGTGTAACCAAGGGGGAAATTTGCTCTCTGATTGAAGAAGAAGGAATGGAAGATATTGACAGCATTAAGGGATGCACCAAAGCCGGAACCGGCTGCAGCGGTTGTGTTCCTATGCTGGATGACCTGATTACCCAGTCCATGAAGGCAAGGGGTAAAGAAGTCCGCAAAGTAATTTGTGAACATTTTGACTACACCCGGCAGGAGCTTTACGATCTCATCAAAGTAAAAGAAATTCACACCTATGATGAGCTGCTGGATGAACATGGAACCGGCAACGGCTGCGAAAAATGTAAACCTGCCGTAGCCTCTCTGTTGGCCAGCGCCTTTAATGAACATGTGCTGAAAGATCGTGACACCATCCAGGATACCAACGACCGGTTCCTGGCTAACATTCAGCGTGGCGGAACCTATTCCGTGATCCCGCGCGTACCCGGTGGCGAAATTACCCCGGACAAACTAATTACTATCGGCCAACTGGCTAAAAAATATGGCCTGTACACCAAAATTACCGGTGGACAGCGCATCAACATGATGGGCGCCCGGGTAGACCAACTTCCTAATATTTGGGAAGAATTAATTGAGGCTGGTTTTGAGAGTGGTCATGCCTACGGAAAAGCACTGCGCACCGTAAAAAGCTGCGTGGGCTCTACCTGGTGCCGGTACGGTCTGCACGAATCCGTTTCCTTTGCTATTGAAATTGAAGAACGATATCGCGGGTTGCGGGCTCCACATAAATTAAAAGGCGGTGTTTCAGGATGCGTACGCGAATGCGCGGAAGCCCAGGCCAAGGATTTTGGCATCATTGCCACCGAAGAAGGCTGGAACCTGTTCGTGTGCGGCAACGGCGGCACGAATCCACAACATGCCCGATTGCTGGCTACCGACCTGGACGAAGAAACACTCATCAAATACCTGGATCGCTTCCTGATGTTTTACATCAAAACAGCGGAGCACCTGAACCGTACCTCCACCTGGCTCAACAAAATGGACGGCGGACTGGACTACCTCAAAAAAGTGGTAGTAGAAGATTCTCTTGGTATTGGGGAAGAACTGGAACAGGAAATGCAACAACTCATCAATGTATACGCCTGCGAATGGACGGAAGTGGTTAACGATCCTGAACTCCGCAAACGGTTCACTCATTTCGTGAATTCCGAAGACGCCGATCCAAGCTTGAAATTCAAAGATTATCGCGAACAAAAAGTTCCCGCCCCTGCTGGTTGGGAAAAAGACTCTAAGTAGTTAACGGGGCTAAGTACCCCTCATCGAAGTTCACTCACACACACTCAACTCACTCAACTTACAACTCCAAAACTACTACTCATCTAAACCATGCAAACAACTCAAAACGTCAACCAGTGGTTTAAGGCCGCTAAGGTTGAAGATTTCCCTAAAAACGGGGGAGCGTGCGTAAAATACAAGGATCAACAGATTGCGGTGTTCAACTTTTCCCGCCGTGGCGAATGGTACGCCTGCCAAAATATGTGTCCCCACAAAAAGGAAATGGCATTAGCCCGGGGCATGATCGGTGAATCGGAAAATGAGCCTAAAGTGGCTTGTCCTTTTCATAAAAAAGCATTCTCTCTTCAATCTGGCGAAAATATCAACGGCGAAGAAGAAGCAGTAACCACCTACCCGGTAAAAGTAGAGGACGGATACGTGTATATCGGCCTTAGCTGATACCCTCCTCCACTTCTCCAATCACTGCACTTTTACGAAAGCACGAGAGAGCTTTCAAAAACCTGTAACGGTCTTGCAGAAGAAGTCTATACAGTTGTCACTTCATAAGAACGAAGCAGGCCATTTGCCTGACTTTTCTTAGCTGAAAACAGCAACTACATCGGCAACCCTGCTCTCCCGCTTTCATGTGCATATGCCAAATAATGAAGTATCCTTCTAAACCACCACTGTAGCGATGAAAACAAACGATACCAATAAAGCAACCCGCATCAATCTATTTAGTTTTGCTGCGCCGCACATGCGCACCTTTCACCTGTCATGGATCTCATTTTTCCTGTGTTTCTTTGGCTGGTTCGGCGTTGCGCCACTAATGGCCGTCATCCGCGAAGAGCTAAACCTCACCCAATCCCAAATCGGAAATACAATTATCGCGTCGGTAGCCATCACGGTTATTGCGCGCATTTTTATCGGGCGCTTTTGTGATAAATTCGGTCCGCGCCTCACCTACACCACCCTGCTGATTGTAGGCTCCCTGCCCGTAATTGGCGTTGGGCTCAGCAACAGCTACGAAAGCTTTTTGCTCTTCCGTTTAATGATTGGCGTGATTGGAGCTTCTTTTGTAATCACCCAATACCACACTTCCGTTATGTTTGCCGATAATGTGGTGGGTACCGCCAATGCCACCACCGCCGGCTGGGGCAACATGGGCGGAGGAGCCACGCAAGTTATCATGCCGCTTATTTTTGCCGGCTTTGTGTTTTTAGGATTTGAAGATGGCGCAGCCTGGCGATGGGCTATGGTAGTGCCCGGCGTTGCGATGATTGGCTTAGGTATACTCTACTACAATTTCACCACCGACACCCTTGAGGGTAATTTTTCCGATTTAGAAGTGGATAGTGTGGCTGAATTTGAAGGCGAGGAAGAAGATGAGGCCGATGTTTCCCTTAAAGATGTTATGAAAGATTACCGCGTATGGAGCTTATTTGTGATTTACGGGGCAAGTTTCGGCATTGAGCTCACTATTAATAACATCGCCGCCATTTATTATTACGATTACTTTTCCCTGGATTTAAAAACAGCAGGTTTGATTGCCGGATCATTTGGCCTGATGAACCTTTTTGCCCGTTCTATGGGCGGGTATTTTGGGGATAAGTTCGGCATCAAATACGGTCTTTCAGGTCGGGTTAAATTTCTTTTTGTGATGCTGTTGCTGGAAGGATTAGCCCTGATGCTTTTTGCAAGTATGGGAACGCTTGGCCTCGCAATAGGCACTATGATTTTCTTTAGCCTGTGCGTACAAATGGCCGAAGGAGCCACCTTTTCTGTCGTTCCTTTCATCAACCGAAAAGCGGTAGGAGCAGTCTCAGGCATTGTGGGCGCCGGTGGTAATGCCGGGGCGGTGATGGCTGGTTTCCTCTTCAAGTATGAATCTATAAGCTATCCTGATGCCTTATTCTTAATTGGCTGCGTGGTAACGGTAGTCTCTTTCCTCGCGTTCACTATCCGTTTTTCTATGGGGGATGAAAAGGAAGCCCGCCATGAGCTGGAAGTAGCTATGAATGAAACAGATGGCGAGTTAGAACCTGCCTATGCGGATTGATGGGTTTGCCAGGAAAGAAATTTATCAAATAAGAAAAACCAGGCAGATTCGGAAAATGGCTCTATTAATAAGAAAAGCAACTCAACCAACGAACTTCCCCTCTTGGGAGGGGATTAAGGGGAGGGTTATTAAGGCAACCAAAATAATTTCCTGTTTCGATATAGATCAATGTTACCAAAACCCTCACCTTTGTTTCCTCTCCCAGGAGAGGAAGACTCCAATAGTACAAGATTCGCATTATCGTAATTTTTCACCACGATACTCATCAACCCGAACCCAGATATGAACCAAGCCGGTATCGAAACATTTAAATCCACCTGTTCCTACTGCGGAGTGGGATGTGGTGTGGTTGTGGAGAAAAATTCTAAAGGGCAGATTAAAGTCACCGGTGATGAAAACCACCCCGTAAACCGCGGCATGCTTTGCTCCAAAGGGATGAACCTTCACTACACCGTATCAGATAAGTCCGACCGCCTGCTTTACCCATCCATGCGCTGGGCGCGCCATCAGCCCCGCCGACGCGTTACCTGGGATACGGCGCTGGACCGGGCCTCAGCTGTGTTCCGCACCTTCATCGACAAGCACGGCCCCGATTCGGTGGGTTTCTATGTCTCCGGGCAATGCCTCACCGAAGAATATTATACCGTTAACAAACTGGCCAAAGGCTTTATTGGTACCAACAATATTGATACGAATTCCCGCCTGTGTATGAGCTCGGCCGTGGCAGGCTACAAAAAATCTTTGGGCGAGGATTCTGTGCCCATCAGCTACGAGGATATCGAACTGGCCAACTGTTTTTTTATTACCGGGGCTAACCCGGCATGGTGCCATCCCATTCTCTTTCGCCGTATTGAGGCGCATAAAGAGAAACATCCGGATGTAAAGATCATTGTCGCTGATCCTCGTGAGACTAAATCCTGCGCCCTTGCTGACCTTCACCTGCAACTGAATCCGGGGACCGACATTACGCTGTACCACGCCATTGCACGCTGCCTGATTGAAAACGGGCGTATTGACAAAGAGTTTATACAAGAACATACGGATGGCTTTGGCGATTTTCGTGAACAGGTGATGGAAAAACCACTTGAGGAATCTGCTTCCATTTGCGGGTTAGAGGTATCCGAAATCAAACAGGCCGCGCAATGGATTGGCGATGCTAACGGGTTTATCACCATGTGGGCAATGGGATTGAACCAAAGCGTTGACGGTACCGACAAAAACCTGGCGCTTATTAACCTTTCGCTGATTACCGGGCAGGTAGGCAAACCCGGATCAGGTCCCTTTTCTCTCACCGGCCAGCCCAACGCCATGGGCGGACGCGAAGTCGGCGGCATGGCCAGCTTGCTTTCCTCCCATCGGGACCTTGGCAATGCCGAGCATCGAAAAGAAGTGGCTAAACGCTGGGGCGTAGATTCTATCCCCGCCGAACCCGGCTATACGGCTACTCAAATGTTTGAAGCCCTGCGCAATGGGGATATGAAAGCCATCTGGATTATTTGTACCAACCCGGTGGTCAGCCTTCCAAATTCAGCCTTGGTGGATGAAGCCCTGGAGAAGGCTAAATTTGTGATCGTTCAGGATATCTCCAAACGCTCGGAGACGGTGGATTATGCCGACCTGGTGCTTCCGGCCGCTGGTTACCTGGAAAAAGAAGGCACCATGACCAACTCGGAGCGCCGCATCAGCTATCTCAATAAAGTAGTGGATGCGCCCGGCGAGGCTTTGCCTGACGCAGAAATCCTCTGCCGCTTTGCCCGTAAAATGGGCTATCACGGCTTTGATTTTGACTCCGCCTCCGACATATTTGACGAGCATTGCATGATGACCGGGGGCACGAATATTGACATCACCGGCCTTAGCTATGAATACCTGAAACAAAACGGCACCGTGCAGTGGCCTTTTCCGAAAAATGCCGAAAATGACACCCCGCGTTTATTTACAGACAAACAGTTTTATACGCCCAATCGGCGGGCTCAAATTCACACCCAAAAAACTGCACAGCCGGAACGGGAAGGAGAAGACAAACCACTGGTACTCACCACCGGCCGAATCCGTGACCAATGGCATACCCGTACCCGCACCGGCAAAGTAAACCGGCTGAATCAACATATCCCTCAACCTTATGTGGAAATTCATCCCCAGGATGCACAAAACCGGAAGATTACGGATGGCGATGTCGTAGAAATAACCAATGACCGGGGCCGGGTACGGGTTCAAGCTACACTTTCTAAAAACATCAAACCCGGCGTGGTATTCATTCCCATGCACTGGGGCAAAATCCTCAAAAAAGATTTTCCGCGTGCTAACAATTTAACAAGCAGCCGTGTAGATCCGGTTTCGAAGGAACCTGATTTCAAGTACTCCACGGTAGAAATTTCGAAATTCAGCAAGGCCAAAGAGAAGATTTTAGTAGTGGGGGCCGGAGCTGCAGCCTATCAGTTTGTGAACCGGTACCGGGAGTTGAATACGGAAGATGAAATCGAGGTGTTTTCCAAAGAAGAACATCCCTTTTATAACCGCGTGCTGCTGCCGGATTACATCAGTGGAGAACTGGACTGGGAACAGCTCCAAAAAATGAAAACCGGATACCTGGAGGAGCTTGATCTCACCCTGCATAAAGAAGTGAGTGTAGAATCCATTTCCCGAGAAGATAAAACCGTTATTGACTCCAACGGCAAGAAACACAGCTACGACCAACTTATCCTTGCCACCGGCAGCCGGGCAAACTTCCCTAAAGATATCCCGGAATTACCCGGGGTGTTTACCATTCGCCAACGTTCCGATGCTGACCGTCTCCAGGAATACACCCAAAATGAAGGCCATGTAGTGATTGTAGGCGGTGGGCTGCTGGGACTCGAAATGTGCGCCTCGCTCTGCCAGGCTGATATGGAAGTTACCCTGGTGCACCGAAACCCGCGATTGATGGAGCGCCAACTGGACCAAATGGCCAGCGATTTGCTGTATCGGCACGTCCAAGAGTGCGGTATAAATGTGATGTTTAATGACGAGATCGAGCATTTATCTCAATCTGGAGAAAAAATAAAAGCGAGCCTTAAAAGCGGAAAGTTCCTTGATTGCAAAGCCGTGGTGTATGCAATTGGTACCCGTCCCAATATCGGCCTGGCATCTGAGGCCGGCTTGACTTGTAAGCGCGGAGTGGTGGTAAATGAGCACCTGCAAACCAGCGATCCGGACATCTACGCTATTGGGGAAATCGCTGAATTTGAAGGCACGATGAATGGAATAACGGCCGCTGCCGAACAGCAAGCTGAAATAGCCGCGGGATATATTTCCGGGGATCTTTCCAGCCATTATGCCGGCTCTCTTTCTATGAATATTCTGAAATTTCCAGGGCTTGATCTCTGCTCCCTGGGCATCAGTGAAGCTCCCGAAAATGATCCTGATTATGAAGAAATCGTGCTATTGGACCAGTCCCAGCTTTTCTACAAAAAATGTATCGTTTACCAGGATAAGCTGGTCGGTGCCATTCTTATGGGAGATAAAGCCGAATTCAATGATTTCCGTAAACTGATTGACAGTGAGATGGAACTGTCTGACCGCAGGAAAGAACTGCTACGATCCGGTCAGGCCATGCCCCCGATGAAAGGAAAGCTGATTTGTTCTTGTAATAACGTGGGCGACGGCAACATTCGGGAAGCCATGGAGGCAGGTTGCCATGACTTTGGTAAACTGTGCCAGCAAACCGGGGCCGGCACCGGTTGCGGAAGCTGTAAACCCGAAGTAAAAACCTTGCTGGAACAGTTTGATGGTGAACAGTTGGTCAGTGAACAGTAAACAGTAAACAGTTAGCAGTTAGCAGTTAGCAGTAAATCCAAATTAATTCTGTGAGACTCTGTGACGTACTCTGCAACATCTGTGAGAAAAATATGGTAGCTAAAAGTACCTAAGTGTCGCATACGGCATAATCATTTTAAAATTACCAATAACCGAATCCTATGAACAAAAACGATCTCATACGTGCCTTTACGCCCGGCGGATTGCTCTCTCCCCGTGATCTGCAAAAAATTGTGGGCATTGCCCGGGATTTGGGAAATGATACCGTACACTTTGGCTCCCGCCAGGATATTATGTTTGTCGGCAGCGAGGTAGACCAGCTTTCACTGGATGAAGAGTTTGGTGCCATTGGTACCCATTATGAGTGGAGCGGGCAGCGGTACCAAAATATTGTTACTTCTTTTGTGGCCGTTGATATTGTACCAACCACACCCTGGGTTACCGCTGGTACCTATTACAACGTGCTGGACACCTTTGATTACCGTCCCCGGCTGAAAATCAATATCACCGATCCTAAGCAAAGCCTGGTACCCTTGTTCAACGGCCAACTCAATTTTGTAGCTTCTCCACATGAAGATTACTGGTACCTATTTTTAAAATTTAACCCTGAGAGCAATCTACAACGCTGGCCGGTGCTTATTTACAGCCAGGATATCGGGAAAATATCCGCTAAAATTGAGGCTTTTTATTTTGACACAAAAGCCCCGGATACAGCTAAAGCTCATGAGGTTTTTGACCTTATCAACCCACAAACAGAAGCCAATAACCGCACCATTGACCAAGAGCTGGAATTACCTGCTGAGCCATCACCATATTATGAAGGATGGCACAAAATGAGTGGCAACAAATATTGGCTGGGGCTGTACTGGCGGAACAACCGGTACACCATCTCGTTTCTGGAAAAAGTCTGTGAACTTTGCATTAAAACCAATATTGGTAAAATCATCCTTACCCCGTGGAAGTCGTTTATTGTTAAGGATATTTCCGGGGAGGATCGGGCAAAATGGGAAGCATTGTGCGGCAGTAACGGCATCAACCTTCGCCACTCTTCCCTGGAGCTGAACTGGCACTTACCGGTTTTGAATGAGCATGCGCTGAAGCTGAAGCGATACCTGGTGAGTGAGTTTGATCAAAATGACATCAGCACCTACGGCTTAACTTTTTCCATTAAAGAACGGCCCGTTAATTTGTTTACGTCGGTGGTGATTATCATGCACCCGGAAATTACTTTTTTCGGGAAGTATGTGCTTCGTTATCAATATCATGTGTATTACAGTAAAAACTTCAATCCGAATGAAGAAACGTATATTCCTTACGCCAAATATTTGCACCGGAAAGATCTCCCCAACACACTGATGGAATTGAGCCAAAGTTATTACACGGAAGCTTATAAAGATGAAGAAGACCGGATTTGGGAAGAAGAGGAGCCCACGCCAGAAACCATCAAAGGCGGACAGTGCCCGAACTGTATGACTATTTACCATCCGCATTACGGAGAGCCTGAGGCAAAAATCCCCGAAGGAACACCTTTTGCCGATTTACCGGATAGCTACACCTGCCTGCTTTGTGACACCCCAAAATCAGCTTTTGAGGAAATAGAAATCGGGCTTCCGGAAACGATGGTTTGATGAGATAAAGGTAACCCCGTTCACTGCTCCCACCACGATCTTTTCAGTTTATAACTGAAAAGCGGAAGCCCTGAGTACGATAAACATGGCAGGTAACATGAACCTGAGAAGTCTTAGACTTCTATACCGATTGAATTGTTTGACATGCATGGGTGAATTTAGGCTAATTCATTCGGACACAAATACGGGTATTCGTATTATACCAGTCCCCGTAGGGACGGCCGAATGTAGCCCCGGAATTCATTCCGGGATAGAAAATACGATCACATTACTAATCCCAGAGGGATGACCCGCATAAATTATTTGATGCCTCAATTTTCATTTTACAGGCAATGCCGGGTCGTCCCTACGAGACTTGGAACTTCGGGGATTCCGCTACCGCGGGATAAATCCCGTGGCTACATTCGGGCATCCCTGACGGGATTTTTATGAATTGGTTGAGGTGAGTTAAGATTGTTTCATGGGTTACCAGCTGTGACTGCCACCTGCCTTTTCATATCGGGAAAACATCCTCGTAGGTCGGGCAGATTTGCCCGACCAGGTAGTAACCACCTAAATTACCATTATGTAAGCATGGACGGATCAATCTATCCGTCCACGTAGTTCACTTTTCAAAGATCTTTTCAGTTTGTAACTGAAAAATGAAAGCCCTGAGTACGGTAGACATGGCAGGTAACATGAAACTGAGAAGTCTTAGACTTCTATACCGATTGAATTGTTGGACAAGCAGAGGTGAATTAAGCCAATTCATCGGCTAATTCGTTTACAAAAATCGCCAGTTTGGGGCGGGACGGTTCAAAATCTACTTCGATGCCATATGTTTCTAATCCCTTAGAGCACACCGGCCCGATGGAGGCTACGGTAACCTTTTTCAAGGCTTCCAGAAAGCTTTCTTTTACATCCATGCTATCCGCCACTTTCATTACATGATGCACCTGGGTTTTACTGGTGAATAGCGCAGCATCAACTTTTCCGTCTACAATATACTGGATTCCCTCTTTCAGTGGTTCCAGGTCATCTGGCAGGGCCCAGCGATAGATAGAGGTGTGCACCAGTTCTGCTCCCCGCTTCTTCAGCTCCTCATTTAATTGCTCGTTGGTTTCTCCATATTCCTGTATGGCTACCTTCTTACCTTTTAAATCTGCTGTTTCCGGGCTTTTGTCCAGCGTTTCCAGAAGTTCTTTCCAAGTATTGGGTTCGGGTACTTTTATATTGATGGGAATATCAAGATCACGAAGCACTTTGGCAGGTTTGGGGCCGCGGGATACCACGATAATATCGGAGAGTGATGCATGAATTTGCTCCCATTTATACCGGGTTTTCATGGTTTTTACCAACATATCGGTGCCAACGCCGGTCATACATAGCAAAATGTCAATCTCTCCGGCAAACAACTGATCGGCAAAAGTAAATACTTCGGAATGATTCTCCAGGGGCACCTCCTGCATAGACGGCGCGCTGAGGGCCTCCACTCCCTGCCGGCGAAGCAGCTTTACCGTGGTATCAGCCATGCGACTTTCAAAAGTTAGTGCTGTGCTTTTGCTAAGTGTTTCTGTTGAACCCATTGTGCAACTGTTTTATGAAGAAAATTACTGAATCTTCTTTAAGATAAAATTCTGATTTCAATTTAGATAGTCAGACATGTTTGAGTATTTAAACCTCCAAGGTTTTTAACCTTACATATCGAACTCAAACAAAATGTTGAAAACTTTGGAGGTTTTTCAGGGATGATGAGAAAGAGCATCCATTACGACTTCCTTTCCTAAAATTTCAGCCGTTTTTGCATGCGCCTCTTCTTCCTTTCCCTGTTGAAATAACGTAAGCACCTCCGAATCTATCAGTTCGTACCACAGCTTTTTACGGGTGGCAAATTCATAGTGATGCTTTGACATTGGAGCCCTCAACTTCTGCATAAACTCAAGGAAATAGCCGTATTCAGGGCCAAACTCTTTCTCAAAACGCTGCCGCAACCGTACCGATAGCGCCGGAGCCGCCCCACTGGTTGAAATCGAAATAGTAAGCGGACCACGCCTTACGATAGATCCAAAAGCAAAATTAGCATGCGGCAGGTCATCCATCACATTCACCAATATTTTCCGTTCCATGGCTTCATGGTACACCTGTTCATTCACATCCCCTTTGTACTCAGCCACAATAGCCATAAAAGCTCCTTCCAAATCGCCAGGTTGATATTGACGCGGAATCCAGTGAAATCGATCTTCTTTTGCCCAGTGGTGCATTTTCTCGGTTAGATATGGGCTGATAACCGTCAACTTTGCATTTCTGTCCAGCAGCTGATGTACCTTCCCTTCCGCCTCCTCATCTCCCCCGATCAAAACGGTCGTCTGTTCATCCAAACGCCGCAGATAAATCGGAAACATTTCCATATAGTTACTCATGTTATGTACAATCCGGTTTAACCTTAAAACTTTAAAGAGCTCGTCTTCAAACACACCCTTATATTTAATTTTATTTTGAATATATTGACTAATGTCTAAATTATTAATGCAATATCAAAATTAAACCGACATTATATATAGTTTATATGAATACTTGTTGATTTCAACTTTAACCGGCTGTTGAATATTACGCCTTGTGAAACCGGATTACTTTTTGGGCCTGAAGGCCGGGTCAAATTCGGAGCTAAATTCCAGTTGTGGTCCACCCACTAAATCGATGCAATACGGGATGGCATCAATGACGGCGTCCAGGCATTCGGCAATGGCTTTGGGTTTGCCGGGCAGATTTATGATGAGCGTATTATCCCGAATACCGGCTGTTTGGCGGGATAAAATAGCCGTAGGTACATATTGAAGTGATTCTTTACGCATGACTTCCCCAAAGCCGGGCAACATTTTTTCGCACACATATTCGGTGGCTTCCGGGGTGATGTCTCGCTTTGCAGGCCCGGTTCCGCCGGTTGTACAAATTAACGAGCATCCTTCATCGCACATGTCAATCATAGTTTTGGTAAGCATCTCATATTCATCCGGAATTACTTTGTATTTCCATTCCAAAGAATTTTGTAGCCGTTCACTAAAATATTCTTTTATTGCGGGTCCGGAGCGATCATCATACACGCCTTCACTGGCCCGGTCAGAGGAGGTAATAATTCCAATTCGTATTAAATCTGCCATAGAATTATGCTTTTTGATATTTTTTGTAATGAATAATCATTTGATTCCAATTAACCATCGTTACACCAATAACTAATGTTCAGCCCCGATAATACCAAATTCAGTACAGAGGAACAGGATCGATATGCCCGTCAGATCGCCTTACCTTCTTTGGGCGTTGAAGGCCAAAAGAAACTAAAACAAGCCAAGGTGGCCGTGGTTGGTGCAGGCGGACTGGGGGCGCCATTATTACAATATCTCGCCGCAGCCGGTGTGGGAACCATTGGTATTTTCGATTTTGATAAAGTAGAAACCAGCAACCTGCAACGGCAAGTACTTTATGCCGAAACCGATGTTGGAAAACAAAAGGCTGAGGTCACCGGAGAGCGTTTAAGAGCGATCAATCCTCATATAAAAATTGATGTACACGACACCAAAATCACCCCAAATAATGCCGTATCGCTTTTTGATTCTTATGATTTAGTGGCCGAAGGATCCGACAATTTTCTCACCAAATATGTGGTCAATGATGCCTGCCTGATCCTGGATATTCCCCTTGTTTTTGGTTCCATCTACCAGTTTGAAGGACAGGTTTCCGTGTTTAATTATGTAGATGAAAAGGGCCTCCGCGGACCTGAATACCGCGATTTCTTTCCGAATGTGCCCGAACAGGGATTTATTCCCAATTGTGCCCAAGCCGGGGTGATGGGGGCTTTGCCCGGAATAGTAGGCTCTATGCAAGCTATGGAAATGATAAAAATCATTACCGGGATTGGGGAAGTGCTTAGCGGTAGTATGCTGGTGGTAGATGCCCTGAATATGGATGTCACCAAGATGCAGATTCCCATCAACCCAGAAAAGAAAACGGTGGATAAAGAACTAGTACAGAAAAGACTGACTGCCCTGGCAGAAATCAATGAACAGAAAGAACGAGATAGCGGAACAGATATATCGGAAATAAGTGCAGAAAAACTACAGGATTTAATGCAGCAACAGGAAGATGTAGTTTTGGTTGATGTGCGGACTGTTGAAGAACATCAAAGCTTTAACATTGGCGGAGAATTGTTTCCGTTGCAAAAGCTGATAGACACAGATACACTCCCAAAAATTTTCAATGAGGACAACGTTATTCTTTACTGTGAAACCGGTGTCAGAAGCTCCAAAGCCATTGAAATCCTCCGGCAAAAATTTGACACCCAAAACCTGCTCAATCTCAAAGGTGGGATGTCGGCCTGGCGAATGATGGAGGGTTAATGGTTGATTGATTATTTGTTGGGCCAATTTGTGAATCCCGTTTTTCGTTCTGATGCAGAGCGCTATAAAACGTAGGACGGATAGATTTATCCGTCCTTGTTTATAACAGGTAGAACAGAGTAATAGCATTATGGTTGGGTAAACCATTTGCTGTTATAAACCCTCCCAGGGTTCTGAACCCCTGGAGGGTTTTCATGACCAGCTTATGAATCCTAAGTACTGAATTTCCGACTCCTTCTTTTCCTCAATAACCCGCCCGACTCCTATTTGCAAAGCGAACCAGTGAGAGCATCACTGGCACCTCAATCAAAACGCCTACTACCGTTACCAAAGCGGCACCCGATTGCAGCCCAAATAAAGCGATGGCCACGGCTACGGCCAGCTCAAAGAAATTACTGGCCCCAATCATGGATCCCGGAGCGCATACCTGATAAGGTAGCCCGATCCATTTACCGCCATACCACGCAATCACAAAAATAAAATAGGTTTGGATGAGCAGGGGCACAGCAATCAACAAAATATCTACAGGTTGCGCGATAATGCGTTCACCTTGATACGCAAAAAGCAGCACCAGCGTAACCAATAATGCTGAAACAGATAGCGGTTTAAATCTGGGCAGAAAGGTACCGGTGTACCACTCCTTCCCTTTGCGGCTGATCGCAATTTTGTGCGTCAGATAGCCGGCTACCAACGGGATCACCACAAATACGATAACAGAAGCCGCCAGCGTTTCCCATGGAATACTGATATCGGTGATGCCCAACAGCAATCCCACAATAGGAATGAATAGAATTAGAATCAGGATATCATTCACTGATACCTGCACCAGCGTGTAATTGGGGTCGCCATCCGATAGGTACGACCACACAAATACCATGGCCGTACAAGGCGCTGCCCCAAGCAAAATAGCGCCGGCAATGTATTGGTCTGCCAGCTCCGGACTTAACCAGGCCGCATACAGCTTGTCAAAAAAGATCCATGCAAAAAACGCCATGGTAAATGGCTTAATGGCCCAGTTGATGATCACTGTCCACACTACGCCTTTCGGGGATTTCCCGATTTCTTTGAGCGAGGCGAAATCGACCTGCAACATCATTGGATAAATCATCAGCCAAATCAATATAGCCACCGGAATATTAACACGGTAAATTTCCCAATCACTGATAACTTGTATAGAGTCGCCGGCCAGCCAGCCTACGCCAATTCCTATTGCAATACAGAGCAAAACCCACACAGTGAGGAAGCGCTCGAAGAAATCCATACGCTTTTCTGAGTTTGCCATCTTAACAGCAGGCCCCCGCTTTGGTTGTTTGTGTTAAGCTGGGCTTGCAAACCGTCGGTTTAACGTTTAGGTGGATGTTCACCACGCCGGTATCGGCTTCTACTTCCTTCACCGAATATTTCATGGTAGGGTGAGCCGAATCTCCAAACTCGATAAACAGTTCAGCATCATCAATATATTCAATCTTCTTTCCTACAATGTCAATGATTTTTATAGCCTTGTCGGTGGTCCACTCAGCCGTTTTACCGCTGCGTTCATTAATCCACAACTGCACCACGGTTTCCTGGTAAGCGTGCATGTTGCCACCACAATCCACCGAGTCCACCTGGTGATTTTGAATCTCCGTGATGTGTAAGTCACCCGCAATTCTCGATCCATCAGGCAGGGTGAAATAGAGCTCCTTGTTACTGTTTGATATAAGCGTGTGTATAAAAGTTGAGGTATTCATTTTATCGTATTTTTGCGATTAATAGATGTAAATTTTTTTGTGTTACTGTGCTGCTTGTCGAATCATATAAAACATCTCTGCCGCAATCTGCCGGCAACGCTCGTCATAGGTTTCCGCTTCCTGCGCCGTCCCATCCGATTCCTTTGGATCCCGGTAGGTTACAGGCTTTCGAAATTCAGCTCCGGGCACAAACGGACAGTTTTCGTCGGCATCCGAGCAGGTCATTATAGCTGCAAACTGTTTTTTCGGGTTGATGGGATGGTCGAACTTTTTGGAGAAGCACACCATCGGGGCTTCATTTTCGCTACATCGCACTTTATACCCCGGGTTTTCTCCGCCAGGATTTTCCACCTCAAAACCCGCCCGCTCCAGCGCCGCCACTGCACGTGGGTTGAAAGCCGTGGCCTCCGTTCCGCCTGAATAGCTTTCTAAATCATTCAGGCCGTAAACATGTGCGGCCGTGGCCGTCCATATTTGCGCCAAATGACTCCGGCGACTGTTATGCGTGCAAATAAAGTTAAGCTGCGCCGTTTCCCCTTGTTCCTTTTTGGATTTGATGTAGGTCGCCACTTCTTCAAGTTCTTCGCGTCGTGAAGATGGAATAGAATCGAATGTTGATTCTATTTCGTTTATGTAAGTTTTCAGTTTTGGGTACATACAGTGTTCTACTTATTTATTTCAGGTTTTAACAGTGATGGGTGTGATGTTTGTGATGCGCTATGATGATTCTATACATTTAGGCTCCATGAGATTTATCACGGTATATCATCTTTATCACAATTATCACAGTTAACATTTTGCCCAACCTCCGATCACCAACGAGCCATCCATCCCATGCGGGCGGTGGTTTACTTTGGGGCACCATTCTACCCCCGACTGAAGTCGGGGGCTATTCATATTACATCCCTTCGGGATTCTTTTAGTCATTACCACACTTCAGATTTTGAAACTACATGGAAAACGCCAACACTTCATAATAATCCGTGCAATCCCACAATCAGTGGAATCAGTGCAATCAGTGATCGATTTAGCAACACCCCGAGCCCGGCTCGCATGCATTAGCCTGCCCGCCCAGCATGGTCACCATTTCTTTTTGGGATGACGACTTCTCCTCACCACCGGCCTTCTGTGCAAATACGGTGATGCTATAGATTCCCGGTCCGCCTTCATTAAAACCAGCAATCTCATCCTCATCCAAATACTTAGACAGAATGTCTTCAGGGATCTCAATAGGCTTTTCCTTTTGGATGGTGATGTTTTCGAAACCTGCTTCTTTAATATGATCCAGGTACACTTCTTTCTGAATGGCTCCTGCCACGCATCCGGCATACATCTCGGCATCTTCGCGTAAGGCTTCAGGCAACTCTCCTTCCAGCACGATATCGGAAATGCTAAAATGACCACCCGGCTTTAACACCCGAAAAATTTCCGAGAAAACCTTTGGTTTATCCGGTACCAGGTTCAGCACGCAGTTACTCACCACCACGTCAGCTACATCGTCGGACACAGGCATGTCTTCAATATCGCCGTAACGAAATTCCACATTATTGAAGCCCAGCTTGTCTGCATTTTTACGTGCTTTGGCAATCATCGATTCGGTAAAATCAATGCCCAGCACTTTGCCTTCGGCGCCGGTTTCGTGGCGAGCTACAAAGCAATCGTTGCCGGCCCCGGAGCCTAAATCAATCACATAATCACCCTTTTTTATTTTGGCAAACTGGGTAGGCAGACCGCAACCAAGCCCGAGGTCTGCATCGGCATTGTAGCCTTCTACTTCGCCATAGTCATCGGTCATTATGTTGTACACTTTGGTAGACTCTCCTCCGGCTCCACAGCAGGAACGGGCATTGTAATCCTTACCCTGCTCACTTATTTCAGCATATTTTTTGCGAACGGTTTCTTTGAGTTCTTCAGCAGATTTCTTTTTCGTTTCCATGTTTCCTTTCTAAGATTAATTCAAATTTACCTTCCTTTACCAAGTACCGGTTTTGACTGTGATGGACGTGATTCTTGTGATGCGCTGTGATGATTCTTCGTAATCAAACCCATCAAATTCATCACGGTACATCATCTTTATCACCATCATCACAGTTAAACATTATTGCCCAACCTCCGATCGCCAATGAGCCATCTATACCATCCGGGCGGAGGTTTTTTCTAATGGTTTCGTTTTTCCCCGACTAAAGTCGGGGGCTATTCTCATTTCATCCCTTTGGGATTTGAAAATCGATATGGCTCTCACTTAAGCTTCTGTCTAACTGTGATAATTAGGATGATTTTTTTGATTTACTATGATGATGTTCTTCCTAATACCTTAGTCTAAAAATCCATCACAGCACAACATCCATATCACATGAATCACAGTTCAGCAGCAGCTTGGGTTTTGGGTTGATAGATTCGTAAACAACGTCCCCATCACCGCTTTCAGCTCTTCCAGGTTTTCCTCATCCAGGCAGTAGCAGGTACGTACGCCTTCTACTTCGCCTTTGATGATACCGGCCGATTTCAACGCTTTTAAATGCTGTGATACGGTAGATTGCGCCAGCGGCAGTTCCTCGGTGATATCTCCGCAAATACAGGTGTTGCGCCGTGCCAGGATTTCCAGGATGGCGATCCGCGCGGGATGCGCCAGTGCCTTGGCAAATTCTGCGGCCTTCACCTGTTTGTCGTTAAATAATTGTGCTTTTGTAATTGCCATAATCGTATATCGTAATTATACGATTAATGGTACGACATGAATTTCCCAGAATCAAGAGTGAGATAAAATTTAATTCTTTCCCTGCACAACGGATGTCACAAGCGGGACGCCTGCGACAGGTTGTTAATATATTTTCTGACGAAAAGAATCACATGCCCAATTGGGAGAGAAGCTGAATTAAGTTAATCACTCGAATCCACCATCTAACCCACCCCTCAATCCCCCGACAGGCTTGTCGGGGGAAGCTCCGTTGATACTCTAAAAGGAGATATTACTTAAGGGGTAAATTGCAATGAGTGCTTATCACAAAATTTTTATCCCAACGCCTGTTCTATATCTGCGATGAGATCATCGGGGTGTTCCAGGCCTACACTCAGGCGAATGAGGTTATCCGGGGTTTTAGATTCTTCGCCTTCTGATGATTTTCGATGTTCCCAAATGCTTTCAATGCCTCCCAAACTGGTAGCTGCTGTAATTACTTTTGAAGAAGAGGCAACAGCGATGGCATCTTCTTTGGTACCATCAATCAGGAAGGAAATCATGCCGCCAAAATCCTTCATCTGCTCTTTTGCAATTTCATGGCCGGGATGAGATTCCAATCCGGGATAATATACTTTCATAATTTTGGGGTGATTAACCAGGAAATCGGCCACTTTACGGGCGTTTTCGTTGTGAGCCCGCATGCGATATGGAAACGAGCGGATACTGCGACTCAGCAGCCAGCAGTCCTGTGGAGAGGGAGCAGCCCCCTGTATCACCTGAATGGTTCGTATTTTCTCGAACAGCTCATTATTCTCTTTTGTGATTACCGCACCGCCCAAAATATCGCTGTGTCCACCCAGGTATTTGGTGGTAGAATGTACAACTATATCTGCTCCAAGCTCTAAGGGACGCATGTTGTAGGGGGTTGGCCACGTGCTATCCACTGCAGCAATAGCGCCATTTTTATGGGCCAATTTACTTACTTCCACCACGTCAGTAATCAATAGGCGGGGATTGGAGGGTGTTTCCAACCAAAGCATTTTGGTGTTTTCCTTGATGGAAGACTTAATAACCTCCAGATCGGTCATATCGATAAAGTCTGCTTCCAGGTTCCATCGTTCCGCAAACTCCCAAACCAGCTTGCGGGTTCCAAAATATACATCTTCAGGTAACAGCAAATGACTGCCTGCTTCCAGCGTTTGAAATACAGAAGAGATAGCTGCGATCCCTGAGGAAAAAGCTGCACACGCATCTCCTCCTTCCAGATCCTTTAGCACATTTTCCAGTTGTACGCGGTTTGGATTAGAAATCCGGGTGTACTTCCAGTCGCCATCCTGCTGCCCCTCTTTTCGATGCTCATAGATGGTGGAAAGCTCAATACCCGGAACTAAAGGTTCGTTTTCACCGGGCTCCTGCTTCATGCTTCCATGAATTGCAATGGTTTCAATATTCTTAGTTGGTAGTGAGGACATAATCGATTTTAACTAATTAATTTTCGTTGAGTGAGTGGGCTTAAAATACAGTGTATCCATGTAAAATGACGTTCCATTCTTCAAATGATTTTGTCTGATCTCTTTAAATATAGTTGGCAATTAGATGCCATATTTGTGCTCATGAAGGTTGATCATATTACTACAGATCCTTTTTGTCATTGGCCACTCCACTAAATAGTTTAGTGGGAATTAAAAATTTTAAGAAAAGTCGAATTATTTTGGCATCAGATACTTTCAGATAGAGGCGACTATGCAAAATCCCTGGAAAAAATATAAACTAACAGTCCGTAAAAATTGTCTGGGTTCTTTTAACCCCAGCGATGGACTAGACTACTGGCGTAATAAACTTTTCGCTACGATTATCATTTACCTTTTGCCTTTATCACTGTTAGTGTTGGTACCTTCCCTACTGATTGTTTATGCACTTGATTTACAGTCGCTTAGCATAGCCTACACCTGCATTGCTATTGCCATTTCCTTAGTATCACTTTACAGTGGTTTCAGCATAACTACACGCAAGTATTTGTTTGTAGCTCTTGTATATGCTGCCGCAACTATTTTGATATTCTACATGGGAGAACATGGAGCAGGGCTCACTTACCTGTTTGGCGCCACCGTATTTGCTATGCTGATTTTACCCACCAGGGCCGGCGTGTTCACTATCGTTATTAATGTGGCGATTTGTGCTTTGCAGGGTATGTTGATCCATTACAATATAGCCGAATATCCTTTACGTGATAGTTATCAGGTAGCCTCATGGATAGCTATTTCAGCCAATTCCATTTTGTTGAGTGTAGTTGCCGTCATTTTTATGCCGATGTTATTCAGTGGCCTGCAGCGCACTATTGAATCTCAGAAAGACCTCAGGAAGCATCTTATAACGCATCAGGAACAGCTGGAACGTTCACTTGAAGAAAAAGAAACGATGTTGGCTGAAATTCATCACCGTGTGAAAAATAACATGGCGGTAATATCAGGAATGCTTCAGATGCAATCCTTCAAAGAGCCTGATGAAGAAGTACAGAAGAAATTACTGGACAGCACATTGCGTATTAAATCCATGGCTAATGTCCACGAACTACTGTACCAATCTCATAGCTTCTCAAATCTGTCTTTTGATGAAGGCCTCAGAAAACTGGTACAAACCGTTCAGGATACAATGGAAACCAATACCAATGTTTCTATTGAATTTGAACTGGAATCCGTTCAGCTGAATATCAATCAAGCTCTGCCCTGCAGCCTGATTCTTAATGAAGTAATCACCAACGCAATGAAGCATGCTTTTACAAGGAAAGAGACGGGTAAGATCAGTATCCGGCTACAGCAAAAAAATAACTACCTGTCCCTACAAATTACCGATAATGGTCATGGTATTTCACAGGAAAAAGACGAAATAAGCGAAGCTTCTTTGGGGCTTGAGTTGATAGAAAGCCTAACACAACAATTGGAAGCTGACTATAAATATCAATCCAGAAAAGAGCAGCCCGGAACGGTATTTGAGCTATCCTTTCCTATCGCTGAGATCAACGAAAGCATTATGACTTAAGAGACCATGCTTCCCTATTGATTTCTTATTTCCCTGATGCGTTCCAGTACCGGCGGATGAGAGTAATTAAGCCACACGTAAAACCAATGTGGTGTCAGGTTCGACAAGTTATCCTTGGAAAGTTTCTTCAGCGTAGACACCATATCCTCTGGCTGGCCTGTAGTTTGAGCTGCAAAAGCATCGGCCTCAAATTCATGTTTTCTTGACAGAACCTGCATGAATACAGAGAGAATCATATCAATGGGAGCATACAACATCCCGAAGAAAATAAGCCCTGCATATACCGACATCTGCTCCATATAAAATGCATCAAACAAGCCTTCCGCATTTAAAAATATCGACAACAGGAAGAACATCACACCAGTCTGAGCCACACTTGTTATCATCCCTTTGATGATATGCTTTTTTTTGTAATGACCAATTTCATGCGCCAATACTGCCACCAGTTCATTATTGGTGTGATTTTCAATTAAGGTATCGTATAGGGCTACCCGCTTGTTTTTGCCAAAACCGGTAAAAAAGGCATTGGATTTACTCGAACGCCTGGAGCCGTCAATAACAAATAATCCTGTAATCGAAAAGTCTACTTTATCGGTATAGTTTTCAATAGCCGTCCGCAGTTCTCCTTCTTCCAGCGGAGTAAATTTATTGAACAGCGGCATAATCCAGGTGGGGGCCACATATTGCATCACCAAGGTAAAAGCAGTTACTACGCCCCAGGCATACAACCAGGCAAATTCCCCGGCGTACATAAAAAACCATAAGATTCCAGCAAGCAGCGGTGTTCCGATCACCAAACTTAGCCCAAAGCCCTTCAACAAATCCATCACAAAAGTTTTTGGGGTAGTTTTATTGAATCCAAAACGCTCCTCAATTACAAATGTGGAATAGATACTGAATGGCAGTGTGATAACCGTTTTGGCAAGTAGCAGCACACCGATATACAATAAGCCGGTCACCAGTTCGCCAAAACCCCAGGCGCGTACTATTTGATCAAGCCAGTTAAATCCGCCTGAAAACCAGAAACCAAGTACTAATAACAGATTAAAGCCCCCAGTTATGAATCCAAATTTAGTACGAACCTTGGTGTATTCCTGTGATTTAGCATAGGTGTCCTCATCATATACATCCTTGAATTCTTGGGGCAGTTCTTTAGACAGAGATTTGAGGTTCAGGTAGTTGGACGTGATATCCAGGATAAAATCAATGGCAATGGTTGCCAAAATAATGATGGCGTAGATATTCATGCAGTAGCGTTTCTAAGCTTTTATTTTATATATCTTTTCAAATTTCGTGACATCGAATATAAGGAATAATAACGCACTGCCCGAACATACCTTTTCACCTGATCAATCCACTAAATCCACCCGCAAGGTAGCTCTATAATCCTCTTTTGGAATGGATGGATATTGTTTTTGGGGGTACGGGTTTAAGGCAATCAACTGCAATTTATATCCCTGAAAGATTTCTGATTGCTTCATATCTGGATGCGTGTTCAATTCCAGCATTCGCTCACTATTTCCTTCAGCAATCTTCATACTTACTTTAGCGTTTCCGGCCCAGAAACACATCAGAGAGGCCGGACACCTGCTGTCTTCCAATATTTCCATGAACTGTATGGTGATAGATGCACCGTTTGTTTCGGCAAGTTGCCCTACTCTCAAGTCAAACTCCTCTCCAATCTTAAAGTCACGGCTTTCACCAGGGAAATGATTGTCGCAGGAAACGAAAAGCAGAGTGCCAAAAATTAATAAGATTAGCTGTTTTGTGTATTTCATAATCAACCTCCTCTCTGTTATTAGGTTTACTGAATAGTACTGAAATACGTTTGCTAAATCCAACCCAAATGTATTTATAACCGCCTTAAAAGGTGCTTAAATCACGGTTCCCCAGCCGTCGTACTGTCCGCCATACTTGTTTGCCAGTTGCTCCATCCAGTTGCCAATATCTTCCAGGCGTTCGGTTGTCACATTCATTTTCTTATTGGCAAACAATCCCCAATCCTCCGTAAGCTCATCATACCGCACCTCTGTGTAAAAACGAAGGTTTATGAGTTCTACTTCAACCTGCACGGCTGCGTATTCACTTGGAAAATAGAGGAAGAAATCAACCGGGCGCTCTTCATCCAAATCACCCCCAAAGCGGGTGATGTTATTTACTACTTCCTGATTTATATTTTCAGATCGTTTCATTTTCTAAGTTTTGCCTCTCTAACAAAATACATTTTTGGCTCAAATAGTAAAGCCTGCCCGATTGCTCAGGCAGGCTTTTAATAAAGTGCTAAAACTAAGCAGGTTTATCAGGCGCTCAGTTTGTTGGCCGCTTCTGCCACAAAATCCTGGATAGCAGCAAAAGCTTTTAATGTTTTCTCGATATGGGCATCGGTGTGGGCCGCCGTTGGAATGAGGCGAATCAATACCGTACCACGAGGTACTACCGGGTAAGCCACACCACTTACAAATACACCATGCTCTTCACGCAGCTTACGCATGATATCCTGGCAGAGATCGGTGCTGCCTTTAGTCAATACCGGGGTAACCGGGCTTTCTGATGGCAGTACGGTGTAGCCTATTTCTCGCAGACCTTCACGTAATTTCAGCGTGTTATTCCAAAGCTGCTCTCTCCATTCGGGATGTTGTTTGATGAGCTTCAGGCGCTCACGTGCCGTCACGGCCATAGGCATAGGCAGTGATTTAGCAAATACCTGACTTCTGGAATTCGCCTTCAAAAACTCAATTACACGGGGTTCTGAAGCGATAAAGGCTCCAATGAGTGCAAAAGACTTGGCAAAGGTACCAAAGTAAATATCAATGCCATCCTGTACGCCTAAGTGCGTTCCGGTACCGGAACCATCTTCTCCCATCGTACCAATACCGTGGGCATCATCTACCAACAAACGGAAAGGCACTTCTTTTTTCAGTTCAATAATTTCTTTGAGGATACCAAGGTCTCCGGTCATCCCGAAAACACCTTCCGTCACAACTAAGATAGAGCCGTTTTCTTTGTCCTTCATTTTATCGGCGGCACGGAAAAGCTGCTTTTTGAAGCTTTCAATATCGTTGTGTTTAAAAACGGATTTATCCGCCATAGCCAACTGCTTGCCATCTACAATACATGCATGGCTAAGCTCGTCGTAAATAAGAAAGTCATTGCGATCTACCAGTGCATGAATGGTACTCATGATTCCCTGGTAGCCGTAATTCAACAATTGTGCTTTTTCTTTATGAACAAAGGCTGCCAGTTCTTCTTCCAGTTTTTCGTGCTCGGTAGAATTACCCGTCATAAGGCGGGCTCCCATGGGGGCGCTCAAGCTGTATTTTTCGGTAGCTTCAACATCTACTTTTTTAATGTCCGGGTTACTGCCAATCCCCAGGTAGTCGTTGATACTCCAAACAACCATGTCCTTCCCGTTAAATTTCATTTCCGGGCCCAGCGGTCCTTCAAGTCTTGGGAACGTGTAGTACCCGTATCCTTCAGAGGTAAAAGGTCCCAACGGACTTGGCCGGTTTTCAAGCTTGTCAAATAAATCCATAAAGTTGAGCTATAATTTCGCTTTAATTTGAGTGAATGGAGGCCCTAACGCCCCTCTTCTAAAACGTGCAAAAGGTACGTAAATATACTTTCAACTCAAAGGCAGCCCACTTCCTCCTAAAGTAGTTGTCATTGCTTTATGAGACGATAAATGTTTAAATCATGTCCGGGCACTGTAAACCTTGTGGACTTTTGTGTTGAACCAATGTTCTTTCCAGACCACAAATCTCTCACTAAATATTCTGTCTCGGTAAAATCAAAACTGTAGTCAAAATGGGGATCACCAAATACGTGATTGGTCCACGTAAAATTAATCTCATGATCTTCCTGGCTTCGGTTCAGGAATGCTACTGCTATATCGCCATCGGCCAGTGGCTTTACCCAAACTCCGGTGCTATCCATCACCGTATAACGCCATGCTTCAACGCCTTCCGGATCTTGATTGACAGCAATCACTTCCTCATTAGTAAGGATTTTTCGGGTTTGATCGCTCATATCACGGATATCGTTACCGGCAATCAGTGGTGAATTCAGCATCGCCCACATTGCAAAATGAGCACGGTCTTCACCGGCTTTCATTCCGTTGCCCACTTCCATCATATCGTAATCATTCCAGTGTCCGGGACCTGAATACTGTCTAATTTCCTGATCCTTGCGCATATCAATAATTTTGGTGACGCCCCATGAGCTCCAACCGCCTTCGTGCTTGTACTCACAATCAAAGCAGGGATAGATGTCACCTGAAATTCTCCAAGCATGGCCTACGTCATCCGCCCATTCCCACGGATGTGCTGTACCCCATTCACAAATACTAAATACTACCGGATTTCCTGCAGCTGCCAATGCATCCCTCATCGTCATATAAGCTCCTTCTGCGGCTAAGCCCTCGGTATCGCACCAGTCGTACTTGAGGTAATCAATGCCCCATTCAGCATAGGTTTGTGCATCCTGATATTCATAGCCCCTGCTTCCGGGGTAGCCCGCACATGTGGTGTAGCCCGCATCAGAGTAAATACCCAGCTTCAAGCCTTTGGAATGTACATAATCAGCCAGTGCTTTCATCCCAGAGGGAAATTTTTCTTTATCTACGGTGATGTTTCCATCTTCGTCCCGTTCACCATGCCAACAATCATCAATGTTTACATATTCGTAACCGGCTTCTTTCATACCGGATTCTACCATAGCGTCGGCGGTTTCTTTAATGAGGTCCTCATCAACATTACAGCCAAACTCGTTCCAGCTGTTCCATCCCATGGGCGGCGTTTCTGCCAGGCCATCAAATTTCTGGGCCATCGTTGAAGTGGAAGCAAAAACAAATAATCCAAGTACTATAAAAGCGATTTTTTTCATGATCAGGTTGGGTTAAGACTATTAATCAATTGAATTGAATATATAGGATTTGTAATAAAGTGGCTTGGAATTTTTGATTTTAGGAGATAAAAACCTGTCAGGTCTTTGAGCTACTGAACTAATTTCAGCTATACTGCCTTAAGATCTGACAGGTTTGTACAAGGCTTTATCTTGCAAAAGAAAACCCTCCAAGGGTTCTGACTCCTTGGAGGGTTATAAATAGACGACACTTATCTACACTTAAATATCAATATGTTTCTGCATATTTACATACCCAACTTCTATTTCTCCTCCAACATCTTGTTAACCGCATGTACCAGATACATATAGCTGGCCCCTACGCTAATCACGTATTCGTTTTCACCCCAAAGAAACGGCCAGTTTTCTTTGTTTTCAGGAAAATCGGGTGGCAGAATAAGCACGCCCGGCACGATACCCCCGGCAATGAAAGAATAGTCGGCCCGGTTCATGCCATAAGCTACTTTCTTGGATTTTGCTCCCACGCCCGACACAAATGAGATATTGGAGTCAGGATGGGTGCCAAATAGATAATGCAAAGCTTTAAACACACAATTTTCATCAAGCTGATCTGGAAAAGCCTTATACACCTGGTAATTGCTGAGGGCAAAGTTTACAATGGTACCGTTGCCGGCCCAGCCTCCTTCCGTAATCGGTACACCAAATGGATTTACACCGGCAAACTGCTTCAGGTTTGCGCAATATTCACTTACCAGCTCATCAATTGTGGCTTTGTATTCATCATCCATAAAAGGATAGGCCCTTACAGCCAAGGCTGCTGTAAACATAAAGCGTTCCTCAATTTCCGGGAGCATTTCTTTAACCCTGTCCGCGTATTTCTGCTCTTCGTTGGCAATTAGTAATTCTACTGTTGCTTTCAGCTCTTCTCCCCAAATATTGCCTCCGGTGGTGTTACCATGACGAAAATCTTTGGGTTCATCACGGTTTTGCTCCCGGTTCCACGCCATCTTAGCTGTTTCCAGTGCTTCGCTGGCCAGCTCATCATCATAACCCTGCAAAGCGACACTCGCTGCAGCTAAAGCCGCGGCAGAGCCATAATTCAGGGCTGTGGTTTCTGTCGTAAAGGCCCAGCGATCGTCGAATCTCCCGCTGTAGGTGCCATCACTTTCCAGGCTATCCATTTCGGGATTATAGATTAAGCCATCCGTTTTAGTTACACCGTCCCCCAAATGAGTGTATTGATGAAGATGGGCAGATACAATTCCGGGAATGGCATGGTCAACTGCTCTCCATTGAGCCAACAAAGCCAAGGTGCCGTGTTTTATTTGCTGCTGCAAGTCTGGAATGCCGTCCGGGGAGTGCATTTTCACGTATTTGTTTTCGTGCTCAACGGTAGTATTGTCGCGTTGCGGGGCAAACTCATTCCACAAACCCGCCATGTTTTGTACTACGTAATATTGGGTTTGGGTACGGATGTCATAATCGCCTGCATCATACCAGCCCCCGTAATTCAATCCGGGGATATGTTCGCCGGGCTCATAATCGGTATCCGTTGTGGGGCCCTGGGCGTATAAATCGAAGTGTTCGTGGTTTACAGGTGCCTGCAGGGCATCATCCAGGTGAGAAGCTCCGTGCCACACGCGGTAAGCCTCTTCTACAAACATGTGGTCCATTTGTACCGGAAAAAAGATGTCCAAGGTTGGATGCCAGGCCTTTTCGAACACATTTTCTCCAATTTGAAAGGGATCGCTTTCCTGCTCCCCATACTTAATCACATAAATACCTGGTTCTGTAACCTCAGAAAAATCATACTGCAAATAGTTATAGCGCTGATACATGCCCCATTCTTTCGGAGTGGCCGCGTGCACTTCCTTCTTATCCCCCGAAGCTTGAACTTTAAACAGCGATACTTTTTCAAGGGGTTCATCATTGGCATCCAGCTCTATCACCGCTTGTTTGGTTTGAGAAGGATGATAACCTACTTGCGAATGGGTAATTACCGGCGTACGCATCCAGTTTGGCAGGTTATTTACTTCCAAAAACCAGTCGACCACTTTACCGGTTTCACCCGCGGGAATAAGGCTACGCACTACAAACCATCCATTCTGGGCTTTAGCGCGGCCATCAAAAAGCATCAGCTCACTTATACCTGACGTAATGGTGACCCTTTTTGTGGGATCGTTAGGCGCCAGTACTAATTTCTTTCCTTTAACTAAGGGAGTAGGTTCTGTTTCTCCCTGTTCATTAATATTCATAGGACCGGTAGGATACAGGGGAAATACGCCGGTCTGCTGATCCATGTAATACGTTTTTTCAAAATAAGCCGGGGGCAAGAACTCAAAATTGAATCCTACACGTCCTTCCAATTCATCAGGCACGGCCTCATCAACATGTACACTCAGCGCAATTCCATCTTCTTTGGCTTCAGCACGTATTTTATACTCAAAGTCATAATCGGGGTATTCAAGCCACGCTTCTATCACACCGTTTTCTGCATCCACATTTCGCTCCACAAAAGAGGGAATGGCATCCCATTGTTCAGGGGTATGATGGATACGCACATCCCCATTGGTAGCCGTGCGTTCCCCGTGATGGATGATTTCAATTCCACTCATTTTCGAATCACTGAAATTGCCATCGTACCAGTTGCTAAATACCAGTACGTTGGCCCCTTGCTTCTCAAAATACTCTTTATTGTTGACCGAAAACTCCTGAGCTTGTACCGGTGTGACGATAATCAATCCCATAAGGAAAATCATATTCAACCATGGTATACTTTTCTTTGTAATCCTGAACGCTGGTATAAAGCTTTTCATAATTGTGAAATCTGATTTATAGATCTTTTAAAAGAAAGCCCGCTTTAATCTCTTAAAGCGGGCTTTTTATAATTTACAGCCACTTTAAGCGGCTAATATCATATATGGATGCTATGTTCATCATAATATATGTGCATGAAATATTGATGAATATTTCTACTTGATAAGCATCATCCGTTTAACTTGTGCATGTGAACCTGTTTCGAGGCGATACAGATATACACCGGAAGACAAGTTACCTGCGTCAAACTGTACGGTATGTGTTCCAGCAGATTTTCGCCCACTTACCAATGTTTGAATCAGTCGACCGGTAATATCATACACCTTGAGGGACACCTCGGATGCAGCCGGCACATCATACATAATTTGAGTTGTCGGGTTGAAAGGGTTTGGATAGTTCTGACGCAACTGGAATTCATCCGGCATGTCACCCGCCAATTCTTCTTCGATAGATACCGCGAATTCTACCTCAGCGCTATCTACATAATTCCGCAACCATTCCAGGGCAGGACGTTCATCTCCGTTATTACGTACCAGGAAGGCATCCTGATCCGTTCTCCAAAGTCCCGGACGCCAGCCCCAAAGAGTCACTCCCATTACAGCAGGATGCTCCCAAAATACCGGGAAGATACGCTGTATATCTTCCAGCTGAGCCTGGTCAGATTGAGATTGAGATCCCCCCGGATCGCCATCAATGTCCATTTCCGTTGATTGTATGGGTAAACCGGTGTTAGCAAGCATGTTTAATGTTGTTCTCATTCCATTGGCAGAGCCTCTGGTTGAGAAAGCATGCGATTGCACGCCAATCACATCAATCAATCCCTCGGCCTGTAAGTCTTCAATGATATCGATGTAATTACGTGTGGCGCTGGTATTACCTACAATCCCGTAATCGTTAATCATCAGTTTTGCATCGGGGAAACGCTCACGAGCCATTCTGAAGGATTCGATAATCCAATCGTGGCCGGTTTCACCAGTACCCCCAAGTGCCTCAATGTAATTGGCATCACCACTCTGCCCGTCAGGTAACTGGTGTCCGTTAGAGCCCTCATTAACTACTTCTACATAGTCCATGTCCGGGTAGCGTTCAGCTACTGCATCCATCCACTCTTCTATCTCTTCCCGTTGCTCTTCGGTGCTCAGGTCGTTGATCCAACCTGGTTGCTGTCCACCCCAAATCAGTACGTGGAACCGATAGGGATAGCCATTTTCTTTGGCCAGGTCGTAAGCTGCATCTAACGGTCCCCAGTTCATTTGATCTCTTGTACCTTCTACACTGCCCCATTTGCCGGCATTTTCAGCAGTAACCTGATTCCAATAATTGGTAAAACCGTCAATCTGAGCTGAACTGTAAATATTACCCAACCATTTTTCTTTGCCTTCGGCAATAGGGTCCATTTCTACCGGAGGTTCTTCATCCGGAGGAGTTGGAGAACCAACTTCACCATTATTTAAATTCTCAACGGTGTAATAATAGTCAGTAAGTCCAAAGGCGATCTTATCAATTCTAAAACCGTTTTCCCGGGCACCAACCTGGAATGTACGCATCAGGCTATCGGGATCACTGATCATAAAAGTGTCGGCCGTGGTACTCTGATAAGCGTTTTTAGTCAGATTAACCCATTTCCAGGTACCTTCTCCCAGTCCACCGGCTTCACGAACTACCTCTTCTGGAGAATTAAAACCTGCACTGGCAAGCCCATTGCTTACCTGCCAATGGCTGGCACTATCAGGGTTGAGTTCTCCAAAACGTACAGGAACAAACCAGCTATCGTCATTAAAGGTGTCATCTCCAATATAAATACGAGCAAAAAGGTCGTAGCTGCCGGTATCAGGGAAAGTGACATCATAAGATATTGTTCGGTTTACACCGGGATAATCAGCCATTCCGGATGTTTCATTGTAATCTGTTGTGATGGTCACATAAGTACTGGAATCTTCGTCATCCGTTTCCGTAGCCCATTCACTGCCAAGATCACCTGACTCGGCTTCAACAATCAGAGGTTCTCCCACAATTTTCGGATAGGAGATGCTCAGATCATCCACCCACAAGGTATCACCTTCATTATCTGCAAAATTAAAATGTATTGGAGCACGCCCTACCGTATCACCAGCTGGTGGGGTAAAGGTGAAGGTATATTCAGCCCACTCAGTACCTACTTCCACACTGCTTCGGCCAAACTCGTCGAAATCTGGGTTCCCCGCAGTGATGTCCACCGCAGAACCGGCAGAAGTAGATTTCAGCCAAACCGAAAATGTATATTCTTTTTCAGATGACACTTCAAAGGGCTCATTAATAGCTTGAATATGCCAGGCACTGCTGCCTAAACCATTTACAACCACACCAAGAGCACGCTCACCAGAATGCACACCTTGATCGGTGATAATAAAGTTTGCATCGGCATCACCTTGCAGCTCAAATGTCCAGCCCGTTACACCTACGGTATCTTCACCAACGGTAACATCTGCATCTTCAAAACCTCCGTTATCATTTACTACTACCTGCGATTGTGCTTGCGCACTCACAAGCGCTCCCGCCAGTAGCAGCAACATAGCCCCTTGAAATAAGGGCCTCGCAATATCTTTTAATAATGGTATCGTTAATCTTCGCATAATACTCCTATATAATTATGTTGAATAGTTGTTTTGTTGTTGATAATTATTTATTCCACCATAGAAAGCTATTTAATAAGTGTCATTCTTTTTACCTGCCTGAATGCTCCGGCTTTTATTTCATAAAAGTATACACCGGTTGGCATACCGTTAGCATTAAAAGTCACACTGTGACTACCAGATGATTGCTGACTGTTCAGCAAGGTTTTTATTTTCCGGCCCGTGAGATCATATACAACAATGGAAACCGATGATGCCACTGGTAGCTGATAAGAGATTTCGGTACTAGGATTGAACGGGTTTGGATAATTTTGATGTAAAGCATAGCCCCTGGGAAGCTCAAAGCCCGGTTCCTCGAGCGATACATTAACCTCAACATTCGCTGTATCTACATAGTCTTGCAACCATTCCATTGCGGGGCGAGGACGACCATTGAAAATGTACGCTTCTTGAGGAGAACGCCACATTCCCGGCAACCATCCCCAAAGAGTGACTCCTTCCACCTTTGGGTGCTCCCAAAATACAGGAAATATGCGCTGGTAACGTTCCAGCTGCAACTCATCGGATTCGTCATCACTTCCATTGGGGTCGCCGTCTATATCCAGTTCTGTAATTTGCAGGGGTAAGCCGGATTCTCCCAGAGTGTTTAAATTGTTGCGCATGGTATTGGGCGATGTGCTCGACTCACTAGAACCGCCATTACTGAAAGCATGTGCCTGAGCCCCTATGCCATCAATCAGGCCTCGTTCTTTAAGAAGATTCACAATACCAAGATACTGTTGCACCCGGCTTGAGCTGCTCACAATCCCGTATTCATTAATCATCAATTTCACTGAAGAAGGAAAAATATCCCGGGCCATTTGAAAAGCGTTGATCACCCAGTCCCAACCGGTTTCACCAGATCCACCCAAAGCTTCGTAATAGCCACCGCTGCCCTCATCATTGGCATTGGCTCCGGTGGTAGTAGGGGGGTCGTTGATCGGTTCGTTCACCACTTCCAGGTAATCGATTTCCGGATATCGTTCTGCCACTGCTTCAAACCATTCCCTCAGCTCTTCAAGTTGTTCGTCCTGCGGCAAATCCCGAACCCATTGTGGCTGTTGCCTTCCCCATACCAGCACATGAAAACGGAAAGGCAGGCTGTTACCAATAGCGCGGTTGTATGCTTCATCTAACTGCGTCCAGTTATATTGATCCCGAGACCCTTCCACACTACCCCATTTTCCAGAATTCTCGGGCGTTATCTGGTTCCAGTAATTAAGGAATCGTTCTTCCTGGTCATCAGCATAGGCACTACCAAGCCACTTCGACTTGCCTTCTGCGATTTGAGCTTGAGTCTGTTGGAAACCAGCAGCATTAATGAAAAGCGCTACCATCGATAATAACATCATCCCGCGCAAACAATCCATTTTCACCATAAACGTAAAATTAAACAGCTAAAAAATAATATTAGTTAAACCTGCTAAAATGCAGCAGACAGATATGCTTGCGGATTAGGAAAGACTCCAACGACCCCAACAAGGCATATAAATTGATGCAAATATTGCACACATATTGCGCAAACAAGTAACCAAATTTTCCTTATAATGGCAAGGAATTATAGTACCTAAAAGTCATAATAAACTCCTTTGATCTTTTTTTAAGGCGTTTTTACAGGATTTCAAATTTTACATTATATTTTTTGCTCATACTTCTTTATCAGGGATAAAAAATTGTTCAAATTTTCATCTATTAAAATTATTACCGCCTAAGAAGTTGTATGTCAACGGAGTCAGTAGATCAACCGGTACAGGCAAAAAAAACTCTGTATTACTTATGCACACGCATTGGACAAAGGAAATATCTTTCACCGAGCTGGTTTCTTTTTCAGCTATCGGATCTGTACACTAAATGAATATCGAAATGCCAAAACAGTTTTTTCAATGGAAACGCTTTGAATCTAAAGTTCAAAAATATTGAATATATGCCTCGTGTAGCACTTTACCTGAACTCAGCCTTTGAGGCATTTACGAGAATCCTTAAAGAATGCCCCCTTACTGTTTTTGGATAGAACATTACTGCTGCAAGAAGCATCAAATATTTCAAACCAACCAAAACCTACTATTACTATCATGTTAAAACCAACCCTCAAAATTGCAGCCCTTTTCCTTGCAACGGTTTTGTTGTTGCCGGCAAACGGTAGCGCGCAAGATACAGCTGAAAAGTGCTTCGATATTATTTCGAATGGAAACTCCGTTCCCCTATACATCTCACAAAATGACTTTGACGGTGCTCAACGTGCTATGGGTGACCTGCAGTCTGATCTGCAGAAAGTCTCTCAAAACCCGGTACACTTTCAGTCAACCGGACTCCCTCACAGCAAATTTGTACTGGCAGGGACCATTGGAAAAAGCCCGGAAATTGATGCTTTAATTGAAGATGGCAAAATTGACGTTTCAGAGATTGAAGGCGAATGGGAAGCATATCTTCATCAGGTAGTCGAAAATCCCTTCCCTGGTATTGATGAAGCGCTGGTTATAGCCGGTAGTGACAAACGCGGAACCATTTACGGAATCTATGAGATTTCCAAAGAAATCGGCGTTTCGCCCTGGTACTGGTGGGCAGACGTTCCCATTGAACAAAAAGACAACGTTTCGGTAGTAGCCGGTTGTAAAACGGTAGATATGCCTAAAGTGCAGTACCGAGGTATCTTTTTGAATGATGAAAATCCTGCGCTCTACGGTTGGGTACATGAAACCTACGGAGGTTTCAATCACGAGTTCTACGGGGATGTATTTGAGCTCATCCTCCGCCAAAAAGGCAATTACATCTGGACGGCCATGTGGGGCAAGGCTTTTTATGATGATGACCCCCTGAACGCCCAAACCGCTGATAAATATGGGGTAGTGATTGGTACTTCCCACCACGAACCTATGGCTCGCGCCCACGTGGAATGGGAACGTTATGGGGAAGGTGAATGGAATTATCAAACCAATGCGGAGACCTTGCGGGAATTCTGGGCCACCGGCATTAAGCGACTCAAGGATTATGAAGCCTCTATCTCGCTGGCCATGCGCGGCGATGGCGACGAAGCCATGAGCGAAGACACCAATGTGGAGCTATTGCAACGCATTGTACGGGATCAGCGCGAAATTATTGATTCTCTATCCCCAAATAATAAAGACCGACAGGTACAGCTTTGGGCGCTCTATAAAGAGGTCCAGGATTATTACGAACAGGGCATGCGTGTACCTGACGAGGTGATGCTGCTGGCTGCCGACGACAATTGGGGCAACGTGCGCCTTATGCCAAAACCCGGCTCTGAAGCACAAGAGCATCCCGCCGGCTGGGGCCTTTATTACCACTTTGATTACGTGGGCGGACCGCGAAATTATAAGTGGATTAATACCAGTCAAATCTCTCGCACCTGGGAGCAAATGAACCTGGTTTGGGAACACGGCATGGACCGTATGTGGCTGGTTAACGTAGGCGATTTGAAGCCCATGGAATTCCCTATTTCTTTCTTCCTGGATCACGCCTGGGATCCCGAGGAAATGACCGTAGATAAAATGGAAGCATATCCCCGAGAGTGGTCTGCCTACCAGTTTGGCGAAGAATACAGTGAGCAAATTGCCCACATGCTGAATGAGTATACCAGATATAATGCTCGTCGCAAACCCGAACTCCTCAGCCCTAATACCTACAGTCTCGTTCATTTTAATGAAGCCGAACGTATCGTAAAAGATTACAACAAACTGGCTAAAGAGGCTGAAGAACTATACAATGCGCTCCCTGAAAGCCATAAAGATGCTTTCTACCAGCTCGTGCTGTTTCCAGTTAAAGCCAGTGCCAACCTCAACGAACTGTATGTAACCACCGCCAAAAACCGATGGTATGCAGCACAAGGACGTGCAAAAACCAACGAAATGGCCGAACGTGTGCAGTATTTGTTTGACCGCGATTCGCTGTTAACGGAAGAGTATCACACCGACCTGGCGGATGGCAAATGGAATCACTTTATGTCACAAACGCATATCGGATATACCTACTGGCAACAGCCGCCAAACAACAATATCCCCGAAACAGAAACTATTGAACTCTCAACAGAAGCAGAGATGGGAGTTTCCGTCCTCGGTTCTTCTGACTGGTGGCCTCAGTCAAGCAAACAAGCTAAACTGCCCGGCTTTGACGTGTTCAACCAACAGGATTATTACCTGGAGGTCTTCAACCGCGGAAGTTCTTCATTCAACTATACCGCCGAATCCGATGCCAACTGGCTGAAGGTAGATGGCGTGACGGGTGAAGTTAAAGATCAGGAACGACTTTGGATTCATGTAGATTGGGACGCCGTGCCTGCCGGAACACACACCGCAACCATCACTATTGAAAGTGAAAATGGCGAAACAGTGGAAGTAGAAGCTGTAGCTTCCAATCCTGCATCACCCCAAAAAGAAAACCTAAGCGGTTTTGTGGAAAGCAATGGTTTTGTGAGTATGGAGGCGGCCCATTTTCAGCGCCAAATACCTGCGGGAGATATCCAGTGGGTTGAAGTTCCGCGCCTGGGCCGCTCCAAGTCTGCCATGACCCCTCATCCGGTTACGGCTTCTTCAAAAACTCCTGGCACAGAAAATAGTCCACGTTTGGAGTATGATATGCACTTGTTCTCGGAAGGCGAAGTGACGGTAAACGTTCACCTGGCCCCTACGTTGGACTATTATATGGATCATCCCGGACTGCGCTTTGGCATTTCCATTGATGACGAAGAACCGCAAATTGTAAACCTCCATGAAAATTTCAACTGGAACCAAGTAGTAGCCAATTACATCAACGTGAAAAGCACTACCCATACCATTGATGAAGCCGGCAAACACACGCTCAAAATCTGGATGCTGGATCCCGGCGTAGTGGTGGAGAAAATTGTAGTTGAAACCGGAGAGGTAGGTGAAACCTATTTAGGTCCGCCCGAAAGTTTCCGCGGTAGCAACTAATTGTTTAATTCGAGCTATGCTCTTGAACGCCTTCTGTTTATTACGGAAGGCGTTCTTTTTTTGTAAAGATTTTTGTTAATTACAGGCAGAGAGAGAACCTAATCTAACCTTCAGGAGAAGTCATGAAAATACATTTACTTTTCTTTTTTGGGTTGATCCTGTCAACCCTGATTGTAACTACCGCGTGTGATAGTGTGTCTACTACAAATCCGAAGACACCGGAAGAACTAAAAGCTGCTTTAATCAATAAAAACTGGGAATTGCGCTCAGTGGAAGAAAATGGCTACGGCGTGTATGCGCCGGAATCTGACAGCATGTATACGCTTAATTTTAGCGCTGGTGGCGGAGTTGGCGGACGTATTCTTTGTAATTCCTGCGGTGGAAACTACAGCATCAGTCCTCCCAATCGTCTATTTATTTCCGGATATTTTTGCACAGAAATAGCTTGCCAAAGCCCACGACATCCTCTCGATTTTAGTGAAGCAGTGATTAATCAATCCAATCCATTTTACTTTGACGATAACCGCCTTTTTATAACTGTTGGTAAAGAAGGTCAATCAACAAGGGAGTTTAGATTTGCGCCAAAACATGCTACAAAAGAAGTCATTATGGCCCGGCAAGAGGATTTTGACCGTTCAGAATGGCCGGATGGCATGTACCAATTGGATGAAGCTAATATTGCCGGGGATTCGCTTTATATCAAAATCACGTACAGTGGTTGCGGCCCTCATGATTTAAACCTGGTTTTCAACAACTATTTCATGGAATCCTTGCCGGTACAAGCCTATGCGATAATCACGCATAAAAATGAAGCATGTCGTGCTGTATTCCGCTCCGAAGAAACTTTTGATCTCACACCCCTAAAAAAAGAATATCGCAAAGGCTATGGTAACGGGGAGGGCACGATCGATATATCCATCCGCCAGAATGGAGAAACGGAAACAAAGCTTCGGTATGAGTTTGACTAAGCCTTAATCGTTCCAACGCAGAACGTGTGGAACGAGGTAATAACTATATAAGGGGCTTTTTCCCTAACACCTTGCACCTTGCACCTAAAACCTAAAACCTAAAACCTAAAACAGTCTATCTCTCCAGCACAATATCAACAAACTCACCCGGGTACAATGTCACATCTCCGGTATTGCGTATTGCAATTTGAATGGGCAACCCACTCTCCTGTGCACTGGCTCCCGGAGTTCCCATTCCAGGTTCTAAAATCTCAATGTGCCCTCCTATTTTGACGATATGAGAGGTAAAGAAATGCCGGGAAGGCTTTCGTGTACGTACTTCCACTTCCATACCTTCCTCCGGTTCAATCACAAAAGGCTGACGTAGATACCCTACAATATACGAAGGCTCGGTAGCTTCAATCTCCAGGATTTGATCGCCTGCCCGCGCAAACTCACCGTCATGCTTATACACTTTGCTAACGATGCCTGACATCGGAGCATAAATAGTCCGTGGCTTTAGCTCTTCCTCCACCACTTTCAGTTCTTTTTCATATACATCAATGGCCGCATTTAGCGGATTAGCTACATCATCAGCAATGATATATTGCTCAATGTTTTCAAGCCGCCCTGCAAGCTGATCAATAAGTTCCGTTTTGCTTTCCCGTTCAGACTTTACAACAAGGTATTCACTTTCAATACGCTCGTATTCGGCTTCGGAGATTCCGTCTTTGGCATACAGCTCTTTAGCTCTTTCATAAGCTTCTTTTAGTTGCTGCTCCCTGATTTTGAGGGATGCCACTTCTACACGGTTTTGCATGTGATCCAGTCGCAGGTTTTCATAATCCATGATGTTTCGCTGGTGATTCACCATGGGTTCCAACCCGCTTCTTACCTGGTTTATTTGTGACTCAACCAACTGAAGCCTGGACTGCAGATAGCTGCTGTCCGTGCGGATGATGGTAGCCACCGGATCTCCTTTTTCCACTACATCAAAGGGCTCCAGGTAAAACTGATTTAGTGTTCCATCATAGGGGCTGGCAACCAAGGTACTGTCAGCCACTACTTTACCCGTAAAACCGGGAGTACTCACCCGCATATCCCACAGATATACTACAAAACCCAACACGACCAGAAACACTAGCAAGGGCACAATACGGTGCCGTACTTCCTTCAATTTCTGTGAAAGTGGGACAGGAATACGCTCGTATTTTTTATTTTCGTCTGACATCCTTATACCTCCGATTCATCTTCTGCAACCATGCTGCTCACCTTTGAGACTCCCTGTATCTCCGCAATTTCATTCAATAAATCCTGGGTGCGATCAGGGTTCCTGAGTAACAACCGATATGACAGTTGAGTGGAGGAGCCATCATGGCTGGTATTTTGAGATGCCAAATGGGTTTTAAAGGCATGCCGGTCTAAAAACTGTTCAAGAGCCTCCAAAGAACTTAAGGGCCGGCTCCAGTTCAGGTTGAGGATCAAATCATACCGCTGGCGTGCGCCAAAGTTAGTAAACCAGATATAGATAAGAACCGACCCGGCAACGAGGGTGCCGATTAGGGCTGTAGTAAATTTCTGGGTACCACAAGCCATCCCGATTACAATCAGCGATAATATGTACACCGTATCAAGGGTATCCCTCAGAATATTCCGAAAACGGACAATAGCAAACACCGCCAACAAACTAAATGCCGTCACAATGTTGTTGTCCAAAATCATCATAACCAATGCCACTGTGATTGGCATAATGATAAGAGAGCTCACAAAAGTACGCGAATAAGACAGCCCTGTATGCGTGTACATATATATCCAGGCCAGTAACTGCCCGCATAAAAAAGCCAGCAACAATGCAATTAAAAGAGTGGGAATATCGGTTGGTAACGGAGCCGTATCTCCGAATTTCATTAATTGTTCCATAAAGTACGGTCAGGCAATTTTCTTCTTTCTTTTAAGGACATTTACTCCGTCAACATATTTGGCTGCTGATTCCAGCCGGAGATGAAAAAGCTGGGTCAACTCATTCATCCAGTGTGGGTATCGGTTGGTAAACTTCAATTCTAAAATCACAGTTTTCCCAAATACATTTACCGGGTTGTCCTGCTCAGCACGGAGACTCAGCGAATTGGTGTAACTGGCAGTAACATCCCGGTCAAAAGTGATACGAACCGCGTTGGATTCTTCCAGTTCATACGCTTCCCGGAGATAGGCTACGTGAATCTGTGGGCGGGCATTTATTTCACGAATCATCCGGCAAATTTGCTGAAGCGATCTAAGCTGTTCTTCTGTTTGATTAACCAGATGATCCATAGTAGGCAAAGGTCCGTATATTATTTCTTCCAGCTTTTTGACCGGCACCTTTGCACGGGCTTTAGTAATTACCCGGTCGTATCTGCGCTTCATTTCCAAGTAGACGGATTCCTGATCTTCCCCGCCATAATGCCGAATACGTATTTTAAAGCGGTTTCTGTTCCCGTTAATCGTATCCTGATATGTCTTAAGATTAGAGGAATCAAGGTACAGACTATGCACACTGTAGGAATTTTGGGGCTGGGTTATGCCATACTCATCAGCATCCAGGTAATTCTTTATGAAATGTCGAACATTCTGAGCTTTTTGCTCATTGATAAGGTATTTGAGTTCAAACCGTTGCTCCTGCACTTTGTCAAAACTCATTGGAATTATGCTCTCCTATTGTTCTAAAGAAACCTGTAAGATTTTTTCCTTTATGCATTGGAAACATTGTGTTAACAATTTGATAATATACATTGCAAAAAAAAGGACACCAAATGTATTTGCATTAAATTCAACTTATTAGCCTAAAACATCTATCTCTTATCTTATTAAAAAAAGGCCGCAATGGGATCAACATTGCGGCCTTCGATTTATGAGTGGATAGATAGATGATTATCCGATCAGCATAATTTCAAATCTGATTCTATAGCAGAGAAATCTCTGGTATTTCAAAAAATGCATCGGTTACAAAGAGACTGGAATACCCGCATAGACTTTTTATCGCTTATTATCCCAACTCCCAAAATTTCTTTGTGTCGAAATTGTGATTAACTCCAACTAATCAATCAATGAGATTTTACTTTTTTGAGCAAACTTTTGCCCTAATACAATCATTAATTGACCAACAACTATTATTAATGTAATAAACCGAGATCATCTTCACAAAGGTTTAAACACTTCTTTAATTACCTGCTAAATAATGATTTATATTGTTTTTATCAATACCTCACAAAAACTTGAGGTTGAATACTTTCGACATTACGCGCATGATTAGCCCAACATAATTATAATTATTGCTCACTTATATGATATAATTTGCTCATTGAAATACAAGAAATAGGTCTCTTTCGTCTGTAATGCTTTTAATTGAATATAAAATGAAGACCTGAAATCAGGCAGAATAAGAGCAGCCTAAATCATACACGCAGCAATAGAAAGCAGGTTTTAGTTCTCTGCAAACTCATCAAAGCTTTGGTCTTGATAAGCGTCGGTTCCTACATAGGTGAGCATCTGCACATATATGTCCGTAGGAATAAACCCGGGCTGACCTGCAATGATTTCTCCTTCCGAATCAATAAAAATAAAGGTAGGTGTTCCGGTAACCCTCATGGCACGGCTGAATTCAGCTTGTGTCATCTCTTCTCCCCGAAAAGTCAGCGTGTCCTGCGATTCAATATCTACCAACACGGGATAAAAATATTGCTCGGTCACTTCTTCCACTTCTTGTTGTGGAAAAACTTCTTTCCTCACTCGCTGGCAATAGGTGCACCATACAGCCTCTGCATATACCAGTACTTTCTTATCATTTTCTGCCGCCAGGCGCTGAGCTTCTTCAAGTGAATACCAGTCAAAGGGAATGTTAGATTGTCCAGCCTGACTTTCAGATTCCTCATTAGCTTGGGTTTCCGATGATTCTTCAGATTGCTGTGCGCAGCTTACCGAAGTCGCAAATAGTAAGAGAAACAGAATGTGGGCAATACGCTTGGTAGCAGATGACAAGTAAGTATACATGGAATGATATTGAATGGATGACTGCAACGGGGTTGAAATAACTAAGGGTTCAAAGATAGAAAAATGCGGAATCAATACTTGGAATTGTTATAACAACTGATAGTGAATAGGCCCTGATTCCGGTAAAAGTTTGCAACGGCTGGCCTCCTGTCAAATTGCATTCATTGCATTCCAGACGCAAGCTCCTCATATTCCTGCTCGCTAAATTTATTCTCTTATTCACTTGTGTGCTATGAAAAAAACCTTGATGCTTCCCATTGCCATTTTACTGCTTACCCTTACAAGCAGGGCCCAAACCCTTACCAAGTATCATATTTCTTTTGAAAATGCCGTTCACCACGAGGCTGAAATCAGCGTCACTTATACCAACCTGGAAAACAAAGTACTGGAAGTGCGCATGAGCCGAACATCTCCCGGTCGCTACGCCCTGCATGAATTTGCTAAAAATGTGTACGGGGTAAAAGCTACCGACAGTGAGGGCAATCCTCTCGAAATTACCCGTCCCAATCCGCACCAGTGGAACATCAGCGGACACGATGGCACCGTAAAATTTGAATATACCTTGTTTGCCAATCGAGGCGACGGCACCTATTCGCAGGTAGATGAAACTCACGCCCACTTAAACATGCCGGCTACTTTTGCTTGGGCTCGAAACTATGGCCACCGTCCGATTGAGATTACTTTTGATGTGCGGGAAGACCTCGACTGGAAAATTGCCACCCAGCTTAAACACCTGCAAGAAACGACCTACTACGCCCCTGATTTATATTACTTTTTAGACAGCCCTGTGGAAATCGCGGATTTTCATTTACGGGATGAATTGGTAGAAGGCCAGCTCATTAAAATGGCGTTGCACACCCCCGCTACTGATGCCGAAGTAGATAAATACTTTAGTAAAGTGATGGCCATCGTTCACGAGCAAATTGAAGTTTTCGGAGAACTGCCCGAGCTGGACTATGGCGAATATATCTTCCTGAACTGCTTTATGCCCAACGCTAGCGGAGATGGGATGGAACACCGAAACTCTACTATTGTCACCAACTCCAAGCCGTTGAATGAACCGCTTGAGGAGACAAGTATTAGCACTATCTCACACGAATTTGTACATACCTGGAATGTGGAGCGCATTCGTCCTGCCAGCCTGGAACCTTTCAATTTTGAGGAAGCCAACATGAGTGGTGAGCTCTGGTTTGCAGAGGGCTTCACCAGTTACTACACCGGGTTAATTCTGGCCCGCGCAGGTATCCGTACTGAACAAGAGTATATTGAAGGCTTGGCCGGAAGCCTGAATTACGTATTCAATCATCCCGGACGTGCTTACTTTAATCCCGTTGAGATGAGTTACCAGGCTCCCTTTGTGGATGCCGCCCGCTCCGTAGATCCCGTTAACCGGGATAACACCTTCATCTCTTACTACAGCTATGGCAGCGTGCTGGGGCTTGCACTGGATCTTTCCCTACGCCAGCTGGATGGCGACAAAAACCTGGATGACTTCATGAAATTAATGTGGCAGGCCTTCGGAGAGCCAGAGGTTCCTTATACCAATCGGGACATAGAATCTACCCTGGCCTATTACGCCGGAAAAGAGTTTGCCACCGGTTTTTTCAACAAATACATCTACGACAGCCAGATGCCGGATTATAAGTCTCTGTTTGCCAGTGTGGGCGTTGACTTTGGATTGGAAAATCCCGGCAAAGCCAGCCTTGGGACTGATATTGATATCGAAAACGGCATTGGTAAACTGGATGGAAATGCCCGTCAAGGCTCTCCACTCTACTTGGCAGGCATTGAGTCTGAAGACGAAATTCTGTCCATCGCTGGCACTTCACTGAATTCTGTAAGTGATGTAGATGAAATTTTATCTGATTATGCCCCGGGTGATGAAATCCAAATTACGTTTAGTCGCTGGGGTGATCAGCATACGGCAGAAGTGACTTTAGCTGAAGACCCGGCTTATAAAACCACTCTCAACCCGGATGCGAGTGAAGCCGCTATACAACTTCGGGCTGAATGGTTGCAGGGGAATATCGAATAAGGAACATTCAACACTGAACATTGAATTTCGGAGTTTCCAGGATTACATCCCTTAGCTGTGTCCACTTTCGTACCTGTATGCAGTTATAGTGAGTCTTTAGGACGCCAATGAGTTGTACCCACCATCGTACACCCTCCGCCGGTTTTGGCAAGCCAAAACCAAGGCACCTTCCTCAAGGAAGGACTTTTACCGGTTGGTATTATGCTTCACACCCTTAATTAAAGCATCGTAGCTATCATTTAGTCCCGAGAAGTCTCTCCTTGAGGAGAGATCAATCAAAACAGTTGTTCCTGTTTTGATTGTGAGAGGTGTTGGAAAATACTACCCCGTTGCCAAAACCACTCCCACTACCATATCACCATATTACCCCACCACCATATCACCCAAAAAGGAATGAAGCTTTTCCCAATGCTGTTTTGTATTTTTCGAAGTTCTGAAATCCAAAAACCCCCATTCCTTTGCAGCACAACATTGTAGTACGCGGCGCCCGCGAACACAACCTCAAAAATATTGACATCGACATTCCCCGCGAGCAACTCGTGGTTATCACCGGACTTTCCGGTTCAGGAAAATCATCGCTGGCTTTTGATACCATTTATGCGGAAGGCCAGCGACGGTTCCTGGAATCGCTCTCCGCCTATGCCCGGCAGTTTTTGGGGATGATGGAACGCCCTGCCGTTGATTTTATAGACGGCCTGTCGCCCGTAATTTCCATTGACCAAAAAACCACCAACCGTAATCCTCGCTCCACGGTGGGTACGGTTACCGAAATTTATGATTTTCTGCGATTGCTGTATGCGCGCATTGGCACGCCTTATTCCTACAAAACCGGGAATAAGATGGAGAAACAGTCGGCCGATCAGGTAGTAGCAAACATTATGGATATGCCCAAAGGCACGAAAGCCTACTGCCTGGCGCCGGTAGTACGTGGCCGCAAGGGACATTACCGCGAGCTATTCGAACAAACCATCAAGCAGGGATTTGTACAAGCCCGCATTGACGGTGAATTCCGCGATCTGGAAGAGGATATGAAGCTGGATCGCTACAAAACCCACAATATTGAGATTGTGGTAGACCGCTTTGTGATCTCTCAAAAAAGTGAAAAACGTATAGCCGACAGCATTCGCCTGGCCCTGGAAATGGCCGATGGCAACGTAATTTTGGCTATTAAAGATGGTGAGGAAATCAACGACAAGCTGTATTCCCAGAACTTATTTGATCCGGAAAGCGGACTGGCGTACGAAGATCCCGCTCCCAATCTGTTTTCTTTCAACTCGCCCTACGGCTACTGCCCAAAATGCGAGGGACTCGGCTACACCTATGATGTAAGCTGGGATTTACTGGTTCCCAATCCTGAACAAAGTATTGCTGACAGCGGCATCCGATATCTTGGCGCTCCGCGTGATATCTTTGTATTTAAGCAGCTTAAGGCCATTTTGGATAGCTTTGATATGGATTTTGAGACGCCTATCAAAGATTATCCCGAAGAGCTTCGAGAAGTGCTCATGAATGGCAGCGGGGAGAAAAAATACTCCGTAAGCTACGACTTCAAAGACAATTCCGTAACCTACAAACATAAGTTTGAAGGGCTGCGGAATACCATCATCGATCAATATCACAACAGCAAATCCAACAAGCAGCGGGATAAGGCTAAGGCTTTTATGGACCGCATTACTTGCCCCAAGTGTGATGGCGGGCGGTTGAATCAGGAAGCTCTCTCCTACAAAATTGACGGATATACCATCCACGATTTGGTGGCGAAAGATATCAAACAGCTACGCGATACGCTGTACGGCATCAATCTGACCGAGCGGCAGCAGACGATTGGTAACCAGGTGCTGAAGGAAATTCGCGACCGGCTGGACTTTTTGTTAAACGTAGGGCTGAATTATCTATCTCTTGATCGCGAAGCACAAACCCTAAGTGGAGGTGAAGCGCAACGTATTCGTCTGGCTACCCAAATCGGTACACAGCTGGTTGGCGTGTTGTATATTTTGGATGAACCCAGCATCGGGCTGCACCAGCGCGATAACATCAAGCTCATCAATTCGCTGGAAACTCTGCGTGATCTTGGTAATTCCGTATTGGTGGTTGAACATGACCGGGAAACCATCGAACACGCTGACTTTGTGGTAGATTTAGGTCCGGGCGCGGGAGTGAACGGTGGACACATTGTAACCTCCGGCAAACCCGATGAACTTGATCCTGACTCTGACACGGCCAAATTTCTGAAAGATGAAGAAGTCATTGAAATCCCCGAATCGCGCCGGGAGGGTAACGACAAATCTATCCAGATAAAAAACGCTCGCGGACACAACCTCCAGAATCAAAACCTGGACGTTCCACTGGGTAAATTTATTTGCGTAACTGGCGTGAGCGGCAGCGGTAAGAGCTCGCTCATCAACCAAACGCTGGTGCCTATTCTTTCCAATTACTTTTACAAATCCAAAACGGTGCCCCTGCCCTATGATACGGTGGAAGGAATTGACAATGTGGACAAGATTATTTCCATTGATCAGTCTCCGATTGGACGAACTCCCCGCTCCAACCCCGGTACCTATACCAAAGTATTTGATCACATCCGCCGGTTGTTTGCGGAACTGCCCGAATCCAAAATTCGCGGCTACGATCAGGGACGTTTTTCTTTTAATGTGAAAGGCGGCCGCTGTGAAGAATGTAATGGCGATGGCGTTCGCAAAATTGAGATGAACTTTCTACCGGATGTGTACGTGACCTGTGAAACCTGCAACGGCAAGCGCTACAACCGGGAAACGCTGGAAATTTATTACAAAGGCAAAAACATCTCTGATGTACTACAGATGCCCATCCGCGAAGCCGCCGAATTCTTTGATGCACAGCCGGCCATAAGCCGGATTTTGGGCACTTTAACAGATGTCGGGCTTGGATACCTCACGCTTGGCCAAGCTTCCACTACCCTTTCTGGCGGGGAGGCACAACGCATCAAACTGGCCAGGGAGCTTTCAAAAGTGGGCACCGGCGACACACTGTACGTGATGGATGAACCTACTACCGGGCTCCATTTCCAGGATGTACGTATGCTGGTGGATGTAATTCAGCGCCTGGTGGAGAAAGGTAATACCGTGATTGTGATTGAACACAATCTCGACCTCATCAAAGCAGCAGACTGGATTATTGACTTGGGGCCTGAAGGCGGACGTGGCGGTGGAGAGATCATTGCCCAAGGCACACCGGAAGAAGTGGCAAATGCAGAACATTCGCACACCGGAAAATTCCTCAAAGAAGAATTTGATCGGCTAAAGAAAGTAACGGCATAACCTCTTTAATGGAATCACTTCATGCCTTTCTTCTATTGTACCAATGATATGGAATGGTGTGTGTCGATTCTATAGCGGACCGAAAGCATGCATGGAGTCCGCCACTTTTTTAAAGCCGGCTATATTCGCCCCTTTCACATAATCTGTTGCCTCACCATCCTTCTTCCCATGCTCGTAACACCGGTCATGGATATTACTCATTATATCCTGAAGACGATCATTAACCTCTCCGGCCGACCAGTTTATCCGAATGTTATTTTGGGCAATCTCCAGTCCGGATACTGCTACTCCGCCCGCATTTGAAGCTTTTCCGGGCGCGTACAAGATCTCTGAATTTCTAAATAGTTCTGATGCCTCATTAGTGCAGGGCATATTTGCTCCTTCAGCAACTAAAGAAATGCCGTTATCTATTAAGCTTTCGGCATCACTTTTTCCAATTTCATTCTCCGTGGCACAAGGCAGGGCAATATCTGCTTCAACTCCCCAAGGCTTTTCTCCTTCCAGGTATTCACAGTTAAACTCATCGGCGTATTCTGAAATTCTGCCTCTGCGCACTTCTTTCAAGTCTTTGATGTAGGCCAGCTTGTCTTCATCAATGCCGTCCTTATCAATCACTGTTCCGTCAGAGTCTGACATACTGATTACCTTCGCGCCTTGTTCCAACGCTTTTTCGCAGGCGTAAATGGCCACATTCCCGCTACCGGAAATCAGGATTTCTTTATCCTCCAGACCATCATCTGCCTTTTGCAGCATCTGATCCACAAAATATATGAGCCCGTAACCCGTAGCTTCCGTACGGATCAGGCTTCCCCCAAAGCTGATACCTTTGCCAGTAAGAGTACCAGTAAACCGGTTGGTCACTTTTTTATACTGGCCAAACAGGTATCCGATTTCACGCACTCCAACTCCGATATCCCCGGCCGGCACGTCGGTATCTACCCCAATATACCGGTGCAATTCCTGCATAAGGTTGCTGCAGAATCGAAACACTTCCTGATCACTTTTTCCCTTGGGATCAAAATCTGACCCTCCTTTGGCTCCGCCCATCGGCAAGTCAGTGAGTGCATTTTTGAAACACTGCTCAAATCCCAAAAACTTCAATACACTTTCATTTACAGAGGGATGAAAGCGCATGCCTCCCTTATAAGGCCCGGTTGAATTATTAAATTGCACTCTCCAGGCCCTGTTTACCTGAACATTCCCTTCGTCATCCTCCCAGGTTACCCGAAAGCGGATGATCCGGTCAGGCTCTGCCAGACGTTCCAGGATGGAAGAAGCCTGATATTTATTTCCATCCGAGTTGTTGATGAAAGGAATCACATCACTATACACCTCGCTCACTGCCTGTATAAATTCTTTTTGATGAGGATTCCTTTTTTCAATAGTCTTTAGAAGCTGATCTTTATCGTACATAAATGATTTCTTTGTTATTTAAGTACTTAGATAACCAGCTCTAATCCGTAATCATTCTTACAAACATATCTGATCGTCATTCAAGCCAAATGGATCATTTTGAACCGACGTTACCATCATTATTCTCACTCGTTTCTCAGGGTTCACTTTAATAAAGTTGCCATAACCAGCACATTCACGTGAATGGTTGCTCCCTTTTCTTTGAAAATGGGATATGCCGCTTTGAGTACCTCTCAAGTAATTTCTTTTTCATATTCTGGATTTCACATGTTCCACTTCCCGATGAGTTCTTCGGCAATATCAGTTCCCGAGATTTCTCAAACTACTGTTATTTATCCATTATAAATTTCGGTTCATAATTGATGCTGAGTTCGTTATCTTCTATGTCTGATGAAATTTTTCAGAACACATATCACCCGAATTTATAGTGTCTGCACTTTGCTGCTGGGCTTGCTATTCTGTTTCATCAAGCCTATTGGGGATGATACCAGCCAGGACGCCTTTGCCTTTTGGTTGCAATCAAACCTGAAAACAAACAGCAACAGTGACGTAGCTGACCAGATTCGCGGATTATCCAAATCCGAAAGCGAACTGGAATCGGTGATTCGTGAAGCCTCATCGCTGGTTAAAGCTCATGCTGAAGATTTTGAGCTTCCGGTTGATGCGCAATCAAAAGATGAAGGCGAAGTATTTCGTGTGCTGCTTAAAGAATGGAATGCCTATCAGCATTCTTCTTCTGGCATGGGGAAAGCCGTCATTATAAAACAAGCTCAGCCACACTCGGTTTTACCGGTTGACGGGCTGACTTTTCAGGCTAAATCCCTTACTGCTGATCAGCAGCTTGCTTTTGCACTTTCTGGAAATATCGTCGAACAAACCGCCATAGTCGCGATTGATTATCACATTTCTCCTCTTTCAGGTGGTACGGCTATCGGTGCCCCATAGAATTTTCTCTTTTCTTTTTATCTCAACACTTTTCAATTTTTTTGATGCAAAAGTGCTGACATGATGAAGCATGCAGCAGCTATTAGCTGATGCGCTTTATTCTTTTTCTTTTTTATCCCTAATCAATTTTCAAACTACTAAAATCAACTATTATGCAAGGAAACGGATTTAAAATTGGTTCTATAGTGGCTTTCCTGGCCCTGACCATTTATTACCTACTCCCTACCATTCAATGGACCCTGGAGCAAAATTATATTGACGACCTCAGCCCTTCGGAAGCAGCCGAGTACCGGGAAGAAAACGGTGAAGACCTTGAAGAACTTCGAGCCAACACCCTCTCTCTTGGTCTTGACCTTCAGGGCGGTATGCACGTAACGCTGGAAGTGGGTGTACCTCAACTGGTGCAAGAACTGGCTGGCGAGAATGCCGATCAGCTGCTCACTGATGTGATTCAAACCGCACGTGATCAGTCCATCGAAACCGGCGAAGATTTCATCGATCTGATGGTTGCTGAATTTGAAAGCCGCGATCCCGATGCCCGTCTCAGCCGTTATTACCGTAACGATGCCATGGACATCACCCGCCGTTCTACCAACGAGGAGATTGCCACTTACCTGAAAAACCAGCGGGAATCTGCCCTCGAACGAGCTATCGAAATTATCCGTACACGTGTTGACCGTTACGGTGTAACCGAGCCTTCTATCGTAAAACAGGGGCAAAGCCGTATTGTGGTTGAGCTGCCTGGCGTAGAAGACAAAGAGCGTGTGCGTAACCTGCTGAAAGGTACGGCCCGCCTGGAATTCCGTCTGGCTGCCGACGCCAATGAATTCAGCTCTTTTGTAGATCAGCTGTATACCTATTATGATACCTATCAGGATGCGGATGCAGACTCAGCCCAAACCGATTCTGCCGCTCAGTCTCAATTCAACCCGCTTGAAGAAGTACTGGTACCTGCGCAAAGTCCTTACCTGGTTGGTTATGCCACACCCGAAGATACTGCCCGAGTGATGGATCTGCTTAGAACGCAAGATATTCAGCGCATGATGCCCCGCAACACAACGGTGATGTGGAGTGCCAACCCGCTGCCTGGCCAAAGCGGACAGGATCTATACCAGCTTATTGGGGTTCGAACCCAAATCGAATTGACCGGTGAAGTTATTGAAGCCGCCAGTGTTCAGTTTGATCCTGCCACCAACGTACCGGAAGTATCCATGAGCATGAACAGTGAAGGCGCTCGCAAATGGGGCCGTATCACCGGCGCCAACATAGGCAAGCCGGTTGCCATCGTGCTCGACGGATATGTATTCTCTTATCCAAATGTACAAACCAAAATCTCAAACGGCCGTTCTTCCATCACCGGACTTGATGGCGTACAGGAAGCAGAGGATTTGGTTAACATCCTGCTTTCAGGTGCCCTGCCCGCTCCTCTTGAGATTCTTGAAGAGCGTACTGTAGGTGCTACCCTGGGTGCTGAATCGATCAGTGCCGGACTTAACTCCGTATTGGTTGGCCTGGGTATCGTAGCCATCTTCATGATTGTGTATTACCGCACAGGTGGAGGTATCGCTGACCTTGCGCTATTGCTCAACATCATTTTTATTCTGGGGATTTTAGCGGCTTTCAAAGCCACGCTGACCCTGCCAGGTATTGCCGGTATTGTATTAACCATCGGTATGGCGGTAGATGCAAACGTGCTGATCTTTGACCGAATCAGGGAAGAACAGCGAACTGGAAAAACCATGAAAGCTTCTATTGAAGCTGGTTATTCCAACGCCATGAGTGCGATTATTGACGCCAACGTAACCACTTTCTTTGTTGCCATCATCCTGTTCAGTTTTGGAGTTGGCCCGATCAAAGGTTTTGCGGTTACACTGATGGCCGGTATTGTAGCATCGCTGTTTAGCGCTATCGTAATCACCCGTGTAATTGTTGATTACCTGAGCCAGAACAAGCCCTCAACCGTAACATTCGGTTAATCCCCAAAGAATTTTAAAACGACAAAAGGACACTTATTATGAGATGGTTTGAAACACCAAGTTTTAATTTTACCGGAACCCGAAAGATGGCTTACATCATTTCGGCTGTTCTATTCCTGGCTTCACTCGGAGCCATTTTAACCAAAGGCCTGCAATACGGCATTGACTTCCGTGGAGGAAAGGAATTTGTACTTCAGTTTGACAGCGAAGTAAGCGTAGTTGATTTGCGCGAAAACCTGTCTAATCCACTTGGAGCCACCCCCGAAGTAAAACTCTTTGGGCAGGAAGGCAACGAAGTACTGATCCGTACCGACAATGAAAGCGAAATCAATGTAGTGCAGGATATCATTACCTCAACGGTACAGGAGGTGTACCCGGATAATCCCGCAACCGTAATTAAAACGGATGTGGTAGGTCCCCGTTTTGCGGAAGACCTCAAGTGGGGAGCCTTGCAGGCTATCATTTATGCCATTGTCATTATCTTCATCTATATCCTTATTCGCTTCCGCAACTGGACCTTCTCGGCCGGCGCGGTGGCAGCCCTGGTACATGATGTGGTGATTGTATTGGGGATATTTACCATTCTGGCAGATCTGGTACCTTTCAGCCTGCAAATCGATCAATCCATTATTGCGGCTTTCCTCACCATTGTGGGTTACTCGCTTAACGATACCGTGGTAGTATTTGACCGTATCCGTGAAAACTCAATCGTGCACAAAGGCATGGACTATATGCCCATGGTTAACAAAAGTCTTAACGACACTTTGAGCCGTACCGTTATTACTTCTATTACCACCTTGTTTGTGGTGTTGGTACTATTTATTTTCGGCGGAGAAGTGTTAAAGGGCTTTTCTTTTGCACTGTTAATCGGTATCGTCTTAGGAACTTACAGTTCGCTGTTTGTAGCCAGCGCCCTGGTAGTTGAGCTGGAAGAGCGTACCCAAAAATCTTAATTCAAAATACATAAAAAACTATGAGTTTTAATACGTCCGAACGTTACAACAGCGTAGTTATCGAATTTAAAGGTAACGTGATGGGAGGCCCTGATGCGGTCAGCCTGAATGAAAAATTACATGAACTGATCGATGCCGGTAAAACAAATATTGTTGTAGACCTTGGTAAAGTTAAGTTTATGAACTCATCAGGTCTTGGCATGCTAATTGGCGGCCTTACCACGATGCGTAAAGCAGGAGGAGACCTCCGTATTGCCAATGCTACCGACAAAATTGAGAGCCTTCTGGTTGTTACAAAACTCATTACGGTTTTCAAGCATTACAAATCGGTAAAAGAAGCTGCCGAATCTTATCAGGATTGATATCCGATAAATTATTAACAGAATCAAAGAGGGGTGTTTTGCACCCCTTTTTTATTGAATTGTTTAGAATATTATGAGTACACGTGTTGTTATAGGAGCCCAATGGGGGGATGAAGGAAAAGGAAAAATTGTAGATCTGCTTAGTGATAAAGCAGACTACGTAGTGCGCTTTCAGGGCGGGGCCAATGCCGGCCATACCCTGAAGTTTGACGACAAGAAGTTTGTCCTGCACCTCATTCCATCCGGAATTTTTAACGGAGATGCTGATTGTGTGATCGGCAACGGAGTGGTCATTGATCCGCTTGCGCTGGTTAAAGAAATCAAGGACGTACAGGACATGGGTTTTAGCCTGGATGGCCGATTCTTCATCAGCCAGACCGCTCACGTCATTCTGCCCTACCACCGCCTGCTGGATCAGCTTAAAGAAAAACGCCGGGGCGGCGATGCCATTGGCACTACCGGCCGCGGTATCGGACCGGCTTATGTGAGTAAGGTATCACGTGTGGGTATCCGTATGGTGGATTTGCTGGATCGTGACATTCTCCGCCAAAAGATAGACCAGAATCTTAAGGACATTAACTTTGCCCTGGAAAACCTTTACGAAGAGCCCATCCTTAAAACAGAAGAGCTCATGGATGAACTTGAAAGTGCCATCCAAACGCTGGAGCCTTTTATTTGCAACACCACAAACTTGTTGCACGAAGGTCTAAAAAATAAGAAGTCCGTATTGCTTGAAGGTGCACAGGGGACTTTGCTTGACGTTGACCATGGCACCTATCCCTACGTAACATCTTCTTCCCCCACTGCCGGTGGTGCTTGCACAGGCTCAGGCATTCCCCCCACGGCACTGAATAAAGTGATGGGTATTACCAAAGCATATTGTACACGGGTTGGTAACGGACCTTTCCCTACCGAACTACATGAAGAAACCGGTGAAAAACTTCGGGAAAAAGGTGCTGAGTTTGGCGCTACTACCGGACGTCCACGCCGCTGCGGCTGGTTAGATCTCGTGGCCCTGAAGTATGTAGTACAGCTAAACGGGATGAATGAACTCACGCTCACCAAAATGGATGTGATGGACGGCTTTGACGAAATCAAGGTTTGTACCGGTTATAAAATCAACGGCGAAGAAACCGATGTTTTCCCACTTTCGCTGGATGATGTAGAAGCGGCCGAACCGGTTTATACGGCGCTTCCCGGCTGGAAAAATTCCATCCGTGGTGTTACCGACTGGAACAAGCTTCCATCTACTGCCCAATCATATATTCGTTTTATTGAGGAATACCTTGGGGTGAAATTTACTATCATCTCCACCGGTCCCAAGCGCAGCGAAACAATTGTGCTGTAAGCTACATAAGCAGTTCAAATAAATTTTAAGCCCTGATAAGTGTTCTCGCTTTTCAGGGCTTTTTTTATTTTGAAAATATTAGTGTCCTGAACATTAAAAAACCGGTTAAGTATTGGCAATCTACAAGCCCTAATCTTTGACCTCACCAAACCTCTCCTTCACAAGGAGAGGCTTTTACGAACCGCGCAAATGTTTAGAAACCTTGATTGTACTTATTACCAGTTAAAAAAGTGTTCCGTCTTAAAAGAGTAGACAGTATCAATAAGGTTTAGGATAATATTGTTTTGGAATCTGTAATCTGTAATCATACTCTGCATATTTTGACTGCTTTTAAATTACCATCTCCCGCGCAAGCAGTTAGGGAATTCCAAGGCCTCTTTCTATTTTAAGCCCTCAATTTCATCACTGCAGATATGCTGGAAGTACCCCTTATCAAAGTTTTTCTTTATGCGCTGCTCACCGCCGTAACTACCGGACTGGGAGCCGTACCCTTTTTCTTTATTAAGGATATCTCCCCTTCCCTGCTGGGCAAATCCAATGCGGTTGCATCCGGGTTGATGCTCGCTGCCAGTTTTAGTTTGATCATGGAAGGCTACAACGTGAGTGAATGGATGACATTGGGAGGCATGGTTGCAGGCCTCATCTTGGTAGCCGTTGCCAACCGATGGATGGATAACAGTCACTCGGTGGAAGTAGGTGATTTAATAGGCGGAAAGCGCAAACAAATGCTTTTGTTCTTGGGGATCATGACCGTGCATTCCTTTGCAGAAGGAGTAAGTGTGGGCGTCTCTTTTGCCAGTACCATGGAATTCGGTGTTTTTATCGCCATTGCCATTGCCGTGCATAATATTCCTGAAGGGCTGGCTATAAGTTTGGTGATGGTACCGCAGGGCACTTCAGCTTTGAAAGCCGTCTGGTGGAGCATCTTTTCCAGCCTTCCACAACCTTTGATGGCCATCCCGGCTTTCCTGTTTGTAGAAACTTTTCAGCAGTATCTGCCTTTTGGATTGGGCCTGGCCGCCGGAGCTATGATCTGGATGGTATTTGCCGACCTCATCCCCGAAGCTCTTGAAGAATGCGATGCTAAAAAAGTAGGCCTTTGGGTAACGCTCGCTATTTTGGCAATGAATGCTTTTCAGCTTCTCATCAGCCATTAGGTAGTTTAGTGATATGGTAATTGGGTGATATGTTGATAAGGTGATAAGTAGCTCAAAATTTACTCCTCTGTCTCAAGCACCCTGCTTCTCAGTCCTTCAGTCTTCTTTCGCTTCTTTTCACGAAGATCTACCACCACTGTTGACGCGATCTTATCATGAATACCCTGTCGGTTTGGATCCCAATATACTTGGAAAAAACCAAGCAGTCCGGTTGCCAGGCCTGCTGCATATCCCCCGAAACGTTCAAATGAATACCAAAGTCCTATGGGTTCATTATTCAATCGGACGACCTTAAGACCCAACAATTTCTTTCCTATAGTTCTACCACTGAATAGAGGGAGACAAAGAATAAAATATATACCAATCCATCCAAAGTTCAGCCCGAAATCTGCGGCCAAAGCTCTGGTACTTTGTATAAATGAAGGGTTTTCTACTTTCTCCTCGAGTTCTTCCACACGGTCTTCAAGGTCATCATTTTCACTTTCATATTGCTCTAGCTGATTGCCCAACGTATTCAATTCGGCTTTTGCAATAACCGGAACCAAAGCCTCCCGGATAGAATCTACAGCGGCAGAATCCTGTTGCTGAATGGCTGACGATAAAGCGATAAGGTTTTCTCTGAAAGCTTCCTGATACACCTCATCGTTCTCGAAGTCAGGAATATCAACGGAAACACCGGCACTTCTTTCAATCTCTTTGCCTAATTCCTCCCAGGCTTTCTCTGCTTTTTCTTCATCTGAATAATCAATACTCATAGCCCTTTTCGTGAATGCCGACCAATCTATATCTTCAGCTCCTGGCGTAACCACTTGTGTATTTTCCGCAACTTCTTCGGCTACTTCATTTTTCGTTTCTTCCTTGAAATCATCCTCTGATTTGGTGTAATGAAAGGTAATGGCAAATACCAATACGGATGCCATCGCTGCCCCGCCGAAGCGTACGACATATTTAAACCAGGAATCTCCTTTGTTACGAACTGCCAGCCAAAAAAACAGGATGGAAGTTGAAATAGCCAGAACCCAGGCACCTAAAGCACTTAAAAAGGAAGCAAACAACAGATCAAGCATTAATGCCGCGAACCTTCTTTTGGGCGTTGCAAGAGGCAAGCCCAAGAGGTCTTCATGCACATCAAAAGCAAAAGGTGTTACAATTTGTTTGGGATCTTGTACCACAGGAATAAATTTAAATAGCTCTCGCTCGAATAAACGGCAAAAAGGGCATTTAAACAAGCATTGGATAGTAATCCAGCATGTATATCTGTTAAAAAATGCAGGCTATATTTCAAACTAAAACAGGCTCACGCAATTACTTACATGAGCCTGTTAATAAACATTGGATTTTTTTATCTGAAACTAATTATCCACTTTTTTGCCCCAAACAGAACGGCCTGATGAATTTATGCCTGCATATGTTATAGTTGTTCGCCGTGGCGAAGCTTCCCAGTCCCATGCGCTGTCAACAATCAGCTCGACATCATTAATGGTAAGGGTTTGACTTTCCTCATCGAAAGCCCAGGTTCCGGTAATCTGCCCTTCCACCGTGTTGTCTTCATTAAGGGTAATGTAATAGGAAGTCTGCATAGTTTGATACTGATAGCGAAGGATGATCTCCTCCCACGTACCTACCATATCTTCCTCCGTGATAGTGGTATCAGGCACATCGGCATAACGCTCGGGAGCCACTACCGGCCAGCCATCTTCGGTCCAGTAAATTTCTCGTACTTGCCCCATCATCACCGCATTGGAGGCATTGATGCCATTGATATCACGCGGCAGCCGACCCTGAGAAGAGTAATACCATTTTCCTGATGCCGGATCTTCGAAAACAGAACCATGTGAGATCCCTACCCAGCCATGATGACCATAGAATTTGTATGGATGAGTTAAGATAGGATAGGCCTCTGCACCTGCCGTTACATTGCCGCCGTCAATACCATAATAAGGACCGGTAACATTTCTGGAACGGGCAACACGGGTGTTATATGCTACGGCCAGCTCATCATAAGCCAGGAACAAATAATAGTACCCGGTGTCTTCATTATAAATAATTTCCGGTGCTTCCAATCCCTGCCAGCGGTTTGAATTTACATTTCCTCGGCCGGCTATTCTGACCCCAAAGTCCTCCAGATCATTTAGCTCATCCGGTTTTCCTGTTTCAGGATTAACTTCAACAGCTGCCAGTCCTGAGTGCCAGGAACCATAAATCAGCCAATGTTCGCCTTCCGGAGTTACTACATAGGAAGGATCAATGGCATTGAACTTGAAATAGCCGCTCCAGTCGTTGCCGCCGTTACGGGTATAGGTTTCCCGGCCATCTGCCACCGAATGAATCACCATACCTTTATCCTCCCAGTTATTGGAAGAGAGATCATTGGATTCAGCTAACCCGATAAATGCCCGTTCCGTCCAATATTCGGTGTCATCATTTCCTAAAATCGGATTGGTAACTACCACACTATAATACAATCGATAGGTGTTGCCAACTTTGGTTACGTGCGGTGCCCAGAATCCGTAACGCGGATTATCAATGGGAGGTAATGCCGGATCCATATTCGCACGGATGTTATTCAAAGAATCTTTTACCCAGGCAGGCGCTTCATCAAATACGGCCTCTCTGTATTCCCAGTTCACCAAATCCCGGGAGCGGCGGGATGGATAATGGCCGTGTCCCTGGTGGGCATTACCGTACGAAGCATCCGTTTGATACATGTAAAAATACTCCCCGTCTTTAACCACCGTAGGGTCATGCACATTGGCCAAATTCCATTGCGAACGGCTACTCCAGGAGGCCAAAGGCGTATAATCATCGGCATAAGTAGGCCCATAAAAATCTTCATACAAACCAGTATATGGTTCATCTTCACCTCCATTATCTCCGCCACCGTTGCCATTAGGGCCGGTTCCATTCTCTTTACAGGCAGTGGTTAATCCAACAATTAATGCCAGAATGAATAGCAAATTTAGCTTTCTCATAAATCTCATTTTTAGAATTTTTATCCTTACCAGCAACACCCAATGAATTCATATTGTCATTTAATTCGCGAGTATCACTTCTCCACAACAGAAATTAAATTGCAACTGATTTTACCAGATCGCTCTTTCTTGATGCAGCCGCACGTCTTTCTTTGAGCTTTTACATCTCCAACTCATAATAAATGTACTTGTTACACTTATAATGTGCAAAACAGAGTTTAAACTTACATCATTCAATTACTTTTCCTGCTTTAACCTCCTTAAACCCCTAAATAAAGAGCATAAACTGGTCGGTACTTGTTTAGGATTATAAGTAACTTAACGGCGTTAACCTGATGTAGAATATTCGCTTTTTGTTTAAGAAATTTTGTTTTGACTATGCCTCAGCAGCCTGATTCGTCGCTTCGATTAGACCAAATGTATACCCAAGCTTTCCAAGAGCACTGGGACTTGTCGGTGTTTACTGATTATGGCGGAGGCACTTACACCTTTGGAGAGGTGGCTGAACGCATTGAGTCATTAAAGCAGCTTATGACTGAAGCTGGAATCCAACCCGGAGATAAAGTGGCCCTTTATGCCCGCAACTCTACCAACTGGGCCATTACCTTTTTTGCCATCATGGCGCATGGGGCAGTGATTGTACCTATTCTGCCCGATTTTACGCCCGAAAATGTGCATAACATCCTGGAACATTCCGAATCGGCCATGCTTTTTGCCGAAGACTCCCTTTACTCCAAGCTGGATCACTCCAAGCTCGGAAACATACGCCTCATCATTTCTACCGATGATTTTAGGGTATTGGATGACGCATCGAATGTGGCGAAAAACTTTGATTTTAGCCAAACGGTCTCTGTTCATCGCAACGACTTCAGGTTTCCCAAACGGGATGATGAGGACCTGCTGATTCTTTCATACACCTCTGGTTCTACTGGTTTTTCTAAAGGGGTGATGATTCCGGTACGCAGCATCGAATCGAATATTATTTATGCCCGTGAACACATGCCTCTTAAGGCTGGGGATCGAATCGTATCGTTTCTGCCCATGGCCCACCTGTTTGGACTGGCTTTCGAGATTCTCTTCCCGGTTTCGCTGGGTTGTCATATTACCATTGTAACCAAAGTACCATCCCCGCAAATTCTGCTGAATGCCCTGGGCGAAGTAAAACCTCATCTTATTTTGATGGTGCCTTTGGTAATTGAGAAAGTGTACAAAAAACGTATCGTGCCTTCATTGAAAAAACCGGCCATCAAAACGCTGCTGGCTATACCGGGTATTCGTGGATTGATCTTCAAAAAAACGCGAGATAAGATTGTGGAGAATTTCGGAGGCAACTTTCACGAGGTAGTAATAGGCGGAGCAGCACTGAGTCCGGAGGCAGAATCATTCTTTAGAAAAATAAAATTTCCCTTTACCGTGGGCTATGGAATGACGGAATGTGGCCCCTTGATTAGTTATGCTCCTTCCGATGCCACCAAAAAAGGCTCTTCAGGAAAACTTGTAGACCGGATGGAAGTCCGGATTGATAGTAAAAATCCTTATAAAAAAGTGGGTGAAATTCAGGTTAAGGGCCGCAATGTTATGCTGGGTTATTACAAAAATGTGGAAGCCAATGCCGCTGCTTTTACGGAAGACGGCTGGCTGAAAACCGGAGATTTGGGCATCATTGACAAAGAGGATTTCATTTATATCAAGGGCCGGGATAAAAACATGCTGCTGGGTCCCAGCGGCCAAAACATCTACCCCGAGGCCCTGGAAGCCCGTCTTGCAAACTTCCCATTGGTACAGGAATGCGTGATTGTTCAGCGTGAAAATCGTCTGGTAGGCTTGGTTCATCCCGATATGGAGGCCTTGGGAAATAACAACCTACAAACAGAACAGCTGGAAGAGCTTGCGGAACAAACCAGAAAAGAATTCAACGAGGCCGTAGCATCCTATGAGAAGCTATCCCACATTGAGTTAACCGATGAAGAGTTTGAAAAAACACCCAAGAAAAACATCCGGAGATTTCTGTATGGTTAATTAAACCACCTTGGACTGAACGTGCAGGAGTTTGACTTAGGTCTGAAAGTCCCGCCTTCTCTAGCCTCCCGGTCATCCAGAGGGTACCCCCGATGGATCTTGCATTTTGCGTAGCTTATTCAACTAATTTACTGAACGTTATTTACATTAGCCCAAGCACTTTTGACAATGGCAGGTTGGTAATCATTTTCTGGCTAAGGTTCTTCGGGAGTACCCTCAGAATGACTCCATGACTTTAGCATTAGATTTCTTCGCAATACTAACGTGCTGCACGCAAAGTGCAGGATTTTAAACTCTCGGTTGGGGCCAATAAATAGACCTGATTCACCGGCAAATTATACTGCACAATCCTGACTTTTATGATTTGTTCAGGAATAGTACATTGGAATTATATTTTCGGGATTTTAAAAAATTGAGAGGTACTACTATCCCATTCCAATAAATAATATTACGAGGTGTACAAATGAATACAAAAACTATCGGGGGATTTTTGATTCTCCTTATTACCCTATCGGCCTGTGGAACGCCTTATCAGGTCAAAAAACTCTCCGTGAAGCAAAACGATTACCTGGATGCCGCTATTGAGGCTACTGCCATTCAATCGGAAGCACTGGTATTGGCTTCTGAAAAGTTAGTTTTGCAAGCAACAGAACGCATAGACCAACTAGCCAAAGAAGATACCGAGCGCTTTTCCACTCTACTGGCTGATGAAACACTTAGTGCGGAAGAAGTCAGCCAGGCCCTCACCCAATACGCCGCATCCATGGAAACGGCTAACCGGAACAAAATCAAGCTGCTTGAAGATCTGGCCACTATCCGGGAACAGTCGCAAGAACTGCAGGAATATCTCAAACAGCTCAAGCAAGTACATGTTGCTTTGGATGCCTACATCCAGTCTGAAAAAGCTGGAGAAGCCGTCGTTAATGATGTGCTGAACCTGCCGGGTATTGAAGCCTTGGTACAACAAATGAACAATAGGATTCCAACACTCACGAACGGGCTCAATCAACTCAATCAAACTATAGAATCATTAGGGGTAACAAATGACTAAGCAAGAATTGGACGAAAAAATTGAAGAACTGGAACAGGCACTTGAGGGGCTGCCACCTTTGCAGAAAACTTTGAATGAGAGCAAAATCGGGCAACTGAAGATGCAAATCCAAGGAATGACTCTTTCCGACATTAAAGAAAAACTGGAAACCATTTCTCTGCCTGAAAAGAATGACATTGAGGCTAATATTGAAGCAGCCACAGATGCAACTCAGGCACAAAACAAACGCGTAGATGCCTTTAATAAAGTCTATGGGTTTATTAAAGGACGTCTTGGACTTGGTTAGACATCAAAAATGAATGGAATTCCATCCGTTAAATTGCCCATATTATTGAAGCCCATGCACTTAATGTGAACTTGGGTAAATCATTCAGCTGCTCCTTAAACAAAGCTAGTTTCACTTTACTTGATCAGTTATAGGGTTAAATTTTAATCTTATAGCTGACTCACTTTTGTTAATATCTGTTTACCAATAATATGGAAACATCATAGTTATTATCTTCTGCCAGCACTCACAATCATATTTATTCAAATTAATGCTTCATACTATGGATACCTCCCGATTGCGCCCCCTTTTTTCCCTGTTTGTATGTTTTTTGGCTCTCGCATTAAGCATACCGGCAAACGCCCAGGATAAAACACGATATGCCAATATTCAGGAAGCTCTCTTCAACAGCGGCAACCTGAGCGGCGAAAGTGGACCTTCAAATGTGGTTTGGATCAACGGCGGACAGCAGTATTCCTACACCCAGCGCAATTCTGATACCAATGCATCGGAAATCCGGTCATATGATCCCGCATCCGGCGAGGACGAACTCATTTTTTCCACTTCTGATTTCAACACGCCGGGAACCGATGAAACATTCCAATATGATTCTTTTCAGTGGACCGATGACTCCCGCTTTATCGTGTTCCAATCAAATTTCCGGCCTATTTACCGGCGTTCGGGCATTTCTGATTACTACTATTACGAGGTAGAATCCGGTGAGCTAAATGTGCTGGTTAAAGATGCCATGACCGCTGAACTCTCTCCCGACGGTTCCAAAGTAGGCTATGAGCGGGAAGGAGATCTATATGTGTATGATTTAGACAGTGAAACTGAAACACAGCTCACAGACAGTGGCGCCAAGAATTTTTATAACGGTCGTTTTGGCTGGGTATATGAAGAAGAATTTGGGCTAGCCCAGGCCTGGAGCTGGTCGCACGACAGCCAGTACATAGCCTATTGGCAAACGGATGAGCGTGATGTAAAACTGTTTATGTCTACCGATTACTCCGGGACTTATCCTGAATATGTAGAAATTCCTTATCCAAAAGTAGGTGCTGACAACCCAAAAATTAAGATTGGCGTAGTTAATGTAGAAAGCGGCGAAAATGAATGGATGGATCTGGATTTACAGGATGGATACATCCCCCGCCTTTACTGGACCGCACGTCCCGGCACTTTGGCTACGGTTTGGTTGAATCGTCCGCAGAATCACCTCAAGCTGCATTTCTTTGACGTACAATCCGGCGAAGGCGATCTCATCATGGAAGAGCAAAATGAAAATGGCTGGATTGATGTATTTGACTTTTTTGCAGGCATCAATCACTATTTTACCTTCCCTAAAAACCTGGAAGAATTTTTCTGGGTATCTGAGCGCGATGGCTACAATCACATCTACCGTTACGACTACTCCGGAGAGCTGACTAACCAGGTTACTGACGGCGAGTGGGAAGTGACCAATATTCACGCTATCAACCCGAATTCAGAGTACATTTATTACACCTCTACTGAAGTAAGTCCGTTGGAGCGCCATCTTTATTCTATCAAGTTTGATGGCTCCAATAAACAAAAGCACACCCGGGAAACCGGTACACATTCCATCAATATGGATGAAAATGGCACCTGGTACATCGATCGCTATTCCAGTGTGGATACTCCGCGGCAGGTTGAGCTTTGGAGCACTACCGGCGAAATGGTAGAAAAACTGGTGGATAACTCTGAGGTTTCTAAATACATAGAACAACATGTGTATGCGCCCAAAGAACTTTTCACCTTCACCACTTCAGACGGACAAGAGTTAGACGGCTCCATCGTAAAACCTATCGACTTCGATCCCTCGCAATCCTATCCGCTGTTATTGAATATTTATGGCGGCCCGGGGGCACAAGGCGTGTATAACAGCTGGGAAAGTAGTGGCTGGGTGCAATACCTGGCGCAGCAGGGCTACGTTATTGCCAATGTAAACAACCGTGGCAGCGGTGGCTATGGCGGCGATTTTGAAAAGATTGTCTACAAGAATTTGGGGCATTGGGAAGCACACGATTTTGCAGAAACAGCTAAATACTTGTCTTCAGAATACGAATGGGTTGATGAAAGCCGCATCGGTATTCGCGGGCACAGCTATGGCGGATATATGAGCAGCTTCTCTATACTTACGCATCCCAATGTATTTCAGGTGGCCATCGTTGGCGCTCCGGTAACCGACTGGCGTTTGTATGATACTATCTACACCGAACGCTACATGGGCTTACTGGAAAACAATGAAGAAGGCTATGCCCAAAGTGCCCCTACCACTCACGCTCCCAAACTTCAGGGCAAAATGTTCATCGCACACTCATCCATGGACGAAAACGTACATGTACAAAACACCATGCAATTTGTGAAGGCACTCACCGATGCCGGCAAAGATGCCGACCTTCGAATCTATCCTCCTGGAGCTCACGGGGTGGCCTACAACCGTGAGAGCTATGTACTGCTGTACAAAACCTATACCGAATACCTGGAAGAGCATTTAAAAAATCTTCAATAACCGGATGTATCTTTGACGGATGGCTGTTATCAATTGGCGGCCATCTGTTAATAGTTATTAATTTTTTTTAACACTTTTGCAAAGTGCACCGATAATATTGGCTAAATTAGCCCCTTAAATTTAAAGCCGCATTCTTTAGGACATTGATATCATCTCGTTTTTTTTCGCTCATTTTACTCATGTTAACGGTACCGGTTTTTACCCAAGCGCAAACAGCTGGTTCTCAATCCCGGGAAACCATAAATGTGTACCTGGATTGCCGTGGTTGTAACGACAGTTACGTACGCTCAGAAGTCAATTTCGTCAATTTTGTACGAGATCAGTCAGACGCCGAAGTGCACCTATTGGTTACCCTGCAGCAAACGGGCAGCGGCGGCTGGAAGCATACCCTGAACTTCATTGGGTTGAATTCCCTGAACACGCAATCCCAGGAGATGACTTTTATCAGTCCAAAGTCTGATACAAACGACATGATGAGAAACCGGCTGGTAAAGTATGTGAAGCTTGGACTCGTTTACTTTTTAGCGGATAGGGATGTACTTTCAGAGCTTAATGTGAATTTCTCAGGGATAATGAATACCGGGGAGGAAATTGAAGAAACCGACCCCTGGAACAGCTGGATTTTCCGCATAGGGGCAAGTACTAACTTCAGCGGCGAACAATCAGAGGAAGAACTTTGGGTTGGCGGTAGTCTTGACGCCCGGCGTATCACTGAAAACTGGAAAATTCGGCTGGAATACGATCAGAGCTATGAAAAGCAGACATTTTATTCAAAAGACGATGAAGGCAATAAAGAGACTGATATCTATGTCACCGAAAACAGAAGCTTTTTTGGTTTGTTGGCCCATAGTCTTGGTGATCACTGGACCATAGGTAGCTATTCCCGTATCCGAACCTCCACCCAGGATAACATTGATTTAAGTATCGGCGCTACCCCCTCCATTGAATACAGTTTATTCCCCTACCACGAGCATACCCGGCGTGAAGTCACTTTCCGCTATGGCGTGCTGGGCTCTCACTACGACTATACTGAAGCTACCATTTATGAAGAGGAAGAAGAGTTTTTGTGGAGACAGGAGCTCAGTGTTCGCACCGACTTCACCCAACCTTGGGGCGGTATATACGGCTGGCTGGATGCAGGCAACTACATGCACGACTTTAGCTTGAACCGCGTGAATATGGGCTTGCGTCTCAACATGCGCGTAATGCGTGGACTCTCTGTTTTTCTTTCCGGACGCTATTCTGTGATAAATGACCAGTTGAGTCTTGCAGCCGGAGAGGTTTCCGAAGAGGAACGCCTCCTGAACCTAAAGCAGCAAGCCACTTCCTATAACTATCGGGGTTCCTTTGGGCTGGAATTCAACTTTGGCTCGGTTTATAACAACGTGGTTAATTCACGATTCTAAGATTTATCAGGTTCCAACCATTTCAAAATATTATAGTAAAGAAAAAGCTCCGGTTAATTCCCGGAGCTTTTTTTGATGGGTAAAATCAACGTATAGATTTTAGGGTTTTACTCTCCACTACCGCCTTCAGCATTGCCTTCTGAACCATTCGCAGAACTCGTATCAGGCAGCATAGTATTTAGTTTTTCTCCACCACGAATTCCAAAATCCAGTGTTCTGATTGGGAATGGAATCATAATGTCTTCGTTATCAAAAGCCTTTTTCAGTTTGATGATAGCTTCGCTTTGAGCGCTCCAAAAATCCGGATGTTTATGAAAATCAACCCAAAACCGTACATAGAAGTTGATTGAGCTGCCTCCAAACTCATAGAAATAGAATTCTACGTCTCGATCCTGGTCTCGCTGTTCAACACTGGAAATAGCATCTAAGGCTACTTTCTTAACTTTTTCAAGATCATCACCATAAGAGATACCGCAAGCTAAATCGATTCGGCGCTCTCCATTTTTAGTATAATTGGTGAATGGGTTTTCATACACCACTTTATTAGGTACATACACAATTTGTCCCTGAGCCGTGCGAATGACCGTATTTCTCAGGTTTAGTTTCTGAACGGTTCCAAAATAATCGTTGGTTTCAATAATATCTCCAATTCCAAAAGGGTGACGAATGGAGAGCAGAATACCTGAAATGAAATTGGCAGCGATATCCTGAAATGCAAAACCTAAAGCCAGACCTATGATACCAGCACCGGCCAACAGGCTTGTAACTGTGCCATCCAGATTTAAAATACTTAGGGCAAAAAATACCCCAATGCCAATCACCAGCACTGCCAATACTGTTTGAATGAGGGCGGTAACGGTTTTATTGCCGGTAACCCTTGAAAGCAGTTTCCCGGTAAACTTCCTGATGATCTTTGCCAGCACATAAAATAATAGCATGACTAATAATGCCATCACCAGGTTGGGCAGCATCTCTATGGCAGTGGTAATCCAGTTTTCTAGCTTGCCTGAAATCAGTTCATAAATACTTTGCGGATCAAAATTCATGTATGTGTAAATTGATTATTATTGGCGATTAAGTGTATGTGCCTAAGGCTCATATCTTTATAAAGGGGAATAGCTGAAAAAAGATTCCATAATTTTTTTGATCTAAGAACACCCGCTTTTTTACTTATTCAGATTTGTATTCTTCCCGCTCTACCCCTACTCTTTTGATCGATTATAATCCTACAAACTATTCATTATATCAGCTGCCTTGTCACGAGGAAAAATATATAGCAAATATACTATTGCCGTAAAGGATCTTCAGGTTGAAGTACGCCGCAAAAATGTTAAAAACCTAAACTTGCGCGTTTATCCTTCCAAACAGCAGGTTCGTTTATCCATACCCAGGCGAGCCACTTTAGCACATGCCGAAGGCTTTATCACCCAGAAATACTCCTGGATTAAACAAAAACTATTGGATAAACCGGCTAAGAAAAAGATCACCCCAAAAACATTTGAAGACGGTGAGACACATTATGTAAGTGGCAGGGCTTTTACACTGAATATTGTTCATAGCAAACAATCTCAAGAAGTATTGGTTGACCATGAGACAGACACTCTACACCTTTCTGTACCTGCCGGAAGTTCTGCTGAAAAGAAAGAACGGGTGCTTACGGAATGGTATCGGGCTGAACTAAAGAAGCAAATCCCCGGACTGATCAATAAATGGGAAAAGCCGATGGGTGTACGTGTGAATGAGTTTGGAGTGAAGCAGATGAAGACCCGTTGGGGCAGTTGTAATATTAGGCAGCGACGCATTTGGCTAAACCTGGAATTAGCCAAGAAAAGTCCTGAACTGCTGGAATATGTAGTGGTGCACGAAATGACACATTTATTGGAGCGCTTGCACAGCAAACGTTTCTACCAAATTATGGAGAAATTCCTGCCCAATTGGAAGCAGCTTGAAGTGGAATTAAACGGGCGTTTTCGGATCCGCAATTGTTGATTAAACAACCATTATAACTTTTTTGAATATCTGCAAAACCCGATAGAAGTCATTCCTGCGGAAGCAGGAATCTTATTATTGCCAGTAGACCTACGTTGAAATTTATAGATCAATTAGATTTCGGGCCTACGCCGCGAAATGACAGCCAGAGGTTTATAAAAACACTTTTGTTAGTCGATCAAGAACTTATTAGTACTTCCGCAGCCGTTCCAGTCCGCCCACCATGATCATGCCTACCAAAATACCCAACACACCTCCCCAAACATTGGGATCATCGCCGGTTTTGTCGCCCAGCCAGCCGGGTACATAGGGCTCGGTGTGAATCAGTTTCTTTTTGACCGTTTCAATTTCCACCTGCTTCATTTCATCAAAGGTGGATTCTTCATTGAAGACTTCTCCCAGACGTTCAAACTCTGGCAGGTTGGTATTGGGAGGATTTTCCATCAACTCCTGCACCCTGGGTTCGGTCATATACAACACTTCGGTTTCCCGAACTTGCTCCACATATTCTCTGTGCTGATAGGGCCAGATCACATACAGAGACCCAATCAAAAAGCCAATGAGTACGGCAATGGTTTGGGCATGATAGCGCCCCAGCAACCACGACAGAAAACGGGAGAATGCGGCCAAGCCGACCACAGCTCCTACCATAAAGGGTAACAGACCAAGCAGCCCGTCAACCGTCTCTACGCCACCGAGTTTACCAATCTGGCTTAACAGATAATCATATTTGCGCATGATAAGCAACAGGTAAGAACCGGAAATTCCCGGCAGGATCATTGCGCAAATGGCAATACAACCACTGAGGAATACAAATGCCGGATGTTCAGGAGTATCTGCCGGAACCAAGGATACGATCCATATTCCGAAAGCCATCCCCAGAACAAGCATTAGCATTTCTGTTTTTGTGAACCGCTCTAAGGCCTTTATCAAAATGTAAATGGAGCCGAGTATCAACCCAAAGAACAGCCCGAAGACTATTTCTGGATAGGTAAACATGTATATCTGCAACGGTACTATCTTAGTAAAAAATCCAAGCGCTGCAAAAATACCCGCAAACAAGCTCACCAGGAACAACAGGTGAAGTTCACCAAAAGCCTGTTTCCATTTAAAAGTGAAGAACAGTTTCAGAAACCGGCCATTTACACTTTTAATGGCATTTAGCAAGCGTTCGTAGATGCCTACAATTAAAGCCATCGTGCCTCCGCTAACGCCGGGTACGATATCCGCCGACCCCATTAAAAAGCCTTTTAGGGCCAAAAAGGGAGCTTCTTTAAATGAGGTTGTGTCTTTGGGTGATTCAGGAGTTTCTTCAGTCACTACCCCTCTCCCCATCCTTTTTCACCAATCAATGGCACAAATTTAAAATTAGAAAATTCTTCGCGTTCGTATTCATTTTCGGCCGTTCGTCTGATGCGCAGCATCATCTGGCTTTCATCATTTCCAACGGGGATTACAAGTCGCCCGCCAATACTTAATTGTTGTACCAGGTCATCAGGTACCACAGGCGCTCCTGCAGTAACTACGATACCATCATAGGGCGCATAAGCCGACCACCCAAGGGTTCCGTCGCCTGACTTTAGCATGGCTTTGTAGCCAAATTCCCGTAAAGCCTCTTTGGCCTTGAAATATAATTCCTTATGGCGTTCAACGCTGTAGACCTCAGCCCCCAGTTCGCATAAAACCATACATTGATAGCCGGAGCCGGTACCAATCTCCAAAACCTTTTCACCTTTTTCAATATTAAGAAGTTCAGTTTGGGCGGCTACAGTAAATGGCTGAGAAATGGTTTGGCCCATGCCAATCGGCAAAGCGGTATCATCGTAAGCTTTGCTGTGCAGGGCGGTGTCAATGAGTTTATGTCTCGGTATTTTCCCAATAGCCTGTAAAACACGCTCATCTTCAATGCCTTTTTTTCGCAACTGCTCAACCAGTTGCCTGCGCGGCCTCAAAAATCTTCGTTCCTGATTCAATGTATTGTGTTTTCTATGCTTGATTATCGAAATGCATTCTGATGCAAGTATAGGCATTTGGCTGAAAAAATGAGGCGATAATTTGTTTCTCTTTTTGAAAACTATTACGCGCTTGTTCACAAGTAGTAAAGAAATTTTTTTATCATAGACAGCTTCTTATTTTCCCTGCGAATACTCACCAACAATTTTTATGATTACAGCTTTAGCACTTCTTGAAAACCTCTCTTGGGGGATCGATCCTGAAATATTTTCGTTAGGGCCTCTCGCCCCCCGCTGGTATGGACTCATGTTTGCCGGGGCTTTTGTTTCCGGTTACCTGTTTGGGGTAAAAATGTGGAAAGATGCAGGTCGTAAACCTGAAGAGATGGAAAGCATTTTAACTTGGATACTGGTTGGTACGGTAATAGGTGCTCGCCTTGGACATGTTATTTTTTATGATCCAAGCTACTACCTGCGGAATTTAGACGAAGTGCTGGCCGTATGGAAAGGCGGGCTTGCCAGTCATGGCGCCGCTGTGGGTATTATCGTGGCTATGTATTACCAGGCCAAGAAAGCTCCCGGCATGACCTTTTGGTGGCTCGCCGATCGCGTCGTGATACCGACCGCTGTAGGTGGGGCCTTTATACGCACCGGTAATTTCTTTAATTCTGAAATTTATGGACACGTTACCGATGCTCCCTGGGGTATAATCTTCACCAATTTACCGGGACAAGCCGGGATGGTACCCCGTCACCCTACCATGCTGTACGAAGCTATACTGTGCCTGCTGGTTTTTGCCGTACTTTGGACCATCTACAAAAAATATAAAGCGCATCCACCGGAAGGCTCTCTTTTTGGGATGTTTCTTATCCTGTTATTTAGTGGCCGTTTCTTTCTGGAATACACCAAAATACCACAAGCTGATTTCGCAGCCGCATGGCCCGTTAATATGGGACAGTTATTGAGTATCCCGCTGGTATTAATAGGACTTTATATTGTTACCAAAAAGGTTGACTGGCAACAAAAAGACTCCTGAATAGTGAGCGAAGCTCATTTAGAGAAAATGAAAAAGCCCCGGCATTAACCGGGGCTTCTTTATGCTAACAACTAACTATGATATATAACTACTATTGTAAGTTATGCTATGAATGTTTCGTTGGTTTAGAACGAAATTTGGTAATTGAGAGCCAGTCCGTGATTCTCAAAAGCGGAATCATCCAGGGGCAATAAGTAGTTAATTCTGAATGCTGTTTGTCCTGTAGGATAATGAGTATACCCGATCACGGCACGTTCAGTTTCTACACTGGAAAGCACATCAGAGTTGAATTGCTCATAACGAGCCAGCATTTCTACTTTTTCAGAAAACTTGTAACCACCTGTTACATGGAAGCCAAAAACATTGTCTTTGTCAGGAATACCGGCGTACTCCAGGCTGGCTCCTAACACTTCTGTCGCCAAAATTACCTGGCTGTTTTCAAAGCGAAGGTCACCACCGTAGATTACTCGTTCGCCATCAATAGCTGGCAGTACTTTTCCTGTGATTGAAGTGCCGTTTTTATCACCAAAAGCGGCATTCACGCCACCTACCAGTGTACCTTCATCGGAGCTAAAGCCAAGGCGGCCAGCATAGTAAAATTTATTATTGTCATTGCTATTCAGCGAATTACCGTTAAAAATACCAACACTGTAATTGAAGTTATCATTGAGATCACCGCTAAGTTTTGCACCAATATCGCGGTTCTGAGTCAATGCGGTAACAACCTGGCTACGACTTACGAAGTCGATTTTGTGCGGCCCCGTCAAAAATTCGTAACTGATGCCTGGTTTTTGTGCACCTACAGTGAAGTTTGCGCCATCGCTAATTTTATATCCAATGATAGCATCCAGCAAAATGCTGTTGTCTGCTGCATCAAAATGAAGGTTGTAACTAAATCCACCATCCAGCTTTCCTGTTACTTTCAGACGAGCTTGAGGAACTGTCATTCTACGTGTTCCATCGCTGTCAAAGTCGATAGTGGAACGAGCCATAATAAGTGAACTTATATTAAAAGCCTCACTCTTAACCATTTTGCGCAGCTCATTAATAAGTTCGTTTTCTGAGGATTGCTGTGCCTTTAAATCAGCTGAAGCTATTCCTGCTATACAGAAAACAGTTAGAAATATTTTTAGAAAGTTATTCATGACGTATCGTAATTTGTATTCCAATTCAATTTTTTTGTTAGAATGAAATGATGTTCCGCAGTCCGAATATCCATGCATTTGACAATTCGGCGTCAAAGCCGGGATTGACTACATACTGTACATCCGCTTGTAGTTGAATATATGGATGAAGCTGAAACCTGTAAGTCCATTCATAATTTGTTTCGGCCATCTCTGGCGTCTGACCACTAATCAACACTTGTTCGCGATAATTGGTACTGCTTTGGGTATAAGCCACAGCAAAACCAACTACATCTTTTTTATTTGACTGAAGAACTCCTGAAAGGGCTACTCCGCCTCCGCCAAAAAAAGACAACTCGCTTACCGAGGGATTACTCATTCCAACCCGGCTGAAGAAGTGTGCTTCCGGCCACTGATTATCCTTATCGGCAAATTTGTATTCTCCTAAAGCATAAATTCCATATTCGTAGTTTTTCTGCCCATTTGGTCTCCAGCTATCCCGCTTGTCGGTGTACATCCACCCGCCTATTCCAATGCTGTTATCGGCATCCACCTCGCGTCCCAGGTAGTTTGAAAGACGCCTTTTTTGTCCCCTGAGATGTAATTTATCCTGATCTACCGAGTGTAAGCTCAGCTCTGTTATCAGAAATAATCCGTCATCTTCCCTGAATTTAATCTTAGTACCCCTGGTATTGCCCGGATCAGAAGGCACCCCATCCAATAAGGCTGCCTGCCAAACCAATCCCCGCCATGGATTCAGTTTTAAGCGGGCACCCATCGAGGTATGAGGAAAGGTGGACGGGCCCAAAGTACCACTCAACGCAATGGTAGGGTCTAAACCGTGCGAGCTGTTTAAGAAAAGCTGACTGCTTTGCAGATAATTGAATTCAGAATTGATATCATATAATCCCATAAGCAGTGAACTGTTGAGTAAGAAAAACTTTTTCTGTGCCCAAACTTCGTACAATCTCCAGGACGTTTCTGCCTCAATATTGCTGACTCCCTGCACATCACCAGCCAATTCTGAAATGCTGCCACCCTGATTTCCCAAACCGTATGCATACACGGTTGTACCTGACAGAACCGGACTGCCCAGCTTCTCAAGGTCTACTTCCAGATTAATGTCGATGTTGTCGAAATAACGTATGCCCTGTTCTTCTCCGCCAGCTACGTTGCCAAATAAATCACCAATGTAAGTGGCACTTAAACTAAAAGGATTATCAGAACCTGGGGGCGAGCCCGAAGCTTGAGCGTTACAATTCTGTGTCCACGAAAAAAAAAGGGCACAAATAATTAAAATGTGCCCATGTTTCCTAACATCCATCTTAGAGCTGTACTTATTTCCGATTTTCTATTCCGACCTCAAATTGACTTTAGCCAACGAGCATTGGATTTCTAAACGCAGGATATCAGCACACCGTTTCAATGGTGCTTTAGCTGTCAGTAGTTTAAATGTGTGATATTGCTACAACATTATCACCCGGTTTTAGTCACCGGCATGCTCTAACAATTTCTCATAAGCTTCCTGGCATTCTTCCAGTAAATCTTCCAGCTCTTCAGGGAAAGGATCTTTGTTAGCCTGATACTTTCTGAAGCCCGTAGAGCGATGTACATTGTGGTACCAGTGTTTTGCCCACACACCATCCTCTTTACGGGGACCGGCTGGCCATTTCAGCATAGCTTCATCAAATGGAATTCCCAGGGAGCCGCAAAGTTCACGGAGCCGAGACTGTGGGTACTGCAAAATATTCTTTGCATCTACAATCTTGGGTTTTTTACCTACCGTTTTTAAGTATTCCACGATTTCAAGATGTTTGGCATAACCCAGATCTTCCATCGTTGGATTTTCGATATGCTTTATATAAGAAGGTAGCATATCTCGCGGGGGCCGGGTAAGTATTACATTGGTTGTTTCTTCCAGAAAACTCCAGTTCAAATCAACCAGATGATGGCTCATATTTTTGAAAAAAGCGATCGGTGTTTCGTAATCTCCCAGTATCACTTCATCAATGACTTTCTGCCCATCCGTTTCCTGAGATTCCATTACCTCATCCGCACTGGGATGATATTCTTTTGCGTCTGTTTTGCTAAGGTAATGCCCATATAAGGGTTCATCCACAACTGTGGTATCATCGCGTTGTGCAAACGCATACATTAGTGCAGTTGAAATATTACGTGGACCACTCCACAAACAGATTCTTCTTGTTTTTAGCATTATATTTATTTCAGTTTCAAATTTTAGACCTCGCTACAGCATTCTCAACGGCCTGCGTGTATAGTTCCTGCAAACGTTGTGCCATGTTTCCGGGAACTGATGTGCTGATAACCCGGCCATCTATCTCTGTAACCGGGGTAATCCCTCCAAAACTACCGGTAACAAAGGCCTCATCGGCACTATAGACGTCATACAGTGAAAAATTCTTCTCAAAACAAGGGATTTTTTCTTGAAGGCACAAATCTATCACTTTAGCCCGAGTGATGCCATTCATGCAATATTGTCCGGTTGATGTCCACACTTCCCCATTTTTAACCATAAAAAAGTTGGTAGCATTACAGGTAGACACAAAGCCGTTAACATCCAGCATCAGGGCTTCATCTGCGCCGGCTTCCAGGGCTTGGATCAACGCTTGTACTTCGTGAATTTTGCTATGGCAATTGAGCCTAGGATCCAGGTAATCGGGAGACCCTCTGCGTACGCTGCTGGTGTGCAATTTAACACCCCGGTTCCGGCTCTCCGGATCAGCTTGTTTATATTCCGCGATGATAACCAAATTGGGCCCTGACACGGTTAAACGGGGATCTTGAGAGGGCGTTTTCTTAATCCCACGGGTAAACATCACGCGTACATGCACCCCGTCTTTCATATCATTTGCATCCAGGGTTTTCCAAACGACTTCCCTGATTTGATGGCGGCTCATTTTCAGATCCATCCCAATGGCTTTGGCTCCCTGGAACAAACGGTCAAGGTGTTCGTCCCAAAAAACCAACACGCCTCCGTGCAGCCTAAGCCCTTCCCATACGCCATCACCTACTAAGTACCCGCTATCAAATACCGAAATTTTGGCATCATTCCGGGGTAGTAGTTCTCCATTTACATAGACGAGAACGTCTTCGTTTCGGGGATCTTCAACTGCGTTGTGTGTGCCGTGGACCATGATTTTTGAGAGAACATAACATTTTCCTCTCAATACTCATAAAATGGAGCTTCAGCATAAGATTTTTTTACTAACCACTTTCGCTAGCTAGCTGTTTTTGGTGAGCGATCTTTGAATTCTGTATCACTATAATTCACCCATATCATCCACAAAATAAAAATCACGATATAGAATATAGCCGTGGTGGAGTAGTCATGGGTAAAATCAAAGAAAGTGGGCCAGTACAATTGTGTAACCGCTAATATCATTATTCGGACAATGTTTACCAGGTAAATTACCCCAACACCGACAACCACATAAGCCGCTCTTTTTTTCCAATCTCCGGGATAAGCCAGGATAAACCCGATGAATAGGCCCATAGCAGCAATCCCGTTACAGCCATCAACTATTTTTATACCGGGCGACTCACCGATACCAATGATGCGATTGACAGTATATGCATCGAAGCCCAGCCACTGTAGCAGACCACCCCCGGTGGCAATAATATTCAAAGAAAGCCACCTGTCTACACGACCATCGGGCAGCAGCCATAACTCATAAAGTACATACCAGGCGATAAAAAAAGCGAGCGCTTTAGCAATAAAGCGGCCAATGGGCGTATTCATAGCAACCGTTGATAAAGCTTTATAGGTTTTAGTCAGTTGCAGATAAGAAACACAATTTTAAGAACACTTCAGAATTGCAGGGCTTCTTTTTTATGATGATTTAATATTCATTCTAAAAATGCAATAATGCTTTAGGAAGAATAAAACCAATTCCGAGAATTGATTGGTTTATGGGTTAATCAGATCTTGAGTTGCCTTGTCTAACATTATCAAGGCAGATGCCGGAATGCGACCAACCGGATAACCTGAGATATTTTCTATGGGTCCCACAAAGATTCTTCCCAAATGCCCCATTCGTTCATGCGGCAGGCAAAAATAGTCGTACATACCTGCCGTGTTGAGCTTCAAAAACCATGTTTGGCCAGTCTGCAACATTCCAGAGTTGAAAGCTGCAGCATCCTCCGGAATACGCTGCGGGCGCCGGTTTTCGGGATGGTAAGCAGTCACCGTGTGTAAGCCCTCCTTTACCTCAAAACGAATCACATCTCCTGGTTGAACCTGAACCACCGCGGGTTCAAAGCGCGCATCTTCCCCGGTTCCCCACACGGTCACAGAAACGGTGTCGGAGGGAATAGCATAAGCGTTAACACTTAAGATCATCAATAGTAAAACCAGATAGTATTTTAGCATGATCCAGACCTTTGTTGCTTAATAAAGCCACCTTTTTATAGTGAATGCAACTTAACTATTATCACAGATTACGAAGCATCTTTTCAATAACTGATGCGGCCTCTTCCGTGGGCTGATTCAAACCTTCCGTACGATTCGCAATTTTACCTTCTGTATCTAGTACAGTGACCAGGTTAGAGTGCGCAAAATGTCCGTCACTGTTTTTTTGATACTTAACACCCAGCATGGTTGCCAGCATCCGGATATCGGTATGCTTTCCAGTGATGAAGTGCCACTGAGGTAAATTTAGCTGCTCATATTCAGCATATTCCTTCAAGACGGCTGGCGTATCATTCTCCGTATCAAAGGACACGGCCAGCACACTAACTTTTTGCTGTGTTGCTTCATCAAGTGAACTATACAAGCGCCAGGTATCCTGTATAAGAATAGGGCACACCTGCGTGCAGTTGCCATAAAACATGACAACGATTACCGGTTCGCCCTTGAAATCCCCAAGCTGCACGGTCTCATTTCGATGATTCGTAAACTCAGCATCCAGATGATAGAGCGAGTGTCCCGGGTGTACCTCTCCTGCCGATAAAGCTTCTTTTTTGTGTTCGTGATGGTCATGCTGTGCAAAGGTATTCAGAGAAAAAATCCCCCAAAAAACCAACGTAAATGTTATAAAAGCTCTCATAGCGTTTCAACCTGTGTGTTTTGAGAGGCAGGAGCCGGCTGGTCAAAAGCACAACGGAAGCCAACCATGCCTGTAGTAATTTTAGCATTAAAACTCATCCGCGTGATATAGCGGATTGAAGCAGCGTAACTGTACACGCTACCTAAAGTTTGCATACGCCCTACGGTACCGCAATCCAGCGAAAGTTCGTCGGCGATGATAGGTTTGAAGTCATCCACCCACTCCATGATCAAGCCAAACTGGTCTTTAACACCTGCTGTGGTTTCTATTTGGGTGGAACCGACCTCAGGCAGGTTGTTTACATCAATCCCTGAATACCAGCTGATAAGTTTGCTACTGAATTTATTGGCTTCTGCCTCATTGGCAAATTCCAACAACTGGGCTGAGTATTCCCATTCATTTAAGGTTGGCAAACGTCCGCCTTGTGCTGCACAATAAGCATTGGCTGCAAACCAGGAAACCCGGGTCACCGGTCGGTTCATACCCAGATTTTCGTAACCAGGATTAAGATCTGAATCCCACTCTCTCAAATAACCATCATTGGTAAACACCGGGGGAATTTCAGATCGTCTCCATTCCGGATGTTCTTCTAAAAACTTAACATATTGCTCGTTAGTAACCACTGTTTCATCCATATAAAAAGAATCAACTTGTACCGGTTCGCCAACTACTTCAGGCAGTACAGAGTGATAAGAGCCTGCTGGTACCAGTTTGCGGGGTGTTTGCTGTGCGTTCACTGTTTCTGATAATTCCACCGCTATCATCCCCAAGAGCAGCATTGAATAAAGTGATATGTTGTACAGAGATCTCATAGCGTTAATTTGTTAAAAGAGAGCAGGAGCGAAATTCATCTCGCCCCTGCGTAATTTACTTCTCTCAGTATCTCAAATGATCTGCCAGTTTAACTGAGCGGGCAGACTATTCGCTCTGCATGGGTTATTTCTTACGAGGTCCAGCTTTTAGTGTACCGGTTGCGCCTTTTTCAGCATCCACAAACTCATGGTCAATCAGGATGTACTTGCCTTCTTCAGGTACAATCATATCGATGGTTGCAGAGCTGGAGGCACCAAGCAGTACGGTTTGCATTCCCCTCATTTCATTAAATGGATGTCCTTCCAGCCATACACGGTCGAAGATACCGCCAATCACGTGGAAACTGGATGTACCACTTGGACCATTGTTACTTACGTGAAAGCGCACTCGCTCGCCGGCATTTGCTTTCAGCGGTTGGTCGTGCAGTATGGTTTGGTGACCGTTAAAAACTACGTGAGAAGGATTATTGGCAGAAGCGGCCTCAAAATCATATTGATACAACTCGCCAGGACCTTTGGTCAGGTAGTATTCACTTTGTACTACCACATACTCTCGGTCTACTTCATATCCAGTGTCGTAGCCATCTTTAGGCGATACCACTACTACCCCATGCTGCCCCATTGCAGTGTGCATAAGAACACTGGGAGTTCCGCAGTGATAGATGTAAGAACCTGCATAGTTGGCAATCCAGTCAAACTTGATAGTTTCACCGGGTCCAATGGTTCTCCACTTGTCATCTTTAGCTACCGTTCCGGCATGGAAATCCATAGAGTGCGGCATAGGCATGATGGCTGACTTATTTTTCTGATAAGTATTGTTAGCCACTTGTTGCATAAAGGGGGAACCGCCTTTATTCGGCTCGGTAATGGTTACTTCCTCATCCGAACGATTTTTCATGACAAAGGTAATACGGTCGCCTTCCTTCACGTGAAGTACGGGACCGGGCACGGTTCCGCCGAAGGTCCAGGCTTGGTAGCGAACGCCTTCAGCCACTTCAATTTCTTGTACGATGATATCGATGCGAACTTCGTGATGTTTGTTGCCTTCGTAATCCAGCGGGGCAAGATTCGGAAGTTGGGTGATGTATTCGCCCACAACGGGAGAACCGTTGTAATCTTCCGTATAAACTTCAGCTTCTGGCATCCCGAATGTCATTCCATCCAGAGTATACTCTTCGGTTTGAGCCGATAACATCGAACTCATTCCAAATAAAACCATTCCGACCAAGAGGGTAATTTTTGATATTGCGCGTTTCATAGTATTAGGGTTTATTTAGTTAAAGTTTTAAGACTATTTTGTCTTAAATAAGTCATCATTTATTGGTTAGATTCAACCTAAACATACATTGTGAATTTAAGATGAATTTGTCTTAAATAATTTCGACCCACTATTTTCCCTCGTTCCACACGCTCCGCGTTAGGACGAAGATGTATTGATAGATATCGTTGAACAAAAAAACCGGAAAGCAGGACTTCCCGGTTTTTTATTGGCAGAGTGATTAAGCTCTTTCAGATTCACAGAATGAAACCATCAGGCGGGTTGCAGGCCAAAAATGGTTTCCAGTCGTTTTCGTTGTTCTTTAACCGTTTGCCCAATAGAAGCTAGATTCTCTCCGGCATAGGCTTCTGACTTGGAAATTTCCAAGCAGTAATCCATACCCTCTTCCAGGTTCTTACGGAAACGGGTAAGCTTCCGGTCTTCATTCGGATCGCCTTCTGTTTCATCTACTAAATCCTGCAGGTAATCCACATACATACACATTTCTTTAGCAAACATATGAGGACGCTCAGCATTAACCAGCGATTCACCACGTCCATAAATATGGTTCACCATTTCTTCAAGCGTGTATTCACCGTCAAACCAGGCAATATTTGGTCCAGGACAGATGGCCTGAGGTGCCCGGCTTTCCTTTATCATACCAAGTTGAATTAAGGCTCCGTTCGCAAGATGATCACACAGACAAGCTTTATCCAACACCTTGGTTTTAAGGCGCTCTTTCTTGGCATCATCATAGTCTGCACTGTTAATCTGGTCTAACTTCAACAACTGGTATTGGGTGGATGCGGTGCAAATGGGGTTTTCCGTAAACTCGGTGTTGGTTTCCAGAAATCCTTTAGGGCAAGGCGAACCCGGTTTCCCTTTTTCTATTCGCTCCTGGTGCCACTTTTTGGAACCGGAGTTTCTAACATTATTAAAAGGCACTCCCAGCGGTGAAACTCCGCTCAGGTATAAATCTTCTTCTTTGGCATTTTCCAATAGCTTTCGGGTAGTTAGATCTACCGTAGTTGCTTCAGGAACCAACAAAAAGGGACTGCCCCAGCCGGTATTATCCATTTCAAAATCTTTCAACAGGCGCTGCATCTCACCATTAGTGCCGATACCACCCTGTACCGTAATACGAGGCTCAGTTATTTCCCAATCGCTGTCAAAGCCTTCTTTTTCGTCTTCATAAAACTTGACAACCAAGGGCTCTACCGCCGTGGTAAGCTGATCTTTCTTCTCCCGAAATTCTTTTAACAAAGCGGGCAACAAGTAACCGTCAGAAGCAAAAGCATGGCCTCCGCAGTTCAGTCCCGACTCAATACGATATTCAAAAACTTCCAATCCTTTTTTAGCAAGGTATTTCCCCTGAATTAAAGCCGAACGGAAATCACTTACTTTCAGAATAATTTTCTTTTTGATATCCCCGGATGCATCCCGGTAAAAATCTTTAAAATCAGCCAGATAATTATATAATCTTGGGTTAAAGCCTGCTGATAAAATCAAGCTGGAAGAAAGTTTACTATTGGCATATCCACGCAGGGCAGCACTGGCATCGCTAAATTCAGCACTCAGGGGTTTACCTGATTTAGACAAGTTTAACTTATCCACCTTGGCCATAATATTTACATCAATAGAACCTGGCTTCATCCAGTCATTCAGCATTTTTTTGGCATCATCCAGCATGGAAGAATCAGCCGACTCTTGCATATTAGACCATAACTTCTTCAGGGGATTTTCATCCGGAAGCATTCTAAAATACTTGGCTTTCTCATTGTCCTTAAGAAAGGGCTGGGCTTTTATATCTTCGAATTTCTGATGAACAATGTCATGCACGGTATCAAGATATGCCGTGATTCGTTTAGCCCGTCCATCTTCAGCCGAGCGAGGTATATTCTTGTAAGGTAGATCAAATTCTTGGCAATAATATTTGCGGATTTTTTCTACCAGAAGGTCATCTACTACAGACATCACTGAATTGATGCCATAAGGTGCTACGCGTATGGGAGAATCGATAGAGTGTCCTGTTCCCATAACAGGAATAGAAAAAGAATGAAGTGATGTTGACATAGGATTATTTTACAGACAGCTAACGTCCGCCTCATTGTTTGTTTCTTGGTCCGAATTTTTCGGAACACAATTATCATGTTAGCGGATATTAACATAAGGATGTGAATGCATTGTGAAGATGAGCCTTTTAAAACAATGCGGTTTAGAAGTTTATTCTCTTAACAAGTACGAAAAATTTGTCAGACGATTCTCTGCAGGATTAAAAGTACGAAACTTCATGGCAGCCGTCAGGTGGGTAGGAAGGAAGCTTTATTAAGTGGGAAGTTATTGAAATCCAGAAGGCATTTAGCTATATTAAACCATTCCAAAATGTTGGCCTATAAATGCTACAACTCATGCATGCTTCACGGGGATATATTTTAGTACTGCTTTTCTTGATTATGGGCTTTGTTATGGGCAGTTGTGGATTGCTTGGGTCAGACGGTCCCAGTAATACGATAACAATCACCGCGCTGGACGCGCAAACTAACGAACCCCTTGACAGTCTCGCCATCTATATCAATGGCAAGCTGGTAAAGGAGAATGTTAGTACCTATACCCTGACGAAAAACAAGGGTACAACCGTAACGATAAAGATTGTCCGCAATGGCTACATTGCCGAGACAAAGGAAGTAAAGATTAATGCCGACAAACCGATACGAATCCCGCTTGTCCGGCAAGCACCGGATAAAGTCACGCTCTCATACGCAATCATCGCCAACGATACCGGCACCCTCGACAATGTCGAACTACTGGTAAACGATGAAGTGGTAGCCAGAGACAGTGATGGAAGCATTGCACTTCCCTCTAGTCGCGAGACAGTGACTGTATGTGCAACGGCTGCGTATTATGAAGCCAGTTGCGACACGCTCGCCTCTCTCATCGAGAACCGCAATGTGGAGCTCAAGCTAGAGAGAAAGCGGGTAAGGATTGCCATTACACCAGAGGTAGTTGGGTATACTGATTATTCAGAAAGTTGGGATACTGGTAACGGTACACCAACCAGACCTGGATACGTGCGAAAAAGCACTGTCTATGTTCTGCAAATCGGTGACTCAACCTGGACCGAGATTGGCCGCGAGGTAAAGATTGCCGATCTGCCAGTAGACATACCCAGCACTTCCAGAGAGTTGGAGCTTGGTGAAGGCGTTGAAAGTACTATTACTTATCCGGCTGGACCAGAAGAGCTAGAAGTTCGTTTGTGGGTGCAGTACTTTCCCAAGGAAGGGCACGAGTATAGTGACAATGCTTACCTTAATGTTGCCGAGGGCTCTATCAAGCTTTCTGGCGACACTGATAGCAACATTACATTGAACCTCGATCACATTCCGGCCTGTTCAGACGGTATAGATAATGACTTCTATGACGGCATTGACACAGCCGATCCAGGCTGCATTGATCCTGAGACTGGAATCCATGATCCAGAGAACGATGTTGAGTTAATGCGAACTCGCACTCATACTCATTACATTCTCTCGGAAGATACACATCTTGTGTCAGGAAAACAAGAAGAACAACGAGTGAGACTTCTACCTGTCAGAAGCCTAGATCATGTAGCAAAAATCGCCCAGTCTTTCACAATTGAGTTCACTACTTTTGCGGAAGGAAGCCAAACTGGCGAGGATTTTGCGATAGAGCTACATACCGGACCAAGCCAAGACAACCTTGTAAAGTCCTTCACTAGCAGCATTATCCCTGATGATGGACTGGACGGCTGGCGAATTGTCCAGATCCATGATCTGACCAAAGAGTCGTTCGCCAACGGAACATATTACAAGATTATCGCAGTTCACGCTGCAAATCTTGCTGGTATAACCACTGACGGTAACGATGATGTGGTTTTCTACGAAGCGAATCTCGAGGACTACCTGGCAATTAAACTAGATTATCAGCCAGAACATGTCCCCAAAGCAAAAGTAGTTATTGGAGCAACTGCCGCCGATCTAGATGTAGACGTAACGATCAGCGATGTCGGCCCCAAAACCGACATCCGCCGATAGAGAGAAACCGGGTAAAAATACACGCCCAACAACCAAAAGCAGTCGGTTGATATTTAATATTCATTCGTCCATGAATCTCGTCATACCAATGACAAGATTCGGACATAAGTTCGTGTAACGGTACTTTTAAAATACTTTAAAAGTTATCCGACACTCACTTAATACATAAATCAAATCCCGCACCCAAAAGTGCGGGATTTCTATTGCATTACCTAACAACAAGCACACAGGTCGAACCTCTGTTTTGTTTAGAGCACGTCTCAAGCTTATCCTTGAGGGGCACTTCCCCTATTCTTGAACAAGGCGCTGGTAGGTGGATTGATAAATCCACTCTTCAAGCGGAGTGAGCGACATAAACACTTGTATTTATATTCGAACGCACCCCAAGAGTACTTCCTCGCTAGCAAGCTAGCTCACAGCGCAGCGCCGGGAGACAAATAGATAAACATCTACGAAGTAGATGCGAGAGCCAAGAGACTCTCAAAAAATACACACTTACTTGACTGCCAAGTGTAGTGAGTGACATGGTCACTTGTATTTATATTCGAACGCAACGTAGGCAGACAAATAAATGGAAACTTCGCGACATGCAAAGTTTCAAAATACTTTTTCTGGACGTACGCTCGTACGTCCACCATTTATTTGACAAACCCACAAACCCATACCTTAACTTGACAAATCTACTCAAATAGGTAATAATAACGGTAGAGGTACAGTAATAAACAAAGAATATCAACCAAAGAAAGAAGAGAGGTTAGCAATGACACAACTGAAACGAGGGTTGATTTACATTATCCTGCTTACCATTGCGGTAGGTTGCGATATCATTAACCCCAAAAACGACACGAAGCAAGTAACTGTAACCGCGCTTGATGCGCAAACTAACGCACTGCTTGATAGTCTTACTGTCTATATTGATGGTGAGGTTGTAGCGAGAGACGCTACCCAACCAAGCATTGAACGCAAAAAGAACAAAACCGAAACGATAAAGGTTGCACGTAGCGGTTACATTACTGAGGGCAAGGTGGTTACATTTGACCATAATAAACAGGAGTTATTTTTACTAACCAGAAAACCACCAAAGCCAGTAACAAAGACACTCACACCAAAAGATGGTGATGAGATTCTTCATACAGCTGTTCACACAGATGATGTTACTAACAAAAAGCTTGGTGAAGGTCAAGTTGATCTCACCTTCCCAGCTGATACCACCATTACTGTACGAACGAGTCTGAGCGGGTATGTCTCTGCAGTTACAGAGATAACTTTTTCAGATAGTAGTTCAGTTGAGGTGGGGCTGGAGAAGGATCACCCAGATGAAGTAGCTTTATCCTACAACATCCTTGCGGATGACAACGGTCCACTTGATGGTGTTAACTTCTCTATTAACGGTCAAATCATATCCCATGACGCAAGTGGTAGTGAGGTCTTACCCTACAGTAAAGAGTCAGTTGTTATTTGTGGTCAGGCCACTTACTACAAAACCAGCTGCGACACACTTGCCCTCACGCAAGATCAGGAAATCACCCTAACACTTGCACGGAAAAAGGTGGCTGTACATGTGACACCAAAAATCATTGGGTATGATGATTATGTTGAAGTTTGGAATTTCAGCTCAGGATTCGAGGTTGATCGCACAGCCTACATTCTGCAGATTGGTGACTCAGTCTGGGCTAATATTGGTGATTCGGTAAACACGAGCAATCTGCCAATGGATATACAGCATTCCAGAGAACTAGAACTCGGCGAAGGTGTCACAAGCACCGTCACCTACCCAGTCGGCCCAGAGAATCTGGAAGCCACGGTGTGGGTCCAGTACTTCCCCGAAAGCGGGCACGAGCACAGTGTCAATACTGACAACTTCTTGAATGTTGCTGAGGGGTCTATCGAGCTATCTAGTAACAAAGATAGTGACATCACGCTTGATCTTAGTCATGTTCCCGCCTGTTCAGACGGTGTGGATAACGACTTCTACAATGGCGTGGATGCGGATGACCTAGGTTGTGTAGATCCTAAAACTGGGATCCACGATCCTGATGACGATGTTGAGCTAATGCGAAGAAAAACTTCGACCTCCTATGGTTGGACAGAGAAAATATTTGTATCTGGAAAACCAGGAGAACAAGAGACAGAACTTGTCTCACCGCGTAAATTTAATCCTTCAATTACAATAGCTCAATCTATCACGGTTGAACTTATGGCAAGAGTTGAAGAGAGACAAACTGGTGAAGAGTTCGCTATTCGTTTTTACACCGGGAGCAGTAGAGACAACCTTAATCACGTAAACATCACCGATATTATCCCTGATGAAGGACTGGAGGGCTGGAAAGTTGTGCGATTCTACGAACTCAATAAAACTTGGTTCAAGTATGGCACCTACTACAAAATCGAAGTTGTTCATGCTGCAGCACTGGCAGACACTGTGACTAACGGCAATGACGATGTCGTCATTGTGGAAGATGGAAGTAAGGCCTATATTGAAACTCAGTGGGACTACCAACCAGAACGTGCCCCAGAAGAATCCGCAAAAGCCAAGATGGCTGTTGCTGACCCGAACGTAAAAGTAAAGATCAGCAACCTCGGCCTCGACACCGACATCCACCGATAGAGAGAAACCGGGTAAAATATACGCCCAGCAACCAGAAAAGTAGTCGGTTGATATTTAAACATTAATTCACATCCCGCACCCTCAAAAGTGCAATCACCAAACTCCCGCTCTGACAACTCAAAGTCCGTCTGACCGATGGTTGAATTTAGGCAGCCGGGCTTAATTGGATCCATCAGACGACTCTCTGCAGGATTAGGGCTACATAATAGAAAGCAAGCCGTCAGATGGGTACGGAGCGGAATCTGTAATCTTCAATTTTTAATCTTTAATCTCTTATAACTTGTCGTAATCTTCGGGTTCTACATCAGGCACTTGGTTCATGATCTCATCAAATTGCTGCCTGCTGGCCTTCTCTGCACGATCTTTAAGATAATCTACCGTTAATAAAGCAGACATTTTCTCGGAAACCGCCAATGTGATAAACTGATTCATAGACACACCTTCTTGCTCGGCAAGTTCCTTTATTTTCTTATGTAATGACTCAGGTAACCGAACACTTAATGTACTCATGGTAGCTCCTCGATTATTTGAAGAAATTCTTTTGCCGTTGCTAATTTGACGCCAAACTTATCAACACCCTGAAAATCAGTTTTGTTATAAGTTACAATATATTTGCAGTTGGCCCTAACCGCTAATTCAAGGACCATATCATCTTTTGGATCCTTCAAAACGGGTCTCCACAAAAAGTAAACCTCATGCCAATTTCCAATCAAACACAAATAATCTAAAAATTGAGATATCTGTGAAGCATCAAAATTAAGAGTCTCTATCTTTCTCACCAATACATCTTCATATTCTATGATTAATGGAACCGACAAGTTGAATTCAAACTTTGATGAATTCAGCAGTGACATTAACCGGTATGACGCCCCTCTTTTTGAGCGGAGTGCCGAATAGATAATGTTCGTATCTAGTACGATCTGGTGGACTGACATATGGTATTATATACAATACCAAAAAAAAGAACAAATAATTTTAGTCGCCTAATTAGGGAGTAATGGAGACTTCTCTTCTTTATTTTTGAGCTTTGGATCCTTCAATAATTCAGCAGACAACTTTGTTGGCTTATAGAACATGGAATCTTATAGCAAAAATATGGTCTATAGGGATTGGACTCCCTCAATCTGTAATCTTCAATTTTTAATCTTAAATCTCTTAAATAACCTGCTTGCGCATACGGGCTACCGGCTCGTTTAGCTGCTCGCGGTATTTACTAACCGTACGCCTCGCCACTTTGTACCCTTTGTCGTTTAACATATTGGTAAGCTCCTGATCGCTGTACGGCTTCTGTTTATCCTCGTTATCAATCAGGTCCTGCAAAATATTCTTGACCTCGCGGTTTGATACCTCTTCCCCACTTTCCGTTTCCAACCCTTCATTAAAAAAGTACTTGAGTTCAAATACCCCGGAATGTGTTTGTACATACTTCCCGTTTACCACCCTGGATACCGTTGAAATATCCATACCAATACGCTCGGCCACATCTTTTAGGATCATGGGCTTCAGACCTTCCCCATATTTGAAAAAATCTTCCTGTAGGGCTACAATGGTTTTCATGATGTTCATCAGCGTGTTTTGACGCTGGCGGATAGACTCAATAAACCACTGGGCCGAGTCTATCTTGCTCTTCATGAAGGTGCGGGTTTCAGTGTCGGTATTCTTTTTTTTCTTGGCTTTAATCTCTTCCCACATCTGCTTGTATTCGGGAGAGATACGCAGTGATGGGGCGTTTCGCTGATTTAAATTGATCACAAACTCCCCCCTCGTGGTTTCTCCTTCGCTTGCGCTTCGCCAGTACACCTCAAAATCCGGTTCGATGTAGTTTTGAGTTTCTTCCATGTCGCTGGCTACCGAACCAGGCCGGGGATCCATGTGTCGTATGGCCTGAAAAGCTTCCTGCAGTTCTTCCCGGTCAATATTGAACTTCTGCAACAGCTTCTTAAAATGCTTTTTCTCGAATGATTTCCAGGCATTTTCGACAATATCGATGGCTAAATCGCGGCCAGGCAAATCCGTGTTGGCAGCCCTGAGCTGAACCAACAGGCAATCCCTTAAATCTCGCGAGGCAATGCCAAGAGGCTCCAGCTGCTGTATCTGCTTACGGACATCTTCCACCATATCCTCATCAACCAGCACCCCCTCGTTAAAGGCAATATTGTCAACCACTGCTTCCGTTTCCCTGCGAAAGTAGCCGTCTTCATCCAGCGAGCCCAAAATTTGATCGGCGATAAGTTGTTCTTCATCCGTAAAATTCAGCAGGCTCACCTGTTCTTCCAGTTCCTCTAAAAAAGAGGCTTGATAGGGATTGGGGAGATCACGCCATTCTTCAGCATCGGGATTGTAGTTGGTGCTGTAGGTCTCCCCCTCATATTCGGTATTGGTGTCGTAGTCGTCCCAATCTACTTCATGCTCTTCAAGGCTTTCGAGCGCCTCTTCTTTTTCTTCCTTTGGTGATTCTTCTACCTCTGAAAGACTTACCGTTTCGGTTTCTCCGGGATCAACTTCTTCTAATACAGGATTAGCCTCCATCTCCTCTTTTATGCGCTGTTCAAGGGCCATAGCCGGCAATTGCAATAGCTTGATGTATTGCAGTTGTTGCGGAGATAGCTTTTGCTGCAGACTTTGCTGCTGCTTCTGATTCAGATTCTGTTGATTACGTAGCATGCGACTCTTTATTCCTGATAGTGCTGCAGGCCGTTAAAAATTCACGGTACCATTCTTCCCCATACCTTCGGGTGAGAGGCTTCTCTAAAAATTCTGCTAATCCGATATCCTCTTTTTTACCCTTTTCGCAGGCGGCCGAACATAAGGTTGGCACGTATTCAAAATTTGCATAATCGAAGCCTGCCATCCGTTTTAAACGAACGGGAAAAAGGTGACAGCTTATGGGTTTCTCCCATCCAAAACGCCCTTCAAAAAAAGCTTTCTGGATGGCGCAATAAGCCACTTCGTTTTCATCGTATTGCACAAATATACATTCCTCTGTTTCTACGGTAGCAAGCTCGTAGCCAGATTTTTGGGTTCCAAGCACTACACCTTCCTCCTCAGCTACTTTAACAGCTTCGGGCCTTAATTCGTTTTTCAGCACTCTGAACGCTTTGTGCAAAACAGGAATTTCTGATTTAGCTACGGGTGCGCCGGCATCCCCTACTACACAGCAGGCCCCTTTGCAACGTGGGATATCACAGGCAAAGCGAGCCGTGGCAATATCGTCTGATAGAATCGTATTTTTAACTTTAAACATAGGATTAAGATACAAATCAGGATATCTATTTCAATTTTTTGTCTGCAGTGGATTTAGCTTGCAGAACCTATATCCCATTTGGCTTACCTGATTTTGCCAAAGGATAGCAGCCTCTCAATTTTTGTTATGTCTTCTCTTTACATGTAAGGTATCAGCAGTCCACACCTGATTTGATGAAATAGGTTGTTTGATATTCATGACTGCTGTTTTCCCAAACCATAGGCCAACGGTTCACTGTGCAATCATTCTACAAACGATTGTCCGGGGAATGATGCCTTCAGCCCAAAAAACTTTGCGACTGAGCTGGCAATGTTAGAAAAAGTTTCGCCGGTTCCCAAATTCTCCTGCACTGCCGTTGCCTTTGGAAACACCAGCAATGGCACAAATTCCCTGGAATGATCCGTGCTATCTGAACAAGGATCATTTCCGTGATCACCTGTAATAATGAGCAGATCGTCTTCCCTGATTTTGGAAACAAGAGCTGGAATAGCCCGGTCAAACTCTTCAAGACTGCCGGCATAACCCTCAGGATCCAGCCGGTGCCCAAATAGCTGATCGGTATCGATCAGGTTTACAAATACAAAGCTGTTGTCCAGGCCGGCAGACATCAAACTAAGCAGCTGCGAAATACCTTCCGCATTGCTTTTTGTGGGGCGATATTGCGTAAAACCCTGACCTGCAAAAAGATCTGCTACCTTTCCAATGGAGTAAGTTTTAAAGCCTTCATCATACAATACTTGTACAAGATTATGGGCCGGCGGTGTAGAAGAATAATCGTGCCGTTTATCCGATATGCGCTCAAAATTACCGGGTTCTCCTTCAAAAGGACGGGCAATTACCCGGCCCACTTCGTGCTCACCGGTCATTACTTCGTTTCGGGCAAATTCACACCACTCATACAGTTTTTCAACCGAAACCACATCGGTGTGGCAAGCCACTTGAAATACGCTGTCGGCCGAGGTATACACAATCGGGTAGCCCGTTTCCAAATGCTCTTCCCCATAGTCACGAATAACATCGGTCCCTGAGTACGGCTTGTTGCACAGGGCTTTTTTAACGCCAATACCTTCACAAAAATCGTTGATGACTTCTAAAGCAAATCCTTCAGGATAAGTAGGAAATGGTCGCTCTAACTGTACACCGGCAATTTCCCAGTGACCGGTGGTCGAATCTTTTCCAGCTGATACTTCACGCAGCTTTCCCCAGGCTGACAGCGGCTCCGATATTGGTGCAACCGATTCAAGCGGAATGATATTTCCGATCCCCATTTTTTGGAGATTAGGAAGCTTCACGCCTGTATCACGGCATACATGTCCCAGGGTATTCATTTCTTCGTCACCATACTGATGGGCGTCCTCTTGCGCTCCAACGCCCAATCCGTCTATCACAATAACATATGCGTTTCCCATTACGCTTCCACCAATTCGGTTTCCTGTTCATTCATCACTTTTGACAATGCTTTTTTAGCTTTCTCTTTAACGTGATAGGCGTTAACGGAATGTTCATCCAACAAAGTATATCCGGCTTTAAACCGCACTTTCAGGTTACCACCTATGGAAAGTTTGAGACCGAGATCCAGTTTTGACTTTACTTTCTCCATCCAGTCGGCTACGGCGTCTTCCTCTTCACTTTGAATAATAAAAGAATACACATAATCGGAATTATAGCCGATATAACCGCTAAGCCCATAGCGTGAGGGATTCAAAGCGGTAACAAAGTCCGTTTGTATTTTTTTGAGATCTTCGAGCCTGAATTTCGTCCGAAGGCTTGATACATCCTCGGGGGCCACTAAGCCCAGCCAGGTTTTATTTACCGCGGTACCATTTTTGATCTTGGCCAGCTCACAGTTCAGGGTTGCTTCCCACAGTTCCGGCATAAAAGCCCCAAAATGCTGAGTCAGCAATTCATCACTGACTCCACCCTTCTTCACGGAAGCCTGGATATTTAAAGCCGCAATACGCACCAGGTTTGCCAGCTTATGTTTTGTAGATTCTTTGAATGTTAACGGATCGGAATCACTGCACACAATCACACCCTGGCGACGATCATGGACCATCAATGGAATAGCGAAAGTGGCGCCGTCGGTCGTTTTCTCTGCCGAAGTAATCCGCCGGGGATTATTGTTGAAATGCATGGTAAAAATGGGCTCTCCTTTTTCGAGGGCCTCATAGGCTACACTTTTTTCTTCCAGTTGCAGCCCCAGCTTTTGCAATTCGCGGGCTTTGCGGGAGCGAAGCACCACATTCCAGGAATTCATTCCCGGAGCCAATAAAACGGCACCGCCAGAGGGTAAATGCTTTTGAATTTCTTCCAGCATGATGGTCAGGATCTCAACCCGGTGCGAATGGTGGTCTATCTTTTGTACGGATTCTTCATAGCCTTCCCATTCCTGCTGATGCTCATGCAAATCTACTACTTCCAGGTAAGTATCCAACACATTCACCATGGCATTGTTGTAAGCCATGATACGATCCTGAATCGCCTCTACATCAATGCTGTTTTCACACTCAAGTACGGTTAAAGCCACCGTTTCCTCTTTGTTGATGAAGGGAATGATCAAAATGTTCTTAGCCTGCACAAAGTCGAAGTAATGCATCAGTTTAGCTTTCGGCACATCCTCTCCAACCACCAGTTGCACCGGCTCATCCAAATCCTGATAAGGATTGAGGTAATGATTCTCAAAGGCCACACGGTCTTTAAACATCACATTGGGCAAACCCGTGCTGTTGGTTTCCCACACAAATTGCCCGCGTGAGCGGTTCACCCAGCATAAATATGCCAGTTGAGTATTGGTGGAAGTGCGCAGCAAATGCACCAAATCCCGCAGGATTTGTTTGAATTCCCGAAGCGCTCTGTCTTGTCGATCTATAGACATGTAATTTCCATTAAAGTGTGATGTTCATCATGGTGATGGTACAAAATTCCGGCATACAATTCTCCAACTTCTCAGGCAGGGTTCCGCATTGAACCTGCCTGAGACAACTCAAATATTAAGCCCCGTGTATTTCTTCACTCAAGGCTTCGGCCTCTTCAACCATGCGCTCAAATGAAGCCAACCCTTTCTTCCAGAAATCAGGCTGGGTGATATCGAGCCCCATTTTGCCTACCAGCTCGTGTGGCCATTCCGAACCACCGGCACTGAGCAGGTCCAGGTAACGCTCCGCAAAGCCATCGGGGCGCTGGGTAAATTCTTCATATAGAGCCAACACCAGCAGTTCTCCAAAGGCGTATGCGTATACGTAGCCGGGCGTATGCAAGAAGTGGGGAATATAGCTCCACCAGATGCCATACTCGTCAGTTAGTTTTACAGAATCACCGTAGAGTGCTTTCTGCTGTTCCATCCATAGTTCGGAGAAACGCTCCGTCGTAAGCTCGCCTTCTTCCCGACGGGCAGTATGCATGGCTTCTTCAAAACGATTCATGGAAATCTGACGGAATACCGTAGCTATGGTATCGTCAATTTTACCAATAAGAAGCGCCAGTTTTTCTTTGGGATCGTCCAGCTCTTTCATCAGTTTTTGAAAGACCAGCATCTCCCCAAAAACCGAAGCCGTTTCAGCCGTGGTCAAAGGTGTAGAAGATTGCAAGACTCCTTGCTGCCGTGATAAATACTGGTGCACGCCGTGGCCAAGCTCGTGGGCCAACGTTTGCACATCCCGGATTCTTCCGTCAAAATTCATAAAAACATAGGGATGCACCGAAGGCACCGTACTGGCTGAATAAGCTCCGCCGCGTTTGCCGGGTTTAATGGCTGCATCAATCCAGTTTTCATCAAAAAACTTTTGAGTGATCTCTCCCATTTCCGGATGAAAATTGGAATAGGAATCCAGCACCATCTTCTGTGCTTCGCCCCAATCAATGGTTGCCTGATTTTTAACGATCGGGGCATACCGGTCGTAATCTCTCATCTCGTCCAGTCCCAGCAACTCGCTCTTCAGCTTGTAGTAGCGCTGTACCAGCTCGTATTTTCCGGTCACCGATTCAATAAGCGCATCCACGGTCTCCTTGTCGGTTTCATTAGCCAGGTTTCGTGAGTCAATCCAGCTGCTGTACTTTCGGAGCTTGTCATTGGTGGATTTGTCAGCCAATACTGTATTAAAAACGAAAGTAAGCGTGCGGCTCAATTCGTTGAATTTCTTGGTCAGTGAGGCATGAGCCCGCTCCCTCAGATCCCGGTCGCTTTCATGCAGTTTGCTTAATACTTCCTGCTCACTGAGCTCCTCACCATCCAGTTCAAACTTGGCAGACCCAAGGGTTTCATCAAAATAGCGAACCCATGCACTGCGGCCGGTGACAGACTTGGCCGACATGATTTGCTCCTGTTTCTCTTCCAATACGTGCTCTTTGTAGCGCCGTGCACTTTCCAGGTAATGTTTGTAAGGCTTCAGCTCTTCACTTTCTATCAACTGCTGAGCTTTATCATCAGGAATTTCCAGCCATTCCACATCCACAAAAACCAATTTCTGGCTAATCTCGGATGACAGCTCGTTGGATTCCGCCACCAGTTTTCCATAGTCGGAATTGCCGGTATCGGTAGACCACTGCAGGTAAGCAAAGGATCCTATTTTTCCTCTCAGATCAAGAATTTCCTCGTAGGCATCCAACATCACTTTGAGGTCAGAAGCATCCAGTTCAGCAATCTTACCGTGATATTTTTCAGCAAAAGCTTCGGCCTGTTCTACAACTTTCTTTTTGTCGGCCTCCAACTGTGGATCATTATTGGATTCATATAAATCAGAAAGGTCCCAATGGATACTTTCAGCGCCGGTTTTTTGTTTTTCAGAAGTTTCGCTCATTCCTCAATTTTTTTGATGTGGAATATAGGGCTTGATACAAGCGAATTAAAGCTATTCAGCGGTTTATTTTTGGGGTGATGGGGATGGGAAATTAAAGATTGCAGATTGGCAGATTTCAGATAGCAAATTATCCTGCCCCGTTAGGGGCTTCCTATCGGTAGGAATTTATGATTACGCAGTTGCAGAATTTTCGCCCAAGGGTTTTGAAGGAATATATTGATCCACGAAAATTGGCCCGTTAGATTCCAACATAGAATTAAACCCTGAACGTCTTTGCCACATTGTCCACAGCGCGGGACAGGCCGTGGTACAATTTAACGCCGGATCAGCATGCTCAGGTTACCGGCAAGTAAAACAATCAGGCTACCCACCATCGTGTAGAGCGGCCACGCAATGGCCAACCCCTCACCCGGCAACAGGTTTTGAACCGGTCCTTGTACCATAAATAATAGGGCAATCAACCCACAGAAAAAACCAATAAGGGCATCGGTTTTGTCGGGCTTATCAAAAAACATCCCCAAAAGAAAAGCACCCAACAACCCTCCGTAGGTGTAGGAAGCGATGCCCAATCCTAATTCCACAATAGCCGGGCGCTCGCCTTCTTGCAGTTGCAGCACCGCAAAGAAAATAGCAGATGCAGCCAAAATCACGCCCCAAACCAAGGTAATTCTGCGGGAGATGGAAAGATCCTTCGCTTCCGTATTTTGTTTACCAAAGTAGGGTTTGTATAAATCATAGGTGGTGGATGAGGCCAGGGAATTCAGAGAAGAACTCAGGCTACTCATGGCGGCGGCAAACAATGAGGCCACGATCAAACCGGAAATACCGGCCGGCAATTGTTCAACAATGAATTTGGCAAAGATTTCGTCTGTAGTGGCCAATCCCATTTGCTCGGCCGACATCCCCTCGTAAAACATAAACAACAACAAGCCTACACCGAGGAAAAGCGCAAATTGCAGCATGGCTACAATCCCGCTCCAGATCATAGCTTTTTGTGCCGACTTAAGATTTCGGGTAGCTAAAACTCTCTGCACCAATAATTGATCGGTGCCGTGGGAAGCAAGGGAAAAGACTGCGCCGCCAACTATAGCGGTAATAATGGTATAAGGCTGAGCTATAAAATCCCGGAAAGATAAATCAAAACCGGTATCAATAAGTTGTAGCTTGGCTTGTGGCAATTCAAAACCAGCGGGAAGATTCGCGAAAAGTACCCCAATAGCGATAAATGCGCCGCCGATGTAGACGATCATCTGTACAAAATCCATCCAAACCACGGCTTTGATTCCCCCGAAAAAAGTGTACACCAAGGTAATGGCGGTAATCACAAAAATGGATAAGATATACAGTTCCAGATCTCCCCAGCCGGCAAAGGCACCACCCAGCCGCAAAATAATGGCCAGGGGGATGGCCGTTGCAAACAAACGCACACCATCAGCCAGCAACCGTGTAATCATGAATGTAGTGCTGGCTGCATTACGCATACCCGCCCCAAATCGGTGTTCTAAGAATGTGTAGGCTGTGTATAATTCGCCTTCGTAGTATTTGGGGAGAAAGAAAAGTGCCACAATCACCCGCCCGATTACGTAGCCAACCGTAATTTGAAGAAAAGTCAGGTTACCGCCATAAGCTACGGCCGGAATACTGATAAAGGTAAGGGTACTGGTTTCGGTCGCTACTACGGAAAATAAAACCGCCCACCAGGGCAAGCCGTCTCCGCCTAAAAAGTAGTCTTTATTGGAAGTTTGTTGGCCGGAAGATTTGAGCCCCAGGTAAGCCACACCGGCCAAATACAGCACTATAACCGCATAATCGATAAAACTGAAAGCCAAGGGCACGTCCCGGTTTGTTTGGGTTAACGCGCTGAAAATCTAAAATTTGCCGGTTAATTGCAGATATGAAATTTTCTGATGCGGCATTTCCCAGCCTTAATCACCATCATTATCGCTAAAGGTATCGAGGATATTCAGCTGAGAAATCATATCCACTTCGGTATAAATGTACAATTGCTGAACGCTCTCGATAAGTTGCTCTACGGCTTCTTTGTCATTTTGCATCACTTCGGCAAGACTTCCATCCATGTTGTCAATGATAGCCAGCGCGTTGGCATATTCCTGGTTGATGGCTTCTGAAAGCATCATTCCGTCATCACCACGTATATTCAATCCATCCAAATAATCGTCAAAACCTGTACCCTCGCCTCCGTTAAAAGTGTGGCGTGCACTTTCAAGGTTTTCGCGAATTAGCTGTTTGGAGATTCCGGCATACTCTGATTCCAGCATATGCAGGCGAAGCGCACCCATCGTCTGTTTACCAAAGGGAATTTCCAGCTTATCCATGCGAATCATCTCCAGTAGATACCCCATTTCATTGGCCAGCAATGTGATGCCTGAGTTAGGCCGGTTTCCGGTTTTTTCGATAAACCGGTGCTTGTATTCATTTTGCCATTCATCTAAAATAAGCGCACTGTTTTCCGCAACTGAAGCAGAAAGTTGTAACAGGTAAGCTTTCCGGTTGGCGTCCTCAAATTCAGTGATAATTTCTTCGGGCTGGCTGTGAAAAAGCAGATATTCGATAGCTGGCAATCCTCTGCGGTTGCTGCCTACGCGAACCAGGTAATCATCCGAGTCGTCGTATTCCTCAATGACCGTTTCAATACCTGCTTCGCTGGTGGGCCAGCGGTCAATGGAGGTCACCAGTACCATGCTTTCTACCGGACCAAAATTATACAACTCCGCCCGTTTCCAGCTTTTTATGCTTGCTTTCCAACGCTCTTGAGCAGTTTGAAGCATGCCTTCTGTTGGGTTCTCAGTAAAGGCCATCAGTGCGATATGCAGTGAATCTGATTTGTCTTTAAAATCCTCGTAAGCAGGAATGATCAGGTTATCGGCGGCATTATCGAGTATTCTTGTCCGGTCAAATTGATTGCCACAACCGGATAATATCAGCAGCGCGATCAACAAAAAGAAAGATTTCATTTGGCTCATAATGACTGCAAAAATTTGATGAGATTTTCTCGTTCGGCTTTGGGAAGTTTCTTAAAAGCCATTTTAGCTTCTTCGGCTTCTCCGCCATGCCACAAAATGGCTTCTTCCAGGTTTCGGGCACGGCCGTCGTGCAAGAAAAAAGTATGGCCGCTCACGGTTTCTATCAAGCCGATGCCCCAAAGCGGCGGGGTTCTCCATTCGGTTCCGGTTGCTTTCCAATCGGGACGTCCGTCGGCCAAACCCGGCCCCATATCATGCAACAATAAATCAGTGTAGGGGTAGATCGTTTGGTTTGAAAATTCGGGATGCTCAGGATGCGTTCCGGTTTGCTGCTTGGGAACATGACATGAGGAACACCCGCTTTCCATAAAAGCCTTCTTACCTCTCAGCACTTCCTTAGAATCCCAGTTCCGGCGGGCCGGCACCGCAATGGTTTCGGTGTATAAAGCAACGCGATCCAGAATATCCTGGGATAATTCGGGATCTCCTCCACTGGGAGATTCGTGGCAGTCCTGTTGATTTTCGGCACACAGCTCAACCGGAAAAAGATGCGAGGTAATCCCGATATCTTCCCTGAAGGCAACGGCCGTTTGTTGACGCACCGAAGGTTCATTGGCCTTCCAGCCAAAACGACCTACGGACATTTTCTCGTTCACATAATCATACACATAATTAATTCGGCCGGAGATACCGTCGCCATCTGCATCCTCAGGATCTGCCAGTTCTTCCAGGCGTTCTTTAGGGATAGCCTCCAGCAATCCCAGGCCCACCAGGTGCTGGGCAATACGGGGTGATATCATGATGTCGTCAGGAAGATCGCCATAGGCAAGACTGTCAAATTCGTAGACCGGCTTTCGCAACGAGTAACTGCTTCCATCGGGATACTCGCCGGGCACCTCTTCATAGCGAACACGTACATCGCCTTCGGGTTCCACCCCCAAAACCGACATGTGGTTAAACTGACCGCCATAATTTTTGGAGGGGCGGGTTCCGTTACCGCTCTCAGAGGGGAGGCTCAGCCTAAACAAAAGATCAACCGGTTGCTCATCGATATCCTGTGGTGGTTTGCCTCTCCCATCCAGCAGATGACAACTGGAACAGGAACGGGCATTAAATAAAGGGCCCAGTCCATCAAGATCAGCTGTTGAAGCGGGTGAACTCACCCAATTTCTTTTGAAAAAGGCATTGCCGCTTACAAAAAACAGATCTTTATTTCCGGTGAGATTGGGCGCTGCTTCCCCGAATGCGTTCACCGATTCGTTGAAAACGGTGGTTTCTCCCCCGCTATACTGCTCACCTTCAACCCGGTATTCCGACAGCGGATCAAACCAACCCTGACTGTAGATGAGAATAAAGCCTGCAAATAAAAGCAGGATGAGTATTACAGAACTTATCTTCGAAATTTTGCCCATGAGTATGGTTAATGGTTTATTCGTTAATGATTATCAGGCTTGCAAGCTTTTAGCCTTACAAATAACCACTAACAAATAACAAATTAGATAGCATCCGGATCTACGTTATAACCCAATATAGCCGCAGCTTCTGCAATCAGGTCTCCCTGACGACGCAAGGAGTTAATAGCTTCCATAATTTGCTGACGCCCTTCCTGACTTAAAATCTGCTGATCAAAAGGAGGCTCAATTTGCTGGGTAAGTCGTACGCTTTGGTTTACCGTCTCTTTTAATTCTTCGGCAAGTTCAGGATTGGCATCTTCAATAACATCCAGTACGCTGGGACCTGAGATCACGGTGCCGTCGATTCGTTCATATTCTCCAAGTAAGACATTTCGAATACCGATGGCATTGGTCACAATATCGCGGTGGGTATTATCGCTGAAGCAAGAATGCTCGTCTTCTTTGCTGCGCAGATCCCAGGATACAAACATGCGCTCCCCGGCCAATTCTCCTTTGCTGAGCTTGCCAATACCATTCAAAATGCGGCCAATGGAAGTCTCAATTTGCTCTTCGGAAGTAAAGAAAGCACGATAATTATCCTGCCCTTTCTCCCATTCATTAACCAGCATCTGCAAGTCGTCGGTGATTAATTCGGTAACCTCGGTCAAGTAGGTGGCCCGTCGCTCCTGATGATCATGGGTGCCTTCAGGTCCAGTTACGTAATCGGTATAAGGGCGCTCGCCTCCACCGGGTCCTTCACTTACATCCTGTCCCCATAAAAGAAATTCAACGGCGTGATAACCGGAGCTTACATTGGTTTCACTTCCCTGTTCATTCAAGGAGGCAATCAGCTCTTTTGTGATTTCTGGAAATTCATCGGGGCTGTTGATGATATTGGTACCCACTGATTCCCCTTCTCCATTTGGTGATGCTTCCACATAATCGATATAGGATTCATCCAGTGGCCAGGCGTTAAGTTGTCCTTCCGGGCCATTTTCATCATCAATGGGACCGCCGTAAAAACGAAAAGCCTCGGATTGTCCATAAGTCTCACGTGCATTTAGCCAAGCTTTTTTGGCGGAATCCAAGGTTGCTGGTGATGGATTTTCAACGAATGTATTTACTACTTCATTAAGATTCTCGGCATCAATAAGAGCATCCTCATAATTGGCCAGAGCAATATCGGCATAGGTTTCAACTACCGGACGCAGTGGCTGGTCGTTGCTGCAACCGCTTATCATCAAAACAATTAGCATTGCTGCAACTGAAAACAAATTTTTCATACGAAGACTAAAATTTCTTATTTAGATTGATTAAAGATAAGATACAGATTTATACTTGGCTTCTAAAGCCGTTTGCGACATTTAACGATCTTCGGGCTTTTTACTCTATGCTTTTAATGAGTAAGTATTCCCATCGATACGTTCCCTTTCATCAATTATTCATAAAAAACCGCTTTCATGCTATGAACATTTATAGAATGGAGGAGCGTATGGGTAAGCCAAAAAGCGGGTGCCTTTCTACTATCAAAAAAGTTTTTATCGCCTCATTCATAGTTCTTGGCATTGTCATGGCAGGGATGGCTCTGTACAATTTGAGTCTTCCAGAAGCTTCTCCCTATCTCAGTGAATTATCCGACACAGAACAAAACAGGCTGTCAGAAATCACCCACCTCCGCAAAACTCTGGGCAACGAAGTATGGCCCGGCTGGGGAGATCAGGAAATTCCCATACTGCTATATAATGAATCTTATGCTTTTCTAACCGGCATTGATGATCCGGCACCAGGATGGAAAAAGGTCCCCTATTCCTCATTTCATGGAACTTATTGGGAAGCCACCAGTGGCAAAATGCCTTATTTCCGTCAGCCACTTCCTGAAAATGGAGAAACACCACAGGCATTCATCGTCCAAATTGGTTATACCTTTGCGGCCAGCATGACGACCAAAACCTGGACCCAAATCCAGCTTATTAAAATGATACGGGATGATTTGCCGAACATCCTAAAACCGGTCATGCCTTATCAATTGCTGGTTAATAAGTTTGACAGCGATTGGCACGTGGCTGGTATTTTACATGAGAGTTTCCATGCTTTCCAGGCTAATGTAGCTTATGACAGACTGTTGGAAGCCGAAAAATGTGCCGTTTTAGAAGACACTTATCCCTGGAATGATGCAGCCTTTCGCAACAAATGGGTGGAGGAACGCCGACTGCTGGCCAAAGCTATCGAAGAGAAAGATCCGCGCAAATTCAAACAAGATGTTCAGCAATGGTTGATTATGCGGCAAGATCGCCAGAGCACCATTGACTCTACCCTTGTCCATTATGAGAAAAACCGTGAATGGCTGGAAGGAATGGCTAAATACGCTGAATTAAACATCTGGCTCAAAGCTTCGGAAGAGTCATATAAGCCTCTGCCCGGTATGCAAAAAGACGATGATTTCAGTTTTTACCAAAATGCCAACGATCATAAAGTGCAGGAAATACGCCAGTTAAGCAGTGATTTAAGTTTTAGTGAAACCATGTTTTACTACAGCGGATGGGCCCAGGCTGAAATACTTGACCGCCTCTACCCGAATTGGAGATCCCTTGTTTTTGAGCCGGACGTTTTTCTGGATGATCTTATTGCCGAATCCATGGAGGGTCAGCCGGTAGCTGAACACAACCCTAAATGGAAGCTTTGGTAAATGCTTAAATTCCTTTAGAGTGCCTTTTTTGGAGCATCTGCTTCGCAGTAATTCTTCAGAGAGATCATATCCTTTTTGAGGGCTTTCTTCATAATACCTTTCATGAGCGGAGTGGTTAACTTTGCCATCATTTTGTAAGGTTTTGCTTCCATAGTCAGGGTTAATTCAGTCACTCCCTTTTTCTCCTTAACGGTGAATAATGAATCCCAGATCGTACCACCTGCATCCGAAACCAGCCGGATGTATTCGTCTTCTTTCAACTCTGTCACTTCAAGATCAGTGGTCGCTTTGCGCCCGTTTATTTCCCGGGTTTCCCTGAATTTTGTGCCTACGCCATGTTTTTGTTCTGTTAAAAACTCTACATGAACGATATCGGGAACCGCCTCTGTAAAATTCCGGATATCAGAAATTGTATTGAATACCCTGTTTAGTGGCGCGTTGATCTGCTTGGTTACAGTAAGGAGCGTCATCGGCTTATCGGTTGGTGAGCGGATAAACCAAGTTAGAAAAATGGGGCTTAAGTGCAACAATAAACCGACATCGTTATCACATTAATGAAAAGGCCGGACAACATTGCCCGGCCTGTATTCTTCAAAAAAATATGGAAACTACTTTTTATTCCGATTCTGTGATTTCCGCAATGGTTTCTTCATAAGCCGTAAGCGTATTGGTGATGTCTTCCGAACTAAGCGCATTGCTTAGGAAAAATGCCTCAAAGGGCGAAGGCGGCAGATGCACTCCTCTTTTCAGCATACCGTGGAATATTTTCCCAAAAAGTTCTTTGTCGGTGCGATTCGCATCATCAAAAGTCTCCACCGGACCTTCACAGTAAAACACCCCAACCATCGAACCCACACAGTTAATGGCATGCGGGATATCATATTTTTTGAGGATCTGCCCAATCCCATTTGCCAGCACGGATGCTTTTTTCTCCAGCTCTTCATACACCGCCGGGGATTCCTTCAGTTTCTTCAACAGCGTATAGCCAGCCGCCATGGCCAGTGGATTCCCGGAAAGTGTACCTGCCTGATACACCGGACCGGTAGGCGCTACATAATCCATAATTTCCTGCTTGCCGCCATAGGCCCCAACAGGCAATCCGGCTCCAATGATTTTGCCATAGGTCACCATATCGGCAGTGACACCGTACACTTTTTGGGCACCTTGGAAATCAACCCGAAAGCCGGTCATCACTTCATCAAAAATGAGGACGATATCGTGTTCATCACAAAGTGCTCTTAATCCTTCCAGGAATCCTTCTTTTGGCGGGATGCATCCCATATTCCCGGCGATAGGTTCCAGAATGATAGCAGCCATATCGTCTTTATTGGCTTCTACCAAGTTCTCGACCGATTCCAGATTGTTGTACTCAGCGTTGAGGGTGTCTTTGGCCGTCCCTTCTGTTACACCGGGGCTGCTCGGCTCGCCCATCGTCAAGGCACCGCTTCCGGCTTCAATCAGGAAAGAATCGCCGTGCCCGTGATAGTTTCCCTTAAACTTGATGATCTTGTTTTTGCCGGTATAACCACGTGCCACTCTGATCGCACTCATAGTAGCCTCGGTCCCGGAATTTACCATACGGATCTTATCGACACCGGGCACAGAGCTAGTGATAAGCTCGGCCATCTCCACTTCCAGCTTGGTCGGGGCACCAAAGGAGGTAGAATTAGCTGCCGTTTCCTGTACGGCTTTTACCACATCCGGCTCGGCATGTCCAAGCAGCATAGGTCCCCATGAACTGATATAGTCGATATACTTATTGCCTTCTTCATCCCATAAATAAGCGCCATTGGCCTTTGTGATGAAAACCGGCGTACCGCCCACACTATTAAAAGCCCGTACCGGAGAATTAACCCCGCCGGGAATTACTTTGGATGCTCGTTCAAAAAGTTCTTTACTGTTTGGGTAGTTCATAATTCTGTCTTCTGTAATTCTAAAAATAATTTTTGTACGGCCTTCAAGTCGCCCCTTGAGGGGAGATAAATCAGTCAGCTGTTCCTGACTGATTTTGAGGGGTGTTGGAGCCAAAGTGATTCAAGTTAAATTAGCATCAAAATGCCCTTGGCACGAACACCCTCCGCCAGAGTTCGTATTCACTCACTCCGGCACCTCCCTCAAGGGAGGACTTTTCCTTGCTTCTTCCAACATCTACTTCAGAAAATCCGCACAATCCCAAAATCCTACAAATCCGCGATCACCTTAGCCGCCTCTTTAGCAAAATAAGTCGCTATCAAATCGGCTCCGGCCCGCTTAAAGGCCATCAGGGATTCCATCATCACTTCCTCCTCATTCAGCCAGCCCTTTTCGGCAGCGGCTTTAATCATTGCGTACTCACCGGAAACGTTATACACCGAAACCGGAATATTGAAATTTTGCTTCACCGCTCGCACTACATCCAGATAGGGCATGCCTGGTTTTACCATCACCATATCGGCGCCTTCGTTGATATCCAGCTCCACTTCACGCAGAGCTTCATGCACGTTGGCAGGATTCATCTGGTAGGTTTTCTTATCACCAAAGCCCGGGGCAGAATCCAACGCATCCCGGAACGGACCATAAAAAGCGGATGCATATTTGGCGCTGTAGGCCATGATGCCTTTGTTTTCAAAACCGGCTTCGTCCATGGCTTTTCGCATGGCTCCAATGCGGCCGTCCATCATATCAGAGGGAGCTACCATATCGGCGCCGGCTTTGGCATGACTCACCGCCATTTCAGCCAGCACTTCCACGGATGGATCATTTACAATCTCGCCGTCTTCCACAATGCCATCATGACCATAAGATGAATACGGGTCCATGGCCACATCGGTCATCACCAGCAAATCCGGGTAATGCTCTTTGATGAACCGTACGGATTGTTGCATCAGGCCTTCATCATTTAGTGCTTCCGTTCCCTTGTTATCCTTCTTGGATTCGGGCACCTTCACAAAAAGCAATACCGACTGTATGCCAACTTCGATTAATTCTTCCAGCTCCTTACCGAGCAAATCCAGCGTGTACCGGTAATAACCGGGCATGCTTGGGATTTCCTGCTTCTGTTCCTCGCCTTCCATAATAAAAATTGGGGCGATAAAATCGGACGGGTGCAAGCGATGTTCCTGTACCATCTCGCGGATGGCGGCGGATTGTCGATTTCGGCGTAATCGGGTGGTTGGGTAGTTCATGGTGTTTTCCTTGTGAAAGGTGAAAAGGCAAAAGTGAAAAGAAGGTTAAGAACTTTTGACTTTTGACTTTTCACTTTTCCCCTTTCACTTGTTCAGTAATTAATCCAGTCAATCGGTTTCAAATGCTCGACCAATTCAGCCTCCGGGCTGCCGGGTTCGGGATGATGATCATACACCCAGCGAACCTGTGGCGGCAGGCTCATCAAAATGGACTCGATGCGGCCTTTGGTCTTCAACCCAAATAAGGTACCGCGATCGTGAATTAAATTAAACTCTACATAGCGCCCACGGCGAATTTCCTGCCACTTTCGCTGCTCCTTATTGTAGTCGTAATCTTTTCTTTTTTTCAGGATGGGAAGGTAGGCATCGGTAAAGGCAAAACCTGCTGCTTTGGCAAATTCAAAAAGGTCTCCAACAGATCGTTCTTCATGCGGACGCTGGTAATCAAAAAATAAACCACCTATTCCACGAGCTTCCTCCCGGTGGTGATTAAAAAAATAGGTATCACATTCCGCTTTAAAAGTTGGATAATATTCCGGGTCAAAGCGATCGCACACCTCTTTGTGCACCTGGTGAAAGTGTTTGGCATCTTCTGGAAACAGGTAATAAGGCGTCATATCGGCCCCGCCGCCAAACCACTGGTCACGCAGTTCCCCGCTCTCTTTATCATACAATTCAAAATAGCGGTAATTGGCATGAACCGTGGGTGCAAAGGGATTGCGAGGATGAATTACCAGCGACACGCCCGTGGCAAAAAACTCGGATTCGGGCACCTCAAATTTCTGTTGCATGGCTTCCGGTAGCGGTCCGCCTACCGTAGACACATTCACCCCTCCCTTTTCTATTACCTCACCATCCGCTATGATGCGGGTACTTCCACCTCCGAAACCCTCCCGTTCCCAGTCTTCAATCAGGAATTTCTGAGTACCTTCCACGGCTTCCAGTTCATCGCAGATATGCTGTTGCACATCAGAAACAAAATTGGTGAATTCAGGTTTTATGGAAGTTAGATTTTTTGAAGTCATTGTTGATCGTATGTCAATTTAAAAACTTACCATCATCAGCCACCGCCCTCTCTCTGGATTACAGCAAAGCTGAATCCTGTCTCTCTCCGAAGAGAGATAGGTTCTTGCTAATGCAGGTTTCTCAACTATTGGTTAAAATTTAGAAAGAGCCAAGAACCTGTATCCCTCGGGAGGGACAGATTTTAGCGCTGGTTCGCCCAACGATAAAATCAGGGAGGGCAATCAGGGCAACTTATGCGATCTTGCCCCGGCACCAACACCCTCCGCCAGAGTTCGTATTCACTCACTCCGGCACCTCCCTCAAGGGAGGACTTGTTAACTCGTTCCCAACCACCCGGTTGGGAATGCCTTTGCGGACCTCCCGGTCCGCGTGGTTTTAATACCGAAAATTCTTAACCGTATCCACAAAGCGCTTGGCATTTTCTACCGGCACGTCGGGAAGGATACCGTGGCCGAGGTTGGCAATGTAGTTGCCTTTACCAAAGCGTTGCATCATCTCTTTGGCTTCAGCCTCAATCTGATCGGGTTTCATCAGCAGCTTGGATGGATCAAAATTACCCTGCACTACTTTATCGCCGGCAAACTGGCGGGCGTGTTCAGGAGTACATCCCCAACCAACTCCAAAACTGCTTACCTTGGTATTGGCAAACAGCGGATAGCTCCACTCGGCATCCTTACAAAACATAATGAGCGGTACGCCATAATCTTCGTTGGCAATGCGCTTGAGGTGTGGCAAAGCCAGCTTCTGGAAATCGTCCGGCCCCAAAGCCGCCGCCCACGATTCAAATACCTGCAGCACCTGCGCGCCGGCTTTTACCTGATTATGCAGGTACTGAATAGTTTGATCGGTCATAACCTCCAGCAATTTATGGGCCGCTTCCGGTTGTGAAAACAAGAAGGATTTAGCCGTAGAGAATGTTTTAGAGCCTTGCCCCTCTACCAGGTAACAAAATAAAGTCCATGGTGCGCCGGCAAAACCAATAAGAGGCACGCGGCCACCCAGTTCTTTGCGGGTTAAAGTGAGCGCATCGTACACATAACTCAGCTGCTCTTCTGCGGGTTTGATATTCAGGTTTTCCACCTGTTCTACTGTACGGATGGGATCCGACAGATACGGGCCAAACCCCGGTTTCAGCTGCACTTCCACATCCAGACATTCGATCAACACCAAGATATCCGAAAACAAAATTGCGGCATCCGTGCCTACAATATCGATAGGCTGGATGGTGATTTCGGAAGCCAGTTCCGGCGTCTTTACCCGTTCAAAAAAACTATACTTCTTTTTGATCTCCATATACTCGGGAAGATAGCGCCCGGCCTGACGCATCATCCACACCGGGGGACGTTCAGTTTCTGCGCCTTCCAGCGTATCAAGCAGTAATCGGTTTTTGAGTTCAGGAAATGCCATATAGATATAATCTTAAAATTTGGCTTCTAAAAAGCCGGGTTAGTTATTTCTGATGAGATTATGGTAACAGCCAATGAAGGAAAGCCGTTCTACAGGTAAAAAGTTTGTATCGAAGCCATCAGCGACTCCAGGGTAGAATATTCAGGGGTGATACAATGTTGCATCCCAAATTCGTGTGCTGCTTCTTCGGTGGTTGTGCCAATGCAAAACACCTGCATGCGCCCGGTCACTTTGTTTTGATGGCTGAATGATTCCACCGCACTTGGACTCATAAAAACAATCCCGTCGAAATCATTCAAATCATCCATTTGATGACCAGTCAATTTGGTATGATACACTTCCACTGAAACTACTTCCACCTCATCTCCCAAAAGCTTCTGGAAGTTAGCAGCTTTCAGGTTACCAGAAAAATGAACCACTTTTTTCAGTTTCAGTTCCTGCATCATAGCTGAGAGATCCGCCGCATTGTATTCTTCGGGAATAGAGACTTTGAGGCCCAATTCTTGAAGTTTTTCAGCCGTTTTAGCTCCCACGGCAAAAATATGCTGGGGTAATTCGAAATCACTGAGTACGGCTGAGACCGCCTTTACCGCTTTCTTGCTTGTAAAAATCCAGGCATCCGATTTCTCAGGAACTTCTGATCTCCATAAGGCCGGCATCTGGTATTCAAAGGTGATAAAGGGTTCACTCTCAATCAGAAGTTCATTGTTTTCCAGCTGAGTCCTTTTTTCTTCAGAAAGTTGAGTAGTGAACAGAATCTTAGGTTTTTTATCCATTTTCGGCTTGTTCCAGTATTTCTTCAGCACCTTCAGATTTCAACATTTTGGCCCAAGTGGTGCCTTTGTCAGCTGAGGCCTCGCCAAGCAATATTTCCTGTTCAACATCCAAACGCCTGCTGCCATCTAAGGAAAGGACCGCCCCAACAAAGTAAAGCATCTCATTTTTAATATACGCATGGGCGCCCACCGGGCTTGAGCAACCGGCTTCCAATTCATTTAAAAAGGCCCGTTCAATGGCTCCGCAAATATGGCTTTCTTTGTGATCTATCTTAGCCAATTCATTTTCAAACTCTATTTCGTCAGCTGTTACAATCCCAACAATTCCCTGGGAAGGCGCTGGGATCATCCAATGCAACACTTCGCTTATCCGGTCTTCGTAGCCAATGCGTTCCAGGCCGGCTGCTGCAAAAATGCCACCGTACCACTCATTGGAATCTACTTTATCGAGCCGGGTAGGTACGTTGCCACGCAGCCCCACGACTTCATCTTCAGGAAAACGGTTTTTCCAAAAAGCGGTGCGACGGATACTGCCGGTTGCAATCACCCGCGTGTCCATTTTTTTGGGTTGAGCCGGACGAACCAATGCATCTGCCGGGTTTCCGCGTTCCAACACGGCAGTGAGTTTAAGTCCCTCGGGAAGCACAGTAGGAACATCTTTCAGGGAATGAACGGCCAGATCAATTTCACCGGCCAACAGTGCGTCATCCAGTGCTTTGGTAAAAACGCCTTTATCTCCCAGTTTATTTAGGGGGATGTCTTGCACCTTATCACCAAAAGATTCGATTTCTACGAGTTCACTGTCTATCCCTTGTTGATGGAGTGCATCGGCTACTTTATTCGCCTGCCACAGAGCCAGCGTACTTTTTCGGGTGCCGATTCTAAGCTTCATTTTGTGCCTTTTCGAATTCCTGATCGATGCGGTCGATATGAATGGCCATTATTTTTTTCTTGATACGCCGGGTAACTTCTTCCATTTGTGAATAGGAATCTTCATCCATTTTATGTTTTACCCGGTCCAGTTCCGCATCGGTGATGTCACTCAGGCGATGCTCAATTTCTTTGATACGGGGCAACAGGTAGCGCGATCTTTTTACACGCTTCATGAAATCGCCCTTTTCCTCTTCAATGATATGCTTTATTTCCGGAACAGACTGTTTTCTTTGTTCAATAGCCTTTTTGTTGGCTTTGTGAATGGAGTCCATGTCAATCAATGTCACATTTTCCACCTCTGACACCGCAGGATCCACATTCCGGGGTACGCTTAAATCGAGTACCAACTGTGGGTGTTCAACACCTTGAAAGTGCTCGGGATGTAAAATCGGGTTTTTGGCACCGGTAGCGGTAATCACCAAATCGGCCTTTTTGATTTCTTCTTCCAAATCGGAAAAAGCATGTGCCTTGATATCAAAAGAGGATGCCAGTTGTTTGGCGCGGTCGATGGTTCTGTTTACCACCGAAATGTGCTCTGCCCCGTTTGAGATAAGGTTTTTGGCAGATACTTTGCCCATCTTACCGGCCCCGATAAGCAAAATCCTTATTTCACTTAAATCCTGAAAATGCTCCAGGGCCAGTTGAGTTGCCGCAAAACCGACGGAGGCCGTACCTTTACCAAAATCGGTTTCAGTACGGCTCCGCTTGTGTGCTCGGAAAACGGATTGAATGAGTTGGTGAAATTCGCCGGAAAGTCCCTTTTTCTTCGCTTTCTTGTACGCTTGCTTTACCTGCTGAATGATTTGTACATCGCCCAGCACCTGGGAGTCGAGTCCCGTACCTACTTCATAAAGATGATCGTAGGCATCATCTTCGGTATGGATATAACCGTGTTCATGGAAAAACTCGCGATCAGTATTTGTAGCCTTACAGAGCGCAGAGATAAGAACATCGGGATCACAGAAAGCATAAAGTTCAGTGCGATTACAGGTATCCAGCATCAGAATTCCACCAGGTATATCTTTGGTATGGAACTCTAAGAGCTGCCTGCGATGTTTGTCCAAAAAGAATAATTCTCGAATAGAAACCTCACTTTTCCAGTGAGAAATACCTATTGCACTAAACCTCATAAATTGATCTTAAAAATTTTCCGGCACATGAGTCGACAATGTATTTTCCGAATATGAAGATAATGTGAAGAAAAACTTCACATTCGGAAAAAACTACCTCTAACCCCAACAGAAGCCGGATTTTGGTTTCCTGCTTTATGAAGTTGTAAAGATACAAGTTCTGCAAACCAATTGTGATTAGTAATATTGATGGATGAGATAAAGGAGTGTTGAGTTGTGAGTTTTTAGTTCTGAGTTTTGAGTTGCATTGTGTTAATGGAGAACTAAAACTAAACCCTCAAAACTAAAACTTGCAGACTGCCTCGAAGTTCAACATGATGATGGCTATATTTAGGGGCAGAAGAAATCATCCAAAAAAACAAGAAATGGATTTACAACTCACCGGAAAAGTCGTCAACATACTGGAAGAGAAATCAGGACAGGGAAAAAATGGTCCCTGGAGAAAACGTGATTTCATCCTGAAAACAAAAGGCCAGTACCCCAAACAAGTTTGCATTACCCAATGGGGAGATAATATTGATCAGCAACAAGTACAGGAAGGCGACGAAATTACAGCCTCTATCGACATCCAAAGCCGTGAATATAATGGCAACTGGTACACCGATGTAAAAGCCTGGAAAGTTGAAAAAGCCCAGGGCGATGTAGCGCCCCCGCCAAGCGCGCCGGGACTTACTATGGATGGTAACCAGGAAATGGATCTGGACGACGACATGCCCTTTTAGTCCTTATTGCTCTACTTATTTTAAAGCCATTGTTTTAAAACAATGGCTTTTTTTCTTTTTTTGTTCCTTTATTTGGAAGCTTTATTCAAAATTCTTTTTCCCGGTTTAGCTACATCTTCATGTAGTACGAATACTGTTTTAAATATCAATAAAGCTATCTAACTTCCCTTTTGCTGCAACGTATGCAGCTCATAATTTTTCGGAATAAATGCAGCAATACAACAAGCTTCCTTTTGTATTGCCTTCCTGAAGCATCAAATAACATTTCAATTTACGTCTATGAATTTTCGTATATCTACACTTTGTCTGCTTGTGTTAGCAGTACTTTTCGGGGGAGGCTGTAGCACGCTTGATAAATTATCGACCGCCCAGACCGACCGGCTTAAAAAGAATCAGTTTTATAAAACCTATGAGACTAAAAACATGCCGTCGTCTACCTCTGCTATTGGCTTGCTTCCTGTAACAGTTCGTCCTTATTTGGAATCACCTGATTTTGAATATGACCGAAATAATCCCCTGCTCATTGAACTCACGGACACACTCAATGCCCGTTTGCAGCGCATGAATATCACCACCTCTGTTAATGAACCTTTATTAGCCACGAGAAAAGACGGCCCCGGATTATATCTTGGAAGCAGTGAAGGAGAGCATGTACCGGTTGGTGCTTCTATCATGAGAGAAGATCATGAAAAATACCCACCCATGATTATTTACCGCCAAAAACCCGGTAAAAAATGGAAATCAGAAAGCTCACAAATTATGGCCGATCATGAGGTCGACTACCTGCTGAAAGTTTGGATTAGCTTTGCCGAATATCCCAAAGCCGATAAGGGATTAGTAAAGAAGCAAGTTTTACTGGGCACACATCATGAAGAAGAAATTCGCTTTTTTAGTGCAGAGGATAAACCTGTAGAAGTATTGCAACTCAGCGGTTACCTGGTAGACCAAAAGGGAAATGTAGTACGTGCCGGAGCTGAGGGGGTCATTCATAACGATACTCCTTTTTGGCTGCAGGTGCTGGATGTGAAAGAACTCATTGATGATAAAACCCTGAAGCGGTTGCTTGAAAAAGAACGCCGTAAAGACCTGCCCGGCGATCCGCTCACACTTGATGTAGCCCTTGAGAACCTGGTAGCACAGTTACTGGACCGGGATATTTGAGTTCTTTTTAGTTAGTGCGTTAATTCTTGCAGAAATAGAAAAAGGCGGTTCATTGTACTGAACCGCCTTTTAAATCTTGTTTAGGAAGTCTTGAAATTACCTCCTCCAATCCTGCTCTTCAGCTGGTTTGTTGTCTAGGATTTCTTCAATCTTATTCATCACTTCGTCATCTACTTTATCCAGATGATCCATGGTTTTCATGTTTTGTTCTACCTGCTCCACTTTGGAAGCGCCTGTGATAACCGTGCTCACATCCGTATTTTTAAGACACCAGGCCAGCGCCAGCTGCGGCATGCTCATCCCCAGGTCTTTGGCAATGGGAGCAAGTTTTTTCACTTTCTCAATCTTCTGTCGGCCATTTTCAGTCTCCAGCAGTTTTTCGCGAAGCCAGCTGTATTTATCTAAACTCAGGCGGGAATCATCAGGCACACCGTCATTGTACTTTCCGGTTAACAAGCCACTAGCCAACGGACTCCAAATAGTGGTTCCTAAGCCAATATCTTCATAGAGTGAGGAAAACTCTTTCTCTACTTTTTCGCGATGAAACATATTGTATTGAGGCTGTTCCATCAGCGGGGGGCGCAGATGCTCTTGCCGCGCAAAATCATACGCTTTGCGGATTTGTTCTGCACTCCACTCACTGGTTCCCCAATAGAGTGCTTTACCTTCCTGAATCATTTGGTTCATGGCCCATACCGTTTCTTCGATTGGAGTATGCAAATCTGGACGGTGACAGAAAATAAGGTCCACATAATCGGTTTGGAGACGTTTAAGAGCCGCCTCTGTTCCTTCTTTGATGTGCTTAAAAGAAAGGCCCTGGTCATTTGGCCCTTCCCCACCCCAAAATATTTTGGTAGATAGCACCAGGTCAGAACGTTTCCATTCTGCTTTTTTGATGACTTCTCCCATGATAATTTCTGATTTACCGGATTCGTACGCTTCTGCGTTATCAAAAAAGTTAACTCCGGCGTCGTAAGCTGCTTTCATTTGATTATAAGCCAGGTCGGTATCCACCTGCTCACCAAAGGTAACCCATGAGCCAAAGGAGAGTGCTGATACTTTGAGTCCGGATCGTCCTAAATTTCGATATTCCATATCTGTTAAGTTCTTTTGGTTATTGATTTACATTCACTGGCACAACAGCTTAGCAAATTCCTGCGTTCTTTTCTGGATCACAAAAAAATTATTTCATCTAATGAGCATTGGGGCGGCTTGCTCCCTAACTTTACAAGCACATATTCCCTACCTTTACCCACCAATTTTTAATCTTCAATCTTGAATTTTTAATCTCCCAACATGAAACCCAGCCGTAATTTTGAAGACCTGGTAGAACTGGTAGCCATCCTCCGCAAAGAATGTCCCTGGGACCGCAAGCAAACCCATGAATCTATCAAAGACAACCTGATTGAAGAAGCCTATGAAGCTATTGAAGCACTGGACGATCAGGATTTCGATGAATTCAAGAAAGAACTGGGAGATTTGTTGTTGCACGTTGTGTTTCATTCCAGAATGGCCACGGAAACCGAGACCTTTGATATGGGCGACGTGATTTATACGCTGATGGAAAAACTCATCAGACGGCATCCGCATGTTTTTGGGGATACGGAAGTGAACGGAGAAGGGCAGGTATCCGAGAACTGGGAAAACATCAAACTAAAAGAAGGAAAGAAATCAACGCTGGATGGACTCCCCCTCCAACTTCCCGCTCTGATCCGGGCCCAACGCATGCAGGAGAAAGCCGCCAACGTAGGTTTCGACTGGCCTGAGTGGAAACTGGCCTGGGAAAAACTGGATGAAGAATTGCAGGAATTCAAGGAAGCACTGGAGCATCAGGATGCCGACAAGCTGGCTGATGAGTTTGGCGATGTGCTGTTCTCGCTGGTGAATGTGAGCCGGTATTTTGAGTTAAATGCCGAAGACAGCCTTCGTAAAACCAACGCCAAATTTGAGCAGCGTTTTCGTCATATAGAGAAACGCCTGAAAGAACAGAATAAAGGGCTGAAGGATGCCGACCTGGAAGAAATGGACCAGTATTGGAATGAGGCCAAAGAATTGTAATGTTCACATCCATCCTCTCCACATGGTCATCTTGAGGATACCCCCGAAGGATCTTTCATTTTGCAGAGCATCAGTGTTCCACTTTTACCCCCTTCTTTCCAGTGACTCTTAGAGCAATATCTTTGGCCGGTTGGCAACCATTTTCTGGCTAAGGTTCTTCTCCTTGACTGAGACTAATAAATAATTTCTGCTAACCTTCTGCCTCATAGACAATTATCAAATTATTTTGTTAATTGAGCCTCAATTCTATGAGGCTTTCAGCTAATAAAAAGCAGGGTGCAAAAGCTTCTCACTTAAAAAAACAATGCTATGAGAACACTGTTAAAAATTACGGGGGGCATCATTCTGGTTGTGGTTGTAGCTGCTGTTGCCGGCTTAACCTACCTAAAAACCGCCCTACCAAATATAGACGCTCCTTCTGATTTACAAGTAGAACGTACCAACGAACGTATTGAACATGGCGAGTACCTGGCAAACAACGTGATGTCGTGTATGCACTGCCATTCACCCCAACAAAAAACCAAATTTGCCCATCCCGCCTATCCGGATAGTCTGGGAGCAGGTGGCACCCATTACGGCCCCGAAGAAGGAATTCCGGGACATTTGTATACCCCGAATATTACCCCGGCCGGTATTGGAGATTGGAGTGACGGGGAGCTATATCGAGCTATTACATCAGGAGTTAGCAAAGACGGGCGACCTCTTTTTCCTTTGATGCCGTACTTGAATTACAGTCAGATGGCAAAAGAGGATATTTACTCGGTCATCGCTTACCTGAGAACGCTTTACCCCATAGAAAATGAAGTACCTGCTTCTGAACTCGCCTTTCCTATGAATTTCATCGTTCATACTATTCCGGCTCCACCTCAGCATCAGCCTGCTCCTGATACAGCCAATCCGGTAGCCTGGGGCAAATACCTGGTTACTGCCGCAAGTTGTGCAGATTGCCATACCCCAAAAGAGCAAGGGGCGGACATTCCTGGGATGGAATTTGCAGGAGGGATGGAATTCCCGATGATTGACGGCAGCACGGCCCGCACGGCTAATATCACTCCGGATGTCAAAACCGGGATCGGTAGCTGGGATGAAAAGGCATTCATAAAACGCTTTAAAGATTACGCCGACACTTCATTCGTATTTGATGAAGTAGCACATGGACAATTTAATACAGCCATGCCGTGGAAAAACTATTCGCAGATGGGCGATAAGGAGCTAAAAGCAATTTATGCATACCTTCAAACGGTGGTGCCGGTGCAAAATGAAATTGTGAAATTTACCCCGGTTAATCAATAAACCATCCTACACTGAAAGTGTAGGGGTTTGACTGGGGTCTGAAAGTTCCGCTCTTTCTCCACCATCCCGGTCATCCATCCCTCCCGAGCAATTCGGGATCGGGACGATGGACCTTGCATTTTGTGGAGCTTATTCAACTATTTTACTGAACTTTATTTCCAGTGACCTAAGCGCTGTTACCAATGGGAGGTTGGTAATTATTTTCTGGCTAAGGTTCTTCGCCCCGACTGATTCGGGGCCTCAGAATGACTCCATGATTTTAGCATTAAATGTCTGCGGAATACTAAAGTACAGGGTTTTACACCCCAGGTTAATCAATAAAAATCCACTTTGTATTGGTGATGTGTTTTAGGATGGGGAGGCATGGGGCAAAAGCTATACCTCCCTATTCTAATTATTTACTCTCTCCCAATAGATTAAAGCTCCCCACATAATAATCCGGATCAACAATCAGCTCGTAGCTATCCGCAGGATCCAATTCCTTGCTTTTCCACCCGGTGTCAGGATGTAGGCGCATGGGCTTTCCATTGATGGTGACATCTACCGGCATGTCAAAGCCCTCTACGGCATTGCCCCAACTGTATTGAAGGCGCCCCTCCCGAAAGGCATATTCAAGGGTTGGAATACGGGTGTCTCTCAGATATTGATCGAAAACCCGGCCTAAATCCTGTCCCAGTTTTTCGCTGATGTATGCCTCCACTTCAGCCGTGCTCACCGTTTCATGGTAAAAATCACGGTTCAAGCCACGTAAAGTCTGCCTCCAAAGCGAATCACTCTCTGCAATCTGTCGGATGGTGTGCAGCAGGTTTCCGCCTTTGTTATACATATCACCCGAACCGCGGTAGTTCACCCCATATTCACCCACAATAGGCCGGTTGTTTTGGATACCTAATCGTAATCCCCGCACATATTCATTAGCCGCCTGCTCACCGTAATGATAATCCAGGTACAAACTTTCTGAATAATTGGTGAAACCTTCGTGCAGCCACATGTCCGCTACATCGCTGTTGGTAAGATTGTTGGCAAACCACTCATGTCCTGTTTCATGGATGATGATGAAGTCAAACTTCAAACCCCAGCCGGAACCACTCAGATCTCTTCCCAGGTATCCGTTCTGGTACTGGTTACCGTAAGTAACCGAACTCTGATGCTCCATCCCCAGGTACGGCACTTCCACCAGCTTGTAGCCATCTTCGTAAAAGGGATAGGGACCGAACCAATATTCAAAGGCATCCATCATGGGTTTTACTTGTTTGAATTGCTCACGGGCCAGTTCTTCGTTTTCCCGAAGCACGTAGTAATCCAGGGTTAAAGTGCCTTTTTCGCCATCGTATTCTTCCCCAAAATGGACGTAATCGCCAATATTAATATTCACCCCGTAATTGTTGATGGGATTACTCACAAACCAGTGCCAGGTTTTGGTGCCATTATCGTGCTCTTCCACGCCACGCAAACGTCCGTTGGATACATCCATAAGAGAATCAGGAACGGTAACGCTAATCAGCATGCTGTCTGGCTCATCATAGGGGTGATCTTTATTTGGCCACCACACGCTGGAGCCAATGCCCTGGTTGGCCGTAGCTACAAAAGGGTTGCCGTTGCTGTCGGTCTGCCAGGTGATGCCTCCGTCCCAGGGTGGACGTACGGCAACTGTGGGGTGGCCGGAGTATCTAACGGTTAATTCATTCAGGTCTCCCCTTTCTTGTGCATCTTTAAGGGTTACGAAAAAGGCGCTGCCTTCTCTTCTAAAGGTTAATGATTTTCCATTTTGGGTGATGCTGGAAATATCCAGGGGCTGCTGCAAATCAATCTGCATCACACTATGAGGTTCCAGCACACGATACCGAATGGTGTTGGATCCCGATAGTGCACTATCTGCGATATCTACCGCCACATCCAGGTGATAATAAGTTAAGTCCCACCACGCGCGTTCAGGGGTGATGCTCCCACGCAGCGAATCTTGCCTGGAAAAGGAAGGCTCATCCCCGGAATCTTGTGCATATAAATTACTTAAAGTAAAGCAAAACAGAAGGTTAATACCAACAAATATTAATCTGAACGTTTTCAATTTCATATCCTTTTTATACCGTGTGACGTAGGAAGCTGATCTTAGCTTCACTTTATAAGTTCTTAATATTATAAATTTATCTTTTGCCGGAAAACTTTATAACCGTTCAGTTAACCATTATATTAACTGTCAGAAGTTTTCGGAATTACAAAAGCATTTTAAAAACGCCATTATAATCTAATTTTGTGAAACTTTTTTAGCTGCTTCGTTTCACGGCGTTCTGCTCCTTCAGCCTAATGGGAGAGTTTTTAAAAAGTACTAAGGTTAATTAAAACCATAAAACTTTATAACTCACCATGAAATATATCACGCTACTCATTTCATCATTTTTTATGCTTTTCTCAACATACGCTTTTGCGCAGGAGGATGAATCATCGCTGTCAATTGGCGGAGCCTTCAGATATAATGTACTGCTTACCGATTATGAAGATGGCGAAATCACCAATAGCGACGGCCAGTTTACCTGGGATACCTGGCGCCTGAATGTAAACGCTGAACGCAACGGACTAAAACTAAATTTTGAATATCGTTTCTACCCAACCTTTAACACCCACTTTGTAAAACAGGGTTGGATTGGATACGATTTTAATGAAAGTAATAACGTTCAGCTCGGTGTAACGCAGGTTCCATTTGGTAATTTAACGTACACGTCACACAGCTGGTGGTTTCAGGGACCTTATTATGTTGGGCTGGAGGATGACCACGACATGGGCCTCAAATACACCTACACGGCCGAAAACTGGGATTTTATGGCGGCTTATTTCTTTCAGCCTGAACCTGCCGGACCTGCCTACGGAGCTGCATCTTTCGGGAGCGGCGGATCAGGGCGATATTCCTACGATATTATTCCCATCACCGGAAGCAATCCATGGGACTATGTGCTGGGCACCAACGAAGTAGCTCAATCCAACTTCGAACGCAATCAGTTAAACCTGAGAGCCACCCGTACATTTAGCTTCACCAACGGCTCTGCTCAAGTTGGATTAAGTGGTGAAATTGGCCAAATACATAACAGTGCGGTGGAAGAAAATACGGCCCGTTATGCGCTTGCTGCTCACACCGACATCAACTATGGCAACTGGAACTTTAAGGGGGAGTTCATCAATTATGGCATGGACGCCCAAAATGATGCCGGGCAGGAAGTTGACTATGTGTATATGGCCGCTTACGGTGATCCCTATCCGGTTGCTACCGAAATGAACATGTATGTTGCCGGCTTAAGTTATAGTTATGATGTAGACTGGGGGCCCGTCACCAACCTGAATTTCTACAACGATTACACTCTGTTCCAGAAAAATATTGACGGCTACAACAATTCCCATCAAAACATCATCGGGGTGTTGGTATCCGCCGGTAACATTTACGCTTACTTCGACATTGCGCGAGGAAGTAATCAACCATGGTTAACACAAAACTTTGGTTCCGGTCTTGCACAGGGAGTGAACGACGCCCGCTGGAATACCCGCTTCAATATTAATATCGGCTATTATTTCTAAAGATTGATTTAAAAACATCTCACCCCGCAGCACACCGGGGTGAGATCTCCTTGGCGAAACACCGTTTTGCGAAGGAGATCTTGGCAACTGCCGGGATGCTTTGATATGATTTACACATGAATCATCCTGCAAAGATTAATCAATAATTAGAACCAGATACTAAATGGCTGCAATAACGGTACAGAATCTATTTAAAGTTTTTGGAAAAAATCCCGAGAAGGCCTTCCCCTTGATTGAAGAAGGAAAATCAAAGGATGAAATACTGGAAGAAACCGGCAATACCATTGGCATTAACGATGCAAGTTTTGAGGTGAAAGAAAAAGAGATGTTTGTCATTATGGGCCTTTCCGGTAGTGGCAAATCAACGGTATTACGCTGCCTGAACCGTCTCATTGAACCTACGAAAGGTACTATCACCATTGGGGATGAAGACATCACCAAAGTAAGTAAAGACCGGTTGCTGGAGATGCGACGTAAAAAGATGTCGATGGTCTTTCAGAATTTTGGCTTATTCCCCCACCGCACCGTCGCGAATAATGTTGAATACGGCCTGGAAATCAGCGGCATGGACAAAGAAAAACGCCGCGAAAAGGCCTATGAAGCGATCGAAAAAGTTGGGCTTAAAGGATACGAAGAACAAAAACCCAGCGAGCTAAGCGGCGGCATGCAGCAACGGGTAGGATTAGCCAGAGCTCTTGCTAACGACCCGGAAATTTTGTTGATGGATGAGGCCTTCAGTGCCCTGGATCCTCTCATACGGGCCGACATGCAAGATGAACTCCTGGAGCTGCAGGCCGAAGTGCACAAGACCGTTGTATTTATTACTCACGATTTAGATGAAGCACTTAAAATCGGCGATCGCATTGCCATCATGAAAGACGGGTATGTAGTTCAGGTTGGAACTCCGGAAGAAATCCTGACTAATCCCGCCGATGATTACGTGAAGGCCTTTGTCCAAAATGTAGACCGCACCAAAGTTATTACCGCCCAGGCTATTATGCGTAAGGCCCCAACGGTTCAGGTACCCAAAGACGGACCATCTGTCGCCATTCGCAAAATGGAGAAGGTTGGCGTTTCTACCACCTATGTGGTTGACGAAAACCGGCAACTGAAAGGTATTGTTACTGTTGATGACGCCATTGATTTAAAAGAAGACGGCAAGAAGGATTTAACGGAAATAATTATCCGGGATATCGAAGTAGCCGGACCGGAAAGTCCCATTAATACGCTGCTTACCAAATCCATCCAATCCAAATATCCTATTGCAGTAGTGGACGAAAAAAGTAAACTGCTCGGCATTGTGGACCGAGCAACGATACTGGCTGAGCTCAATGAAAACGGAAGCTCAAGTTCAGAAGAAGAAAACGAAAAATATAAACTCTCAGAATAAGCAACGATGTTAGATATTCCTGTTGGAAGTTTTTTCGAGTTTCTGATTAACTGGTTGACAGACAATCTCGGTGGCTTTTTTGATCTCATCACCGTCACGGTAAAAACTTTTTTGGTTGGTGTGGAAAACCTGCTGTTGTTTCCGCACCCCATTGTAATGATTATACTATTGGCAGCACTAGCCTGGTACGTATCAGGCAAAGGCGTAGGAATTTTCACTGTTGCCGGATTGATACTGATTGAAGGCATGGATATGTGGGATGGCACCATGGAAACGCTGGCGCTGATCATCACAGCGGTTTTCATTGCCTTGGTATTGGGTGTACCGCTTGGAATATGGGCGTCGAAAAGTAAAACCGTGGAGCGAATTGTCCGCCCCATTCTTGATTTTATGCAGACCATGCCGGCTTTTGTGTACCTGATACCGGCCGTACTATTTTTTGGACTCGGCGAGGTTCCCGGCATCATCGCGACTCTCATTTTTGCCATGCCGCCAGCCGTGCGTCTTACCAATTTGGGTATCCGGCAAGTTCCGGAAGAAATCAGGGAAGCCGCCCTGGCTTTTGGATCAGACAACAAACAAATGCTATTGAAGGTTGAATTGCCCGTAGCCATGCCCACCATTTTAGCCGGAGTGAATCAAACCATCATGCTGGCATTATCTATGGTGGTAATCGCCGCATTGATTGGGGCCGGTGGCTTAGGTCAACCTGTAGTTGAAGGCTTGCAGCGCCTTGATATCGGACTGGGCTTTGAGGGCGGACTTGCTATTGTCATCCTGGCCGTATTTCTGGATAGGGTGACCCAATCATTAGGCGACTCGGCCTGACAAAGAATTTAATATGAATATTATCCTTCGAGTAAATCGAAATCCAAATCAAACCAAGCAGAGAACCATGATATCCAACAATAAATTTTTAAATATGCTATCGAAGCTGGGCGTTTTTGTCCTGGCGATTGGGCTGATGGCTGGATGTGCCCAAACTGAATCAGAAAAAACAGCAGATCTTGTATATGTTAACTGGGCTGAGGGGATTGCTTACACCAACCTTGCTAAAGTAATCCTGGAAGACCGCATGGGCTACGAAGTGGAGATAACCTCCGCTGACGTTGGTCCTGCCTACACCGCCGTTGCCCAGGGCGATGCAGATGCCTTCATGGAAACATGGCTGCCGGTACTCCACGCCGACTACTACGAACAGTACCAAGATCAAATCACCGACCTCGGTGTAGTCTACGACGGTACCAAAAGTGGTCTGGTAGTTCCCACCTATGTTGAAATTGACAGCATTAGCCAAATGAACAGCGTAAGCGAAGAGTTTAACGGTGAAATCACCGGTATTGACGCAGGTGCAGGCATTATGAGCACTACACAAGATGTAATCGAAGAGTACAACCTGGACTACGAACTGGTTCAATCCAGCGGTCCGGCTATGACTTCCGCACTGCAGCGTGCCTATGAAGATGAAGAATGGATCGTAGTTACCGGCTGGCGCCCGCACTGGAAATTCGGTCGTTTTGATCTGAAATTTCTCAAACAAGACCCAGATAAAGAACTCTGGGGCACCGGACAAATTCACATTATGGGACGCCAGAATCTGGAAGAGGAAAAACCTGAACTGGCCGCTTTCCTATCCAACATGGAACTTACCGATGCCGAACTATCCGGCTTGATGGTGGCCATTGAGGAATCGGATGAAGACAATGAAACGGTAGCCAAGCAATGGCTGCAAGACAATGAAGACGTTATTGAAGACTGGATTCCGGAAGGCGCAGAGCAATCTGAGATGTAAGCTTTTCTGCTACAACTGTGTAAACCTTTTTATAGGTTAAATTTGAAGGAAATGCGTTCACGCGTGTTTCCTTTTTTATTCCCCGCTTTTTTAACCGCGAAGGGGCAAAGAGCGCTAAGGGTTAATGTGTTTGATAGGAAAGCGGAGTTGCCCGATTCTTCTATCGCTCTCTAAAAACCCCATAAAGATCCCCAAAGATCTTTTGAGGTTGTACCTCAAAAGTAAAAGTCCAGTGAGGCTGTGCCTCACTTCCAAAAACAATTCCTCACACTCCTTTGCGCTCTTTGCGCCTTAGCGGTTCCCCATCCGAAACATCCAAAAATCCATCTCGTAGTTTTTTAAAGATTAAGCAGAGCACCTATATTCAGGTACTCACTTTTATGTTTTAAACTTACATTTTGGGTTATGAACCGACATTCTTCCTGGGGCATCTTTCTTATTTCTTTCATGATATTTGCTATGGGTGTAACACTGCCAGCCCAAGCAAAAGAATACACCATTCCTCTCATCGAAATTGATGTACAAGCAAACGAAGACGGTACGGTTCGTATCACCGAGCATCACACCTTTTCCTTTGACGGCTCATTCTCCCAAGCTTTCTACAGCATTCCCAAGTCAGGCTATTCAAACATCCGGGATATTCGCATTGCCGAAGGCGATGAAGCGTTCACCAACCTCAACAGCGAAGAACCCGGCACCTTTTTAATAGAAGAATCAGACAACGCCTACACTATTCGCTGGTACTATACCGCTGAGGACGAAGAACGCACCTTTACGATTTCCTACCTCCTGGAAGGTGCTTTGACCATTGGACCAGAATGGAGCCAGTTTTTCTGGAATTACACCTCGGATGAGCGAGATAAAGACACTGGTACCTTAGATATTACCATCCAACTGCCAGATAGTGTGCAATCGGCCGACTTACATTCCTGGGTTCGTCACGCACGCGGACAAATGGTGAGCCTCCCAAAAGAGAATGGCTTTCAATTCAACGGTACCGAAATTGACAACCATCAAAAAGTCACTATACGAACCGTATTTCCAACGAAAGTATTTGCTGCAAACCGAATATCTATAACCGACAACACCTTTAGCCTGCAATGGGCTGAAGAGGACGAAATGGCCTATCGCGAAGAACAGCTGCGTATTGCTGAAGAAGAGGCCCGTATGTATCAGCTGGGTATTGAGATTGCTATTATTTTGGGTGGATTAAGCATTTTGGTTTTTATCTATTTGTACCGCCGTTTTGGTAGCCGCCACTCCGTGAACCTTTCCATTCGCGAAAGTATCATGATACCCGGTCGGCAGGAACCGGCCCTGATCGGATGGCTCATTTCCGGACGAAATGTGATGCATAACCACTTAATGGCCACCCTTATGGATCTCTCCCGCCGGGGGTATTTCAAAATCGAACAAAGAGAGCCTGAAAAAGAGAAATGGTCGTTTGGGGATGATGATCCCGTTTATGCCATTACATCCACGGATAAAAAACCGGATGAAAATATGCCCGGGTGGGAACGTTCCGTTTTCGATTACGTTCGCCAGCAAAACAAAGACAACAAAGAAAAACTCACGGAAGTGTTTAAAGGAACGTCCACTGACTTTGCCAAATGGTTCAGAGGTTGGAAAAAAGAAGTAGAAGAAGCGGTCTCCAGTAAAGGTTGGGTTGATAAAGAAAGCTATAAAGGCATGTACTGGAATTTAGGCATACAGGCCATGCTGGTTGCAGCGGCTATTGTGGCGGTCATCTTTGTTCATCCTGTGCTATTTGCAGCTGCTTTTCTGATATTAATGATGATATTGATGTCACTTGTCATCGTACGGCGAACCCCTAAAGGAGAAGAAGTTCATCAAAGATGGAAAGCCTATCGTGAAGCCCTGAAAAATGCCAAAGAACACACCTTGAATGAAGAAGAATTAGGGCGTCATTTTATTTTTTCCATCGCCCTTGGCGTGAGCTCTCAACATGTTGAAAAGATATTTGAACAGCATCCCGATGCTGCTGTTGCAATCTACTGGATTGTATTAATCCCTTCCATGCAAAGCTCTCCGGCTGATATAGCCTCCTCTTTTTCCACTCTTGCCGCTTCAGGATCCTCATCTGCCGGTGGTTTCTCTAGTGGAGGAGCCAGTGCAGGTGCCGCTGGTGGTGGCGCAGCAAGCGGGGCTTCTTAGTACTTTTCTTGTTAAAATAGAATAATGAACCTGCCTTCATTCTTAAGCATGGCAGTCAATTACTCCTATCCTGCTATTTCTATATCTCCTGCCCATTGATTTTCTCCTGAATATTAAAAAATCGGGCTTTTTGGAACACACAAATCTAAGCCTTGTTTAAAGGGATGAAATTCAAACAAAACCAACCTATTCTATTATGAGACGTTTATTTAAGGAGTTTAATTTTTCGACATTCCTGCTTCTCGCAGCTGCCGTATTAGGTTTTTCAGCCTGTAGTACCGACAGCGACGATGGAAACGGAACCCTAAGAGTAATGCTAACCGATGCACCCGCTGCTTACAATGAAGTTAACATTGAAGTAGAACAAGTATTGGTGCACAGAAACGAAGACGCAGTACCTGAAGAAGACGGTGACGGCGAAAATGACGACGACGATGCCGACGAAAACGGTGAATGGCATGTTATACTTGACGAGTCCATGACGATTAACCTCCTGGATTATCAGAATGGTGAAACGCTTGAGCTCGGAGAAACCGAACTGGAAGCTGGCCAATACAGTCAGATTCGCCTAATGCTTGGTGACGACAATACTATTGTGGTAGACGGTGAAACTTATGCACTTACTACCCCAAGTGCCCAACAGTCTGGCTACAAGCTTAACGTAAATGCCGATATCGAAGAAGGTGAAGTCTACGAACTGATTATCGACTTTGATGCTTCTCAATCTATTGTTGCAACCGGTGCAGGTGGTTTTCTTCTGAAGCCGGTACTCAGAACGGTAGATTTTGAAGAACAAGGCAGTATTGCCGGAACCGTTATGCCTATCGAAGCAGAACCTTTTGTGTACGCCATTCATGGACAAGACACCGTAGGTACACAACCGGACGATAATGGCAATTTTCAGCTAACAGGACTTGAAGAAGGTACCTACGACGTACTCTTTGCCCCTACCAACGATTCTTATGTAGATTCGCTGGTGCAGGATATTGTACTGGAAGACGCTGAAGACTTCGAATTTGAAGCCACTATCGAACTGGAAGAAGAAGGACTGCTTAACTAAATAGTTCCTCTTTCTGATATTTATCTAACCCGCTTTTGTTTAATACAAAAGCGGGTTTTTTTATTCCCAACTCCGCTTATTTTACGCCCGGCAATCACTCATGAATCCATATCTATGAACAGCCGGCATTTTTATGAAGAGCTACATGTTATTTCCAGCTTCCGGGAGGTAGCCAATCACAGCTTATACACTCCCATCCCAGACAGCTGGTATCTGGCCCTTGCCGATATTCGTGGCTCTACCGATGCCATCCGGCTGGGCAAATACAAAGAGGTGAACCTTGCCGGAGCTTCTATTATAGCCGCCCTAAACAACCTGTTCGAAAAAGAAAATATGCTACCCTATTTATTTGGAGGGGACGGATCGCTTATTGCGCTGCCTGATGAGAAGATTGAGGCAGTTAAAGGAACCCTCGCTTTTTGTAAGGATGCTGTAAAAAAAGCATACGGACTGGAAATGGCTACTGGTGTGGTTTCCATGCGATCATTACGAGAAGATGGATACGAGATAAAAGCAGCACGTTTCAGGCTATCTGAGATTATTGACCAAACGCTGTTTTGGGGTGATGGGGTGACCTATGCAGAAAATCTCATCAAAAAAGAAAACCTGTTAGAGGATGTTGAACCTGTTGAAGCTGATTTTTCCGGACTGGAATGCCGATGGAACAAAGTCCCCAGCGACAAAGATGAAGTGGCAGCCTATATCATTCAAGCTGTTGGCGGTACAGATGAAGATCAGGTAAATAGCTACGAACAGTGCTTTGAAGAAATTGAAAAGATATATGGAACCGAAGATGAATATCACCCCATCCGGGAAGAAGCGCTGAATATGTCGCTCAATCCGTTACAACTTTCAGCAGAATGGAAACTGCGTACCCAGCCCTCTTCTCTCACAAAAAAAGTAAAACATGCCGCCCTGATGGCTTTTCAATATGCAACGGGTGTGTATCTCATGAAATTCAACAAACAGACCTCAGCTACCAACTGGGGGGATTATAAACCTGACCTGGTGCGTCATGCTGACTATCAAAAGTTTGGCGACGGTCTGCGATTTGTGGCCGCCGGCACCATCCAGCAGCGTATGGATTTTACCCATTTTCTGGACCAGCAGTTTAAAGCTGGAAAAATAGCCTATGGCGTACACTCTTCCTTTGCAGCCATGGTGACCTGCTACGTAAAGAACTACCAAAGCAATCACATACACTTTGTGGATGGAACCGACGGTGGATATGCCAAGGCTTCCCAAGAGCTTAAAGCCCGCCGAAAGCAACTTGGCATGTAAAGCTTATCCTATTTTTTCGCGGATTACCGGGGCCACTTCGGTAGCAAAAAGCTCAATAGAGCGTAACAGTTTTTCTCTTGGGATACTTCCAACACTCATTTGCAGTAAAAAGCGGTCGTGCCCAAAAATATCGTGCTGAAACATAATCTTGTCAATGATGTCTTGAGGACTTCCCACCACATTAGCTCCTCTTAGTGTAATGGAAGCATCAAACTGATCGCGACTCATTGGCGGCCAGCCTCGTTCTTCACCCAGTTTGTCCATAACGGTTTTAAAGGCAGGGAAAGCTGTATCAGCTGCTTCTTGTGAAGTATCCGCAATAAAGCCATGCGAATTAATACTCAACTCAGGTACTGCATGGCCATTCTCTTTTGCAGCACGACGATGGATGTCTGCCATTTGTTTAAACTGTTCAGGATATCCGCCAATGATAGCCAAGGCCATGGGCATTCCATTTACTCCTGCTTGATGGGCGGACTTCGGTGTGCCTCCTACTGCTCGCCAAACAGGAATTTTGTCTTTGTAAGGCTGGGGAAACACGCCCCTGTTGTTGATGCTTGACCGGTGCTTACCTTCCCAGGTGATGGTTGGATTATCCTGCAGTTTCAGTAACAACTCCAGCTTTTCATTAAACAGCTCTTCATAATCTTGCAGATCATAACCAAACAGCGGAAATGATTCTACAAAAGAACCCCGACCAACCATAATTTCTGCTCTTCCTTTGGATAACAAATCCAGGGTAGAAAATTGTTGATATACCCGCACAGGATCATCTGATCCTAAAACCGTTACCGCACTACTTAGTTTGATATTCTGGGTCCGTGCAGCAGCGGCCGCCAGCAACACGCCTGGCGCAGACGACACATACTCTTCCCGATGATGTTCTCCAATAGCAAACACATCCAGGCCAAGCTTGTCAGCCAGTTCTACTTCTTCCATCAATAATTCTACCCGGTCGGCCGGATGCGCCCGTTCTCCGGTTTCTGCATCCGGGGTGTTCTCCACAAAAGTGTAAATACCTAATTCCATAATACTTTTAATCCGTTTGTACTCTTCAAATAGTTTCTAAATTATTTGTTCAATATTAAACTAATGTCGGAAGGAAATGAAATTCATAGAATTTATTGGGTCAATAGGATCAGTCATCCCATCTGAAATGAATCAGTAAAAGAATGAGTGATTTTTGCATATTTTTGGTTGTAGATATCTGAACAGATAAATCGAAAATAGCCCTATTCACTTATGTTAAAATGGTCTGACCTGAAATCGTTCGCTAAAAATGGAAATCCCGAGCCTCCACTCCGGGTAGAAAAAAGTAAAGAAGAGTGGAAAGAAGAGCTCACGGAAGAACAATATGTTATTACCCGAATGAAAGGAACGGAACGCCCGGGCTCCAGTGAGATGTGCTATAAATTTGATCCCGGCAAATACGCCTGTGCCTGTTGTGGTACCGAACTTTTTGATGCTTCCGAGAAATTTGAAAGCGGCAGCGGGTGGCCTTCATTTACACAGCCTGTACAAGAAAATGCTGTCAAATACGAGATGGATACCTCGCATGGGATGGTACGCATTGAGGCGCTCTGTAATGTTTGTGATGCCCACCTGGGGCATGTCTTTCCCGATGGCCCCGAACCCTCCGGTCTTCGGTACTGTATCAACGCAGTAAGCCTGGAGAAAATGGAGACATCAGAAGAAAAAGAGGGATAGAACCCCTTGCCTTTACTCAGGCAAATAATTGGCCGGCAGCATTTTACAAACCGGTGTGTAGGCCCAGTATCCGTTCACTTCCAAAAGGTTTGGATCTTTTAAGGTACCGTTATCGGTAAATTCCAGCCGGTCAGTATTTAGTGAGATCCAGGATGTTTGATTCAGATAATCTTCCAGTCCCATAATGTTATCAGGGTCTGTGTTGCCCCTGCGCTTGTACTCTACCCGGATTTCATCTTCAAAACTCAGGATGTTTGTATCGCTAAAATTGCTTTCCTGGTAGAAGAAATCCTTCTGCACCTGCTGATCGCCTCGCTCTGTAGATGAATAACCCAGGCCTGAAACATTCTGGACAAAACTACCCGCATAGAATACATATCCAAAATAAATGGGAGGCTTATCGCTGGCCAAAGCAATCAGGAAGTGCCGCAAAGATCCTTCAAACATTTCCTTCCTTTTCAGCTTCCACTGCTCAGCCTGCGTATTACTGCGAGGCGTCATCTCCCGGAAAAAATAATCGGCATCCGCTTTTATACCTACCACATTATCATAACGTTTAGACCGGTATCCCCGCAATGCTACCCGTACCTCATATCCTAATTCATAATTCATCACAACAAGATCTACCGACTCGCTGATGTTCATAACACCGGCCTCTTCGGTAACATCAAAGTTAATATCCTCGCTGTTTACCACCTCACAGTTCAAATCATCATTTATGTAGTGATTTACAAAGGTCTGAATCTTACCCTCAGCCTGCATGCCGTAGAGTCGGCGTTGCAGACGCTTCACCATCACCTCCAAACTGTCCACTTGCCTTTCCAGGTAGGTGACACGTTCATTCATGCCAGACAGGGAAGCGGGTTCTTCGGTTATAGAATCGGAGCTTTCAGCTGAAGTATAATCCATCAGCCTAAATTCTATCGATTTATCTTCCTCTAACTCCACCAATTGCCTGGAACGCTGAAGGCCTTCCTGCTCAGCCACAAGGGTGTAAAAGCCTTTGGGAACTGTCATAGAAAAAGTACCATCTTCGGCAACCTGAGTACTAAACGAACTGCCCTCTATCCAAACGGTCCCCTTTGATAAAGGTTCACCAGATTGGCTGCCGATGACCGTACCCGAAATTTCAACCTCGTCAGTATAAGCTGTTTTATTAATTACTTTATCGGTGTTGGAACAGGACAAAAACAGAAAAAAGCATATCAGGCCGGTAAGCCAAAACCTCAAAAATGATAACATGTAATTTGTTGCTTATAGGACATTGCGATGAAAAGACAAATGATAGTTATTATTTATCCTATTATAAAATAATATCTTATAGTTAGCTAACCCGATGCTGGGCAGGCAATAACCCAACATCTGTACCATTTTTAGCCTTCGAAGTTAACCTCAATTACCAGGGGTTCTCTAAGTCTTCCTTTTTGTAGGCATGCTCTCTGAAATTAAACAGGCTTCCTTTGTTATCCTTTAGCAGCAATGGATCATTCCCAAATAACCGAAATAGAAATGCGACCGGCGTTACTATCAGGTAATATACCACTGAAAGTAAGATGCGGGCGTTAAGCCAACCCAGTCCCTCTGCCAGCTTGTACCATCCCCAAACCAGGCGATTTCCAATAGGAGGAATAAAGGAAAGCAAGCCTATGGCTCCTGCTGCATATACCAGCCATATATTGGTAAAAAGCCAGGCTAAAACCAGCAATCCCGTTACCATCACCAATTGTGTTTTTGGGGTTGATGGGTCGTCTTTGATTTGCGCTAAAGAGCGTGGTTCAAGCATATCAAAATAAAGTGTAGATGAAAGGCGCTATGGATGAGCCGCCGCCTATCACGATTAAAAATCCAAGCAGAAGCAGCACAATAATGACCGGGGCCAACCAGAATTTTTTCCGCTGCTTCATAAAATTCCATAAATCTTTTAGTGTTTCCATAGAATCAAATTTAAGGCGGTTAACGCATTAAAACACTTATGTTTTTTTTCGGGTTGATATTTTGCTATTCAGGTAAAGACATGTAAGCATTAGAAACATGGTACTAACGCAAGGCTTAGCCTTGCATGGCTTTTGCTTTTGAGGTACAACCTCAAAAGATCCCTGTTAAGATCTCGATTTCGACTAGGAACATGGATGATACTTGTTCAAGCGTCCCGCTTGGACCAACCTAATGCCCAAAAACCTCAATCCTTATCAAAAGTTACTTTCTTTTCCCATTCGGGTTGATCTTCCTTTTTGAATACAAAATCTCCCATCACCAGGTAATCCATTTCGGTATTCATGAAACAGCGGTAGGCATCTTCCGGTGTACAAACAATCGGTTCACCCCGCACATTAAAACTGGTATTCACCAGCATGCCCAGGCCGGCAATCTCATTAAAGGCATTCAGCAATTTCCAGTAACGCGGATTGGTTTCCTGATGCACGGTTTGGATACGGGCGGAAAAATCAATGTGGGTAATGGCTGGCAGCTCAGAACGGCGATGTGCCAGTTTTTCCCTTAGCGTCTTTTTATCAAAATCTCCCGGCACCATCTTCCTGAGTACTTTTTTTACCGGCTGAACCAGCAACATGTACGGGGAATCCGATTTCATTTCAAAAAAGTACTTGGCCTGTTCCGCCATTACTGAGGGAGCAAAAGGCCGAAATGACTCCCGGTATTTTATTTTGAGATTCAGCTTTTTCTGCATTTCGGGGGTACGGGGATCCGCTAAAATACTGCGATTTCCCAGTGCACGGGGCCCATACTCCATGCGTCCCTGGAACCATCCTACAATTTTACCTTCATCCAGCCATTGGGCCACTTGCGGATACAAGGCCTCCTCATCCAATTTTTGATAGGCAGGATTATAAGATTTAACCTGTTCCTCAATTTGAAATGCATGAAATTCAGGTCCAAGGTAAGCTCCTTTCATAGAGTCCGGCTCTTGCGGTTTGCGCTCCTGATCAAAGTAAATATGATAGGCAGCAAGGGCCGCACCTACCGCTCCACCGGCATCGCTTGCAGCAGGTTGAATAAAGATATCCTCAAAAATCTCTTCATTTTGTACGGCTCCGTTTGCCACACAATTCAGGGCAACGCCGCCGGCCATGCATAGCTTATTGGATTTTGTAAGCCGCTTGGCTTCCTTTGCCATCAAAACTACAATCTCTTCGGTAACCTTTTGGATAGCCAGTGCCAAATCAGCCTCATGCTGTTGCAGCTCGGCCTCTTCTTCCCGTTTTGAAAAGCCAAAGAGCTCTTCCCATTTCTTTTCTTTGATCATCTTCAGGCCGGTGGCGTAATCAAAATAATCCTGGTTGAGGTAGATGGAACCGTCCTCCCGTATATCCACCAACTCAGTTTTAATCTTGGTGAGATACTCCTGAAGCAGCTCGGATTCCGGGTTACCGTACGGAGCCAACCCCATCAGTTTATACTCCCCGGAATTCACCTTAAATCCCAAAAAATAGGTAAAAGCAGAATACAGCAAGCCCAGTGAATGCGGAAAGGTGAGTTCCCTGAGATTGGTGATCTCTGAACCTTTACCGGAACAAATTGAAGCCGTGGCCCACTCGCCCACTCCATCTATGGTAAGTATGGCGGCTTCCTCAAAAGGGGACGGATAAAAAGCACTGGCGGCATGACTCAAATGATGTTCCGGAAATACAAATTTCACCTTTTCCGGATCATACTCTTCAATCTGGTTCAGTTCATCCCGCATGATGCGCTTCATGAACATTTTTTCCTTCAGCCATACCGGCATAGCTGTGATGAAGGATTTCAGTCCGCGCGGTGCAAAGGAAAGGTAGGTTTCCAGCAGGCGTTCAAATTTGAGCAGTGGCTTATCATAAAAAGCGATGGCATCCAGATCCTCCAGGCGAACGTTAGCCGTATCCAGGCAATACCGGATGGCCTCTTTGGGAAAAGAAGCATCATGTTTTTTACGGGTAAAACGTTCTTCCTGGGCCGCAGCCAGTATCTCTCCGTCTTGAGTGATGCATGCGGCTGAATCGTGATAAAAAGCTGAAATTCCTAGTATAATCATAGTAGTATTTGGGTGGCTGGGAAGATAACAAATCTGTGGCTTCATTCTTGAAATTAGCCGACATATTCAGCTGCTTTTCTGTTTAGTCCCAAATTAGTTTGGATTAATTAAATCAGTAATTTCTTATCCCAGCTATACTTTCGTATTTTCTCGCTCAATTTTCATCTACCGGAAAGTATTATGATTATCTCAATGACCGGCTTTGGACGCGGAGAAGCCACTGAAAATGGCATCACGGCCACGGTCGAAATTAAATCATTAAACAGCCGCTACCTTGATATCAGCACCCGCCTGCCTCAGCGCCTTCAAGACAAGGAATTGCACGTAAAAGAACAGGTGCAAAAAGTTATAAACCGCGGCAAGTTGAATATCAGCGTGTATGTCACGGAGTCGGAAACCGGTGAGCTGAGTATCACCGTGGATGAGAAAAAGGTAAAAGCTTATTCCAAGCTACTTGCACAGCTCCGCGAGGCTGCAGGTATTGACGAGCCCGTAACTGTGGATGACATTACCCAGTTTAATGATGTATTCATCAACAAAGAAGAAGATGAAGAAACCACCGAGCGCAAGTGGGAATTGACACTCAAAGCACTGGAACAGGCCCTCGACTCGCTCATGAAGATGCGTACCCAGGAAGGCGATCAGCTTAAAAATGACCTTGTGGACCGCATTGAGTTTATTGATGAGAACCTGGAATACATCATTACCGAAACCAAAGGTCGTGCAGCCGAGACCCGCGAAAAACTGCAAGAACGCATCAAAGCCATTATTGAGGATGACAAGGTGGACGAAGAACGTCTAGAGTTGGAAATAGCCATCCTGGTTGACAAAATGGACATCACCGAAGAAATTGTACGGCTTCGATCACATCTCAAATTCTTCCTGGAAGCCGTGGGGCAACCCGAACCTGCCGGGCGCCGCCTGAACTTTCTCACCCAGGAAATTAACCGTGAGCTGAACACCATTGGCTCTAAATCCAACAATTCCGACATCGGGCAATACGTGGTGAAATGCAAAGAAGCCCTGGAGCAGATTCGCGAACAAGTACAAAATGTTGAATAAGGAATTAAAAATTAAAGATTCAAAATTGAAGATTAGCGGATACCCGTCTTTAATCCTCAATTTTAAATTTTGAATTTCGTTCATGGAAGAAAAAGGTAAAGTTATCATATTGGTGGCGCCCAGCGGTGGTGGAAAAAGCACGTTGGCGCGCCGGCTTTTTAAAGATTTTGATGAACTTAAATTTTCCGTCTCAGCTACTACCCGTCCGCCCCGTGATGGTGAAGTTGACGGAAAACACTATTATTTCCTCACTGACGCCCAATTTGACCAAAAAATTGAAGAAAAAGCTTTTCTTGAATGGGAAGAATTTTATGGTGGAAAGAAATACGGGACCCTGCGCTCAGAGGTTGATAAAAAACTAAATTCAGGGTATTTTATTCTGCTTGATGTCGAAGTAAAGGGAGCGGTAAACGTTAAAGAAATTTACGGCGATGAATGTCTCTCGCTGTTTATCCAACCACCTTCTATCGATGTCCTGAAACAGCGCCTGATTGCCCGCGGTACTGAAGATGATGAGACATTGGCCCTGCGGCTTGAACGTGCTAAAGAAGAACTTACTTACGCTGATCGGTTTGATCAGGTAATTATTAATGATCATTTGGAGACAGCTTATAAGGAAGTGAAAGAAGCTGTGCTCAATTTCATGAATCAAAACTGAGATTATGTCTGTTAAAACATTAGATATAGAGAAACTAAAATTTAAGACAGGTAACAAATACGAGTTACTTGTGATCCTTTCCAAGAGAGCCCGCCAGATTGCGGCCCAGGAAAAGCTGGAGCTGGATGAGAAACTCCAGTATTTTGAAGGATTTGAAGAAGAAGACGAGTTCTCATTCAACGAAGAACAGGAGAATATCTCCAAAGCTTTCGAAAAACTTTCGCACCCCACACAGCGTGCGGTTGTGGAAATGCAGGACGATCAGATTTATTACCGACATCCTGAAAAAGAAGATTAATTATGCTCTCCGGTAAACGCATCATTTTAGGTGTTACCGGGGGTATTGCAGCCTACAAAGCCGTAGTGCTGCTCAGAGAATTTCAAAAAGCGGGAGCAGAAGTTCGGGTTACCATGACCCCTTCAGCTACCCGCTTTGTTGGTTTAGAGACTTTCGCTTCCCTTTCCGGCTACGATGTAGCCGTCGATATTTTTCCCGATGACGCTGATTCCAGCGAATGGACCCGCCATATAAACTGGGGTGAGTGGGCTGATTTATTTGTGATAGCTCCGTGCACAGCCAATACCCTGGCCAAAATTGCTCACGGCATTTCGGATAACATGCTTACCAGTACGGTACTTGCCGCCCGATGCCCTTTGCTCATTTGTCCAACCATGGATGGCGAGATGTATGAATCGCCCGGAGTAGCAGAGAACCTTAAGAATTTACAGAAGAAAGATTATTACCTCCTGGAACCGGAAAGTGGTTACCTGGCTAGTGGCCTGGAGGGCAAAGGCCGGTTGCCGGAGATGGATGCGATTCTCGAAAGAGCTTCAGAAATTATCGGCTCTGTCAAAGGACCTTTGGAAGGCAAAAAAGTGGTAGTAACGGCCGGACCTACCCGCGAGCACATCGATCCCGTACGGTTTATCTCCAATCCCAGCTCGGGCAAGATGGGTATTGCCATGGCTAAAGCTGCTCAAAGTTTGGGCGCGGATGTTACGCTAATTCACGGCCCGCTTTCTGTCGAAAAGCCGGATGATATGCACAGTGTCAGCATCACCAGCACCGCTGATTTGTTTGAAGCGGTTAAAGAGTATTCGGATGCCGATGTGATTATAATGGCCGCAGCTGTTTCCGATTTCACCCCAGCCGAAACTTTTACCCACAAGGTGAAGAAAGATGACGCCGGAGATGCTATTCTATTAAAACGAACGCAGGATATACTGGCTTGGCTGGGCGAAAACAAAAAAGAAGGACAGGTTCTCATCGGCTTTGCTATGGAAACGGAGAATTTAGTGGAAAATGCCACCTCCAAGCTGAAGAAGAAAAATGCCGATTACATTATTGCCAACGCCCTAACTGAGGAAGACGCCGGCTTTGCTACAGATACCAACCGTGTGCTCCTGCTTAGCAAAGATGGGGAACAGCAGTTTGAAGGCACCAAAACCGATATCGCCATTGAAGTTTTAAATACGATTTTTCGGTAGCCACTACCTACTCAAAACGGGTGTAAGTCATCCCGCACGTAGCGAACGCGGAGATGCGGGATCTCCCTACTACAGTCAGAACATTCTCCAACAACACCTTGCTAAAACTCCTCAACCTCTTCCGGGAGATCCCGGCTCTGCACCTCCGCTTTGCTACGGTTTGTCCGGGATGACGCGGACTTTCTCTTTATTGTACCCTTGCCAAAATCTCTTCAATCTGGCTTTTCAAAACAGGAAGATCATTGAGAACAGAATACCAAACCTCAGCCGCATCAACCCTAAAATATTCATGAATTAAGAGGTTTCTAAAATTTTTAATAGTCCTCCATTCTACCTCAGGAAAAACTTGCTGCGTTTCTTCTGTTACTCTTGAAGAAGCTTCCCCGATGATTTCAAATTGCCTTATCACTGCAGATTGAATCAACTCGTTTTTGTTGAATGAGGATTCATCAACTCCTTCAGTAAAGCTTTGGATAGCAACAATCGCACCCTGAATGTGTTTCAGCCGAACAATATCCCTTTTGTTAAGCTTCATACACTACGGATGCGTTTTCTCTAACCTCTTCAGCTAAGTGTTCTGATATTCCTGATTCTGTACCGATATCTACCTTTATTTCTAACAGATCTTCGAGATCATTCTTGTATCGTGATAATTCCATCAAGCCGACAGGATGAACTAATTCCAGCAAAATATCCACATCTGATTCTTCCCTCTCTTTGCCCGATGCATATGATCCAAAGACAGATACCTTTCGTACTGGCTTCTCATGAAAGTATTCCCTGATAATATTATGCAATTCTGCCTTTTCCATGCCATTAATGTATATAAATCACCTCTCAAAAGCGACACATCATCACCAACGTTTCGTTGTTAAATACCTAAAAACTCTTTTGGGAGATCCCCGCTCTACACCTCCGCTACGCTCCAGCTTGACCGGGATGACTGGGACTTTCATACAGAACTCCACTATATCACTTCTTCACTATATCACTTCTTCACTATATCACCTTATTACCCATTCACCCAACCACTTCAAACCATCCACTTATACACCCGGTACGTTTTGGCGATTTCGCATCCCAGGGCTTCCAGGCTGCGACGCATGATCCAGTTCTTTTCACTTACAAAACCGCCTTCCAGCACTTTTAAATTGGGATAGTATTTTTTAGTCCACTTAAAGCCCTCGATAAATACCAACGCCTCTAACCCTCGACCACGAAACCGAGGATCCGTTCCAAAGGCCAACGGACGGAATTTACGGGCTCGCTTTTCGAACCCGATCAGCTTGTACAGTTGCCACCAATGTAACCTCCCATTTGTTTGGGCTGATATTTCATGCAAATCAGGGACACTTACCAGGAATGAGGCTGGCTCTCCCTTCACAAAAGCGATAGGTGATGTTTCCGGCATCAGCACCGGCTTTAGCTTTTTCACCATCTGGCGAATCGTTTCCCGGCTAATCCCAATAAACTCTTCCTCCCTCTCTTTGATCACCTGATCATGAAAGGCCCGGTTGTAGATTTGCCGCACCAGTTCTCCATCCCGCGACAGGTTTTTCTTATCGATAGGACGGACTTCAATATTTTCGCGTGATTTAAGGCGCTCCGTAATCTTTACCAGTCGCGGGGGCAATGGCTGTTTCATATCCAGCTGGTACATGTATAAATCATCAAACTTCTCCGGACCGGTTTCCTCTATCAAATTTTCATAATAATTATGATGATAGAGCATACCATACACATTGTGATCTTCAAAACCGTCAATCAGAATCCCCCAAAAAGTATCGTTCTCCCCGAAATTAACCGGTCCCCTAAAACCTGCATATCCCCGATCCCGGTGCCAGTTTTTGGCAAAATCGATAATAACGATAGAAATTTCAGGATCATCTTCCATCTCAATAAACCCGATCCCTCCCAATTTAGGATCGTAACTTTCATCTTTTTCGGGATCAATAAACACGGCAAACCGGCCAACTGCTTCTCCCTCTCTCATCACCAAAAAACGCTCACATTCTCCGCCCTTCTCAAAGCGCTCATTTTTTTTCCGATCAAACACATTCTCTACTTCAAAACGGAACGGAGGACGATACCAGTGATGATTTTTATAAAGCCGCTGTGGCAGTGCATGGAAAGCATCCACCTGATCTTTCGTCTCAACTTTATATACTTGTAAGCTCATGCGGTACTTTGGCATATTTTTATTGGAACCACCTGCTTTAGAATTTCCAGTGATGCGAACCTTCGTTTTCCGGAAAAGCTGTTTACTATTTAACAGCAGAAGTTCATAGATTCAGGTTGAAGGTAAATGACATTATTAACCTTACCAACCTGCTTCATTTGAAAATTAGCAACGGCAAAAAAATTATTACGGCACTGCTTGCTTTATCTTGTGTGATAAGCGGCATCATTCTGGCTTCAGCGCCGGAAAAGAAAGCCCTTTACATCGAGAGTCCTTCACATTTAGACTCGCTGATAAATGACCAGATATTTCAGACCCAAATCCGGTCCCCGCAAATTTATGCCTACCAGGTAAAAGTGGATTCAGGACTCTACCGTAAAGTTTATGAAATTGATGTTCCTTCCCGCTTTTCTAAAACTTTATTCCACATCAATCTTCACAAACAACTGCATAAATACGGTGCAGAAACCCCTGCTGAGATGCACTTTCCCGAACGCGATATGGATATTTATGTGTATTACCATGATTCTGTACAGCGCATTATCCGGCTTATGACCGATACTGATCTCGACACTACCCAAACCGGGGGACCATCCAATGGCTGAGCGAAAGAAACTGTTAAAACGATTTGAGTTGCGTGAATTTCCTCAACCTGATCTTGTAAAATTAAAATATCCGGTGTTTATGTGTCATGGTTACGGTGCTATTGGCGGGATGATAAAATCGGGTCCCATGCACGATCCCTGCATGAAAGTGCGCAGCCACGGGGTACCAGCCATTGCTCCTAACATTGTGCCCTACGCCCGCATCGAAACCAGAGCAAAAAATTGGGTGCGTTTGATTAATCAATTTTGTGAAAAGTACGGTTGCGAAAAAGTAAATGTAATTGCCCACAGCATGGGTGGCTTAGACATGCGCTATGCCCTGTCCAAACTGGATATTGCAGACAAAGTGGATAGCCTTACTACCCTCGCCACTCCTCATCATGGCTCCAGCCTGGCTGATTTGGTATTAAAAGCCCCGGATCAAGTCACTGAAAAATTAGGCGAGATGTTCGACTGGTTTGGTGATAACATGTATCCCAAAACAAAAAGTGATGCACTGGGCTCTCTGGAACAACTCACCTGTGCTTTTATCACAAATATTTTTAACCCGGAAACACCCGATAAGGACGGAGTAGCCTATTACTCATACAGCGCTGCGGTAGGCAAAGGAACCGAGTACTCTTTAAACCCGATGTATAAATTCCAGAATAATCACATCTATGACAAAGAGGGGCCTAACGATGCTTTTGTATCCATTGAAAGTGCCCACTGGGGAACACACATTGAAACAGTACCCCTCTCTCACCTGGCGCAAATGCATGTACAGATGAATAAGGAAAGCGACAGAATCTACCAGCAATTCTGGCAGCAGGTTTTAGAGAGATTGGCAGAAAGCGGACATTGATCATCAAGCTTTGTGCCCCTTGTGCCTTTATGATTTCGTGGCTAAAAGAAGGCCACGAAGACATTAAGCAGCACAAAGTAGATAAACATCAAACTTCGTGAACCTTAGTGCCCTTGTGACTTCGTGGTAAAAAAGTGGGCACTAAAGCATGATCCCATCAAGCATCCCAAAAGAAAATATGTGCAACTACTCCTGACTTCTAATTTTGCTTAATTAGCATATTCTATACAAATTCATGGACTTGAAATTTTCTCAAAATACGGGTTATGAAAAGTCTAGTCTTGGCCATTTTCGTGGTATCCAGTTTTTTTATTCTCTCCTGTAACTTCAACCCTGACCATCAAAAACCCATTGACCGGCGCGCATTGGTTCAAAGGCATATTCCGACACTCAGCCAGTCAGATTCCCTCTCCCCTTTTACCGTAGGAAATGGTGCGTTTGCCTACACCGTAGATATAACCGGACTTCAAACCTTCCCGGATTATTACGAAGAGTTCATTCCCTTGGGCACCCTGGCACAATGGGGTTGGCATTCGGTTCCCAACACTGAGGGCTATCGCTTTGAGCAAACCCTAAAGGATTATGATACCTACGGCCGCCCGGTCTCTTACGCCTACCATCAAAATAGTGAAGCCGGACAATGGCTGCGTGCCAACCCGCACCGGCTGCATTTGGGGCAAATCGGGTTTAGTATTAAGAATGATAACGGAAAAGATGTGCCACTTTCTGAATTGACTCATATCGACCAGGAAGCAGATATTTGGGAAGGCATTATTAAAAGTAATTTTTCTGTTTTGGATGAAAGCGTGTCGGTTCAGACCGCGGTTCACCCACAGGAAGATCAACTTGCTGCCACAATAACTTCCCCACTCCTCGGATCCGGTAATCTCGACATCCGCCTGGATTTCCCCTATGGTTCCCAATCCTGGGGTAAAAAAACGGCGGTGTGGGATCAACCAGAAGCACACACTTCCACGCTAGTTTCACAGGACAACCACTCAGCCCTTATTCGCCGTGATCTCGACACCACGCGATATTTTGTGCAACTTACATGGCAGGGCGAGGCTGTAATTCAGCAAACCGAAAGCCACTCATTTATTTTAGATATCCAATCAGATAGCTTGTTCAGTTTCAGCGCACGTTTTTCGCGGGATGAACCGGATACGAACCCCCAGCCGGCTGAAGAAGTACTGGCAGCATCCAAAACGCACTGGAAAAACTTCTGGGAAACCGGAGGCGCCATCGATCTCTCCGAGAGTACCGACCCGCGTGCACATGAGCTGGAACGCCGTATCGTACTTTCCCGCTATTTAACCGCCATTCAAACCTCAGGGTCACTTCCACCCGCCGAAACAGGCCTGACTTACAACAGCTGGTACGGCAAATTTCACCTGGAAATGCACTGGTGGCACGGCGTGCATTATGTGCTTTGGGATAAGCCCGAACTATTTGAAAAAAGTCTGGATTATTACACCGACATTCTGCCAGCTGCCCGAACTAAAGCCAAACGTCAGGGTTATGAGGGCGTCCGCTGGCCCAAAATGACCGATTACCGGGGTGCCGAAAGTCCGTCAACCATCGGCGTGTTTTTGATTTGGCAGCAGCCCAATCCCATTTATTATGCAGAGCTTTTATACCAATATTACGATGATGAATCTATTCTGAATGAATACAAAGACATTGTATTTGAAACGGCTGATTTCATGGCCTCTTACGCCCATTTCGATTCTACCAAAGGCCGATATATGTTGGGCCCACCACTCATTCCGGCACAGGAACGCTATGAACCGGAAGAGGCCGTCAACCCCGCTTTCGAAGTGGCCTACTGGCAATTTGGTCTTCAGACCGCAATGAAATGGAAAGAGCGACTGGGAGAAGCCCCTGATTCAACCTGGGCAAAGGTGTTGAACCATTTATCCCCCCTGCCCCAAAATAACGGCTACTACCAAAATGCCGAAAATGCCATGAACACTTTCCAGGATGAACGACACCGGACTGACCACCCCTCCGTGTTGGGCGTATTTGGTATGTTACCTACACAAAATGTGGACCAGGATATGATGCGGGCCACGCTGGAGCAAGTGATGCAAAGCTGGGACTGGAGTGACACCTGGGGCTGGGACTACCCCATGACGGCCATGAATGCTGCCCGGCTTGGAGAACCCGAAACCGCCATTAATGCCCTGCTGATGGACGTCCAAAAAAACCGTTATTTGAACAACGGGCATAATTATCAGGATGAAAACCTGACCATTTACCTGCCCGGAAATGGGGGCTTACTAACGGCCGTAGCCATGATGGCCGCCGGCTGGGAAGGCGCTCCTGATATTCATGCCCCCGGCTTTCCCCAAGATGGTAGCTGGGTAGTGAAATACGAAAACCTTCATCCCCTGCCATAATTTTTTAGCGCGGAGGACGCGAAGAACGCAAAGTTTTAAAAAATGAGCCAGGCTTTAAAAATGCCTCTATTGCAGCACCTCATACTCTAACCACTTATTTACCTATCACCTTATTCACACCAATAACCAACCATGAAGATCACCCCAAGAACATTCCGTCCCCTTCTTACACTGATTTTGTTCATCATTGGTATGATTACTATCCATGCTCAACCTGTTCTGGAGCAAGGGAATTTCCAGGTTTTTGTTGATGAAAGTGAAGGTATTCGTCTGGCCTATAATAACGAGACCTTTGCCCATGTGGAAGGATTTCAGTTCAATTTTGTTCCTACAGAAATCACCGGAATTGAACAAGGAAACGGAGAAAACCAGCTCATTATAAACTTGGCTTTACAGGATTCTGATGGCTATCACGAGAACTTTCCGGAAGAAATTGAGCTTACCCTGAGTCATACCGGGCAGACATTTCACTTTGAAGCCGGGCACGAGACCTTCAATCACATCACCATAAAAATGCGGGAGCTGGACGAGCATTATTTTGGGTTGATTGAGAAACTATATCCAGGGAACCGCAAAAGTCCAGACCTGCGGGGAGAAACCATAGATGTGGATGTGCATCACAAAGGCGAAGAAAACTATGCGGAGAATTACGCATCAGCCTACTCCGCCTTCTTTATGAGCAGCAACGGCTACGGCAGTTTTTTTGATACCTTTGCCCGGGGTCAGTATCAGTTTGCCAAAGACGGCGCCACCGAAATTTACCACCAAACCGACTCGCTGGACTGGTATTTGTTCTACGGCCCAACCGGTGATGTGATCCACCGAGAGTATTTTGGGGTGATTGGAGAGCCGAAGTCAGTCCCGATATGGGCCGTAGGTCCGGTGGTTTGGCGGGATGATAACGGAGGCGACAGTACCCGCGCAGGTGGCAGCCAGGAGATTCTGAAAGACCTGGAGAAATTCACCGACATGAAAATACCGCTTACGGCCACCTTTGTAGATCGTCCATATAGCAACGGTACGCATGAGTGGTCAAAGATGGATTTCAATGAGAAGTTTGCAAATCCAGAGGAATGGATTGGGATCATCAATGATAAATATGGGATGGAATTTATGAGCTGGGTCGGTTCGCTTACTTTTGGCGATCCCTATTTTCCCGGATTGCTGCCCGGTGATGTGGGCTACATCGATCTCACCCATCCCGAAGCCCTGGCCGAATTTGAACGCCGCATGGAATGGCAGTATCGCGTGGGAGTAAAAGGTCACAAGATGGACCGTGCCGACGAAAATTTCCCAATGACTGCCGTTTGGTATGATGAAGTTCCCCAATCCGAAACCCGGAATAAATATGTGTACCTCTATGCCAAAGTGATTGATAAGTTTCTGGAAAAGTCTCATGGCGACGATCAGTTTAATTTTGCCCGGGCTGCTTATCATCGCTCACAGCCTTATTTAAGTGCTATTTGGGGTGGGGATGTACGCCCCAATTGGCAGGGGATGTCGGGGAATATGGCCAATGCCATGCGCGCTGGCTTCATGGGCTTCCCGGTTTGGGGCAACGATACGGGCGGCTACCTGGGTGATGGATTTATTGATGAGCAGCTCTACATCCGCTGGCTGCAGTGGAGCGTTTGGAATGGTATGTTTGAAATCAAGATTGATGGCATGGGCGGCAGCGGAAAAGACCGCGCACCCTGGCAGTATTCTCAGCAATTGCAGGATGTATTCAGAGATGTCACCGAGCTGCGGATGGCTATGCTACCCTATGCTTATTCGCTGGCCAACACTTCCGATCAAAACGGCGTGTTAATGAAACCTATGACTTATATGTATCCCGATGATGAAACCACCTACGAAATGTGGAATCAATATATTTTCGGGGATGCCTTTTTGGTAGCACCTCTCTTTTCCCCAAATAACAGCCGTGAAGTTTATCTACCCGAAGGAACATGGTATGATTATCACGATCTATCCACCAAAATGGAAGGGAGACAAACCATCACTAAAAAAGTTTCACTTCAGGAAATCCCCATCTTTGTTAAAGCCAATTCTATCTACTTAACAGGCGATATTTACCGGGGAAATTCCAAAAACTGGCGGGGAAATCTGGAGGGCAATGAATCACTAACTATTCACTTATTTCCCGGTGAGCCTGGCCAAACCACCTCATTTACTTATGTGGATTACCTGGATGATGACCAGGAAAAAGTAATGAAGTTAAGCCGGTCTGACTTATCTATACAGTTTAACAGTGAGGCTTTAGCGGCCGACAGCCATGCTATCGTAAGACTTGATTCTGAACCTCAAAATATCACTGTGAATGGCGAACCAGTTGAATTTCAGTATAATGATGACCAAAAAACTGTTTCTGTTGAGATTAATGCCGGTTCAGACATTGAGGTTATAGTAAAGCAATAAACGCCAAAAGATGATACCAATAATGATGGCTTTGAGAGGATGCTGAGAATATCGCCGAATGGATGCACCGTAGATATTTATCACACCGCATAAACATCATCAAACCTAATACCCATTAAAATCGGGAACATACTTCCGCCGGATACCATCTAAAGGGTGAATGTGAATAAAAAAACATCACCCATAATGAAGAAGTCACTAATACTTACGCTACTAAGCCTATTCTGTTTTTTTGGAACACAAACGTTAAAAGCACAAGATGGTTTTTTCTCCAATGCCAAAACCCTTGAACAAGGTACATTTGCTGTAGGGATACAGCCGGTAATGCTTACCGCTCAGGATGATTTTATGTTCATTACCCGAGGAGCCTATGGTTTTAGCAATGATCTCACCGGTCATGCCAAGCTCGGGTTTATGGACGATGAGATTTACTTTGGCGGTCATTTTGAAGCCAATGTTGCTTCAGAACCCACCAGTTCATTATCGGTAGCTCTTCTGGGAGGTATCTACACCTATGGCGACTTAGGCCTGAAGACCGGCGTGAATATCAGTAAAGATATCCACCCGGTAAGCCTTTACACGGGTTTTAACTACCAGCCACTTTTCACTGACAACGTTACTTATCATGCGTTGCTGGTTCCGGTTGGCATCGATATTCACCTGAATGACGCACCGGTAGATTTGATGCTGGAGGGCAATATTCCCGTAAATGATGAAGCGGAATACCTTGAAGCACTCACTTTTGGTGCTCGAATATACCTGAATTAAGCACACCACTTTCATCCCATGAGGATCCCGTCCGTGGAGAAGTTCTCTTTTCTGCCGGCGGGATTTTTATTTTGAAATTGTTTTGTGGGTGTCTTAGTAACATAGTGAAACTATATTTTGCCCCGATGCATCTTTCAAAATTTCAGGTGTTTTTATGGTTGTTCATTTACATCTTCTGTGAATTACAACAAACACCAATTTGCTGGCGATGCATCAAAACAACACAGGCTTCAGCTTTCCTTTTGCTTTCATCATCATTCTGATGGGATTAACATCCTGTCATCAGGCTACAGAATCAGATACTTTTTGGGATGAAGAAAGCTCTCCTTCACAGATTGGTCTGATGGCCATCGATGATTTGTTATCCCGGGATGAAATTATGCGCTACGAAACCGACTTCCTCAGCACGGTGCATTACGCCGAGGCCATCGCCGGCATGGGAGCCATCGAACTTGCGGCTGTTCTCGGGGATACCTCTCGGATTTACTTACTTAAAGAACGGTATCAGCATATTCTGGATGATTTTGATTCGCTCCCTGCGGACCATGTGGATGCAAACGTTATTGGCGTACTGCCCATTGAATTTTACCAGTGGAATGGCAATGAAGCCTATAAAAAAATGGGCGTTACCATGGCAGACCTTCAATGGGATGATCCTCAACCCAACGGAATTACCAACCAAACCCGCTACTGGATTGATGATATGTTCATGATCGGCATCATCCAGAAAAAAGCCTATAAAGTTACCGGCGATACAGTTTACCTAAACCGTGCCGCCCTGCAGATGAATGATTACCTCGAAAAGCTGCAACGGCCCAATGGGTTGTTTTATCACGGCCCGGATGCACCTTTTTTCTGGGGAAGAGGAAATGGCTGGATGGCTGCCGCCCTGGCTGAAATGGTTACGGTGATACCGGAAGGCAATCCCCATTATACCAACATCATTGAAAGCTACACCACCATGATGGAATCGTTGCTCCGGTACCAGGCCAATGATGGCATGTGGCGGCAACTGATTGATAACGAAGATTCCTGGAAAGAGTCCTCCGGAACAGCCATGTTTGGCTATGCCATTAAAGTAGGCGAGGATGAAGGCATACTCTCCGATCCCCGCTATACAGAATCATACCAAAAAGCATGGCTGGCGCTGGCAGACAAAGTAAATGAATACGGACGCCTGACCGATATTTGTGTGGGCACCGGTCAAAGCGATAACATTCAATACTACCTGGATCGGCCTACCGTAACCGGAGATTTGCACGGGCAAGCTCCTCTGCTCTGGTTCGCTCATCAGCTTCTGAAAAGTGAATAGCACTAAAAAACACTCCATCTACAGAAGATACTCTCCCTACATACTGATTCAAGCGTCCCGCTTGGACCAATTGCATATATTCAACCCTGATTAGCTCGAAACCAAAGGGATATAACACAAAACAACAACCCTTTGCGCCTTAGCGGTTAAAACCAGCCATTTGCTCCAGGCTCATACGCCCCTCATAATACGCCTTCCCAATTACCACAGCATCGATATCCGCCTCATCCAGCGTCTCCAGATCTTCCAGGGAAGACACCCCGCCGGAAGCAATCAACCGTACCTTAGGAAAGCTTCTATGCAGATCATGATATAAATCGAAATTGGGCCCGGCCAGCGTGCCATCTTTGGAGATATCGGTACAAAGCACTTCCTGAAGTCCCTCGTCAATCATCCGGCTCAAGAAAGATTCTACCGACTCTTCTGCCGTCTCCAACCAACCGGAATACGCTATTTTCCCATCTTTCAAATCCATGCCCAAAATCATATGCTCGGGATATTGCTGAAGTGAATGCAGCCAGTCTTCTTCATTTTTGATGGCCATAGAGCTGCAAATCACCTTCGATAGCCCGGCATCCAGCAGCATCTCCACATCGTCAAAGGTGCGAATTCCCCCGCCTGTTTGTACCGAAATATCCAGCTCATCGATAATCTCCTTAATATGCGGGAGGTTGATAAATTCCCCTTCTTTTGCTCCATTCAAATCCACCACATGGATATGCTCAAACCCTGCTTCCTTAAATTTTCGAGCCTGATTTATCGGCGATTTATCATACACCGTAACTTCTTCATAAGAACCTTTGTGAAGGCGAACAGCCTGTCCGTTGAGAAGATCGATAGCGGGAATGGTTTGCATGGAATGTGCTTGTTGGAATTTGGATTGAAGCCGAAGTTAGGGGTTTAGTGGGTTAGAATCATGGAATAAATGGATATTAGTGATAGCTTTGACTCCCCTCCCTGTAAAATCAGTCGAGATAAACCTTAGTACCGAATCCACCATCTCTGACCTCTTTTGTTTTCTCCTTCATAAGGAGAAAGACCCGTTGTTAAAGAGTTAGAATTAAAAACCAATATCGAAGTAATTATAAATCACATAAAAGTCCTCTCCTTGCGAAGGAGAGGATTTAGGTGAGGTCGAAGTGTAGGGCAGGAAATCTTGAATCATTTATGATCTTGTTTAAAACTTAACCGCTTGCCCCTTCCCCAAATTAATTGGAAAAGGAGAGCAGGTGTCTTTAAAAAACCAAATCATTATAATTATACAGAATTAAGCTTAGAATGAAATGAGCATCAAAAATCCCCGAAAAACATTGCAGCAAAGAAGAAAGCTTCGACAGGATATGACGGAAGCTGAAGAAATCCTTTGGGAAGCATTGCGCAGAAAAACACTTGGCGTCCGTGTGAAACGTCAATATGGAGTTGGACCTTATATTTTAGATTTCTACATACCAAAAGTAAAACTGGCTATTGAAGTTGATGGCAAGATCCATTTAAAAAAAGTGGTTCAGGAAAAGGATTTGAATAGAGACGTTTTTCTAACACGAAACGGTATTGAAGTGATCAGATTTAAAAATGAAGAAGTGCTAAATAATTTGGAGAACGTCGTATCAAAACTACACAGGATGGTTAAAAGAAAACTACAATTGTGATGATAGTGCGGTAAAAAAGCCTTAAATCCACCATCCCCGACCTCTTTTGTTCTCTCCTTCACAAGGAGAAAGACCCGTTGTTAAAAATTGAAGTTATGAACGCATATCGAAATAGTTATAAGTCCCATAAAAGTCCTCTCCTTGCGAAGGAGAGGATTTAGGTGAGGTCGAAGTTTAGGACTGGAAATCTTGAATCATTTATGATCTTGTTTAAAGCTCAGTAAATCACCTCTTTCTCTTTGCAGAGAGATTAGCCAAAGGGAACAATTCCAAAACCGCAGATGTTTGGTCGCCAACAACGATTAAACCATTTGCATGAAAAACGAAGCACACATACAGCTCAATACCCTCACCAAAAGCTACCGGGAAGGCGAGAAGTCGCGCTCGGTGCTGGATCAACTGGAATTATCCGTGGAAGAGGGCGAGATGATCGTCCTGCTGGGGCGTTCTGGATCCGGTAAAAGTACGCTCCTGAATATGGTTAGCGGAATTGACCGGCCCGATTCCGGTGATGTCATCATCGGCGGCACCAACCTGGCGCAGCTCAGTGAAAAAGACCGGACCCTTTTCCGCCGGAAAAACATCGGCTTCGTATTTCAATCCTTCAACCTGATTTCCACGCTTACCGCCCTTGAGAATGTGTTGCTACCCCTCAAACTCAAAGGCGATAGTGATGAGGAAGCCGTACCTAAAGCCGAACAGTTTTTGACGGAAGTAGGCCTGGGCGATCGCGGCGACAGTTATCCTGACCGGCTCTCCGGTGGCGAGCAACAGCGGGTGGCTATTGCGCGTGCACTGGCTCACGAACCCATGCTGATTTTAGCCGATGAACCAACCGGAAATCTCGATTATGAGACCGGAGAACAGATTCTGGATATCCTCAATAAGCTGGTGCGCGAAAACGGCCGTACTATTATTCTGGCTACGCACGATCGCGACATCTGTGAACTTGCCGATCGCGTGGTTGAACTGCAGGGCGGAAAGCTTCATGAAGTTGAACTGTCGGAACTTTCTGCATCATGAGCCAATCTTCTAATAACTTGTTGTGGCGTTCCAGCTGGCGCTTCCTGCTAAAACATCCCTGGCATTTTGCCCTTTCCATTTTAGGTGTGGCTTTAGGAGTAGCCGTGGTGGTATCCATTGATCTGTCCAATTCCAGTGCCGAAAAAGCCTTTCAGCTATCTACGGAAGCCGTGACAGGCAAAGCCACTCATCAAATTCTGGGAGCCGGTGAAAACCTGGATCAATCCGTATACACCGATCTCCGTGTGGAAGCCAATATCCGTAAATCTGCACCGGTTGTGGAAGGTTATGCCCGAGTGGAGGGATTAAATCGCACTTTTCAAGTTTTGGGGGTTGATCCCATTGCGGAAGGCCCGTTCCGGGATTATGCCAGTCAACAGGCCGGCATTGAACTTTCTGAATTTATGACCGGGAATAATACCGGGATGGTTGCCGCCTCCACTGCCGAAGAGATGCAAGCTAAAATTGGCGATACACTGAAGCTTTCGGTGGGCGGTATCGATTATCAAATCCAGCTTATTGGATTGATTGAAGCGACCGACGACCGCAGCCAGCAAGCACTCGAAAGCATTTTGGTAGTGGATGTCAACACAGCCCAGCGACTCTTCAATATCCAGGGACAACTGAGCCGCATAGACTTGATCCTGCCGCAGGATTCTGAAGCTCAACAATCCCGAATCAAGGAATTTCTACCTGAGGGTGCCAGTATCGTCCGCTCTGACTCCCGCACTGAAACGGTGGAGCAAATGACCCGAGCTTTTGAATTTAACCTGCAGGCTTTGAGCATGTTGGCCCTGTTGGTGGGGATGTTTCTCATCTATAACACCATGACGTTCTCCGTGGTACAACGTCATCCGCTCATTGGCCGGATGCGGGCGCTCGGGGTTACCAGAAATGAAATTCTATTTACTGTTCTCAAAGAAGCCCTGTTTATTGGTGCCATGGGAACCGTGCTCGGAATTATTGCCGGCATCATTCTGGCACAGGGACTCGTGCAACTGGTCACTCAATCCATCAACGATCTGTACTTTGTGCTCTCTGTGCAGGAATTGTCTATTGGGATTTTCCCGATCGCTAAAGGAATTGTTTTGGGATTGGGCGCTACCATGATTGCCGCATTTTGGCCGGCCCGGGAAGCTTCTCAAGCCGAAGTCACCACCGTGCTCAAGCGTTCTTCCAACGAATCTAAACTCAGCGCAAGGATACTGCCCCTGGCTGGTATCGGAGTGTTAACCGCATTAGCCGGTGCTGCCATTCTGCTCATTCCGAATGGAGGAATTGCCGCAGGATATTCTTCGCTCCTTTTTATGATTGTAGGATTTGCGCTCATCACACCGCTGCTCATCATCGGGATGGCAAAGGTATTTCGTCCCATTCTCGGTAAGTTAACCGGACTAATTGGAAAGATGTCTGTACGGGGCGTGGTTACGGAACTCAGCCGTACCTCCGTGGCTATTGCTGCCCTGGCGGTTGCTATTGCTGCTACCGTTGGTGTTGGGGTGATGGTGGACAGTTTTCGCACCACGGTCGTTTCCTGGCTGGAAGCTCAGCTGCAGGCTGATATTTACATTCAGCCTCCCAGCTCCGTAACGCGCCAGGCTGATGCTACCCTGCAGCCAATGCTCGTAGATCTCCTCAAAAAAACGGAAGGTGTGTCAGAGTCGAGCACTGTTCGTAGTGTGGATGTTCGAACCAACAACGGGTTTGATAACCTGGTGGCTATCAGTCAGGGCCCTACGGCCAAGCAGGCTTATCAGCTTAAAGTAAGTGGTACTGATTTTTGGCAGCGCTATACCCAAGAAAATATCGTGATGGTATCGGAAGTGTACACCTATAGAAATAATATGGGGCTAGGCGATACCCTCCGCATTGAAACCGATGCAGGAACCCAACCTTTTGTCATTCAAGCCATCAACTTTGATTACGCCTCAGATATCGGCACCATCACCATCAGCCGAGAAATTTATAATAAATATTTTGATGATAATGCTATTTCGGGGCTCGCTTTGTATGCAGAAGAAGGGCAATCGGTAGAAACCTTGGTTGATCGGTTGCGGGAACGGTCAGCCGGTATGCAGGAAGTATTTATCCGTTCCAACCGCGGATTGCGGGAAGCCTCCATTGAAATTTTCGACCGTACGTTTACCGTCACTATTGTATTACGCATGCTTGCGATCCTGGTTGCCTTCATGGGTGTGCTAAGTGCCCTGATGGCGTTACAGCTGGAACGAGCACGCGAACTGGCCGTTTTGCGAGCCAATGGAATGACGCCCGGACAGCTATGGAATTATGTCATTAGCCAAACCGGGGTGATGGGCATTATGGCTGGTTTGCTTTCTGTTCCGCTGGGTATTTTGATGGCCTACGTTTTGGTATATGTCATCAACCTGCGCTCTTTTGGATGGACCTTGCAGTTTATGATTACGCCGGAAGTACTGCTTCAGGCCGTAGGATTGGCCGTGGTGGCTGCGCTGTTGGCGGGCATCTATCCCTCCCGAAAAATGTCGGAGGCCAACCCCGCTGATGCGTTGCGGAATGAGTAGACATACCACGGCTCATTGAGCCGTATATACACGAAGCCCTAAGTGCCGTAAGTAAATCTACGGTATGGAACGCGGATAACACGGATTATGCGGATCATCGCTGAAAGGATGGTTGAACGTAGAGTCATCAAAAAAACAACACAAATCCGCCAGATCTGCGTCATCCGCGTTCTATTCGCTTGTGACCACGGCATGGAATCTGAAATTCTAACAATATATAAATCCCGAAGGGATGACCACATAAATAGCCCCGGGTTTTAACCCGGGGTATAAGGCAGGCCACACAGAACCTCCGCCCAATTGGTGTAATTGGAAAATGATTAATCGGAGGTTGGGCAAAACCGTTGAACTGTGATAGTTATGATGTATTTGATTGACTGTGATTATCGAGAAAAGGTACCGTAATTAACGCTACGTTATGGAACGCAGATGACACGGATTATGCGGATCATCGCTGAAAGGATGTAATCATAGAGTCACCAAAAAAACAGCGCAAATCCGCCACATCTGCGTCATCAGCGTTCTATTCGCTTGTGACCACGGCCCTCGAAAAGTGGAGCTTCGGAACGAATTCTAAATTTTTATCTAACACGGATCTTATGAAAAAACTTTACTGGACCATATTTATACTCGCTTTATTTGCCGGTTTCATCTGGATGTTATCGGGGAATGAAGAGGATGAAATCTCAGCCTCGGTTTCGGTGGCAGAAGCCATGGGCGGCGGAGATGAAGAAGAATACCTGCGGGCTACCGGTCCCCGCGAGTTTGTATTTCCGGATGATCACGGCCCTCATCCCGGCTTCCGCACCGAATGGTGGTACTACACCGGCAATGTGTTTACCGAAGAAGGACGCCAGTTTGGCTACCAATTTACCATCTTCCGCAGCCAGCTCACCCCGCCCGACAGCACTTCTGAAGACGCATCAACCCAAAATAACTGGAATACTAACCAGCTTTATCTCGGACACTTTGCCATCTCGGATGTGGCAGAAGAAGATCACATTTTTGAAGAACGATACAGCCGTGGTGCAGCTGGTCTCGCGGGAGCTCAAGTAGATCCCTATCGCATTTGGCTGGAAGACTGGGAAATCAGACGGGTGAATCCCAATGGTTCTGATGACAAGGATTTCCCGGTCCGAATTAAGGCCAAAATGGAAGATGGTGCCTCGATTGATTTCACCATCACCCCAAGCAAACCGCTGGTGCTGCAGGGCGAGGATGGATATGACCGCAAAGGCGAGGAAGAAGGCAATGCTTCGTACTACCTGGCTTTCACACGGATGGATACGGAGGGCACCATCACCAAAGACGGAGAGGAGTTTGACATTAGTGGCTCCAGCTGGATGGATCATGAATGGAGCACCTCGGCCCTAGATGAAAGTCAGGAAGGCTGGGACTGGTTTTCTATACAACTATCCAATGGGTACGACCTGATGTATTATCAACTCCGAAATGATGATGGCACCGTGAGTACTTTTACCACCGGTTCGCTTATTGATCCTGCTGGAAATAAAACCACCATAACCCCGGAAGATGTTGAATTGGAAGTACAAGATACCTGGCTGAGCCCACACAGCGGAGCGGAATACCCTTCGCAGTGGACCATGCGCATTCCCCGTTTTGATCTGCAACTGGATCTCGCCACCCTTTTTCCCGATCAGGAAATGGATGTTTCGGTTCGATATTTTGAGGGCACGCTTTCGGTTTCCGGAAATATGGAGGGCAAATCTCTGGGCGGAAATGGTTTTATAGAGATGACCGGATATGGCGAGAACTAAATCCCGAAGGGATGCAACTATAATAGCCCCGGGTTTCGACCCGGGGTAATGAGCACTCCCGATAAAACCTCCGCCCGAGTTGCTATAAAGTTCAATTGTTTACCGGAGGTTGGGGCAACAAAAGTTCCAATGATAAAGCTACGGTATGGAACGCGGATGACACGGATTATGCGGATCATCGCTGAAAGGATATAATCATAGAGTCATCAAAAAACAGCGCAAATCCGCCACATCTGCGTCATCCGCGTTCTATACATTAATATCCACGGCATGGAATCTGAAATTCTAACAATATATAAATCCCGAAGGGATGATCACATCAATAGCCCCCGGGTTTCAACCCGGGGTAAAGATAAACCAAACGAGAACCTCCGCCCGAGTTGCTATAAAGTTCAATTGTTTACCGGAGGTTGGAGCAACAAAAGTTCCAATGATAAAGCTACGGTATGGAACGCGGATGAAACGGATTATGCGGATCATCGCTGAAAGGATGTAATCATAGAGTCATCAAAAAAACAGCGCAAATCCGCCACATCTGCGTCATCCGCGTTCTATACATTAATATCCACGGCATGGAATCTGAAATTCTAACAATATATAAACCCCGAAGAGATGATCACATCAATAGCCCCGGGTTTCAACCCGGGGTATAAGGCAGGCCACACAGAACCTTCGCCCGAGTTGCTATAAAGTTCAATTGCTTACCGGAGGTTGGGCAACAAAAGGTTCTAAAGGTAACGCTACGGTATGGAACGCGGATAACACGGATTATGCGGATCATCACAGAAAGGATAAGTGAAGCAGGAGCTTCACATCTGCGTAACGAAGGAGGGCCTTCGTTACGAGCCTCAAAACAAAAACAATAAATCCACCCGATCTGTGTCATCCGCGTTCTATTCCTTTGTACCCATTGAAAACTAATATGACCACTTCAATCTAAAATACAATACATTCGGCGTTTCAGTCAGATCGGACAAGGCAGAGCCTTTTAGCAATTGTGCCAAAATCAATAAATCGAGGTTATTGCTCAGCGAGCGCGTGAATTGCGGTATCAGGATCACCATTTTGCGATCGAAGCTTCCCATCACCCCACCGGTTAAACTGGTAAGCGGGTTTAACTGGTAGGCCGCATTTACAAAATAACCGGTTTCCGCAATGAACAAATCATCGGCACTGGGCGGGCGTGTTAATTGCGCCACGGGATTCACCGAACGATCCCAGCCGCCATTGTACAACAACTCTGCCGAGGCGTACACCGCATTGGGAAACATGTAATCACCGCCAAGCGTAGCCGTAACATGCCCGCTTTCATCCCAAAAATCGTTACGGGGATGGAAGTACGTTATCTCTCCTTTAAAACCTGCCGACTTAATATATCCACTCCAGCCGCCCCCGAGAGCCAGCTGCTCAAAATAGTTAGCGGCGATTAGCTGTACATCATACTCTCCCACACTGCCCCGAAACATCCCGGCGAGCACCGACTCATCAAAAGAATCCCCCAAACGATAACCAGCCTCCACACTGGATGCATAACTCCAGGAATAAGAGGCCGAGAAAGCATCGGTGCCAGGGCGTTCCTCGTAATCAAAGTCCAAATAGGCGTAGGCGTTAAACAAATCATTGGGATTCCACACCATCGTCTTGCCCCAGTTGATGCGCTGCCGTCCGGCATGTACTTCCCACGGGCCATTGATGTAAGAAAAGTGAAGGCGATCGATGGCTGAGTTAAGCACCACTTTTTCCTCATCAATCCAGGTATGACTCAAATCCACGTAGCCGGGATCGTTGGATAAATATTTTCCATATCCCGGCGTGTTCTGAACCGTCCAGCCGTTGAACAGCCGCGTTCGTACATCTGCCCGAAATTCCACATACTCCCCCAATCCAAACCGGCTTTCTATGCGGTGATGCAGGATGTTGTCATAACGCAGGGTTTCGAAATCGTTGCTCAGACTGAGGCTGCCCAGTTCTTTCACATAACCCCGAAAATCTACCTCAATAGTATTTTGGGCGGATGTTTTTGCGGGGATGAAGAGTAGCAGAAGCCCCAAAAAAAGTAACAGCCTTATTCCAGCACTCCCCTCTCTCTGGATTGTGGCAAGCCAAATCCTGTCTCTCTCCAAAGAGAGATAGGTTTTTAGCCATTGAAAAAATAGAATCTTAATGGCAGTTTTACTCCTACTGGCTGATACTTGTGTCCCTTTAGCCTGCTCCGAGCATTCGGAGGAGGGACCGGTTTCAAAACAGCCGAAGCGCTGCTTTGAAACCAGGGAGGGCCGTGCCAAGGCCTTAATAAACCAACCCGCCCAATTTTCGATACCCATCATCAACCCACAAAACACCCGGGCGAAAATTTTCCTATCACGTACTCCCCTTTCCCACGGATGAATCCGTGGGCTATAGTTCAAACCGGTCTCTTCAGAAAAATCGATATTCATTATTCTTCTGTTCAATGTTCGATATTCTTTTCCGTTCTCTCCTCGTCCGTATCTACTTTGCCATCTACCAGCGTAACCACACGGCGGGCCCGTTCTACCACCCTTTGGTCGTGAGTGGAGAAGATGAAGGTGATACTTTCTTCTTCATTCAGCCTCAACATCATATCCAGCAAATTGGCGGTTGAGGCAGAGTCGAGATTGGCGGTGGGTTCATCGGCGAGTACAAAATCCGGCTTGGAGGCTAATGCCCTGGCTACTGCTACGCGCTGCTGTTGTCCGCCGGAAAGCTCTGAAGGTCGTTTATCTACCTTATCTTCCAGCCCCACCATCTTCAGTAACTCCATGCTGCGGTGGGTGCATTCTTTTTGGGGACGTCCCTGCATCTGCAAAATAAACGCGATGTTTTCCTTGGCCGTCAATACCGGAATCAGGTTATAGGCCTGAAACACAAAACCAATGTGATGCAGCCGAAAGTCGATGAGCTTACTTTCGCTCATAGAAAAGATCTTGGTATCATGAATTTCTACGGTGCCTTCAGTAGGCTCATCCAGTCCGCCAATGATATTCAGCAAAGTGGTTTTACCAGAGCCGGAAGGACCTACAATGGCCGTAAACTCGCCTTCTTCAATATCCAGGCTTACACCGTTTAGCGCATGTACCGGCACCTGTTCTTTGTTATACACTTTGGTGACATCGCGAACCTGAATGATAGACATTGGATTTTTGATTTATGATTTATGATTGACGATTTATGATTTGGGCTGGAGTAGATTGATGTTGAATACACCACGGCCCTCTCTTCCCGACCAATTCGGGACAAGCTGAAATCGGTCTCTCTCCGAAGAGAGATAGTTCGAATCGATTGAAAACCTTTCAACTCTTTTGGCAAAACGGTTTACTTTGGCAAGAACCTGTGTCCTTTTAGCCTGCTCCGAGCATTCGGAGGAGGGACCGGTTTCAAAATAGCCGCAGCGCTGTTTTGAAACCAGGGAGGGCGGTGCCAGAACCTCCAGAAACCATCCCGCCCAATTTTCGATTTCTAAATGTACCTTCAAAACAATACGGGCGAAAATTTTGCTCGCCAAAAATTCTCTTCCCCACAGATGAATCCGTGGGCTATGGTTTGAAAAGGCACAGTCAAAAAATTCAACATTCATCATTCAAAATTCCAACATTAGATATTCTATACTTTTCGGATTGCTTGAACTGGATTTAGTTTTAAGGCTTTTATAGATGGATAAACGGCAGCCAGCAGGGTGGCAACAAGCATCAGCAGGCCGATGTTCAGGAAGTAACCTTCCGGTAATTGCGGGTACACCACGGTGCTCATTCCGTATTCTTCAAGTCCCTGGGCAAAGGCGCTTAAATCAATGCCGACATTGCTCACCCATTGGATAGTAGCCCAGCTCAGAAGCATGCCAAAAGGAACGCCTACCATGGTTAAAAACAGCGTTTCCAGCATCACCATAGAAAAAGTGCGCAGCCGGTTTACGCCAATCGCCATCAGCATTCCCAATTCTTGGGTTCGTTCTAAAACCGCCATCAGCATGGTATTGATGATGCCAAAGGTGAGTGCTATTGCAATGATCACCATGATGATGTAGAGCACAAAATCAAGGCTGGAATCGGTGTAACGCAGCGAGGGAGATACATCACCCCAGCTTTCAATCTGTAAGCTGGAGGTCTGTGCCAGCGAATCCCGGTACGCATCGGCCTGTTTGAAATCATCCACCCGAAGGGCTACTTCATGAATGGTATGGGAGCGGCCGAGTAATCGTCCCAAATCTTCCTGTTTTGCAAATACATGGGTTTCATCAAATACCGAGTTCGGGGTATCAAAAATACCAGCAACACGAAAGGCGCCAGCTGTCAGGTTTCCTTCCACATCCTGGAAGTTGATGACCATCCTTGACCGCAGCTCCAGTTTTAATCGTTTAGCCAGATTGTCTCCAATCAAAACCGTATTTCTGGAAGTCTCGGCCAGTCCCTCGCCTTCCTTCAGATATTCATGCACATCGGAAACCAGGGTGTCCATTTCTGTAACGATGCCTTTTACTGTTACGCCGTACGAATTGGCTGTGCTGGATGCCAGTCCCTGCACCACCGTGCGCGGCGATACAGATTGCACAAAATCATACTGCTGCAAAGCATCCACCAACGAATCAGGATTGGGGATATAGTAGCGTGGCAGGTTTTCTTCCTGGTATTTGGGGTGATGGATTTGGAGATGGGCAATAGAGGTATCCAGCTGGTTTTTGATGTATTGCATGCTCAGTCCGCTCATCAAAGCCGTAGAAAAAATACCGGCCCAGGTGCCTAACAGCACAGCCATAATCACCACGGTGCTCCGCAGCGGATTTCGCCACACATTCTTCCAACTCAGTTTTAAAATGGCCCAGAATTTCATATCAGTGTCGCATGGCCTCCACCGGTTTTAATTTGTACATATGCACCAGGGGATACAAGCTGATCACCAGCGTTATCACCAGAACGATCAACCCCTGTTCAAATAAAATCCCCGGATCGGTTGAAAAGCGAATAAAAGGCTCCATACCATATTCCTCAATAGCCATTGCCGTTTCCCCGGTAAATTCCAACGGATTAAAGTTGAAATAGTACATCACCGGCAAACTGAATACCATGCCTGCACCCGTGCCCATCAGGGTAATGAAGAACATCTCCAGTATCAGCATGATACTCATTCGCAGCCGTGCGGTACCGATGGCCACCATCACCCCAAACTCAAATTTTCGTTCGGCCGTCATCATCAAAACCGTGCCCAAAATGCCAAAGCCTACGATCATGTATAAAATCAGCAGCAGTATCATGCCACTGCCCCGGTCGGCTTCTATGGCTTGTACCAATTCCGGCACCAACGTTTGCCATCCCAGCACGGCATATTCTTCACCAAGTTCTTTTTGCAACTCGGGTACTACTTGTTGTACTTGCTCGGGGTTTTCCAACATGACGACTGCAGCAGTCACCCGACCGTAGGCCGCATATAAATCCTGTGCAGTTTGCATGGGCAAATAGACCACATTGTTATTCATATCAGGCAGGCCAAATTTGACGATGCCTGTTATAGGATAAGCTCCGGCAGCGCTCATGCCCCTGAACCCTTGCCCCAGCAACACCAGCGTATCCCCAACGCTCACGCTTAAGAAATCCGCCAGTCCTTCCGCTACCAAAACCGCCCGCTCATCAGCTGATTCAAAATATTTCCCATTTGAAATTTTCTGGTCGGGAGTACTTAGAGCTTTTTCTGCTTCAGGATCAATTCCCACCACCATGGCTGCTTTGCTGCGATCATCTCCGGCAGCCAATGCATACGAATCAATACGGGGTATTACCCCTTGTACTTCGGGATGAGCCTCTACTTTCTGTATCAGTGATGAATCAATCTCGAGACTGTTATCCAGGGTAGATTCATCAAAATAATCGGGATGCTGAATTTGCAAATGCCCCGTAAACGAACCCACCGTATTATCGATCATCTGATCATACTGCCCCTCTTGCATCGAACTCATTACGGACGATAGCAACACCGCCATCACCACCGATGCCATCGTAATCAGCGATCGGCGCTTATTTCGCCAAATATTCCGCCAGGCAAGTTTTAAATACAGCATTGCAGTAATCTTTTTAATTCTGAATGTTGGATTATGAATGTTGAATTTTTTATCTCCGATTTGAATTCATCATTTAGCATTCATAATTCAAAATTGCTTATTCCACCCTTCGCATGTTTTGTACTGAGAAAAATCCATCGGGAATCTTTTCGTTGAACTCCATAGATTCATACTCCAATACCGTTTTGTGGCCTTCTTTATCCTGTGGGATCATTTCCATTTTGGAAGGGATCTGGCGTCCGTCAAAAGTCTGCACATTCGAAGACTGCATCACATTAACCAGCTCCCCGCTTTCGTCAAAAAACTCGGTTCTCATCTGCATGAATTCCTCTTTGGTCACCCACACATCAACCCGGTCCCAAACTACAGGGGCATCCGGTTTCGGCGTCATTTCGATTTTATAGCATTCGTAGCCTTCAACCGTTTCTTCACCGGCCAGTTCATGCGTGTAATCGATCACTACAGACGACTCCCGCACTAAATCATCATTAGTGAAGTCGGAGCCCATCCAGGACTGCATCATCATAGACGGGGGCATTTTGATGGTACGTCCCACACTGGGCACCCAGTTCCAGATTTCGTTGCCACGCTTCAGGTAAGCGGTGCCTTCGTCCCGGGCGGGGGCTGTAATTAAAATCAGTGAAAATTCAGTCCCCTTGCTCCAGCTTTTCATGGAGATGCTTCGCTCCCAGCTTGGCCGTACAATGGTCATGGTGATTTCCGCTTCCAGCGTTTCTCCCCGCATTTTATCATCCATTTTTTTAATGATTTCAGTGGCATCCTGCCCCAAAACCGGTATTGAAACGAATCCCATCAAAAAAAGAAAAACCAGTTTTTTAAGACGGTACATATTCCTCCATTATTTTTGTTTTCATTTCTTCTAAAGGATATTCTTCTCCTAAAGAAGCATATCCCAATAGCACTCCATCCATAAGGGCTTCAAATTTGTAGGCTTCCGTTTCCGGGTTTTTGTAGCCCAGCTCATTAAATAAACCAATGTACAGTACCATCTGGTTTTCCTTCACCTGATCGATTTTAGGATGTAAGGTTTCAATGGTATCAGGCTGCAAAGCCAGACCAATAATCAACCTCCCTAAACCGGTCTGGTGTTCGATAAACTGAAAAGCTTGCTCTATCACCTGCCTGATTTTATCTGTGCTGCTATAGTCTTCGGGAAAGCTCAGCATTTCTTCAGCAAGATGTACCAGCTGATCAAAGATTCCCTCCAGAATGGCTTCCTTGCTGTCAAAGTAATGGTAGATAAGTCCTTTAGATACCCCCGCTTTTTTTGCTACCGATGCAATGCTGGTTTTGGTGAAACCATCGTTGGCGAACAACTCAAAAGCGGCATCCAAAATCTGCTGCCGTGTTTGCTTCCTGATCTCTTCGTTTTGTGCTTCAGTACGTGGGCTCATTTTTTAACTGACTAAACGTTCAGTCAAAAATGTATTTTATTCTTATGCAAATTACAACCTCTTTTAGTACCAGTAATTATTTGTTGGTTTGATAGCCTCAAATATATTTTCCAAAGGCTTTGTGAAACTTCGAAAATACCGTACTTTTGTGATACGGTATGCGGACTTTGAGTATTGATGACACTGCATATGTTGATTTCTAATTTAAACCAGTACTGACCATTATGAATATTTATATCGGAAACCTGAGTTATGGAGTTTCCAGCGACCAGCTAAGAGAAGTTTTTGAAGCCTTTGGCACCGTTAGTTCTGCCAAGGTAATTACCGATCGTAATTCGGGACGATCCAAAGGATTTGGCTTTGTGGAAATGGATAGCAAAGCAGAAGCAGAAGCCGCCATTGAACAACTGGATGGGGCTGAAATTGACGGCCGTCCGGTGAAAGTAAATGAAGCCAAGCCTCGCAACTAAGCGTTTCGACATTTTACGGTTTTATTAAATGCAGCCTTTTTCTTTACCGGAAAAGGCTTTTTTATTATTATCCTCACATAACACAAAAACAAGAGGATAAGAGAATGGGTTTTTTAATACTACTAACCGGGGTGTTTGGATTATTTACTCCTCAAACTGATACTACCTTTACGGACACACTTCATGTTTTTAATGCGGTTGATTCGGTCTATTCTTCAAAGGCTATCACGGTAAGCTATGATCAAAGTCAGCCGCTACTTTCGACCGGGCATTTTATTCCGGAGGACCGGACCGAAAAGATATTACCATCCATTAGCGATGTACCCGAAGAGGATAATTTATTTTTCAGTGCATTCACTTCAATAGCAGCTGGAGAGGAAAAAATGTATCCTCTCTCGGCAGTAGTTAAACTTTTCCAGGTTCGAAATGATACGGCAACCTCAAGCTGCTCTGGAATTATGGTCTCGCCCCGTCATGTGCTTACGGCGGGACACTGCGTTTATAGGAATAACGAACTAAGGTCCCCACTTTATGCCTTTGCGGGCTATCATCAAAATGGCATTGAAAATACGGTTTTACTCAGCCGTGCAACCACCTATTATACGACCTACGATGTACGAAAACAGTCTTGGTCGCAAAATGATATAGCCTTACTGGAACTGGATTATAACATTGGAGATCAAAGTGGCTGGATGGGGCTTGGCTACTTCAGCAAGTCGGATTGGATGCAAAATCAATTGACCTATACCTATGGATATCCTGCAACCACTCACCCTGTGGACACTACCCTTGTTTACGATGGGGAAGCCATGATTGAAGGACATGGCTTTGGCAGGTTGGATAGTAACAGACCTGAAAAAATTCTGCTTTCGACCGTAGGCACGCCGGGTCAAAGTGGCAGTTCTCTTTTTGTTAAGGATGCTGAACACGGATATTTCTCTCTTGGTACATTCAGTTTTACCTCGCACGGTATAAACCTATCAGCCTTTCAAAAAATTACCGCATTTAACTACCTGGCTTTTTCTCACGTCATAGAAAATGCCGATCCCGTTTCTATTGCAGAGGAAATAGAACTGGCCAGGGATTTCCGGCTCCATCAGAATTATCCCAATCCCTTTAATCCCACTACCGTTATTCCTTTTGAGCTGAAGAAAGCCGGGGAGGTCTCCCTTTCAGTTTATACCATAACCGGGCAAAAAGTAGCTACTTTGCTTTCCAATGAGCGTTTTACCGCCGGCTATCATACAACCCCATTTAACGCAGAGAATATTGGTTCAGGAATGTATTTGTATGTGTTGCAGGGAGATGGGTTCAGGGCTACCGAAAAAATGATTCTGCTAAAATAACATCACCCCAAAAAAGCCGGTAACTTTTTGCCGCTTGTTTAGTAAACTTGCTGGAAAGCCATTTAATCCTAAACAGGAGTTTTTATTATGATCATGACCACTTCGAATAACATCGAACACAAAGAAACCAAAAAATACTTGGGCATTGTTACGGGCGAAGCCATTCTTGGAGCCAACATCTTTCGGGATTTGTTTGCAGGCATCCGTGATATCGTGGGGGGACGTTCCGGGGCTTATGAAAAGGAATTACAGTCAGCCCGCAAAATTGCTTTCGAAGAGATGGAACTGAAAGCAAACAGTGTAGGCGCCAACGCCATCATCGGCATCGATATTGACTACGAAACCATCGGCGCCAACGGCAGCATGCTGATGGTTACCGTATGTGGCACGGCCGTTCAGGTTGAGTGATATAGGTTTTAGGTGTTAGTGATTAGGTTTTAGTTATCGATATAACTAAAACCTAACACCTAGCACCAAACACCTTGCACCTAAAAACTTACCCAAACATATCTTTCATCTTCGAAAAGAAGTTCTTCTCGTTGCCCTTGGCGTTGGAAGCGGAAAAGTTATCAGACTTTTTGAACGACTCCATTGCCTTACGCTCTGAATCAGACAGATTTTCCGGCATATATACATTCAGGCGTACATATTGATCGCCCTCACCGGAATTATTCAATCCTTTTATACCTCGGCCTCTCATACGCAGCATTTTGCCTGGTTGCGTTCCGGGATCTATTTTCAGTTTGGCTTTTCCTTTAAGGGTGGGCACCTGCTTTTCTGTACCCAACACTGCTTCAGGAATACTTAAAGTCAGATTGTAGTAAATGTTATTCCCTTCGCGGCTAAAGTTTTCATGTTCTTTTTCCTGAATTAAGACAATCAGGTCACCGGCAGGTCCGCCTCGTCGCCCGGCATTACCCTGGCCTCGAAGCGTAATATAATTTCCTTCAGAAACACCAGATGGGATATTCACCTTAATGGTTTCTTCCCCTTTAACCCGGCCTTCGCCACTACATTTCTTACATTTATTCTTGATGATACGACCGTCGCCATTACAGGTAGGGCATGTTTGTACATTCACCATTTGTCCCAGCATGGTGCGGGTTACCTGGCGGACTTCGCCCATACCATTACAAGTTGAGCAAGTTTCGAAATCGGAATTGGTTTCAGCTCCGGTTCCTCCGCAAGAGTCACACTTAATCTGCTTTTTGATCTTGAGCTTTTTCTCGGCACCAAAAGCAATTTCTTCAAGTTTAAGGGACATACGGATTTTCATATCCGAACCTGGCTGGCCAGGCTCCTTACTTCTGCGGGAACGGCCTCTGCGACCACCACCGCCAAAAGCTTCTTCACCGAAAAAGCCGCTGCCAAAAATATCTCCGAAGCGGCTGAAAATATCTTCGAAGCCCATGTTATCAAAGTCGGCTCCGCCGCCGCCAAAGCCACCGGCTCCCTGACCATTTACACCGGCATGGCCGAATTGATCATACTTAGCTCTCTTCTCTTTATCTCGGAGTACTTCGTAAGCCTCGGAGGCCTCTTTGAATTTCTTTTCAGCCTCGCTATCCCCTTTGTTGCGGTCGGGGTGAAATTTCATGGCTTTCTTCCGATACGCCTTTTTGATTTCATCTTCTGAGGCGCTCTTATCAACTCCTAAAATTTCGTAGTAATCTCTGTTGGTAGACATACAATCTAATTTATTCGCTTACAATTACTTTGGCATGACGTATGGTGCGATCTCCGATTTTATAGCCGCTTTCCAGCACCTGCAAAACCGTGTCGCTTGGTGTATCACCGTCGGGTGCGGCTTGTTTCATCATGGCATCGTGAAGGTTTACATCGAAAGGAACGCCGGTTTCATCAATGCGCTCAACGCCATGCTTTTCGAGCACGTTTTTGAATTTATCAGCCACCATCTGTACACCTTCCAGAAAGCTGTTCTCAATCTCTGATTCTTCAGCAGCCTTCAGGGTCCGGATCAGGTCATCGGCGATGGGCATAAAATCTTCCAGAGCACCGGCTTTGGCTTCTTCAAAAAGCTGAACCCGTTCACGCTTAACACGCTTACGAACATTCTCTAATTCAGCTGCTTTGCGGAGCATGCCGTCTTTGGCAGAGGCCAATTCTTCTTCAAGTTCTTCAATACGAGCATCCTTTTCATCTTTTTCAGATTCAACTGCTTGCTCTTCGGCAGTTTCTCCATTTTGAGCGGATTCTAACTCCTGCTCTTTTTCTTCTGTCGAAATTTCTTCTTTACTCATTTCCTTCTTAACGGAATTATTGATTTAATTTTTTTCACTAAATACAGAGCAAATAGTATGCCATGCTCTGCCAATTTGATAATACGACTAATATTGTCACGAATTTCAGATTATGCACACAATGCTCGTGCCACGGCTGCAAAGGTAGGCATTTTCCAACCGACGGACTTACAGGGTTATCATCCCAATAAAAAAGGAGGCACAATGGCCTCCTTATTAGTTTTTAGATTTTTAAGCTGTTCTTAGTTCAAGAACTCGTCGAAAGTAAGCGACACGTAATAGATAGCACCCAGGCTTGGTCCGCCATAATTCAGGTAGTGACGGTTGTTGGTCACATTGCTTCCGCCCACTTTTACAATAGAATTCAGGTTTGGAATCTTATAGGAGACCTGCGCATCAATCGTGGATACGGCAGGCACCATACCATCAGCAAAAGAGGACACCCACTGGAATTCATCCTGCCAGCGATAGGTAACATTGAAGCCGAGGTTATCAAGCAGACTTCGGTTACTGAAACTCACGTTGAACTTGTGCTCCGGTGTGTTATAATCAAACACATAGGCTCCGTCGCCTTGCTCGGTAATTAACTTATTCCAGTTATAGTTGGCGCCCAGTTTAAAGTTTGCGGGCAAGCTGTAATCAAACCCGATGGCAGCACCATGTGATTCCACTTCATCATCTACGTTTCCATAAATCTGGAATGTATTGGAAGCATCTCCTGAAAGTAAGGAAGCAGCCACTTGTTGATCGGTCTGTGGATTACCTGTAAATGGTCCAGCAGCTTTTCGTACGCGGAACTGAGCAATGAAGTCATTGTAAATGTTATAGTAATAAGCCATATCAAAAAACAGCTTATCGCCCAGCAAGCCTTTGTAGCCAATCTCGAATGACTGGATTTGCTCAGGTTTAACCGGTTCAAAACTGGTGTAAGGAACCAATTCTGCCGCTGCAGCGGGATTACCTGCCAACAATTCAGTGGTAAAATTGTTTACACTCTCCAGCGTAAAAGCATTCTCAGTGATATTGTATTTTTCAGCCAGGTAAGGGAGTCCTCCTAACAAGCGCGCAGTAAGTACGTTCAGGTCGATATATTGCCCCTGTGTAGTGGGATTTCGGAATCCCGTTTGATAGGAAGCCCGGATATTTTGGTTGTCCGTTACGTTAATCACGGCTGAAATTCTGGGGTTAAACTGTCCGTCGAAGTTTTCGTTTTTGTCATAACGAACGGACCCGGTCAGCTTTAATCTGTCATCTAAAACAGATTTAGAGCCCTGCAGGTATCCACCAAACTCGTTGATATCTACGCCTCCCTCATCATCAAAAATAGTACCGTTAGAACGCAGCTGGTACTGGCGGAAACTCAAGCCAGCCTGTAGGTCCATAAAATCGATTTCGTTTTTAAAATCATACTGACCTTCGGCATGCAGGAAGCGGGATTGATCATCAAAAAGGGCGCCGTTAGGCACTACTGCTTGCGTTGCTGCTTCTTTGGCATTATTGAATGCCTCGGTTCCGGGTTGATAACGGTTGGCATCGGCTGCATTTCGGGCGGCCGCGTGGAATTGGCCCACCAAAGCCGTGTTGCTTAGAATAGCATTCACCGTCGCCTGGTTATAGGTTGGGTCACCGCCTTGTGCTTGAGCTGCGGCCTGTATCAAACCTCCGGTAAAGGTTCCTCCATACGCACCAAACCACTGCTGCGTGTTCATGTATTGGTCGTTAACCGAAAAGCCTACAAAGTCAGCGATGTAAGAATCTCCGGAGTTTTCAAAGGTTCCATAGGCACGTACCATGAAGTTGTCCCCGTCAAACTGAATTTTATGCTGTGAGATATTGAAATCTTTCAGGCTATAGCGCTGCGCGCCACTGTATACGGAGGTTCCGTACCCGTAATTAAAAGTATAGCTTGCTTCTACGGCATCCGTAATCCGATAGTGCAGTGATGTTCCAAATTTCAGGTTCTTGGCGTCACTTTCTACCAGGTACTCTTCACGGTAACCTGTGCGTGATACCGGTTGAGATGGCAAAGCGGCCATATATTGCTCCACTTCAGACTGTGGCACACCGGTTTGCTGCGATACTCCTGCTGCAATTTGTGCACGTGTTGGTCCGGGGAGGCCCAGTAATGCCATATTGAAAGTACCGTCATCGCCATAAGTGTGTACGCCATCATAGGCTGGATTACTTTGGAAGCCACTATTCAATGAGGCATTTTTATCGTCGTAGTTGATGCCTCTCCAGTCTTCAGCCTGTGAGTAGGAGAAATTCACTTTAAAGGCAAACTTGTTATTGAATGATTTCGCATACCGGATGGCTGTCTCATACATCGGTTGTGGGTCTTCCGGCTCACCTAAGGCTGGGCGACTGTTTATATGATTCACACCAGACTTAACCATCACACTCAGTCCAGGATAGCTAAACGGATCTTTACTGTTTACCAGAAGAATGCCGTTAAAAGCATTGGGCCCATATAATGCCGACGAAGCGCCTGGCAAAAATTCCATGCTTTCCACATCAAGTTGAGAAGGACCATTCAGGTTCCCAATTGGGAAATTGAGAGCCGGTGCCTGCGTGTCCATCCCATCGGTAAGCTGTACCATCCGGGTATTACCGGTTGAGTTAAATCCTCTGGAATTAATAATCTGAAAGTTGATACTGCTGGTGGTCATATCTACCCCTTTCAGGTTGGCAAGAGCTTTGTAGTAATCATCAGAAGCAGTAGTTCGAATTTGAATTACATCCTGCCGCTCAATACTTACCGGGGCTTCCAGTATGCTTTCCTCCACCCGTGAAGCTGATATCACAAAATCGCCTCCGGAAACCGTTTCCTCCTGAAGTTCTATGATCAGATCTTCCACAACCGCCTCCGTAATTTCAACTCTTTGAGTTTTGAACCCTACAATAGAGACAATAAGTGTTAGAGGCGGATCCTGGGTAACATTCAGGCTGAATGTTCCATCTACCCCGGTGGCCGTACCAATTACCTTTCCTTCTACCCTGATGTTTACCCCGGCCAGTGGCTCTCCGCTGGAATCGGTCACCATTCCAGAAATTTGGGTTTGATCCAGGCTATTGGCCTGAATCTCTGTTGAAGCAGCGCCTACGAGTATAAGCACCAAAAATTGTATAAAAACTAATCGTAGTTTATTCCTCATTTTGTTGATCCTATTTTATTTTTGTTTTCCGCCTTTTCACACGAAACTATTTATTGGCTGGTTTGATAAATTGAAGCGTCCTTATTGCTTTTATCTTCATAGTTTCTTCATATTCAAATAAACGTGTGTTTTTGGTATAAATGCAAGCGCTTCCATAACTTTTATTGAGGCATTACTATCTTACAGAACTTATCCCTGCGCAAACCCTTAGCATATTTAAAATAACATTTTATGAACTTCACTCCTGCCCTGCAGCTTACGGTAAAACTCATCCTGACTTTTTTAACCACTTTTAGCCTTATACAGTGTACTAACACAGAACCTGAAGTACCCCCTGCTTCATCAACAGAGTCATTCCGGTACCTTGCCCTGGGAGATTCTTACACTATCGGTACGGGTATTGACCCTGTTAATAACTATCCCCATCAGTTAACCGACTCACTGGCTCAAAGAAACTTCCCGATAGATACCACGGCCATTATTGCTACCAATGGCTGGACCACTACCGATTTGCTGCTTGGAATTGAAGATGCCCAACCTGACTCCAGCTATGACATGGTATCTCTTTTGATTGGAGTGAATAATCAATATCAGGGGCTGGAAATCGAACTTTACGAAGAGGAATTTCGCGTTTTACTGGAACAAGCCATTGCCTTTGCGGGAGGAAATATCCAAAATGTGTGGGTGCTTTCCATCCCCAACTATGGCGTTACCCCCTTTGCCCAATCCAGAGACACGGCCCGTATTGCAGAAGAGATTGAGATTTATAATAACATTGCCCATAATATAAGCCAAGAGTATGGGGTTTCTTTCGTTGATATCACCCCAATATCGGAGCTTGCTGCCAATGACCGGGGTTTATTGGCTTCCGATAATTTGCATCCTTCTGCCAGTATGTATGCCATGTGGGTAGAAGAAATGCTTCCTACTGTAACTAAAATTCTCAGAGAGTAATGGCTGAATTCAGTTTAGTTGATGTACAAAACAAAGAAGACCCTTTAACCGGGAAAGTTACTTTTACCGAAAGCAAATCATTCAGGGTGATTATGGGGATTACAGCCGTTCTTATAATCTCATTTTTTGTTCTGGATTTTTTTGAACTGGGACTACCCGAATGGACCGAACTGCTTTCTCTTATCGCACTAATCGTTGGATACATACTGGCATTTTTTGCCTACTTTTTTAGCCGAAATGCAGGCATCGTAACTTTTAAGGAAAATCAGATTGAAATCACCCCTAAAAGAAATCCGGATCAGTTTCCAGGCTCCCCAATTCATCTCCATCAGCAAACAAAAATAAGGATTAACACCATGCAATCATTTCAATGGTTTTCCAGCAGGGTTCTATTGTTTGTGTTGATTACCCATCCGGATGGCAGTGAAGATCGCTTTGGATTCATGATCAAAAACAAACAAAAAAAACAACAATATTTGGAGGTCTTAGAGAGTTGGTACAGAGCCGGTTACAAAGTTGAAGAACATGATCAGTTTGGCAACCGGGTGTTTAAAATCAACCAAGGAAAAAGCTATGAAGATGTACAAAAAATCAAGAAAGAATATGGCCTCGACTGGAAGTAAGCTTGGCAAAATCACTTTAACCGTTAGTCTTCTCTTTTTTGGGATAAGCTGTACTACTTTGGCTCAGCAACCGGTAGAAAAGCGCACCATCACCATTAACATGGGAGCCTCTGAATTGCTGCCGGCCGACCTGATTATTTTTAATGTGAATGTAAATGCGGAAGGCAAAACACCCGAAGAAGCTTTTGAGCTGCACAAGAAAAGAGAATCCCTTTTAGCCAGCCTTTTAAAAGATTTGAATATCAAGGATGAAAATATTGATTACGAGCCCGTGCGCATGAACCGACGTCAAGTAAGCGGCAACCGGTATGCCAGTAATGAAAAGCCCGAGTATGTTACAGCCACCAACCAATCGGTGAGTATCACTTTTGAAGATTTCAGCCTGTACGAAAAAATTCAGCTTACCCTCATTGAAAATGAGTTTGATTCTTTTAACGGCCAGTTTTCTTCTACCAAAATTGATGAGGGCAAAGAAAAAGCATTGATTTCAGCTATTGAGGCTGCTAAGCAACGGGCTGAGCTGATTGCTAAAACTTCAGGTGTAGAATTGGGTAACGTTTCAACCATTCACTATTCGGACCATCAAATTGGAGTTCCGCGCAAAGCCCAAGCCATGGAAATGATGTCAAGAGCCTCTTCAGATGCTTCAATGATGGACTTTTCTCAAAAAGTAGAGATACAAGCCAGCGTAAACATCAGCTATTTTATCGAGTGAGGTTGGTTAATGGTGTAATGGTAAATTGTTAATCGTATTCTCACCATTTTTCATTACACTAATAACTAATAACCAACTTACGGCTGGGCCGCATTTACCGCTTCAAAATACTCAGCCGTTTTCTTCAGGTTTCCCTCTCCGTTGATGGCATTGTACCAGTATTGCTCTACCACCTTATCGCCGGTTTGCATCAGTAACTGCATAGTGCCTTGTGATTTATGTTCAGCAATCACCCAGTTAGAAATGATGTTATAATTCATGCGGTCGTTGGCGCCAAAGGTTTGGCTGCGGTCAAATTCAAAGATTTCTCCTTCCATCACTTTGGTCTCAGGATAACCCGGCATTTGCGTAAACGACATGCCCGGTCCGTCCCCTCTTCTGATAATGCCTTGCAATACAATAGGACGGTCTTCTTCAGGAAGCTCCTGCATAGCCCGAAGTCCCAATACTGCCGATGCTTTGTGATGGCCATGAAACTCTTCAAAGGGCAACATCAGGAACATGAAATCATAGTCGCCTTCTTCCAAAATCTGCACCATGCGCTCGTGTACCCAATCTGTATTCCACTTCTCCAGGGTTTCTTCCACATCCTCAGTGTAATAAAAATCGGGCTGATCAAAAAAGAAGTAATTCCGGATGCCCACAATTTCACCCCCTGCCATCAGTTCCTGCTTGCGGATACCGGGTAAATACTGCCGTCCGATTTCTTCTTTATCCAGCTCTTTGTTGTAGATGTAGTTCCCCAGGGTAGAATAGGTGTAGCCACCTTCGCCGTTGGTCATCAGCGCCAGATCTACTTTACCATTCAGCAACTTCGTGGTTTTGAAAATGGTAGCTGAAAATAAGGCGTCATCATCGGGATGAGCCGTTACCAGCAGTACTTTGGGTTGATAGTTAAGGAGGGAATCCTGCGCAAAAGCTACGGATGCAGAAATAAGAAAAACAGATAGCAAAAATAGTCTCTTCATGGAAGGTCTTCTTGATTGATATTCGAACCTCCCAAAGGTAGGGGTGATTTGGGAGATTGGAAAGTTCGTAATAAACTGAAGAACTACAGGCAATAAATGGGATCAAAAAAAAGGTCGGACAAAACTGTCCGACCTACGTCATCTTAACGGAATTTTATCAATAGCTACTAAACCAGCTGGTGGCTTTCCGGCTGTATCACCACTTCATTCATTACCGAAGCTGAAGGCTGGCTTACGGCATAAAACACCACTTTGGCAATTTCCTCGGGATCAAGCATCGCTTCTTTCTTTACTTTCATTTTTACTCGTTCATCATCCCAAAAAGCAGTATTCACTCCTCCGAGATATAAGAGTGAGAACTTGGTATTACCACGACGCTGTTCTTCCACCAACGATTTCGTGAAACCCTGAATAGCAAATTTGGAGGCTGCATAAACCGATGCATTTTTCATCACGTATTTCCCCATCGTACCCGGAAACATGATCACATTATTCGGGCCATCTTCACTCATGATCCCCATCACGGTTTGGGTGACCAAAAATGTACCATATACATTTACATCAATGATTTCTTTAGCATCTTTGGGATCAATATCCATGAACGGCTGGATGAGTCCCTGGCCAAATGCATTCACCAGCACGTCTATTTCACCGTATTTCTCTTTGATGGTATTGGCCATGCTCTGCACCGATTCCTGATCCGTGGCGTCTACCTCAATGGCATAGACTTTTCCACGGTTGGTGTTTATGCTTTTGACTGTTTCGTCCAGTTTTTCCTTATTGCGAGCTGCTATAATTACTTTAGCTCCGGATTTTGCGAATAGCTTGGCGCTTTCCCGACCTATACCGCCAGAACCGCCTACAATTAGTACTGTTGTATCTTCCATGATGTGATTTTTTCTCTTTATGAATAGTCACATCATACAAGCAGAACGCCCGTTTTTTCGTTCCTGTCTAACGGAATTCAGACAAGATTTAAAGCTAAACTACACTTCCATCGCTTTAGGAATCACATTTTCATACAGCTCTTCAGATTCAGCCACATCCAGTGTAAGCATATCTTTGATGATAAGCTGATCTTTGCCAACTTCTCCCAATTCAAAAACCGGAACACCGGCTTCATCAAAGTGATGCTTTACAGTGTGCAATTTTGCAGCTGGGATCGTAATCACTACGCCTGATTGTGCCTCGCTAAACAGCACTTCATGCGGAGTGCCTGTTAGGGTATCTACCGATATTTTTGCTCCCTTCTTGCCAAAAATGGCCATTTCTGCAAGGGTAGTTGCCAGGCCGCCGTCAGAGATGTCATGGGCGGCGGTAATCAGACCCAATTTAATAGCTGTTAGCAGTGCTTCCTGCAACTTCACTTCAAAGTCGAGATCAATCTCGGGAGCATCACCAGAGGTAAGGCCATGCAGCACTTTCAGATATTCGCTGCCGCCCAAACCTTTACGTTCAGCTCCGATGTAAAGCACCAGGTCGCCATCGTTTTTGAAAGCTGGGGTGGTGGTATGTTTTTCCACATCCTCCATCACCCCAAGCATACCGATGATCGGTGAAGGGAAAATAGCGCCATTTGGATTTTCATTATAGAAACTCACGTTACCGCCGGTTACGGGGGTATTCAATGCTTTACAGGCATCGCTCATTCCGCCGAGCGCTTCTTTGAACGTCCAGTACACTTCCGGCTTATAGGGATTTCCAAAGTTCAGGCAGTTGGTGATAGCCATCGGCTTGGCACCAGAACAAACTACATTACGAGCTGATTCTGCTACGGCAATCTGTCCGCCTTTCCGTGGATTCAGATATACATACCGGCCGTTGCAATCGGTTTTGGCTACCAAGCCTTTTTTGCTGTCTTTGATGCGAATCACACCAGAATCGGAAGCACCGGGAGGCGTTACCGTGTTGGTTCGTACCGTAGTGTCGTACTGCTCGTGTACCCATCGCTTGGAGGCGATATTGGGCGAGCTCAATAATTTCTTCAGGGTTTCGGTGTGATCTTCGGGATGCTCCAGCGAGTTGGAATCAAAAGCTTGCACCTCATCCAAATAGGCAGGCTTTTTGGTTTCGCGTACATATTGCGGAGCACCGCCGCCTAACACCAGGTGGTCGGCCGGGATTTCAGCTTTAATCTCGCCTTCTTTCCAATAGATTACTTTGTCGCCTTCCACTACTTCACCAATCACCACACCGTGGAGATCCCATTTTTCATATACATCAATTACTTCCTGCTCACGGCCTTTTTCGGCTACAATCAGCATACGCTCCTGACTTTCGGAAAGCAGCAGTTCGTAAGCCGTCATGCCATCTTCGCGGGCGGGTACTTTATCGAGATCAACGTTCATACCCTGACCACCTTTGGCTGTCATCTCAGAAGAAGAACAGGCAATACCTGCCGCACCCATATCCTGCATTCCCACAACGGCACCGGTTTTGAGGACTTCAAGGCTGGCTTCCAGCAACAGTTTTTCAGTGAAAGGGTCGCCTACCTGCACACTGGGACGTTTGGCTTCGCTTTCCTCACTAATTTCTTCGGATGCAAAGGTCGCCCCGTGGATACCATCCCTTCCCGTACTGGCACCTACGATAATCACAGGATTGCCAATGCCTTTTGCAATAGCAGAGGCGGTTTCGCCCTCTTTCACCAATCCGATACTCATGGCATTTACCAGCGGGTTGCCTTCGTAACTTTCATCAAAACAAACTTCCCCGGCAATCACAGGCACGCCAAACGAGTTTCCGTAATCACCGATGCCGCGTACCACGCCATCCAGCAGGTAGCGCACCCGTGGATTTTCCATCGAACCAAAACGAAGCGAATTGAGGCTGGCTACGGGACGTGCGCCCATGGTAAAAATATCGCGGTGAATACCACCTACCCCCGTTGCAGCTCCCTGGTAAGGTTCAATAGCTGAGGGGTGATTGTGGCTTTCGATCTTGAAGGCGCAACCGAGTCCATCGCCTAAATCTACCAGGCCGGCATTTTCTTCACCGGCTCCCACCAACAGGTTTTCTCCTTCGGAGGGTAATTTCTTTAACTCAACGATGGAGTTTTTGTAGGAACAGTGTTCGCTCCACATCACGGAATACACACCCAACTCGGTAAAAGTGGGGGTACGTCCCAACCGGGACTTTATCATCTCATATTCTTCTTCGTTAAGACCGTGTTCGAGGGCGAGTTCCAGGTTTACTTCCGGTTCCTGAATGGCAGTGTTAGACATTGTGGATATTTGGTTGGAATTGGATTGATCCGGCTCAAAACAGCCGGACGAGTTAAGACGGAACAGAAGGTACGATTATTTGAGAAAAGGCTCTAAAAGAAAATCTTGAGGGAAGAAATGGAGGATATAACCGTGTGGCGGCTAACCGGCGGATCAAACAGCTCTCCAATGACTGAAATTAAAATACCCTCCGGTTGAGCCGCTGATTATTTGACGATTGTCTTACGACAAAGAATCTAAAATTGCTTTGGGTCTCTTTTCCGCAATTTTCAATAGCACTTTTGCCGGACCCTGTGGCTTTCGCCTTCCTTGTTCCCAATTTCTGAGTGTACCCACACTGATTCCAAGAAGTGAAGAAAATTCTTGCTGGGTCATATCGTACTTTTCGCGGATCGCTACAACATCAGGTTCTTCAATTATTGAATACCTGGATGGTTCACGTTTACCTTTCCGAATATCTCCGGCTTGCTTTACACTTTCGAGCAGTTCATTAAACATTTCATCTTTCATGACAATTGGTCCTCAACTAGTTGTTTCAATTGCTTGAGTTGATCTGCAGTGAGATCATCCTGTTTACTCTTTGGATATGCATAAAGCATATAAATTTTTTCATCCTCGGTGATGTAGTAATAAATCACCCGGATGCCACCTCGTTTTCCACGTCCTGATCCAGCCCATCTCAGCTTTCGGATGCCACCACTTCCCTTAATAATGTCACCAGATTCTGGTCGCACAGATAACTGTAATTGAAGCAGGTGATATTCCTTATCCCTGAGAAGTTTTTGAATTAGTTTAGTAAAAATGGACGTTTCAAAAAATTCCATTAGCTAACGCTGTGTTGCTCAGAAAAGTACGCCAATGACGCACAATTCGCAACTAATGAATGAGAACGCTTACCTGGGTAGATATCGAAGTAGAGTTTAGGCAAATACGGACCAGCGTTTAAACTGCGCGGGGATTAGGATTTCTTTTGAAGTAGCGAAATTAATTGCTTGCAAACAAGTTTCCATCGCACCCCGTCCGATTTAAATCCAGAGAAGGTATGGCTGATGAGGGATATTTTGTACTATTTCTTGACTCTCAACCAAGAGTAACGCCTTGTTATATGGCTCTTTGTTTTTATGGTACCTAACTTCGAGTTTCAAACCTTTTGATATCTTTCTTTATTGCTTCCAATACATATTTGTAATCATCATGTCCAACAATCTGTGTCGAATAGGATAAAGCTTTGAATAGTTTGCTATACCTATTTAAGATTTCAATACCTTGATCTAAAAGCTTTTCTATTTCACCAGTTTTTATAGGTCTTTCTTCTAGAATATTGCGGTTATCCATAGTAAGCTTTGCATTTCGATGTGCGAAAATGTTATTCCGAAGTATAGTAAGTTTCTTAACAAGTGAGTTCTTGTTACTTGTAGCCTTGATATCTTTTTTAAGTTGTTCAATGTTGGGCTTTTTTACATTCACGGCCAGACTTTCTACAAATGTATTATCTTTGAGTCTGGTTCTAAACTCATCAACTTCAAAAAGTTTTATATTTCGGCTTATAATTTTTAACCAGTTGTTTAGATGTAGAGCTGAATCATTCTGATCATATGCTCGGCACAGTCTAAATACACAGGCATCATATTGAGCACGAAAAGTGAGAAACCAAAATGTGCGTGATTCATTAAACTCGCGTTCATATTCTTTTATTGATTTAGAAAGATCCTGATGTAAACGAAAATGAATCTTGGCATGGACTAGATCATCTGCTATTCCTTCCAAAAGTCTTTCAAATTCCTCAGAACTGTTAATTCTAAATGGCATAATGATTGGATTAAAGTAAAGCCATATAACGGCCCGGCGTTTAAGCGGCGCGGGTTTTCGGTTTTTGTTGAAGTAACTGATTTATTTTATTGCCCACAAGTTTTCCAACGAACCCTACCTGCGTCCGACTTGAAACGCTTGTTAGGGTTACTGAACTATTGTATTTTGGTAAAAAAAGAAATGGCTGAAAAAGTATTAACAGTAAAAGAATTAGATAAAGCAATTCCTGCGATTGCTAAAGACAAAGTAAAAATTGAAAAACTAAGACAGAAAGTTTCACAACTTGAAACCAACCATGTGCTTGCAAAAAAAGATGCGAGAGATCTTAGCTTTCTAGAAGATGAATCAATACAGCTTGCAATAACTTCACCTCCGTACTGGAATCTCAAAAAGTATGATGATTTTGATAATCAGCTTGGCAACATTGATCATTATCAAGATTTCCATACAGAGTTAAATAAGGTTTGGTCAGAAACACTAAGAGTACTTGAGCCTGGTGGTAGATTGATAGTCATTGTTGGAGATGTTTTACTTTCCAGAAGAAAGTTTGGAAGACATAAAGTTGTACCTCTTCACGCTGATATTCAGGTAAATTGCGAAAAAATAGGTTTTGATAATTTAGCCCCTATTTTTTGGCATAAAATTTCTAATGCATCTTTTGAGGTAAACGGTAACTCAAAATTTTTGGGAAAACCATATGAGCCAAATGGCATAATTAAGCACGATATCGAGTATATCTTAATGCTTCGAAAACCAGGGGGTTATAGAAGTCCATCAAAAACCCAACGAAAACTTTCTATAATTAGTGAAGAGAATTTTAATAAATGGTACACACAAATTTGGAATGTAACTGGTACTTCATCGAAATTTCACCCTGCGCCATATCCCAAAAAAGTTACTGATAGGCTAGTACAGATGTTTAGCTTTGTAGGAGATACTGTTATCGATCCTTTTGTAGGAAGCGGTACTACTATAATGTCTTGTTGTGATTATGGTCGTAATTCTATGGGCTTTGACATAAATGCAGGTTATTTGAGGAAAGCTTACAAAAGAGTTAGAGGGCACTTAGATTTACTAAACAATGAAAATATTAACATAGAACTTAGGATTGATGAGTGATCTCTTACCTAAAACTCTTGAAGAGGATATCAAGGAATCAATAAAAGTATTTTGGCAAACACGGTCTAATGGTAAAACAAGCTCTCAAGAAGGAAGTAGGGGTGCTGTAATTGGAGGGAAAAATTTAGACGGATTTACTCAAATAATTAAAAATGTGGCAGTCCATTGTGGACTTCCTGAATCATCGGTAGTAATTACTGGCAGAAAAACTTTAACGATTCCCGGATACTTCAGGCCTACTAAGTCATGGGATGCGATTGTTTTTCATGAGGGGCATTTATTAGCCGTTTTTGAATTAAAATCTCAAGTGGGTTCATTTGGGAACAATTTTAACAATAGATCAGAGGAATCAATCGGTTCGGCATCAGATTTTTGGACTGCCCATAGAGAGAAAGCATTTAATGTCAAAAATCTCGCATCCAAAAAATTATTGAAAGAAAAGAAAGACTCAGATATTACAATACAACCTTTTCTTGGTTATTTAATGTTATTAGAAGAAAGTGACGGATCTACAACCTCAGTACGCGTTGATGAAGAGTACTATAAAGTTTTTCCAGAATTTGAAGATGCATCTTATGCAACTAGGTATTCAATTCTTATGCAAAGGCTCATAACTGAAAAGCTATATAATTCTGCGTGCCTTATTCTATCTAAAGAAGATGATGGAATTAAAGATGGATATTATAAAGTTGTTAATAAAAGCATCAGCCCTAAGTCACTCTTCTCTAGTTTTGCGGGCCATTTATTATCAGCTATTGAAATGATTGAAAAGTAACCCTAACATAGTATTAAGCAGATTTACTAATCTGCAATAACAAGACGCATAATATTCCAAATGCCCCTAAAAACCAAGTAAACCCCTGTTTTCCCAATGTTATACGGATTTGGATTTTTTGAAATCCGCATAATATGGTCAGATAACTTGCAACGATTCGGGATTTCCAATTGGCCATGCGGACCGGAGGACAATGAGCACAGAATGCAGGCTATATCTTCACCTATCGCTATTGTAACCATACGTTACAACGCGGAGCGTGTGGAACGAGCAGTTAGCAACCTATTTTAGAATCAATGCTATATAGTTCTACTCAGAAATCGCCATAAAAAAAGCACGGCCCAAATGAACCGTGCTCTCACTCTATGTTGTACAACCAAGTACTATAAACTGCTTAGCTATTTTCCAAAGCGTTCGAATACGGCTTTGTCCAATTCTTCCCGGTGATCGGGGTGTGCAATTTCTACCAGGGCTTTGGCACGCTGGCTCAGGTTTTTGCCGTACAAGTTGGCAATACCAAATTCCGTTACTATATAATGAACGTGTGCACGGGTAGTCACTACGCCGGCTCCCTGTTTCAGGAAGGGTACAATTCGGCTAATGCCTTTTCGGGTGGTGGAAGGCAGAGCGATAATGGGCTTTCCGCCTTCTGAAAGAGCTGCACCACGGATGAAGTCCATTTGCCCACCCACTCCTGAGTAATGATAAGTACCAATGGAATCGGCACAAACCTGACCGGTAATATCAATCTCTACCGCACTGTTAATAGCGGTTACTTTGGGATTTCTTCGAATCACCGCCGTATCGTTGATATAACCAATATCCAGCATAGCTACGGAGGGGTTATCATCTATATAATCGTAGGTTTTTCGGGTCCCCATCACAAAACCGCTCACTACTTTACCAGGGTGAATTTTTTTATTCAGACCGTTAATTATTCCTTTTTCAACCAGTTCAATCACACCGTCAGAAAACATTTCGGTATGTACGCCAAGGTTTTTATGATTGGTCAGGCTGGCTAAAACGGCATTGGGGATGGCGCCAATACCCATCTGCATGGTAGCTCCGTCTTCAATCAAACTGGCGCAATATTTCCCGATTTGCAGCTCAGCATCGTCTGGTTCTGGAGCAAACTGTTCCGGCAGGGGATCATCTACTTTTACCAGAGAATCTATTTGGTCTACATGAACCAAGCCATCTCCATGGGTTCGGGGCATATGCGGGTTTACCTGGGCAATCACATGCTTGGCCGATTGAACGGCTGCCGCCGCATTATCTACAGATACTCCAAGCGAGCAATAGCCATGCATGTCCGGGGGAGATACGTTGACCAATGCCACATCCAGCGGCAGAATTCCGTTTCTAAATAAACGGGGCGTTTCACTTAAGAAAATCGGGATATAATCACCACGCCCTTCGTTCACTGCCTTGCGAACATTGGCCCCAACAAACATTGCGTTTACAAAAAAGCTGTCCCGATATTTTTCATCAGCATAAGGCGCAGGGCCTTCAGTATGCAGGTGAATGAGTTCTACATTTTTAAGTTCGCTGTGCCGGTCAACCATCGCGTTTAATAATTGAACCGGGTTTGCCGATATCCCGTGTACATACACACGGTCACCCGATTTAATGACCTTTACTGCTTCTTCTGCCGTTTTATATTTGCTCATTATACTCTCATTAAATGTTTGGTTGATGGATGATAGCTATCCATTGTGAATATTTTTTTAAGCGTGCCAATCTTTTAACATCCCCCAAAACTAAAGCCCGGCAGTTGGTATAATTTGCGATTGACTGTAAATGAAGAAAATATATTTTGAATGTATACTTCAAACAGGTCGGTAGGTCAGATATGAAAAAAATATGCGTGTTCATCTTAGCTTTATTGAGTTCCCTGTCTTTTTATTCATGCAATATTATTTCTGGTAACAGCAATAATGGAGATAACAAATTAAGTGATCAGATTTCTATTACCTTAAACCAAGAAGTTTACTACCTGGATTTCGACTCCGGAGTTTTTTATTCGTTGGTCAATAACAGTGATAAGCCTATTTACACAAATTCTTCAGACGAAACCCTGATAGAAAAGAAAATTGATGATAACTGGAACGAGGTAGAACCCAGCGAATATTATTACGTAAATCCCGTTCAACCCGGTGATTCTATAATTGCTTCACGAATTTTCTCTCGCATAAATGGATTACAAGGTGCAGGCACCTATCGCATTAAAGTAAATGCCTGTTTGGAAAACGTATCCGATGAGTGCCCCTCTGTTGATAAAGTGGATATTCTGTCCAATGAATTTCAGATCAAACCACTTGATATACCTCTTACAGATATCAGCCCTAAATATGAAAATATCGATCTTGAAATTTCAATTACTGATACGCTTGTAGAATTAAGTTCCAGCGAGGGTATTGGGACAAATATTACCAATCATTCAGATTTCCCCATAGAAATGTCATCATCCATTGTAGAATTTCAGCGTTACACGGTTGATAGAGGATGGATTTCCGGGGTTAATGGTATTTCGGGCAGGTGGTTTGTCTTTGATGGTTTTCCTTCCTCTCTAAGATTAGACCCAGGTGAAAGTATTGCTGAAGATAGAGCTCCTTTTCTACCGGTTTCATGGTTAAGTGAAACCCCAGGCACGTATCGCTTTAATTATTTACTCTGTATGGGAAAAGATCGGTTTGGAGCGTGTATACTTCCTGTTACCCCAGAATTCTCGAGCTCTGCATCCTTTGAAGTAATTCCTTAGCGGTAAAAAATTGGTTTATAATTTCTCCGCACCGCCTTATCCCTTCAGAAGATAAATCATGCTCTTAGGGTGTGAGAAGTACACCAACTATCCTTTCTATATACTTGCCTAATTAATTGAGGGCTAATGGGTAATATTAATCTCTCCCAAATGCATAAAAATTCTGCCATTTCATTGCTTCTGCTTATAATTCTCCTTAAAATCTAATATCTATATTAGAATATGAATATCTGATTAAAAACCAGGCTATGAGGTTGATATCACAAGGTGCGCAGTACGCCATATCGGCGATTATTGCCATTTCCAAGCATACTGAAGATGGTGCCGTTTCGGCTTCGCATCTGTCTAAGTCATTGAATTGCCCGACGGCATATCTCTCTCAGGTATTGGCGAAATTGAAAGAGCCTGGCATCCTGAAGTCTCAGCGCGGACTGAATGGCGGAGTATATCTGGCCAAGTCAATCGACCAAATAACCATGATGGATGTAATTGCCGCCATCGATGGCACCGAGTTTTTTGATAAATGTTTTATGGGGATCGAAGGCTGCGGACACATTGAGCCTTGCCCCTTTCATGCCTTTTGGTCTGTAGAGCGCAAGAAAATCGAAAAATGGCTACAGGAGACAACCTTTGCCCAAGTTGATGAGAATATGACCCAGAAATGGTTTGATCTGCGTTTGCAATTTTCCAACGGAGCCCCTTCATTTAACTCATGAAAACCACGAAAGCAGCCATATCATCTCATGTTTGCTATCACTGTGGGGAGGAGTGTGCAGAAGAATCCGTGTTTTTTGACGACAAAGCTTTTTGTTGCAGCGGATGCAAGGCCGCCTATCAAATTCTGGATAAAAGCGGACTCTGTTCCTATTATGACCTTGACGCCAATCCGGGCATCAACCTGAAAAATACCAAACACCGGGCGCGTTTCGATTACCTGGAGGATGAGGAAGTCATTAACCGAATCACGGACTTCCGTGACGCCAATAAACTCTCTCTTACTTTATACATCCCCAATATTCATTGTACATCCTGCGTGTGGTTGCTTGAAAACCTTCAGAAATTAGATCCAGGTGTACTCCAAAGCTCGGTCAACTTCTTAAAACGTGAACTTTCGCTGTTGATTGATAGCGATAAAACCACGTTGCGGGATGTAGTAGAGCAGCTGGTTACGATTGGCTACGAGCCAGAAATCCGGATGGATAAGTTGGATGCCAAATCGGAAAAAGCGCACCGAAACCGCTCGCTGTGGCTTAAAATGGGTGTGGCCGGTTTTGCCTTTGGCAACATCATGCTATTTAGCTTTCCGGATTACCTGGATACCACCGGCAGCGGACTGGGGGGCAATTTTCATCTCCTTTTTGGCGCTTTGAATATCATCCTGGCTATTCCCGTGTTGGTGTACAGCAGCAGTGATTATTTGAAATCAGCCTTTGCGGCTTTGAGTCAGCGCGGGGTAAACCTTGATGTCCCTATTTCCATTGGCATCGTGGCCCTTTTTAGCCAAAGCGTGTACGAGATTGTGACCCTGACCGGCACCGGCTACATGGATTCTTTCACCGGGCTCATTTTCTTTTTGTTGATCGGGAAACTGGTACAGCAAAAAACCTTTAACCGACTTTCTTTTGACAGGGATTACCGCTCATACCTCCCGATTGCGGTTAATGTTTTGAATGATAACGGCGAGGAATATTCCGTTTCACTGGATAAGCTGGAGCCCGGCAAGCAAATGCGTTTACGAAATCAGGAACTCGTTCCTTGTGATTCTACTCTGATTTCCGACGAGGCCTTTTTGGATTACAGTTTTATCACCGGAGAATCTGAGCCCGTTACGGTGAAAAAAGGAGAACGGGTTTTTGCGGGTGGACGCTTAATCGGAAATGCAGCCCTGCTTAAAACAGAAGAGAAAGTTACCAACAGCTACCTCACTAAGTTATGGAACCATGAAGCTTTCCAAAACAATGACAAGGAGCTGAAGCTGACCACTTTTGCCGATAAAATCAGTCCTTACTTTACGATTTCGGTTTTGGGCATTGCCTTTTTCTCTGGCTTGTACTGGCTGGAAACGGCCGGCATGGAAACGGCTCTCTCCGTTTTTACGGCGGTATTAATTATAGCCTGCCCTTGTGCCCTGGCGCTTTCTACCCCGTTTACATTGGGTTCGGCCCTTAATGTGCTTTCGCTAAACGGACTGTTTGTCAAGAATCACCTGCTGCTGGAAAATCTCTCCAAAGCTTCCTCTATTGTATTTGATAAAACCGGTACCCTTACCGAAAATGAGGCCGCCGAAGTGAAATTTATTGGAGGAGAATTGTCGGCCCAGGAACAAATATGGGTCAAATCGGCCTGTAAGAACTCCATACATCCCTTGAGCCGGAAAGTGGCAAACTACCTAACGACCGTCATTGCGAGGGATTCAGCGAGTGAAACGAGCAAATCACATGGCAATCTGCCTGCAATGGCAGCCGGGCGTAATCAGGGAGATTGCTTCGTCGAAAGCCTTTCGAGTCCTGCTTCAAATAATGATGCTCCTCGCAATGACCGGGCAGAAATATCTTCTTTTGAGGAAATTCCCGGCAAGGGCATTTTTGCAGAAGTAGAAGGAACACTTATTTGCCTGGGCTCCAAAGCATTTCTTGTGGATCAAGCCGCTCTCAGCTTAGAGAATATTCCCCAAAACGAATTCAACGGCTCCACGGTACATCTTTCGATCAACGGAGAGTATCGCGGATTTTTTGGGATTGAAGCAGGTATTCGTGACGGAATTCATAATCTTCTGGCTTCCATCAAAGAAACATTTAACACGTACCTGCTTTCCGGGGATAACGAAGCGCAGAAGTCGGCCTTCAGTGATTATTTTGGATCTAATGGTTCCCTTCTGTTCAATCAGAAACCGGAGGAGAAGCTGGCTTTTATTACTCAATTACAAAAAAATGGCGAGCAGGTTATTATGGTAGGCGACGGACTGAATGATGCGGGAGCCTTAAAAAAAGCGGATTTTGGGATTGCCCTGGCCGATGATGTGAGCTCTTTTGCCCCGGCTTGTGATGCCATACTGGAAGGAGATTCCCTTTCTAAACTCAACGATTTTATTGATTTCAGCAAAGCCTCTATGAAAATCATCATGGCAAGTTTTGTGCTTTCTCTGTTGTATAACACCATCGGTTTAGGCTTTGCCATCACGGGACAACTTTCGCCTCTGGTAGCCGCCATATTGATGCCGCTAAGTTCCATCAGTGTGATGGTGTTTACATTTGTTACCACACGATTTTTTGCACGCAAAGGAGGACTCGCTATATGGAAGTGATGTACCTGCTTATTGGCTTCAGCCTGATGGTAGCCCTCATTTTCTTGGGACTGTTTTTCTGGGCGGTTAAATCCGGTCAGTTTGACGATCAATACACTCCCTCTATGCGCGTGCTGTTCGACGACAAAAAAGCTTCAAAAAAAGAATCAAACAACAACCAAAAACATCGGGATGAATAAATGTCTTCATCAACTTTAGAAACCTTTCATTACGATAACGATATTGTCCGGAAATTCGGGGTGGCCACGGTCTTGTGGGGTCTCATCGGCTTTATCGTTGGGCTTACTATTGCCCTAAAACTTATCTGGCCGGATTTTCTCGGCTTCATACCAGAACTCAGCTACGGGCGCTTGCGTCCTCTGCACACCAACGCGGTTATTTTCGCTTTTGCAGGGAATGCCATTTTCTACGGCGTGTATTACTCGCTGCCCCGGCTATGTAAAACCCCTATGTGGAGCCAAAAATTAAGCCAACTGCACTTTTGGGGGTGGCAAGCCATCATCGTATCGGCAGTTTTGACACTGCCTTTTGGCATCAACACCAGTAAAGAATATGCCGAACTGGAATGGCCTATTGATATTGCCATCACTATTATTTGGGTGGTTTTTGGGTTGAATATGATTATGACCATCCTGAAGCGCCGGGAAAAACACCTGTATGTAGCCATCTGGTTCTACATTGCTACTTTTGTGACCGTGGCCGTTTTACACGTGGTAAACTCCTTTGAGGTACCAGCCACCCTCCTGAAAAGTTATCCCATTTATGCGGGTATTCAGGATGCCCTGGTACAGTGGTGGTACGGACACAATGCGGTGGCTTTTTTCCTTACCACACCGTTTTTGGGGATTATGTACTACTTCATCCCGAAGGCCGCTAACCGGCCTATTTTCTCTTACCGGCTGTCTATTGTTCACTTTTGGTCATTGATTTTCATCTACATTTGGGCCGGACCTCACCACTTGCTGTATACTGCACTTCCCGGATGGGCACAAGCCCTGGGTACCGTGTTCAGTATTATGCTGATTGCTCCGAGTTGGGGCGGTATGCTCAACGGCTTACTCACGCTTCGTGGAGCCTGGGACCGTGTGCGCGAAGATCCCGTGCTGAAATTCCTGGTGGTTGGTGTTACCGCCTACGGTATGGTAACCTTTGAGGGGCCGATGCTCTCCATCGCTAACGTAAACGCCATTGCCCACTACTCCGATTACATTATCGGTCACGTACACAACGGTGCGCTACTGTGGAACGGCGGTTTAACCTTTGCGATGCTGTATTACATCACTCCACGCATTTACAAAACCAAACTTTATTCCGTGAAGCTGGCCAACGTACACTTTTGGTTTGCTACCATGGGGGCTATTTTCTACGTCATTCCCATGTACTGGGGCGGCATCACGCAAAGCCTGATGTGGAAAGAATTTACTTCTGAAGGTCTGCTTCAGTATCCCAACTTCCTGGAAACAGTGACACAGATCATCCCCATGTATGGACTGCGTGCCATCGGCGGAACCTTGTTCATCATTGGTGCCGTAATTGGTGCTATTAACCTGATTTACACGGCTCGACAAGGATCCTTTGTCAAGGATGAAGAAGACGAAGCACAAGCTATTATCGATCCGGCAGCCGGAACCAAAGAAAAATGGCACCGACGCCTGGAATCTCGTCCCCTGCAATTTACTGCTCTTACCCTGGTCGTAATTCTTATTGGCGGGGTGATTGAGTACGTGCCCACCGCACTGGTTGATTCTAACGTACCAACCATTGCCAGTGTGAAGCCATATACGCCATTAGAAGTTGAAGGGCGTGATATTTACATCGCTGAGGGCTGTAATAACTGTCACTCGCAGATGATTCGGCCGTTCCGCTCTGAAACCGAGCGCTACGGCGAATACTCCAAGGCCGGTGAATTTGTGTACGATCACCCCTTCCTCTGGGGCTCCAAACGTACCGGTCCTGATTTACACCGCATTGGCGGGAAGTATCCGGATAGCTGGCACGTGCGCCACATGTACGATCCTACTTCCACTTCGCCCGGGTCTATCATGCCTGCGTATCCATGGCTGTTTACCCAGGATATGGACAAGGAAACCATCCCGAACCGCATCAATGCACTGCGATCTGTGGGTGTACCGTATGTGGAAGGTTACGAAGAGATTGCACTACGTGACCTGGAAGCCCAGGCCGACGACATTGTGGCCGGACTTCGACAAAATGGTTTTGATGAAATCGAAGGCATCCAAATCACCTCCGACAAAAAGATTATTGCCATCATTGCCTACATGCAACGTCTGGGTATCGACATCAAAGGGAATGAAAACCCCTGGGAAGCATTGCCATCCAGCGATCGCATTCAGGCCAACTTTAAACCACAGCAAGCGGAGGCTGAATAACCATGTATAAATACGTTTTACGCGCCATGGAAGACATCGGCATCTACCCAAGCATCTCATTGATCCTGTTTTTTGGATTTTTTGTGGGATTGATCATTTACCTGATGGTGAAAGGAAAACACCACTGGGACGATGCTGCTCACCTTCCCCTTGAAGACGATGACAACATGAATTTCAAACATTCAAACCAATGAAAGTATTTGACGACGAAAAAGATCTGTTGCTGGATCACGATTATGACGGCATCAAGGAATTAGACAACCATATGCCGGTATGGTGGCTGTGGCTGTTTTACTTCACCATTGCCTGGGGCGTAGGGTATATGGTGTATTATTACATGCTCGGCGGACCTACGCAGGAAGAGCTCTACGAGCAAGAAATGGCAGACGCTGCCGAGCAATATAACCTTCAGCCTGAAGGTGGAGAGGGAGGCGAAACCAAAGCCTCTGACTTCACCTGGGCTTTTCTTGAAGATCAGGCCCGCATTGAAGAAGGCCGTGAAATCTATATGAGTAACGGCAATCTGTGCTACACCTGCCACGGCCAAAACGCTGAAGGCATGGTTGGCCCTAACCTGACGGACGACCTCTGGATTCATGGTTGTACACCTGAAGACGTGGCAAGCAGCATCATAAACGGATATCCCGACCGCGGCATGATCGCCTACGGAAGTGGTGCCCGTTTATCTGATGAGAAAGTGCAAAGCCTGATCAGCTACATTGCTTCGGTTCAGGGCACAAATCCGGCCGGAGCCAAAGCTCCCGATCCGCGAGCGGAACCCTGTAGCTTGTAGGTGATATGGTGATTTAGTGTGCTTTGTGCTTTGTGCTTTGTGCTTTGTGCTTTGTGCTTTGTGCTTTGTGCTTTGTGCTTTGTGCTTTGTGCTTTGTGCTTTGTGCTTTGTGCTTTGTGCTTTGTGCTTTGTGCTTTGTGCTTTGAAAGGATAAAGAACTCAGCACTTTAACAAGTACCTCGGTCATCACTACCGCAAGCTTTCCCTCCCCGGAGGGGATTGAGGGGTGGTTAAATGTTGGATTCATTGATATTGCAAATTCAACATCCAACACCTCTCCCGGCTAAAGCTGTACTCCCTTCAAAGGGAGAATGTTCTTTAGCTACATCGTAATTAAGTAAAAAGTCCTCTTGCCCTGGCGCCCTTGGGCGTTAGGGAAAGAGACAGAGAAAGGGTCCTGCTGAAAACGGCGATCCTGTATGGTTCCGTTCAACACCAGAAAGAACGCACAAAGCAATCAAGAGATATTTTTTATTAACACAGGATACTTTGGTCCATAACTAAAGCTTCCGTCAGCCAATTAGAGTAAAATGGCAAATTTAGAAGAAGAACGACGCATCGACCAACAGAGCTTTCGCGACCACCTGTCTACGGTCAACGAAGAAGGAAAACGCAACTGGATTTATCCTAAAAAACCCAGCGGCAGACATTACAAAGCCCGTAATGTTGTGGCTGTGCTATTGCTGGCATTCTTTTTTAGTGGCCCGTTTATAACCATCAACGGAAACCCGCTTTTGCTACTGAATATCATTGAACGAAAGTTTGTGATTTTTGGGGTCGCTTTTTGGCCGCAAGACCTGCATCTGCTTTTGTTTGGGATGTTGACCTTCATCATCTTTGTGGTGCTGTTTACCGTCGTATTTGGCCGGCTTTGGTGTGGCTGGGCTTGCCCACAAACCATCTTCATGGAAATGGTATTCAGGCGGGTTGAATATTGGATAGAAGGTGATGCCGCGGCACAAATCCGGCTCAACAAACAAGACTGGAACCTGGAAAAAATCACCAAAAAAGTGAGTAAACATGCCATCTTCTATGGCATGGCCTTCCTGATCTCCAACCTGTTTCTGGCCTACATTATTGGCAAAAATCAGTTGTTTGAAATCATCACCGATCCTCCATCCGAACACATTGGCGGGCTTAGTGCCATGATCGTGTTTAGCGGCGTGTTTTACGGCGTGTTTGCTTTTATGAGAGAACAGGTGTGCCACTTTGTTTGCCCTTATGGCCGTATGCAGTCTGTGATGCTTGATAATAACTCCATCAACGTAATGTATGACTATGTGCGGGGGGAAGAACGGGCCAGTGTAAAAGACCGCTTTAAACTTGAAAACCGAAAGGCTACCCTTGAAGATCTTGGTTTTAGCTCCGACACCGAGTTCGGGGATTGTATCGACTGTTACCAATGCGTTAAAGTATGTCCTATGGGAATTGACATCCGCAACGGCACCCAGCTGGAATGTATACACTGTACCGCCTGCATTGATGCCTGTGATTCCGTCATGGATAAAATTGACAAACCGCGCGGCCTTATTCGGTATTCATCAGAAGAGGCTATTCGCGAAGGTAAACAAAAGGTATTGACGCCACGCGTAGCTGGTTACTCCGGTATTCTGTTAATACTGTTTACAACCTTTGTCACCCTGTTAACACTACGTCCCGATACCGAAACCACTATTTTACGCGAACCCGGCACCTTGTATCAGGAGCTTCCCGATAATCGCTATAGCAATATTTATAACATCAAAATGCTCAACAAAACCTTTAAGGAAATGCCGGTTGATATTCGGCTGGAAAGTCCGCGTGGAGAGATCGTATCGCTTGGAAGCATTACCAGCATACAGGCGCAAAACTCGGCAGAAGGACGCTTTATGGTTCAGTTAGCCGATTCGGTATTGGAAGGATCTCAAACAGCGCTCAGCTTCGGCATTTATTCCGGGGATGAAAAGCTTGAGACAGTAACATCCGGATTTTTGGGTCCTGCAACCAGTAATCAGTAATCATTTTGTCATAGAAGCTTAGTTGTTTCAAATCAAAACAAATATTTTCAAAAAACATCGACCATTAGATCATGAGTATCAAAGATAAATTTAACTGGGGAACCGGCATTACGCTGGCCATTGTGGTATTTGTATTGGCAACCTTAAGTACGGTGAGTTATCTCATTAGCCTGGAATTTTACCTCGTTTCCGAGAACCATTACGAGGAAGGAGTAGAATACCAGGAAACCATCGATGGCATTCAAAATGCGCGAAACCTGGAAAAACAGGTTCTGATTTTATTTGATGAGCCATCAGTGTCCATCAAAATCACCTTCCCGGAAGAACTTCGTGCCGATTCATTAGACGGCTCCGTTACTTTCTATCGCCCCAATGATTCCGGCTTGGATAAACGCTTTAAGTTACAACTAGATGAAAATGGACAGCAGTTTATCCCTGTAGGCGATTTTGAAGAAGGCCGGTGGAAGCTTACGCTAGAATGGAAACAGGATTCGCTGACCTACATCGACCAAAAGAACATTTTTATATAATGGAAACAAAGGTTCTGGTACTTACTCCTAAATGATGTACGGATCTGGAACCAACTACTGGTACAAGCGAGACGCTTGCACAAGGCATCGTTTTAAATCTAAACCTGCAAAGCCATTGTGCTCTTTGCGCCCTTAGCGGTTAGAAAATTATGGAACTTTGGACTGGATTTACCTTAGGATTGTTGGGCAGCTTGCACTGCATTGGCATGTGTGGCCCCATTGCACTCAGTATCCCGGGGGATGATCACTCGCCCACGGCCATGTTTACAAGAGGCTTGTTGTATAACACAGGGCGCATTTTTACCTACGCATTTTTGGGCTTTGGCTTGGGAATACTGGGCATGGGAGCCGCTGTAGCCGGGTATCAAAATGTTCTTTCTATTATTTTAGGGATACTCATTGTGTTTTTTGCCATCTTCCCAAATATCAAACTTCCCGGCAAACTCAGAGACACCTATGCCAAGTTTCAGTCTCTCATCAGTTCAGGGATATCAACTCTTTTTAAAGAACGTTCACTTTCTTCATCATTCCTGATTGGTTTGTTGAATGGCTTTCTTCCCTGCGGCTTGGTAGTAACCGCTCTGGCTGTTGCCTTGGTCACTGATACCGCATTACACAGTAGCATCTATATGGCTTTGTTTGGTTTGGGCACCCTCCCCGTCATGCTTCTCATGAATATGGCACCAGGCTTCATATCTCCCAAATTGAGATCCAGACTCCGCCCCTTTACCACTTACTTCGCCATTGTAATCGGCCTGCTATTGATCTGGCGCGGGGTGATGATGACCGGCGGCGGTATGCATCACGGGTAAATAAGATCTGTTCGATGTAAAAAATTTTCCAACTATCTACAGCTCACTCTTCAGTAACAACGAGATCCCTGCCTGTGCAGAGATAGCCGTATGTCAGAAATGTAGCTTTTTGAACTATCCGTTAATTCAACTACAATGCCTGTTCCAGATCGGTGATGATGTCTTCTACCCCTTCAATACCTACTGACAGGCGAACAAGTCCTTCTGTAATTCCCGCTGCTTTTTTGATTTCCTCATCCACAACGGCATGCGTCATGGATGCAGGATGCTGAATCAGCGTATCTACCGAGCCAAGACTTACTGCCAGGGTGCACAACTCTACTTTATTCATCAGTGATACCCCGGCCTGATACCCACCGGTGAGCTCAAAAGAAATCATCCCTCCAAACCCATTGCGCATTACGGATGAAGCCAATTTATGCTGCGGATGAGAATCCAGTCCCGGATAAAATACATGATCTACTTTAGGATGATTTTCAAGCCAACGGGCAATTTCCATAGCATTTTCGTTATGCTGTTTCATACGCAACGGCAGGGTTTTAATCCCATTGGTAGTCAGCCATGCATCCATAGGCCCGGCAATGCCCCCGAGGTTCTTGCGATATAGAAATGTCCCCTTTTCTTCCAATAACTCCTTCCTGGCAACCAATGCTCCACCCACGATACTTCCGTGTCCACCCAAATACTTGGTAGTAGAGTGTACCACCACATGGGCACCCAGCTCCAACGGCTGGATGTGATAGGGCGTAGCAAAAGTGTTATCCACCATTAGCAAAGCGCCGTGGTTTTCAGCCAGCTGTGCAATAGCGCGGATATCTGATATTTTCAGGGTAGGATTGGCCACGCTTTCCAAATAAATTAACTTGGTTTCTGGATGCTTTTTTAGCTCCAGCTCCACCAAGAAAACATCCGATGTATCCACAAAAGAAACCGACATGCCCATACCCGGAGCTTCTTCCTTTAAAAATTGCGAGGTACATCCATACAAATCATTTTGGGCAATGATATGTCCTTCTTTGGCTAAGCTGATGATGCCTGTAGAAATAGCGGCCATCCCGCTACCAAAAGCCATGCCGGTATATGCCTCCGGTTCATCTACGTAATAGGTTTCTAATGCACAAATTGCCCGTTCCAACTCTTCCACCGTTGGATTCCCGATGCGTGAATAAATATGACTCGCCCCGCCCTCTTCATGTTGAAAAGCCTTGGCTCCAGACTCTACATCCTTAAACACAAAGGTGGAGGTCTGGTAAATCGGCGAAGTATGAGCTCCATACTGATCCGGTTTTCCTTTTCCGCCGTGAATGGCGGCTGATGCGAAGGTAGGTTTAGTTTTCGTCTTCATGATAAACGGGAATTGGAGATTGTTCTTTAATGGTGTTTAGCACAATGCTGGTATGCAAGCGCTCAACATCGGGCAGCGTAGTAAGCTTGTTGCGCATCAGTTGCTCGTAGTCTTTGGTATCTTTTGCTACTACATGCAGCAAAAAATCGCCCTCACCGGTAGTATGGTAGCAAGCCAGTATTTCTGGGATTTCCTGAATAGCAGAAGTAAACTCTTCCAGCAGGTTCAGCTGGTGCACTTTTAAGGTTACACTCACCATAGCTACAAACCCCCTGCCGATGGCTTCTTTATTTACACGCGCTCCGTAGCCCTCAATGATGCCTTCCCTCTCTAAACGGCGGACACGTTCCAGTGTCGGTGTTGTGGTCAAACCAATGCGTTCTGCCAGCTCTTTGTTAGAGAGACGGCCTTCTTTTTGAAGCAACTGAATTATTTTTCGATCGGTTCTATCAAGCATTTTGTATCCACCCAAATCTGAAAGGCTATAATTATTATAACTAAATATGCTGTGAATTTAAATATTACAGACCTTAATATTACTTTTTATGTTATTAAAAGAATAATATTCTACATAAGATGTTTTTGTAGACGAATAAACCAAACCGGTTAGTTTCATCGAACTCATTTAGAGTTTTGTTCTAATATCAAATATGTAGGTAGTCTAATATTGACATAGAGTACACAGAACTTTGAGTTTTTCTTGATTGGATTGTGCGAGTAACCATCACAAAGCAGACCTCTTATCACCCCAAAAACAAAAAACCCCGTGAACTATCCATTCACGGGGTTTGGACATATACCAAACTAATCCTGATGTTACATCAGACTTAGGTTAACGCAGCCTTGGGAGCTTTGCGCTTTCCATCACCAAGAGGAGCCTTGGGCGTTTCGTGCAAATACTCCTCCAGCGTAAATTCATCTACCTGGATGGCATCGTTGCGGGCTTCTTCTGTTTCTTTCACCAGCTCTCCCTCTTCTTTGGAGAGAATGCCTTTTTCTACTGCCAGGTCTGCGATTTCCAGGTAAGGCTCTTTGGGCAGCTCTTTCGCTTTGATAGCTTTATACAGCTTCTTAAATGCAGGCCAAGCCTTTTCAACCAGTTCCATCGTATGCTCGTAGCGACCAATAGCTGATTCTTTATCCTGAGGATGAAACATACCGGCCGTGATATGATCGCGATCTTCGCCGCGGGTTTGCATGGCCTGTGCTACTTTATGTCCAAGCTTGTCGGATGGGTAGGTACCAATAGGATTCAATCTTCCCCAAAGACCTGCCAGGCGGAAAGCCCAGGAAAGGCCGGGCACTTTGATTTCCCGCAAGATGCCTTCAAAGGCCTGCTGTATTCTCCAGAAATTATACTCCATCGCCCACTCAAAATAGGGACGATCAGCTTCCCGGCGACCTTCCGCTTCAAAGCGTTTTAGTGTACTGGAAGCCAGGTATAAATGACTAAGTACATCGGCATAACGTCCGGCTATCTTTTCCTTCATTTTGAGCGCACCACCATAAGAGCCCAGCGCGATATCTGTGAAGAATGCAAAAGAAGCCGAAGCCCAGGCCAGTTTCCGAAAATACTTGGCAGCCGGACCACTGACCGGGGAGCTTGCCAGCCTTCCACGGGTAATACTCAATAGAAAAGCACGTACTTTGTTGTTGATGATATGCCCGATGTGACTCCAGAAGTTATCATCAAACTTCTTTGCGTCCTTGTTCATCAGGGCATCAATTTCATTGTATGCATAGGGATGACAGCGTATAGCTCCCTGCCCAAATATCATCAATGTTCTTGTAAGGATATTAGCACCCTCCACCGTTATAGCGATGGGCATGGCGGTATAGCTGCTTGAAAAAATATTTCGCGGACCGCGGGAAATACCTGCCCCGCCAACAACATCCATCGCATCATTTACAATTTCGCGGCCCAGCTCGGTGAAGTTATATTTGGCGATAGCGGTCACCACAGCCGGTTTTTGACCGCTGTCTAATCCGCCCGTGGTATAGCGCCGGGCGGCCTCCATCAGGTAGGTGTAGCCGCCGATACGAGCCATAGGCTCTTCAATACCTTCAAACTTCCCGATATTCAAGCCGAACTGTTTGCGGATAGCCGTGTAGGCGCCAATGGCCCGTGTTGCCACTTTGGCTCCACCCACGCTTTGGGCCGGCAGAGAAATACCACGTCCCACAGCCAGCGATTCCATCAACATGCGCCATCCGTTTCCGGCCCCATCTTTTCCGCCTATGATAGCATCCAGCGGAACCACTACATCTTTCCCGTTAATCGGGCAATTGTAAAATGGAATTCCAAGCGGATCATGGCGGCGGCCCAGCTCTACGCCTTCGGTTTCAGAAGGAATCAATGCACAGGTAATGCCCCGGTTTTCTTCTTCCCCAATCAGGTGCTCGGGATCTTTTAGATTGAAAGCCAACCCTATCACCGTAGAAATAGCCGCAAGGGTGATGTATCGTTTCTCAAAATTCAGGCGGAGATATAGCTCCCCGTCACCTCCTTTAAACACCACGCCTTCTGAACGCATGCTACCTGCATCTGAACCGGCATTAGGTTCTGTGAGACCGAAACAGGGCATTTCTTCCCCGGTGGCCAATTTTGGTAAATAATGGTCTTTTTGTTCGTCCGTCCCATAGTGGAGCAAAAGTTCAGCCGGTCCCAGAGAATTGGGCACCATCACCGTAGTGGCCAACGGACCACAACGGGAGGCCAGTTTAGCCACAATCGCGCTGTGTGCCGTGGCGGAAAATTCAAGTCCGCCATATTTTTTCGGGATGATCAACCCAAAGAATTTTTTATCCCGCATAAACTCCCACACCTCGTCGGTGAAGCCTTTGCGTACCATCACATCCCAGTCAGTTACCATGTTGCAAAGCGCTTCCACGGGACCATCTAAAAAAGCTTGTTCTTCCTCATTCAACTCAGGATAAGATTCGTTGAGGATGCGCTTCATATCCGGATGACCAGAAAACAGTTCTCCTTCCACCCATACATTCCCGGCTTCGATGGCGGTTTGCTCGGTTTCAGAAATTTTGGGGAGAAAGTTTATAGCATCCAGCAGCTTCATGATTGGGCTACTAACCACTGCACGACGAATGGGTTTTATATTAAATACCACCACCAATACAGTATATGCTATAAACAGCCAACCAGGGGCATTTAAACCAACCAAACCCGCATAACCTGCAATGGCCCAGAGCCAAAGTGGTGCACCGGTGTAGCCAAGTATCAACATTAAAACTACCGCTGAGCCAATAGAAGCCCAGAGCGGGATATCACTAAAAAATCCAAGATATTCCATTATTGTCTCCATAATAATCTCCGTTAGGGTAAAGAGTTATGTAACACTGGCACGCGTTAAGAAACCTTGTATAACATGTTCAACTGAATCCTGAATGAATTGTTCGCTGTCGACGCGACTATCCAGGCGCTTGTTGTGTACAACCGATACGATGCCGTGTAATTGTGCCCATATTGAATAGGCCGCCGTTACTGGTTTATCGACGTCCATCACTCCATGGCTGATACCATCCTGAATGGTTTCTACCAACAGTTCATAGCAACGCCGTGCTTTGCGAAATTTTTCTTTGGGATACCGCGCCATCGCATCGGGACGCACCATGTAGATTACTTCATATTTTTCAGGAAAGTGTACGGCAAAGTCCACATAACCATCAATGATAGCTTCAAAGCGAGCCAGAGGCTCTTTTTGGGGGAGTGCCCTTTCCTCAATAAAAACACTCAACTCCTCAACCGATTCCTCAATCAATGTATGTAGCAGGTGGTCTTTATTCTCGAAATACAAGTAAATACTAGTAGCCGTAACATTGGCTTTTCGTGCAATTTTCCGCATTGACAGGGCTTTATAACCTTCCTCAAACAACAAATCCCGGCTGATATCCAGGATTTTGTCTCGCAGCGGAATTTCAACTTCACTCATTCTTCATAATTAGGTTAACAGTGTTAACTGCTCCTAATTTAATCATTAAAATGGGAAAGTCAAGATGGGATATAGTGATGAGTTGATATGGTGATATAGTGTTTTATGCATTTGATAGGCAAGCGATACTCTGAAGATGCAGAAATCTGGAATCTTCAATTTGTAATCTGGAATAGATATCAGGGATTCAACCGAAAAGAAAGGAATTTGATGGTTTTGCCCTTTTCGAGGTGCATTTTCTCGTAATAGGTTTTGATGGATAAACGGGGATCATCCGGACGGTTTTTGTGCACATTAGGCTCGTCATCCAATAACTCCAGTCCTTCTTGCTGTATTACTTCTTTGGTATATTCGTAGAGTTCGGTGCTGTCGGTTTTTAGGTTGAGTACAGCATCCGGCTTCATCACTTTTCGGTAGGTTTTGAGAAATTTAGGAGAGGTAAGCCGTTTTCGTTCTTTCTTTAGGTAGGGATCAGGAAAGACAATCCAGGCACCAGCTATTTCTTCTTTTCCAAAAAACTGCGGAAGGTGATCTATGAAGCAACGAAAATAGCGAACATTATCTAATTCCTGCTTTAAAGCTCTCTTGGCCCCTTTCCACAATCGGTTTCCTTTAATATCTAAACCAATGTAATTGTTCTCAGGATGCAATTTTCCAAGTCCAATAGAATACTCTCCTTTGCCGCAAGCCAACTCGAGAAAAATTGGATTCTCATTATCAAACACCTTTTCGCTCCATTCTCCTTTTGGAGCAGGATTATCTTCATCAAACTGTGTGTACACCAACGTATTGTTGAGCTTCGGCAGCTCTTCCATACGTTCTTTTTTTATCTTGGGCATTTAAACTAACAATACTTACAAATTCAAATGGGGATTCAGAATATTTAACTCAGGTATTTTTTCAAAATCCTGCATATTCCTTGTAATCAAACTTAAATCATGTGTCAAAGCTGTAGCGGCAATAATAGCATCTGGTAACTTAATAGAATACGTTTTTCTAATTTCTATACAGTGATTTACAACTTCTTCAGATAGCTCTAAAATATTTGAATCGTTCATAAATTCAGATAAAATGCTATAGTGTTTCGGAGGAGCGTTATACCCTAGCACCTCAATCTTGGTAATTACAGATAAATTGGGAATTTGATCGATTACTTCATTCATAAAGTTCATCCCATAGTTGGGAAGATTATTTCCCAAATAATCTATAACTGCATTACTATCTATTAAGAATCCCGATTCTCCCATTCTTTCCTACTATTCTCTATATCTCTACTCATATCTTCAGCAAGCTTTGAGGGTAATATACCGGCATACTTTTTGGAGAGTCTCTGTTTCTTATCCTTAGTTTTTTTACCAACCTTCAAAATCTTTAGCTCTTCAAGTTCTCGAAGGATCTTGTATGCCCTCTTATCCGTTATTTCTACAATTATTTTTTCCATATCGGTACAATTGAGTCAGTTTTATCTGCTATAAAACAAAAGTAATAAAATACCTTTTCAATTCACACCATCATGAGGGATAGCTCACGGAGACAGCCGCTTAATGATCCAATCATCTCCGGCCCGCTCATATTTTACACGGTCATGCAAACGACTTCGGCGCCCCTGCCAGAATTCAACAGCCGTGGGTTTGAGCACATACCCGCCCCATGTATCTGGCATGGGGACTTCTCCTTCCGCGTATTCACCTTCTAAGCTTTCTATTTTCTTTTCAAGATATTCACGGTTTTCAACCACCTCACTCTGATTAGAAGCCAGCGCGCCTAACTGACTGGCATGAGGCCGCGAATGAAAATATTCTTTACTTTCTTCACGAGGAAGCTTTTCGATTAGTCCTTCTACACGCACCTGGCGTTCCAATTCCAGCCATAAGAAACAAAGAGCTGCATTGGGATTACTTTCCAAATCACTGCCTTTGTCACTCCCGTAATTGGTGTAAAAAATGAATCCCCTTTCATCCACGCCTTTTAATAGCATGATGCGGGCATGCGGCTTGCTTTTAGCATCAACGGTGGCCAAGGTCATGGCGTTAGGTTCTGGCACTTGAGACTCCAGCGCCTCGGTTAGCCATGATTCAAATTGATGAATGGGATTAGCGTCGACATCTGATTCATCCAGGGCATGCTTCGAATATTCCTGACGCAGTGCTTGCAGATTTTTAGTGGTCATAATCAGCCAAAATAATCCGGTTCGTTGCCGGGTTTCCATTTAATGTTGCACCCTATGCTGGGTATTTGTTTTTCTTCGGGGATGGTTTTCCCTTCCAGCACAGCATCCAGCGCTGTTCTGAGATCCTTGCCGGTTACCGGCTTATCGTTTTTGGGCCGGCTGTCGTCAAACTGTCCGCGATAAACCAACTCCCTGTCTTTGTTAAACACAAAAATGTCTGGTGTACAAGCAGCGTTATAATCTTTGGCTACTTCCTGCGATTCATCAAATAAATATGGAAATGGATAATTTTTTTGAGCCATTTTTTCCGGACTGTCTTCAGGGTAATTTTCCACATCGTTTGAACTAATGGCTATAAAACCTATTCCCTTAGCTATATATTCGTTGGCTACGTTTACCAGTTCGTCTTCTATATGAAGTACATAGGGGCAATGATTGCAGATAAACATCACTACAAAACCCTTGCTTTGGCTTGCGTAATTAAGCGACAATTCGCCACCATTTACGCTGGGCAATTTGAAATCCGGGGCCTGAGTACCTAATTCCAACATGGTTGAAGGTGTTGCTGACATAATGCTCCTGATATTTTGTTTTTTAAGATGTTAACTTCAATGCATGGATACAACCACAAAGATATTGAATGAAAGGGACAAAATTTTGTTTGAGAAAGCATTGAAGTTTTACTTCTATGCTAGACAACAAGATGTCCGTAAACTTAATTCACAATTACAGGAGCGCTTTAAGTACGCCGGCCAGGTAGCCTACTCGCTCATCATAACTTATCTACGTGAAGGAAGTTTGAAGCTGGAATACATGGACTTCTTAAATGAAGAACTCAAAACCATGTATGGCCTGGATCAAAAACTACTGGAACCCCTGATGATAAAACCCTCAGAGATTGATGAAATCGAGTTCAATCAAGAGGTTTCTATCAAATTCTTTGACGAAGATGAAGGAAGGAACATGATGATTCAGTACGATCCTACTGAGAGTAAGGTACAGCTACTGCCGGTTGGAGAGGAATGATCGATGATATAGTAATATGGTAATAGAGTGAATCCGGAATAAATCGTCCATCACATATCGGTCTATCGATCTATAGAAAATTTGCTAATGCCAACTTTTGCGTAGGTTGGGCTAGTTTGCCCGACCAAAGTTTCTATCACTCACCGTGGCTTTTTTTTGCAGGGACGTGTAAATCTACCCGTCCTACTGGCATAAAATCATGGTTTACCAGCCCCCGCCGGCACCACCGCCGCCGGAGCCAAAACCGCCACCACCGGAGAAGCCGCCAAAACCACTTCCCCCTCCACCGAAGGAACCGCCTCCGCCGCCTCCAAAGCCACCACCAAAAAAGATGATGCCGCTGGAACCAAGCGAATGCCGTCGACCGCCTTTACCGCCCTTGCCTTTTGATATCAGAAAAATGACCAGGATTATAAAGATTATGATCACATCAATGGGAATACCTCCTTCACTTACTGATTCACTGGGCATGCCTTCATATTCTCCTGCCGCCAGCTGCATCAGTACATCGGTGGCCTGATCTAAGCCTCCATAAAAGTCGCCTTGTCTAAAGTTGGGCACCAAAATATCCGCATACACCCGGTTTGCCATAGCATCAGGGATCGCGCCTTCCAAGCCATAACCCACCTCAATTTGCATTCTGCGGTCCTGTTCTGATACCAGGATCAATACGCCGTTATCCCTTTCCCCCTCCCACATGCGCCATTTACTGAAAAGCGTAGTAGCAATTTCTTCTTCGCTATAACCTTCAAGACTTTCCAGGGTTGCGATAGCTATTACATTGGTGGTAGTATCCCGATATCCTCTCAGTTTGCTTTCCAGCCGTTGCTCTTCTGAGGAGGAGAGCATATCGGCAAAATCATTGACCATTCCCACAGGCTTTTCTGGCAAGAAATCCTGGGAAAAACCCGCTACACTAATGCACAGAAAAAATATCAGGCTTAAAAATCTACGCATCACTCTCCTTGTCTTCGGGGTTGTAGCTGATGTCATCGGATAGCTCATTGGTTGCTCCTTTTTGCTCGTATGGGAAGTTCTCTTTTAGTTTTTGCCCGATTTGAAGGGCTACTTCAGACAGACCGGTTTCATAATCTCCGGCTTTAAAGTATTTCAGTATCAGCTTTAACTCTTCTTCCCAAAACTGTTGGCCTACTTTGGTGTGAATCCCTTCATCACCCCAAATGGCTACTTTCTTATCCTTCCATGCAATATAGACGATCACCCCATTTCGGAATTCGGTTTCATGCATGTTCAGCTCGGCAAAAACTTCTTTGGCCCGCTCGATGGGTGATTCTGCTTTACAGTTTTTTTCTATATGGATGCGTATCTCGCCAGAAGTAGCTTCCTCAGCCTGACTGATTGCTTCCACAATGCGTTCTTCTTGTTCCTGTGTAAGAAATTTTGCCATAATTTTCAGGGGCTAAAACTAAATAAAAAAAGACCTGTCAGTTTTTGAAACTGACAGGCCAGCTAATACAAATTAATTACTGAAATCAACTTCCGGAGCTTGCTCGGCGCCTTGTTCAGCCTGGAAGTACTCCTTCTGCTCAAAGCCACCGATTGAAGCAATTATGCTGGCAGGAAATCGTCGTATTCGGGTATTGTATGCCTGAGCGGCTTCGTTAAAGCGCATACGCTCGGTTGAGATACGGTTTTCTGTACCTTCAAGCTGAGCCTGCAAATCACGAAAGTTTTGGTTGGCCTGCAGCTGTGGATAGCGTTCAACCGTTACCAATAAACGGGAAAGGGCACCACTTAACTGCCCCTGAGCTTCCTGAAATTGTTGAAAGGCCTGTGGATTACTAAGGTCATTGGCGTCAATGTTTACAGAAGTAGCACGGCTTCGGGCTTCAATTACCTCCTGCAGCGTTTCGGATTCAAAATCGGCTGCACCGCGAACGGTATTCACCAAATTGGGGATGAGATCAGCCCGGCGCTGGTATTGGTTTTCAACCTGTGCCCAGGCGCTGTTCACTTCCTCCTCCGCTGAAATCAAACTATTATTAACGCTGATGCCGTAAAAAACAAGGAGCGCTAACACTCCGATGATAATCAAAAATTTAGCTTTCATGAGTAGAGTTTTTGTGGTTTATTTGGTGCCCGCTTACGAGCGTAATGTTCTTTTGTTTAGAAACACTTCAACAATAATCAAAAACCGTTCCATTGTCACAGCTCAATCCCAAATTCATTTATTTTGACTTAGACGACACCCTTCTTGATCACAAAAAGGCAGAACGGGGCGGGCTTCGGGATATCCTGGGGCATTTTGATTTTTTTGATGGCGTATCCGAGAATCAATTATTGGATACCTATCATCACATCAACAAAGGACTTTGGGAAGCCTATAGCCGGGCAGAAATCGGCCGCGAAGAATTACAGCGCCGGCGTTTTGAAGAAACTTTGCAGGCATTAAAACTCGATCCTGAACAGCATGAGGCCACCGGCAAGCAGTACATGCAATACTATCGCAACCATTGGGAGTGGATGGACGGAGCCCGTGACGCATACCATAAAATTGCGGATACATTTGATGTGGGTATCATCACCAACGGTTTTGCAGAAACGCAGTGGCTGAAAATAGATCGCTTTAATTTTAAAGATACGGCCCGCCATATTGTCATTTCGGAAGAAGTGGGAGAGATGAAACCACACCCCAAAGTTTTTGATCACGCTACCGAACTGGCCGGCGTTAACCGGGAAGATATTCTTTATGTGGGCGATTCCTTTACTTCTGATGTAGTAGGCGGCTCCAAAGCCAACTGGCAGGTCGCCTGGTACACCAAAACTCCTATCGAACAGGGACACAAACTGGCCCATCTTATTTTTGATGATTTTGAGGAGTTGTTAGAGGCGCTTGGGGTGGATTAATTGCTGTTTATTGGATGCTAACTCTGGTATACCTTGGTACCAACACCTCTCACAAACAAAACAGGAACCACTGTTTTGTTTGATCTCTCCTCAAGGAGAGACTTTCTGGGGTAGTATGAAGCAGCTGATGTTGAATTCGATTTTGGGAGATTGAATTCAAGCTTGGTAAAGTCCTCCCTTGCCTGTCCCGTACCGATAGGTCGGGGAGGGAGGTGCAGGGTTTTGGCTTGACAAAACACGCGGAGGGTGTTCGTGCGGGGGGGCGGTTGCAGAATAGTATGCATCCCTCAATTGTATAATTTTTTATGCTGTAACTCTTAAGTCACCACTCGATAAATTTTCACTTCTTTTGCTACATCCTGCCTCGCTCAAGACTTAAGAGATCGGCGGATTATCCGATCCTGACTTTGGGATACTCTGGCACCAACACCACTCCCGGCTAAAGCCGTACTCTCCTCCCCGACCTATCGGTACGGGACAGGCAAGGAAAGAGTTTTCCAGGTTGTTAGTCACCTGAGAAACTTGTCGAAATCATGAGATGGTTTTTTCACTATAAAAAAAAGGCCGCAAACTAAATGCTTGCGGCCAAATTGATCATCTTTTAAGATAGAGTCAGAAAGATCTATTCTTCAGAATTCTTCTGTTGATTTAACGAATCCACTTTTACTTCTCGCAACCCAAGTACTTCTATGCCTTGCTCAAAAGTGATATCTACCGGTATATTCTGTTCAGTAAGCCGTTGAAGTGATTCTTTTAGTTGCGGAGTTTCTACGGCATATTTCTGTACGAATTCATCCACTGCCTGGTAGTCGCCGTCTCCTTGTAAGGTCAGGATTTTTTCAGAGAGCGCATCTACGGCAGGACCAATTTTGTCGAAATTGATGCTGTAGCTTCGAGACTCCTCATCATAATCAAAAGCTCCCATTTCCTGGAAATAATTGAATCGGATCAGGTTAGCTCGACCGTGCGCACTGGAAGATCCAAAACGGATTGAACGAAATATACTGGCCAGGAAGGTCACGTAGTTTTCTTCCAGGCTACCCTCTTCAATCATTCCTTTCTCACGCAACGACTGCACCATGTACAATCCAAGCACATCGGCTTTACCTTCTTCCAAAGCAGAAGCATGGTTTTGTAGCGCCTCCCTAACTGTTCCCTGCCCGGTGATGGTATTCTTGATTCCTAACCCATGCGCCACTTCATGAAACATGGTGTTTCCAAAAAAGGCATCAAAACTGATGTATTGCTGTTGATCATCCGCAATCAAAACTTCAGAAATGGGAATCAGGATTTTGTCGTACTTGGCGCGCATGGCATTTTTGAGCTGCAAGCGCCGTGTTCCTTTTTGTAGCTGTACCTCTTCGTCATTGGGCAGGTTGATGGCAATGGTTTTGGAACCCGCATTGGCATCACCGGCATAATACACGGCATCATAGGCATTCAGGTCTGAATCCCGACCGGGTGTCTCCGATTTGTATTCTTCGGGAACAGGCAGACCTTCCTGCAACTCGGGCAGCACTTCGGCATATTTTGAGAGACGATCACTCCACTCCATATCTTTAATCAATACAAAAGCTTCATTGGCTGCTTTGTAGCCATACAGCTGGTCTTCATAATTTTCGATCGGGCCGACCACCAATTCAATTTTATTGTTTTTCATATCCATCCAGGCCAAGTCGCTTTCCTGGTATTCATCCGACATAAGCGCATCGGCGCGGAGTTCCAGGTATTCTTTAAATCCCGAATCTTCCGCCAATTTTGCTGCTTCACGAAGTTTCTCTGCGGCGGCCTGATGTTCTGCCTGAAAAGCCATGCTGTAAGGAATACTTACCAGGTTTCCATCCTCATCTCTGCGAATCATCGTGTAGAGGCTTGCTTTGTCTTCGGCATCCCAGGCTTCGAATTCGTCTTTAGTCATATTGACCGGATAAAAATTTGCGCCGGCCGGTTTTGGCCCTACGCCTTCTACAAAAGGCTCGTTGCCGTTCAGGCGGTCCCAGGGACCATAATTGATAGCGGCAAACTGTTGTTCTTCTCTACTCAGGTTACTCATTAATTCCTCACGGTCACCATAGGCCTGCTTCCAGAATACTTTTTCCATTTCCTTGGCAGCATCAATCAGAAGAGGGATCATTTTTTTCTGATTTTCCGACAATTCCGATACATCGGCCGTCAAGGTGAAAGGGGTGTATTGATCCAGGCGCTCGTCAATGCTCATACTTGCATCGCTGTTTTGTTCGGGCTGATTTTGTCCCGAGCAGGCACCCATTACGAGGGTTATCACACATAAAACAAGTGTTCTACTTACCATAAAGTTTTTCATAATTGGATTAGATAATTTTGGATGATTATTCGGTTTCTGCCGGTTTCCCTGAAGATAGGGCTTCATCTTTGATTATGCCCCTCCGGCTCAACTCGGTTAAAATGAGTTCAGTTACATCACTTTGAAAAGGAAATTCATAACGGATATCCAGCACGTAGGCTTTTACCTTCAACTTCAGGATAAACCGGCGTTCATGCATCTCATTTTGGGTCATGATGCTTACCGGCTTTGCCAAAAATACAAAGCGAGAGGATACCACAGCCTTATAGGCCACTTCTTTTACTTCTTCTACGGGTGCATTAGCCGGCAAAAAGATTTCCGTTACCACCAGGCAATCCAAAGCACCGGTATTGGCGTTAGACACGGCCGTACGAATCAGTTCGCCGTTGGGAATGGTAACCACGGAATCTCCAGGTGTTACAATACGGCTGGAACGCAGTCCAATCTGCTGCACTTCCCCGTAATGATCTTCAAATTGAATTTTGTCGCCCACCTGGAAAGGTCGGTCTAAAATCAGCATAATACCGCCAAACAGGTTTTTGAGCATGTCCTGGGCAGCCAAACCCACCGCAATACCTACTGAAGCCAATACGGTAATAACGGTAGCATAAGGGGGCTGAACAATACCTGCGATAGCCACATAAATAGCCACTACCCAAATGATGACCCGCATAACAGGCACCATCCTTTTTATGCGCAGGCGATACTTGGATACTTTTTCCGAAAAATTATCCAGCAGAATGGTGATAAATCTGGACAGGTAATAGACTGCAATAAAGAACAGTATGATAAATACGATCTTCTGCCAGGAAATAATCTCTTCGAGCTGGGCAAGGGTCTCTTCCCCTTCTGCTGCTACTGAGTCAGCCACTTCGCCTCCCTTTCCCTCTAAAGCCTTAAGTAAAGAATCTACCCGTTGAAAGCGTTGATCAAGCGTAGAATCCAGGCGGGAGTACAAGGAATCTGGTTGAGAAAAGCTTTGTCCACTGGCCGTATCAACCACTACGGTATCCTGAACCTGGCTCTGTCCAAAACCCGAACGTGCTGGAGTTAGCAGCATCAAGCTACTAAACAAGATCACAAGTAAGTATTGAATAGCTTTCATGAGAACCTCAATGTAGGATATTTGCCTCTTTTAAAACACGGATTACCTGCCTGTAAATAAGGTGATTTAAGGTATAGCCGTGATCAGTTTTAAGCAATATTGACCGGGATGTGAGCCTTGACACCATCAACCTGCTATGCCGTAATGAATGGTGCATTACGTTATGCAGTTCTTCCGGGGTAAGCGTATCATGTAATACAAAAGAAGCCAGTACAAATAGCTCTTCATTATCCAGATCGCTTATTCGATTTACATTACTAAACTGAAAGGGATTGATGTAAAAATAGGAATCATCGTATTCTTTGATGGACCGAATCCAGTATATCATAGCAATAGAAGAATTGCCTTCGGCCAGTTTGGATAACTTCTCAAAAAATTGTTGCTGAAGGTATTCTTGTTTTTTCTCTTCATCATCCAGCAGCTTGCGATAGGTTCGGCTTTTCTTGGTGGCCTCTTCCGGCAAAAAAACCAGTTGATAACCGGTTGCACGATGTCGCCTTAGAATTAACTCCTGTATTTGTTCTGGGCCAAGCTTATCGCTTTCTACTGCATGAGTAAAATAGTCCGCAATACTGGTCACTTTATCTAAAAAGCTCCATCCGTAACGGGTACTACTCGCAATCCATAATACCTGTTTATTGGTTTCAGAAATCAGGTAGAGTAACTGTTCTATTGCTTCATAACCGGCCAGATTCCGGATGAAGCAATTCTGGATATTCTCCAGCATAACCACTGAACGTGATTCACGTTCATTAATGGCTTCAATCAGACCTTCCGTACTATCTATCTCCGCCAGCCCCAGATCTTTGGCTACTTTCTCCATCACCTCTTCTGCTTCAAACAAAGTGGCTTCAAAATTTATCTCCACTACCTCTTCCCGTTTTAGCACCTCTTCTTCAAGCATATGCAAAAACAGACTTTTACCGCTGCCTTTCTCTCCCACCACAGCAAATACGGACGGAAAATTATTTTGCCATAACTCATACCCCTTTTTCAGGCGCTCAAGCTGCTCGGTCTGACGTATATAAAAACGGTCATCCACTTTTTTCTGGAAATCAAACAAACGGCGGTAAATGAAAGGCAGGGATTCAATCTTTTCATCAGTCTCTGCCAGAAAGGTTGCTAAATCGGTGCTACTACTATCGAGATTCTTCTCACTGCTAAAACCCAACAACTCTTCCGCACGGGTATAAAAATCTTTGAGTTTCTTCCAGATGAAGCGGACCATCAATTCACCTTTCTCCAACCAGCGTGCCCAGATCGCCTTTACTTTAGTATTCCAGTCCACGGCGGTTTCGCGAGCTTTAAATTCAGCCCCCGCCATGCGCATGTCATTGGCATCTTGCTCCTCTAACAGCCGCCCAAGCTTGGCAAAGGTCTCTTCTTCTTTTTCCTTAATCAATCCAAGCAAAGCACTTTTCCTTGCTTCTACTTTTTTAATCAGTTCATCCAGCTGCTGGGCACCCCGTTGCAAACCTTCCAGTGCTACTTCAAAGGGTTCCTCCTCATCCGATTCCTTAACCTCGTTGATTAACTCAAGATTGGTATTGATGATTTGCAGAAATTCCCGGAGCCCACTGCTTAGCTCCTCCAGGAACTGTTCAAAACGCACTTTTCCCGGGGCCAGGTTCGTCACCAGCTGATTATTGACCACTCTGCGCACCAAAGCCTGCCAGTTTACTTGCTGCACTTCATAATGCGGTGGCTTCATATCCAGGTTGATATGATCTACAAGGATGGCTTTTTCCGGCTGCTGATTCACCCAATCCGGCATGGCAGAAGTGAACCGATCAAACCGGGTACTCATTACCGCTTCTGTGGTTAGCTCTCGCAGCGGCTTCAATAAATGTTTTTCTGTTTGTTCTGATAAACTTTTGCGATACCGGCTGCTAAGTTGCTTAATCTCATCCATGGTCTGCTTATCAGAAGACTCAAAGGTCACCATGGTGGCAGCCAGCCCCTCTTTAATTTCTTCCAGTGGCTGCTGCAAATTGATCTCAAAAAACTCGGCTATCGAACTGCTAAAGCCTTCAATCCGCTCACTGGCCTGCAAGTGCAGATTTATGAAATTAACACTCAGCAGTAACTTGTCGGCCAGTTTTGCCATCAGTTGCTGCCAGTGTTCTTCCTGTTTCTGGTGTTGACTTGCCAGCGATCGAAGATTATCCTCAACTTTAACCTTTTCGTATTTACGAGAGGATCTTTCCACCGTACCCGTTACATCCAGCCCTCTGTCAATTTCTTCTTCAACCCGGATCTTTTTTTCTTGCAGTTTTCCGGCATAGGTAGCTTCCAGTACATCCAGACGTTTTAATATCTCATCAAAAATATGCTGCAATTCATCTTTGGGCACACCAGCTTCGGGACCTTTCGGGGTATCTGCCCCCGAAGCTACAGCCTTAGAGGACTCTTCTTGATTCCAGGAACTTCCATAGGCGATACACCAGGCATCAATTTGCAACAGCAATTCGCCCCGGATTTTAAGCAACTCATGGCGGTATTCGGTTACCCACGATCCATACATTGACATATGGGAGAGAACCAAATTTCGAAGCGGGATATGTTGCCTCCATTGCGATCCATTCGAAACAACCCGCCATAATCTTTTAGTGCCTTTGGCCAATTGGATGTACATACTGTCATCCCCGGAAGCCTTAAAACGGGCTTCTTCCTGCACAAGCTCTGCTTCTTCGGGGATGTCTGCGGCTATCTTATATATTTCAGCCTGCCAGGGTAAAAGTTTTGGTTTTTCGTTGCTTCCGTCTTCTTTTTGATTACCTGATTTCTGCCATCCTTCAGCTAAAAGGCGGAAAGCCCTGAGTGTATCTCCCGAACGAAGTTCTGCAGCAACCCTTTCAATTTTATCTTTATCGGCCCCGATATCTTTAAGCAACAATTCTTTAAGATCCCTTTGCAGATCAGGTAACCACTGATCCTTTAGACGGGCTTTTATATCCTCTCGGGAAATATCGCTTTGCATGTGTTGAATCTTAATTTAGGGCTGCAGGAAAATCTCGTCTATCGCTACCAACATCAATCATTTTTTGAATAAAACCATGATTCTAAAAAACATTGCGGGCACATTATCGTTTTTTGGGGACTCTTTCAATGGGAAGGATAATATCTTACATTAAGAGCATCATCTACTTAGGCAAATGACTTTCAGAAAATATCATAAAGGTCTCATCATGCGCAATCATTTTGTGCTCAGATTTCTACCTGTACTGTTCTGTCTTTTCTTCGTTTCTAATGCCGTTGCGCAGTCTCAGCTGGAACGAATATCTAACGCAGCACGCAGTGACGGAAAAGGATACGTAGTGCGCTATCACCTGAGTGCACCGGTAGATTCTTTTGATGTGTTGCAACCAGCGCCTGATCTCATCCAAATGGTGTTGTATAAAGATGACATGGATACCACCGGTATTTCAATGCCCGATCAAAGCCAGGTACTGAAGGATGTACGGCTGTATGATCTCGGCTACGGCTATGGTGTGGACATCTACCTGAACCAAGATGATTACTTTAAAGCCAACGCCTATCTCGATCAAAATAAAAAAGATGTGCTGGTGGCTCTTACCGAAACGCCTCAGCAGGAAGTAGAACGCTATTCCCATCAATTTTTAGCACGAAACTGGTACGAAGAGATTGCCGACGATGCCCTTGAAGTATCACCGCCACCATCATCATCCAACACGGGAAGTCCTTACAGCGAAGGCTACAACAATGTAAAAGATAAACTCCGTTTTGATAAAGTAGTGATTGATCCCGGTCATGGTGGCTGGGACCCGGGATCTATTGGTTACAAAGGAGTGAAAGAGAAGCACATCACTTTGGCCGTAGCAAAAAAACTGGGCGCTTATATTGAAGAACACCTGCCTGATGTAGAAGTAGTGTATACCCGCGATGATGACAGCTACCTGGGGCTGGCCGAATTAGGGCACTTTGCCAATCTCGCCGAGGGTGATTTATATGTGTCTATCCACTGCAACGCTTTTTCCAATCCACGGGTACACGGCTCGGAAGTGTATTTTTTAGGACTCCACAAAAGTGATGCTTCTTTTGAGGTGATGAAAAGAGAGAACAGTGTGTTTAAAAATGAAGTGGATGAAGAGCTGACCGAAGAAGATCTTTTGGTATACGAGCTGGCCCACAGCGGCTACATTGCCACCAGCGAGAAAATTGCTTACATGATTGAAGACCAGTTCAAAAACCGGGCCCAGCGCAAATCCCGTGGCGTAAAACAAGCCGGATTCCAGGTGCTTTTTGAAGCTTCCATGCCAGCTGTATTGGTAGAACTTGGATTCATCAGTAATCCTGCCGAACAACGCTTTTTAACCAGCGACTACGGCCAAAGCATTATGGCCTCGGCTCTTTTCAGGGCCATCCGAAATTATAAAGTAGAATACGAAGAAAAACAGGCCTACAATAAGCCTGCTAAATAACTACCCTGCATGTCTAACCCATTAGTTATCGGAGTTGCCGGCGGAAGCGGCTCTGGTAAAACCACCGTTGTAAATTACCTCTGTAAAGAATTTTCCAGTGATAACATCCTTCGCATTGAACACGACTCTTACTATCGCGAACTGGGACACCTCCCCTTCGAAAAACGGGTAAACCAAAATTTTGACCATCCTGCTTCCCTGGAAACAGAATTGATGATCCGCCACATTAAGGCGCTGATGGAAGGATATCCCGTAGAAGTTCCCGTGTACGATTTTGAGCAACACACGCGTAAAGAGGAAACCATCACAGCTACCCCCTCCGATGTAATCCTGATTGACGGCATTCTCATCTTTTCTGAGCCCGATTTACTGGATCTCATGGACGTCAAGATTTTCGTGGATACTGATGACGACGTCCGGCTTTTACGCCGCCTGCAGCGTGATATTCAGGAACGGGGGCGATCGGTTGACAGCGTACTCGACCAATACCAAAAATTTGTACGCCCCATGCACCTGGAATTTGTAGAACCCAGCAAGCGCTACGCCGATGTTATCATCCCAAGAGGAGGAAAAAACAAAGTAGCCCTGGAAATGGTCACCGCCCTCATCCGCGGTAAAATGGAAGGCAATTAGTTTTAATTTAAGATTCAAGATTAAAAATTAAAGATTATTTCTTGGTTATTTTGGACACAATCCATCTTTAATCTTCCATCTTCAATTTTAAATTTTGAATTATAAAACCATGGTTGAACATCATTCCATCCCGCTTGATACCACCGGTAACGGGCACATGCATAATCTCACAAGTCAAGTGAGTCAGATTATAGAAGATTCCAAACTTTCTACCGGCATATGCACCGTATTTAACGTGGGGTCTACCGCCACCATCGGCACCATTGAGTTTGAACCGGGGCTTGAACAAGATCTCCCCGAATTGCTTAATAAATACATTCCACCCAGCACCGAATACGGCCACGAAAAGCAATGGCATGATGGCAACGGGCACTCTCACTTGCAGGCTACTACGATGGGACCTTCCATCACCGTACCTTTTGAACAGAGCCGGCTCAAGAACGGTACCTGGCAGCAAATCTTCCATTTGGAATGTGATAACAAGCCCCGTAATCGTACGGTTACAGTGACTTTGATTGGTGAATAGTTTTTTAACCGCGAAGACGCGATGGACGCAAAGTTTATCAGACCGCTATAGAATTAGATTTTATCTGTCTCTTAACTGCAGCGGTCCTACAAAGTTTGCAGCTACTACAACTACCCGTTTTTTCTATGGATGTGCATTGATTCCCACCTCTACTTTTAGTTCATTATTTTCTGTCAATATGGAATAATGAAACTCATCTTTTTAACTATGAAATCTTCTCTTTTTACTGCCCTTCTCCTCTTCCTCTCCGTTACTTTCTCATTTGCTCAAACCACTTCCATACAGGTTACACCGCCATTAACCGAGGGAACGCCACGGAGCACAGGCATGTCGGCAGAACGCCTTGCGCGTATCGACTCTATGGCCATTGAAGCTCTGAGAGATGATAAGGTACCGGGCATTGTAGCACTGGTGGCAAGAGATGGAAAGATCATCTATCACAAAACATTTGGCTTTGCGGATGCTGAAAGAACACGGCCGCTCAGAAAGGATGATATTTTTCGTATAGCTTCCCAGTCTAAAGCCATCACTTCCACCGCAGTGATGATGCTGTGGGAACAGGGTAAATTCCAGCTGGATGATCCCATCTCCGAATACATTCCCGAGTTTGCGGATGCACAGGTACTGGACACCTTTAATGAAGAAGATTCCACCTACACTACCATTCCGGCCAATAAACCCATCACCATTCGTCACCTGATTACGCATACTTCCGGAATTGGCTATGGTATTATTGATGGAGATCCCCGCATGCGCAAGATCTACCAAAAAGCGGGCATCGTAGATTTGTTTACCCTGGAAAACATCACCATAGAAGAAAACATAAAGAAACTGGCTGCACTGCCGCTGCATCATCATCCCGGAGAAAAATTTACCTACAGTGAGGGGCTTGACGTGCTGGGTTACTTCGTGGAAGTCATATCAGGACAGCCTTTCGACGATTACCTTAGGGAGCATATTTTCAACCCTCTTCAAATGGATGACACCTGGTTTTACCTGCCTGAACAAAAAGAAGGTCGCCTGGTACAGGTGCAGCAAAAAAATGAAGATGGAGAATGGATTCCCTACACCGGCACGGAATATTACGATGCCTCCTATCCCATTAAAGGCGCTAAAACGTTTTTTTCAGGCGGCGCGGGATTGAGTAGCACGGCCGAGGATTATGCCAAGTTTTTACAAATGTACCTGAATGGCGGAGAATACGGAGGGGTACGACTGCTTAGTCGAACCACGGTTAATTTAATAATGGCTAATCAGGTAGGAGATTTACTGGAAGGAGAACCTACCGACTACGGACTGGCTTTTGGCCTCACCAACATGGATGGATTTAGAAATGGTGAATACGGCAGCCCGGGCACCTTCGACTGGGGCGGCTATTTTAACACTCAATATTGGGCTGAACCGGATGAACAACTCATCGGAATCATCATGAAACAAACCCGCGGAGATACCGGCGATGAAACCGGCTGGAAATTCAGAGTACTGGCACGTCAGGCGGTGGATGATTAAGGAATAGTTTTATTAACCGTAAAGGCGCAAAGTTTAGATTTTCCTTAGCGCTCTTTGCGCCTTTGCGGTTTAACTAAACAAAAAAAGGACAGCCAAGTATTACCTGACTGTCCTTTGTGAGCGGGAAACGAGATTCGAACTCGCGACCCCAACCTTGGCAAGGTTGTGCTCTACCACTGAGCTATTCCCGCTTAAGTATCAATAAATTTCCCTTTTGAAAGGGCAACAAATATAAGGGCGATGAAGGATACTATTCAACTTTTTTTTAAAAATTCTCACTTTAATTTTTCCGCCCTGCCAGATGTTGCTTTTAATCCCTGTATACTTGTCATTCCGATAGTTTATGTGGTTGGACATCTTTTTTTAATTGAAGATTAAAGATTAAAACGCTTTGCTATGGAAGATTCAGCATGTGATACAAATAATCTTTCAATCTTTAATCTTCAATTTGTAATCTAAAATTTGTAATTATATTGCTCACTGGTCACTGCAAAATGTCACAGCGATATCTCCTTCACCGAACCCAGCAATCTCCCCAAAAACTTGCTGCCATATACTTTCCCGATGTGTTCCATATCAGCGATGATCACCAGTAATTCCTTGCTTCGGGAAAAAGCTACATTCAGCAATCGGGGAACGCTGAGACCATTTTTATCTTCATCAAAGGGACGCACCGAATAGTGACGCTTGCCCCCGCTTTGCCACTCGCCGCTCATCACCGTGTCAAAAATAATGACCGGTTTTTCCCGTCCCTGGAAGGTGTGAATGGTGCCCACTTCAATATCGGCAAAACCTTTTTTCCACAGATGACTGCGCACTTTATACACGCTGTTGCGGAACGGCACAATGATACCAATGTCATCCGGGGCATGATTTTTAGTGAGACGCTTCACGCTTTCCTCAATCAGCCGGTGGTGCACTTCGTTGATGGGCTTAAAGCCCCGCTCACCGGTTTCTTGCTCCAGAGCTGGATTGTACTTGGCGGTATCAATGAGCGCTACAGAAGCCGCATTACCCGACTCTAACTGACGCCCATCGGCCGGCTTGCCTGATTTCAACCGCCCTTCATAAAACACCGAGCTAATCACCCCGGCCAGATCGTCTTTCATACGGTACTGCACATCAAAAAAGCAGGTAAACTCCGGGTTAAAATCGTGCCAGTTGAATAGATCTTCGGTGCTTTCCGATTTGGAGACATAGGTAAAAATATCGTGCTCCAAAAACTCCCGCGATTTGGGATGATTGGTGATGGCTATGGGCGGCAGCTGCATCGGATCGCCGGCTACCACCAAATGATTTTTGCTCTTGGCCGCCATCAGCAACATGTAAGGGATGCCCGCCATCGACCCCTCATCCACTACTACGGCATCGTAACTGAGATGATAGAACAGCTCGGAAGTACACACTTTAGCAAGTGTGGTGGCCACCAGCTGTTTCTTCTTGAGCTCACTGCGCTCATTCACGCTCATCAGCTTTTCTACCTTCTCCTCCAGCTCGCGCGGACCGCCATATTCATCGACTTTGTTACCAGCCATCTGCGTTTCCATTTCCAGCTTCTGCGGAATTTCTTCGCCATTACGCATCATGTCGTCCACCTTCTCCTGCAGGCTCTCATAATTGGCCAACAAATTCGACAGCGAAACGGCATCTGACTTCCGGCTGTCCAGCTTGGTTTTTACCTGGTGCTCAAACAGAATGTCTTCCAATCGCGGATCATCCAGCGCGGCCTCTCCAAATCTGGTGGTTTTCTGTAGATCGAAATCCGGAGCTACTTCATATAGCGCATCCATGGCACTTAGCAATCCTACATCAACCGCGCGGTTGGTATTCGATACAAACAGCACGCGTTTATTCTGGCGCAAATGGTTCGCGATGATGTAACCCAGCGTAGCCGTCTTTCCGGTTCCCGGCGGCCCCCATACATACAGTATGTTGTTTTTCAGGGATTTCTCGATGGCTTCGGTTTGTGCTTCATTGCGCCATTCATCGGTTTTTACCTGGGGTGATTCGGACCGCTCCTTGAAATATTTATCGGGCTGCAGCAGGGCTTTAAGCTGAGGAATATCATCCGCTTTTTCCTGCAACTTCAGCAGATGCTCCTCCATCTTTTTCAGCACATAATCATTCTCCCACTCCAGGAATACCTCCCCGATTTTATTGCCCACATTCTTGGGAAATTCCAGCCGCACTTTTTTCTCCTTGAATTCTACCGGGTGTACGGTGTATTCCTTATCGTCAATCTTCGCCTTGATTTCCTCGGCAAAACGGAGTCCCTTGTTCTGTGTTTCAAAGGTGTAGATAAACTCGCCCGAAATCTTTTCCAGCTCGCCGTTGAACAGCACATCCGTTGAAGGGGTCTCCCGAACGGCCAAAATCTCTTTTTCAATGGCCTCTACAGCCTGTTTTAATACTTTCTTTATCAAGGGAATGTTGAATACTGAATGTTGAATTTTGAATAGGATTATAATTCAAAATTCAACATTCAAAATTTAAAATTTCACTACTCTGTCAACCGCTTCAATTCTGAGACCAACATCAGCGCTTCAATGGGCGTCATCCGGTTTGGATCGGTAGCTTCCAGCTTGTTTAGCACGGTTTCAATGCGGGGATCTACGTGCGTCTGGAACATAGACATCTGGCTGGTTTCCGGCTGCTTCTCTACTTTTTCGGATAGGTTCTTAGACGCCGCTTTCTTGGAGGAAGCCTCTTTTTCAATCTCTCCGTTTTTATTGGTAATGTCGAGGCTATGGCTTTCCAGGTTCTTGAGGATTTCCTTGGCGCGCTCAATCACCACTTGCGGCAATCCGGCCATATCCGCCACCTGAATCCCGTAACTGTGATCGGTTCCACCGGCCACCAGCTTCCGCATAAACACCACCTTGCCATCGTGCTCTTTCACCTGAACGTTGAAATTCCTGACACGATCATACATCTGCTCCAACTCATTCAGCTCGTGATAGTGGGTGGCAAATAAGGTCTTGGCCGCTACAGGAGCATGATTATGCAGGTATTCCGCCAGCGACCAAGCGATACTCAAGCCGTCAAAAGTGCTGGTTCCACGCCCCACTTCATCCAGTAAAATCAAAGAACGCGGAGTAGCGTTGTTCAGGATGTTGGCGGCTTCGTTCATCTCCACCAAAAAGGTACTTTCGCCGGCCGCCAGGTTATCCGAAGCGCCCACGCGGGTAAAAATCTTATCCACCAATCCAATATTTGCCGATTTAGCCGGCACAAAACTACCGATTTGGGCCAACAGCACAATCAGTCCCGTTTGGCGCAGGATGATACTCTTACCCGCCATATTGGGACCGGTAATAATCAGAATCTGTTGATCTTCGTTATTCAGCTTGATGTCGTTGGGAATAAACGGCTCGCCCATAGGCAGCGATTTCTCCACCACCGGGTGTCGTCCTTTTTTGATATCCACTTCTTCATGATCGCCCACTTCCGGCTTGGCGTAATTGTTTCGGAAAGCCACTTCGGCAAAGCCCTGCAGGCAATCCAACTCAGCGATAGCCTGAGATACCTGCTGAATCTCCTCGGCAAACTCAGCCACATACAGTCGAAGTTCTTCAAACAGCTCATATTCCAGCGTTTTACTCCGCTCCTCTGCCGACAGCACCTTCTCTTCCACCTCCTTCAATTCCGGGGTGATGTACCGCTCGGAATTCACCAGCGTCTGCTTACGGATGAAGCTTTCTGGAACTTTATCTTTGTGCGTGTTGGTCACTTCAATGTAGTAGCCAAACACCTTGTTATAGCCGATTTTCAGCGAAGGGATATTGTGTTCCTGCGCCAGCTCATCTTTGATCTGGGCGATGTATTTCTTACCGTTTTTGGCCACATCACGCAGTTCATCCAACTCGTCGTTAAAACCTTCTTCAATCATACCGCCGTCGCGAACACTGGCCGGCGGATCATCCTGCAGCGCAGAATTTATACGTTCCTGTACTTCAATCAGCAGTTTCAGTCGTTTCAAAATATCCTGTAGCAGCGGATCATCTATAGAAGAAATCTGGCTTTTCAGCCTTGGAATCTGTGCCAGCGACAATTTTAGCTGAACCACATCCCGGGCGTTCGTTCGCCCCACACAAATGCGGGATATCAACCGCTCCATATCGCCGATTTGCTCCAGTTCATCCCGAAGGGTCGTCCGAATATCGTTGGCGTCGTATAGTTTCTCCACCGCATCCAGTCGCTGCTGTATTGGCTTGAGTCGCTTCAGGGGGCGCATCACCCAGCGGCGGAGCAGACGTCCTCCCATAGCCGTGCAAGTATCATCCAGGATTGAAATCAGGGTACCTTCCGTCCCACCTTCCTGAATGCTGGCCGCCAACTCCAGGTTGCGCTTGGTGGAGGCATCCAGGCTCATATACTCATTGCTTTCATAAGCATACAAGCGCCGCAGGTGACGCAAATACGCTTTTTGCGTCGCCTGCATGTAATGCATCAGCGAACCGGCTGCCACGTGAGCCACCTCCAGCTCTTCCACTCCAAATCCTTTCAGGGAATGCGTTTCAAAATGATCGGTGAGCAGATTATATCCGTAATCACCATCGTACACCCAATCCTCGATGTAAGAGATATTGTGATGGGTCAGCGACTCATCCAGCTTGTTTTTCTTTTTCTGCTGAACCAAAATTTCCGAAGGCTGAATGGCCGCCAGCAGGCTGTCCAGGTTATCCTCATGCACATGACTCAGCGCAAATTCCCCGGTCGAAATATCCGAAAAAGCTACTCCAACCGTATTGCCCTCCCAATGCAGGGAAGCAATGTAATTATTACGTTTATGATCCAGCAGCTTTTCAGACATCGTCACGCCGGGTGTGGTGATTTCCGTCACCTCACGTTTCACAATTTTACGGCCGGCTTTCTTGGCTTCTTCGGGATCTTCGGTTTGATCGCAAACCGCTACTTTGTGCCCTTTTTTAACCAGCTTGGGGAGGTAATTATCCAGCGCGTGGTAGGGAAATCCGGCCAGCGGGGTTTGGTCGCCCCCGTTATTTCGTTTGGTAAGGGTGATGCCCAGTTCCTTACTGATCAGTTGGGCGTCGTCGGCAAAAGTCTCGTAAAAATCCCCCACCCGAAACAACAAGATAGTCCCCGGGTGTTCGTCTTTAATCTTGAAGTACTGCCGCATCAGCGGAGTTTGCTTTTTTTTGGCACTCATGCGCTCGATATACCTGTTTTTGGCTGATAGATTGCTAAAAAGTAGACGTGGAACTTAGGAATGAAAATACGGAAAAACTAAAGGGGATTTTGGGTTGATTGATATTCCTTCATGTTCTCACTAAACCCTAAAATGCGTGCATAAGAAAACTGTCTCTTTTTATATTTTAATATGGCAGTTACATTAACCGTAAACGGAATATATTTTAAAGATGTAGACACCGAAAGGTGTCTAACCATTCTGGTAACAGAATGAAATAGCCCTGAGCCTAAGCTCAGGGTAAAAATAAGGGGAAATAGTCAAACCCCGAACGGGGTTAAATATTCGAAATCATGGGGTCATACACGCAAATCATTTATCACATTGTATTCGGCACGAAATACAGAATCCCTGCCATCACTGAAGAAAATCAACGCAAGCTCTATCAATACATCTGGGGACTCATCAAAAAGAAGCAATGTACGCTTTACAAAATTGGAGGTGTAGAAGACCATCTCCATATTCTAAGCAGCCTACATCCCAGTATAGCCCTGGCTGATTACATAAAAGATATAAAGACAAGTAGCTCGTCGGTCATCAAAGAACATAATTGGTTTCCGGAATTTAAGGGTTGGCAGATTGGATATGCGGCTTTTACTCAAAATCTTGCAGATAAAAAAAGATTGGCAAAATATATTGCCAATCAGAAAGAGCACCACCGGGAGATCGCTTTTAAAGAAGAGTACATGAATTTGTTGAAGACCTATGGGATTGATTTTAAAGAGGAATATTTATTTGAAAAGGAATATAACTGAAGGGGCTTTTGGTTGAACCCCGTTCGGGGTTTCGTTTAATCGGGACATATCGTTTCTCCAGGTGTTACCTGGAGCTATTTTCATCATTTACATGATGATTTATACGCCATTCGGCGTTAGGAACACCCAACCTCCATTCTATTCCCTTATCAACTTATCCCCTGCTACACCTTCGAATTATTCACCTGAGAGCTGCTGATGTAATTCGATTCCAACTCTTCGGCCGTGGTTTTCCTGAAAAACTCTTTTCCACCTTCCGTATTGAAGAGTTCTATGAATGGTTTGGCGGAGATATGATCCATTCCAAACTCTTGTACTTTTTCCCGGGACTCTTCGGTGAGTCGATTGATCCCGGTTCCCACCAAAAAATGACCGGATTCCAATTGTTGCTCCACTTCGCTCAACTCGATAATATCCGATTTGGTTTGAGCCTTCAGTTCGCCATCAAATAAAAACTGCTGGTGATACAGGTGCTTTCGCCGCGCATTGATGACGGCATGGATAGTTTTTTGAGTTTCGGGTTCCGGGTTGCGGGTTGCGAGTTCGATCTCTCCTGTCACAAGCGTCCGCTTGTGACTTCCGCTTTTTGCCACATCATATGCAAACCCGGCCAGCGTATTACCGGCATACACTTTCACTTCCGTCCCAAATAGTAGTCCCTTCACTGCACTGGCTGCAATACGGAGGCCGGTGTAAGAACCGGGCCCGTTACTCACTAATACGGCTTCCAAATCCCCGACCTTAAAATCATGTTCCTCCATCAGCTCCCGGATAAACAGAAAAACATATTCCGAGTGCGAGCCTTTTCGCTGCATCCGCTTCTCATAGATCTCCCCGCTTTTATCCTGAAAAGCAATGGAGCAGATATCGGTGGAGGTTTCGAGGGAAAGAAGCATGGGAATTTTGAATGTTGAATTTTAAATTCTGAGTTCTGAGTTCTGAGTTCTCTGATCACTGGTAACTGTTTACTGCTCACTGATAATAAATTCCGGGCTTTCTACTACAAACTGCCAGGTGCCGCGATATTGTGAAAATCGGCCATAAAACTGAATCTCTTGGCCGGTTCCCGCTACTTCTCCAAACTCATTTTCTAAACGGAATGATGGGGCGTATACATCATAGGTGATACCATCTACTACAAAATCATAATCCTCGGTTACTGTTGCAGTAGCATACACGTATTCGTTGAAAAATTCAGGCTTGGTGCGTGGATCTTTGGCGGTGAATTCTTCTTCACTGAAATAGCTTTCCGGGATAGAATACTGTAACTCTATTGGCTGCCACTGTTCATCGTCATTTTGAGAGAAATTAGAGTACTCAGCCTTTCCTTCAGCTATACGAAATTTCATGCTTACCGGCAGGTGATCCGAATAACCGCTGCCGTCAAAAGTGGAACTCCAGCGTTTGGGCTCACCAGAGGAGCTGTGGGTGTTGAAGCCAAAATCACCGACAGAAAAGGAATTATCGACGTACTGCAAACTTTCTTCATCATACATACCCGAAGAAATCATCAATTGCATCAGGGTGCCCCATTTCCCACGGTAAGCATCCGAACCACGCTGATCAATCGACCACTCATACCACAGGTTGTAGACAGCCGTCGCGCCACCTTCCGCAACCATCGCCTCATCTCCTACAGACCGCAAGACATCATTGACCGCCGTTTTCTCAAAATCGTAGCGATAACTTTGGTTGTAATCACTGTTAAAATCACCAGCCAACACAATATCCTGATCCGGATTTTCGGCCAAAAGCTCATCCAACCGAGCCCGTAATACCTCTGCATTCTGCAAGCGGATTTGTTCCATCTCCCAGGAGCTGGCACCGGATTTCCAATGGTTATTAAATACTACGAGCTCTTCTCCATTCACTTCAATCCAGGTTTCCAGAATAGGACGAGCGCGATACAAATGATGTGCTTTGGTTTTTTCGGTTTGAATTGGAAAACGGCTGTAGATCACCGTCTTTTGCACATTCTCCGGTTCACCCCGATCATTCATTTTGCTTTTGCCCACAGCTACCTGGTAGTCCCACATATCCGAATCAATCATCCCTTTCAATAGCAACAGATGTGATGGTAAATCGGCGATCTCCTCATTAAAGCCCTCACCTAGCATATTTTCCAAAGAAGTCCCCTCGTATTTTTTAAGGAATGCCTGAGGCGAAAGCTCCTCTCCCGGCGTAAAATCACTTTCCAGCTCAACTATAGCTGCTATATCCGGCCCTTTACCCTCGTTATACTGCTTTAACACCCGAATTGCATGCTCAATTTTGGTAAGCACATCTGCAGGAGTGTACAGGGGATCGCCGTCCTCATCCTCTGGACGGTAATCATCGTAAACCGCTATGCCATCCGCATCAAAGAGGTTCTCGATGTTGTAGCTGACTAAGGTGTAGGATTCCTCAGATTGGGATTGTGCCGAAATGGGAACGACTACAAACAGTCCAAGAATAACAAGTAACAGTTTTTTCATAGATGATATTTTTTAAAATTGATGGCCTAAATCAAACATCCCACATCCCCCTGTAAATGATCTTTGATCATTTCCGGACCCTCTTCGAAGAGGGATTTTCTTTGAAGAAGTGAGTAGTCTATAAAAGGCAAAAGGCCTTTTACCACATCAACCCTCCCCTTAATCCCCTCCCAAGAGAGGAAAATTCTTGGTTAAATTGAAAGTTCCACCCTTACAATTCAAACTACAAACACTTCTGAATTCAATGTTCAGTGTTCAATATTCGATATTCATCGGAGTTCATTCAGCACCAGCTGTCCTTTGTTGAAGATCCCAACGGCCCGGCCCTTTAGTTTGGTATCCAGGTAAGGAGAGTTTTTTGATTTGGATCGCACATTCTTTGGAGTGAAGGTCCATTCTTCATCGGTATTGAAAAAAGTGAGATTAGCCTTGGCGCCTTCTTTTAACTCAGGCGCTTCCAGATTCAGGATTTTACGAGGATTGTACACCAGCTTGTCCATCAGCTGCTGCAGGTTCAGCTTCTCGGTTTGCAGCAGGCGCTGGTTGGTGATGCTCCACGCCGTTTCCATCCCGATGATACCATTGGGTGCATACATAAACTCCACTTCTTTTTCTTCGATGGCATGCGGGGCGTGATCGGTGCAAATGGCGTCAATGGTGCCATCCACCAGTCCTTCTACCATGGCGTCCACATCTTCCTGGGTGCGAAGCGGCGGGTGCATCTTAAAGTTGGTATTAAAATGCTGCTTCTCAATTTCCTCGTCCGTCAGGTCAAAGTGATGAGCACAAACTTCGGTCGTCACATTGATGCCCTTTTTCTTGGCCTGACGCACCAAGTCTACCGCATTTTTCGTACTGATATGCGCCACGTGGATATGTCCACCCGTGTATTCCGCCAGCATGATATCCCGCGCAATCATCACTTCCTCAGCGATGCCCGGTGTGCCATCCAGTCCCAATCGGGTTGAAACCTTGCCCTCGTTCATGTGTCCCGGACGTGATAGGTCCAGGTCTTCTTCATGGTTGATAATCGGCATATTCAGCATGGAGGAATATTCCAGTGCCACGCGCATCACCTGTGAATTATAAACGGGATCACCATCATCGCTAAAAGCTACCGCACCGCCTTCTTTCAAATCCGCCATTTCCGCAATGGATTTCCCTTTCCGCTCTTTGGTCACGCAAGCAATGGGATGTACATCCACCGGTAGTTTCTCTGCTTTTTTGATAATGAATTCCACCACATCCCGGGTATGCGTAGCCGGCTTAGTGTTAGGCATGCAGGCCACAGCGGTAAAACCTCCAAAAGCTGCCGCATCGCAACCGGTCTCGATAGTTTCCTTATGTTCAAATCCGGGCTCGCGCAGATGCACATGCATATCCATCCAGCCGGGAGAGACGTAGGCGCCGCCAAAATCATGGCTTTCTTCGCCTTCAGTGGCTTCCAAACCCGCTCCAATTTCTTTGATCATTCCTTCTTCAATGCGGATATCGACGGTTTCATCCCCTTTGTGGGACTGACTTACAGGCTTCAGGTTTTGGAGCAGCATGGATAATTTTTTAGCGATTCAGGTTCGCCCGCAAATATACCGTGATTCCATCTTAAAGCCCAACCCGCTATCCTCGTTTCTTTTCTTTTGGGGTGATGTGTTCATGAGCTTTTGTTACAAAGGAATGGAACGCGGATGACACGGGTTGGGCGGACGCTCGCAGATTATGAATTCATAACCTTTTGAGGATGTCCTACCCAATTTTCGAAGAACTATGTATTCCTGCCAAACATCCGGGCGAAAATTTTGTCTATATGTACCGGTCTGTTTGCTACCCAGCAGACGTTCCTACGGAACGAATCCTCATTCAAAATTCAACATTCATAATTCAAAATTCCCCTCCCCAATCTTCCATTTTTAATTTTTAACCTTGAATCCAAAAATTGAACCGTACATTTTCTAACTTTGTTGCTCTCTTTTAAACGGATTAAATCAACCCGAAAAAACCTATGAGCGACGCACAGCAGCTTGAAAAGAACTATCACTTCCAGGTGTATAATCGCATTCCCGTCACCCTTTCCCATGGCAAAGGTGCCGTGGTTTGGGATACCGACGGCAACGAGTACCTGGATGCTTTTGGCGGATTGGCCGTTAATAACCTTGGGCACTGTCATCCCAAAGTGGTAGCCGCCATCAAAGAACAGTCGGAAAAAATGCTGCATGCTTCCAATTTCTTTTACACCGAGCCCCAAAGCCGGCTGGCGGAGAAACTGGCGAAAGTATCCGGGCTGGATCGGGTATTCTTTTGCAACAGCGGTGTGGAGGCTATGGAAGCCTGCGTGAAGCTGGCACGCAAATGGGGCCAGAAACAAGGCAAATCCGGCAATGTAATTACCCTTAGCGAAGGTTTTCACGGCCGCTCGGTAACCACTATTGCCATGGGCATGGAAAGCTATCGTGAAGGTTTTGATCCAATCCCTCCCGGTTTTGAGCATTCCCCTTTTAACGATTTTGAAGCGCTGAAAACAAAGGCCAACAAAGATACCATCGCTATCGCCTTTGAACCCATTCAGGGCTCCGGTGGTGTAAATGTGGTAGATGCCGAATTCATGAAAAAAACACGGGCTTTGTGTGATGATCTGAACATCCTGTTGATTTTGGATGAAGTACAATGTGGAGTGGGACGCTCCGGTAAATTCTACGCCTATCAGCATTTTGATGTAATGCCCGACGTGGTAGCTTCCGCAAAAGCTCTTGCAGGCGGCATTCCCATTGGCGCAGTGATGGCTAAAGAAGAAGTGGCCTCTGCCCTTGGATTCGGCGATCACGGCACGACCTTTGGAGGAAACCCCTTTGCTACCCATGTGGCCTGTGCAGCTCTGGACGCCATTGAAGAAGAAAACATCACCGAGCAAGCCGCGGAAAAAGGCGCTTACATGATGGAATTATTGCATAAAAAGCTGGAAGATCATCCTATGGTCACCGACATACGCGGACTTGGGCTGATGCTGGGAGTGGAGCTCAATCAACCCGCCCGACCGGTAGTGGATATCATGTTTGAGCACAAGATTCTGGCTAATGCGGCCCATGGCAACGTGGTGCGATTCTTGCCGCCATTGGTCATCTCTAAAGAGCAGATTGACAGAGTGGTAGAAGTGCTGGTTGTGTCACTGGATAAGATCACAGATGGCGCTGATTAAGGGATTTCACTGATTTTAATTCAAAACTCAGCATTCAAAATTTAGAATTCCCCTCCCAATCTTTAATCTTCAATTTTGAATCTTTAATCTGCTACCCCTGCAAACTGACTTTTCCAAGCTTTTTTAGTACTATAACGGTATCAAAGCAATAAAAGAAATTATTATGGATGTCATTCAATCCAATCCTGATATTTTAGGAGGAACATCGGTTTTCAAGGGAACCCGGGTGCCGATTCAAACCTTATTTGACTATCTGGAAGAAGGTTCTTCACTGGATGATTTTTTAAAAGATTATCCTACCGTCAAAAAGCAACAAGCAATTTCTGTTTTGGAAATAGCTGGTAAGGTAGTTTCATCCAAGGATTTTAAACTACCCCATGAAACTGCTCCTTGATGAAAACTTGCCTGTCCGTTTAAAAAACAACTTTTCTGAATTAGAGGTATTCACTGTTCAAGATTGTGGATGGCAAGGAACGAAAAATGGAAAGCTGCTAAAGCTAATGTTGAAGAATGGTTTTGATGTTCTTCTAACAGCAGATAATAACATCCAAAACCAGCAAAATTTCGAAAACTATCCCATAGCCGTCGTTATTTTGAACGTCTTTCGACTCACATACAAAAACCTTCTCCCGTTGATTCCAGAAGTCAAAAAGTTACTGAGTACTGAACTAAAACCCGGCCCGCATGTAATTTCAGCTATACAGAAGCAGTAAATAAAAAAGGTCAACGAATCACGGATTACGCTGATTGCATTGATTTTTTATTAAAGATTGAAGATTAAATTGCTTCGCTATGGAAGATTCGGGGCAATTCAAAACTCAACATTCAAAATTTCGAATTCCCCTCCCAATCTTTAATCTTCAATTTTGAATCTTTAATCCCCAACTACCCCGGCAAACTAATCTTCCCCAAATGAATTTTTTCTTCAGTAATGCCCGGAACGATAAACCCCTCACCTACTACGAGTTCGTTGGCAAAAAAGGCCATCATGGCGGCTTCTTTGGCGTCGGGTTGTAATCCCAGATCATCAAAGGATTTAAATTCTGCTTGCGGGATGCGCTCTTTTAAATTCTGCATCATAGTTTGATTGTGAATACCGCCACCACTTACGTAGCATTCAAAGGGCTGATCTCCAATCACCTCATCCACCGCCCGGGCGATGCTTTGGGAGGTGATTGCCGTAAGCGAAGCCACTAAATCTTCGGGCGAGAGTTCAATCCGGTGCCCTTTCATTAATTCCTCAATGTATGAAAGCTGGAAATCTTCCTGTCCGGTAGTTTTGGGGAAAGCTTTTCGAAAATAGGGTTCCAGCAATACGTAGCGAACCAATTCAGAATGCACCTTACCCTTCTCAGCAATTTTACCTGATTCATCAAAAGGCTCATCAAAATACCTGATCATGGCCTCATTAATCAGGGTGTTGGCCGGCCCCGTATCGGTTGCAAAGCCTTGTTGATTACACTCCCGGCAAGGCAGCCAGCTGAAGTTCGCAATGCCCCCCAAATTCAGCAACATTCGGTGATATTTTTCATCCCGAAAGAAAATATCATCAAAAATACCCGCCAGCGGTGCACCTTCTCCCCCAACCGCTGTGTGTTTTTGGCGAAAATCCGCCACCGTAATAATTCCGGTTTTCTGTGCAATATGATCGGCATCCACCATTTGCAGGGTAGCGTGCACTTCTCCTTCCACCTCGGCCGGTGCATGATACACCGTTTGTCCGTGGCTGGCTACCAGATCGATATCGTTAGGCTTCAGCTTCCATTCCTTCAGGGATCGTAGCACCAAATCCCCGAATAGGTTGCCCATTTCGGAATGCAGCAGTGTGAGCTGCCGCGTGTTTGTCGTTTCTTTGGACTGAACGGAATACAGCCGTTTTTTAAAGTCATCGGGATAAGGCTGTGTGGTAAATTCGCGAATATCGATTTTGGTATCACGACCAGAGCCTTTTAGTGCACACAGGGCGATATCAAGTCCGTCGAGCGCAGTGCCCGACATCAACCCAATAATAAGGCGTTCTGGTTTGCGGGAAATTTCCCAAAGTTTTGACAGATATTTATTCATAGTTTCCAACTGAATGTTAAGCTAAAACCTACACAAAATGAGTGAACCTACCGAAGACGAAATTAAGGCATTTATGGAAGATGTCGAATTTTTGGTAAAGACCCTGAAGGAAACTTTTGAGTCTACAGATGCACAGTTTTTTATAGATGAACGCAACGAGATCCTGTACGTGAAGCTGGAAGGCTTGAATGATTACAGCGAAGACGAAATTGAGGAAATTGCCGAACCTGTGCTGGATGAGCTGGACCTGGACTTTGAGCAGATTGTGTTGCTGCCGCTTTGAAACTTAATGTGATTTGGGATCTTGTCATTCTTGAACACTGAAGCAGGAGCTTGGAAGCGAGACGAAAAAAAGATGGGAAGTGAGATTATAACTTTTAAAACTTTGGCACCAACTTACCCACCCCTTAATCCCCGCCCGAGCGGGGAAGTTCGTTGGTAAAGTATATCAATTGAATCAAAGATCAGAATTTGTGAGACAATTCTATTCACAAGCCTCAGATAGCTTTTAAAGTCTTTCCTCTCTTGGGTGAGGGTTGAGTGACTAAGGCATCAATTGTATTAATTTAGGCCTCACCATCCAAAAAAGCGCTTTTTTACCATAATATTCCTACCTTTGATATCTAATTATTAACCCTGCGATAAACTATTCTTTTGATGAATACTCCCCATTCCGGATATACCATGCGCTGCATCATGTGCGGGCAGCAAAATGATGAGAGAGAGACAAGCACCTACTGCACAAACTGCGGAGGCGTACTCACTATAGACTACCATCAAACCGCAAAGCATATTCAATATCCTTTGGAGGAAGTCCGGCCTGATCCGCTTAAGAACAATCCCTCTTCACTGAAGAGGCTGAACCGCCTTTCGGAAAGATACGATGCCGATTTGTATGCCAAGCTCGAGTTTGAGCATCCCACCGGTTGTTTTAAGGATCGGGGAAGTTATATTGAGGTGCAGAAAGCCCTGGAACTGGGCGCCGATGCTATTTGCCTGGCTTCAACCGGAAATATGGCGGCTTCGGTGGCGGCCTATGCGTGCTATTTCAAGATCCCCTGCTTTGTATTTGTGCCGGAGAAAACGCCGGAAGTAAAACTGGCCCAGGCCACTATTTATGACGCCACCATCATCAAAATCAAAGGTGATTTTATGGTGTGTGAAAAGCTCTGCCGTGAGTTTGCCAAATCAGGGAATTATTACCTGGCCGGGGATTATGTATTTCGCCAGGAAGGACAAAAATCCTTTAGTTATGAATTGTATGAACAAGGTGATACGAATTTCGATTACATCTTTGTGCCTATTGGAGCCGGTACTAATTTTGCTGCGATTTTAAAAGGCTATCAGGAAATGAAAGCGGCCGGACTGATTGACAAGATTCCAAAGTTTGTAGCCGTTCAACCCGAACAGAGCTCGCCGGTAGTGGAAGGCATTTTCAAAAAAGACAAAATTGTGAAGGAACAGGTGAACACCATGGCCGATGCCGTGGCAGTTGGCGACCCCCTGGATTTCTATAAAGTGCTGCGGGGAATTGAAGAAACCGATGGTATGGCCTTCACCGCTACCGAAAACGAACTACTGGAATCCATGAAGGAAATGACGGTAGAGGAAGGCTACTTCACCGAACCGGCCTGTGCCATTCCCCTGGCCACCTTCAAAAACAATCTGGAGACTTTTAAAGGCAAAAAATGCCTGTTTGTGCTCACCGGTACCGGTCTGAAGAGTTCGCACATTGTGGCCAAGTACTCGCTTTCCTCACCAGTCTTACCCCCTAAACTGGAACGCATTCAGCAGTACATTGAATCCGGGTTTGTGGAAATGCAGAAAAGCAGCTGGGGACAATCCCGCAATACCGGCTTTGAAAACATCAGCATGGATGAGGGGCACGCCAAGCTGTATGACGAGTACGTGAACAGCATCAACAAAAAGGGAAAAACTCTGAAGGAAGAGGAAATCAAGGTGCTTCGTTCGCTGGTGTATAATGAGGATGCCGACTTGGAATATCCCGTGGAAGTGGTGGATTACAAGCTCACCATGCGCAAACATGGACTGGTAAGTGCCGCAGTTAAGCTAAAAATCCAGGGGAATGAAGAAGAAGTAATTTCACTGGATCAAGGCGTAGGGCCACTGGATGCCGTACTCACCGCCATTAAAGCCGAGACGGATGCATTTCTCCCATTGGAGGTCATCAATCACGAGGTAGAAATTTTGAGTCCTGATACGGACTCCCTGGTAATTGTAACGCTTACTTTAGAAAAAGAAGGGCATAAATTCACGTCTAAAGGCGCTTCCCCGGATACGCTGGAAGCTACGATACAGGCCTTTGTGAAGGGATTGGCCGTGGCGAATAAGGCTTTGTCGGTTTAGGGTGTTATGGTGTTTGAGTGTTACAGTGCTATGGTGTTAAAGTGTTATGGGGCTTGGATTAAATTTCCAGGAAACCATAACACAGTAACACCTAAACACTTTAACACCTAAATTACCTAAGCGCATTCTCTAACTCTAACGAAGCATCACTACCTTCGTCGCGATATTTCACGATGATGGGGCATGACATGCTGAGTCCCTGCGATTTCGCCCATTCGTTGTTTACGGGACGAGTTCCGGGAATCACTACGGCGTTTTCCGGGATATCGGATCCGCGTTCCAGAATTTCTTCGTTCACGGCATCATACACAGGTACGGCTTTGGAGAGCGTAACGCCAGGCGCGATAACAGCTCCCTTTTTCACAAGGATACCTTCCACAATCACCGCTCCGGCTCCGATAAAGCAATCGTCTTCAATAATCACTGGGCTCATCCCAACCGGTTCCAATACACCGCCAATTTGCACGCCGGCAGAAAGGTGCACGTTCTTGCCAATTTGTGCGCAAGAACCTACCAGGGCATGGCTATCTACCATAGAGCCTTCGTCCACGTAAGCGCCCACGTTGATGTAAGCCGGTGGCATGATAATCACACCGGAAGAAACATAAGCTCCGCGCCGAACAGAGGAACCGCCAGGTACCAAACGAACGCCATCTTCAGGGGTAAAGTAGCGGGGTGGCAAATTGTGCTTATCCACAAAACCGTCGTAAATGCCATCATAAGAAGTGTTTTCACCATCTTTAAAAGAGGCGAGAATTGCTTCTTTCACCTCCACATTGGCTTCCCAACCACTTTCGGTTTTATTGGCAGCGCGAACGGTTCCTTCTTCCAGTTTGTCTAAAATGTCTTCGTAGTTCATGTACTTGTTTGGTTTTAGATGTAATTAATTCAAATTTTCGAGCCAGTCAGTAATTTCAGCTTCGGTATCCAACAGCTCTTTTTCTACTTCTTCGGAGATATCGCCCAAGGATAGCGGCAGACGTACCGTGTCGTTTTCAATCCAGCCTTTGCGATGCGCCATCACTTTTACCGGCAACGGATTCGGGGCTTTAAAGAGTACCGCCGTAGACTTCTTCCAAAGCGGAAGTAATTCTTCCGTGTCCCCTTCCACACACATTTCAACATATTTGCGGGTGGCTTTGGGCCATACATTGGCGCAAACGGATACCAGTCCTACGCCGCCTTCTGCAGAAAAATCAGGAGTAAGGCCATCATCTCCGCTGTAAAAATCTACCTCAGGAGCGGCTTCCCGGAAGGCTTTAAATTCTTGCACGCTGCCGCTTGCTTCTTTCACGCCCAGCAGATTATCAAATTCTTCTGAGATCCGGGCAGGTACGGAAGGATGCATCTTGACCCCGGTTCGGGAAGGTACATTGTAGAGCATACACGGCAAATCCGTTTCTGCCATCAGCTCGCTGAACCATTCAAATTGTCCCTCGGCGCCGGGTTTGGCATACAGGGGAGTCACCAATAACAAAGCATCCGGATTCACCTCATTACAAAAGTGAATAAAATCAACCTGGCTGGAAAGCTGAAATCCTCCGATGCCTACCATCATGGGTACGTCCAAATCCAGGCTTTTGGTGAAACTTACAATCTCACGTTTCTCGTCTTCATATAAATTCAGTCCCTCGCCCGTACTTCCTAAAATAAGTACGCCATTTCCGGCCTCTTCTTGCTGGCGAAGCATATACTCAAAACTTTTAAAATCTACTTCCCCGCTAGGCTGCATCGGGGTGATCAGGGCGGTCCAAAGTGGGTTCTGTTCCATTATTGCTGTCCCTCCGTTACCATATCAAAAAGTTGTCCAAAGGCCATTACACCCTCTTCAATGTCGTTATTGTTTATAAGCTGCTCGGCGGCCCAAATAGCACCTTCAGCAAATAAGGCACGATCCAGTGCTTTATGTTTCAGGGTGATTTCTTCCGTGGCAGTTTTCATTGTCAACTCATGAATGCCTTTAACATCGCCTTCGCGCGCAGAAGTTACATCAGCTTCTCGGTCCAGCCATTCTTTCCAGGACAGCGCTGTGCCGCTGGGTGCATCTTTTTTGTGTACATGATGCACTTCGTGAATATGAAACTCGGGATCCTTCAAAATCTCCGAACCGGCTGAAATAGCTTTAATGCTTTTTCGGATGATATTCATCCCTAAACTAAAATTGGATGCCAGTACCCATTTGGTGTTCTTAGCCTTTACCTGCTCATCAAGATCTTCCGGCCATTCGTAGCCAGTGCTTCCCCAGGCAGCGGGGATTTCGGCTTCCAGCACCATAGGCAACACTTCAGCTACAGCATCGCCTGGCACAAAAATGATGGCCGCATCGGTCTTCTTCAATTTATCTACGGTTGGAGGATTATCTTCATCAAAGGGTACCGCCCGGTCTTCTCCGAGCAGCTCCACTACTTTTCCACCTGTCTTACCGGTTCCGATAACAGCTATTTTCATTTAATTTGGTTGGTTCGGTTAAAAATTTCAGCCTTAAAGATATGGCTTTTAATGCACTTTATTTAGCTTTAAAGCGTGATTTATCTCAATCTGCAATATTGAAATTACTTATTGGTGATTACTCACTTCAATATCGTATATAAAAATGAGACGGGGTTGTTTCCATACCGAAAAACTTCATCAAACCAGGTTAATTGGTTGAATGGTTAATTCTGTAATCGAAATTTCACCTATACAAATAACCATTCACCAATACCCAAGAAACTATTATCCCTTAATAAACTTGCCGTGCAGCATGCGAACAATCTCCTCTGCTTCATCCTGATTCACCAGAAAGCACAGATTGTTGGGACTGGCCCCGTGGCACACCAAGCGAACGTTGTAATCTTCCATAGAAGTAAGCAGCGGCCCGCCGATGCCTGAAGTTTTCTGTAAATCGTTACCAATAAGGGCAATCAATGCGAGGTCTTCCTCAACCTGCACTTCGGCAAAGCGTCCCAACTCTTCGAGCACATCATCGGTTAGATCCACTTTGTTGGCTGCATTTACAGCAGTGTCCAGCGTAAGGGCTACGCTTACCTCACTGGTACTTACCAGATCAACCGAAATTTTATGCTCGGCCAGTACTTTAAACAGATGAGCTAAAAACCCATACTGGTGGAGCATCTCTAAGCTGTTTACGGTGAGCAGCGTTTGTTCTTTCCTCAGCGAAATAGCACGGATAACCGGTTTCTCATCGGTTTCTTTAACGATATACGTTCCCGGATTATCGGGATCACTGCTGGAAGCTACGCGTACATTTACCCCGCCGCGAATAGCAGGCTTCAGAGTAGCGGGATGAAGCACTTTACCCCCAAAAACAGAAAGCTCGGCAGCTTCATCAAAGCTGATTTCCTTGATTGGAAAAGCCTCTTCGACAATACGAGGGTCGGTAGTATAAACTCCGGCCACATCGGTCCAGATTTCCAGGGTATCGGCATCTACGGCTTCGGCAAAAAGAGACGCAGAAAAGTCGCTGCCCCCCCGTCCCAATGTGGTGGTATTGCCGAACACATCCGAACCAATAAATCCTTGAGTAAGGTAGGCCTGACCTCTTTTGATGTGAACCTCGGCCTGTTGCTGAATGGAATCCCAAATCGGTTCAGCATTACCAAAGGTGGAATCTGTTTTCATGACTTCGCGGGCATCCAGCCACTGGGCATCAACGCCGTTTTCTTTCAACACTTCCACAAAAATCTTGGTAGACATCAGCTCGCCAAAGGCATACAGCGTATCCTTCCATTTTTTATCCCGGCCGGAAAAATCAAGGTGGTCCCGCAGTTCCGAAAGCTGCTCCTGGAAGGACTTTTCCAGTTTCTCTCTTTCCTTACACTGTTTGATAATATCCATGTGCCGCTCTTCGATATTCCCCAGCAATTCCTCGCGTTTGGTTGAACTGAGGTCATCGGCTGACAGGGCCACCAGGTCGTTGGTGGTGCCTGAGGTAGCACTGATTACGATTAGTTTTCGATCAGGATCAGAAGCAGCGATTGATGCACTGCGTTGCATGGCTTCGAAAGTACCTACACTGGTACCGCCAAATTTGGATACAATCATTTTTCGTAAAAAGGTTGGTTTGATGAATTGAGTGAATGCAGAAAATAATGAGTATTTAGGCAAATACCTTAGGGAATTGAAGATTGGGGTAGGAAATTTTGAATTTTGAGTTTTGAATTTTAAATGACTCCGAATCTTCGGATAAGCATTTCAATTTTTAATCTGTAATCTTTAATCTTAAATCCTACTCTTACTCATTCAGGTAAAATTTTCGTATCCTCAACCGAAATTCAATCCCAGCTCCAAACTCAAGATATGGATTCAGCACTAATTACCAGCGACGCGGTTACCTTTGGTTTATTGATGGCAATTCTCGCCGGCATTTTCATCACTTCTCACAGCGATAATCCAAAATGGAAGAAATTCTACAAGTTTGTTCCCTCCTTGCTGTTGTGCTATTTCATTCCTTCTCTGCTTACTACTTTTGGCGTTGTATCCGAAACAGATTCCAACCTCTATTACGTAGCTTCGCGCTATTTGCTGCCAGCCAGTTTGGTGCTGCTTACCCTCAGCATTGACTTGAAAGGGATTTTGAACCTGGGTCCTAAAGCTGTCATTATGTTTTTGGCGGGAACAGGGAGCATCATGCTGGGCGGCCCGATTGCTTTGTTGATTGTGGGTACGATCAGTCCGGAAATTGTAGGCGGAACGGGGCCGGAAGCCGTATGGCGCGGACTGGCAACCGTAGCCGGAAGCTGGATAGGCGGCGGGGCTAACCAAACCGCCATGCTGGAAGTTTTTGAACCCAGCACCGATTTATTTGGCGCCATGGTTACCGTGGATATCATTGTTGCCAATATCTGGATGGCCTTTCTGCTGTATGGTGCCGGAATTTCGGAGCAAGTGGACAAATGGTTTAAAGCCGATGCCTCTGCCATCGACGAACTAAAACACAAAATTGCAGACTACCAAGCCAGCATCGCCCGGGTTCCAACCCTTGTTGATTTCACAAAAATTATTGCCGTGGCATTTGTGATTGTGGCCCTCGGCCACCTTGCCGGAGATTCCATTGGGCCTTGGATTGATGCAAATGCTCCTGCATTGGCTGATCTCAGCTTAAACTCTTCCTTCTTCTGGATTGTCGTAGTGGCTACCACCGGCGGACTCATCCTCTCCTTCACCAAAGTGCGAAACCTTGAAGGCGCCGGTGCCTCTAAACTCGGTAGCTTGTTTCTCTACATTTTGGTGATGACGATTGGGATGAAAATGAATATAGCTTCGATGCTGGATGCCCCCGGCTTTTTCGTAATCGGTGCCGTTTGGATTTTAATCCATGTAATCGTGCTTCTAACTGTCGGAAAGCTCATCAAAGCCCCTTTCTTTTTCGTAGCCGTAGGCAGCCAGGCTAATGTAGGAGGCGCCGCATCAGCTCCCATTGTAGCTTCTGCTTTTCACCCGGCATTAGCTCCCGTGGGCGTGCTGTTGGCTGTGCTTGGGTATGCCCTGGGCACCTACGGAGCTTATTTATGTGCCATTATGATGCAAGCTATTTCAACCATGTAAGTAGACAGCGGATAAGGGAATAAGTAGATAAGGAGAAGTAGAACATCTTTTCTTTTTACCGATATGCTGCTCCTAAGGAGCAAGACAGGAGACCACCAAACACGGCACCATAAATGCCCAATATCGGTAGAAAACAGGAAGTCTCTTTTGCCCAAAAAACCTCCGCCCGGTTAGTTGATATGGCGGATTGGCTGACGGAGGTTGGGTAATATTGTTGGCATTATTTAAGCTAAGGGATAGAACGCAGATAATACGGATTGAGCGGATACCCGCGGAAAGGTTGTATGGTTTTACGTGGAATCAAAAATCAGTGTAAATCCGTAATATCTGCGTCATCCGCGTTTCATTCGGTTGTAAGCCATAGGAATTGTTATCCCTCTAATCAAAAATCGGTGCTGTATTCAATCGGCACATTCTCTTCAAAGTTATAGAGTGTCAGGCGCCTCAGGTTGTAATAGCCGGTCCAGTAATTTCGCATAGCCTGAATATAACTTCGTCGGGCCGCATCCTTTTCATTTTGAGCGATAAAGAGATTCGTTACATCAATCTTACCAATTAAATAGCGATTCTTTGCGACATCATACCGGCGTTCGGCGATGTCATCCGAGATTTGTGCCAGCTCTACCTGATCCCGAAGCTGAGAAAATTCACGCACCGTACTCCGGATGCTCAAATCAAACTGCAGCTTTTCGTAGGCAATGGTATTGGCCGTTTCTGCCTGTTGATTACGTGCCGCCCTGATTTCAGCGGTATTTTTACCCCAGTTAAAAATGGGAATCTCAAAGCCAATGGTAAAAAACTGTCGATTTTGGGGATCATCATACAATCGATCAAAATCAGCTGAGGTCTGATTCAACCCATAACTGGTTTGTAATGTGGCTGAAAAACCTGCTTCCCGTTTGGCCTGGGCAAAGGACTGATTGGCCATAATTTCATTGAGCCTAAACTGCAATGATGTACTGTTATTTTTTAGCGCCAGCTCCAGTGCTTTGTCCGCATCAACATTTAATTCTGGAGCTTCGGCTGGGGGAAGAACCTCTATCTCTATTCCATCATCAATCCCAAGCAGGGCTTTGAAATTTTCTTCTGCCCGCTGGAAATTCAACCGGGCGGTTGTTAGCGAGGTTTCTGCATTCCGGTATTGCAACTCACTTTGCAGAAGGTCGTTCTCGGCAATGCTTCCCACCTGGAACCTCCCTCTTGATATATTATAAATGGAATCATTCACCGTCACATTAAACTCGGCAACTTCTACATTAATTTTTGCCAGCAGGAAGTCGAAAAAGCTTTGGGTAACCGTAAATGCCAGGTCTTCCATATCTTCCACAAATTGTTTCTTGGCAATCTGGTAACGGAGCGGCTCAATACGGTTTCGCCATTTCAGGCTGTTAAACTGAAAAAGGGGTTGGCGAAACGAAGCCACCAAAGGAGTGCTCTGCCACAAATAGGTATTCTCACCTGCAAATATTCCCAGTTTGGTTATCCCGCTTGAAACCGAAAGCACCCCGCCCGTGGGCATAATATTCTGGTTCACTGAAAGCGCCATGGATGCTTCCGACTGCGTCCGGGATGAAAAGGTAATCGTCCCGTCATCCAGTGTATTGGAAAAGATGGACTTATTATAATTCGGAGCATCTCCCGATAAAGTTAAACCGGGGAGCAAATCCGCCCTAAATGACTTATATCGCCACTTGGCGGAAATAAGCGAAAAACGGGCTGCCCGGGAAAGGGGGCTGTTTTGTTTGGCAATTTCAATGCTTTGTTCCAGGGTGAGGGTTTGGGATTGCTGGGCAAAACCGTGTGCTGAAAATAGGGTCACAAAAACTACTATTCCGAAAACGTATTTATTCATGGCGTAAAGCGTGTACAGGGTCATGTTTAGCCGCTCTCTTGGCGGGATAATATCCGAAGATCACTCCAATTATCAGGGCCACCCCGAATGAAATAATGATAGATAAGGGGGTTACAATCGTGGCGATATCAGAAGTCATTTCAATTCCGTAACTCAAAGCCATTCCAAGAATAATACCCACTACGCCTCCGGTTACACTAATGGTCAGTGCTTCGGTGAGAAACTGGAGCTCAATATCCCGCTTCTGCGCTCCCACCGCCATGCGAACTCCAATCTCGCGATATCGTTCAACCACCGAGGCCAGCATGATATTCATAATTCCGATGCCTCCCACAATTAATGAGATGGAGGCAATGGAAGACAGCACGATGTTAAAAATTCGCTTGGTGCGCTGCTCCTGCTGCAAGAGCTGTTCTGGCACGATGATCTCAAAATCTACCACTCCGTTATGCCGGCGTTTCAACATTCGTGAGAGCACTTCTGCAATGGAAACACTGTACCTGGAATCAGAAACCTGGACAATGAGTTTATCCAATTGGTGATAATTGGTAGAACCTTCCTCTTCCTCCTCTTCATCACCCCCAACAATAAAAACCCGCATTCCGCCGCCAGCACTTGCATCAATATCATCTTTGGTGATGAGTCCCCGGTTCTTAAAACGCAGAAGAATAGTAGTGGCCGGGGTATAGATATCGAGATTATAATTCCGGATTCCCAGGTTTTCAATATTCTCGGTGCTGAGTTCTTTCTTCTCCAACACCCCGACTACCGTTAACCATAAATTTCCAACTTTGATCTTTTTTCCTATCGGATCTTCACCTGCAAAAAACCGTGCTCTAACATCGTAACCTATGATACATACCGACGAAGAATTTTCTATCTGTTCATCGCTAAAATTATTCCCACTTTGCAGGGTAAAATTATTGATCTCAAAATACTCGTCATTCACGCCAACTATCTTTCCGCTGCGCATGCGGGCATTCCGTATAAAATTGGTTTCAAAGATGATTTCAGGGCTGATGTGTTCTACCTCAGGCATCACTTCTTTAATGCTGTTGAGATCCTGAAGGTTAAGGCCCGGTGAGTATTTCCGTTGATCGCCCTGACTTTGTTCGGCTTCTGCCACACTACCCTCAACCTGCTCAAGTACCGGCTGAATGATCACATTGTTGGTACCCAGTAACTGCATTTGAGTGAGTATTTCCTGCTGAGCGCCGGTACCAATGGCAAGCATGGCTATCACCGAAGAAACCCCAAAAATAATCCCCAGTGAGGTAAGAAATGATCGCAACTTATTACGCTGAATAGCTTCTATGGCTATGTCAAAATTGTAAAGTAATTTATTAAGCACGGGCTATCCTTCTATTTTTGCGTAATTGATTCGCCCAGATAATTTCTGCGTATCCCCGAAGTATCTGCCGGTACCGAAAGGTATAATTCATCTTCTATGCTTACCCCGCGCTGAACAATCACTGCGTTTTCATTCATCAGCCCCAGCTCAACCTGTTGCATCACCGGTGAGGCTCCATCCTTTAGAAAAACAAAACTTAAAGAATCGATGGCATGAACGGTTTCCAAGGGCACAAATAAGGCATCATCTACTTTATCAATCAGAATCTTGTTGCTCGTTGTCATGGCCGGGCGAAGCAGGCTGTCGCTTTCATTCACTTCAATGATGACTTCAAACACCTTGGAATCGTAATTTTTGCGCTGCTCCCCAATGTTAGCCACATCAGTTACCACGCCGGTTAGCTCTTTATCGGGAACTGCATCCAAGCCGATGGTAACCGTTTGGCCCAGTTCAATTTTTTGAATATCCACCTCATTGATATAGGTCGCTGATTCCATCACCGAGAAATCAGGGAGCTCAGCTACCACGGGATTCCAGGCACTAATCTGCTTGCCTTCCGTTATTTTGGTTCCATCCCAGTTGCGCTGGTAAATCACCATTCCCTGATCCGGGGCCGAAACGGTAAACTGAGTCATCAGTTCCCGGATCTTCTGAATCTCATTTTGTTTCTTCGTCATCTCAGCCTCTACTTCGCGGAGCTTGGCCTCGGCCTGCCGGACTTTGGTTTTATAATTCTTGGTTTCCTGGGCCAGTTGCCGCCGTGCTTTATCGAGCTCAATTTCGGCTTGCCGCTGTACGGCAGGTGATTCATACTTGGATTGATCAACCTCAATCTGGCGTTCTTCCAGTGCGTATTCAAGGTTGATGAGATTATCCCGGGCTTGCGAGAGTTCCAGTGTGCTATCCAGTTGTGCCTGGGTTACCTGGGATTCTGCTGATTGGAGATCGAGCTGTGCATCCTGAAGCTTTCCCATAATTTCGGAGCGATCCAGTTCGGCAATAAAATCTCCTTCCTTTACAATAGATCCTTCAGGGATAAGCCTTTGAATGGTGAGCTGATTGACCCGAAATTCTCTGGCTCCTTGTGGGCCCATGATTTCTTTGGAATTTTTGGCCCGGAGTTCGCCACTACTGGTTACATCTACCACAAACTCTCCCGTTTGAGGCGTGGCGGTCAATTCTATCTCATCTGTCGATTCCCCCCCGAAAACAAACCACATTATTAATAACCCTACTACTACAACAGATGGAACCGCGAATCTTTTTTTCATAATGAAGTGAGATTAAATAAAGCCAAAACGCCCGATTTTTTTAACATACTCTTGAACATACGTCATATGTATGATTTTATTGTGTCTTCTTATAAAATAATATAGTTAACAATTTCTAAAGAGGCAGGTTGATTTTGGGATAGGAGAAAAAAGTGACATTCTGATATGCGCAGGCGGGATTGCTCTGGGAAGCAACCAACAGCCTCACCAATAACTTGTTCTTGAAATATATCTGGCACCAATAGCCTTCCAGACTTTAAAAAAATCCAGATCTTGGTTTTCCATTCCCCCATATCCTGTGTCTCTTTGGAGACACCGGTTTGCAAGCAGCCACCGTGCAGATAAAAACCAGAGAGGGTAGTCCCAATGGGTATTTTGTGTTCAGCGGCAGGGGCGTTGGCTTCCCTCTCCCTCGCTTCATGAGCAAGCTCATTTCGCATGCCCTCTCCGGAGAGGGATAATGTTATGGCCTTCTAAAGACCCGATATCATCCCGAAACATGCTTTGTTACATAAAACATTTTTTCCGACATCTATTCCAACAGCGCCAATTGTCACAACTTATCTGCAACCGAGAATACAAACAGTTCTCCCTTCAACATTGAATGTTCAATGTTCGAAGTTCTTCAGTCTTCCTGGAAGTTATCTTGCTGCATCAGTACTTCGCCAAAGGATATTTCTTCGGCGGCCAGCACCATAATAGTAGTAGGCAAGCCTTTGAGGCGCTGTTGGAGCCCGGCATAATATTCACTGAAATTCTCGTCCGGCTCAGCCATCCCCATAAGTACCAGATCTGCATCTTTTGACGATTCATGCAGGATATCATTGAAGGGACGCCCATTGGAAACAATAATCTCAGGCTCTGCACCTGTGCGTATTTTTTCTACGATGCGTTCGATGTTCTTTTGGGCTTCCTTACCGGCCATCTCGTTTTCAACCACCATTTTAAGGTGTACTTCCGCATCGTACCAATTACGGCTGCTTTGCAACAGGTAAGCCAAGATCATCATCAAGCCGCCATTTCCTTTTAGTCCACCCCACCAGATGTCGATACGCTTGCGGTCGCCATACCCCTGATCTTCATTTTGATGAACCACCATCACGTTGCGTTGCTGGTTGTGAAATCCGGAGATCATTCCGCAATATTTTGATCGGTACTCTTCATTTTCACTATCCCCTAAAATAACGGTATTAGGTACCAGGGCACCCAGTCCATACGATTGAATGAGTCGTTCTCCTCCTTCAAAAGCATCGGGAGCGGTAGTTACCCGTACCAGAGCCTGAATGCTGCGCTTATTTAAAAACTCGCGGATGTTGTTCTCCATATTTTTGCGGCGTTTAGCTGCGATATCGCTGCTGGTCAGTACCGTGGCTACCGTCAAAATCCCCCGGTTGTGGGTCAGGGATGAAGCCAGCTCAATAAGATGCCAGCGTTTAGTGGGCGCCCCGGAAAGCACCAAAGGATGTGGGCGCCAGGTTTTGGATTCCTCTTCCACGCCAATCCGCATCAGGCCTGCCCGTGTGATGGCCATCCAGATTCCATTGCGTACGTCCCCCCAGGCCGCTTTCATTTCCCGCTGCTCCAACCACAGAAATATCAACACTACAAACACAAAAGCAATGATAGTAGCAACCGTATTAATCAAAAACATAACCGCAATACAACCCGCGGCTCCTAATAACGAAAAGGCCCAGTGTACTTTAAACTTGGGACGGAAAGATGGGCTGTTAAGCAACCGCTCGATACCGGCTGTGATATTTAACACCCCATAGGTAGTCAGGAAAAACATCGTGAGTATGGGAGCAATCATATTCAAATCGCCAAGCCATACCGCTGCAAGCGCCACGCCTAAAGTCAACACCGTACCAACACGGGGGGAATCGTCTTCACCGTCTCCACGGCCCAACCAGCGTAACCATCGGGGCAAAACGCCATCACGGGCCAGGGCCTGTAATACGCGAGGGGCTCCAAGGATACTACCGACCGCACTTGAGAGGGTGGCTCCCCAAACACCAATGAGGATAGCATCACCCCAATAAGAAATTTTGCGCATAATCAGCGGATCGTCGATGAGTGTAAGTGCATCAGCTCGGTTGGCCAAAATGATCGGCAGCCCCATATAAATTATATACCCTACTCCGATAGCAGCAAAGGTTCCTTTAGGTATCGACTTGGATGGGTTCTCTAAATCACCCGACATATTTACGCCAGCCATAATACCTGTCACCGCTGGAAAGAATACGGCCAGCACTACCCAGAAACCTGCGGAGTTCTCCTGCGAAGCACCCCACATCTCGATACTGGATTGCTCAATCGGACTTCCGAAAAGCAATGATAAGAGTGATAGTGCAATCCCAAACATGATAAAATACTGCGCACGAATAGCCGCCTTTGCCGATACTAACGCTAAGCCTGCAACAGCAATAGTGGTAATCAACCCAACAATCTTAATGTCGAACCCAGGGAAAACGCCTACCACACTTTCAGCAAAACCTACTGTATACAAAGCCACTGAAAGTGCCTGGGCTAAATAAAGCGGTATGCCAATTGCTCCCCCGGATTCTATACCCAGCGAACGACTGATCATATAGTAAGCCCCGCCGATACGCACGCGCTGGTCGGTGGCGATAGAGGCGATAGATAATGCCGTAAGAAAAGTAATTGAGGTGGAAATGGTAACAATAAGAAGTGTACCTATCAGCCCCACATTGCCCACAACCCAGCCAAAGCGCAGATACATTATTACGCCGAGAATGGTAAGAATAGAAGGTGTAAAAACCCCACCGAATGTACCTAATCCTCCCTTTTTGCCCGCAATTACAAATTCCTTTTCAGGAGCGTTACGCTTAAATGGATTCTTCATTATGGAGAATGCAGAGAGTTTATTTTTTGGGGTTGATAGGCGGGCTAAGTACGGAATTTTCTCAGAGTAAAGAAAGGGAATGAAGGAAATAAGTAGATTAGCAAATACGGTCTCTGTTGGTGTTCCTTTAAGAGCAAATACAAATGTTTTGACGGAAACCTGTGAACCGCTCACTACTCACTGAAAAAAACGGATATGCTGCCTTCTTCTTTGTATCTTTAAAGCTCAAAATCCTAACCTTGTTAAATTCTCCATTCTTGAAGAGAGCGCTTAAATTTCTATTGGTCTTTTTGGCAGCGGCAGCTTTTGTTTTTGCAATGGTCATAGGGCTGAATTATTCCGGCTTTGAGACTTTATTTGAAAACGAAGCCGGCATGGCCGAAGGCAGTGAATACATTGAAAACACCTATTCCCTGAAGGGACTTGCCGAATTCGTTGGCGAACATCCCGAATGGGTATCCATCACATCCTATAACGTAAGTAATCCTGATTCCGGGATTTTTTATCGTGAAAATATCCCTCGAGCATTGGGTGCCACAGCTAATTTATTTCTGTTGATAGAATATGAACGGCAAGTAGCTAACGGAAAGCTAAATCCTGATGAAACCATTGAGATAGCCGAAATTCAGAAATTTGCCCTGCCTGAAATCAGTGAAAACAACCACCAGAAACTGATTGATACTTTTGAAGACGGTACGGCCCCTCTTGATGAAGTGGTCAAAGCCATGCTGCAGAACAGTGATTTGGTTTCTGCCGACTACCTGTGGTTTCGTCTGGGGGAACAAAACCTGCGTGCCCTGGCAGATTCACTCAATCTCCCCGAAACGGCCCTGCCCTTGCCTTTCAGCGGCATGTATACCACTATCAATCCTTCCTTGAGTGATACGGCGAGCCTTTCAGCAGATAACTTCCCTGATTTTGCTCAGCGTTCTATCCAAGCCGCGCGCCGCCTGAATGAAAATCCGGCTTATAATCAACGTGTGAAAAACCAGTTTGAGGATGGCCGCCTGTCCCTCACTTTTATGCAGGAACGCGATGCCCTGGCCTATTTCCCACGGGCTAACACACGGTTTTTAGCCGGGCTGATGCAAGAGCTGCTGGAGGACAACATCTTCACCCCAAAAATTTCTAACCAAATTAAAACGAAGCTCCGTTGGCCAATGGGCTCCGAACCCATCAGCCGAAGTTTTGATGACTACGCTGCCATTTATGATAACCGTATGGGACTATTGGGAGGCATTGATTTTGGCACTTCCATCTATGACGGGCATACCTCGGTACAGGCTGTGTTTTTTGATCAGTTGCCTGTGGGTTTCTGGGTGCATATGTCGGCCAACCATATGCAGGAAGATTTTCAACAACGACTGATTTGGGACCCCGCACTCTACGAAACCACCCTCAACCAAATTCAACAGAGTAAGTAATGAGTAAATATCGGTTTTTGTATGCATACTGGTTAGTTCCGGCTTACCTGTTATTTTTAATTTTTCAGCAGGCTACCGTGTACACCAGCTCTCAGGATACTTATGAGAACGGGACTTCTTATCTGGCTGAGGTAACGGATTTTGATATCAAACAAATTGCGGCCCAAAGTAACGGCTATGTAGATATCCGGTTTGAAACCGACGAAGGCAAACTTATCGAGCGCCGGCTTACTCTATCCATACAGATGGCTCAAAAGTTGATGGAGAGTTCCAATATTCCCATCCGGTATAAAGAAGGCAATGCACAGGAAATTGTGCTTTTTCCCACCTATGATATTCAGCGCAGTACCTCCCTCTTTAATATGAGCGTAGCTATTATTGGACTCATCATTGCAGGGGCCGCCGGTTTTTTTCTTAACCGGTATGTGAAGCGAAAAGCAGCAAATGCTAACGAAGATAAATTTAACATTGAACGGGTAGACTGATGCCAGGCACTTTATACTTAATACCAACTACACTGGGTAAAACGCCCGAAAACAATACCATCCCGGAATACACGCTGAATGTACTGCGCCAGCTGGAAGTGCTGATGGTTGAAAACCTGCGGAGTGCCACTTCTTTTCTTCAGTGGGTAGGCGATACTATTCCGGAATATGAGATTGAATTTTATCATCTCAATAAAAACACGCCCGACCAGGAAATCTATTCTTTTTTAAGGCCCCTTAAAGCGGGTAAAGATGCTGGCATTCTTTCCGAAGCGGGAGCACCTGCCGTGGCCGATCCCGGTGCTAAACTGGTAAAACTGGCTCATCAGAATAACATCAAGGTTGTGCCTCTTGTAGGCCCCTCATCCATTCTTTTGGCGCTGATGTCTTCCGGCTTTAACGGGCAAAACTTCGCTTTTCATGGCTACTTGCCCATCGACCAACATCCCCGAAAACAAATGATTACCCAGCTTGAGGGGGAATCACGACGGCACGACCGTACCCAGATTTTCATGGAAGCTCCTTACCGAAACAACGAGCTGCTTAAAGACATCCTGCAAACCTGCCGGCCAGAAACCAAGCTGTGTACGGCTACCGACATCACCCTGCCTGATGAGGAAATTCACAGCAAAACTGTTGGAGACTGGAAGTCGGGTAAATTGCCCAATTTGCATAAACGGCCTACCATCTTTTTGCTCTATGGAAAATAGCGCCAAACCAGCCCTTTTTCTAAGTAAAATCCGTGTAAATTTTTCGCATCTCTTCTCATCGGCTGAGCGATAACCCAGACCATCCGATTTTTCCCTTTTTACGTTTAATTACCAATATTAAATGCTATAAAATATTTACAAGCAACTATAAATCATATATTTATAATACAACAAGGGCTAAGTAAATTTTCGGGCAATAATATTGAAATTAACTTTCTTATTGGGTAGAGTAGACCTGTCCCACAAAAAAAGCGCAAAAAAAACAACATTAGGGGAATTAAAAACTACGATAAATCCACCCTTTTGAACGCCTTTAACTTGGGGATTATTCAGGTATCAAAAATGAAAATACGGAAGGGCTAATTTTCACTTGGACCTGAAATACATATACAACTAAAATAACAGGAAGGTAACTATGATGTACAAATACCAATCAGGTACAGCCCTAACTGTATCTACTTTTAAGGACAACTTTATAAGTATTCTGGGAAGAGGCTGGCGATTAACCTGCCTTTTTTTATTTGCACTAACACTTACTACAAGCATCAGCTACGCCCAGGTAGTGATATCCGGAACCGTAACTTCTGCAGCAGATGGAAGTCCGTTGCCGGGAGTAAATGTCCTTGAAAAAGGGACGATGAACGGTACCAGTACCGATGTGGAAGGTAACTACGAAATAGAGGTCTCAGGCCCCGATGCCGTACTCACCTTTACGTATATCAGTTTCATCACACAAGAGACTGTAGTAGGAGATCGTGAAACCATCAATATTCAGTTGGAAGAAGACGTCCAGCTGCTCGAAGATGTAGTAGTGGTTGGTTATGGTGAACAAGACCGTAAAACACTTACCAGTGCGGTATCTTCAATTAGTGCTGAAGATGTTGCCAACACACCCGTTGCAGGCAGTGACCAGCTTATGCAAGGCCGGGCAGCCGGGGTTCAGGTAAGCGCCAACTCTGGTACACCGGGCGGAGGTATCTTCGTAAAAATCCGTGGTACCTCATCCATTTCAGGCGGCAGTGATCCACTGTATGTTGTTGATGGTGTACCCATCCAAACCGGCGACTTCGGCTTGGGTTTGGGAGGTGAAACCACCAGTGCACTGGCTGATGTTGACCCATCCGATATTGAGTCTATCGAGATTCTGAAGGATGCGTCTGCAACAGCTATTTACGGAGCACGTGCAGCCAACGGAGTGGTTTTAATCACAACCAAACGGGGAAGTTTCTCCGAACCAAGAGTAAGTTTCACGGCTTATACCGGTTTCGAAGAACCAGTAAATACCCCCGACCTTGTTAGCGGACCGGAGTTCGAAATGTTAATGAATGAAGCAGCCCGCAACAATGGGCAACCAGAGCCTTATGCCAATCCCCAAAGTGCGATTGATACCGATTGGGGCGACCAGGTGTTCCGCACAGGTCGTGTATCCAGCTATGATCTCACTGTTAGCGGTGGTAATGAGAACATTAAATATTCCGTATCCGGTTCTAATTTTGATCAGGACGGGGTTGTAAAACCTGCTACTTATACTCGCAGCAGTGCCCGTCTGAACCTCGACATTCTGGCATCAGAAAAACTGACATTTGGAACCAGCACCACCTATTCATTTTCAAATCGTAACCGCGCACGGAATAACGATAACATCACCGGTGTTTTGGGTGGCGTTTACTTTCTCCCATCAAACCTTCCCGTTTATAATAGTGAAGGTGGATACACCAAGTTCAGTATCTTCGAGAATCCGGTTGCAGCGGCCAACGAGGTTGACTTCAACATGGATGTTAACCGCTTGATCGGAAACGTATTTGCCGATTATGAGTTCATTCCAGGGCTCACATTCCGAACCAGCTGGAGCTTGGATTACAACCAGATTAAAGAGGACCGCTACGATAACACGTTCCTTAACAACGGCTCAGCTGTAAATGGTAGCGCACTTTCAACAGTAGCACTGATCCGTAACTGGACCGCAGAAAATACCCTCAGTTATCTCTTTGATGTGGGTAAAAATGATTTCAGTGTTCTACTGGGTACTAGTGTGCAGGAATCAAAGTTTGAACGTACCACCGCTGAAGGTGAACAGTTTCCAAGTAATGATTTCCGAAGGATTGAAGATGCCGCGGTTCAAACGGCCTTATCTACCGGCACCAGTTGGGGCATTGCATCTTTCTTCGGTCGTGTGAAATATGAGTACGACAGTAAGTACCTGGCCACCTTAACCGTTCGCCGTGATGGCTCATCCCGCTTCGGTGAAAACAACCGTTGGGGAACTTTCCCATCCGTTGCGCTTGGATGGTTAGTTTCTGAAGAAAGCTTTTTTGAAGTAGGGGCAATTTCCGAACTGAAATTCCGTGCCAGTTATGGTATTACCGGTAACCAAAGCGGTATCGACAACTTTCAGTCCCGCGGCCTGTGGGGTGGCGAAAGCTATACCGACAGCCCAGGAACCAGCCCAATTCAGCTGGCCAACCCTGACTTGAAATGGGAGACCACCAAGCAGCTTGATATCGGCGTTGACCTCGGACTTTTTGAGGACCGCGTTAACCTGGTGTTTGATTACTACAATAAGAAAACCGAAGACCTGCTGCTTGCCGTACCAGTACCCCTATCTACCGGATTTGCCGAGCTGGTACAAAACTTTGGTGAGCTGGAAAACAAAGGAATTGAGTTTTCTGTAGCGGCTGATATCATTCAAACAACCGATGCTAACTGGAATGTACTGTTCAACATTGCCGGCAACCGAAATAAGATTTTGAAGCTGGCCGCACCCTTTAACGTGTACAACCGTGACATTTATCGTTACGAAGAAGGAAAGCCCATGTACTCCTTCTATTTTCATGAGCAGACGGGCGTTGATCCACAGACCGGAGCACCTATCTTTACTGATGTAGATGGCGACGGCACGTTTAACCCAAATGTTGACCGCAAAATTGTAGGTGATGCCAACCCGGATTTCTTTGGAGGTATTACCAATCGCTTCAACTACAAAAACTTCGATTTGTCTGTGTTCTTCCAGTATAGCTACGGAAATGAGCAACTACACTGGAACCGATTCTTCCAGGAGCATGGTGGAGCACGTAATACCGGTTACATAAGCACTCAGTTGGACCGCTGGCAAGAACCGGGCGACAAAACTATGGTACCACGTATGACCAGTGCAAATTACGCCGGTAACCTTCGCCCCTCCCGTTTTGTTGAAGACGGTTCTTACATGAGACTGAAAAATGCCACCATCGGCTACACCCTGCCGGTTGAATTGCTGAGCAAACTAGGCGTAGGTATTTCACGGGCACGTATTTACCTGACCGGCCAAAACCTGCTCACCTTCACCAACTACACCGGCCTGGATCCTGAAGTAACCGCGACGGCTTCTACCGCTCTCACGCGAGGTATTGAGTTCTATACCATGCCGCAAGCCCGATCCATTATTGGTGGAATTGATCTCTCATTTTAATTGAAAAATTTTATATACCTCATGAAACACTTTAAAAAATATCTACTTATTGCACTGTTGGCAGCCGTGGGCTGTGATGTGTTAGATCAGGAACCCCAGACGGCCATTTCCGATGAAATTGCTATCCGGGATCAGAAAAGTGCCGAAGCCGCACTAAACGGACTATACAGCCAGTTGCAGTCAACCGATTATTACGGAAGCAACTTATTCATTATGAGTGATGTGACTTCCGATATCTCTCAAAGTATTGGTACCTGGGATTTTTACCGAGAGATGGATACCTATGTGACCTCTGCCGGTAACCTGGAAAACCGAAACCTTTGGTCTCAGGCTTATACTACTATAAATCACGCCAATAATATCATTGAGGCGATGCCTGGACTGGATGATATTCCTCAAGCAACGAAAGACCAGTTACTCGGAGAAGCATATTTCATTCGTGGACTGGCTTACTTTGACTTAACCCGCACCTTTGGTGGTGTTGAAGGCGTGTATGGCGAAATTGGTGTACCCCTGGTAACTACACCCGCGCGTCAGATTGATGAGAGCAGCTTCCCATCCCGAGCATCTATCAGTGACTCATATGCTTTGGTAAGAAGTGATTTGGAACAAGCCGAAGGTCTGCTTTCCGGATTCTCTACTCCATCCCGAGTTTCCGAGGCTGCGGTAAAAGCATTGCTTTCCCGCCTTGCCCTTTACACGGGAGATTATTCTGCTGCCGAAAGCTACGCCAGCGAAGTTATCAACGACTATAACTTTGATTTGGTGGATGAATACGCGAGTATCTTCCGGGATGAAAACACCTCAGAAGCTATTTTTGAGCTGGCATATAATACTACCGATGGTAACGACATCCGTTTCTGGTACTTCCCATCCAGCGCAGGTGGCCGGGGTGATATTGCCCTGCATACCGATTTTGCCGAGATGGTAATGTCTCGCAGCAACGATGTACGCGGTAACCTGATTGGCTTTGATGATAACGTAGGGGCATACTACCCCAGCAAATATGCTAAAGCCGGTGGTGATGACAACATCCAGGTATTGCGCTTGGCAGAAATGTACCTGAACCGTGCCGAAGCCCGGACTTTAAAAGCGACTCCTGATTTTGCAGGGGCCCTTTCTGATCTAAATGAAATCCGCAACCGGGCCGGCCTTGCCGATACGCTTGGTGCTGGTGTTTCAACAGCCGACCAGATTATGGGAGCTATTGAACATGAACGAGGCATTGAGTTTATGATGGAAGGCCATCGCTGGTTTAACCTGATCCGAACTGGTGTGGCACTTTCTGAACTCACCGGTGTTGACCGCATCAACAGTGATCCCGTTTCACTAACAAATGCAGGACGCCAGGTTTTCCCAATCCCGTCCCGTGATATCGATGCCAACGAAAACCTTGTGCAAAACGAAGCCTACAATTAGAGCTGCGTTTTGATTACCCATTTACACATAAAGCCCCGGTTTTTCGTCCGGGGCTTTTTTTGGTAACATATTGTAACATAACTACCCCCTGTTTATTACCCCCATTGACATTTTTTTACGCTCATCTCATCATTTTTTTTATACATTCAAAAAACAGCATCCATAACGCAAATCTTCAATAAAATTAGGTATCTATGACACACCAAAACATCCTTTATAAACTTGTTGGCAGCATATTTTTATGCGCAGCATCCCTATTAATTTGGGGATTGTCATCACCGGTTCAGGCCCAGATATTCGGCCATGGTGAGGACGTTTCAAATCCTACTTATGAGCAATCTTTATTCCAGGAATTGGAATACCGAAACATTGGGCCTTTTCGCGGCGGGCGTTCGGTAGCCGTAAGTGGTCATGCTGATCAACCCCATACGTACTATGCCGGATTCACCGGTGGAGGTGTGTATAAAACTACCGATGGAGGGATTAACTGGAACAACGTATCAGACGGATATTTCAAAACGGGATCGGTAGGTGCTGTCAGTGTAGCCCCATCAAACCAAAACGTCATTTACACCGGTATGGGAGAAACCTGTATTCGCGGTAATATGTCGGCCGGGGATGGCATGTACCGTTCGGTTGACGGTGGTAAAACCTGGCAACATATCGGACTGGGTGATTCCCATTTTATTGGAGAGATTGTAGTACATCCTACCAACGAAGACATTGTTTGGGTAGCTGTTTTAGGCCATGCTTTTGGCAATGAAGGAAATAGCGAGCGCGGTGTTTTCAAAACCACTGACGGTGGTAAAAATTGGGAGCGAGTACTCTATCACAATGAAAAAACAGGTGCTGTAGATATTGAAATCGACCCAACTAATCCCCGAATTCTTTATGCTTCACTCTGGGAAGCCTACCGTAACCCTTGGGAAATGTCGAGTGGCGGCGAAGGCAGCGGTCTTTACAAAAGTGTTGATGGCGGCGAAACCTGGGAAAATATCTCCCAGCGCCCCGGAATGCCTAAAGGACTTCTTGGTAAAATTGGGCTAGCCATTTCTCCCGTCAATCCCGATCGCGTTTGGGCTATTATTGAAAATGATAATGGCGGAGTATTCCGTTCAGATGACAGCGGTGCAACCTGGCAGCGTACCAACAAAAATCGAAACCTGCGCCAGCGAGCCTGGTATTACACGCACATTGTAGCCGGCACCGAAAGTGAGGATGAAGTATTTGTATTGAATGTTGGTTTCTACAAATCTACCGATGGTGGTAGTTCTTTCGACCGCCTGGGAACTCCCCACGGTGATCATCATGATTTATGGATTGATCCCAATGACAGCAAGCGCATGGTTATTGCCGATGATGGCGGTGGACAGGTGTCATACAATGGCGGTGAAAGCTGGTCTTCTTATTACAAGTATGCCACCGCACAATTCTACCAGGTTATCACCGACAACCAATTCCCATATTACATTTATGGGGCACAGCAGGATAACAGCACCGTTGGAATCAAAAGCCGTACAGCCGGATCCGGCATCACCGAGCGCGACTGGGCTCCTGTAGCCGGTGGTGAGAGTGGTTATATTGCCCCCGATCCCGACGATCCAAATGTGACCTATGGCGGTAGCTACGGCGGTTATTTCAACAAATTCAACGACTTCACCAACCAAAGCGATCGTATTGACGTGTGGCCCGACAACCCCATGGGCGCCGGTGCTGAGAACCTTAAATACCGGTTCCAGTGGACTTTCCCTATTTACATTTCCCCTCATAATTCCGATGTACTGTATGCTACTTCTCAATATGTACACCGCTCTACAGACGAGGGTATGAGCTGGGAAGACATCAGCCCCGATTTAACCCGAAATGATAAATCGAAGCAAGGCGAATCCGGTGGTCCGCTTACCAAAGATGATACCAGTGTAGAGTATTACAATACCATCTTTACCTTTGCTGAATCTACCGTAGAACCCGGCGTACTTTGGGCCGGTGCCGATGACGGACTGATCCACGTGAGCCGCGATAACGGCGAAACCTGGACCAATGTAACTCCTGAGGGCATGCCTGAGGCCATGGCCAGCATCATTGATGCTTCTCCACACGATCCGGCAACGGCTTACCTGGCCGCTACACGGTACAAGTTTGATGACTTCTCTCCCATGCTGTATAAAACCGATAACTACGGCCGCAGCTGGACCAAGATCACCAACGGAATACCAGAAGGAGACTTCACCCGAACCATTCGGGAAGATCCAAATAAAGAAGGATTGTTGTATGCCGGAACTGAAACCGGCGTGTATGTTTCTTTCAATGATGGAGAACTATGGCAACCACTTCAGTTGAACCTGCCAGCCGTTCCCATTACTGACCTGACGGTTCATAAGCGAGACAAAGACCTGATCATTGCCACACAGGGACGTTCTTTCTGGGTTCTGGATGACCTTTCGGTTCTGCACCAGTTAAGTGACGAAGTTAGCAGCGCTGACTACTATCTCTATGAACCAGAGAACACCTACCTCTTTGGCCGCCACAGCGAACCCGATCCCGGTGAAACTGTTGGCGAAAACCCTAAAGACGGTGTAGTGGTTTATTACACGCTGAATAATGTACCCGATGCCGAAGTGAAACTTGAGTTCCTGGAGCCCGATGGAGACCTCATTCGTACTTTCTCCAGTAAAGAAGACCTTGATGGTAAACCGGTGAAAGAATCCGAAGAGTTCTATGAAGAAGAGGACAATACCCCTTCGGATGTATTGAGCATCAATCAGGGACAAAACATGTTTGAATGGAACATGCGCTATCCCGGTGCGGCTGATATCAACGGAACGCAGATTTTATGGTCTGGGTCTACCATTGGTCCACGAGCAGTACCAGGAACCTACCAGGTACGCTTGTTGGTAGATGACGAAGTGGTAGGTTCGCAAGAATTCGTGATCAGCAAAGATCCACGCATTGAAACCACGCAGGAAGATTTCCAAGCCCAGTTTGATCTTCAGCAAACCATCATCGCCAAGCTGGATACTACACATAAAACCATCAACCGTATTCGCGAAGTACGGGATGAGATCAACAAGGTGAAATCTGACTTTACTGACAGCGAAGAAGTACAGGAGCGCGCCGATGCCATGCTTAAAGTACTGGCAGAAGTGGAAGGAGAATTGATGCAGGTGAAAGCCGAATCATTCCAGGATGTGCTGAACTACGAGATCAAGCTTAATAACAAGCTGGCCTCGCTGGCAAATACTGTAGCTTCTGGCGATGGAAGGCCCACCGAACAACAATACGCCGTGTATGAGGATCTTGCACAGCGCGTGGACGAACAATTTGAAAAGGTAGAACCAATTTTTGAAGGAGAACTGCCGAACCTGATTGAAGAAATTGAGCAGCGCTCAATACCTATCGAAAACTAATAGCCTCGATAAACAAAAGGCCGTGATGAGAAATTATCACGGCCTTTTTTATTATCTAATAAATACTAATGAACTGAATTAGTGCGCGCCTGCAGCGTCTAATAATTCTACCACATTGTTGTAATGGTGCGTAACCGCCTGATCTTTGGCCGACCAACCACGGTCGTCATGAACATCCACATCGCTTTGATGTTCTATCAAAAACTGAACAATCTTAAAATGACCATTGGCTGAAGCCCAATATAAAGGGGAAGTGCCCCTGTTATCTCTGTGATCTACTTCTGCTCCGTGTTTCGTTAGAAATTCTACCACATCATAGTGTCCGTGTTTTGCCGCTTTTAATAGCGCCGTACGGCTATGTATATCTTTGGAGTTTACATCAACCCCATCATTGATGAGCCCAATTATTGTGTCGAGGTCGCCGCTTTCTGCGGCTTCAAGAAAAGCTTCTTCGTTCATAACTATCCTCCTTTTAAGAGATTTAGATTGGCACTTAGATTGTACTTGCCAATCATTGCAATGTCAAATTAGAAATAACTTTTGCACTTGAAGAAACGATGAAGAGAAATTAACAGAAATAAAAAAACCCGATATCGGGAAAAGCAGGCTACTATGTTAAAAAAGCTACTTTTGGAAAGATATCGGGTCAAGCTACATGCAGTATCACGTCGATTAGCAGCAATTGTTACTGACTAATCAATTAATTTTTGTAAATATTGATACCGTAGCCTGACGCCATTGTTCCATATTCTTGCTTATCCGCCAAACAAGTTAAGCTGATTGCCTGCACTTCGGATAAAATGATCGGTAGTAAGCTGTCTCCTGCTTTCATTTAAACCAAGCCTTTTGGTTTGCACCTTAAACAAGTCCGATATCTGCCGGGCAAAGTTTCCTTCTCCTTTCATCCGGGTGCCCCATTCCGAATTGTTCAGCTTTCCGTCCCGGATGTCTAAAATTTTATTAAGCACTTTATCCTTACGGTCCGGAAAATGTTGCTCCAGCCATTCTTTGAATAAATCTTTCACTTTGTAGGGCAATCTTACAATGGTATACCCTGCAAAACTTGCCCCAGCCATCGCAGCCTTTTCCAGGATTTCAGCACATTCATGATCGGTGAGTCCGGGAATAATTGGGGCTACATTCACGCCCACCGGAATACCGGCATCGGCCAACTTGCGGATGGTTTCCAGTCGTTTTTTTGGCCTTGAGGTGCGGGGTTCCATTACACCAGTCAAATCTTTATCCAGGCTGGTTACAGACACGGTTACGCTTACACATTGGTACTCATTCAGCTCACAGAGTAGATCCAGGTCGCGCGTTATCAAATGGTTTTTGGTGATCATGCCTACCGGGTTCCGGAACTCTGCCAGCACCTCCAGACAGCCGCGGGTTAACTCCAGCTTTCGTTCAATGGGTTGATAGATATCCGTAACACCACTCATAGCGATGACTTGCGGCTTCCAGTTTTTTGAGGATAATTCTTTCCTCAGGATCTCCGGTGCATCATACTTCACCACAATCTTTGACTCAAAATCCAGGCCGGATGAATAACCTAAGTATTCGTGATAAGGCCGGGCATAGCAATAAATGCACCCATGCTCGCAGCCCCGATAGGGATTAATGCTGGCATTAAAACCAACATCCTCACTTTTATTATAGGCGATAACCGATTTGGTGTGATCGGGTATTAACTGTGTTTTTGGGGATGGTTTCTCTCCTGTTTCTTCATCCAGATCATAATCAATATAATTGCCTTCAAAACGGTTCACCGGGTTATCGGATGCGCCTCTTCCTCTCAATGGATTTTGTGTATCTGCCATAGTCCTCATAAATATTTTACATATATCACACATATAATATATGTATTCCGAGAAAGGTGCAAGGCCAAGTCAGCGTTGCGAGGTGCAGGTTGTCTGTTCCGCGTTTGGGCTACCTTGTATGATATTCTGTCTAAGATGAATTGAAATACCCTTCGCTGAAAGTGCAGGGGTTTAGTTAGGGACTGAAAGTCTCGGCTTCTCCACCATCCCTCCCGAGCAATTCGGAATCTGGACGATGGACCTTGCATTTAGCAGAGCTTCTTCAACCAATTTCCTGAACTATATTTCCAGTGGCTCAAGCGCTGTTGCCATTGGTTGGCTAGTAATCATTATCTGGCTAAGGTTCTTCAGCGGTAGCTTCTGAATGACATCATAATTTTAGCCATTAGATTTCTTCGGAATACTAACGTGCTGCACTAAAAGTGTAGGGTTTTTGAGCCTCGGCTGGGACCAATAAAAAACCCGACTCTATCGGCCGGGGCTTCATTCTTATTTCCTTGATCCGTGGTTAAGAATCACAAGCTACATTATTCAAGTCTTCATCCCAGCAGGATTTCTCGCCATTATTATAATCCGGTGAGATGATGAAACCAATATGCGTTTCAGAATTAAACTCCAGCGTGGATATCTCTCCTGAAGAAGCATCGGTGTAAATCACGGTTTTTATATTTCCATCCACCGTGTATTCGATGGTATCACCAAAGTTGTCGTTCCGGTCGCTGGTTACTTCCAGGGTTAGTGACCGCTCTTCTTCTCCAACTTCCCAGTTAATCACCGAAACCTGTTCACCGGAAGAAGGCTCATAATAAGTCCAGCTGCCTGATTCGGCGTCATAGGTAGCCTCTCCTTCAAATAGCAAACTGTTTTCAAGCGGAGGATTGGCCGCTGAATTTGTTACGAAGAATCTCCAGGTGGCGTCGCTGTCTCCGTTAGCTTGCGCGGTTAATCGTACGCCAAAATTATTCTGGTTTACGGTGGTGGAATATTCCCACTCCCATTCGCCATTGGCAATTTTTTCGGGATCATGATTTTGGGCGGCGCTAATTAATGTTCGGGGAATAACAAGGTTTACATCCAGGATCACTTTCATCACTCCGGCTGCAACTAAGGCCGTTGCAAAATTGGATTCAACTGCTGATTTAGCTTTCACTTTTTCAGCTTGCTGCATGCCGGAAAAGTCAGCCTTAAGTGACTCTGAAGGGGGTATTTCTGGTGGTGTATTATTGTTGCTGTTGCTATTTGTACTATCGCATGAAACGACAACAAGTAGCATTCCAAATATCAAAGTGGTGAATTTTGCTGACATCGATCTCATGACTTTTATTTTTATTGATGTTCAGTACTTAGACTTCAAGCAAGCAGTGATGTTCCTCAGCACTCAGCACTCAGCACTCAGCACTCAGCACTCAGCACTCAGCACTCAGCACTCAAAATTAATCTTTCATCTTTAATTTATTCAATAGTGTACTAAATGCTGATATATACTAATTCAATATACAAAGGATCCTTCCTCATTCATTCCGCTACGCTACATTCTTTCGTCTGGATGACACTCAAGACAGCAAGTCACGCAATAAGACGCCTTTGGCGCCTATGACTCCTACCCCTTACCCACTTGTCATCTTGAACGAAATGTAGCATAGCGGAATGCAGTGAAAGATCTAAAAACAGGTTTAGAGAGAGCAGGTTTAACCTTTAATCACTTTATTCCCCAAACACCTTCTCCCCGGCTACCCAGGTTTGAAGTACTTCTGTTTGCCAGATTTCAATGGTAGGAACTTCGAAGAAGTCACGATCAATCACGATGAAATCAGCCCATTTACCGGGTTCCAGGCTACCAAGTACTTCTTCCTGATGACCGGCATATGCCGCATTGATGGTAAATGATTTAAGCGTTTCTTCCCGGCTTAGTGATTCTTCAGGGTACCAACCGCCGGGAGGATTTCCTTCATGATCCTGACGCGTCACCGAAGAATACAATCCAAAGAATGGGTTCACGTGCTCAACCGGAAAATCTGAGCCATTAGCTACTACCGTGCCCTGATCCAAGAAGGTTTGCCAGGCATATCCGCCTTTGATACGCTCGGGCCCCACACGATCTTCGGCCATATTCATATCGCTGGTAGCATGCGTGGCCTGCATAGATGCAATCAGGTTTAGTTCTTTAAATTTGGGGATGTCTTCCAGGGAAACAATCTGGGCATGTTCAATGCGATGGCGCAGTCCCTGTTCTCCAAACTTTTCTTTGGCCTGGGCAAAAGCATCCAGCACCTCCAGGTTTGCGCGGTCCCCAATAGAATGCACGTTGGTTTGATAGCCATTTGAAATGGACTTATTTACCATGGCATTCATTTCTTCCTGCGTGTAAAAAAGTAATCCGCGGTTTCCGGGATCATCAGAATAAGGCTCTTTCATGGCCGCTCCCCGACTTCCCAGCGCGCCATCCGAATACAATTTCACACTACGAAGGGCCAGGCGATCATTGGCATAAGAATCAACAGGACCACTTTTCGATAACTCATCAAAATCATCACCGGTACCTCCAATCATAGCATAGATACGGGTAATCATGTTTCCGGCATCGGCCACTTCCTTGTATAAATCCCAGGTTTGAGCGGTTATGCCCGCATCATGAACGGAGGTGATTCCCTCACTGGCCATTTTCTCCAAGGCTTTTTCAAGGGCCAGTTTTCTTTCCTGGGCCGTTGGTTCCGGGATTACTTTGGTCACGTAGTTCTCGGCAGCATCAATAAAAACCCCGGTGGCATCTCCCCTGCCATCACGAATAATTCGTCCACCTTGTGGATCCGGGGTATCCCGGCTGATACTGGCCATCTCCAGAGCTTTGGTATTCCCCCAGCCGGCATGCCCATCCACACGCGTCAGCCACACAGGACGATCCGGCACCACGCTGTCGAGATCTTCAGCTGTGGGAAATTCATTTTCCGGCCATAGCGTTTGATTCCATCCGCGCCCTTGTATCCATTCCAGATCGGGATTTGCTTCAGCATACGCTTTGATGGAATCCAGGGTAGCCTCCAGGCTGTTGATACCGGCAATGTTGATATTCAATTCCTGGAACCCTAATCCCATTACGTGCGCGTGTGCATCCGTTAATCCCGGGAGCACCGTTTTGTTTTGCAGATCCGTTACCTGCTCGCTGGTTATTCCATCTGCCAGTTCATCCCCGCCAATATCCTTTACTTTACCATCTTCGATAATAAGGGTAGAAAATCTTGTAAGTGTATCGCCGCTAAACGTATAGCCGTTGGCATTGATAAATACTTTTTGGTTATCCGGAGATGAACAGGAAATCATCAGTGCAGATAATGCAATAATCAGAACTAACTTTCTCATAAATGGGGTTTGGTTTAAAATTCCACCTAATATACGGATTCAGTTTATGCATTGAAGCCAATACCGCCCCATCAATTGTTAAATAACATGATCATAGTTGACACTTTGAAATGGAAGGTTTATTTACCGGCCGGAAATAATGATTTCGGTATATGAGACTACATCTACTTGATGGTTTTGGGATAGTTTTATTGTTGTCTGTCACATTCTCATGGGCAGGTTATAGCCAGTCGCGAACTATTGATAGTTTGAAAACGGCCATTCCTTACACCCAGGATGGCCAGTTACAACAAGACAGCGCTACCATACAATTATTAAATGAACTGGGCATGGCGTATCGCCTGGTGGATGCCGATTCCACACTCAAGTACGCTCGCCTGGCAGAATCACTTGCCCGTGAAGCCGATTATATTTCCGAGGCGCTATTCGCCCGGTACCTGCAGGGAACTTCCTATTTTTACAAGGGGCAGTATCAAAAAGTATATGACCTGGCTCGCACATCGCTGGAGGAAGCCGGCCCTGACCGCTACAAAAGAGAAAGGGCTTATCTAAACCAGTTGATGGGACTCTCCTATTCTGCTCAGGGTAGTTATCAACCCGGCCTGCAGTATTTTATTGATGCCAGAGATTTGTTTGCGTCGCTGGATAATGAGCTTGGTGTTTTCCAAAACATGAATAACATCGGGGTGAGTTACCTGAAACTGGAAGATTACGAAGAAGCGCTGCAGATCTTTTTGCAGCTGGATTCCCTCCATACCCTCGAGGCTTCCAAAATTTCCATCCCCGTAAACCTGGGATTCATCTATTATGAATTAAAAGAATACGCGAAAGCTAAAGAGCAGTTGAACAGGGTACTTAATTTTGAAGGTGATGGCTTTGATCAACGTGCCCTGGCGTTAAGTCATTTTAAATTGGGACAAATTTACCTGGCCGAGGGTGAGTACGAACAAGCCCTCTACCACTTTAACTTATCCATTGATGAATACGACCAGCTGGATAATGAAACACAAAAAGTGCAATCCCTGGATGGCATTGCCAATACCTACCTTCAAATGGGCGATGTAAACCAAGCCCTGGAGATTGCCCGTGAAGCTTTCCGTATCGCCGAAAGCTACGAGGCTCTTCCCGAAAAAAATATGACGGCGGAAACCCTCACAAATATCTATAAAGAAAGAGGTGAGTTTGAAACCGCGTTGAGTTACCATGAATTGCACAAAGAATTATCTGATAGCCTTAAAAATGAAGACATCAGCAGGGAACTTGGACGTCTTGAAGCCGAGGTTGAGTACCGTAAACGCGAATTGGAACTCAGGGAAAGCCAACAGCAGCAGAACCTTGAAAATGCCAAACAGGTAGCCGACCGTAACCTCTATATCATCATTGCTTTGTTTTTGTTGTTGATCATGGCCGTTGTCGCATATTCTCAATACAGAAACTCCTCGCTGCGTAAAAAGGCCAACGATTTATTGCGGGAGAAGAATCTCCAGATTGAACAGCAAGCAGCACGACTGGAAGAGATGAATGAAATCAAAACTCATTTATTTTCCATCATCGCCCATGACCTTCGCGGCCCCCTGAGTTCTCTTTATGGATTCATTACTTTAACCGATATGAAGGCTCTTTCTCAGGAAGAAATGCAGGAAATGATTCCTGAACTGGCTGCCAAATTCAAGTACACTTCTACCCTGCTCAATAATCTGTTAAACTGGGCACGCAGCCAGCTTGATGGCTATAAGGTAGTACCCACAACTTTTGACCTTTCAGAGAAAGTGGAGGAAACCCAAAAGATACTCTCTCCCCAAATACAGGAAAAAGAAATCGAGGTTAAAAGCCAGCTTAGTAGTCCTCTCAAAGTGTATGCAGATCCAAATATGATTGAACTGGTGTTGTTAAACCTGCTTTCCAATGCGGTCAAATTCACCCCCAAGCAAGGCAAAATTGTGATGTCTGCCACCGAAAATGCAGACGAAGTTGTTTTTTCTATTGAAGATACTGGGGTTGGTATTCCCGAAGATATCCTGCATGAACTGTTTGAAGGCGATTCCTTTTACTCCACTACCGGTACTAATAATGAAAAAGGTACCGGACTTGGTTTGATGCTTTGCAAAGATTTTGTCCGAAAAAATAAGGGGCGAATTTTCGCAGAAAGTGAAGTGGGCGAAGGCAGCACTTTCTTTTTCACCCTGCCCGCCGGCAAGATATCATGATGCTCATGCTGAGCCTACACTGTCGCGTTATTGGCTAAAGCTCTTTTACCATAAACTCTACTTTCTTGGTGCCGCCATTAGTCTGTTGGCGAGCCACTTCCTTGAATCCCAGAAAACGATGAAATGCCAGGGAAGCTGGATTAGGAGGCTCCACATTTACCTCACAAGTTATCCGCTTTTTCTCCGTCTGATCAAATAACTGCTGATACAGAGCTGTGCCTACCCTCTGTCCCCGATGCGTTTCCGCAATCACAATACGATCTACATACTCAAAATTGCTGTAGTTATTGCAAAAAAAACTGTAATTCAGGCTTTTGTAATCCAACCCCGGCTCAAGCACAATCATAAACCCTATCAGTACCTTTTCTACTTCAACCGCTACAAAGCGATGTGCATGTTCCAGAAACCATTCCATATCCTTGATCTCCAAACTATTTACATGAGGCAGTGCTTCTTCATTTAGTTCAAGAACACGGGGAAGGTCGTTAGCCGTAGCTGTTCGAATATTCATATACAATCCACTCAACAAAAATTAGTAACTCCAAGCCTTTAATATAATTAACATGAATTCGACATAACAGAGATGGAATAAACTTCTGGTGGTGTCTGCAATTCACAATTTATGTCAAAGAATACATCCACGTTTTTGGTAAACTCAGCAAGTATATACCCAAAACTTTTATTAAAAATAAACTAAGGTGACAGCACCTCTATTGCTGCTTCGAGTATCGTATCTATCCCGGATGCAGCATCATCAGGGTTAATATGCACTATGCTGTCTGGCGGAATTCCGCGAAACCGGTGGGAAGAATCTTGATAATTATCGGGCAGTTTAAATTCCTCATTTGATACCTGCATATACCAAACACCTGACAAATGGGTAAAATCAGGATTACCAATAAAACCTGCGGTCGTATCACCAATTACCGTTACAGTTGGCACCTTTTTGAGGCCTGCCGTCAATAATTCTGCGGCATCTTTGGTTTGTCTGTTGGTTAATACCACTATTGGATTTGAAAACTCTTGTTTATGATTATCCGGAATACTGGGTCTCATTTGCTGCCAGTTCGAAAAGTCACTATCTCCAGATGATAATTTTGTTCTTTTATAGAGGTAAGTTCTCGAACTATCACTAAGCATCTTAACAATCCCCGCTCCTATATCATAGTCGTGGATAGAAATGTAATGCTTTGTATAAGCAGATCGCAGGTCGATAATCACACCATCCATATCATTATAGGACCGGATTTTTTTCCTAAACTCTCTAAAAGGCATTCTATTGATGCTGATATACCCGATATTTGTATTCAACAATCTTCCGTATTGTATACTTCCGTTCTTGTTATTAGTATAACTATCAAAATAATGTGAGATATCCGATAACCTGTTTTCAGGATACAGATCCAACCATTCACTATAGTTTATGTATGCATTTCTATCTGCTTCATCATATACCAATACAGTATGTGCATCTTTTATCACAATCAGGATTTCATCTATCGATGCTATAAGTTGCTGTCCTGTTTTCTTTTTCTTGATAAGTCTTCGATTGGCTTCAAACAGGGAGTCAACATCCACCGACAAATACTGCAAAAACGGGTTTTTTGTCTTCAACTCCTCTACAAAAGCATCATATACTTCCAAGGGAGGAGCTGTGGGACTGTCATCGAACACAAGGCTATCACAACTTATACATCCTAAAAATAATCCTGCTAACAATATCTTTTTCATCATAGTTGGATAACCCCTCCCAAAAGAAAATACTGTTGCAGAGCCTTCATTTCTGAGTACCTCTCGTATCTATAATACTTTAACGAGTACTCAGGTTTTAAGAAGATTCCAGGTGCTACCGGTATCCGTACATATATTTTACTTTCCAGTTCTAGCATGAGAGCGGGACCTATTCCAATGAAATTTTTATCCCTATACCAGTTTTCTTCTTTAGTAAACCTGTAACTTAAGACGCCCATCCCCACCTTGGCATGTATAAGTTTCTCCTCAACTGAATATTCTAAAGCTCCTAAAATTGAAAGATCAAAAACCACTGATTCTTTAAAATCAGTCGTACGCTCAATAAACTTGGATTCTATCCTTTTGCTGTAGTCAGATAATTGCGCCTTATAGCCTAGACCCAAAAATATATCAAGCCCTTTTGACGGTTCTTCAACCTTTCTCAAGTGCTCAACTCCCAGCTCATGACGGCTCACATCTACAAAATGCGTATCATAATAATCTATTTCCTCAATCATCGGTTCTAGCCTGCTACTTTGGCTAGTAAAGTCGACATTCCACCGGTAATTATCAGTTTTAACAAACACTCCAACATTTATTAAACTTGGCGTAGTCTGTTGATAATAATTATCCCCAAAGTTATTAAGCTCAATATTTTGTTTTACTAAACCCGCATCTAAGTTTACATAAAACTGTGCTTTTACCGGCTGTTGCACAATTATTATTACAGAAAGAAAAATCAATATGTTAGATGAGATCTTCATAGACTTATAATCAAATGAACCTTCAATTATTGTACAACATGTAGAATTTTTAATTGTATTGATTTTCGAAAATGCACAGTTTTAAATCTATCAATTTTAAAAGTTTAGTTTATGAATTGTCAACAATCAAAGTTTTCACTCGATGACTCCGTAACCTACCTGAATTGTGCCTTTATGTCGCCACAGTTAAAAGTAGTGGAAGAAGCCGGTATAGAAGGCATACAGCGTAAACAAAACCCTCAGCAAGTTACCTCCGATGATTTCTTTGGTGAAACCGAAAAACTTCGTGAAGCCTTTGCCAAGCTCATAAATGCTAAAGAGTCCAACCGTATTGTCACTATTCCATCTGTTTCATACGGCATGGCCAATGTTGCCCACAATCTTTCTCTTTCTCGGGGTGATACCATTGTTCTGGTTGGCGAGCAATTTCCCAGTAATGTGTACCCGTGGATGCGTGCGGCTGAAGAATCTGGCACTGAAATTATCACCATCACCCCGCCTGAAACCACAGAAAACCGGGGTAAGGTTTGGAATGAACGCATCCTGGAAGCCATCACCCCAAAAACGAAACTGGTAGCCGTAGCCAATGTACACTGGGCCGATGGGACTCTGTTTGACTTGAAAGCCATTCGGAAACGGACGCTTGAAATTGATGCGTGGCTAGCCATTGACGGAACGCAATCGGTAGGAGCATTGCCCTTTGATGTGCAGGAAATACAACCGGATGCCTTAATTTGCGCAGGCTACAAATGGCTGATGGGGCCATATAGCATTGGTCTGGCGTATTACGGACCTGCTTTAGATGAGGGTAAACCGGTAGAAGAAAACTGGATCAACCGCTATGAAAGTGAAAATTTCGCCGGCCTGGTAAATTACAACGATGCCTATCAACCCGGAGCCCTGCGGTATGAAGTGGGCGAACACAGCAATTTCATCCTCGTTCCCATGATGCTGACCGCACTCAATCAGCTGAATGACTGGGGCGTGGAGAACATCCAGCAATATTGCAGACTACTGACAGAAGAACCCATTAAGCGACTTCAGGAAAAAGGCTATCAAGTGGAAGAACCTGCCTACCGGGGCTCTCACCTGTTTGGGATACGGCTCGGGCAAAACCATAACATGGATAAAATTAAGGCTGCTTTCAGTGAAAAAAATATAGTAGTTTCTTTCCGCGGTGATTCCATCCGGGTTTCTCCCAATGTGTATAACACCGCCGAAGATCTCACTCAACTCACAGACGCTTTATTATCATGACTTCCAACCAAAACACCTTGCTGATAGCTTGCGAGGACGCTAAAGGACTGGTACATAAAATCACGGACGTGATTTACCAGTTTGACCTCAATATTGTGCTGAACCGTGAATTTGTGGAACACGAGAGCAAGCACTTTTTTATGCGCACGGTAGTAGAAGGAGATTTTGATCAATCCCGGTTGGTGGATGAGCTGAAAAAGAAACTTCCCGCCAATTCGAACATCCGCCTGACCAGCCCACGAAATAAGAATATTGTAGTGATGGCTACCAAAGAGCATCACGTGCTTGGCGATTTGTTAATACGGAATGAGTTTGATGAGAACCGGGCTAACATTCAGGCTGTCGTAAGCAACCATGACACCTTGCGTCCCTTTGTAGAGCGTTTTGATATTCCGTTTCATCTTGTACCTCATCAGGACAAAACTCGCAAAGAACACGAGCAGGAAGTGCTGGAGGTGCTTGAAAACTACGATCCGGACTATATTTTTCTGGCTAAGTACATGCGCATTCTTTCTCCGGATTTTGTAGAGCAGTATGCCCACAAGCTGATAAATATTCACCATTCATTTCTGCCGGCCTTTATCGGAGCCCGCCCCTATCATCAGGCTTTTGAGCGCGGGGTGAAAATTATCGGAGCCACGGCGCACTATGTTACGGATGATCTCGACGAAGGCCCCATCATCTATCAAAGCACTACGCCTGTGGATCATCGCTATGATGCCGACCAAATGGCCCAGGCCGGCCGTGAAATTGAAAGCAAAGTAATGGCCGAGGCCGCCAAGCTGGTGCTGGATGACAAGGTGTTTATCTATGGGAATAAGACGGTGATTTTGGATTGAGGCTAAAGCACCATCTTATTAACCGCGAAGACGCAAAGAGCGCTAAGGTTTATTTAAGTTGTCTTGATTCAATTATCGGGGCGCACTTAGAATAGTGAGGCCAAGATATGGTAAAACGATCTCGTACCCGATCTGACGGCTGACGTTCCTATCCGTACCTACAATCCTGTCCCGAATTCTCGGGACCGCCCGATCGATTGCAAAGCACTAGTTGCCTTAATTAAACCATCGGTCAGACGGGCTGGAGCCGTCAGACCGAGAGGTGGAAGACCTCAAACCCCTTTAATCTGGTAAGTCTGAGAGTTTTATTCTTTGGTAAGCGCCTCTTTTGTTATCCTCCGGATGAGGTTCTATTCCAACAATTGTTATCTCTTTCCTTTCAGGGCCATACACCCAAAAGATTCTTCCCGCTCCAGGGGTATTGTTTTCCAGATAGGATTGAAAGACTTTTCGACCAAACTTTCTGCTTAAAGGAGAAATTTCATGAGAATTTAATCCCGGATGCTTGGGATCAGCGGCAAGAAATTTGATAGTTTTGGCAAGCTGTTTGAAGAGCAAATTCTCGCCTTTTGATATTTTACCACTTGTCTTCTTTTCCTTTAGATCATTCCAGAAACTTTCCATTTCTGGTACTCCAAATCGGATAGTGAACATAATTTATTCTTTAAGAAGCTCTTTCAATTCCTCCATATCTACCGGTTCAGAAACATTTCCGTCGTTCAGGTTCTCAATTGCGTTCTCAATCATTTTATATGATCGCTGAGAAATCTCATCAGGATGCACTAAAATCCGCGGACTTAATACAACGGTGCCATCTTCATGCTCAGTTACATGATAATAGTCCGTTCGTGCTCCGCGAATGGTTACACGTTTCTTGGAATCGAGTTTAGCTTCGTATTTATTTATCGTGGACAAATAACAATAGGTTTTTTATTGGAGTGCTTAAAATATATAACTTCGTGGGATATCCCACAAATTCAGGTTCTAAACTTTTTAAAGGATGGAAATATTTTTGAAACCACCCCTGCCTCGATCTGACGGCTAACATTCCCATCCGTACCTGTAATCCTGTCCCGAATTCCCGGGACCGTCCAATCGATTGCTAAAGTCCATTTGCTCGAACGCGACCTCTCCATCACCCCGCTCTCATAGATTAAAACATTTTACCACTTGTAGCTGAGCGGAATGATGGAATATGCAGATTGTAGCCTCTTTAGAATATATCTATGAATTAAACCATCGGTCAGACGGCTTGGAGCCGTCGGACCGAGAGGTGGAAAACGAAAATAGCCAGAACTTAAGAAAGGCAGAGTACTTCGAAGTTCTATATTCCTTGTTCACTATCCAATAAAAAAGGGCAGACAAAACTGCCCGCCCTTTTAATCTTTTCGGAAAAATAGATTCTGTTATCAGTCGCCGCTCATAACCGCCTTCATATAATCTCTGCGCATTTCGGCAATCGCTGAAATGGAAATACCTACCGGGCAAACCGCTTCACATTCTGCGTAATTCGAGCAGTCTCCAAAGCCTTCTTCCTTCATTTGATCTACCATGGCTACCACGCGGTTCTTGCGTTCCACTTCGCCTTGTGGCAGTTTATTAAGGTGGGCAATCTTGGCGCCGGTAAACAGAGATGCTGAGGCATTGGGGCAAGCGGCCACACAGGCTCCGCAACCAATACAGGTAGCGTAATCAAAAGCTGTGTCTGCATCTTCTTTTTCAATTGGGATGGCATTGGCCTCGGGAGCCGAACCGGTTTTCACGGATACATATCCGCCGGCTTCAATAATGCGGTCAAAGGCATTACGGTCTACTACCAGATCCTTAATAACCGGGAATGCTGCAGCTCTGGGCGGCTCAATGGTAATGTGGTCACCGTCGCTGTAATTACGCATGTGCAACTGGCAGGCAGCAACGCGTTCCTTAGGTCCATGGGCCTGACCGTTAATCACCAGGTTACACGAACCACAAATACCTTCGCGGCAATCGTAATCAAATTCTACCGGTTCTTTACCTGCCAGCATCAGCTCTTCGTTGAGCACGTCCAGCATTTCCAGAAACGACATATGCTCATTGACACTATCGAGCGTATACTCCTCGAAATATCCCTTCGCATTAGGGCCGTTCTGTTTCCAGTATTTTAGATGAATGGTCATTTCTTTGCTCATAATACAATAATTTTTGCCACGAAAGCTCTAAAACACGAAGTGTATAACTTGTCAGAAATTATACCTTGCATCATGTTATTGCTCTTCCGGTTAAACTTTAAATTTTGTGCTTTGGGAATTTAGTGGCCTTTAATTTTCGACCAACGCAAAGCGTGTGGAACGAGATTTATCGGGATAACTAACACCCATGCCCCGCACGCAAATGGCGGAGCACATCAATTCTGGGTTACATTATTTATAACTACGCTGTTTCAACTCTACAAATTCAAATTCCAGATCTTCCTTATGAAGCTCTTCTTCCAACTTACCGTTCAGACCTTTGTATTCCCAAGCGGCTACATAAGAGTAGTCCTCGTCGTTTCTAAGAGCTTCTCCTTCTTCGGTTTGATACTCTTCACGAAGGTGACAGCCGGCCGATTCTTCACGATCCAGCGCATCTTCCGCCATCAATTCAGCCAATTCAAAGAAATCGGCCACGCGGGCAGCAAACTCTAAATACTTGTTGTAATTATTCTTTTCTCCGGGCACTTTTACATTCTGCCAGAATTCTTCACGCAGTGCGCGAATTTCCTGAATGGCTTGCTTCAGCCCCTCCGCATTACGGGCAATACCGATTTTATCCCAAACAATCTTGCCAAGCTCACGATGGAAATCGATAATGGTTCGATCCCCATCAATGTTCAATAACTTGTCAATTTGGGCCTGAGCTTCGGATTCTGCTTCAGCAAAAGCCTCATGATCGGTTCCATAACGCTTGCCGGGCTCCTGTTTCGCCAAGTAATCACCAATGGTATATGGCAGAACAAAATAGCCGTCAGAAAGACCCTGCATCAGTGCACTTGCACCAAGCCGGTTGGCTCCGTGATCTGAGAAGTTAGCTTCACCTGCTGCAAACAGTCCCGGGATGGTGGTTTCGAGATTGTAATCTACCCACAAGCCGCCCATAGTATAGTGCACGGCAGGATAAATTCTCATCGGACGCTCATATGGGTTTTCTCCGGTGATGTTTTCATACATCTCAAAGAGGTTTCCATACTTGGCTGAGATGGTGTCTTTGCCGTCACGCTTGATGGCATCCCGGAAATCGAGATACACAGCAAGTCCGGTTTCACCTACGCCCAGTCCGTCATCACAAACCATTTTGGCATTACGGGAAGCCACATCACGCGGCACCAGGTTACCAAAACTTGGATAGCGTTCTTCCAGATAATAATATCGTTCGTCTTCGGGGATGTCGTTTGGATGACGATCATCACCTTTTTTGCGAGGCACCCACACGCGGCCATCATTCCTCAAACTCTCCGACATCAGCGTCAATTTGGACTGATAATCGCCGGAAACGGGGATACATGTCGGGTGAACCTGTACATAACAAGGATTGGCAAAAGCTGCACCACGTTTGTGTGCTCTCCATGCCGCCGTTACGTTTGAATTTTTGGCGTTGGTAGAGAGATAAAATACGTTACCATAACCGCCGGTTGCTAATACCACGGCATCAGCTTCCCATCGGCACAATTCTCCGGAAACCAAGTCGCGGGTGATAATACCGCGTGCTTGTCCATCAATCACAACCACGTCCAGCATTTCGTGTCTGGGGTGATATTTGATTTTGCCGGAATGCACCTGGCGCATCATGGCTTGATAAGCCCCCAGCAACAACTGCTGTCCGGTTTGGCCGCGGGCATAAAAGGTTCTGGATACCTGAGCTCCACCGAAAGAGCGGTTAGCAAGGGTTCCGCCGTATTCACGGGCAAAAGGAACGCCCTGTGCTACAGCCTGGTCAATAATTTCGTTTGAGACCTGGGCAAGGCGGTATACATTGGCCTCGCGAGAGCGATAATCGCCCCCTTTGATGGTATCATAAAAAAGCCGCCAAATACTGTCACCGTCATTGGGATAGTTTTTCGCGGCATTGATTCCACCCTGAGCTGCGATACTATGCGCACGACGGGCCGAATCCTGAATACAGAAGCTTCTCACATTGTATCCGAGCTCTGCAAAACTGGCTGCTGCTGCTCCACCGGCAAGACCGGTTCCAACAACGATAATTTCAAATTTCCGCTTATTATTGGGAGCCACCAAATTGATGTCTTTGATGTGCTTGTCCCACTTTTCTTGTAACGGTCCGCCGGGTACTTTTGAATCTAATTTCATGATAATCTTAAATCTATAAACTTAAATCTTGAATCTCTTTTAGTAAGCGATGAGTGAGCCTTCTCCGCCGGTAAGGAAGATGTAAAGCGGAATAAAAATAAAGCCCAGCATCAGCACGATGGCAAATATATAGGCTCCAAACTGTACTTTTTTAGACGTCTCTCCATGTTTCATTCCAAGAGAAGTAAAAGCACTCCAGGCGCCGTGAGCCAAGTGTAAAATTGCGAGTGCCAATACGCCAATATAGCCAAAGGCCACCAGGGGATTGGTGAATTCTTCGATCACCAATCTGCGAAGGTCACGCATTTCCGTTCCATCCACCATGGTAGTGTAGCTTGGCCCAAACTTAAAATGCCAGATGTGCAGCACCAGGAATACCAAAATAATGATTCCGGTATAAATCATACTTTTTGATGCCAGTGTTTGATGGCTGGGACCGCCTTTCGTGCGGTACGTATCATAGCCTTCGGGACGCGCCTTTTTGCGCTGGCGCCAAATGGATATCCCCAAAATCGCATGATACAGGAAGAAGAAAGCCAGTCCGGCTTCGATAAGATATAACAGAGGCCCTAAGCTCTCTAGCGTGTGAGTGTATTTATTAAAGGCTTCGGCTTCCCCAAAAATGGAAAAGTTTCCGGCAAGGTGACCAATAAGAAAGAGCATCAACCCGATACCCGTTATACCAGTCATAATTTTGCGGCCAACCTGGGAATTCAGTGCTTTGATAAGAGAAGGCATGTACTTACGTCTTAGATAATTTCAAATTTTGATACCAGAATAAGGATTGACATCCTTAGAGTTCAAACTTCACACAAAATTGTGAAAGCTTTGTGAATAGCTTCACTGCGCCGTGAAAATCGCTTTTTCCTTTTTGAATGGCAAGGCAGAATAAGTCTAAATATGAACACGAACTTATACTAAAAAAAATTTACCGCATTTATTCCGCCTGTGACCTTCAATAAAGTAATTTACTAATCTTATGGGCAACAACTACTAATAAGAGCCCCATCAGATAATCTATGGCTTTGATCACTGAAAAAGCGTTTTACTTGTGCTTAAATTGCACCATTCTGCGATTAGAAGCTACTGGTTTTTAGGAACACAACTAACTATTCACTGGGATTACTGTAGAAGGCAAACGTAACATCATCCAGACGAAGTCCCAAATGGTTGTCGGAAACATGGGTAAGTAAGGCTTCCCGGGGCAACATTACTTTTCTCAAGATCTCTCCCTGCATGTTGAGCACCAGCCAGGTTTTTAGTTTCCCGCTGAGATGGGTGCCCAGCCAAATCTCTCCGTTGTGGTATAGCATGTAATCTGCTTTGGCTTTTAGATCGGGTAATAACGGCTCAACCGTTTTCCATTGAGCGTTTCTGTAAGCTGAACGCAAAGAATCAAACTCCGTATTATTTAACTCTTCTTGAGGAAGTTCAACACGTATCGCCTTCAAGGTATCAAGGTTGGCATCCAATTCGGCAATTATATTGGTACGGGTATCAAAAGTTAACAGGGTTTGTTTTTCCGGGCGCCAGGAAAATAAATGTCCGGAACCAAAATCAACTTTTGTTGCTCCGCGTACTTCACCATCTTCTATGTATCTGGCATAGGGATGATTCCTGAGCACTTTCATCTCCCCATAGCTATTCTCAAAGGGATCATATTGCACCAAATATTTCTCGCTCTTTTTATTCTCATCACTCAGAAAGGCATAAGACATCATCTCTACCCAATACAAACTATCCTGAACGGGAAATACTTTTATAATCCCGCTTTCTTTATAGGCTGCAGGAATAATTTCGCGAACCACTTCACCCCTTCCATCCAATACCAAAATTTTATCATTGTGCTGATCGTAGGTATAAACCTGCCCTTTTTTATCCTTAACAAAAGCAAATGGGTCCAACACCTCACCCGGCCCACGTCCTTCACGAATGAGTTTTTCAAGTCCACCTTCTTCATTTAGAAAAAGCAGGTTGTTTCTCCCACGATCGGCAATCAGTACAGTCCCGTTTTTCATCACCACACTTTCGTACCCCAGGTGTTCGAAAAACACGGTATCGGCCTGATTAAAAGCCCGGATTTGCGATGGCACCACTTCCGGTACCCGCTCAAGTACCGCCCAGGGATCTTCGGGTTGAGATTCTCCACAGCTCATCATCACCAAAAAAATAACCGGCACCCACAGCCATTTGCACCCTTTATATAAACACATGCTATTCTCTTTATTTATCTGATATTTATCTCTTAAGCGAAAGCAATAAACTGATAAATAAGAAATCAGGCAAGTAGCAAAATATCAATTGTATATAAACAAAAAGCCACTCGACAAAAAGGAAGCACTTCTGAATTCCATATTCAGTGTTCAATATTCGATATTCTTAGACCGTCTTGGAAAAGATCTGTCGATCAGGTTTGTTGCGCTGCAATTTCAAATCAAAAGCCATACAAACATTGCGTACAAAGGGGCGGCCCTTTTCTGTCACCTGAATCTTATTCCCCGAGATTTCCACCAAACCGTCTTCTTCAAGTTCTCCAAGCCCTGCTTTAATTTCGGCAAGCAATGCAGGATCTCCTTCAAACTCTGTTTCAAAACGACACATGATATTCAGAATATTCTGCCGCAGCATCAGGTCTTCCTCATTCAGCAGATGTCCCTTAAAAATTGGAATTTCCCCTGCTTCCACACGCGCCTGATAATCCTCCAGCTTCTTCTCATTTTGAGCAAACGCATACCAGCTATCGCTGATAGACGACATGCCCAAACCAATCATCACTTTCGTGTTGGTAGTGGTATAGCCCATGAAATTTCGATACAGGGTTCCATTTTCCATAGCTTTATATAACGAATCGGTTTTACGAGCGAAATGGTCCATGCCGATTTCCACGTAGCCATTTTCAGCAAACATGCGTTTACCCGTTTCATACAGCTCACGCTTTTCGGCATCCTTGGGGAGATCATTTTCATCAAAGCCACGCTGTCCGGTCCCTTTAATCCATGGCACGTGCGCGTAACTATAAAAAGCAAGGCGGTCGGGCAGCAGCTCCAGTGTTTTCTCAATGGTATGCTCAATACCCGCTTTGGTTTGATGCGGCAACCCAAACACCAGATCGTGATTGATGGAAGTATAGCCTATCTCTTTAGACCAATTATGTACTTTCTCTACATTCTCAAACGGTTGCACCCGGTTGATAGCCAGCTGTACCTGTGGGTCGTAATCCTGCACGCCGTAGGAAACCCTTCGGAAACCCAGATCATACAAAACCTGCAGGTGTTCTTTTGTGGTATTATTCGGATGCCCCTCAAAACTAAACTCCGGAATTTCTGCGGACTTGGCTCCTTGCAATATGCCATTAATAAGACGCTCCAAATTGGCGGGACTAAAAAAGGTAGGCGTCCCCCCTCCCAGATGGATCTCTTTTATGGCGGGAGCAAAAGGCAACCGCTCTCCATACAAATCCCATTCCCTAAGCACGGTAGAGATATACGGATCTTCTACCTCATGGCGCTTAGTGATGCGTTTATGACAACCGCAAAACGTACAAAGGCTTTCGCAGAAAGGCAGGTGAATATATAGCGAAATACCTTCTTGCTGTGATTCCTCTAAGGAACGCAGCAATGAACTTTCCCATACTTCTGTACTTATGCCGGAACCATCCCAATAGGGTACCGTGGGGTAGCTCGTATACCTTGGACCCGGCACGTTGTATTTACGGATCAAATTTTCAATCATTATTCCTCATAGTTTTCAGGGGCGAGAATACCGGATCTTTGTTAAGATTTGGTGAATGCATAGCATTAAGTTGATAATATCCTCCACGGCAAGTCCTTACGCAGTTTTACTTTAATTAAGCTTTTAAATGTTTACCATTCGCGCAGCTAAATAATAGCTGAGGTCTGCGTTTTGGCATAACAATCACGTTATTGTCAGAACATGCTACAGAAGGATGTTGAGCTTTTATTTCAACCCTTTCTTCCTTCTTTGTTTCCAATATTTGTTAATAAATCACCCCAGCAGAATAAAACCCCAAACCAACATCGATACATGAAAGAATTTTTTGCAAACTTTTTTGATAAATACGGATTGTCCTTCATCATGGTGGCCAGCTATTTTGGCAGCGGCTCTATCTTTATTGCAAGTCAGGCCGGTGTAGAATACGGCTATGTGTTGATTTGGGCAGTAATTGGTGCGGTATTGCTTGGTTTTATGGCACAAGATATGAGTGCTCGCCTGGGTATTTACGGGGATACGCTAATGACTTTCATCCGGAAGAAACTGGGTAAAAACGGGGCTCTCGCCCTGGCTCTTTTCCTTTCTTTAGGATGTATTGCCTGGACCCTCGCTCTTACAGCTGCCGTCGGCATGAGCTTTGAAGTACTTACAGGCGGCGCCGTAAGTTGGCAGCCCCTGGCTGTTGTTACCGGTATTGTTGCTATCATTGTAGGGGTATTGCACTACGGATATGTGGAAAAAGTAATGACCGGCATGATGTTTTTATTACTTGTTTTATACCTGGTAGTAGCGGGAGCCAACGGCCCCGACATGGTTGAAGTGGCCAAAGGCTTTATCCCTGCCATTCCTGATACGGGCGCCATGTTGTTAGGTGCCGCCATCCTAGGTACAACGGCACTTTGGCCCAATTTCTTTCTGGAATCCATCCTGGTAAAGCGTAAAGGCTGGAATAGTGATAAACACGTAAAAAGCATGCGCACCGATCTTACCATGGGCTACACCGTTGGCGGGTTGATAACCGTAGCTATTATCATTGTTTCAGCTGCCGTATTGCGACCAGCCGGATACACCGAACTCTCTACCTTTGTAGCGCCAGGCGAAGCCCTTGAAATTGTACTGGGCCGCTGGGCTATGATTGTGTTTTTAATTGGGGTGATTGCTGCCGCCTTTAACAGTATTGTCCCAATCATGTGGACGATTCCCTATATGATCCTGGAAGCCCTGGATATTGACCATAAAGAAGGCAGCAGTAAAAGCTTTAAGCTGATTTTTGCCGGAGGGATCCTAATTGGTATGTTTTCACCGCTGGTAGCAAAAGTAACCGGATTAAGTGTTGTAGAGATGATTACCCTGTTCCCGGCCTTCAATGGTGTATTTGGGCTCCCCATCTCCGCCGCGCTTCTATTCTGGGCCATGAACGACAAAAAACTGATGGGCGCCAACACCAACTCATGGAAACTTAATGCCGTTAATTTTATTCTGGTGCTGTTTTCCGCTTACATTGCTATCAACTCTGTACAAGGTGTGCTCGGGGCTATTTTTGGTGGGATGTTATCATAACCAAGACATTTACACTCTAATCAACCCTTGTTCAAGCGTCCGCTTAGACCAGCAGACATCTGCTTGATCCTTTGAAAACACCAAAACCTAATCATCGCCTCCTTAATGACTCTATTCTTCAGCCTCTTTCTTACTGCCATGACCGCAATGAGCACGGAAATCATGATCCTGTTGCTCATTATCGCTTTAGTAGGAGGAGTTTGTATAACCACCATTGGGCCAGGCGGGATTTTTGTAACCATCGCCCTGTTTGCCCTACTGCCTATTGGACCAAGCACTGTGGCAGGCACAGCCAGCGCTACCTTTATTGCCACGGGTGTTGTGGGGAGTTTAGGCTATCTGCGCTCAGGAGAGCTCAAAGGAAAAATAGCAGCTAAAGCAGCCGGGGTATTAAGTCTGACCTCAGTAGTTGGGGCTTTTGCCGGGGCACAAATAAACACTTTGCTGAACGCATCTACTTTTGCGGTACTCTTGGGCTTGTTTGTTTTCTTCACAGGACTGCTAATCATGTACCGTCAAAAGAAGCAACTAAAGCCGGATAAGCGCCTCAAGATTGATACGCTGAAAGGCCTGACCTGGCTTGGGGGCGTTGGTATTGCCGTGGGCTTACCCGGTGGACTTTTAGGTGTTGGAGGTCCTGTTCTGGCGGTTCCCCTCATGGTGGTATTGGGAGTTCCTATGCTACTCTCAGTGGCCCTTGCCCAGGTACAATCTATTTTCATTTCACTGATGGCTACGGTGGGCTATATGATTCACGGGGCCGTAGACTGGTATCTGGCGCTTTTTCTTACCATACCTTTACTAATAGGCACCATTTCGGGCTGGTATCTCGCTCAGCGCATTAAAGCCAGTAAACTACAGGTTTCTCTGGCTTTGGTGCTCATTGCTCTTGGCATTTACCTGATGACAGGGGGCGCTACGCCTGGTAGTGTGTGAATGAGAGGGAATAAGTAAATTAGGTGATAAGGGACTAAGGTTTTGAACCTTGGTTTAAAGGATTTTAGGATTAACATGATTTTTGAACCGCGCGGAGTAGATTTATCCTAACTCAAAATTGGCAGCACACTTCGCAAATCGGTTAATCGGTCTGTCGATCATTCGCATATCTGTATGAAATACTTCTCTTCGAGTAAAGGTTTAAAATGGGACTAATAAAAAAGAAAAACACTCAAAAGATTGTAAAGGAGAATGGTTTTATCAGGATGAATGGCTTTAGAGATTTATCTTTGATCGCAAAGCGTTCTTACTTTCTTATCGAATGTATAAACTACATGATTGTTTACCCAATTATAGCTCACAAGAATAGCATCTACAAAATCAATATTTTCAGTTTTATAAATTTTCAAAGATTCGATCAAAACAGGTGTATCTGGTGTCGAAATATTGGTGTACGTAAATAGCTCTAACAATGCCTCTGAGATTTTTATTTTTGGAACTTTGTACACTTTCTCGAGCACGTAAACAATTTCTGCAACAACTTCGGCAGGAATATGAACTTCGTTCTTTTCTATAATTTGTTGAGATTTAGTATAGAACTTTTCATGGTCTTTCAACAAATATCGAAGTATAATATTAGCATCAACGATTTCCATGTTTTTCCCTTACGGCTTTAGCCCACCCTTTTTTTTCTGTTTCAATAAGAGTCTTGTTCTTAAAATCAGATAACAGACCAGCCGCAGTATTTTTAACAGATGTTGGTTTTGAGGGTTTCTCTTTAATGATGATGTCTACTTCTTTACCCATCCAATTACTCAACTCATCAATCTGCAAATGAGTAGAGTCTATTTTCCTGTTAATTTTTATTGTTTCCATGCGTACAACCACCTGCTTCCTACATATTCTGAGAATACTATTGATTATAAATAACGAAAATTATGGCAAAAAAGTTATTCTAATCACTTCATCTCATTGCAAATAGATGGTACAGATAAGAAACATTAATCTCCCCGGTTGTATGTTTAAGGTGCAACTTCAAAAGATCTGAATTAACCCAACTCAACATTCCTTGTTCAATGTTCCCTGTTCGATATTCTATCAACCCCAAATCTTCAGCATAAAAAACACCAATACTCCTGTAACTGACACATACAGCCAAATGGGAAAGGTCCAGCGGGAGACTTTTTTATGGGTTCTGAATTTTCCGCTAAAGGAAAAATAAAAACTGGCCAGCACCAGGGGCACTACAAATATCGACAGAACGATGTGCGTAATCAGAATAAAAAAGTACACCGGACGCACAAATCCTTCGCCCATGAACTTGGTATCACCCACAAAATGATGGTAAATCACGTAACTCACTAAAAAAAGTGAAGAAGTAACGAAGGCTGCAATGTTAAAACGCATATGTTTTTGAAAGTCCCTCCGCTTAATCTCACGAAAAGCCAACAGCAAAAAAATTGTACTCAACCCATTCAAGCCTGCATTAACCGCCGAAAGATTTTCAATCCAGCTAACCGGGGCCTCGGCTCCGTCCTTGAAGTAAATCAACCAGAACAAGAACAAAACAGCCACTACACTCACCCCAATAATGAGGCCAATAGCTTTTTTAGCACTGATTTGTTCCAATATTTTTGAAGATTCAGGTAATTTTATTTTCTCTGCCATCTCATTGCTTCTATGTAGTTACAGATTTAAGGTAAGGGTTCTAAAACTAAATCCAGAGTTTTTCAATTCCTTTTTCGGCATTTTTGCAAAATCTATACTATCTTTTCCGCCCCAATAATCCCTCGAGGATTCCGGTGAATTGCCCGACCTATTTAGACAGGTTTTAAATAAGAATCTGATCGCCCTTTTTATTCTTATAAGAATGAAAAAATTGATAGCTTTGTCCGGCTCGTAACCGGGAGCATCCCAGCTCTATACCTAAACCTAAAATTCGCAATCTTTATGGCGCAGATTTTCCCCAAGTGGACAAATCAGGTTCCCCGAAAAATTTTAATTGGACTTATTGTTTTACTGAACGTCATCATCTTTGGCGTTTGGTATTTCTTCTCACCTGAATATACCGATGTTGGCTATGCTCCGGAACAACCTGTTCCTTACAGTCACAAACTGCATGTGGATGAACTTGGCTTGGATTGCCAATATTGCCACACCAATGTTTTTGACGCCAAGACAGCTAACATCCCTGCCACGCAAACTTGTATGAACTGTCACAATCAAATTGCAACTGACAGCGAGAAATTAGACCTGGTGCGAGAAAGCTGGGAAACCGGTGCAGCGATAGAATGGATACGCGTGCACAACCTGGCAGATTATGCCTATTTCAACCACTCCGCTCACACAACAGTGGGCGTTGGCTGTGAAAGCTGTCACGGACGCGTCGATAAAATGGAAGTGGTATATCAGTCTGAGCCCCTTAGCATGGGCTGGTGTCTGGATTGCCACCGGGAGCCTGAAAAGTATATTCGTCCCGTTGAAGAAGTAACTACCATGGGCTACGAAGTCGAGAATCAATTAGAGTTGGGCAAACAACTGGTAGATAAGCAAAATATTCATGCACCAACCTATTGCCAGGGCTGTCACTATTAATGAAGGATTTAGAACCTACAGATCAACCGATGAGCGAAGTTAAAGAAACCACGTATTGGAAAAGCTTAAGTGAGTTAGCCAATAATAAGGAATACCAAAAATTCACCGAGCGTGAATTTCCTGAAAATGCTACCGAATTATCCGATGGCGTATCACGCCGTGGATTTTTACGTGTAATGGGAGCCTCTGTGGCTCTCGCCGGACTGGCCTCTTGCCGCCGTCCCGTTCAAAAGATTTTGCCCTACTCCAAGCAACCGGAAGATGTTGTGGAAGGCAAACCATTGTATTATGCCACCGCAATGCCGGTACAAGGTAACCTCGTTGGGTTGATTGCTGAAAACCATGAAGGCCGCCCTACCAAGCTGGAAGGCAATGACATGCATCCTGCCAGCAAAGGCGGTACCAGTATTTACAACCAGGCCGCTATCCTTGGACTTTACGATCCCGACCGATCGAAGTCTCCTTTAAATAACGGAAACAAGGTTAGCCGACAGGAATTTGAAGAATTTGCGGCTTCTCACTTTGCCAATACCAACCAGCGTATTGCTTTTATATCGGAAGCCAACTCCTCTCCTACTTATAATAAGCTGAAAGAACAGGCGCTCAGCAAATTCAGTAATGCAAGCTGGGTTACCTATGAGCCTTTTGGAGAAGATAATGTATTGGAAGGCAGCCGTATTGCTTTTGGCTCACGGTTACGCCCACACTATCAATATGGAAATGCAGACGTTGTTGTTTCTTTGAATGATGACTTTATGGCTTCTACCCACCCTAACAGTGTGGAATATGCCAAGCAACTTTCTGCCCGACGTAAAGTTACAGACACCAGCGGCGAGCTGAATCGCATTTACGCCGTTGAAGATACTTTTTCATTGACCGGCTCGTATGCCGACAACCGCTTACGCCTCAAAGCCAGCCAGGTAGAAGCTTTTACTTACGCTCTGGCGGCTGCATTATCCACCCGTGTTAACGGACTGGATGCTTTCAGCGGTTATTCCAACGAATTTTCCGATCACAAATGGATTACCGTTTTAGCGGACGAACTGGCTGCCAATGCAGGCAACAGTACCGTTTCAGCCGGCGCCCAACATAAAGCTGAGGTGCACGCGGCAGTGGCCGCCATCAACCAGGCGCTGGGCAATGCCGGTTCCACGGTACAGTATCTTGACGTACCTCATGTAGATGAACAAAGTAGCCAGCAAGCTTTTGCTGATGTAGTTGCTGACATGAAAGCCGGCAATATTGATACGGCCGTGATTGTAGGAGCGAATCCTGCGTACACCGCATCCGGTTCTGTTGACTTTAAAAACGCATTGAGTAATATAGAAACCGTAATCAACCTGTCAGACTACGTGGACGAAACCGCCCGCGCATCGCACTGGCATGTTAACCGGGCTCACTTTTTGGAAGCCTGGGGAGACGGTTACTCTTACAGCGGCGCACGTTCTATCATTCAGCCACAGATTTTACCGCTGCATGACGGACTGAGCGAAATTGAATTTTTAAACGCTATTGTAAACGGAAGTATTGGCAAAGGATATGACCTTGTGCAAGAAACCTTCCGTAGTTATTACAACACTGGATTTGAAAACCGCTGGACTACCATCCTTCATGATGGTATTGACACAGCGGATAATTTCAACGCCCCTTCTGTGAGTCTGGCTTCAGGCTTTGGAAGTAACATGAGCCGTGCAACCTCTAATGTTAGCACGAATTCAGGTATCGAAGTGGTCATCAAACCAGATGCCACGCTTTACGACGGCCGTTATGCCAACCTTGGCTGGCTGCAAGAGCTGCCCGATCCCATGACGAAAGTTACATGGGATAACGTAGCGCTCATGAGTCCGGCTACAGCCGAACAACTTGGTGTTGAAAATGAAGATGTGGTTGAAATCACCGTAAATGGCCAGTCTGTGCGCATTGCCGCATGGTTACAACCCGGCCACGCGGATGACAGTATTACTTTAACCACCGGTTATGGCCGCAAAGGTCTGGGCCGCGTTGCCACATCCTATATAGACTATACTGCCGGCGGAGTGGATGTTTACCCGCTGCGTAATGCTGAAAATGCACTTTACGCCTCTGCCGATGTCTCAAGTACCGGAGATACCTACGAAATTGCTTGTGTACAGGATCATCACAGCCTCGAAGGCCGTGACATGTACCGACAGGCTTCCATCTCAGAATACAAAGAAAATCCGGACTTCGCCTCTTTTGAGTCGGTACACACCTATCCTGTACCTGGCATGAAAGAAGCCAAAGAAATGGGCGAAGATGAACCTATTTCTCTCTTCGACGAGCAAACTTATCCCGATTACGAACCACAGTGGGGTATGGCCATTGACCTGAACTCCTGCTTTGGTTGCGGAGTATGTGTTATCGCTTGCCAGAGTGAAAACAACATCCCGGTAATAGGCAAGAAAGAAGTTAAAAACGGCCGCGAGATGCACTGGATCCGTAACGATCGCTATTATGTAGGCGATAATGCAGACGAACCACAAGCGGTTCACCAGCCAGTACCTTGTATGCACTGCGAGCTGGCGCCTTGTGAGCAGGTTTGCCCGGTAGCCGCTACCACCCACAGCGAAGACGGCATGAACCAAATGACCTACAACCGCTGTATCGGTACCCGTTACTGTGCCAACAACTGCCCGTACAAAGTGCGTCGCTTCAACTTCTTCAACTATCCAAAAGAATATTTAACCACGGGCGACGATCCCGATATCATCCAAATGGCGATGAACCCGGAAGTAACCGTTCGTTTCCGCGGGGTGATGGAAAAATGCACCTACTGCGTGCAGCGTGTTAACCGCGCCAAAATTGAAGCCAAGAAGGAAACAGGTTCACCTAAACCGGCCGACGGCACCGTGAAAACAGCTTGCCAGCAGGCATGCCCCGCCGACGCCATTTACTTTGGTGATCTCACCGACGATAACAGCGAAGTTGCAAAAATGAAGCGCAACGAGCGAAACTTCCAGATGCTGGAAGAGCTGAATACGCGTCCAAGAACTTCTTACATGGCGAAACTTACCAATCCTAACCCGGCCTTGGCTTAAGATATTAATCAGGAACAGAACCAAAAGATGAGTAAATACCAATACGTACCGGAACCCGCTCTTGTAAAAGGCGATCACGATTTTTCGAGCCTAACACGACTGGTTACTGATATAAATTTACGACCCACTCCCAAAGCATGGTATGTAGCCATGATTGGGGCCAATGCACTGCTGATGCTTATGGTAGTAGCTATTGGATATTTGATTTGGGAAGGAACCGGAATATGGGGACTAAATAACCCTGTAGGCTGGGGATGGGCCATTATTAACTTTGTATGGTGGGTTGGTATCGGCCACGCCGGAACCTTGATTTCCGCTATCCTGTTCCTCTTCCGCCAAGACTGGCGTACCGCCATTAACCGTTTTGCGGAAGCTATGACCATTTTTGCCGTAATGTGTGCCGGGGTATTTCCCGCCATTCACGTAGGTCGTATTTGGGTGATTTACTGGGTATTCCCCATCCCCAATCAAATGGCCATGTGGCCCAACTTTAACTCTCCCCTGCTTTGGGATGTGTTTGCGGTTTCCACCTATTTCACCGTTTCACTGCTATTCTGGTATGTAGGCCTGGTTCCTGACCTTGCCACTATCCGTGACCGCGCTACCGACAAGATTCGAAAAGTAGCTTACGGTATTTTCTCGCTGGGATGGACCGGTAGCAACCGTCACTGGTGGAATTATGAAAAAGCTTATATGATTCTGGCCGGTCTGGCTACTCCACTGGTACTTTCAGTACACACCATTGTATCTTTTGACTTTGCCGTTTCCATGATTCCCGGCTGGCACACCACCATTTTCCCTCCCTACTTTGTTGCCGGTGCTGTTTTTTCCGGTTTCGCCATGGTGCTTACGCTGATGATTATCGCTCGTAAGATCTACGGCATGAAAGACATTATGACCGACGATCACATGGAGAAAATGAATATTGTGATCCTGGTTACCGGCTCTATGGTAGGCTTTGCTTACATGATGGAGTTCTTCATCGCCTGGTACAGTGGCGTTGAATATGAAAAAGCCATCTTTATTTTGCGTGCTACCGGACCTTACGCCTGGGCTTACTGGATTATGATGACTTGTAACGTGCTTTCTCCCCAGTTCTTCTGGTCCAAGAAATTACGCCGTAGTGTAGGCTTTACCTTCTTTATTTCTATTGTAGTGAACATCGGTATGTGGTTTGAGCGTTTTGTAATTACCGTAACTTCACTGGCAAATGACTATTTACCTTCCAGCTGGGATTATTTCTCACCAACCATCTGGGACGTGTTGACTTACGTAGGCACATTCGGACTGTTCTTTACCATGTTCCTCTTGTTCCTGCGCTTCCTGCCTATGATTGCTCTCGCCGAAGTTAAGGCGGTAATCCCATTGGGCGATCCTCATAACTATGATGAGGAAACCGGTGAATTCCACGAACCGAAAGTAGAAGTACCTGAACCTCAACCAGAGAAGGTATAAGAAAGATTATGAGTACGACTGAAGAAAAAGAATTACACGGCATACTCGCCGAATTTAAAAACCCCAAGGAGTTAACAGACGTGGCTAAAGTCATGTCCGAATCCGGCTATAAGCAATTTGATACTTTCAGCCCCTTCCCTATTCATGGAATGGATAAGGCTATGAAGTTGGAAAAATCAAAACTGGGCTGGATTGTACTTGGCCATGGGCTTGTAGGATTTACCGGTGCTATTGCCATGATGTATTTCATGTCAGTAGTGGATTATCCTATCAATATTAGTGGTAAACCCTTTTTAAATGCTCCGGCATGGGTGCCCATTACTTTTGAGCTAACGGTGTTGCTTTCAGCTTTTGGCGCTGTTTTCGGGATGTTTTTCCTGAACGGCCTGCCAAAACTTCACAACCCGCTATTCAATTCAAAAAGATTTAAAAAAGTAACCGACGATGGCTTTTTTGCCTGCATTGAAGCAGACGACAAGCTGTTTGAGACTGAGAAAGTCAAAGCATTATTTGAAGAAGCCGGTGCTACCCACATCGAGGAAGTATATGACTAACATGAATACCTACATATCATTTCCAGGAATGAAGATTAAAGGAATGTTTAAACTTGCCGGTATTGTTGCGCTCGGTCTTGGGCTTACGGCCTGCCAGGGACAACTTTCCGACAAGCCCCCTGTTCATCCCAATATGAACATGGATCAGCAGCCTCGCATGGAAGCACAGGAAGAAAACAACTTCTTTGCAGATGGACGCTCTATGCGTGCCCCGGTTGAAGGGACGGTTGCCCGCGGTTACGCCAAAACCGATCGTGCCTATTACGAAGGCGTTGACGAGAACGGCGATTACATTGACTATATCCCCGTTGAGCTCACAAAATCATTTCTCTACCGCGGTAAAGACCGCTACGAAGTGTACTGTATGCCTTGCCACGGTAAAGGCGGAGCCGGCAACGGAGTAATCATGGAAGGTAACTACGGATATGTACCTGCTCCTTCCTATCACGACCAAAGAATTCTTGATTTACCAGACGGCCAGCTATACGATGCTATCTACAGCGGTGTACGAACGATGCCTTCGTATGCAACGCAGATTGCACCTAAAGACCGCTGGGCTATTGTTGGTTACATCAGAGCGTTACAGGCCAGCCAAAACGTGCCTGAAGCCGAAATGAATCAATATGATGTAGACCTTTCTGAAATGCAGGCAGAATTTAGAGAAAAGCAGGCTGCAGCCGATTCTGCTGCAGCAGCTAAGCAAGATAGTGCCGGAAGCGCCGAACCATCTATAGAAATGGGTAAAGAAGCTATCACCGCAAATGCCTGCGGTACTTGCCACAGCGAAGACGGTTCTTCCGGAATTGGACCTACTTGGGCAGGATTATTTGGCAGTGTTGGCGAGGTAGTGACAGCTGAAGGCGAAACCATCACTGTAACCAAAGATGAAGACTACATTCGCGAATCGATAGTTTCCCCCGAAGCCAAGAAACCTGTAGATTTTGAACAGGGTGTTATGGCCTCCTACAGCTATCTTTCAGAGCAAGAGATTGAGTCCATTATCCTGTACATCGAAAATCTTAATAACTAAGAACTTTGCTTAATACACTTACACAATGAGTCATAAGCCTACAATTACAGATTCTTTACAATTTCCAGCCGACAGCAAAGTTCCGCGCGCCCTGTTTGGATTGGGTGCCGCAGGCTTAATTGCCACTATTATCGGCTATTTCCTGGATGCCGACCAGTTCTTTTTCTCGTACCTGGTTAGTTTTGTCTTTTTTACCGGTATTGCACTGGCCGCTCTTCTTATGGTGATGTTACATCACATAACACGCAGCAGCTGGGGCGTAGTAGTTCGCCGGATATCCGAGTCTTTCTTCTCAAACCTTTGGATATGGGCTATCTTTGTACTGCCTATCATTTTAGGTATTCATAACCTGTTCCACTGGAGTCATCCTGAATTATTGGAATACGGCACCGAAGAGTACGACAAGATTATCAGTGGTAAATCCGCCTACCTGAACTCTACCTTTTTTGTAATTCGTCAGTTCATCTATTTCGCCATCTGGGGCTTTTTAGGATATAAACTCCATCAAGTGTCTGTTAAGATGGACAGAACCAACGACTGGGGACTTACTTCCCTGCTACGAAAGTTCAGTGCACCAGGCATCCTGTTATTTGCCTTTACCGTTGCTTTTGCAAGCTTTGACTGGTTGATGTCTCTGGATCCACACTGGTTCTCTACCATGTTTGGCGTGTACTTTTTCGCCATGAGCTTCCAGGCTTTCTGGGCGGTTATGATTCTTACCGTGTTTTACCTGCACCGCAAAGGCCTGCTGCAAGAAACCATCCGACAAGTACATGTGTACGATCTTGGCGCATGGTTCTTCGCATTCACTGTATTTTACGCTTACATCGCATTTAGCCAATTCTTATTGATCTATTATGCAAACCTTCCTGAAGAGACCCTGTGGTATTACCACCGTTTGGAGGGTGGCTGGCAATACATTGCGTACAGCTTACTCATTTTCCGTTTTGTGCTTCCTTTTATTGTTTTGTTGAACCGGGAAGCCAAGAAAAACCGTACCGTGCTTGGCCTTGTGTCAGCCCTGGTACTGATTGTTCACTTTGCAGAAATTTACTGGATTGCGATGCCCGCTTTTTATGATCACGGCATCCACTTCAGCTGGATGGACATTGCGGCCTTCCTTGGATTGGGAGGAATTTTCTTTGGATTATTCTTCAGAACGTTTAAAAAGCACAATATGGTGCCAAAGAACGATCCGAAGCTCGAAGATTGTTTATCCAAAACTTATCATCAATAATTGATTTGACCGATGTCAGAAAAGTATAGTTCAGAATTTAAAGCAAAAGTTGCTCTCGAAGCTGTTTCACAAGGCCGTACCGTAATTGAGAAGATTGCTGAAAAGTACGACCTGTCTGAAGACCAGGTGATTGCCTGGACAGCTCAGTTACATGAGGATGCTGCTCGCATTTTTGCGGCACAATCAGCCCATGAAGAAGAGAGTGATGCCGAAGACGTAGAAATTGCTACGGAAGATGATGAGTTTGCAGTGGCCGTAAGCCAGGGAGTAATGAGTGATGAGCTCAATTATAAGAAGCTGATCTTCTGGTCATCCTTTGGTACAGCACTTGTTATCATTTTTGTGATTGGTTTGGTGTTCTTCTCGCAATACAGCTTGTTTGAAGCACAGCGGGAAGTTTCGAACCAAACAGTTTTTTCCGATGTTAATGATTTGTATGAACGCCAGGAAGAAGAATTGAATAGTTTTGGCGTAGTAGACATTGAAGAAGGTATTTATAGAATCCCAATAGATAGCGCTATTAGTAAAATAGCTGTCGACTAAATAATACATGAGACGCTTTGCACTGTTAGCAGTTGTTGGGCTCACAGTGCTTCTGACTTCACAAGCTGCACAAGCGCAGTTAAACCGTGAACAGCCGGATGCGCTGCAAGAGCTCGGCATTGATGAAAACCTTGGAGAGACCATCCCCTTGGATGCTGTATTTGCAACCTCGGAAGGTGATTCTGTACGTTTAGGCGATTTGTTGGAGGAAGGAAAACCGGTTCTGCTTAATCCCCTTTATTATGACTGTCCCATGCTTTGCGGCCTGGTGATTGACGGTGTGATAAATGTGGTGAATGATTTAAGCTGGAAACCCGGCAAAGACTTTGTTGTTATTTCGTTCAGTATTGATCCTCAAGAGGATGCAACGCTGGCTAGAACATCAAAACAAAACTATCTGAAAAACCTGACCGAAAGCGAACGGGACAGCTGGCATTTTTTAACCGGCAAGAAATCCCAAATCGACAAGGTGGTTCAATCAGTTGGTTTTCAATACAAAGAAATACAAGAAACTGGAGAATATGCCCATTCAGCGGCTATTATGCTCCTGAGTCCCGAGGGAAAAATAACCCGGTACTTATACGGTATTTCCTACGATGAATTTAACGTTCGTAACGCTCTCTACGAAGCGGCGGACGGCAATATTGGCAGTACCATCGATAAAGTGGTGATGTATTGCTACCAATATGATCCCGAATCCGGAAGTTATGCTCCGGTTGCGATCAATATTATGAAGCTGGGCGGCTTGGCTACGCTGATTATTCTCGGTATATTCCTTGGTATGCTATGGCTTCGAGAAAAACGAAGAAAATCCAATCTTAATAACTGAATTCACTACATAATGGGCAGTTTATTCGACTTTATGCTCCCGGAGCTTAAATCTCCGATGACGGGGGCTACTACCGATGCGCTGATGGGTTTCATCCACATCGTCAGTTTCATCATTTTGGCCGGTGTTACCGTCGCCATGATTTATTTCGCCATCAAATACCGGCGTAGATCAGACGATGATAAAACCCCTTTAATCACTCACAATAACAAACTGGAAATCACCTGGTCGGTTATACCGCTGCTCTTGGTGTTTATCGTGTTTGGCTGGGGATATAAAGGTTGGCTTAATCTCAAATCCGTACCGGATAATGCGTATGAAATCCAGGTTTCTGCTTACAAGTGGGGCTGGACTTTTTCGTATGAAAATGGTGCCCAGGTTGGTAACGAAGTGCACGTACCCGCCGGGCAACCCGTAAAACTTGTGATGCGTTCAGAGGATGTTATCCATTCCTTTTTTGTACCGGATTACCGGATTAAGCAGGATGTACTGCCAAACCGATACACCTACGTTTGGTTCCAGGCAGAGGAAGCCGGCGAGTCACAGGTATTTTGTACTGAGTATTGTGGTACCTCCCACTCTGACATGCTTGCCAAAGTAATAGTACATACCCCGGAAGATTTTGAAAACTGGCTATCTGAACAAAGCTCAGGTGGAGGCGGAACTCCTGCTGAACGCGGCGAAAACCTCATTACCCTCCAAGGCTGTGTAACCTGCCACTCTGTGGATGGTTCCCAAAAAATCGGTCCTTCTTTCCAGGGCTTATACGGACGTGAAGAAACAATGAGTGACGGATCTACGATCACAGCTGATGAAAACTACATTCGTGAGTCCATTCTCGATCCCGGGGCCAAGATTGTTGAAGGCTACCAAAACCAAATGGTCAGCTATGAGGGCCGTTTGAGTGACGATGACATTTCCGACATTATTGAATACATAAAAACTTTAGAAGAATAATATGGCAACTGCTGAAGCATCACCCTCAGGGAATATGAAGACCCTACAGGTAAAGCGCTATAAACCGTCTGAAAATCCTAAGAAAACCTACCTGACCGAAGAGAAGGGTCTGTGGTCTTGGTTAACTACCGTTGACCATAAGAAAATTGGCCTGATGTATTTGGGTTCGGTAACATTTTTCTTTCTACTGGGCGGAGCTCTTGCCCTGTTACTACGTACCGAGCTGCTAACACCAGCTAAAACCTTTATTGAAGCTGACACTTACAATCAGTTTTTCACACTGCACGGGGCCATTATGGTATTTTTTGTACTGGTCCCCTCCATTCCAGCCGCCCTTGGCAACTTCATATTGCCTATGCAATTGGGAGCCAAGGATGTAGCCTTCCCCAAACTTAACCTCACCAGTTTCTATATCTACGTGATTGGTGCCGTCTTTACATTTATTGCTCTGGCTAACAATGGCTTAGATACCGGCTGGACTTTCTACACTCCTTACAGTACCGATTCAACCTCCAGCGTTATCTGGGTTACTTTAGGCGTCTTTATACTTGGGTTCTCATCTATTTTAACCGGAACCAACTTTATTGCCACTATCCACAAGATGCGTGCACCGGGTATCACCTGGGGCAAGTTGCCATTGAACCTATGGGCCTTGTATGCCACCAGTATCATTCAGATTCTGGCTACTCCGGTATTAGCTATTACCCTGTTGCTGCTAACTATGGAGCGTGTGCTTGGAATGGGAATCTTTGATGCCTCTATGGGCGGTGACCCGATTTTATTCCAGCACTTTTTCTGGTTCTATTCACACCCTGCGGTATATATCATGATTGTACCGGGCTTCGGTATTATTTCTGAAGTGATTACCACCTTCTCCAAGAAACACATTTTTGGATACTGGGCTATTGCCTTGTCCTCCCTTGCCATTGCCTTTATCGGCTTCCTGGTTTGGGGACACCACATGTTTACCTCTGGCCAAAGTGGCGTTGCTACCACCATTTTCTCATTCCTCACCTTCCTGGTAGGAATTCCAACCGGTATTAAGATTTTGAACTGGGTGGCAACCTTATACAAAGGTTCTATCGAGATGAAGACCCCGATGATTTATGTATTCATCTTCCTGTTCCTATTCTCGATTGGTGGTTTCACCGGTATTATGCTGGGTTCTCTGGCCGCTGATATCCACTTGCACGACACCTACTACGTAGTGGCTCACTTCCACTATGTGATGATGGGCGGAACGCTGATTGCCCTCCTGGCCGGTATCCACTACTGGTGGCCAAAAATGACGGGTAAGATGTACAATGAGTTCCAGGCTAAGATTGGAGCCGCGCTAATTTTCATCGGCTTTAACATGACCTTCCTGCCCCAATTCATTATGGGTTCGCAAGGGATGCCACGTCGTTATTACAACTACATCGATCAGTTCACCATTTTCCATCAAACATCCACCCTTGGATCGTACATCCTCGGCGTTGGCTTTTTATTGATAGCCTGGTACTTGTTCCGTTCGCTGATGAGCGGAGAGAAAGCTCCTTCAAATCCATGGGGAAGCCGTGGACTGGAATGGCAAGCTACCTCCCCTCCCGATCTGCACAACTTTGATCACACTCCGGTAGTAATTCATGGACCATATGACTATCACAAACCAATGGAAGAATTTCAGCTTGGGCTGGCAAACTCCCATAATGGTCATGGACACGCCGAAGACATCGACGTAGAAAAAGTCTCGGCTCACTAAAACATTTTTTAAAACTAACATAACTCCGCAAGTAAATGGCGAATCATTCGACAACACAAACGGCTCATGTGCAGCATCACTTTGTTGATGGAGATCAGCAATTTGATACCGCCAAACTGGGCATGTGGGTATTTCTGGTAAATGAAATCTTATTCTTCGGCGGGCTCTTCATGGCTTATATCGTGTACAGAGCCTGGTATCCCGAACTGTTTACGGAAGCCGCCCTTGAACTGAATACGTTCTGGGGAGCAGTAAACACTATCGTGCTTATTGGTAGTAGTTTAACCGTGGCCATGGCTATCCGTTCGGCACAGAAGAATCAGACCAAAGGCCTTAAAATAAACCTGCTTATAACCATTGGCCTTGCCATTGTGTTTATGGTGATTAAAGGCTTTGAATACTCCCATAAATTCCATTTAGGCATCTTCCCCGGACAGTTTTACAGCTATGAAGGGCTGCAACATGCACAGGCGCCCATTTTCTTTAGCATCTACTATATGATGACCGGCATTCACGCCTTGCACGTTATCATTGGTATTGGGTTGATGATGTGGATTTACGTACGTGCCCGACGCGGAGAGTTTGGCAGCGATTACTACACTCCTGTGGAAATGACAGGCCTTTACTGGCACTTGGTTGACCTGATCTGGATCTTCCTGTTCCCTCTGTTATATCTCATTGAATGACAGCTATCCTTCTCAACCAACTCTTTCAACACCGAATTAATTACTTTTACAAGCTATGAGCGGACAAAATCACGAACACCATGTTTCTTCTGCAGGCCAACTTTGGGCCGTTGCTGCAGGGTTATTCATCTTAACTATATTGACAGTGGTAATGGCAAAATTTGTTGCCATCCCCCCACCGTTTGATGTTATTGTAGCCTTGAGCATCGCCCTGGTGAAAGCTTTCCTGGTAGCCGCTTTCTTTATGAACCTATACTGGGATACCAAGTTCAATGCTATGTTGCTGCTTATGGCCGTTGCCTTTTTTATACTGATGGTCAGCATCACTCTATTGGATATGCTTTACCGCGTTGATGTAGTCCCCTCATTTTAGGACACATCATTTGAGAACTTTTTGAAAAGCCCTTCATCCGAAGGGCTTTTTTATTATCCCCCCCTTTCAGCCCGCCTTAACGTAAAAAATCTCACCTATCTGTTCATCAGCCACAGGCTGACTTCTCATCCCGAACTTATGCCCGCTTAAAGATTGCCTGGGCTTCTTTACGCTTAACAGTAATAGCGCAAACCATTTTTCCAATAAAGAAGTGCAAAATTAATAATTGATTACAAGCCAACAGAAGAGTTACAGTTTAGTAACATTCCCATAAAGAAATAAATCGAGGTCTTCCCTTTCTTTGACATCTAAAAAAAAGCCCGACCTAATTCGATAATAGATTTGCACGTCAGTCATCGATTAGAAATCGGGCCGAATTTAGCATCACCGGAAATAACTATAACCAGTAACACTAAAGGAAGGCATTATACTATGGAAAATTACTTTCCCAACCAAAGGAAAGATAGGCTACGAATTCTTAAGCAAACGACTCTCTGCTTAATATTATTCGTTTTTATCTTCTCCCATCATACCCTTTATGGCCAATCAAACACTACAGAAGGATCCGACAACCAACAAAGCTTTGAAATAACCGGACGTGTTACGGACGCTTCAAACTCTGAATCATTAACCGGGGTAAACGTAAGAGTTAAAGGATCTGCCAAAACTTATGGCAGAACAATTGGTACCTCAACGGACAGTACAGGCCGATATTCTCTGACGGCTCTTTCCCCCCAAGATACACTTAGGTTCTCTTTTATTGGATTTGAGAACAAGGAAATACCCATTAACGGCAGGACAGTTATCAATGTACAATTACAGTTAGCAACAATGACAGGCGAAGACATTGTAGTTGTAGGATATGGTACCCAAAGGGAAGAAAACATTGTTGGCTCGGTTGCTCAGGTAGAAGTTGATGGCATAGTAAGCCGTCCTTCGGCTGATATTGCTACCTCCTTACAAGGCGCCGTTCCCGGCTTAAACATCCGCTCGGCATCGGGTGGTGATCCTTCACAAACACCCGAAATCAATATTCGTGGTTTCAACTCCATAAACGGAGGTTCGCCACTTATTTTAGTGGATGGGATAGAGGAAGATCTCGCAAATATCAACCCGAATAACATTGAGAGTATAACGGTATTAAAAGATGCCCAATCAGCCGCCATTTACGGTGCCAGAGGATCCTTTGGGGTAGTACTGGTAACAACAAAAACTGGCCGGGAAGGAGAATTTGAGGTGAGCTACTCCAACAATTTTGGATTTACCAAAAATACGGCGCGTACTGATTTTGTAACAAATCCCTATACCTATGCTCAATGGGCAGATGGAGCCATTGGCTCGTACCATAGTGGCTGCTATGTGTGTTATGAGGGAGAAGACTGGGAAATTGCCCGGCAAGTAGGCAACGGCGAACGAGACCCTTTCTATGAACAGCAACCAGATGGCTCTTACAAGTTTTTTATGAATACCGACTTCTACGATGTGCTGTTCAAGGAAAGGCGCCCACATGCATCACATAATATTTCTATCTCCGGAGGATCTGAACAATTATCCGGCGTCATATCAGGAAGAATATATGAAAGAGAGAAAATCCAAAACATACAGGATGCAGAGATGAAGAGATATAACCTTCAACTTAATTTAGCAGCTACACCTTATGATTGGCTCAAGCTTTCTGCTATTAGCAGGTTTAGCAGCAGATATGATGAACAGTATGCGGGTACCAAAAATGGCTGGGGTGGTACGCTTGGAGTAAGTAAATGGCGAGACCTCTTTCCAAATCACCCGGTATCTGTGGATGGAGTAGGTGTAAGTGTAGGACGTACCAGGAACGGATACGTAGGTCGGCTTGGAGCTTTAATGGAAGGCGCCGCTCATCGCCAATGGCAGTACGAAAAACAGACGAATACGCTTAAAGCCGAAGTACGTCCATTCGACCAATTGGAGCTCAATATGGATTACAATTACAGTATTGACCGAACGGACAGAACCTACACATATAAACCCTTTAGTTATTTATCAGGTGATGAACTTGAGCTCATTGAAGATGCCGGCTTGAATCGTCACAATGAATATCGCTGGAAAGATTATTACACAGCGCTGAATATCTACGGAACTTATACAGAGGATATAGCTTCCAGGCATAATTTTAAACTTATGCTTGGCTTTAACCAGGAAGTATTTGACCGGGACAGAATAGGAGCCCGGATTGAAGACTTACTTACGGTAGAAAAATCAAACATTGCATTCGGAACCCAAATACTGGATATGGAAGGTTCTACGCTGGAATGGGCTCTGCAAGGATACTTTGGACGTTTTAATTACGATTACGATGGCAAATACCTCTTAGAAGTGAACGCCCGGTATGATGGGTCGTCCAGATTCCCCGAAGACAACAGGTGGGGACTATTTCCATCCGTGGGTCTCGGCTGGCAGGTAGACCGGGAAAATTTTTGGACTCCTGCTCTGGATGATGTGATTTCCTCTTTAAAAATCCGTGCTTCCTACGGTAAACTTGGAAATCAAAATGTGGGCGTTAATACCTTTAGGCAACTAATTGGCATGGGCAGAACCTCATGGCTCATCGACGGGCAGGAAGTAAATTATGCCAGAGCCCCGGAACCCCTGTCAGCTAACATTGGATGGGAAAAAATTGTTTCTACAAACCTTGGGGTGGATATGGGATTCCTGCAAGATCGTTTGACAGCGTCTGTTGATCTGTATGAACGAAATACCAGCGATATGTATCTGCCCGGGCAACCGCTGCCGGCTGTGTTTGGCGCTTCAGAGCCACGCAGAAATTACGCTTCTATGCGAAACAGAGGTTTCGAAGTCAGCCTTGGCTATAATGATCAGTTTGATGTTTTTGGTTCCCCGCTTGCTTTTAACATCCGGGCCAATGTCTCAAACAATGAAGGAGTAATTACCAAGTTTGATAACCCGAATGGGCTATTAAGTACTTTTTGGGAAGGTCAGAAGCTTGGCGAAATTTGGGGCTATCGCATTGACGGACAGTTTCAATCCGATGAAGAAGCAGCTGCTTTTCAAAATTCATTTGGAGCAGAAAATATCGTCGAGGTTTACCGTGGAATTCTTGACTATGGATCGAACTCTGACTGGAATTACCTGAAAGGTGGCGACCTCAGATATGTTGATGTGAACGGGGATGGCCAAATCAACAATGGAGACAACACCCTCGATAATCCAGGAGATTTGCAGCGTATTGGTAATGCAATGCCTCAATTCCCTTTTGGCTTCAATATAAATGCAAACTGGAAACATTTTGATCTCGGAATCATTGGGCAAGGCGTTGCCAAACAAGATTGGTATCCGTCAGGGCCGCTTTACTGGGCTACATTCCACCGTCCCTATGTGTCTTTTATCAGAAAAGACATCGTAAACAAAGTGTGGGATCCCGAACATCCAAATGATCCGAATAGAATTTATCCTCAAAGACAAAGAGCCTATAATGCTCTAAGTTCAGGGCGCATGTCGGCTAATATTAATGATTACTATCTCACCAACATTGGCTATCTGAGAATAAAAAACCTGACGGTAGGCTTTACCCTTCCCGCAAGTCTTGTAAATAAAGCGAATATCAAAAAATTCAGGATCTACTTCAGTGGAGAGAATTTGTTTACGTGGAGATTTGGAGACTTAACCAAGTACTTGGACCCTGAAGAAGTTGGGGCTCATGTTAGCTATTCAAATCCTAATGGTGTTAGTGCCAAACCTGCAACCAATACCCAACTCTATCCTATGGGTAAAACCTTCTCAGCAGGGGTCGAAATTAGCTTCTAATTCACCTCCTCTGAAACAGAAAAACCGAAGAATTTTATGAACAATTTTAAAACACGTCATACCATGAACAGGATAAAACAACTATCACTATTCGCATTTCTTTTACTGATCAATGCAGGTTGCCAGGATATACTTAATCAGCCCCCCGATGATGCTATCACCTCCGATGAATTCTTTAATACGGGTAACGACCTGAGGGTCTATACCAATGATCTCTATGAGGTTCTGCCAACAAAATCAGTCTATATGCAAGATGCTGAGTCTGATAATATACTAGGTGTTAGCGCCTCTGCAAGAGTTGAAGGAACACGTATTGTTCCCACAAATAGTGGAAGTGGAGGATGGTCTTGGGGACATCTTCGCAAGATCAATTACTTCCTCGAAAATTACAGACGGGTAGATGATGGCTTTGCAAAAGCTAAGTATTCGGAAATAGCCCGGTTTTTCAGAGCCTACTTTTACTATGATAAAGTAAAACAGTTTGGTGATGTACCCTGGTATAGCGAAGTGATTGATGCAAGTGATGAAGCCCTTTTAAAGAAAGCACGCGACCCCAGAGCCCTGGTTATGGATTCTGTGCTTGCCGACATCAATTATGCGGTTGAAAATATACCTGCAGAAAAGAAATTAAACCAAATCACAAAATATACGGCCCTCATTTTGAAAGCACGTATCTGCTTATTTGAAGGTACTTTTAGAAAATATCATGAATTAGGTGACCATGAGCGCTTTTTAGAAGAAGCCGCATCAGCCGCCAGGGAATTAATAGACTCCGGAGCCTACACCTTGTACACAAATGGCGGACCGGATCAGGCCTACCTGGATCTTTTTGCGCGAAATAACCAGGACATGACAGAAACCATCCTCGCTGTAGATTATGAATTCGGTAAAAGAACACATGATTTGGCTTACCGCATGACCGCGCCCACCCAGGGTAGATGGGGGCTTTCAAAAGTATTGGTCAACAGCTACCTGATGGCAGACGGTACGCCCTTTACCGCTCAGCCCGGGTATGAAACCATGGAGTTTTACCAGGAGATGCAAAATCGTGATCCGCGATTAACCCAAACCACGGCGGGTCCTGAGTTTTCAACCTATGGCTCAGAAGACCGCGAACCGGTTGACTTAGATATTACCAGAACGGGCTATAGAGTGATTAAAGCATTGCCGGCCAAAGGTCCTGAGTGGGGTTCCGGTGGTTCCTTCAACGATGTCATTCTCTTCCGTTACGCAGAAGCATTATTGATTTATGCCGAAGCAAAAGCAGAATTAGGAACCCTTTCCCAGGGTGACCTGGATATTACTATCAATAAGCTGAGAGACCGGGTTGATATGCCACACTTAATTATGGCGGATGCCAACGCAAACCCCGATCCATACCAGGAATCTCTATATGAGAACCTTGAATCCGGTGCTAATACAGGAGTTTTGCTGGAAATTCGCCGAGAACGGCGGGTTGAACTGGTGAATGAAGGGTTGCGATGGGACGACCTGATGCGATGGAAGGAAGGAAACATTGTAGAAGATCCTATCAATGGAATCTACTTCTCAGGTTTAGGAGGGCATGATTTTAATAATGACGGCATGGACGATGTATACTTACACGATGGAGATGCCTCCGGTGCCCCGTCTGAAGTAACAGCTTTAATCAATATTAATGAGCGGCCGCTTACAAATGGCACATCTGGCAACCTGCAGTTATTTCCTGGAGGCACATTCGAAGAGCCTAAGGACTACTACTACCCCATTCCAAAAGAGGATTTAACGCTAAACGAAAATTTAGAACAAAACCCGGGGTGGTAATCAAGAATTTAAGTTTATGTCATGCTTTCAGTTTACAGAGCATGGCATGGCTTTTTTTTGTGAATCCTCCCCAACATTCTCAACTACAATAACATGAATGCAATGATGAAATATTTTTCAGCTTTAGTACTTATACTACTATTGCTTGCTTCAAATACAGCGCTGGCCCAAAAAACTGCTACTGGAATTCTTTACCACGACGAAAACCATAATGGCCGGTTAGATAGCTCCGAAGAACCACTACCAAAGGTAGCTGTTTCCAATGGAGAAGACGTGGTATTGACGGACCATCAAGGGCGCTATGAACTTCCTGTCAATGATGATACCATCATATTTGTCATCAAACCCGATGGCTATAAGACGCCTGTTGACAAATTAAACCGTCCTCAATTTTATTACATCCATAAACCAAACGGTTCGCCGGAGCTAGAGTACCAGGGAGTCTCTCCCTCCGGCCCCCTTCCCGGTTCCATCAACTTTGGGCTTTTCAAAGAAGAACAAAAAGACAACTTCGATATACTTGTATTTGGTGATCCGCAGCCCTACAACATGAAAGAAGTGGACTACTTTGACAGGGATATCGTTGACGAATTGGTAGATGAACAAGGCTACGAATTTGGCATCTCACTTGGCGACTTGGTTGGTGATGACTTGGACCTCTTCAAACCCTACTCAGAATCTGTGGCCCGTATAGGCCTGCCCTGGTTTAATGTGTATGGAAACCACGACATGAACTTTGATGTGGAACATGATTCGCTGGCCGATGAAACCTTTGAGGCTACCTTCGGTCCTGCTACCTATTCCTTCAACAAAGGCAAGGTTCATTTTATCATTATTGATGATGTGATTTATCCAAATCCAAATGGCGGCTCCGGTTATATCGGAGGACTGACTGACAAACAAATCACTTTTATCGAGAATGATCTTAAGCATGTCCCCCAGGATCATTTAATTGTGCTGGCTTTCCATATTCCTATTACTGTGCCGGGATATGCCTCTGATTCCAGAACAATCAACAGTTACTTTTTAGAAGAGAACCGAAACAGACTACTCGGTTTGCTATCAGAATATCCAAATACGCTTTCTCTCTCTGCTCATACTCACGTTCAACAACTACAGTTTGTGAGTGATGGGGGCTGGACAAGGGAAACGCCTCATTTACACTATAATGTAGGTACAACCGGTGGTGATTGGTGGTCGGGGGAACCCAACGAGAATAACATCCCTCCCACCCTCATGAGAGATGGCACTCCAAACGGATACTCCATCATTCAGTTTGAGGGTAATAAGTTTGTGCTTGATTATAAAGTAGCCGGGGAAGATCATTCCAAAAAAATGAGCATATGGGGACCTAAAGTACTACCGCAACGCGAGTGGTTTAATGCCGATTTATACGTGAACTATTTTATGGGCAACGATTCCACAAAAGTTGAATACCAAGTCAAAGGACAGGACAATTGGAGGCAGATGACCAAAATAGAACTCGGCGATCCCTACGTAACTTCATTACGCAATAAATGGGATCTGTCTGAAAGCCTGATTAAAGGAAAGCGACCGAATAACGCCGTTGCCTCCAGTCACTTGTGGAAAACCCGTATTCCTAAAAACTTACCCGAAGGCGAACAAACGCTTATCATCCGGGTATCAGATATGTTTGGCAGGGAATTTTTTGACGAATACAACTACCGTATTGTGAAGAGGTAAAAGAGCCGACAAGCTCTTTCCCTTCATCTATCAATAAGCTTCATCCCAAAACCCTGCTTTGCATTAGCCAAGCAGGGTTTTTTTGTTGAAGGTGCTGGATCCTAACCATCTCCCGTACATCGTCCGACGACTACAATTCGTCCGACTATTGAATACTGACAAGCCATTTTCACGCCCCTCCCAACTTCACGCCCCTTCCAATCGTCAGACCACTTCTGGCTTGGTTCAAGTGGAATTTACTTATAGGCTATCATGAGCATATTCAACCAGATTTACCTTTTCAGTGGTCGGACGAGTTTCTTTGGGCTTTCACTATTCCCCTCCCACGATCTTTTCAGTCTTTAGCACAGCGGAGACTGGAAAGTTAAAGCAGTGCAAGTCTCCTGACTTGCGTGAAGCCAAGGCAGCATAAGTCGGGAGACTTACTTCGCTTAAACTCTTAAGTCAACGCTCGGTAAACATCATCTTCCTTGGCTACATACTTTCCTCGCTCAAGACTTAAGAGATCAATACAGGTAGTGATGGAAATGATACAGTTATCCCATTTTAAAACTTACCATCTTGTAACGTTACTAAAAGTCCTTCAGCCCGCCTTAACGTTAAAATATTTCACGCCAGCCCGCTTAATTCTGTATCTTCTCCGCTGATTGTTATATTCATTATTCATTAAAAAATTGCAGTTATGAGCCTGAGCAAAACCACCATTGGACCTTTTGAATTATACACTATAGACGCCGGAGATTTCCGTTTAGATGGAGGTGCCATGTTTGGAGTGGTGCCTAAAACACTATGGGCTCGGCAGCTGCAGCCTGACGACAAAAACCGTATTCCCATGACGATGCGCTGCATGCTCATAAAGTCTACAAATACCGGAAAGTTGTATTTAGTAGATAATGGTTCCGGTACCAAGTTCAATGATAAGATGGAAGACATCTACCAGTTGGATTACCAGGACAAAAACCTGGAGAATTCTTTTGCCGAGCATGGATTTAGTTTTGATGACGTAACCGATATCATTTTTACCCATCTCCACTTTGATCATTGCGGAGGCAGCACGTATTTCGACGAAGAGGGCAACCTTCAGCTTAGCTTTCCCGATGCCAATTACCATGTGGTTGAAAGTCACTGGGAAAACGCCTTGAATCCAAATCAACGTGAAAAGGCCAGTTTTTTACCTGAAAACATCAACCCGCTTAAAGAATCCGGGAAGGTGAATGTGGTGGGCGAATATCACGAATATGAACCCGGTTTATCCGCAATTCCGGCCGATGGACATACCGTTGGCCAGCAACTGCCAAAAATTGAAGGCGATGACAAGACCCTGGTGTTTGCGGCAGACTTGCTTCCCACTCCTGTTCATGTGCCTCTGCCCTGGGTGATGGGTTACGATATGTGCGCCATACAAACGCTGAAGGAAAAAGAAACGTTTTTGAATCAGGCAGCAGAGGAAAACTGGTACCTGTATATGGAACATGATTTGAATACTGAAATCATCCGCGTAGAAAAAAACGACGGGCGATTTTCGGTATCAGACCACCTGACCCTGAATGACCTTTAGTTGCAATAAAAAACCTGTATGTAGGTTTTTTGAATAAGTAATTCCGTCCTTTAATCCCCGTACATGAGTACATCATCCCAAAACACATCGGCTAAAACAGTTCAAGAAAAACTGCGGTCTGCCTTTAAGCGATTACAGAGCCGCCACAAAGTCGCCGTGGTTCTGCGAGCTGTTTTTATTGTGATAGCGAGTCTTATTGCCATCACTCTTGCTGAAGAGCTGTTTTACCTTTCTGTGCCGCTCAAAACGGGTTTACTGGCGCTTCTGTCAGTAGCAGCAGTAGCTATCCTTTATAGGGGATTTAAAGAGCTGCCGGAGGAAGATTTTACTTCATTCTACCGAAAGTTTAGCCGGGCCAGTGACTTGCCGGAGTTAAAAGATACACTGGATCTCGAAAAATCAGCTAAAGGAAACCGGGCTCTTATCGATGCGGCCATTCTTCAAAATCTTAGTCGTATCAAACCTGATAAACTATCTAAAAGCCTTAATGAGTATGTTCAGGAATCTGAGGCCAGCTCATCTTATAAAAAGTTCGCCACACTGGGCATTGCTTCTATTTTTGTATTGGCCTTAACGGCTTTCAATTTTAGTGACGCCCTTTTACGCACCACCACTTTTTGGCAAGCCTATCAAAAACCTAATCCGTATAATTTTGCAGTATATCCCGGAAACGTTACGCTGGAGCAAGGCAGTAACTTTGAAGCACGGATCGATTTCCAGGGAGGTAGTACACCAGAAGATGTAACGCTACAGTTTAAGACGTCCGTTGAGAAAGATTTCCGTAGCCGTGCCATGGAAAAAGCTGGCAACTCTTTCACCTCCTTACCCATGGAGTTGAATAACGATATGGAATACTTTGTGCTGATGGACGGCTATAGAAGTGATTTGTATTCAGCGGATGTTCAACTGCGCCCCCGCTTTAGTGCGCTCAGCGTTACGCAATTTCCTCCGACCTACACACAACTGGATTCCACTACCCGGCACTATCCCTTTTCCGAACTGAGGGCCTACCAGGGAACCAATATCACCCTGAAAGGAACCCTTAATAAAACAGTAGCCGAAGCCCGCTTGCTTTCTGCTGACACCAGCATAGTGTTGGATGTGCAGGATGATCTTTCTTTCACCCACTCAATGCAGGTTACTGAAGCAGATACTTTACGTTTTTACATTGAAGACCAAAATGAATTATCCAACAAAAACCCTTTTCAAATTACCGTAGTACCGCTTAAGGATGAATATCCGCTGGTGAGTATTGAAGAGCCTGAAGATGATATACAGGAAGTCAATCCACAGGCTATCAACCTATTGTACCAGGCCTCGGATGATTTTGGGCTTACAGCTGCAAGCTTAAATTATGAACTCACCCGGGCATATGTTGAGGAACCAATTACCGGATCGGTATCAGTTGAGGTGCCCGGCAACGGAGGCTTAGGTTCCTACAGCTGGAACCTGGAAGACTTTGGCTTACGCCCGCAAGATGAACTTACTTTTTGGGTCACCGTTACTGACAACGATGGGTACCAGGGCTATAAATCCTCACGGTCTGAATCACTAACTCTGACTGTGCCATCACTGGTAGATTATTTTGATGAGGTGGACGAAAAAGAGTCCGAAGTTGAAAAAGATCTTGACGATCTCTCCGAGTCTTTCAAACAAACTCAGGATCAATACGAGCAGTTTAAAGAGAAAATGCGGGATAATCCCGAGCAAACCGGGTATGAAGAAAAGCAGCAGCTGGAGCAAGTGCGCCGACAACAAGAGGAAGTACAGAAAAGGGTTGATGAGCTGAATAAGAAATTCGAGGAGCTAAAAAACGAGCTAAGCCGCGACAATATGCTTTCGGAAGATACGCAGAAGGCCTACGAAGAGCTCCAAAAACTGATGAAGGAAATTGATGATCCTGCCTTGATGGAAGCTTTGCAGAAAATGCAGGAAGAACTGGGACAGATGAATCCCGATCAAATGCGGGAAGCGATGGAGAATCTTGAGTTTAATGAGGAACTGTATCGAGAACGGCTGGAACGTACTCTTGAGTTGTTTAAACAACTTAAGCTTAACTCCGATCTTGACAAACTGGCGCGCTCTTTTGAAGACATGGCCCGTAAAGCTGCCGAGCAGGCCCAAAAAGCTGACTCTTCCTCTGCTTCGGCCCAAGAGATGGAACAATCCCTGAAAGAAAATGAGAAACTGAAGCAACAGGTAGATTCACTATCTCAAAATACATCCCCAAAAAATGAAAACCAGGTAAGTGAATACCAGGAAGAGACCCGCAAAGAGCTGGATGAACTCATGAAAGAGATGAAGAAAAAGCTCGATGGCCAGAAGAATGGGCAACAACAGCAACAGTCCCAATCAAGCGAAAAACAAAAAGATGGCGGGCAACAAGAAAGTAGTCCGCAGGAAAGATATGAGCAGCTGGCAACGAAAACCCAAAAGCTTATGGAGGGCATGAGCCAGCAGCAAATGAACATCAACATAGCGGGCCTGCAGTACGTGTTGTATTCACTGCTAAATCTTTCCCTGGAACAGGAAGAACTGAACGCCCTGGCTTCATCCGCAGAAAACAGAAGCCAGGCTTTTGTGACCTACGCCCGCGATCAGCGCAATATCGAAGAAATCTTCAATTCGGTTTCCGATTCCCTTTTTAGTCTTTCTAAAGACATCCCTCAGCTTTCAAATCAAATCAACAAACGAACGCTGGAGATTGAGAAAAGCCTTGATAAAAGCCTCAACCAGATGTCGGAGCGTAACCGTAACCAGGCTTCCGTGGCTTCACGTCAGTCTTTGGGTGGTATCAACGAGTTGTCTTTTATGATTATGAACCTGCTGGAGCAACTACAACAAGGTGGAAGTGGCGGTGGTAGCGGAATGAGTGCCCAGCAAATGATGCAGCAGATGCAGCAAACCGGTGAAAGCCAGCAGCAGTTAAATCAACGCATGCAGGAGATGATCAATGATATGCAAGGGGATCGGTTGACACAGAACCAGATGGAGCGCCTGAATCAAATTGCAAAGGAACAGAACCGAATTCGCAAACAGCTGGAAGAGATGCAGCGCAGCGGTGAACTGGATGGAAATCGTATCGGCAGCGAATTGCAGCGCATGATTGAAGATATGGAAGATACCATCAACGATTTACGCGGTGGCTCAACCGATCCGATGATGATTAAACGCCAGCAAAATATCCTTTCACGCATGCTGGAAGCCGAAAAGGCCATGCAGGAACAAGACGAAGAAAACAAAAGAGAAGGAAATGCGCCGGAAGAGTTTGCCCGCCAACAATCCCCTGAAATGACCCTGGAAGAATTGGAAAAAGAAATCAGAAACCGCCTGAATGATCCCAACTTCACCAAGTATTCTCCGGATTACCAGCGGCTGATTGAAAACTACTTTGAGCTGCTGAAAGAACTGCAGGAACAGAATCGCGAGATTCAGTAAAAAAGCTGCTAAACGGGCTGATGCTTTTGAAGCCATTGGCCAACTCTGGAAGGGTTTAAAACCCTTCCAAGGTTTTTTATATCAAGCTCGGAGCCCTTCCCAAACCTCCAAGGTTTGTACCGATAAAGCCGGCCTCAGGCAAATTCTCGGAAACCTTGGAGGTTTTTGGGACAAGAATAATACTCACTAAAAAACCTACCCACCCAGCAGCTCCTTCTTATTCATCTCGATGAGCTGGTGGTAAGCTTCCAGCACGCCTTCGGTGGTTTCAACGGTTACGTGATCCACTGCCTCTTTCACAAAGTCTTTGGCGTTGGCCGGGGCAAACGATCTTCCCACAATTTCTAAGCCCGGGATATCACCGCTGCTATCTCCAATGTAGGCTACTTCATCAAGCTCAAGGCCCAACTTTTCACATAACAGCCGGATACCCTGTCCCTTGTTGGCTTCCTTCAGGATGATATTCACCGAGATATCCGTGTCGTGCACTTCAAACATCGGGTAGTTATCCGTTACGTGGTTCAGCACTTCTTCGTGCATGCGTTTCACTTTTGCAGGATCGGGGTTGACCAGTCCGGCATCGGTGTATTTCGTGAACTCGGGATAGGTTCCCTTGTAATTTTTGATCAAAACCCTAAGCCACTCTTTAATTTCCTCTACGGCTTTCTTGGCTTCATCGTCAAATTTTGGGTTCCAGGATATCTCGTTAGTCTTGATATCATACATCCCTCCCCCGCTTTCAAATACCATAAGGGTTTCTACATTGAGCCATTGTCCTACCGCTTCTACATAAGGAAAGGGACGTCCGGAACAGATCGTAAGTGCGGGAATTTCTTCCTCCGTCTTACTACGTTCACTTAATGACTTGATTTCTGAAATAGCTTTCCAATCGGGACTGATAAAAGGCATAGAAATGCATCCGTCCAGATCTGTGATGAATAGTTTAATCATGAAAAAAGGTATAAATAATGATGATGAATGAGCTTTACTCAGCCTGTTAAAAAACGGGGCTATCTTCCAAAATCGTCCTGCAGACGCACGATATCTTCTTCGTCTGAAGGATTGTCGGAATCCACGTGCTGCCAGATTTCGGCAATAATACCCCAGTTGTCTAACCCAACCAAACGGTGACGTTCGCCTTGTTCGAGGGTGATGAGATCGCCTGCTTCGTAAGTCTGCACCTCTCCCTGTTCGTCTGTATGGCTGCGGATAACTCCAACTGGTCCTTCTACAACCTGCCACATTTCGGCACGGCGGTGATGGTATTGCCAGGAAAGACGCTTATTGGGCTGAACCAATAAAATCTTAGGACTCAGTTTACCGGAAATGTTTACATCACCCATGGAAACGTCATCAAAATAGTGGCCGATAAATTCAGCCGCTTGGCTTTCATCAATTACAAAAAAACCGCCCCAGGGCCGTTCTGAATCTTTATCTACAACTGTAAATCCTTGTTCTTTGAGCTTTTCCCGTGTGTTTGCAAATAGTTCAGTCTTGATATCTGTACTCATTCTTAGATTATCCCGTTATCTGTTATTTTTGATGTTTGTAGGATGGAATTAACACCGAAGCCACAATAAAAAACAGTGCCAGGGCGCCCATCCATTGATATTGGTTTTTATAATCAGCGTATTCCTGGCTCGAAAATTCTCCTTTTTCCAGTTCATCGATTCGGGCCAAAAAGGCATCAATTCCGTCATTGCCGCGCTCAATAGAATAATAGTCTCCGTTGCCCAAATTGGCGATTCTGCGCAGCGTCTCACTTTGCAGGCTTGTGGTTACCACTTGTCCGCTTCCATCCCTTTTATAGCCTACCAACTGGTTGGTGCCTTCTTCATAAATGGGAATGGTGGTGCCATCTTCCGTTCCTACGCCGAGCGTATACACCGAGATATTTTGGCTGGTCAATTCTTCCAGTGTTTCCTTGTACTGTTGACCGTGATCTTCCCCGTCAGAAACGATGAGTAATACACGAGAGGCATTACTGTCATCATCTTCCAGGGCTTCAAAAGCTTCCATGGAAGTTGCCATAGCCGCTTGAAAATCGGTGGCGGAACTCGGCATCTGGTTCGTATCTGCAATCTCCAGGAACAGTCTTAGGGCAGAATAATCAAGGGTCATGGGACTTTGCAGATACGCCTCACCGGTAAACACAACCAAGCCCACGCGATCTCCTCTCAATCGCTCGATCAGGCGGTTAATTTCAAACTTAGCCTTTTCCAGCCGGCTGGGACGTACGTCCTCGGCATTCATACTGGCGGAAAGATCCAAGGCTATCAGCATATCAACCCCTTGCCGTTTTATTTCTCGCACTTCCGTACCAATTTTAGGGCCCGCCAGTGAAATAATCAGGAAAAATAATCCCGCAAAAAGTGATATCTGTTTAAATCGATTGGCTAATGGCCAAAAACCCCGTCTCAAGGAAGCAAACAACTCTTCACCAAAATACTGTGCTCTTTGGGTGCGCATCTGTCGCCCGCGCCACCAAAGTGCTCCTATTACAGCTGGCAACAGCAGTAGTAACCACAAATATGAGGTGTTTTCCCAGATCATAATACCTTAGTTCTTTTTTGTTGAACGGTTTAAGATAGAGCTTTCATAACCTTTGTTTCAGTAATAAATTTTAAAGTATTCATCCTGATGTAAAGTCAGTGTTACCAAAAGCTTGATATGCCATCTAAATTATACACATATTCGCATATCTGCATTAACATGTTTTCCCATTAGCTCTTAACAGCCTTAGAAACCACTTCTACAACTCTTTCTATTTCAGATTGGGTGAGCTCAGGAAAAATCGGCAGGGAAACTACTTCTTTAGCAGCAACATTTGCCACGGGACAATCTCCGGGCTTATAACCTAAATCAGCAAAACATTCCTGCTCATGTAAAGGCACAGGGTAATAAACCGAGTGCCCTATCTCATGTTCTTTCAAAGCATCATGTACTTTATCTCTCTGTCCGGTACGGATGGTGTACTGGTGATAAATATGGCGTCCACCCTCCGACTCGCTTCCGGTTGTTTCTACCGGGGTGATAATCTTATCGGCCTCCTCCAGGCTTCCATGTTCACCCAGCGTACTTACATCTGCAGTAACACCGGCTTCTTCAAACATGCGGTTATAGGTATGGGCAATCTCCCGTCGGCGTTGCGACCAGTCATCCAGGTACTTCAATTTTACTAATAACACCGCTGCCTGTATGGTATCAAGCCTGCTATTGATGCCAACCATACTGTGATGATACTTGGGCTTAGCACCATGAAGACGCAGAATGTCTGCTTTCTCCGCATGCGCTTTATCTTTCACGGTAATCAGACCGGCATCCCCGAATGCACCCAGGTTTTTACTGGGAAAGAAGCTAAAACAGCCAAAGTCGCCCACACTGCCTGCTTTCTGGTTATTATAAGCCGCTCCTATAGCTTGTGCGGCATCTTCTATAACCATAAGACCGTGTGCCTTTGCTAATTCCTGCAAAGGCTTCATATCGACCATCTGGCCGTATAAGTGCACCGGAATCACAGCTTTAATCTGTTCGGGCTCGGGATTGAGTTTGGCATACAGCGGATGTTCTCCTTCTAAAAACTGCTGCACCTGTTTAGGATCCAAATTGTAGGAATCTTTTTCAATGTCCAGAAAAACAGGAATAGCGCCTAATCGAGAAATAGCCCCTGCCGTGGCAAAAAAAGTGAAAGGTGAGGTCAGTACATAATCGCCGGGTTGAATATCCATGGCCATCAAAGCCAGCAGCAGAGCGTCAGAGCCAGAAGCACATCCGTAGGCATGGTTTACTTCGCAATAGCGGCCAACGGCCTGCTCAAACTCCTTAACCTGATCTCCCATGATGAAATACTGGCTCTCCAACACCTCATCTATGGCTTGCTGTACCTCGTCTTTGATAGATTCATATTGCCGGTTTAAATCAAGTAAAGGGATAGACATAGTGCGTCCGCGTAGTTAATGTAATTTTGATGATGATATCTTGCAATCAGGTACTAAATATACAGCTTTTGCAGAGGATTTAATCCTGTTGAGGAACTCCTTCTTCAATTTCTGTATCTGCAGATGTCAATGTGGCTTTGCCTTCCATCAGCCATTGTAAAACCTGGTGGGCCTGCCCCGAGTCCAGATCTTCAATTTCAAAGCCCATGCCGCCAGCCCCTGATGCTACGGTGACCTTCAGGGTGTTCAGCTGTTTATTTTTCTGAAAGGGATTCTCGCTTAATTCCACATTTTGTACCCGGCGACGTTTTACCACAGCCGTAGTACGCGAGATAGTACGGTACCGCAAATGGATCAGTTCTTCAGAAACACCATAGGCAGCATCACGATAGCGCAGCCAGCCTAACCAGGAAAGTATTGGAACCGCCAGAATAGACAGCCAGCCATAATCCAACAGCCACCAAAGCAGAGGCACGATTACCAGCATGGCATAGTTTATGCGACGTATATATCGCCACTTTGCACGCTTTGGAGGAGTGACATTCAACTCCGGCATAGAATAATCATCCAAAAAATCTCCTAAAAACTCTGTTATTCGGCTGGCAGCCAGATAGGGCACCAACACAATGGAACGCCCCTTATCTGATTGATTAAAACCCGCACTCTCCACATATAACATGCCATAACCCAACGGTTGACGAATAACACCTTCCACATATCGAACAGCCTGAATTCGGTTAAACGGAACCGTGATGTGCTTGCGCTCCAGCAAACCGCTGGTTATGATCAATTCTTTTTTTGTCTTCTGGAGCCTGAAATCAGAATACTTAAAAATCACCCCAAGAAATGAAAGCAGCCAGGAAATAACGATAATAGCTACCACCAACCCTACGATTACGGTCACATTACTGTAGCCCGGGGCCATATCATATACATACCTTACCGTTTCCTCATTTATGAATTCGTCAAGCTGACCGGAAACAGCACCCAATATTGATGCGATTACCCCAAAATTACTGGAAGTGAAAGCTGCAAAAACCAGATCCCGGGTGGATAATTTCCAGCTATCAAGAACCTCAACTTCCTCCTCCTGATTCTGGGCTACAGCTTCAGACTCTTCCTGTAGCTCTTGCTCTTTACCGTTTTTCCTTTTCCGCAGCTCTGTACGTAAAGCCTCGGCTTCCTCACGGGTAATCGCACTGATGGTGGCTGTTTCGGTACCACCACCGGCAGTTTTCACCTCCACCTTTACCAGCCCAAACATTCGCTGTAAAATGCCTTCCGTTATATCAATGACCTGAATACGATCTTTGGAGAGATAGAGCTGGTTCTTTACAAAAATTCCTTTTTTTATCTGCAGCTCCTCCTCATACACCCGGTATTTGAAAACCCACCAGCCAAACACCCCGCCGATGAGGGCAATGGCCAAACCACCCAACAGAAAGTAGATGAAGTATCCCTGCGTGCGTGAAGTCCCGATGAACAACAAGATGATAATGGTTATCAGGTTCTCCCGAATAAGAGACAGCACACGGGAAACGGCTGCAATAGGATGTTGACGCTTAAACTCAGACATCCTCTTTAACTTTTCTAACCAGGGTTGAAATTTTATCTCTCAGGTCATCTGCCGTTTGGTCATCCAGCGCAGGGATCTCATGTGTGGTGGCAGCGGTGGATATAGTGACCGAAGAAAGCCCGAATTTGCGATACACCGGCCCCTGCCTTGTGTCCACGTGCTGTACGCGGTTAATAGGTACCAGTGTTCTTTTCTTGATGATGATTCCTCTCAGCATATCAACCTCTTTCTCGCTCACGTCGTACTTCCAGCGTTTCCAGCGCAACTTGGGAAATACTAAGGCTGTCAGTACATAGAGCGTCAAAGCGACAACCGTAAGTGATCCCATCAGCAACCAGCTAATTTGACTGTACCATGCTGCTGAGCTATCTATAGTTTCTCCTACAGCTATAGCCACATACAAAGCAGGTGGTATAAACCAAAGTAATCCATATAAACAGGCGTTTACCGTCCAGGCTTTGACGGCATTTTCATTAATTCTTGTACCAGGCTCTTGGTTCATTGCAAATAGGTTAATGCAGATGTGATTAGGGAGTATAAGAAGAAAATGGAAACACCAACTAATAAAAAAAGCCACACAATGGTGGCTTTTTAGTAGATCTTCAATGTAATGAAGAAATTACATAGCGTTTTTCTTAGCCTGAATTTCCTGACGGATTTCGTGGGCTAGGTTTTTCAGGTTCATCAAATGCTTACGGGCACGAGTTCCTGCAGCTTTATTTCCTTTTTCATAAAACTTATTCATGTCAACTTGTAATTCTTCAATTACATTATTGATATCGTCCATTCTACTCATATGTAGTACTCCTTTAGAATTTAGTTACGGTTAAGGGCATTCATTAAAAAAACACCCGCTGTTAGTTGGTACTGCAATTAACAGTAATAAAATCTGCGTTAATTTAACAAATACGCGAATAAATATATTTCTTTCTTAGTCAGTTATTTATAGGCACTTTTTCACGCTCTGTTCCCTGTACATCTTGTACAAAAAACATCAATCCAAGCCCTATTAAAAGCAGCAATAATATGGCACTCATTCCCCAGCGCTGACTATCCGCTAAAAGGGTTATCCATCCTACCAATAATGGACCTGCAAAAGTGGTTAGTTTACCCGATAAAGCAAACAGCCCATACATTTGATTTCGTTTATCTTGCGGGGCGATTCTACCCATAAAAGTACGGCTCGATGCCTGCACCGGTCCTACAAATATTCCAAGGGCAACTCCCCAAATCCAAAACCAGGTTACTGACTCCGTCAGAAGCACGGCAAACACGGGCACAGTCAGACCAGCCAAAGCCCACAAAATTGTACGCTTACTACCTGCGATATCGTCCATCCACGAGAATACAAGTGCACCCAGCCCTGCCGTGATGTTGAGAGCGATTCCAAAGATGAAAATATCTCCGGTATCAAAACCAAACGAACCGGCTGCATACACGCCCCCCATAGCAAAAATAGTAGCCAGCCCATCATTGTAAAACAAACGGGCTACTAAGAATTTACCAATATTGGGTTCTTCCTTGAGTAATTTTAGCCCATTTTTAAGCTCCTTCATTCCGTCTTTGATGGCTACTTTGGCCGACTTATTCCTGGAGGGTGTATCGGGTGTTTTTAAAAATAAAGGCAGACTAAAGACCGCATACCAAAGCCCCGTAAACACAAAGGTAATACGTACATTCTGCAGTGATTCTTCGCTTAGCCCCAGCAGTGGCTCTCCATATTGAACGAAGCCAAAATAACCTACAATCAGACAAACCAGGCCTCCGGCATAGCCCATGCCCCAACCCCAGCCCGACCATTTTCCAATGTTCTTACTGGTGGTTAAATCTGGCAACATCGCATTGTAAAAAATGAACGACAACTCGGCCCCTACTGTAGCCAAAAATGCCATAGCCAAGGCGAACCATATGTATTCGGGAGAAGGCTCTGCAAACCACAGCATACTGCAGGCAAACACGCATAGCACGGTAAAAAACATAATCCATGGCTTACGACGGCCACCTTCATCTGCAATGGCTCCTAAAAAGGGAGCTGAAAAAGCGACTACAAAAGCAGCAAGTCCAATCATATTACCCCACAGGGCTGTGCCTGAAATTTCATTTTCTGCAATGGATTGCGAAAAGTAAGTAGCAAACACGAAAGTTTGGATCATCACAAAATACGCACTGTTGGCCCAGTCGTACATGGCCCATGCAAACAGGCCTTTTGATGGTTTTTTTGTCATAGCATCCTTAATTGAATTGGTAGTCGAATATCGCTGATGGTGCGATGAATGCAAAATTAGAATCGGGGAGTGGTTATTGGTGAATGGTGTTATGGTTATTGGGCTTTCTGCATATACTCACCTCATTCCGTTCCAATCCCGACAGGTTTGTACGGGACAGGCGCAGAGCGTGTGGTACGAGCAACCACACCCATGTGAATGACCAAATCCTTAAATCTCTAATCAAAATCAGTGCAATCTGCGCAATCCTTACAGATCTGTGATCAAAAAAAAGAGAGCCCCAATTCCTCGGGGCTCTCCTTGATCAGCACACCTCACAGTGATGTGAGACGTTTCTTGAGTAGTGAAAAAAGCTACTTACTTAATAAGCGTCATTTTCTTTGTCAGTGTTACATCGGCACTTACCAGACGGTAAATGTAGATACCACTTGATAGTGAAGATGCATCGAAGTTCAGGCTATTCATGCCGGCTGAGAACGTTTGACGTTCAGCCAGGGTAGCCACTTCGCGACCCAGCAGATCATACACTTTCAGGCTAACCTGCTGCGTTTTCGGCAGGCTGAAGCTGATTTGTGTAGTTGGGTTGAATGGGTTTGGATAGTTTTGATTCAGCTTGATGGAAGTTGGAAGGCTGCTTTCTTTTTCTTCAACATCCGTAACCAGACCGTCACCCAGGAATCCGTATTCATCAAGAGCCGTCCAGCCTGCTAGCCAGTTTGAGCCGTCAAAAGCACCTGCGTAATTCACGCTGTGGAACCAGCTATCGCCTGTGCTTTGCGCTACACCGTACACGGCACTGTTCGGATTAGGACGAGGGTCCAGTCCGCCATCATTGGTGCGGGATACGCCACGTAAACCCGGATCGGTAATTGTGTTGTTATTCGCACTCAACATATCGGCTGTATAGTCAGCATTCGCAATGTCAGCGATGGTATTTCCGGTACCGAATTCAAAGAAGATGCTATTGCTGATGTTCAGAGAATCAGCTTCCAATCGGGCACGAGAATCGAATGCATCCGTACCATCTACGTCTTCAACGTTCACCGCTTCACCGGGGTGATCCATAAACAAGGAGTTAGTATACCATGCACCGGTGTTGTCACGGAACTGTAGCATCTGGCCAGGGTCTCCGGATGGAGTAGCTGATACGCCAGGACCAATATAAGTAGCATTAGAGATCACAGGATAAGCAAAGGGTGTTCCTGTTTCGTCGCCACCGGCACCGTCCATCTCAGCCGAACGTCCGGCTTGGTCGCTGTCCTGGATTACAAACCAGAATTGTCCTTTACCACGGAAACCCTGATCCCAGTCAAAGGCATCATCGTTATTGAAAGCAGATACGAGGTAACGGGTATTTACCGTACCGCCGAACCACTCATAACCATCATCGCCAGAAGCAAAAGACTCGATGTATTCGATCGTAGTACCAGCACCTACTCCACCAAGGGTCAGTCCCTGAATTTCATTACCGGAACTGGAACCAATATTAATACCTGTGTGACGGATAGATACATAACGGAGTACCCCGGAATCATCCATGTCGTCATTGCCGCCGTAACCTACCAGTGCAGGATCGTCAGTGATTTCATTTACGCCTTCGATGGTTGCCTCTACGGTATTGTTGGTTGAAGCACGTCCAAGCAGGATCACTCCACCCCATTCGCCAACATCATCTTTAGTCAAACCTTCGTCGTTTTCAGCAGTAAAGATAATAGGGTTGCTTGGAGAACCTTCAGCAAAAAGACGAGATCCCCGTGTAACAACCAGTCCGGTAGCGTCCAGATCTTGGCCTTCGCCACCCCGCACAGTGGTACCTGCTTCGATGTATAAATCAGCGCCTTCTGTTACGAAGATCATACCATCCAGCAAGTATTCGTTGTCGGCAGTCCAGTAAGTATCTTCGGTGATGTTTTCAGAAACCGTCACCATACCTGGTGCATCTGCAGCAGAGAGGTATCCGTATTCTTCGAGAGCGGTCCATCCGGCTGCCCAGTTCTTGCCACCAAAAGCACCTTTGTAGGAAACCTGGCTAAAGAATGGGTCATTTGGAATTTGAGCACCGCTCAGCACTGCACTGTTACCCGGACGAGGATCCAAGCCGCCATCGTCAGTACGGCTTACACCGTTGATCTCAGGATCGGTAATTTCATTATTGTTGGCACTCAGCATGCCGGCTGTGTAGTCAGCATTGGCAATATCAGCAATAGTACTACCTGTTCCGAAGGCAAAGAAAACACTATTGCTGATGTTCAGCGAATCAGCTTCCAGACGGGCACGGGAATCGAATGCATCCGTACCATCTACATCTTCAACATTTACCGCTTCGCCGGGGTGATCTGTGAAGATAGAATTGGTGTACAGGGCTCCGGTGTTATCACGGAACTGCAGCATCTGCCCAGGGTCTCCGGACGGAGTAGATGTTACGCCAGGACCAATGTAAGTAGCGTTGGAAATCACTGGATAAGCAAAGGGAGTCCCAGTCTCGTCTCCACCGGCTCCATCCATCTCAGCCGAGCGTCCAGCCTGGTCTTCATCCTGGATTACGAACCAGAATTGGCCTTTTCCACGGAATCCCTGATCCCAGTCAAACGCATCATCGTTATTGAAAGCAGAAATCAAGTACTTGGTATTTACTGTACCACCAAACCATTCGTAGCCATCATCGCCAGAAGCGAAAGATTCTACATATTCAATGGTTGTTCCTGCACCAACGCCACCAAGGGTCAGGCCCTGAATTTCGTTACCAGAGCTGGATCCGATATTAATACCCGTGTGACGGATAGATACGTATCGTAACACTCCTGAGTCGTCCATATCATTATCACCACCGTATCCTACCAATGCAGGATCGTCGGTAATCTCGTTTACACCTTCGATGGTAGCTTCAACCGTGTTGTTAGTAGAAGCCCGACCCAGCAGGATTACACCACCCCACTCACCAACATCGTCTTTGGTGAGACCTTCATCGTCCTCAGCGGTGAAGATGATGGGATTGTCAGCTGTTCCTTCTGCAAAAATTCGGGAACCGCGGGTAATAACCAGTCCGGATGCATCTAAGTCCTGACCTTGAGCACCGCGAACGGTGGTTCCAGCTTCGATATACAGATCGGCTTCGTTAGTAACGAAAATCATGCCATCCAGCAGATATTCATTATCGGCGGTCCACTCTGTATCAGTGGTGATATTTGAACTCACAGTCACTGTTGTTTGTGCCATCGCAAGGACGGGCACCAACAAAAGTGCTGCAATAAGTAGCGTTGCTTTCTTCATAAGTGCGTGTTTGTTTTTGTTAGGTTTTAGTGATGATTAAATCTTGTACTTAATTCCTAAAGAGAAAGAGATTCCACGCTTGTATCGCTGATAATAGTATTCCGTGTCCTGGAACATCTGGGACGATGTGATGTCCGGATTCAGGAGATTGTTTGCCTTCAAGCTGAGCTCAAATCTCTCAGCTATGGTCTTATTGGCGGTGAAGTTCAGCGAAGAATATCCGCGTTCGTAAATATCTGGGGTGGCACCCTCAGCCACGATGGTGAGCCGGTCTCCGAAATAGTTGTAGCTTAGGGACGAATTAAAACCAATATCCGGGTTCATGTACCCCAAGTCCATATTGAAGAGATAAGGGGATTGGCCCTGCAGACTTCTGGTAGATTCTGCATCGGGTTTAGCGTTTCGAATAACCTTTAATTCCAGTTCAGGAATATCCACTTCGGAACGAACCAGCGTAAAATTAGATCCAAGGGTTAAGTGGCGGAAGAAATCGCCTGCAAAACCAAGATTCTTTCGCACTTCCATTTCCAGCCCATAAACACGTCCCTCTTCTACGTTTTGAATGGAAAGAGCGTCATTCCCGAGATCAGTGCGGATCACGCGCTCCAGCGGGTTTTCCATTTCTTTATAGAAACCACTAATCGCAAATATCTCGCCCGGTGAAGTAAAGTATTCCCAGCGTACGTCATAGTTGGTAATCATGGTACGCTTCAGATTGGCATTCCCCTGGAACAACAAGCCACCTACAAAATCGAAGGTGATATAAGGGGCCAATTCACGGAAAGTAGGTCGCGCCACCGTACGCGTGTAAGCTGCACGAATATTCATGTTTTCGGACAAACTCAGAATACCGTTGATTGATGGGAGTAGATCGGTATTTTCAAGGATTCCCTGTTGTAGCGAAGTATCCATGCTGGTCACTTCAAGCTTGGCATCTTCGAGACGAACCCCACCCACCAACTTAAACCAATCGCTTAGTGGAAGTTCCGCCATAATGTAGGCGGCATTTACCTGCTTGGTAGCATCATAATTACTACGCGGGGTAGAAGCATTTTGCACATAATTACCAAACTGTGGACGACCACTATTGCTGTAGCCCAGAATTCCCAAGGAATCAAAAAACGCGTCCACATTGCCTTCTACATCGTTCAGCGTAAAATTGGTTACGTCGGTATAGAAGTCGAAACGTTGTTCCCGGAAATCCCGATCTACATCCACCACGTTTCCACCAAACTTAATATTACCTTTGTTTTGGTTGAAGGAGTTAAACGGAATGCTGATGTCTACTCCAGCCGTATTGTTGCTTTCTTCCAGGTCACGATAGAATCGGCCCGGTCGTTGGAAATTGTTGGTTGGACTGGAGTGCAGGATTGCACCGGAAGGGAAAGTATCTACCTGGGTAGTGAAATAGCGCAGATCAGGTTCATCCTGAATGCTGGTTGCCGTTGATCCTTTCCATTCTATTGACATCTTCAAAAAATCCTCGAAATAGCTCTTCCCGCTCAATTGTAAGGAAGTCAGGCTACGCTCGGTGTACCGGATAGTACGCGTCTGGAAAAGGGCGTCGGGGATATCATACTGAAAGCCTTCCAGGTACCGGCCTTCCGCTACGCCGCTTTGGGTGCGTAAAAAACGTGCAGAAACTTTATGATTGGGAGCAAACCGATAGGAAAGAGTCGCCATTCCGCCCCAGTCTACGCTTCGCTCTCCTTTAATATCCGTTACGTCAAGGCGCCGGAATAATTGATCCGATTCATAATAATTCCCTACCAGGTCATATCGTGACACCCCGCCATCATCATAACCGGAGTAACTTTGTCCGTAGGAAAAACTGGCTGTATAGCCCAAATCCTTCCCAAGCAAGGACACTTGGTTTCCAATAGAAAAACCATAGCTTTGGTTCATGGAACCATACTGCTGGCGTGGGCGAAATTCATTATTAAATGATTTAGAAAGACGGTCGAGGGTTTGAGCGGCCTCTTCATCGTTACGTGTGTCTCTTAAGGAGGGAATCTCCTGTCCGCTGTTCAGGTAATTGCGTACTTCTTGAGGAATAGCCCGGCGACCTCCATCATATCCAAGGAAATCGGTATCACTGGATTCACCTACCAATAAATTGCTAAACGAGGCTTTGGTGTTAAACCCTGTGGATGCTGATATCTGAAACGAGAATTGCTCGGGAAAATCTTTGGTAGCAATATCTACCAATCCACCGCTAAAGTTCCCCGGCTTGTCGGGGGTGAAGGTCTTCAGGGTAACGATATTCTCTAGCAAATTACTTGGGAAAATATCCAGCTGGAATGATTTCCGGTTAGGATCGGCACTGGGCAGCTCCGAGCCGTTTAGGTGGGTACTGGTGTAGCGATCACCCAAGCCGCGGATGTATACATATTTACCATCTACTACCGAAGCTCCAACTACCTTTTTCAAGGCTCCTGCTGCATCTCCACTTCCGGAATTGGAAATAGACTCAGCAGAAATGGCATCACTGAAGGAAATTGACTTTTGGCGCTGACGAAGTAATCCTGCTTCGTTGTCCAAAATGGCGTCGGCAGTGATTATCACATCTTCTAACTCTTCGGTCTCGGGCTGAAGAGTGAGATCAAGCTGTGTAACATCGCCGGCTTCTACTTCTACGCCGGTGATAGTTTGCCTTTGAAAAGAAACGTAGCTGGCAATTAAGGTGTAAGTGCCAGGCTCGATATTTCGGATGGCATAGCGGCCATCCAAGTCGGTTGAGGTACCGGTTGTGGTTCCTTCGATTACAATATTAACCCCAATCAGGGTTTCGCCGGTTTCGGCGTCTACAACGGTACCAGAAACGGTACCCGTACTTGCATCTTGCGCTTTGAGTTGAAATGAAATAGAAAGCGCAAAACAAACGAGTGCTGATATTATGTGTTTTTTCACGTGTGCTGATGTGTTTAGTTTTGCTTTCATTACTGTGATGCAAAACTAAACCTCAGCCTTTTCGCTACTGTTAACGCGGGGTTATGCTTTCTTTACCCAAACATTAATTTACCGTAAACCCATATTACGCGACTGTTAAGAAGGGCTTTTCAACCGCGTCAAGGGCGTTATTTTTTTTCTTCGGATGATTCTTCTTCATTCTCAGGAGCACCATTTCCATTCTCTGATGCATCAGACTTTTTTTCTTCGTCTGATTTCACAGAATCTTCAGATTTTTTCGGGGTGCCTTTAGAGTCTTCCTCTTCGTTAGCAGAATCCCCTTCCTTACCGTTTTCTGAAACCCCGTTTTGGGAACTATCAGAAGGTTTCTGAAAGATGCCATCAGGATACTTGCCATGTGGGCGGTCACCTAACAGATCGCGCAGCGCATGGTGATCCAATACTTCGCGTTCAAGAAGCGCATCAGCCAGTTTCTCCAGTTCTTCTTTATGCTTGTTTAAGAGATCGATAGTACGCTCGTGATTCATATCAATGATACGGCGCACTTCTTTGTCAATCTGCTGGCTGGTTACGTCAGAGTATTTCTTGTTGAAGCCAAAGCTGTTTTCAGGGCTTTGAGAATCTTTCAGGGAAATGTATCCCAGCTTCTCACTCATCCCGTACTCAGCTACCATGGCAAAAGCCATCTTGGTTATACGCTCCAAGTCATTTTGAGCACCGGTAGAAATCTTGCCAAAAATAATTTCCTCGGCCACACGCCCACCCAGCAACGCACAAATCTTGTCGTTGAGTTCTTCGGTAGTCATGAGGAAGCGCTCTTCGAGAGGCGTCTGAAGGGTATAACCCAGTGCAGCAAGGCCACGCGGCACAATGCTCACTTTCAATACCGGATCAGTGTACTCAAGGAACCAGCCTACAATAGCGTGTCCTGCCTCATGATAAGCCACAATCTTGCGCTCATCAGGGCTAATAAGTTTGTTCTTGCGCTCCAGGCCGGCAATTACTTTCTCGATGGAATCCTGGAAATCCACCATTTCGATGCTATCCTTTTCACGTCGGGCAGCCAACAGAGCAGCCTCGTTACAGAGGTTAGCAAGGTCAGCTCCGGCAAAACCAGGTGTTTGGGAAGCCAATACACGCAAGTCTATATTTTGGCCAAGCTTTAATTTCTTGGTATGTACTTTCAGAATCTCCACACGTCCATTAAGGTCGGGCTTATCAATCATGATCTGACGATCAAAACGGCCGGGGCGCAGCAAGGCAGAGTCTAAAATATCGGGGCGGTTTGTCGCCGCCATCAAAATAACGCCTTTATCGGAGTTGAATCCGTCCATCTCACTTAAGAGCTGGTTCAGCGTATTCTCACGCTCGTCGTTACTGCTCATAGCCATTCCGCGTCCGCGGGTACGACCAATGGAGTCAATCTCATCAATAAATACGATACATGGTGCTTGCTCTTTGGCTTGCTTAAACAAGTCGCGAACACGGGCTGCTCCAACGCCTACAAACATCTCTACAAAATCAGAACCACTCAAGCTAAAGAACGGCACACTTGCTTCACCTGCAGTAGCTTTGGCAAGCAAGGTTTTACCGGTTCCGGGAGGGCCCACCAGTAATACACCTTTGGGTAGTACACCACCAAGCTTGGTAAACTTCTGTGGGTTTTTAAGGAATTCTACTACTTCTTCTACCTCGGCTTTAGCTTCTTGCAGTCCGGCTACATCTTCGAAAGTAACCTTGGTATCCTTCTGCTGATCATACAACGAGGCTTTGTTCTTGCCAATATTCAGCACTTGCTGTCCGGGATTCATCTTTCGGAAGATAAAAATCCAGATCACAATCAAAATGCCCAGGGGAATCAGCCATATTAAAATTCCGCTAAACCAGTCTTCTTCAATACGGACATCATACGCTACGCCATTTTCATCCAAAACAGGTCGGATTTCATCATCCCGCAGCATGGTGGTGCTAAATTTCTTGAATTGCTCCGTATCTTCGGAAGCAAAAGGCATATTGCTGTCCGTTTCTTCTGGTCGCGTGATGATACCATCTGAAATGGCCTGATCAGAATAGGTTCCGGTAACATTTACTCCGTTAGTAATGGTTATTTCGGAAACATAACCCTCTTCAACATATTCAAGGAATTCACTGTATTTGATACGGTTGCCTTGTTCCGTACTCATGAAAAGAAACTGTGCTGCTAGCAATACAAAAAACAGCAGGAAAATACTCCAAGTAGGAAATTTAGGCGCATTACCACCTTTCTTTCCTTTTGGTTTAAGGGGTTTGTTTTGTTTTGGACTGTTCTGGGCCATTAAATAAAAGCTTAAAAAATTACATTAGACATCAAATATAACGAACCTGCAACTTAGATGGGTTAATCAGATCGCTTACTTATTACGCATTGAACGGTTAATTGGCAAAAAACGTGCCATTTCTCCTTTTATGACAATTCATCAAAAGAAACAACAGCACCTTCTGCTGTTTGCATCTGCATGCCCTCTTCCTGGGGCACCATACGCCCAATTACAACAAAATCATTGAAGTGGTTTACAAATTCTTCGACCTCTTTTTCGGGAAGCGTAAACATTATTTCAAGGTCTTCACCGCCAAATAGCGCGTACCGATCCACATCTTCCTCCATTTCATCCGCAACATGACGGGTTTCTATGGCAATAGGTAAGGCTGCTTGGTAGATATAAGCTCCCAAACCGGAAGCTTCTGACAATTCACTAATCTCATTCACCAGGCCTTTGGTCACATCAATCATAGAAGTAGGAATGATGTCATGCGTCTTGAGAGTTTCAATCAGGTCTCTTCTTGCTTCAGGAACGAGCTGGCTTTTCACCACAAACTCGTAGTCGCCCAGTTCGGGTTGTATTTGTTCGTCACCGCCATGCTCTTCCCAATATTTTTTCTCGCGCATCAATATTCGAAGACCCGCCAAGGCACCACCTACATCTCCGGATATGCAGATTGCATCCCCTTCATTAGCACCACTGCGATACGTAATTCGTTTTTTCTCAGCCTTGCCATACACACTGACTGTTATAACCAGGTTTGAGTGGTTGGCTTTGAGATCCCCGCCTATCACTTCTGTTTTATGATTTTCACCAGCGGCATAAATACCCCGGTAAATTTCTTTAATCATCTGAACAGAAATCCTGTTTGGCACAGCCATATTGATTAGCATGCCGTGCGGTTCTCCATTCATCGCATAAATGTCACTAATGGCAGCCGCCACTACTTTGTACCCAAGATGATGGAATGGAGTGTAAGTCAGGTCAAAGTCTACGCCCTCTACATAAGTATCGCTGCTAAGCAGGGTAAGGCTGTCGCCATCGTCAGATACTACAGCGGCATCGTCGCCTACCGAAGTAACAACCTCCTCTCTCTTGTACGCATCAAAATTGGTGATCTGCTTGAGCAGGGCTTTACTGCCAATGCTCTGTATTGTTTGAAATTCGTTAGATGGATCAGCCATAGGTTTTTATAAATAAAAAAAGGCAGCTGCGCTTTTCGCACAGTTGCCTTTATGAATAATGATATAAATTAATTGACCTCTCGCCGGGTAGAGTAATTAATCCTAAAAGTACTAGCCTTTTTTAGTTCTTCCTGTACATCGGTTAAAAGACCGAATTCGGAAGACTCATCAACCCGAAGTGATACAATCAATTTGGGTTGTTCGCGGAGTTTGTCGTACATCAGTGTTCTGATTCCTCCAATGTCTTCGACAATGGCATCATCAATTTGCACCTTATCTTCGCCGAGACGATTACCCGGAAGTCGCTCAGGGCCTATGTATACATAGGACAAGAGACGCTTCTGTTCAATCTTCTCAATATTCTCGGCGTCTGTAAGATTTACACGAACTTTCAGTGTTACTTCTCTCAATACGGTAGTTACCATAAAGAAGAACAGCAACATGAAAACCACATCGGGCATGGCAGAAGTAGGGATCTCCTGCTTACTACCGGCTTGTTTTTTCTTAAAATGTGCCATGATTAACTCTCGTCTGGTTCTGCGATTGAGATTTTCTTAGGGTACATATCCTTAACCTGCTGCTGTTGCGGGCTTTCTTCACGAAGTGCACCATAAGGAACACCGTAATTAGTCCGCGAGGCCTCATCCCTGAGATCCTTGTAGGCTCCCATTACCTCATCCAACATATCAACGTAGATGCGGTAAGGAGTAGCTCGCTGTGTTTTGATAGATACAATCGCGAGTTCAGGGTTTTCTGCCAGGTCAGCTTCATTATTAGGGTTCTTAATGAACTCTATAAGACGGGGCTTCACCTCATCAAGTTGATAAGGTTCTTCATCCATCAGGATACGTCCCTGAGCATTCACCAGAATGTTCATCAGGTTTCGTTCTTTAATCGGAGGTGGCTCCTGATCTTCCTCAAGCGGGGGTGGCAGCACCAGCCCGATACCAGTATCCACGTTAATCGTGGTGGTAACCAGGAAGAAGATCAGCAACAGAAAGGCGATATCGGCCATAGATGACCCATTGATATCGGCATCCTCCCTTTTGCGTTTCTTGATTAACATATCGTTGTCCTACTACTAAAACTTAAAAGTTCCACGTAAGCCTGTAAAAGCTATCGACAGTATCATGGCAGCCATCATCAGGGCAGCAGTAAAAATTGCTGACTTGGCGAATTCGCCAAATACCCCATAGGAAATTCCAAATACTACAAATGGAACAGCCATCATACCAATGCGTTTAAAATCTTGTTTGCCAAGGGCCAGGCTTCGGATACCAGCACCAAACATGGTGAGGACACCTAAAGCGAGCAACCCAAAAGCAAGTCCGACACTTATTGCAACCATTTTATGATCCTATTTATTGTTGGGATTATGATTTATTAAGCGTCTTCTGAATCGGCTTCAGGCCCAGCGTTAGGCACAATGGGCTTACCTTCCTGAAGAAGGATAATAGAGTCAATCAGCGTAATAGAACTTTCTTCCATTTCGGCAATCAGGCGGTCAATTTTAGATACACAGTAGTTGTATCCAATCTGCAGAATAATACCCGCTATCAAACCTCCGGCGGTTGTCAAGAGAGCAGTTTTAATACCACCGGCTACAATACTTGGTGAAATATCAGCCGCAGCTTCAATATCATCAAAAGCCTCGATCATACCTACTACCGTACCAAGGAATCCAAAGAGTGGTGCAATGGCGATAAATAGTGACAACCAAACAAGCCCTCTCTCCAGGAAACTCATTTCAATTGATCCGTAAGCTGAAATTGCTTTTTCAGCAGCTTCGATACCTTCGTGAGAACGCATCAAACCAGCTTGAAATACGGAAGCAACCGGACCACGGGTTTTGGCACAAAGCTCTTCAGCAGCATCAACGCCACCTTCTTGAAGTGCTTCCTGCACATTAACGATAAATTTGCGAGTGTTGATGTCGGCGAGGTTCAAGGTAATAATCCTTTCCAGGAATATGGCAAGACCAAGAATCAATGTAACCAATACCGGCCACATCCATCCACCTTCGTTACCCTCGTTAAATTTTGCGACAACTACATTGAAAAACCCTTCGTCAGCAGGGGCTTGTAAAAGAAAAAGAGCAATCGACGATATCATGTCTACTCCACTAATGTTTAAATGTTAAAGGCTAAGATTAATGAAGCGAAAGAATAGTTCATTTTACACTAAATGTCAAAGTCACATCCCATCTAAAATTGCATTTTTACGTAATGTTACCCACTTAACTGGTACAATAACTAAGTTATTTTTTTATAACGACTTTTATCAGAAGGTTGCGCTCATAACTAATTTAATAGTATGGATAGCGGGCATATTTTTTACCGTTCTCCCGTCGTAATTAAAACTAAAGCGAATCAAACTGTTAGTCTGATATGTACTGCCAACCGACCATATCAGATTTGTTCCTTCACCTGTGCCTTCCGTCAGCTCGTAGTTGCCATAGGTGGACGAACTCCCGTCAATAACCGTATTCCTTAACTCAAGCCGAAGGTTAGCCTGTACTTTTCTCCAGAGCCAGGCCCGGTGCGTGGTAGCAACTTTAATCATGTTGGCCGTTACCGGCTGATTTGGGTAGCGGTCTTCTTTGTTTAGATAAGCTACATTTAGTGCGGCACTCCATGAACGATTCACTGTGGCATCAATGCCTGGCTCCACACTCATGGATTGTATATCAAAATTCCTGTTTTGAAGCCTGCTGCTCTTGCTGCTATTTATAGATGTTTCTGAATTTAGCAGTAAACGTAATCTTCCCGTTAAGTCGTACCGGCTACTCAGGAATAACCGGTTGGTATAATTCCGGAGTGATTCGCTGCTACGCCTGTTTAAGCTTCTGTTCTCAGAATATCCAATCCTTACATCTGCTACATCCAGAGCGGGTAAGATGTCCAGCTCTTTCTCCCAATACAACCGCCCTTCAACCGTATTCGAATCATTTCGAAAGGTATTTAACTTCAGCAGATATACATCCGCCAAATTGCTGGTAGTTGAATTCTCCCTGATATCTATCCTTGAACGCAGCCGCATACCAGACCACCAGGGCCGATCTTCTATGTCTTCATCCCCTGCTATATTCGCAAAAGGCTGAATGGTATTGATCAGCCTGACATTGAGATCTACGACCGGGAAAAATTCATCGGAGGGCAAAAATTGGCGGACAAAAGTTCCTTCGTTTGCACTAACCTCAGGAAAAAACTCATCAATTTGCTGCACGCCATCATCATTTAGATCATCCCAAACATACTGCCCGATCTCTGGACCAACTTCTACATAGGCCTCTTGCAACAGCGCTTGTCTTCGGGTATTGGCCTGATAGAAAAACTCACCGTCAATCACTTCTTTTTTATCCATATAACTTGTAACCGATTTAATGAGCAAGCCCTGTCGCCCGGCCCGGCCCTCTTGTCTGAATGCATTGGTATATGTTTTGTCCCTCAACCGAACTTCATTGGAAGTTTCAAAAAAACGACTGGGACTGAAACGAATCCGGTAATGCTGTTCCAAAGCGGTTGCTTCATCTCTTAAACTGTTATCTAATACCGCCTGCTGTTCCCGGTAGCCTACACTCGCATTTATTTCAAAGTCCTGCCAATCTAATCTTACGCCCGGACCTACCTCATAAAAAGCCTGAGATACCTGTAACAAGGAATCGCTGTTAGCATCTCGCTGCTCCCTGTTTTCCTGCTCAAATCTAACATAGGGCGTAATCACTACTGGTCCGGTCTCCAGGGGTTTTGAGATGTTTCCATTTTGCCTGAACCAGTTTCCATCACTGGCAAGCGCCTCATCCTCACTTTGCACCCAGTCTTGTTGATAGGCTACATTAAGCAGTCCTTCTTCGTTACTAGTGACCGACGCTCCCTGCCGAATCCCGGAGAAGTCCTGACGGTCTATGGTTCCGATTTCTCCACTTACCATAGTATTCAAAGATGGCCGCACTTCAACCACTGCTTCGTTTAAAGCCTCCCGGGATTGACCGGTTCGGATAATATTCCATTTGCGGTCGAACTCCACTTCTCTCGTACGTTCGAAATATCGGAAACGATCTCCAGAAAAGCGCCGGGATACACGGGCACTTATTTCACCAATCCCACTTTTAACTTCATCTACCTTAATGCCTGATTCATAAGCCAAATCGGTGTTGTCGTCATCATCTATGGAGGAAAAACGGTTGGCATCAAAATCACTGACGGCCCATTCGCCAAATACTTCAATTTTAGGAGCCACCTGAAAACTCCCGTTTATAGCAGCCATCTGCTGTGCTTGTGGCGCCGGCAACTGCCGGAATGGAGCATACGAGCCCTGCCCCGGTCCTACCCATTCATACAATAAGCCATTAGCCTGCCCGCTGGCTCTGCGATAACTCCCTTCATTCTCGCCTACCCGCGAGAACCGTACCCGATAAATATTCTCACTCCCACCCGGGCGATGTTCATATATAGAAACGACTTCGCCATTTATCGTACTATCAACCCGCGTGTATAATAAGAACTCCTGACGCTCCTCTTCTGTAGCTACACTTGCTCCACTTACTACCGCCTGATCTACATCATCCCCCACTTGCCTTAACTCAGCAATGTCATCTTCAGATAGAGTTTGCTGTGATAGCAGATCGTCACCATCCGCCTGCCTGATTACCGTGGCACCAATTTTGAGTCGTCCATCCAATAACACATCTCCCCCCTGTGCGGCTACCATGGTTCGATTAAAATCACGGTCTATGTATTCGTATTCTACCACAATTCGGGTTTCGTCTTTTACCAACAGCTTATTAGTGAAGGTAATCTCCCCCAGGCCATAATCAATTACGTAGTCATTATCAGCGCCACGTTGCACCTGTTGGCCATTCACAAAAACGCGCTCCGTACCCGCCAATATCACCACAAATTCTTCATCGTTTCTTCCCGTCAACCGGTAAGGTCCTTGGACTCCTTCCTGTCCGCTAAAGTTCATGGATTTATAGGTTCCCCTCACCACCGATACCGCACCGCTGTAATCCCCATATGAAGATTCCACATATCCCGCAGCGCCCTGCAACCTCCGGTTAAGTTGGGCAAAAGTACTTTGCTCCAAACTAATGTCTACATCTCCCATTTCAACTGATGCCGATGGCGCCTGCAACTGTATGAATACCTTGTCAAACTCTCTCAGGTTTTGCGTGGTACCATCTGGTTGAATAGGAATGCTTTGATCCGTTAAAGAGGCATTGATATCAATATTCTCAGTTAATGCTCCGGATAATTCAAAATTCAGGCCGCTCTCCAGGGAGAAATCCTGGTTAGACCCCACGATAATGCCCCGACTGAGGCTACCCGACTGCCTCAGGTTTGATAAATCCGTAATTGCATCAGAAGAATACCCTTGTAATTCCTCTCCCAACGAATCTGGATTAGCGAACAGGGCAGAATCTGCCTCAACCGGTCTCAAAGGCTGCCAACTTCGTTTTAAGCTAAGGGGCAAAGACTGAAAATTAACGACTACTACACTGCCTGCAGGAAATTCTTGCTGAATCTTTAATAGCCCCGTTTGCTCATCAAAATCCCAGGAATTTGTAGCCAGCGTATCCCCGTTCAGCAACAATCTGACAGACGAAGGCTCCACCCACTCTCCCAGAAAATAAGCGCTGTCGGTTTTAGCAGGCCTCAACTCCATTTCTTGCTCAATCGTGGACTGTGCCTGAACCAACACCGGAGCTATCGAGACCAGGCCCCACACAAGAATGATCTTGATATAGAACTTTAATAAAATTTCTTCCTTTTCGATCAAAAACTGACTTTTAAAATAGCGTTAAATGCGTATTTACCGGCGGAGTTGTTAGCCCCAAATATCCAAGCTCCCGCCCGATATTACAAGTAAGTATTCAGGCTGTTCACGAATAGAACTTCTATATATTTCGTTACAGCTTGCCGCAAAATTTCTACACTATGTCTTTACTTTCACCCCAAAACACTATTAATTATTGAGACTATTGTCCATATATGGAACAATATCAGGCTATTTGTGTTGTGTTACATACAATACACTAAGAAAAAACAAAGGAGTTATTCATGAGTGTCGTAAATAGAGAAACAATTGAAAAACTGATCAGCGAAACTGGAGATTCCAATATCTCCATATTTATTCCCACGCATAAAAAAGGGGAAGAAGCCAAACAGGATTCCATCCGGCTGAAGAATATCCTTCAAAAAGTGCGTAAGGACTTGCTTGAAGATGGCTGGAAGGAGCCCGACGTTGATGAGCTCTTTAAAAAAGTGCATGCTAAAACGGAAGAAAATCAATTTTGGCTGCATCAGGACAAGGGATTAGCTCTGTATATAAACGATCATTATTTCGACTTTTTCAAGATACCGGTAAGTCCAGAAGAAAATTATTATATCGCTGAAAACTTCTTGATAACCCCTTTGCTTGAACTCCAGAATCACCACGGTGTGTACCATGTACTGGTATTAAGCCAAAGTGAAACAAAGATGTTCAATATTGCTCCGGACACCACTACCAAAGTACCCTTTGAAAGTGTACCCACCAGCATGGAAGAGCATTTAAAATATCACGAGCATGAACGATCGGTGCAGCATCACACGGCCACATCAGGCGGGCGCGCGGTATTCCACGGACAAGGAGCCGACGTGGATGAAAACAATAAAGAGCTCGAACTCTTTCTCAAGCATATCGAAAATAAGGTTACCAAATACCTTAAGAAGGTAAACGGACCGCTCATCCTTGCCGGACCTGATAAGCTGGTGTCGTATTACAAAAAATGCAATAAGTACTTTAATGTACTGGATGAAACACTATCAGGTAATGCCGACGATAAATCCGTGAAAGAAATTGAAGATGAGTCGTGGGAGATTGCCAAGTCTTACTTCAAAGAAGAGATTGAAAGTGATATCGAGCGCTTCAATAACCTGAATGGAAGTGAACTTATTTCTACTGATGTTTCTGACATTGTGAAAGGCGCTTATTATGGAAAAGTAGATACGCTTTTCGTGCCAATGGGCTTTCGCCAGTTTGGTGTGTTTGATACCGATGAGAATGAAGTGCAGATATCGGATCAGATGAATGGCAGCACTATTGATTTAATCAACTATGCAGCCGTAAGCGCTATACGCACAGGCAGTACGCTCTATGGACTGCCACAGTCAGAAATACCTAATAGTTCAGGATTGGCAGCTATTTACCGATATAAAACCTAATGGTCAGTCTTTGAAATAAAATACCGGTTCCGGGGAGCCAGGTACTACGTTTTTGCATTACTGCTTTGAGATGCATCAACACCTGCCGGAACCGGATATTCTTTTTAATTCGTTACGTTAATGGATATTTGATATCCAATTTACATCCTTCCCCTTCCTCACACTCAATACGTAAAGTCCCTTCAGCTTTTCTCACTAATTTAGCGGCTATAGTCAATCCTGCATCATACCCTCTTTCATCCTGCAGATGACGACCATTAATAAGATCTACTGACTGAGTCAGTGCTTCTATTTTACTGTTATCGACTATTTCGCCGGTATCTTTAACGGTAATCAATAAAAAATCACCCGAAGCATTCAAATCGTATTCAAGGCGAACCATAACCATCCCATCCTCTGGTGTGAACTTAAGGGCATTGGCTATGATGTTGCCAGCCACTTGCAGCAATTTGGCTTTAGGAAAAGGAATATCTTCATGCTTTGAGTGGTGGACGATCGTTAAATCAATTTCTTTCTCAATAGCCAAAGGGGTGTAAAGTTGTTCAAGTTTGGCTTTTAATGTCCTCAAGCTAAATTCGTGTGCTTCAGGTTCGCGGTTTTGGCCTCTTTTCTTTTTCTGAGCCAACACGTCATTTACTTTTTCAATGATGGCCTCTCCGCCTTCATGAATCATTTCAATCATCTCCAACACGCTGTCCATTTCGTTATCTTCGCCTTGCTCACGAATCATATCAGACAAACCAATAATGCCCCCTACAGGGCCTCTCAGGTCATGGCTCAAACTTCTGCGCAGAGCTACTTCATCATCTACTTTTTTCCTCAATTCATTTTTTTCCTTCAGGTTGATAATACGTTCCACCACCTGTACAGCCACCAAGGCGAGCATCTCCTTTTGATCAACAGAAAACTGCACAGATCCTGCACCGAATAGGGACAAAGTTCCAATATTGTAGCCATTTGGGATGTTGAGAGGCACCCCATAATAACCGGTGATCTCTGGATGTTCCTCAAAAATGGGCAAGCCTTTTACTTTCTCGTTAAGGCGATAATCCTCTAATTCAAAAGGCTCATTGCTCATAATCGTGTATTGGCAAACTGAATTCTCCCTCCGCTGTTGTCCCACAGCAAAACCATAAGCTGCTACCGTCCAAAGGATGGTTGAATCGATAAGATTTATTTGCGCCTTTTCTACCCCGCCAATTTTAGCGGCCAGCTTGGCAAAATCATATAACTCTTCACCCAAAGCCGAATAGTCAACATCCAGATCAGACAGTTCTCTAAGGCGTTCGTATTCCTTTTCCGGAACAGGAGTAAGCACGTTTACTTCCATTATTCACCAACTTCTACAAATTGAAACCTAACATTATTGCCTACAATATTAGATTATTTTAATGATTTAGCAATTGTCTTCCTGCCGCACCTTACTATTGCTAACACAATCTGTTATCGGTTGTAGCTCCATAAACTTAAAAGACTGGTTTTCCATTTTTTGAGCGTGCTTATTTGAGCTCAAACACTTTCCCCGCTTTTTGCAATACAATGCCCTCCATTTCAAGCTGTAATAAGGCTACCAAAAGCTGACTGGTTTGCATTCCCACTTCTTCGCTTAGTGCATCTACCTGCCAGGGCTTACCCTCCAGCACTTTACAGATTTTTTGAGCATCAGCATCCAGCTCAGCTTCCCGCCAGCTTTTCTTCTGTGTTTCTTTTGGGATTGATTCTTCGGCTCTATTTGCCCATTCCATTGGCAGTTCCTCAAAAATATCATCGGGCGTTTGCACCAGTTTGGCTGCCCCGCGTTTGATCAGGTAATTGCATCCCGTTCCCGACGGGTTCCCTAAAGGATGAGGCACGGCAAAAACCTCCCGATTTTGGTCCAGGCCAAGATCTGCCGTAATCATGCTCCCGCCTTTTATTCCTGATTCTATCACCAGCACCCCATGGCTCAGACCACTCACAACGCGGTTCCTGACCGGGAAATTACCGGCATCGGGTTTGGCTCCCGGCGGAAATTCTGTAATTACGGCCCCTCCCGATTCAACGATCTGCTGTGTCAGCGGTTTATGTTTAGCAGGATAGATCCAATCGATACCCGAACCCAGCACCGCTACTGTTGCTCCATTTTTACTTAGTGCTGATTTATGTGCGATAGCATCAATCCCATACGCCAGACCACTATACACGCACAAGCCCTGATTTACCAAAGCCTCACTAAACTTTTGAGCCATGTTGCGACCATACGCTGAGGTATTCCTTGTTCCCACAACCGCCACTCCCGGTTTGGATAAGGCCTCAGGATTACCTTTGATCCACAACAATATCGGTGGGTCGTAAATCTGTTTGAGTAATGGAGGGTAATTCTCGTCGGCAAGCGTGATAATCTGGGCACCCACCTGTTCGGTTTTAGCTAAGATTTCATCTACTTCATCCCAGCCATCAAAAGAAAGCAAAGACAAGGCTGATGCTTCTCCTATCCCCTCTATAGACCTTAATTTTCGTTTTCCAAGATGAAAGATTTCAGCGGGATCTTCCACCTGTTTTAGCAAATTCAATACCCGCCGGCACCCGAACCCCGGTATCAGGCTTAATGCTATTAGTACCCTACGTTTCTTCGTTGTCTTTTCTGTCATATTGAATCAATTCCCAAAGTTTCTCCCTCAGCTCGTCAACGCCGTGCCCCGTGGCAGCTGAAATAGGAATTACGGGAATTTCATCATCAAAGTGAAGTTCTTCTTCGAGCTCGTAGCCTTCTTTTAAATCCATCTTGGTGATGGCAAGTACGCGCGGCTTATCCAATAAATCTTTGCGGTAGCTCTTCAGTTCATTGAGCAAGGCTTTGTATTCATACTCAATATCACCCATAACGCTCACCATGAACAGCAGCACATTATTACGCTCAATATGGCGCAGAAACTGAATCCCAAGTCCTTTGCCCTCATGTGCTTCTTCAATAATCCCGGGGATATCGGCCATCACAAAACTGCGGAAATCTTCAAATTTCACCACACCAAGATTAGGCTCCAAAGTAGTAAATGGATAATCGGCAATCTTTGGTTTGGCATGTGAGAGGGCTGAAAGCAAGGTACTTTTACCTGCATTGGGAAAACCCACCAGGCCTACATCGGCCATCAATTTCAACTCCAATTCAACCACCCTTTCCTCACCCGGTTTGCCTTCCTGAGCGTGTTGAGGCGTCTGGTTCGTAGAACTGCGGAAATGCCAGTTTCCCAATCCGCCTTTACCACCTTCGGCAATCACCAATTTCTCTTCGTGCTCGGTGATTTCTCCTAAACGCTCTTTGCTATCAGCATCAAAAACTACGGTACCCAGCGGTACTTCCAGTATCTCATCTTCTCCATCAGAACCGGAGCTTCGCTGTTTCGCACCATCTTGTCCGCGTTCTGCTTTGATATATTTGCGATAGCGCAAATCCAGGATCGTGTTGAGCTGCTCGTTTCCAACCAAAATAACATCACCGCCCTTGCCGCCGTCACCTCCGTCAGGACCTCCTTTGGGCACGTACTTTTCCCTGCGAAAGTGAAGCGCACCATCGCCCCCACGTCCGGCAGTTACATAAATTTTAGCGTAATCGGCAAAGCGCATTGTGTGATTTTTTATTTATGATTGATTATTGATGATTTATAGGTTTTCCAGGATGAAATCAGACATCAGGCGGTACAAATGGTTTCGCGTATTTCCGCCATAAATGCCATGATTGCGGTTCGGATAAAACATCGTTTCAAAATCCACATCGGCAGCAACCAGGGCATTCACCATTTCCACCGCATTCTGGAAATGCACATTGTCATCACCGGTACCATGTACCAGCAAATAATTTCCTTCAATTTGATCGGCCTTCAGCAGAGGAGCTCCCGAATTGTAACCTTGTGGATTCATCTGAGGAGTCTGCATAAACCGCTCTGTGTAGATGGTATCATACAACCGCCAATGCGTAACCGGAGCTACTGCGATGGCGGTACTAAATACATCTGCTCCTTCGGCCAGGGCCAGCGAAGACATATACCCGCCGTAACTCCATCCCCAAATGCCCACACGGTTTTCATCTACATAAGGCAATTTCGCCACTTGCTGAGCGGCTGCAATTTGGTCGGCCGTTTCAAACTGTCCTAATTTCTTATACGTCTGTTTCTCAAAATCTCTGCCCCGAGCGCCGGTTCCACGGTTATCTACGGAAAGAATGATGTAGCCTTGGTTGGCCAAAAACTGGTGCCACATACCCCGCTGACCACTTTCAAAACGCCGGGTCACCGTTTGGCTTCCCGGACCTCCATACACATACATCAACATGGGATACTGTTGGGTGGAGTCAAAGTTTGCCGGCTTCATCATGTAGCCGTTTAAACTGGCTCCGTTTACATCCAGCGTCAAAAATTCTTTATTGATGAAAGCATATTCATCCAGCATTTCTGCCAGTTCGCTGTTTTGCTCAATCACCCGCACCTTTTTTCCATTCTGGCGATACAGGGTAACCACCGGCGGCTTGTCGTAATCCGACCAGTTATCAATGTAATATTTAAAATCCCGGCTCATGTTGATGCCGTGCCAGCCTGCTTTCTCGGTCAGTTTTTTCTTACGATCCCCATCAACCCGAATACTATATAAATGCCGTTGCAGTGGGGATTCTTCCGTACTCACATAGTACAGACGATAGTTGTCTTCATTGTGGCCAATCAGGTTCGTGACCTCCCACTCGCCGCGGGTGATTTGCTCCAGTTCCTCGCCCTGCATATCGTAGAGATACACGTGATTGTAGCCATCTTTCTCACTGGTGGTGATAAACTGTTTTCCGTTTTCCAGGAAATAGAGGTTATCATGCACATCAATCCAGGCATCACTTTCTTCCGTCAGCACCACTTCAGATTCGCCGGTCTCGGCATCGGCAAATAGCAGTTCCAGTTTGTTCTGCAAACGGTTCATTCGATAAAAGGAAAGCAGGTTATTATTACGTGTCCAGTTTACACGGGGGATGTATTGGTTGTCTTCCTCTCCCACATCCATGGTTACGGTTTCTCCGTTGCAGATGTGATATACATGAATGGATACGATGGAATTCTGCTCACCGGCTTTGGGATATTTAAACCGCACCTGTTGCGGATATAATCCGCCCCAGCCGGTCATAAAAAACTCTTTTACCCGCTCCTCATTGAAACGATAAAACGCAATCCGGTCTCCATCGGGCGACCAAAACCATGCCTTGGCAAAACCGAATTCCTCTTCATATACCCAGTCGGCTGCTCCGTTGATAATCTTATTGAATTCGCCGTCAGAGGTAATCTGAGTTTCCTCTCCTGTTTCCAGATCAACCCAAAACAGGTTGTTGTTACGCACAAAAGCCGCACGGTCGCCGGCAGGAGATAGCTCAGCGTATTGCTGCTTCTCCTCACTATCGGTGAGCTTAATCAGCTCCTCCTGATCAATGTCATACACATAATAATTTTCGCGGGTACTGCGGCGCCAAATCTGTTCAACATCTGTTTTTAGAAGCAGCTTGCTCTCATCGGCGGAAAACTGGTAGCCTTGCAGGTTAAAGGGGCTTTCTCCATCGGTTCCGGTAAAATTACTTCCGTCAAAAAGCACTTCTTCCTCTCCGTCAACAATATTGTAGCGCACAATCTGATTGTCACGGGTAGCTGAGTAATATTCTCCATCATTCATCCATCGAATATTCTCCACGCTATTGGGCGCAAAGGTATCATCAAATAAATGATCAAAGGTGATGGGTTTCTGCTGTTGGGCAACAGTGGCCACTGAACACAGAGCCAGTATTAGAACAGTAAGTTTTAATGCTTTCATAGAGTAAAAACCGGGTTAATGGAAAACCGCTAACTGGCAGCGGAGGTGAGGGCTAATTTTTTTGAAGCGTTAGCTTGAGCAACTTTGTGAGCTTGGACTTCATTTTGGTTCGCGGAACAATGAAATCCAGGAAACCATGCTCCAACAGGTATTCAGCTGTTTGGAAGCCATCTGGCAGATCACGGCCAATGGTTTGGCGGATTACACGCGGCCCGGCAAATCCAATGAGTGCACCAGGCTCGGCCAGGTTAAAATCACCCAGCATAGCATAACTGGCGGTAACGCCTCCGGTGGTAGGATCGGTCATATAAGAAATGTAAGGCACGCCGGCTTCATCCAGTTGGGCAAGTTTGGCCGAGGTCTTGGCCATCTGCATCAGGCTGAGCACGCTTTCCATCATGCGGGCACCGCCGGTTTGAGAAATAATGATCAGCGGGAATTTCTTTTCACGGGCATGATCAATGGCAATACCCAATCGCTCGCCTACTACAGACCCCATGCTGCCGCCAATAAAAGAAAAATCCATGCAGCCCACTACAATATCCAAACCGTTCATTTTGCCTACACCCACACGGGCGGCATCGCTGAGGCCGGTTTTATCCTGGTATTGCTCCAGGCGGTCTTTGTATTTCTTGCGGTCTTCAAACTCCAGCGGATCGGTAGGCTGAATTTCCTGGCCAAGTTCTTTGAACTTGCCTTCATCAAATAAAATCTCAAAATACTTCTCGCTGCCTACGCGAAAATGGTAGCCACTGAGCGGATCAACCCAAAGGTTATCCTCCAGTTCTCGCTTGTGGATGGTTTCACCCGTAGTGGGCACTTTTACCCAAACGCCTTCCGGCATTTCTTTGCGGGTATCGGTTTGGATGTTTTCGTCTTTGCGTTTAAACCAGGACATAAGCTTTGATTTGTGAATTTTTCAGAACGACAAAATAAAGATTCTCCCACTTAATTCTGAATCTGTTTTAGGAGACTTCCATGGCTTATTAAGATAAAACAACCTAATAATGTTCCATTTTATTGGCGGTGATTGGGTTTGTGAAGGAGAGGACCGAGGTGAGGTCGAGGTACAGGGCAGGAATTTACTCACAAACTAGATTATTCCATTAGCCATCGCATATCACTGTTAGGTCCATCGATCATTCGTATATCTGTTAAATGAAGCTTTCCGTCAGACTATAGCAACCATTGGTGCGCCATCTTTCCGACCTCCTCTGGCTCCTCCTTCTCAAGGAGGAGAACTCTTTTAACTGATGAGAAGTACAATCAAGGTTTCAATCTTAATCATGTTTCTTAAAAGCCTCTCCTTGCGGAGGAGAGCGTTGGTGAGGTCGAAGATTTAGGCATGTGGATAATCACCACTTCATCAGTTTCTATTTTTTTTAAAACGTTTAGGATACTATCGCTTTGGCACCAACACCTCTCACAATCAGTGCAGGAACTAACTGCACTGATTTATCTCTCCTCAAGGAGAGACTTTTCGAAATTAGATTATAGCTGTGATACTTATACTAAGCTGTCGTGCTAGAATTCCACTACTGATAAGTCCTCCCTTGAGGGAGGTGCTCGGTTTTGGCCCGTCAAAACCTGCGGAGGGTGTTTGTGCCCAAGACAAATACTATCTAAATCACAACAAAATTCATCACCCCAAATAAAACTGGCAAACTTGCCCCTTTTTTAACTACATTATATATCCTTATCCATTCAAATTGGGTTGGGGATAACCATTTGCACTGTTTTCATTGTTCCTGGGGAGGTACTATGAACGCTATCACAACCATAGTTGCGGACGGCAATGAAATTTTCCGCTACGGGCTCAGTTCCATTTTACGTGAACAGGAAACGTTCACCATATGTAGTGAAGTGGATAACGGGGCGCTCGTACTTACCGCTTTTGAAAGCGTCAAACCCCAGCTTTGTATTCTCTCTTTCCGCATGCCAGAAATGGAAGGCATCATTATTGCCAAAAAGATCATCGATAAAAACCCCGATGCCAACATCCTATTGCTGGCCGATGATACCCGCCAAAAAACCCTCAATGAATTTTTGGACTCGGGGGCCTTTGGGTTGATTCATAAATCTGCCCATAGTCTGGAACTGATTGATGCCGCTAAAAAGGTGGCCGCAGGAGAACGGTTCATTGGTAAGCAATTCTCCAAAATGATGACGGAGGAATATATGCGCCTGGCCCGCAAGAAGAAGAACCCCGATCCGGTTAAATCCATCACCAAAAGAGAGCGTGAAATTTTAGCGCTGCTCACCGAAGGCCTTACCAGTCCGGAAATTGCCAAAAAGTTGTACATCAGTCCCCGCACGGTTGACAAGCACCGCACCAACCTGTTGAAAAAATTAAAGCTGAAGAACACAGCCGCCCTCGTTCGCTTTGCCATGGAAAACGAACAAGCCCTGCTTTAAACTCCCCTCCCTCCACAGAGTGCAAAAGCCTGTAATACTTTACGGCACCAGAGCAGAATTCTATTATATTCCGCTTGCCCGGATGCTTTAATAACCTCGGGCGCATAACTTTTCACCAACATCACTTCTATGTATTCCAGATACTATCCTCTACTGCTGCTTTTGGTCTGCTTTATGTTTGTTGATTCCCCGACCACCCTTGCCCAAACGGAATCCGAACCCTTGAAAATTGAAGATTACTTTAAACTCAAATCGGTGAGCGATCCCGTTATCAGCCCGGATGGAAAATGGGTGGCTTACACCGTTACCGAAACCGATTATGAAGAGGACGAATCAGAAACGCGTATCTGGATGAGCCCTGTTGATGGCGGAGATCCATTGCCTATGACTGCCAAAGGTTCTTCAGCCAGCAGTCCTCAATGGAGTCACGACGGCAAATACCTTTCATTTTTAGCTTCGAGGGGTGATGATGATCCGAAAACACAAGTGTGGGTGCTGGATCGCAGAGGAGGCGAAGCACAGCAATTTACCGATATCAAACAAGGCGTATCCGGTTATGAGTGGTCGCCCGACGGCAGCCGCCTTTTGCTGATGATCAAGGACGCAGAAGAAGAATCCAAACGGCCTCAACCTCACGTAATTGACCGTCTTCAGTTTAAGCGGGATTATGTAGGCTACCTCGACCGTCGACGTACGCATATTTACACCTTCACCCCGGGCGATACCGCTGCTGTGCAAATCACCTCAGGAGACTTTGACGACTCCTCTCCCACCTGGAGTCCCGACGGAACCCAAATTGCCTTCGTAAGTAACCGTACTGACAATCCCGACGGCAACTCCAACAGCGACATCTGGATCGTGGATGCCGACAACACGAACAAAGGTGAAGAGCTAATCCAGGTCACCACCAATCCCGGTGGTGACTACTCCCCGGCCTGGAGCCCCGATGGCAAACACATTGCCCATATTTCTGTGATTGACACCAGCGTGATTTGGTACGCCACCAACGACCTTGCTCTCTCCGAAGCAAAAGAAAACGGCGAGATGCGCGTACTCACGGCCGACCTGGATCGCAATATTTCCTCTCCGCAATTTTCCGATAACGACAACAAAATCTGGTTTGAACTGGAAGATGCCGGTGAAACCCAGCTGGCTTCTATCAAACCAAACGGACAAAATTTGGAACGCGTACTGTCTGGTGATCTCACCATCAGCGGCTTTGATCTCCACAACCAAATGATTGCCACCCGGCAAGGAACCTTCAATCAACCTGATGCTATTTATATACATAAAGGCGATCAGAAGTCGAAGCTCACTTCAGTGAATGAAGAACTCCTCAGCCAGAAAGAACTTGGCGAGATGGAAGAAATACGGTTTGAAAGTGAAGACGGAACCATGGTGGAAGGATTTCTTCTGAAGCCGGTTGGATATGAATCCGGCGAGCGCGTTCCCACCATATTGTGGCTGCACGGCGGACCGGTTGCCCAATACGATCACAGTTTTGATTTTACCCCGCAATTGTTTGCAGCCAACGGATACGCGGTGCTACTCATCAACCCACGAGGTTCTTCCGGTTACGGGCAGGATTTTTCTTCCATCCTGTTTGCCGACTGGGGCAACAAGGATTTTGAAGATGTGATAGCCGGGGTAGATCACGCCATTGAAATGGGCGTGGCCGATCCGGAAAAGCTGGGCGTGGGCGGATGGTCATACGGCGGCATTCTCACCAATTATGTAATCACGAAAAGCGACCGATTTGAAGGCGCCATATCGGGAGCCAGCGAAACGCTTTACCGTTCAAATTACGGCCATGATCACTACCAGCTTACTTGGGAAAAAGAGCTGGGCCTGCCCTGGGAAACCCCCGAGAAATGGGAACGCATCTCCCCGTTTAATGATGTAGACAAAGTAACCACGCCTACGCTATGGATAGGTGGCGCGGAAGACTGGAACGTACCCATCCTGGGCTCCGAACAAATGTACCAGGCCATGAAACGCCTCGGCCTCGAAACGCAGCTGGTAGTATATCCCGGCGAACATCATGGCATCCGCACCCCCACCTTCCAAAAAGACCGCTTTGAACGCTTCTTAGGTTGGTTTGATACATATGTGAAAGGCGAAAAGGAAGAATAAGAATCTACCATCAACAGACCTCCAAGGTTTCAAAACCTTGGAGGTCTTATATGGACAAAGAGATGAACTACGTAATTTTACGTACAAAAATTACGTAAATCCCCTCATTGACGAGCCCACGCTTTCCGTGTATGTTTTAGATGCAAATGGGGTAATAGCCGTCTGTAGATGATATCTGCCGTCTTCCATTGAGTTGGAAGGCGGTTTTTTTATGCAAATGATTTATTGTATGCCGTTCTTTTTCTTTTATCGACCAGAGTGCCATCTTCTTTAATATTTCTCGTATTGGTTGATTCAAAAAACTATATTGAGCCTTCGTTTTTATACCTGCCATCACTCCAAAAAAATCGCTATGAGAACGCTATATACACTTCTATTTTCTGCTGTTTTAATGTTACTAACCGTCATTTCAACCACCAACGCCCAGGCCCAGTCTGCCCCCGGTCATGGTAAAAACTTTGGTGTTGGGGTGATGTTGGGTGAACCCTCCGGCGTTACCGTCAAAAACTGGTTCAGCGAACGTTCTGCTTTTGACATCGGGGCCGCGTGGTCGCTCACCGGCCGCAATGAGGCCATCCACATGCACGCCGATTACCTGATGCATTCCTGGTTTCCTGAAAACGACGGTGTTGCTTTTTATTACGGCATTGGCGGGCGCGTCATCTTTGCCGACAATCCCACCGCCGGTGCCCGCATTCCGCTGGGACTCACCTACGTATTTACCAACGTGCCCCTCGATATCTTTGTAGAAGCCGTTCCTATCCTCGATCTCGCCCCTGATGTGAAATTTGCAGGGAATGGCGCTGTGGGGTTGAGGTATTATTTTTAGGGGGATCTGTTAATCCTACCACAGAAATTACATTGAACATTTTGTACATTATGTACATCTTGTACGTTTAAATCACTTTGCTATGGATGTAAAAACAGTAAACAGTGCCAGTGCCCGCAAATCTTTTTCCGAATTGCTTAATGAAAGTGGTTATGGAGGGAAACGCATTGTAGTGACAAGAAAAGGAAAAGCTATAGCCGCCATGGTTTCCATCCAGGATCTTGAAGCCATTCAAGCATTGGAAGATAATAAAGATGCCTCAGAGGCGAAGCGTATTCTAGAAGATGCGGAGAGTGAGTTCATACCTTGGGAGCAGGCTAAGAAAGAACTATCCTGAGCATGCGTTGGGAAATTCAAATTGAGCGCAAAGCCCAAAAAGCGCTGAAGAAGATTTCCGAGCCTTATAAATCAAACATTATTGAGGCAATAGACGAACTGGCTAAAAATCCCAGACCATCCAGCTGTACAAAATTAAAGGGAGTTGACAACCTTTGGCGAATACGCATAAGTGATTACCGCGTGGTATATCAAATCAAAGACGATAGGCTCCTGATTTTGATTATCCGCATTGGGCATCGCAGGGATATTTATGAAGGGCTTTAGCACCTCGATATTACGATATATAACAAAAAAGCCCGACTCGTTTCCGAATCGGGCTTTCTGAAAGTTCTTATACTGCTTCATTTAGAAACAACCAACGGCTCACTTTTATAATAGAGCATATCGTAAGCTAAATCCTGCCCATGTGGCCAGGCGATGCTGCCATTTTCCACATATACTTTTTGAAAATATTCGATGTCTTCCAATTCTGAAAAGAAATTCTTCAGGTAAGGGGTGATATCAAAGACGCGTTCTTCCCCATTTTCGAAGGTTAAAAGCAGGGTGTGATCTTTTTGTGGAGTTGCTTTAGTGATTTTTGGTCTTGTTTTTTCCATTGCTTCGATTATTTGAGTGGTTCAATATCTTTAATTGGAAATCCTTTTGAAGCCATTTCCCAATTAGCCATCAACTCATCTTTGTGTATTTCAATCCATGCTTCGACCAATTTCAGCTTATTACTTTTCAGCTCACCTGCCAATAACACTCCTGTAGGAATTTCGATAACTGCCTCCTGATCAGAATATCTGGCATGAATGTGAGGTTTGCTATGCCGCTCTTCATCGAAGAAGTACATATAAATTATAATTCCATAAAATGAAGAAATTGCTGGCATTATTTTGGAATCAATTTCTAATGAAAATAAAAAAAGCCCGACTCGTTTCCGAATCGGGCTTTGTAGTTCTTTATGTACCGTGGGACGGAATTGAACCGTCGACCTCACGATTATGAGTCGTGCGCTCTAACCATCTGAGCTACCACGGCATCCTAAATTTCAAAGGAACCAAATATACGGGTTTTCCTACCAAAGGGTAAAACATTTTTTTGGCTGAGAATAATCGGATTTTTTGGACCACGGGTTTTGGATTTGGTTTGGCCATATTGGGTTGTGTAGACAGAAGCTACAAACACATTCATTGCCCAATTTTTGATAAATCATTTTTTGCCTCTGGAAATATCGCGGCAAAAATTTTTCGTTGCTTGTTAAACACCCCGGGTTGCGCCCGGCATGCGCATTTCCTCAAATAAACATCCCAACGGGCTTACCCGGGGCTACCAACATGTGACTCCTACGGAGTCGCCCGATTTGCTGAATATGATAAACGAGCAAACAATACGTAACGGGTGTTCTCTCAATAAAGCCCTGCGTAACAACGCTCAAAAGCCCCTTGAAAACTTTCTGTTTGACGAGTTTCGGCCCCGTACCATCTAAAAGAAAAAACCCTCTTCCCGAAACGAGGAGTTCAAGTTTTCTTGAGTTTTTGGTTCGTTTTGGGTCAAGCCAAAATGAACAAGGAGGGTGCCAATGCCTCAAATGCTCTCCCCAGCAATTTGGAACCGGAGGTTCCGGAAGGCATTACGAACGAGAAGTTCGCAACGAGTGACAACGAGCCTCCAACTACAAGTTTAAAGAAATTCAGCTGCCCGCCCTTAATCTCTACGCTACATTTCTTAACTTCCATGCTTCAAGGAAAATCAATCTAAAACAGGTTCATGGCTAAAAACATTACTTCTCAGGAAAAAGATTATTCACAATGGTATCTGGACGTGGTCCGCGAAGCCAAACTCGCCGAGCACTCGCCCGTGCGCGGAAGCATGGTCATTCGACCGAACGGTATGGCGCTGTGGGAAAACATGAAAGGCGCCCTCGATCAGATGTTCAAGGATACCGGCCATGAAAATGCCTACTTCCCGCTGTTTATTCCCAAATCCTTTCTTTCCAAAGAAGCCCAGCACGTGGAGGGCTTTGCCAAAGAATGTGCCGTCGTAACCCACAGCCGACTCAAAAGTGTGGACGGCGGCGTGGAAGTAGATCCCGAATCCAAGCTGGAAGAAGAGCTGATTGTACGCCCTACTTCCGAGACCATTATTTGGGACACGTATCGTAGCTGGATTCAATCCTACCGTGATCTGCCCATTCTGGTGAATCAGTGGGCAAATGTGGTTCGCTGGGAAATGCGCACCCGCCTGTTCCTTCGCACCATGGAATTCCTGTGGCAGGAAGGTCATACCGCCCACGCCACCAAAGAGGAAGCGGTTGAAGAAACCCGGCAGATGCTGGACGTATATGCCACTTTCGCGGAAGAATTCATGGCCATGCCCGTGCTGAAAGGCGTGAAAACGGAAAGCGAACGTTTTGCCGGTGCCGTGGAAACCTATTGTATTGAAGCCCTGATGCAGGATGGCAAAGCCCTCCAGGCCGGCACCTCCCACTTCCTGGGACAGAATTTTGCCAAAGCTTTTGATGTAAAATTCCAGGATAAAGACGGCGAGCACAAACTGGTATGGGCTACCAGCTGGGGCGTATCCACCCGACTTATTGGCGGGTTGATTATGACCCATTCCGACGACCAGGGACTGGTACTTCCTCCAAAACTGGCACCTACGCAAGTGGTGATTGTACCTATTTATCGCAGCGATGAACAGCGCGAAGCCGTACTGGAATACGCCGACGGCATTTATGAAGAACTCACAGAACTGGGCGTACGCATCAAAGTAGACGACCGCGACAACCAGAATCCCGGGTACAAGTTTGCCGAGCACGAAGCGGCCGGCATTCCTCTGCGTATTGCCGTAGGACCCCGTGACCTGGAAAACAACAATGTGGAACTGGCCCGCCGCGATATCCTTGAGAAAAACATAGAAAGCCGCGAAGGCCTGGGCGAGCGCGTACACAAACTGCTGGATGATATTCAAAACGAATTATTTGAAAAGGCCAAAAAACGCCGCGAGGAGATGACTTCCGAAGTGGATTCTTACGATGAATTCAAGGAAGTGATTGAAGACAAAGGCGGTTTTGTATGGGCCCACTGGGACGGCACAGCGGAAACCGAAGAGAAAATCAAAGAAGAAACCAAAGCCACTATTCGCCTCATTCCACTGGAAGATGGAGAGGAAGGCGAATGCATGGTCACCAGAAAACCCTCGAAGCAAAAAGTACTGTTTGCCCGGTCTTATTAATAAACTTAATAAACCGCTAAGGACGCAAAGAGCGCGAAGGTAAATGAAATTGCAAAACAATTTTTGCATGCATCTGGTTAATTGATTGCATGTATTTTTACCGGATTTTAGAGGAGTCCTCCCTTGAGGGAGGTGCCCTGGTTTTGACTTGTCAAAACGGGCGGAGGGTGTTCGTGCCAAGGATAAATATGGTTTTAAATTGGAAGAAAAAGCCCTTGGCACCAACACCTCTCCCGGCTAAAGCCGTACTCTCCTCAAGGAGAGACTTTTTCTTGCTTAAATAATTCTTTAGAGATTTATATCACATTTTATGCTCAACATCCCGCATCAATATTACTTATGCACTGCCGAACAATCCCGGTTTATGGATAAGCAGACCATCAACGAGTTTGGGATTGACGGTTTCACCTTAATGGAAATCGCTGGTACGCGTGCAGCAGATTTTATCCTGTCAGAAATTCCCAACAGCTCGCACGGACTGTTTTTTTGCGGGAAAGGCAACAACGGAGGCGATGCCCTGGTGATTGCACGGCTGCTTTCACAGCAAGATTACGATATCACGGTTTGTTTTCTATCCAGACGGGATGATTTAAGTGCCGATGCTGGCAAGAACCTGAAGCTACTACAAAAGCTGGACGTTGAAATTGAGATTTTGGATTGGGATGATTTCACCCTGAATAAAACGGAATATGATTTTGTAGTAGATGGCATGTTAGGCACTGGGCTGAATTCTGATGTCCGAGCACCTTACTCGGATGCTATCGAATGGCTGAACAAGCAGGATATTCCAACTTTTGCATTGGACGTACCCACCGGCCTCCATGCCGATTCCGGCCGTATTCTGGGAACGGTGGTTCAAGCTGATTTCACCTTGAGTTTTGGCGCTTTGAAAACCGGTTTCTATTTAAATGAAGGATTTGATACAGCTGGCGAGGTTATCCTATGCGAACTTTCTTTCCCCAATAAATACAAGAAACCAACGGCTTATTTAATTGATGAGCCCTGGGTTGAAGCCAATTCACCATCAACCCAAACAAAAAAACACAAGTATGATGGCGGGGTGCTGTATATCGTAGCCGGCTCGGAGGGATTGACCGGAGCAGGGATATTGGCAGCCAAAAGTGCGTGGTCGGCCGGATTGGGAGCTGTGGTGCTTATCACCCCAAAAGGATTGCTGGAAATTTACGAGAAGCAGTTGATACAAATCATCAAGAAGCCGGTAGGCAGTAGAGATGATATGTACTTTAAGGAATCACATGTGGAATCAGTTTTGGACATCCTGCAAGGGAAACCAGGCAAACTGCTTATTGGTCCGGGGCTGGGACGCCAAAAAGAAACTATCCACTTCACCCAAAAAATACTGCAACAATTTGGCGGCGATGCAGTTATTGATGCCGATGCATTGTTTGCCCTTTCACAATGGGAGAACTGGGAGAAACCGGAAGAAGCGCACTGGATTTTGACCCCGCACCCTGGCGAACTAAAAGGCATTGCGAAACAGGAGGTAAATGACGACTTTGAGCGCTTTCAAATTGCATCAAAGCTCGCTCAACAAGAAGACTATACCATATTGTCAAAAGGGATGCCATCTATTGTAGCAACAACTAAGGAGACGCCATATATGACAGGATATGATACCCGTATCTTTTCCCGCGCCGGTTTCGGGGACGTGTTAGCCGGTAAAACCGGGGCTTTCTGGCTGAAATATGAAGCTTCGGAGCTTGCATGTTTTCATGCACTTTTGGACGGGCATCAAAAAACCATGGAAAGCGATAAACCTACGGGCCAACTTGAGCCGCTTGATATCATCTGATTTTTAAATGAAGAAACAACCAAAATTTTCTTTCCGCTCGGCCAGGCTCTACCTGTTTCTGTTGACAGCCTCCACCTTGCTTATTCTCTTTGGCACGTTGTTTCCGGTAGATCGCCATATGCCCCGCTCTTTTTTAGGGTATGATAAAGTCATTCATTTTCTCATGTTCGGAGCATGGAGCTTCCTGTATGGCATTGTACGTTTTTTCAGGGGACACCTAAAGCTTTACCCTGTACTGATTTGGGGAACCATTTTTGGATTATCGGTAGAAATACTGCAGCATTTTTTACCAACCAACCGTTCTTTTGAGTTAATGGATCTTGCAGCCGACCTGGCCGGCACCTTCGTTGCCATCGGTATACTTTATCTTCTTGAGCGGCAATTTCCCTGGTTTAGGAACAACCAAAAGAAGTAATCCTAAGCTTTTTCCAGCTACTTTTCTTTTTTGCCTGCCCACCAAAGGTTCTTTTTTATTATTTTAATAGAGGCTTTGTCAATCATCAGGGCAAATACCATGCGCAAAAGAAATAAAATTACCGATTATGCTTGGCCATATGCTATCAGGGTGGAAACAGGCGTTATACTAACGCTTCTTTTTTTGATTGGTGTGACCAATGTTCACTTACCAGAACGATACTCAGCGCCCGTTGTTTACGGTGAAAGTGATGAAGCGGCCTTAGTGCTGCCCTCCACCATTGCTGTACAAAAGACTCTTCCCAAACCACCTCTTGCACCTGAAGTTCCTATTACACTGCCCGACGACCGCCCACTTGAGATACCGGAACTATATTTTCCGGAAGTAACCCGGCAAAGCAACATTGAAATCCCAAAACTTGCCCGGGAAATTGAGATTGAAGTGGATTACGACAAGCTCAGTAAAATTGAGTTACTGCCCCAGATGGTAGGCGGCGAAGAAGCCTTCAGAAAGAGTATCCCTTACCCCGAATGGGCCAAAGCAGCAGGCATCGAGGGCATCGTTGAAGTAGAATTTACCGTGGATGAAAATGGCCGGGTACTGGAACCAGTTATTACACGCGGGATAGGCGGCGGATGTGACCGTGCGGTACTTAAAGCCATCAAAATGCAACGCTATAAACCCGGTAAAAAGGCTGGCAAACCGGCTCAATTCAAAATCAAAGAAACCGTTCAATTCATTCTTTTACGCGGCTGAGAGACCCTGTTAGAGCATTCTATTGTTTCAATAGTTAAAAAGTATGGATATGGACTTGCACACAAACGATAAATTACCGTTCTTTTTTCCTTGTTAGTTATCCATAAATAATGTCGTATTTGAATTATGATAAATGAAAGAAAATCCCCTAAAGCGGATCTCAAGAAATCATATACTGTCTATTTAGAGGCAGGCTTGATTCTTGCACTTCTGGTGATGATCCTCGCTGTTAAAGTAAATATAGAAGACGAACCCCCTCAGGTTGTAGAACTTGATGAGCAGGAAGTAGTAGAGATGGAAGAAGTAGTCCAGACCAAGCAAATTGAGACACCTCCTCCACCTCCACGACCTCCAGTTCCTGTGGAAGTTCCTAATGATGAAATCATTGAAGATGAAATCATTGACTTAGATGCTGAACTGGATATGAACCAACAAATGGATCTGCCACCCCCTCCTCCTGAAGAAGAGGAAGAAGAGGACTTCTTTGTGGTAGTAGAACAGATGCCTAAGCTTATTGGCGGAATGGCTAAACTTCAGGGAAGTGTTAGCTATCCTGAAATGGCACGACGCGCTGGTATTGAAGGCCGTGTTACAGTTCAGTTCATCGTAAACGAACAGGGCAATGTTGAAAATGCCCGTGTAGTTCGTGGTATTGGCGGTGGTTGTGATGAAGAAGCGCTCAAAGCTGTTAAACAAGCTGAATTTGAGCCAGGTATGCAGCGCGGACGTCCCGTTCGTGTACAGTATGCACTATCCATCAACTTCCGTCTGGAAAACTAATTCATCTACGAAGTAGTAATTTTGAAGGCGTGGCCATTGGTCACGCCTTTTTTTATTCACCCAATTTTCCCCTTCCGCTGCCTTTCCTTCTGCTGTCTGTTCTGTGACTAAAACCCAATGGAATAATTCACTTGAGAAGCCGTTAAAACCCTATTATGTTACAGAAAAACGCTTCCAGCATTATTTTTGTTGGAGTATTAAGTAGGTACAAACCTGATATTACTTTAGTTTAGAGAGTAAATAAAGGGTCGACAGTGCTATCACGCTTCATGCACTGAATTTAATCTTAATTAAACAGAGGAGTGTTTGAATATGAAGAATAAGAGAAAATCTCCCAAAGCAGATTTACGGCGCTCTTACACGGTACTTCTTGAAGCAGGTATCATTCTTGCCCTGCTGATCATGATTGTCGTTGTAAAAGTGAATATAGAAGATGAACCACCCAAAGCCGTTGAGTTGGATGAACAGGAAGTAGTGGAAATGGAAGAAGTGGTACAAACCAAACAGGTTGAAACTCCACCTCCACCCCCACGTCCCCCGGTTCCGGTTGAGGTACCAAATGATGAAGTCATTGAGGATGAGGTTATTGATCTCGATGCAGAGTTGAATATGAATCAAAAGATGGACCTCCCACCTCCCCCTGACGACGAAGCAGACGAAGAAGAGGATTTCTTCGTGGTTGTAGAACAGATGCCGAAGTTGAAAGGCGGAATGGCTGAATTACAATCAAACGTAAAATACCCTGAAATGGCACGCCGCGCTGGTATAGAAGGCCGCGTTACCGTTCAGTTTATTGTAAATGAAGAAGGAGAAGTTGAAAACCCCCGCGTAGTTCGTGGTATTGGCGGCGGATGTGATGAAGAAGCCCTTAAAGCCGTTAGACAGGCTGAATTTGAGCCAGGCATGCAACGGGGGCGACCGGTTAGAGTACAGTATTCACTCTCAATTAACTTCCGGTTAGATAACTAAACAATTCAAACACTACTCAAACCAAAAAGGCGCGGCCGAAAATTTCGGTCACGCCTTTTCTATTTAACGTGAGTTCAGTATAAAACCCGTTATTTTAAGGTGTTAATTTTGCCCGCAATTGGGCAACAACGAGGTAATGGTGAGTATCTCGCCATGTCCGGAAGATCCGGTTCTGCGGTTTCGCTGCGCTACATCTTGACCGGGATGACGGGCCTATTTTCGTGTCATTCTTATCTCGAATGCTATGACTTTTTCAAGTATTATGCGGCATTTTTCTGTTGATCAAACCGAGAGGTGTGATTCACTTGGTATTGGCAGCCGCTGTTCCAAATTGCACACATAATTTTGATCAGTTTATTGATAATATTATTTCGCACAATGGGCCAGTTTTTTCCTTCACGTTGTTTGATTTGTTTGTAGTCTCTGAACTTTTTGTAATGTGTGCTGGCCGAACGAGCAGCTAACGTCATGCATTGCCTCATTTGGGAGGCTCCGTGCCCCGAGGAGCGGGTTTGACCTTGTATCGAACTGCCGGAGGTTTTTGAATGGGGAGCAAACCCGAATCGGGAGGCAATCTGTTTGGCATCCAGGGTTTGTTGGCCATAGAACAGAATCAGCCATAACCAGCTGGTTACTTCTCCCACGCCTGGAACACTTTGTAATAACTGGTCATAGGAGCTCATTTGCGGGTGAGAGGCAATCAGATCTTTGATACGTTGCTCAATGGCGGTGATTTGCTCATCATAGCACTGCTGTTGGGCCTGCCAGCTACGGCGAACTTGTTCGCTGACCGTCAAAAGGTGGGTGGATTGGGTCTGCTTGGTCTTTACAGCTGCACGTTGGCGTACCAACCGCCGCCGCTCGGCAACCAGCTGTCGCAAGCACTCTACAGCCTGTGGTGTGGGACGGTACAGATGCAGATGGTCGATATAGCGATCAGCATATTCCGCTAATTTTGCCGCATCATAGGCATCGTCCTTGCGATGATGCTCCGGGGTCACCTTGTCTAATACCGTGGTTTTCTCAACAGCACAGTTCCATCCTGCCGTTTGCAGGAATCCCAACAGACGATCATCATAAATTCCGGTGTTTTCCATGCAAAGAATTGTTGTGGAGCGATCAGCCCCGTGCCTGTCCAGCCATTCGGCAAGTTGTTTAAACCCCTGGGAATCATTATTCACTCGTATGTATTGTTCCAGCGGTCGTAAATAACAATCCAGCCACCCTTTAGATACATCAATGCCTACAAAGTGATTGACTGAATCAGCAAAAGTTGAAGATTCCATAAAAAGATAGGATTTTAAATTTAGGTAGTTAAACCAGCATCATATTACCGCAACTAATTCTATTAGTAGTCTTTTTGCTAGAAGTTTTCCCAGCAAGGACTGGCATGCTATTAAGATTTCGGTAATATAGTACAGCCACAGGGGCTTATTCGAGATATAGAGTCTAATGCTCTGAACTCACGTGTAGCCTTTCTGTGGCTGGCTGGTTATTTATACTAGTAAAAAATAACCAGTTTACTTGTTCTCACAAGTCAGGGGTAGTCTAATAGAACTCACGTTATTTAGTTCAATAGCATATGAAGTTAACTATTGCGCTCCAACGCGGAGCGTGTGGAACGAAGGGTAAATTATCTTAATACCAAACAGCTCATTTTACTATCTGCTCTCTAAAGGTTATTAAGATTTCTTTGAGATTTTTGAAACCTGCTTTCTCGATGGCTTCGGAAAGGGGCACCCATTGTACCTTTGTGATCCCTTCGTTTTCCTGTGGCTCGAACGATGTGTTTTGCCCTGTTAAAATCATGGTAAACCAGTGGGTTGTTTTCCCAATCTGATTTCCTTTTTCAGAATACTCATGGTAAGTAGTTCCAGTTTTAGCAACTATACAAGGCAAGGCACAACCCACTTCTTCTGCTACTTCCCTCACCGCACATTGGGCTACACTCTCTGAGGGTTCAAGCTTACCCTTGGGCAGGTCCCATACGCCATTACGAAATATCATAAGCACATGGGGATCACGGGTATCTGTAACTTGACGAAAAACAACCCCACCGGCAGCTTCTACCGGCTGTATATCTGTTTGATCAGGCATCTTCCTTATTGTTGTCTTCCTGTCCGGCTTCTGCTTCATCCTGCTTAGCATTTTTAGATTCCTCAGCATAGTTGAGGCGCAGATTTGTCAGTGTTTGCTCTAAATAATCGGAGGCTTCTTTGCCCAAATTTCCTTTGGTATACTTTTTCAACATCCCCAAAGTATCAATCGCATACTTGGCAGAAGATAAGTCCTTTTCCATCTGCTCAGTTGCAGGATTTTGAAGTTTCCCCATCCCCATCATAGCAATCTGTTGATGCTGTTGAATTAACATCATAAACAGCAATTGTTCCTGCTGTTCTTCATTCAGATTTTTGTTTTGATAATTATCCATTCCTGTTCTCCTTTATCATTTTATAATTATTACGAAAATTCAAATCTGTGAAAATATATAAAGTTCAATTTTATGTACATTCCATGCCTCTTAAATCATCAATAAAAAAATTTCTTGTATGGCCGTTGTAAAGCCTTTTAAAGCATGGAGACCTAAACCTGAAACCGCCCAGGAAGCTGCCTGTGTGCCTTATGATGTTATCAACACCCGTGAGGCCCGTGATCTGGCTGAAAATAAGCCCAAAAGCTTCCTTCACGTTATTCGCCCGGAAATTGATTTACCGGAAAACACTTCGGTTTACGATCCAAAAGTGTACGAACAAGGTCGCAAAAACCTTGCCAGCCTCCTTCAGTCTGACATTTATTTCCAGGAAGAAGAAAACGCCCTGTATATCTACCGGCTTATAATGGACGGACGCTCGCAAACCGGCGTTTTCGGATGCGTTAGTGTGGATGATTATAACAACGAAGTAATCCTGAAGCATGAGCTTACCCGGCCTGACAAAGAGAATGACCGCACCAAGCATATCATCACACAAGAAGCCCACGCTGAACCCGTAATGCTTTCTTTTCGTGATCCCGGCGGTGTTACCAACTTCATGAATTCATATATGGAAGACAATGATCCCATCTATGATTTTGAAGCCGAAGACGGAGTAAAGCATACTATTTGGAAAGTGAAAAATGCCGATGAGTTAAGCTCTGTTTTTGATGAGATTCCAACATTGTATGTGGCTGATGGCCATCACCGTTGTGCTAGTGCATCCCGGGCTGCTAAAGAACAGGCGTCTCATAACCCTGAACATGATAGCAGTGAAGAATACAATTTCTTCCCGGCGGTGTTATTCCCCATGAACCAAATGCACATCATGGCCTACAACCGAATTGTGTATTCTATACCGGATAATTTCCTTGATCAGCTTTCTGAAGAATTTGAGGTAAAGAAAAATGCCAAGCCGGTTCCTCCCAAAAAGGGAATGATTTCTTTATATGTGAATGACAACTGGTACGGACTTACTTTGAAAGCGCCCGCTAACAATGATCCTGCTTCGCAGCTTGATGTATCGCTTTTGCAGGAACAGATTCTGGAGCCTATTTTAAGCATCAAAGACCAGCGTACCGACCCCAATATTGATTTTGTGGGTGGTATCCGTGGAACCGATGAGCTGGAAAAACTGGTTGATAATGGTGAAGCCGCCCTTGGCATAAGCTTGTATCCCACCAGCATTAAAGAATTAATGGACGTGTCGGATGCGGGGCAGCTAATGCCACCTAAATCTACCTGGTTTGAACCCAAACTGCGATCGGGTCTATTAATTCATACCTTTTAGTACTAATTTTCACACTCACTCTAACTAAACTCTCATACTTACCAACATGAAACGTGTACATAATTTTAGTGCCGGTCCAGCCGTACTTCCTTTAGAAGTTCTAAAAAAAGCCCAGGAAGAATTACCAAGCTATGGTGATACCGGCACCTCCATCATGGAGCAGAGTCACCGCGGAAAAGCCTATTCTCAAATTGATGCCGAAGCCAAAGAACGCCTAAACCGAATCCTTGGGCTGGATGATAAATTTCATATCCTGTTTTTACAGGGTGGAGCCAGCCAGCAGTTCATGCAGGTTCCTTACAATCTTTTAGGGGATGATGAGACGGCCGATTACATTGATACCGGCAGGTGGTCAGCCAAAGCCATCACAGAAGCCGAGATCTTTGGTAAAGTGCATGTACCTTTTTCCAGTGCGGATGATAACTACACACATGTACCAACTTCTGCCGACCAGTTAGACCTTACTGAAGGCGCCAAGTACGTGCATATCACATCCAACAATACCGTAGTTGGTACGCAATTACCTACCGAACCGGAAACCAATGGCGTGCCGCTGGTTTGTGATGCCTCTTCCGATTTTCTGTCCCGACCTATCGACGTAGACAAGTATGGAATTATTTACGCAGGTGCACAGAAAAACCTGGGACCAGCCGGTGTAACAGTTGTTCTGGTAAACAAAGAGTTTATAAAAGGGCAAGCTGACCGGGACATCCCAACGTTGCTGGATTATACTACGCACACGGAGAAAATCTTTAATACCCCTCCAACTTTTGCCGTTTATATGGTGAACCTGGTTCTGGAGTGGGTTGAAGAAAAAGGCGGCCTGGATTACTTCCAGAAGGTAAACAACCAAAAAGCTGAGTTACTTTACAGCACTATTGACTCCGATGATTTCTATCGCGGTACGGCCAAGCTGGATTCCCGTTCAAAAATGAACGTGACTTTCCGCCTGCCATCTGAAGAGCTGGAAGCTCAGTTCTTAGCCGAAGCAGCTAAGCATGACTTAGTTGCCCTGAAAGGCCACCGAAGCGTGGGCGGTGTACGAGCAAGCATCTACAATGCCTGCCCAATGGAATCTGTACAGGCACTGGTTGATTTCATGAAGCAATTCCGTAGCGAAAACGGATAATTTTCTCTCTTCTTTATAGAAGAATTATAAGGCGCTGCGTAATACGCAGTGCCTTTTTTTATTACTGTTTCAATAACCGCAAAGATCGCCAAGTGTACAAAGAACTTTAAGCGTCGGTACATCATAAGAATTCAGGTCAATAATATATACAACTATCTCCCTTTATAAGAGTGAGGGGTTCATTATAAAACAACGGTGACCAACCTCCGGCAAGCTATTCCACCTGCCTGCTATCCGGGCGGAGGTTTATCAGTTCACATTGTTTTGGGCTACCCACCAGTTGATCCTATGGATCATTTACCGTTCCTTCGGAACGTTTGGTCGGTAGGTACAAAGAAGCAAAGCAAAAAAATTTTCGCCCGGATGGATTGGCGGGAATAATAGGTAATCGAAAATTGGGTTTGTATTACTGCGTTTTAGATTTAAAGGCTCTTTTATGATAACTGCAGCAGCCCTCCCCAGGATAAACAAGCTTTTCCTCTAACGGGAGATGATCAAGGAGAGGGTGGTGTAACTAATTCCCCTTATTTCCTCCACTCCCTCAAATCAACCCAAATACACTTAAGAAATGATCAATGGTATTTGGGACAAAGACGATGAGATATAAAAATCCCCAAATGGCGCCGGCAATATGAGCTTCGTGGTTTACGCGTCCCTCCCTTTTGCTGGCCCACACGCTGTAAACGAGGAACAATACGCCAAATATGATAGCGGGAATGCCTATTGGAATAAACATGATATAAATGGGATCGAGTGGAAAAAGAAGGATAAACCCAAACAATACACTTTCTACGGCTCCCGAAGCTCCTACCGTGGCAAATTCGGGATTATCCTTATGACGATAAAGCGAGGGAAGGCTGGATACAATCAATCCGCTAAAGTAAAGCGTAAAAAAATGTCCCTGACCAATAGAACGCTCAAGTACCATACCAAAGAAAAACAGCACAAACATATTCAGGAAAAGATGGCCAATCCCGGCATGGATAAATCCGGAAGAAATAAGTTCGTACCAGGTATTTTCGCGCACAACCCGGTAAGGGATCATCATGCCTTTATTGAAAAGTTGGGGGATAGCAAACAATGCAGCCAAAGAAATAACGACGTTGGCCGCAATCAGGATAAGGGTTACCGACATCTTTTTCTTTTTAAGGTAAGAGGAATACAAAACTGTTGCAGAAATTTCAGAAAGAATCGTAAATTTGGGATCTATTCAATGAAGCTCAGTGGTAGAGTCCCTACACCTGAGCCGATAAGCCGAAGTAGCTCAGTGGTAGAGCAATTCTCTCGTAAAGAATAGGTCGTCGGTTCAAATCCGATCTTCGGCTCTTTTCTATTTCAACGCAAACCCATTTGATCTTTTGAGGTTACACCTCAAAAGTAAAAGCCAGGCAAGGTTGTACCTTGCACTGTCCCGCCCCCTGATTTTTCGCAGCATGTTAGCTGCTCAAAATCGGTCCCTCCAAAGGGACACACGTTCAAGATTGAGACTCATATCGAGGCCCAGAGAAACCTGATCATTTTCAAAACTTCTAACATGCCGATATTAGCGCATGAAAATCATTATAGCATCTCACCGCTCAGCAGAATATATTTTTAGCCAACTATTATCATCTGCATGCAATCACTTTTAAAAATATTACTAATCAGCGCACTGGCTGTATTCCTGGCATCGTGCGGCGTTACTCGCAAGGGGACCGATCCGGAAAAAAAACCGCCACCAGCTCCACGAGTAGAGGTATCTGATGCGGATGAGTTGCCTATGGTGGAACATGGCGTCGCAAGCTGGTACGGGCCAAATTTTGATGGCAAGCTAACCGCCAATGGGGAAATTTACGACATGAATGGCGTCACCGCGGCACACCGCACCATTCCTTTTGGTACTATTTTATTGGTAGAGAATATCGATAACGGAAAATCGGTACAAGTACGTGTAAACGACCGCGGCCCATATGCCAAAGACCGCATCATCGACCTTTCCAAAGGGGCGGCAGAAGCCATAGAAATGATTGGCCCCGGTACCGCTAATGTACAGCTCTACTTGGTAGAGGGGGATCTTGAAAACTCACGCATTACCGACATCAAAGTGCCCACCTATACCGTGCAGCTGGGCTCTTATCAGGAGAAAAGTCAAGCCGAGAAACGGCAAAAACAGATCAATGGCTCATGGATTGAACCTGTTTCTTCAAACAATAAAATCATGTATCGTTTATACTATGGAAACTTTACCGATCCGGATGAAGCCAGGGAAGAAATGCGTCGGCTCAGGCGTTCAGGTCACGACGGTTTTGTGAAGCAAATAGAAAATAACTGATCCTTTCGGGATTGATATCCGGCGTTTTTCGGTTACGAGCACAGAACTTGAAAAGAACGCAGTTATGAAAAAGAAGATCATTGTTATTGGAAGCGGATTTGGCGGACTTGGAGCGGCTTCCCGGTTGCTTTCCGCCGGCCACGACGTAACCATTCTGGAAAAAAGAGATAAGCTGGGCGGACGTGCCTACGTCTATGAAATCAATGGGTTTAAATTTGATGGCGGACCTACGGTAATCACCGCCCCTTTCATGTTTGATGACATTTTCGAGGCTGCCGGCAAAAAGCGAGAAGAATACGTTAAATTTGTTCCCTGCAATCCTTTTTACCGGATTTTTGATGCCGAGGGCAAAAGCTTCGACTACAACAATGATCATGAGTTTACCCTGAAAGAAATCCGCAAGCGTAACCCGGGCGATGTGGAAGGCTATGAGAAATTCATCAAAACCACCAAGGCTATTTTTGACAAAGGCTTTGTGGAACTCGCCGATCAGCCTTTTTTGAAATTCACGGATATGCTGAAGGTTGCCCCGGACTTGATTAAGCTGCAATCTTATAAAACGGTGTATAAATACGTGGAGCAGTTTATTGATGATGAGTTCCTGAAACGCTGCTTTTCATTTCATCCTTTACTGGTAGGCGGCAATCCTTTTGATACCACTTCTATTTATGCCATGATCCACTACCTGGAACGCGAATGGGGCGTCCATTATGCCATGGGTGGAACCGGGGCCATTGTTGATGCCCTGGAGAAACTGATCCGGGAACAGGGCGGTAAGATTCAAACAGAAGCCGAAGTGGATGAAATCCTGATCGAAAACGGATCCGCCAAAGGGGTACGCCTCAAAAACGGGGAAAAGCTGATGGCCGATGAAGTGGTTTCCAATGCCGATGTGGCCTTCACCTACAAAAACCTCATCAACCCCAAACACCGTAAGAAGTACACCGATCGCAAAATCGAGCGGACTAAGTACAGTATGTCCCTATTTGTGATCTATTTTGGTACCAAGAAACGATACTTGGACTCCGAGCTGGCCCATCACAATATCATTCTTGGGGAGCGCTATGAGGAGTTGCTCAAGGATATCTTTCATAAAAAAGAGCTGGCGGAGGATTTCTCTCTCTACCTGCATATGCCTACCATCACCGACCCGTCGATGGCGCCGGAAGGCTGTGAAGGATTTTATGTGCTCTCTCCCGTGCCCCATCTCGACAGCGGTACAGACTGGAACGAAATGGCCCCGAAATACCGCGATGCTATCATGGATTTCCTTGAAGAAAACTATCTGCCCGACCTGCAGGAAAACATCATTGCCGAACATTATATCGATCCACTCCACTTCCAGAATGTACTGAACAGCTACAAGGGATCAGCTTTTTCAGTGGAACCTATCCTGACGCAATCGGCCTGGTTCCGTCCGCACAACAAAAGCGAAGATGTGGATAATCTCTATTTTGTAGGTGCAGGCACCCATCCCGGGGCCGGATTGCCAGGCGTACTTTCTTCCTCCATCATTGCACAGGATTTGATCGGTAAAGCTTAGTTCGATACACAGGCGTTCATCATCCCGGACAAAACGTTAAAGGCTTACTTGTCCCGGGATGATGCCCTGCTCTTCTCCGGGTTGATATTGCTTTACTGCTCGGGCCTCTACCTCTTCACGGTAAAAAGGCACCTCCCGGAAATTTCCCTCTGCATATCGCAGAGACTGATCGTTAAAATGAAGTGAATTTGGTTCTGCACTTTGTCCACCCACCAGCAAGCCCTTGGCTTTTACACGCTCTCCAAATTCTACCACCGCCACAAAACTGTTCCCTGAGGTTCCGTACATCTTTTTGGTGTGATACTGATCGGAGCCATACGAGGCCAGCGCTCCCCACCGGCCAGAAGCAAGCCCTACAGGTACGCTTTGCTTATCATCATCAAAAGCATACTCACCGGTATCAGGCCTTTGATAGCGGTTGATACTGCCCCAAGCTAAGTTCCAATCGCCAAAATCTTCTCTGAGCTGTTTAAGGGCTTCTTCAAAAATATAGAGCCGGTCTTCGGGGGATAATTGCGCTCCATAAAACTGGATACGCTCTATCGCGGACAGTCCGGCCGGGGCTTTATTAGTCCAAATAGTGTGCATGCCGTAAAAATGTGCCAAGGTCATGGCCACAGATTCTTTGGACGTGTGATAATCCCAGTTTCTCAGGTATTCAATGGCTTTGCCCATTTCTTCATCTTGCATTGCACTTTGATCAAAAGCCTCCACCAAGCCTGGAATCAGGATCTCAAAAGCCGGCAAATAGGAATCATAAGCAAGGGCAATTAAGCTATCAAGCGTCAGGTTATTTGATTTATTAAGCAAGGATATGGCATGCTCAGCTCTCAGGTTTTGGGCTTCAGGAGCCATATAGCTAGGATAGTCTTCTTTATCAGGACTGCTTTTCCCCGCGGCTTCAAAAGGGGTGGAATTACAGTTTTGTAACCACCCGTTTTCCGGGTTGATGATAGTCACCATCTCTTCCAAGGTATGTAAACCCTGCCAATCGTTAGCCGGTTTACTGCCATCCTCTGCCCAGCTGTAATCCAGGTCCGGATTTCGCACCGGCATAAAATTGCCATGATAATAGGCGATGTTTCCATCCGCATCCGCATACACCGTATGACCGGAGGCGTTCGCCCTAAGATCCATCACCCCATGAAATTCATCGTAACTTCGCGATTTGGTTTGAAGAAAGGATTGCTCAAGGGTTTTAGCCGGGTTCCACATCATAGCCGTCACGGTCCATTTTCCATCCTCGGTATGGGTAACCGGTCCGCGGTGCGTACGGTATATGGTAAATGCTTCCTGCTGCTGAAGGGAATCCTGCAGGTAATGAAGCTTCACTTCACGTCTTTCCAGCGGTAACCATATATCACCATACCGGTAGACGGGCAGGCCGTTCCGTTCGGTAATTTCCTGTACAAAAGTATCCACCACATCGGCGCCGGAAGCGGTGTGCATCCATCCTGCTTTTTCATTAAATCCCTGGTACACAAAAAACTGTCCCCATACTACCGCTCCGTACACATTCAATCCCTCATCGCTAACCACATGCATTTCACCCCGCTTATAAAAAGAAGTATGTGGGTTGATGAGCAACAGTGGATTTCCTGAAGCAGTACGCTCTCCGGAGATAGCAAAACCGTTAGAACCTTTAGGTTCAGCATAAGGATCTTCCTCCTCTTCGGGGGAATATATTGCAGCGTAATCCTCTTCATAAAAAGCCTTCAATCCCCAAACAGAAATCCGGTCCAGAGTCCCCCCAATGGTACCATCTGCAAAATAGAGGGGCATCCAGGGTTCAAATTTGGTGATAAGTTGGGGCTGTACTTCAGGATGAGTGAAGAGGTAATAATTAAGGCCATCCGCCCAGGCCTGACATAACTCCTGCAACCACTCCGGGGCTTCTTCGAAATGCTGAAGTGCTTCTTCCCGTGTCATATAGAGTTGCGATCTCAAGTCGCTATATAAAGCATACTCTCCTTCGATCTTTGCTAATTGCCCTGTGGCTCGAATGTAATTTCGCTCGATTTCGGGGAAGTTATCTTCCGCCTGGGCATACATCATTGCAAAAATGGCATCGGCATCCGTCTGGCCATAGATATGAGGAATACCGAAATCATCACGGATAATTTCCGATTGGGAAGCGTGCCGGTTCCATCGGCTTACTTCGGGATTCTGTTCCTCTGATGTGAAACCGAAAAAGGCAAATACCAGCAAAAAGAAAAGCAGGTTGAGCTTTCTCATGACTTCCTAATTTGAAATGCCCTGCCCCTTTGAGGGAGCTAACTTAAATTAGTATAGCTCCCTGATGTGAACGTTTGATGAACCAGCTTGCCGGTAAAACGCCTTCTTCTATCAGGTAAAAATAATCTGCGATCCAGCCGACTTTTCATAAAATTCACCTACGGAAATAACGCCATCTACCTGCTCACAAAAATCACTTTCCTCCAGATGGAACATATCCACCGTTGCACGGCAAGCGTAGATTTCTGCACCGGTGTCATGGATCATTTCTATGAATTCACGAACCGGAGGTATATCCAGCTTTTCTATCTCCTTCTTCATTTTCTTCGTGGCGAAAGCAGACATTCCCGGCAGCCCCCCAATCATGGTAGGGATATGCATGGCGGGGTTACCTACGGTAGCTACTTTCAGCTTATCCATCCGTTTATCTATGATGGCATCCAGCCCGAAGAACGTAAAAAAGATCGTGGCTTCTATCCCTTCCATGCGGGCACCATTGGCCATAATCAGGCCGGGGTACACTTCCTCCAACGAGCCCTTGGAAATGATGATGGATACTTTTTCTATGGGTTTGGGAGCCGCTGTTGCTTGCTCCTCCCCGTTTTTTTGATCATGAGTTACGAATTTAGTCATCACAACCTCCGTGTTTTAAATACAACCTTTTGGTTTAGGCAGGCCAGCTACTTTGGCCGCTTTCTTGGCCGGACCTTTAGGAAATAGCTGATATAGTTCTTTGGTAGATACACCGCTTTCTTTGGTAAGCTTTCGAATAGAAGGAGCATCTCCGTTTTTTTCGAACTCTTCCCTGATGTAATTAATCACTTCCCAGTGGCGATCAGTGAGTGCTCCTATGCCTTCGTGATCCGCCAGGTCTTGGGCTAGTTCTTCGTTCCAATCTTCCAGGTTGGCAAGATGGCCGTCCTGATCTAATACAATTGTTTTCTCTGTGTTTGCTTCAGTAGACATTTTTATACCTCAATGATGATTTAGATGTAGTGTTTTAGTTTTTTGGGGTTCTATGTCTGGCATTTCCTTTCCTGCCATCGACATTTGAGACTCCAGTGGCAGTTCCCTTCCTTTAATCAGCGCATTCCAGTACAACCACTTAAATCCCACTTTACCCAGGTGGTTCATGCGTGTTTCTTTCAGCAATGAAAACGGACCCACTCCGGGGATCGGAAACTTGCCGGGCAATGGTTCCACGTCGTAGTTGAAGTCGATAAGCAAACCCTTACCGTTACCTGATTCGATAAAGCAATTGGCGTGGCCGTCAAACATTTGCTTCATCGGCTCACCATGAATGACAGACATCAGGTTTTCAAAGAGAACTTCAGACTCAAAGTGAGCTACCGATCCGGCTTTGGAAGAAGGCAAATTGGTCGCATCCCCGATCACAAAAATATTTTCATGCGCTTCGGATTGGAGCGTGTGCTTATTGGTAGGCACAAAGTTTAGTTCGTCTCCGAGACCGCTTCGCTCAATGGCTTTACTGCCCATATTGGTCGGTATAGCCACCAAAAGATCGAAGTCTACCTCGCGTTCGTCCCAGGAGATGATTTTCTTCTGCTCGTTATCCACCCGTCCAATATTAAACTCGGTCACCAGATTGATACCTTTTTCATCCAAAAAACCACCCAATGATTTTGCTGCCACCGGTTTGGTGAAAGCAGCATCCAAAGGAGTTACCAGGGTGATATCTACTTTATTCCGTATTCCTTTCTTCTTGAAAAAATCATCCGCCAAAAAAACAAACTCCAGGGGTGCTACCGGACACTTGATGGGCATTTCCGCAATATTCAGCACCATCTTTCCGCCTTCCCAATCCTTTAAAAATTCTGCCAGGGCTACCGCTCCCTCCACGGTATAAAAATCAAATATAGATTTATGCCACAGATCTTCATTCATTCCTTCAATTTCATCGGGGCAAATCTCTGTGCCGGTAGCTATAATTAGGTAGTTGTAGTAAAGCGTTTGTCCATTATCCAGGTGCACTTTGTTTTGTTCCGCATCAATACGGTCAATGGCTGAATAAATAACCTCTGCTTCTTTAGGAAAGAATTTTTTCTTTGGCTTGATGACATCCTTCTTGTCATATATCCCAAATGGGATGAACAAAAAACCCGGTTGGTAATAATGCTCTTCTTCTTTATCCACAATGGTAAGTTTCCACTCTTTGGGATCGAGTGCTTTGCTGAGTTTATTCAGCATCATCGTTCCTGCTGTACCGGCTCCTAAAATCACTAAACGTTTCATGGTTCCTTCCCCAACTATGTTTATTCAATAATTATCTTGAATGATTGTATTAAATAATTGTGAACATCAGATGAATTTCTGTCAATACTGGCGATTAGTTTATCTCCAGAAGAAAAGTGCTTGTAAAAAAATGATGGTTGCGCTGGATAGGCTCCTCTCATCTTGTATATTCACTGGACTCTCAACTATTAAATCATCTCAATGATCATGAAGAAGTTCTGTTTCATACTTTTTGTACTACCCATTTTTTTCCTGGCCTGTCAGCCTCAATCGGGCTATCACAAATTAAATCTGGAAGAAATTACAGTTACAGAATTACAGGAAGGCTATGAACGGGGTGATTTCACCATTGCCGAGGTCACTGATGCCTACCTGAAACGGATTGAAGCCATTGACCAGTTTGGGCCACAGCTCAACTCCATGCTCTATATCAACCCAAAAGCTGTAGAAACCGCAAAAAAACTGGATGAGGAATGGGCAAATGGCAACGTACGCGGTCCGCTACATGGCGTACCTGTAGTTTTAAAAGACAACATTGATACCGATGATATGCCGACCACGGCGGGTGCTAATATTATGGACGGCTCGGTTCCTGACCAGGATGCCTTTATCACTGCCAAATTAAGAGAAGCCGGAGCCGTCATTTTGGGCAAAGCTAACCTGAGTGAATGGGCCAATTTTCACAGCAGCTTTTCATCCAGTGGCTGGAGCGCTCTGGGCGGCCAAGTGCATAATCCCTATGACTTAACCCGCAATCCTTGTGGATCAAGCTCTGGGCCCGGTGCCGCTATTTCCGCCAATCTTGCTGTCATCGCTATTGGTTCAGAAACCAATGGCTCCATCACCTGCCCTTCTTCAGCCAATGGCATTGTTGGGATCAAACCAACCGTGGGATTATTAAGCCGCAGTGGTATCATCCCCATTTCTTACACCCAGGATACCGCCGGGCCCATGACCCGCACCGTAACCGATGCTGCCATAGCTTTAGGCGCCATGGTTGGGATGGATGAAAGCGATGGCAAAACACTTGCCAGCGAAGGCAACTTTCACACCGATTATACTCAGTTCCTCAATGCTGATGGATTGCAAGGCAAGCGCATTGGCTTCTGGACCGGTCCGCTTGGAAACCATCATCGCGTGGATACTTTGATGTACCAGACGCGCCGCTTTCTGGAGGAACAGGGAGCCACGGTGATTGATATAGACCAGGTAAGTGGAGAAAATGTTGGGGGAGACTCTTTCCAGGTCCTCCTTTATGAATTCAAAGACGGGTTGAACAAGTATTTCGCCTCTTTGGGGGATGATGCGCCAGTTAAAAATATGGACGAACTGGTAGATTCTACGCTCGCCGACTCCGCGGAAATGCAATTTTTCGATCACGACCTGCTAATCATGGCAAATGAAAAAGGTAATTTAGAATCTGAGGAATATACCGAGGCTTTGGAACGCATGATGAAATTCACACGGGAAGAAGGCATCGATAAGGTTATGGAAGAACATGATCTGGATGCCATTGTTGGTCCTACGGGTGGTCCGGCCTGGAAAACCGACCTCACCAATGGCGACAACTTTGCAGTGTCCTCCAGTTCACCGGCAGCACGCGCCGGCTATCCCAATATCACCGTACCCATGGGCTATATTGATGGCCTGCCGGTTGGCATCTCCTTTTTTGGACGTGCCTGGAGTGAGCCGGTGTTAATTGAAATCGCCTATGGCTTTGAACAAGCTACACAAGTTCGAAGAGTGCCTGAATTCCGGAACGGCAACTAAACGCTGCCTTTGTTTTCAATTGAAATTGCAGATTATTTGTCAACGTCCAAGCACAAGTAATCTGCAATATTTGGTCTGTATTTTTTCCAGCCCCCTACTGTTGACATTGTTTTACTGTGAAAATTATCCTCCCTTCCTCTCATAATTTGTCCACACTTCTTAAATCCCTCCTTTCTTTCTACAACTATACAAATTCGAATAATCATCATTTAAAACCAATATGCCCTGGTTTTTCTTAATCAGTGAAGCTCAGACTTTAGATTGAACAAAATTTGCCTAAAAAAATTAAAATTTTTGTCTTATCTGAATTTGTTATTTCTTAGGGTAAATTGAAGCCTAACTCACTTCCTATTATGCGAAAATATATCCTATGGTCACTTTTTGTCTTAATTCCAACATTGATTACAGCCCAGAACCAATCTCCCCAGGTTCATGATTCAAGCCTTGGGCTTCGGGCCGTGGCACAAACACCCAGTGCGCCGGTCAAAATTGCACACAACCCTACCGACGGCTATTTATATGTACTCACCCAGTCCTCGGGAATTCACCGCGTAGATGTGGAAGCAAATACCATCACTCAAGTGCAAACTGCTTCTGAGCTTGGTATTGAAGATGCTCAGGGACTTACCATTTCGTCAGATGGCACCTTCTACCTGGTAGGCAATAATCCTGATACAGAAAATGCCACGAACATTGTTTACATAAAAAGAGGTGTTATAGACGGGGACGCCTGGACGTGGTCAACCGTAGCCACTACTGCCCCCTACCCACTAAGCAATACCGATTTTGATCACATCATGAATGAAATCAAGATTGGGCCGAATGACGAATATCTTTATATCAATAGCGGCTCACGCACCGACCACGGTGAGGAACAAGCTGTTTGGGGAGAAGGGTATCCTGACGAAGGCTTGTATCCCGGCACTCGCGAAGTCCCTCTCACCGCTAAAATCCTGAAGGTTCCCGCCGATTCCACCGATCTTTTTCTTGAAAATGACCTTAACTACCTAAATGCAAATGGATACATCTTTGCCGAGGGTACCCGAAATAGCTTTGGACTAGCTTTTGACGGAGAAGGCCGGCTTTTTTCTGCTGATAATGCCGGCGAACGTGACGATCCCGGTGAATTCAATTGGCTGCAGGAAGGCAAACATTACGGTTTCCCATGGCGCATTGGAGGCAATGACACGCCTATGCAGTTTGAAGGCTACAACCCCGAAGAAGACCTGTTACTCTCTACTGATTCGAGAGATGCCATCTTTTATAATGACCCCGACTATCCGGCCCCTCCCGAAGATCTTGAGTTTACAGAACCTATTTTGAATTACGGCCCGGATGGCGTTAACTATAAAGATGCCGAGACCGGGGAAGTACTGGATGCCAGCGCACAAGATACTGCCATTGCTTCCTTTACCGGCCACCGTTCTTCCTTAGGGCTCGTTTTTGATGCTGATAGTGCCCTATCTGGAAATTATACCGGTGATGGCTTTGTGCTGGCATTTACCGGTGGCAATGATCCCTACTTTTTACTGCAACACATGAATGATCCCGGCGAAGACCTTTTGCATCTTGAACTCACACCTTCCGGTGATACCTTTACCATGAACAGTACCCGCATTGCCAGTGGATTTCTCAACCCCATTGATTCCGAAATTGTTGGTGATAAGATTTACGTGCTGGAATTTAAAAACAGCTGGCTGAATGGATGGAGCCAAACGCACATCTGGGAAGTGGATTTTTCAGGAATGTCTACCAGTATCAACGAGACCTCACCCACACCACCTCCGGCATTTGCCCTGGATCAAAACTATCCCAACCCTTTTAACCCTGTTACGGTGATTACCTATAAACTACCTGTAAAAAGCGAAGTTACGCTTGAGGTGTTCGACATAGCAGGAAGAAAAGTCACCACGCTCTTAGACCAACCTCAATTTGCAGGAACGCATACCGTCAATTTTGATGCCGGCCATCTTTCAAGTGGAGTCTATTTTTATAAACTGAGCGTTACAGGCTCTCAATCTTTTACCAAGGTTCGCAAAATGACCTTGCTTAAGTAATTAAACTCCGGTTATTGTCTTTTTTAATTACAAAGAGTGTTGAGCAAAATTTGCTTTTAATTGCGGTAAATATTGCTCAACTCTTTTTCATTATTTCACTCTTTTAAATATATTGAGCGCAGCAGCCAAACCGTTGGCTCAAACAGCCTTGAGCTGTCTCTGAAACAAGCTCTGTTTTATTTTTTCAAATAAGATATTTGTTCCATTTCAGCTCTTAATTTTAAGTTAACGCTTTACCTTTGCCGGTTATTCAACTGTTCTTCATGTAAACAGGATATTGTCATACTAAAATCTATCCTTGACTGTTGGAGTATTCAGAAACACTTAAAGTATACCATTCCAAAGTACTTATGCGGCAAATACTTTATGCCTTGGCTTAAAATGATGGTCTAAAATTGCGCAAATTTAATCCAAATTTTTAAACTCTTTACTTTTTTATGACTTCTGATCTCTTCAGCCTGCAAAATAAAATAGCCATCGTTACCGGTGGCGGTACAGGACTCGGTTTTGGTATCACCAAAGCTTTTATTGAAGCAGGAGCCACTGTTATTATTACCGGCCGGAGGGAGCATAAACTGGAAGAAGCCGTGGAAAAGCTGGGAAAGAATGCTCACTACATCGTCAACGACGTAACGGAATTTGATACGCTCCCTGGTTTGGTGGGACAAGTGGAGTCAGATTTCGGCCCTATTGATATTTTGGTTAACAATGCCGGAGTCAATATGAAAAAACCACTCACCGAAGTAACCGACGAAGAATTCAATGATATTATTCAGACCAACGTTAATGGTCTTTTCTCACTCACTCGCGAAGTAGCCAAAAAAATGCTTCCCAGAGGCAAAGGTTCCATCATCAACATCACTTCCATGGCAGCCATGTATGGCATCACCGATGTAACCGCCTACACCTCCTCAAAAACTGCGGTATTGGGCATGACCCGCTCACTAGCCGTAGATTTATCCGGCGAAGGCATTCGTGTTAATGCTATTGCTCCGGGATTTATAGACTCACCCATGTTGCGCGAAGCGTTTGACTCTGATCCCGCCCGGGAAAAACGTGTGATGGACCGTACGCCTATGAATAAATTGGGTCAAGCTGACGACATTGCCGCAGCCGCGGTATACCTGGCATCCGATGCCGCTAAATTTGTAACCGGTGTAAACCTGCCTGTAGACGGCGGTAACTCAATAGGATTTTAATTATGACTATCAGAAAAACATTTCTCTCCCTATTCCTGCTTCTATTTATAGCAGCCCCCTTTTCCTTACAAGCTGAAGACGGCTATCGGGCCTGGCTGCGTTATGACAAGATTGATAATGCAGAAGTACTAAAGTCTTACCAAGCCCAGTTTAATCATGTGCTGATCAAGGGAGATTCCCCCACCCTCAAAGCGGCTCAAGAAGAGCTAGAAATAGGTTTAAAAGGCCTAATGGGCACTGAATTCGACTTCACTGCAGGCAGTGTGCAAGGTGGCACACTTTTAATTGGGACAATAAAGGAGCTGTCCGATTTTTCAGAATTAAACCTGAAAACGCTTTTATCCGATTCCGGCCCGGAAGGCTATATCATCCAGCGTCGTGAATTGGACGGAAAGGAAATTACCCTGATAGCGGCTAACACTGATATCGGAGTATTATATGGTGTTTATCACCTTTTACGAATGATGCAAACCCATCAGTACCTGGATGGCGTTTCTGTATCTTCATCCCCAAAAATTGAAAACCGCATTTTGAACCACTGGGATAACCTGAACCGACTGGTTGAACGTGGTTATGCCGGGCTTTCTCTTTGGGACTGGGGGCGCCTTCCCGAATACAAAGATCCCCGCTACACGGATTATGCCCGCCTGAATGCCTCGATGGGTATCAACGGAACCGTACTCAATAATGTAAATGCCGATCCACGTATTTTAAATGAGGATTTTCTCGAAAAAGTAGAAGTGCTCGCTGATATATTTCGTCCGTATGGTATTAAAGTGTATTTATCCGTGAACTTTCAATCCCCCATTGAAGTAGGCGGTCTGGAAACAGCCGATCCTTTAGCTCCGGAAGTTCAGGAATGGTGGAACGAAAAAGCCGCTGATATCTACGAACGTATTCCTGACTTTGGCGGATTTCTGGTAAAAGCCGACTCCGAAGGTCAACCCGGCCCCTTTCAATACAATCGTACCCATGCTGAAGGCGCCAACATGCTGGCTGATGCCGTAGCTCCACAGGATGGCCTCCTGATCTGGAGAGCTTTCGTGTACAGCCCCGAACAAACCGATCGTTTCCGGGAAGCATATGATGAATTTGTACCACAGGATGGCAAGTTCCGGGACAATGTTTTATTGCAAGTTAAAAACGGCCCGATTGATTTCCAGCCCCGGGAACCATTCTCCCCTCTTTTTGGTGCTTTGCCCAACACTAATACTGTTTTAGAACTTCAGATCACACAAGAATATTTTGGCTTTGCCAATCACCTGGCTTACCAGGGCCCGTTATTCACTGAAGCACTTAATCATGACACCTACGCTGAGGGCGAAGGCTCTACCGTTGGCAAAATTGTAGCCAGCGAAGTTTTTGACTACGAGCATACCGGTATTGCAGGAGTTGTGAATCTTGGTACTGACCGTAACTGGACCGGGCATCCCTTTATTCAATCCAGCTGGTACGCCTTTGGTCGCCTGGCCTGGGATTATACCCTGAGTTCTGAAGACATCGCCAAGGAATGGCTTCGGATGACTTTCACCAACAACCCTAAATTTGTAGAACCTATCACTGAGGTGATGCAGGAATCACGCGAAGCCGGAGTGAATTACCGCTCACCGCTTGGTCTTACTCACCTGTATGCACAGGGGCACCACTACGGTCCCGCTCCATGGACCTCTGACCTGCCCCGCCCCGACTGGACGGCTGTTTATTATCACAAAGCGGCAGAAGATGGCATTGGTTTTGATCGTACGGAAACCGGTTCTAACGCCATTGGGCAATACGAAGCTCCTCTTGAAGAAAAATTTAGCGATCCCGAAACTACCCCGGAAGAGTTTTTACTTTGGTTCCACCATCTGCCATGGGATTATGAGATGGATTCCGGCCGAACGCTTTGGGGTGAACTGGTACACAAATATTATCAGGGAGTTGAAACGGTTCGCTGGATGCAGGAGGAATGGGAATCTATTGAAGGCCTTATTGACGAACATCGTTTTGAAGAAGTAAAAGCTCTCTTAGAAATACAGGAGAAGGATGCTGTGATTTGGAGAAACTCCTGCGTACTGTATTTCCAGACGCATTCAAACAAACCCATTCCAGATCAATACGAAAAGCCTGAGCATGACCTTGAGTATTACAAAGAATTGGAAAAGACCCGGTACATCCCGGCACCCAGATATTATTAATCATCAACCAAAAAGAAATTTATTGACCTCGCAGCAATTTGACTGACACAATGTTATCCAAAACCGTTGCAGGTTTATCAAACCACTTAATTAATTAGCTATGCGATTTTCACTTTTACTTTTGGCACTTGGCATTTTGGCTTTTGGGTGCACATCCAACCAACAAAAAGAAGACAGCGCCCCGTCTCTTAAAGAAGTATTTAAAGATGACTTTTACATCGGTGCAGCAGTAAACCCCAGTTTTTTTACCGGTCGAAATAAAGATGGCATTGAATTGGTTAAGAAGCATTTTAATGCGCTAACTGCCGAAAACAGTATGAAGTGGGAGCGCCTGCACCCTGAACCGGGCGTATACGATTTTGAACTGGCTGATGCTTTTATTGAATTTGCGGAAGAAAATGACATGTATACTATTGGGCACACCCTGGTATGGCACAGCCAAACCCCTGACTGGGTATTCAGAGATGAAGACGGAAACCTGTTGGATCGCGAAGCCCTGCTGGATCGTATGCGCGATCACATCCAAACTGTGGTTGGCCGATACAAAGGCAGAGTGGATGGATGGGATGTAGTAAACGAAGCCATTAGTGACAGTGCCGGCACCATGCGGGAGTCTTTATGGTATCAAATTATTGGAGAAGATTATGTAGCTAAAGCTTTTGAGTTTGCGCATGAAGCGGATCCCGAAGCCGAATTGTACTATAATGATTATTCACTCAACGACGCTCCCAAAAGAGAGGGCGTTTATGAGTTGATCAAATCCGTACAAGAGCAGGGGGCACGGGTTACCGGGATCGGCATGCAAGGTCATTATGGCCTGGATTATGCTACCGAAGAACAACTCGAGAACAGCATTACCCGCTTTAGTGAACTGGGCGTGGTAGCCATCACCGAGCTGGATATGGACGTTTTACCTTCAGCCTCTGATTATCGTGGAGCTGATGTTGGGGCAATGTCGGATGCGGAGCTGACCGATGCATTAAACCCTTATACCGAGGGATTGCCAGACTCTGTGGCTCAGCAGCAAGCTGATCAGTATGCCATGTTTTTCCGCATTTTTCTGAAGCATAGTGACAACATTAATCGCGTCACCTTCTGGGGTGTTACCGATGCAGGTTCCTGGAAAAATAACTGGCCCATTCCCGGCCGTACCAATTATCCGTTAATACTTGACCGGGAAGGCAAACCCAAGCCTGCCTTTGATGCTATTGTAAATGAGAAGCAAAAGCAAAATAATTAGGCAAAACCTGAAACCGGCAGACAAAGAGAATCAAAATTAATTTCATTTTTGTGTAAACCAACCAATTGAATAACCCATAATTAGATTTCAATGAAGAAAGAAAGAGCCAAAATTAGCATACTAGAAAAAGTTGGGTACAGTGCAGGAGATGGTGCTTCCAATCTGTTTTTCCAGACCTTCGTAAATTACCTGCTGTTTTTCTATACCGATGTGTTCGGGATCTCTGCAGCCGTTGCAGGTACCATGTTTCTGGTGACGCGTATCTTTGATGCCGTAACCGACCCCATAATGGGATTCATCTCTGATCGTACTCAAACAAAATACGGTAAATTCCGTCCTTACCTGCTTTGGCTTGCAGTTCCTTTTGGTGTGATTGGTTTTTTCATGTTCATCACTCCCGAGTTTAGTGATACCGGAAAAATTGTATATGCGTACGTAACATATACCTTGATGATGGCCGTCTATACTGCTATAAATGTACCATATGCTGCTTTAATGGGTGTAATAACCCCGAATTCTATCGAACGGACGGGTGTCTCCTCTTACCGTTTCGTAGCTGCATATTTAGGCCTTTTAGTGGTAACGGGGTTAACGGAACAATTTGTTGAGTTTTTTGGAAATGGAAATGAACAGATTGGTTGGATGTGGACGATGGGGCTATACGGTGTTGTAGCTACCGGATTGTTCCTTTTCACTTTCTTTACTACAAAAGAACGTGTTCAGCCAAGTAAAGAACAAAAGATTGACCTTTCCACTGACTGGAAAGATTTATTGGCTAATAAACCCTGGGTTTTAATTGCCGGAGCTACCGTATTCCAATTGATGTATGTAGTTATTAAGGGGGGCTCTTCTCCTTATCTTGTTGATTATTATCTGGCAGATCACACTGTATCATTTTTTGAAGCTGTTGGCATAGGCTCCAGTAAATCATCGTTTTTAACAAGTGGTGCTTTGGCAACTTTGGCCGGAGCTGTTCTTACCAAATATATTGCTGCTATTTTTGATAAAAAGAAAACGTACGTATGGTCGCTTGGATTAAGTGCCGGTTTTTGTTTGCCTTTCTTTTTCCTTGATCAATCGCAAGATGAGCTAATCTATATCAGTAACATTATTTCCGGCTTTTTCTTTGGTCCGGTTTCTGTATTACAGTGGGCTATTTACACAGATACTGCCGATTATGGAGAATGGAAATTTGGACGCCGTGCTACCGGATTGATTATGGCGGCCTCCCTTTTTGCTCTCAAGATGGGCGTAGCTATTGGCGGTGCTCTCACGGGCTGGTTACTCGCTTATTTTGATTTCCAGGCCAATCAGGTACAAACCGAAGAATCCTTATTTGGTATCGTATTTTTAGCAGGTGTGATAAGTGCAATTGTTGGTATTTGTGGAGCATTGCTCATGGTATTTTATCCGCTTGACGGTGAAAAAATGGATCAAATTGAAAATGATCTTGAAGCTCGACGTGGCGAACTTGAATAATTTTTGGCAATTATAAATAGTTCAACTTATTAAACCGGTCAGGTCTATAGACATCATTCTTCTAAAGATGAGCTTCTGTAGTCTGACCGTTCTTTTTTCGGTACTTAAGCAAAAAATCACAATGTTCTTCCGCTGTTTCGGGAAGTATACCTAACCCTTTTTAGCATGATCTTTTCCAAATTTAAGAAGACCACTTTAGCTTTTATTTCAGTATTTCTGTTGGGCCTCCTTTTCTTTACCGGCCTCAGCACTACAATACAAGCACAAAATCCAGACACAGAACCTCTGTACAAAGCATATGAAGATGCCTTCCTGATTGGAACGGCACTAAACCGTGCACAGATTCTTGCAGGTGATCCGGTTGCCGCCCATACGGTGGAGCGCTCTGGTGCCCGCGGTTATTTTGTGGAGAAACGGATCATCACCGATCCCAAAGGTTTAGCTGTTGGGCTAAAACACTTCAATGTCATCACCCCGGAAAACGTGATGAAGTGGGAAGAGATTCACCCCGAACCCGGCGTGTATGATTTTGAAGCGGCAGACCGACTGGTTGAATTGGCCCAGGCTCATGGTAAAAAAGTAGTTGCCCACACCCTGGTATGGCATGCACAAACTCCGGATTGGGTGTTCGAAGATGAGGAAGGCAACGAATTAAGCCGCGAAGCTCTGCTGGAACGCATGCGTGATCATATCCATACCATCGTGGGTCGCTATAAAGGCAAAATCTTTGGCTACGATGTGGTAAACGAGGCCTTTAACCGCGACGGCAGTTTCCGGGAATCTAAATGGTTTAATATCATCGGGGAAGACTTCATCCAAAAAGCTTTTGAATTTGCGCATGAAGCCGATCCCAATGCCCAATTGTATTACAACGATTACCACATGGAAGATCCGGAGAAACGCCAAGGAATCCATGAGTATCTTGAAGAGATGATCGAAGCCGGCGTGCCTATTTCCGGTGTAGGTTCTCAAAGTCACTTTAGCATTAACAACCTTCCCCCACTGGATCAAATTGAAAAATCCATCACCGAATTTGCTGATCTTGGAATAGACGTAATGATCACCGAGCTGGATTTAAATGTACTCCCCGCTTCCGTATACCAATATGATGAAGATGACAAAGAGCGCGACATCTACCGGGAGGGCCTGCCCGATTCCGTTCAGCAAAAACTAACGGATGTCTACACGGATCTTTTTGAAATCTACCTGAAACATAGCGACATCTTAACGCGCGTAACCTTGTGGGGTGTTTCGGATGATGGATCCTGGTTAAATTATCTGCCTTTTGAGCAAACCAATTATCCTTTGTTGTTTGACAGAAATAAGGAACCCAAGCCCGCACTGCATGCTCTTATCAGATTAGCTGACAGGAATAGCAACTAACAGATCATTCTCGAATTTTCTTCCAACGGTGTGGTGAAATAATCTTCTCACTCTTAAAGTTTTTAAAACACAATTATGCACTACAGAAATGAACCTTGACTTAGGGTAGAAATTGTTGGAGAAATGATAAAAAACATCTCTGACACCACGCCTAATAACTTGTTACCCAAAAACAAGACTACACAATGTTTAATTGGCAGGGCTTTCTTTATGCGCAAAATTTTGTTTAATTACGTGAATACAAAATGCACCTAAAAAGATACTCTGAGGGGTGGTTATTTGCTAAGTAACCGATTAAAGTATTATTTTGGGTTTCAAATATTTTTCCACATATGTGTGCAAATATTGCGCAGTCTAACATTCCAACTACATGAAAGTAACACTTAAGGACATATCCGAAGCTACCAATTTTTCGGTTTCAACTATATCCAGAGCTATTAGGGGCGAAGGACGCATTTCTGAAAAGAACAGACGAAAAATTTTAGCCTGTGCACACAAACTCGGATACCCCTTACCAACTAACGGCCGAAAGCTCCCTAAAGACCAACCCCCTAATATTGCGCTGATCACTCAATTACACCCTGGAGAATTTTACGCCTCCTTTTTCAATGGCTTTGTGGAAGCCGCTACCACCAAGAAAGTAACGGTCAGCCTTTTTAGTGTTACTCATGATATTGACTCTGTAAGCTCCCTGATAGAGAAGCTGCGAAACCTCGGATATGCAGCGGCTGTTATCTTTGTGCCTGAGCTTAAGGAAGAGCAGTATCTGCACATATTGCATGCAACGCCCAAGGATTTCCCCGTAATCTCCTGTTCCAATATCGATAATTCCGTGCTTGACACCGTTACCTTTGATGCTTACCAAGGTGCATCACTGGTAGCAAAGCATTTGTTTGAGCAAGGGTTTAGAAAACTCGGCATCATTGAAGGTCCGCATGAAATGCCAGAGGCACGATTCAGAACCAATGGGTTTATGGACTTCATTAAACGAAAAGACGATGCCAACCTTTTATGGGACTTTAAAGGGGATTACACCCTACAAGCCGGCATACGCGCCTTTCATGCCTTCCATCAACTGGATGAAAAACCGGATGCCGTATTTGCTGCCAACGATGCCATGGCTTTTGGGTTCATGGAAGCAGCCCGTGAAGCAGGATACACCTTCCCCGATGATGTTGCTTTGGTCGGTTATGATAACCTTCCCATGTGCGAAAACCATTATCCACGCCTGACCTCTGTAGAAACCAATTATACCCGCCTGGCAGAGAATACTATCGATAATTTACTTTCCCGGCTCAAGAAACCTATAGAGCACCAGGGCATCGTAAGTATGGTACCGGTTTCACTAAAAGTGAGACAATCCAGCACCCTTGTGAAAGACAAAGAACTGGCCTGATTTCTAAGTGAGCAAATTTTACGCAAAAAAATCGTTTTTTTGCTCAAATGTGGTTTCTTTTTTTTCTCTATTTAAATATACTATGCCTGTCTTAGCTGTGTTTTTACCAACGTATTAATAATGGTTATAATCGTTATGCCTGGTATTATTTCAGCATGATTGCCTGCCTGACATTTAGGCAAATTTCTGAATAAATATGCACAAATTTGCGTATTAGCAATCAACCTCATTTAAGGTTTGCAGGTAATTGTAACATGGAGTCACTAATTCTCTAATATTTAAATAATAGGTTTTTGAATGTATTTAGGCATTGACCTTGGTAGCTCTTCCATAAAATTAAGCTTGCTGAATCCTGAACACGGCAAAGTAATTGCTTCAGTCACTTATCCGGAAGCAGAAATGAAAATTGATGCACCCAATCCCGGCTGGGCCGAACAAAACCCTGAAACCTGGTGGGGTAATTTTAAAACAGCTCTTCAACTACTTTCAAAGGAACCGGGTATTAACCCGACAGATATTGAAGCCATTGGCATTTCTTACCAGATGCATGGCTTGGTTCTGGTTGACGAAAACCAGGAAGTACTGCGGTCCTCCATCATTTGGTGTGATAGCCGTGCCGTTGACTTGGGACGCAAGGCCTACGAAGAACTCAGCCCCGAGTATTGCCAAAGTCATATGCTGAACTCTCCGGGCAACTTTACCGCTTCCAAATTGGCTTGGGTAAAAGAGAATCAGCCTGAAGTATTTGAGAAGGCGCATAAATTTATGCTGCCCGGTGATTTTATCGCTATGCGGCTAAGTAAACAAATTACTACTACAGAAACCGGTTTATCCGAAGGTGTCTTTTGGGATTTTGAAGAAAAAGAAGTAAACCAGAAGCTGCTTGACTATTACGGACTCTCCAAAGATTTGATTGCAGACACTGTACCTGCTATTGGTGCTGACGTCCAGGTAGATAAAGATATTGCTGATGAGCTTGGACTTAATCCCAAAGCAAAAATCACTTACCGTGCCGGTGATCAACCCAACAACGCATTTTCATTGAATGTACTGGAGCCTGGAGAAGTAGCCTCAACGGCAGGTACTTCCGGTGTTATTTATGCTGTAACTGATCAGAATGCATCAGACAAGAAATCCCGGATCAACACCTTTTTGCACGTAAACAACCAAGTGCAGAAATCCAGAAACGGTATCCTTATTTGTATTAACGGAACCGGAATTTTGTACAGCTGGCTTAAAAAGCTATTGAGTACTTCTAAGCCCGTACTTCCTTATGAGCAGATGAACAGTATGGCCTCTGAAGTTGCACCCGGCGCTGAAGGTGTTTTATTCTTCCCATTTGGAAACGGCGCCGAGCGTGTGTTAGAAAACAAATTCGTTGGCGCCCATTTATTGAATATGGACTTTAACCGCCATTCCTCCTCTCACATCATAAGAGCTGGACTGGAAGGCATTGTATTTGCCATGAATATCGGTTTTGAGATGCTGGATGTTATGAATATTCCATCTGAAACCATACGGGTAGGTCACTCTAACCTGTTTTTGAGTAAGGCATTTCGGGAAATATTTACGAATGTAACCGGAACCACACTCGAATTATATGATACGGACGGAGCTGCTGGAGCAGCTCGTGGAGCTGCGCTTGGTGCCGGCTTTTATAAAAGCCCTGAAGAGGCTTTTGCAAGCCTTGAGCGTATTGATGTTATCGAACCAGATGCAGAACTTGTGAAGCAATATGATGAGCTCTATGCATCATGGAAAGGCAAACTAGAAGAATTCACAGCAGGCACCACTAGCTAATAAGCCACTACTATCTTTTTAAACAATCACTAAATTTTTAATGAGCAATTCTATGAAACCACTGATCGGAGATCGTGAATATTTTAAAAACATCGATAAGGTAGAATTTGAAGGCCCGGATTCTGACAATCCCTTTGCTTTCAAATACTACGATGAGAACCGCAAAATAGCCGGCAAAACCATGAAGGAGCACTTCCGTTTTGCCATCGCTTACTGGCACACGTTCTGCGATACCGGTCAGGATCCTTTTGGTGCCCCCACGCATTCCTATCCCTGGGGAACGGAAAGTGATCCCATCGCTGCAGCTAAAACTAAAATGGATGCTGCTTTTGAATTTTTCACCAAACTTGGAACCCCCTTCTACTGTTTCCACGATGTGGATGTGGTAGACCTGGCAGATTCCATCACTGAAAGTGAAAAACGCTTGCAAACTATGGTTGAATATGCCAAAGAGAAGCAAGAAGCTTCCGGCGTAAAGCTGCTTTGGGGAACCGCCAACCTGTTTGGCCACCCACGTTACATGAATGGAGCTGCCACCAACCCAGACTTTAATGTACTGGCTTACGGTTCCACACAAGTTAAAGCTGCTATCGATGCCACTATCGAGCTGGGCGGTGAGAATTATGTATTTTGGGGCGGACGTGAAGGCTATATGAGCCTGCTGAACACCCAAATGAAACGTGAGCAAGATCACCTGGCTCAATTCCTGAGTGCTGCCCGTGACTACGGACGCAAGAATGGTTTTGAAGGCACCTTCCTGATCGAGCCTAAACCCATGGAGCCTACCAAGCATCAGTATGATTTTGACGCGGCTACTGTGATCGCCTTCCTGAAGAATTACGGCCTTGAAGAAGACTTCAAGCTGAATATTGAAGTGAACCACGCTACCCTGGCTAGCCATACTTTCCAGCATGAGCTGCAAGTAGCTGCCGATGCCGGACTTCTTGGAAGCATTGACGCCAACCGCGGTGATTATCAAAATGGATGGGATACTGACCAGTTCCCTAATAACATTTTTGAGACCGTTGAAGCATTACTGGTTATCCTTGAAGCCGGTGGATTCGAAACTGGCGGGGTAAATTTTGACGCTAAGCGCCGTCGTAACTCCACAGACCTAGAAGACTTATTCCACGCCCACATCGGCGCTATGGACGTATTTGCGCGCAGCCTGATTGTAGCAGACAGCGTACTGAACAACTCTGACTACAAGAAACTGCGTACTGAGCGCTATGCTTCATTCGACTCTGGTAACGGAAAAGCTTTTGAAGAAGGCAAGCTATCGCTGGAAGACCTCCGCAAGATTGCCCTTGAAAATGGCGAACCAGAAATGAAGAGCGGTAAGCAGGAACTATTCGAAAACATCATCAATAACCACATTTAAGGAATTGATGAGTTTTCGTTAGCATTTTTGCTACTCGATATTTAGCAAAAGCCTTCCATATGGAAGGCTTTTTTTTATGCTTGAATATTTCTTTTGATTGAAATCTCAGTTCGGGTTGAAATAATTAGGAAGAAATCAGGAAATCTCTTAGTTCACCCCTACAAAGGCAAGAATCTAATCAATGTGAGTTAACATAACACCTGTCATTGCGAAGGCTTCTGAGACCGAAGGGAGCCAAGCCTGTGGCAATCTCTTAGATAATGCCTCTGAGTGTTTTTAGGAAGATCGCCTATTTTTGAGTCATTCTTATCTCAAATCACAGTAAGCAACTAACCCTCATCACGCTTCAAAAACATCAACAGAAGAACCAACAGATAAAAGCCCAGCCCTATTAGAAAAGCCGGAGTATAGCCAAATATCATAGAAAGCATTACGGCCAAAACTGACCCCAGCACTGACATCGCTCCGTTTACCCCATACATCCAGGGCACGTATTCTTCCATCTCTGCTTTTTCTAGTAACTGTATAAATGACGGAAACAGAATCCCCAAAAGATATCCGAAGGGTAACAACAGTATGAAAGCCGTAGTGGCCCGAACTATCACATCAAAGATCAGCAGCTTTTCCAGCAGATACGGATAGAGCAGGATTACAAATACTCCGGCAATTACTACCAAACCACTTACAACCAATATTCGGGTTTCTATCCTGTCCCTGTATATTTTCTTACCGGTCAAACTGCCCACTCCCATGCCTATCAATAATGAGCTAAGCAAAATAGATAATGAGATCGTAGGAGACCCAAGGTAAAGCACAAGTTTCTGAAATAACGTAATTTCAATCACCATAAACCCAATCCCTATGGCTGTAAACAGTAGCAGCACTTTCTGGATATACCTTTTTTGGGATTTAACCAGCTTTTTGCTGATACTCATAAATGGCAAAGCTATGATGAGTAAACCGGCCGCCAGTATGGCAAAAAACAATTTGTTAAACATCTCCGGAATGCCCGGTTCAATTTTGTAAAAGTAAGGGCTGTCGTCATAAACCGGAGTTACATCGTATTGCTGATTTTCAACTACCGTTTGTAATCCGGAACGGCCAGTTCTTATATCCTGGAGGAAATCATTGACGGTTGTGTTGGGCAACGAGCGCCACTGATCCGGCACATAAGTAACCTGGGGGGCATTTTCCCGGAGCCGGGATAAAGTTTGCATCACACCCTGTAAATCCTGTGTGCTATAGGGTTGTTTTTTAATTACAACTGTGGGTGCGTAATCCGTTTCAAAAATGATCATATGGTTTAGCAACTCATTGGGCTCTACACCCCGTTCACCGAAAGCCGTCATGGCCGTGGCAATAAGCCGTTTTAACTCCCAGGGGTTATGAACCGTGAAAATCATCTGTCCCTCAGGAGTAAGTATATCCATGTAGTCTCTTATGGCTTCAACCGTAAGCAAAAAGTTCTCACTCAAGGCGTAATTGTCAATGCTTTGCAGTTGCTGGGTTGAAGGCAGGGCCATCACAAGCACATCAAACAGTTGGGGCTTCTGCTTTACGTATTGCCGCCCCTCGCCTACTAAGATCTCTACATTGGGAAAATCGGTATAAATGCCACCATTAAATGCACGCTGATCTTTTACGATCTCAACAAAATCAGGATTAATTTCAACGCCTGTAATTTGTCGTACACCGGTTACCAGCCCGCCAAGTACTTCCTTACCCCCACCCGGCCCAATCACCAGCATATTGTCCTTTTCCTCCGGTTTAAGCAACACATAGGGTATAAAACTGGACGACTCCAACAGCAAATTCGAAAGCACCGGATCTTGCTCGCTCAAGTTTCCATTAAAACGCAGCATTTGGGTCCCAGCCGCACCATCCACAAACAAATGTCGAACTACATTTTGGTGGCTGTACTCGACGAGGTCGGCCCGGCCGTATACACTCCATCTACTGTCTGTGATAATGGATTGGGTAAATTGATCGGGATAGGTATGATGGAAATCTTTTTCGGGAAAATCACCAATGGGGATACGATCCATAAAGGTGTTATGACCACTAAAGATGATCCACCCCCCACCTGCAATAGCAAGCACAAAAAGGCCCGTTACAGCGGCCTTAGGCCACTTACTGCCCACCAAACTTAAAGCAGAACAAATAATAAGGGCCGCCAATAGCAGTACACCATTGACCGGACCTAAAGCTGAAATAGCCAATATAGCTGCTACCGAACCTATGGCTGCACCGGCCAGATCTGCGGCATACACTGTGAAACTCTCTGCGGCGTAGGTTTCGAATACCTTGGCATAAAACAAGCCGGCCAGAAAAAATGGAATCACCAATAAAAAGAAGTATACCAAATGATTGGTGATAAAAGAGAAGGAAGTGACCGCCACAATAAAAACGCCCAATGAGCCGGCGAGACCAAGCTGTATATTTCTAAGAACGGGAATCAATTTGTCCTTGTCGCTGGTATTTAACCGGTAGTAGGCAAAAATACTACCGCAGGAAAGCCCAAGAATGGCCAGCGACAAAATCATGAACGCGTAATCATTTACAAAAATGACCGATGATATTCGCGTAGCTATTATCTCAAAACAAAGAACCACCGCTGAAACCAGAAATAGATTTAATGAAATAAGTCGGATGTTCTTCATTGAATAACTTCTTCAATTTTCTGTTCCAGGATGTCCTGATAAATATTTGCAGGATATTTTTGGGACAGATTCTCTCGAACCTGTTTGCTTATTTCTCCCCTTTTAAACTCTCTGAACTGCTTGGCTATGTCCTTGATCTCAGAAAAGTCCCGAACCCGGGCTTCCTGCCTGAAGGAGTTTTTAACCACTGCATATTTGGTTTCCGTGTCATCTTCACTGTAACTCACCGGACCTTCTACCTCACCTTCTTTCAAATCAAAAGCCACCTCACCCAGATACGGTTTTTCATCACTGAGATGAGCCTCTATTTCCCCCTGCTTATTGATGATAAAAGTTTTGACCTGATACCGGCGGTTTGCTGCCTGTTCAAAAGATTGTCCTGCATTGATTTTCTGCATCATTTCTTCTGCTTCAGCTTCCGTACCAAAGGGCTTTACATACAAAATAGATTTGGCAAACTGATAAAGAAGCGAGTCCTTGTGAGCTTCATAGAAAGATCGTAAAGCTTCATCGGTTGGTTCCGGTATCTGCTCGGTTATATGGCGGCGGGTATACATCCGCTCATAATGAAAGCGAAGAATACTGGTGGCATTCTCTGTTAGAATTTCAGAATCCGCGCCCGCTTTTTTTGACTGTTCAAGAATGAGTTCCGTCCGCACCGCATCATCAATGAACTTTTTAAGATCTTCTTTGGAGATGTTTTCTTCCTTTCCAGGTATAAGAATAGTATTAAGTAGCTGCAGGTATTTCTGATAATCAACCGAACCATTTTCGTGAGTTACAATGGTTTTGTTATTACCGGAAGCAATGGCCTCGGACAGCACTTGTTTGTAAGCTCCTCCATAGAACCCCTCTTGCTTACCCCACTCAGTGAGTTCATCTAATGCTAATTCATTCCATTCAAAACTATCCGCATTAATTATATTGTTTTTAAGCTCAGTGTACTCTTCCAGCGCCCGGTCCAGGTATAACTCTCTCAGGTTTTTTCGAATCTGGTTTTCCACCTCAACCAGCGGGGGCTTTTCGGTTTTGCCTACATCTGTCACATTAATAATATGAAAGGCCCTGCGGTTCTCGAGTGCCCGCAAATCTCCCTCACTCATGTTGTAAATTGTTTGGTACATCGGGCTCTGGGCTACATTTTTCCAGCTGATAGGCGGCATATATCCGGCATTCTCTAGCGAAGGTTGATGCTGCGAATACCGTTCAACATATGTGCCAAAGTCTTCCCCTACCATCAGTTCCGAAACAATAAGGTTTACCGTATCACGGATAGCACTTAACTGCCCCTCAACCGGCTCTGCAGGCTTGTTAATTACAATTTGCCGATACTCTACTTTGCGTCCCATCGATTCATAGTAGTCCTCAATCGACTCTTCGTTGATATAACGAGACAGAAATTCATCCTCAAAATACCGGGCCCTTATTTCCTCATTCACCGACCGTTGAATAGGCTCCATCAACTCTTCATCGGTATACATCTGGGTATTTATAAACTCTGCTTCCTTTCGGCGTTTAACAATTAATTCCTCAAGGGCCTCTTTGTAGCCTTTCTGTTTATCATTGGGATAACGCAGGTGGTATAAATAGCTGTCGTAATAGTTATGAAGATCTGCAAAAGTTATATCACCAATGTTTTCTACCTCTGCAATTACATCATATGCTCTGCCATCCTCTTGGTTGCTGCAACTGTACATAAATAAGAGAGCCACACCAACAAGAAATGAAATCGATAGAAATCTTTTAGTATGCATAAATATCTTTAGATTAAATGAATTCTACAGCGTAATGATAGCTTTTTTACTACCCATTTTGGAATTTTTCACTATATAAAAAACCCCGGTCCCGAATAATCGGAGCCGGGGTTGTAACTATTCAATTACACAAATATTGAATATTCGATTACTTAATCAACGTCATTTTTTTGCTGATAGTAATATTACTGCTGGTTAGGCGGTAAATGTACATACCACTTGAAAGGTTGCTGGCGTCGAAAGTTACAGAACTTTCACCGGCAGCAAAGCGCTTATTGTTCACGAGAGTTGCTACTTCGCGACCGAGCATATCATACACTTTCAGCGAAACTTCTTGCGCTTGTGGCAAGTTGAAACTGATTTGTGTAGTTGGGTTGAACGGGTTTGGATAGTTTTGATCCAACTTAATGGAATTAGGTACATCCAGGCTTCCTCGCTCGTTGCTTACCCCAATTTCTGCACCTGTTTCAAGAGCAGTTCTCAGCGTTGCATAGTGAGCATCGTAATTAGCTTCGAAAGAAGCTTTTGCATCTGGGAACCAGTTCAGGTCACCAAGTGGCTGTCCGTCAGTACTACCCATTAAGTAAGCAGCATTGCTGTAAGAAAGGTCAGCATACACAGGGTAGTCAGAATAAATCACGTTTTCTTCATACGGATTTTCTGGACTTCTCCAGTGTGGCATGTAAGAATCAGGAGTAGAGGCTGCAGAAACACTCCAGTCAATAAGGTCTTGGAGAATCTCATCCCCCATAAGTCCGGCATCATCTGTAAACTCAGGTGCACCAGCTTCAATCCATGGACCTTCATTCAGGTATGGCCACATTTCATCGTTATCAAACATGGCTTGCGTTCTGGAGTTCATGGTCATGGCTTGTGATACCCACTCTGCATTTGGATCAATACAGTCTGATTCAGCTTCGTCAGCCGGGCATTCTACGCCATTATTGTTCAGCGTTTGAGGTATTTCATACACACGATCATTCCAGTAGATACCATTGTGACTAACCAGTACTTTTCTGTCATCGGGACCAAACTCAGATGGCTCCATGTCATAGTTTTCACGGATCCAGGTAGAGTCAATACCTAAACGTTCTTGTCCGTCCACATCTACATATCGCAGCGTGTCAACGTTAATCAAACCATGTGGCAGATAATCCTGATCAAATTCAGCAGCATCAAGACCAGTGATGTAAGCCTGCACATTGGCATTCACAAACAGGTTGTTTGTTACTATATAGTCGTTTTGGTGTCCCCATGTACCCAGTACCTGACCGGAAATATTTACAAAGGTATTATGGTTGAAAGTAACTTGATTGATAGGATAGCCACGCATCTTGTAGGTAGTACCGGCCCCCATAACGTGGGTTGTGTTTTCAACATGAATGGTTTGTGTGTTGTTACTTACGTTGTCATACACACCACCATTGCGGCGACAGGTATAACCCGTCATATTGGGGAAGTAACTGTTTTTGATAATCAGTTCAGTTCCTGCATAATCGTTAGACTGCGCAAAAACCCACTGTGTAGTTTCCATGATTACGTTATCCAGTGTAAGCGTATTATTAGCAGAAGCAGCATAGAAGAATGTCCATCCGATAGTTCCCTCGCTATGTGTAGGAGTCATTGCTACATTCTTAAGGGTAGCATCGTTTTGGAACTGGAATAAGTCACCTTCATTGCTTTCGCTTTCACTTAGAAAGATACCGGAGATAACGGCTGGGTAGCCATCATCAATAGTTCCTTGAACAACACTTCCCTCGCCTTCACCAACAATCTCAACAGCTCGGTCGGTAGGGGTAAAAAGGTCTTCAAGAAGTGGGTACCATCCGTTTCTTTGCAGTAAATACACTCGTCCTTCAGGCACATCAACAGAGTCGGCTGAAACCACATTTACCAGTGAGTTCGGGTTGTTACCCATGCCAACAAAGTCTTTTACCACAAGGGTATCGCCTCTGACTTCGTCTACGTATTCGTCATAAGGGGCCTGTGCATAGGCACTTGCCATCCCTACAACGCACATAATTAGTAGTAGCGTTAGTTTCTTCATATGGAATTCTCCTATTTGTTAGTGTTACGCTTGGTTATTTAGTGGTAATAATGCAAGTATGGTTAGTTATCCACCGGCATTACATTGGTAAAACTCTTCAACAACAAGTTTTTTAATAACTGTATCTTATACCGATCTGAAATCGTCTCGGGTTATAAGATGTTCTTCTGAGGTTTCGAAGAATATCCCCGTCGTCCTCTCTTCTAAATTTCTGATAATCTTTTGTGGGCAAGTGGCCAATATTTAAGCCATTCAAGAACAAGCTTAAACCATCAACAGGCAGCTGCTGGCGAATAGTCACATCCCATCCATAAATATTTCCGGTGAAGGCATCCAGTTCAGGGCGCGTAGCTACGTTAGTAATTACATCACCCTGCATACGGAAAGAAACACGTCCTGAAAAGCCTTTGTAGTCGGCACCAAGTGCTGCGTTAATAATGTGATCTCCCTGTTGAATCAACCGGGCAGAACGCACTGTATCAATGGCGGTTACTTCTACACTACATCTGGGATCACAAACGGTTTCATTTTCATAGATCGTTTGGTCGTAATCCATCTCAGAGAATACCCGGGTATAGTTCACATTCAATACCAACAAGTTCAATGGTTTGGGCAGATACCAGAAGTGAGTTTGCCAGTCCAACTCAAATCCACGCAGGTAAGCAGGGTTAGAGTTATTGAAATAAGTAGTGATATTACCCTTGGAAGCTGGTTCCTGGTAATTAATTCGTTCAATTTCAGAAGGACTCGGATATACGATGCTTTCATCCAGATTTTCATAAAAACGAGTTTCCTGGATAAACATGTTCTCAATCTTCTTATAAAAAGCACCTACCGTAAACAATCCTACTTTATTGGTATAGAACGAGAGATAAGCATCATAGTTAAATGACTCGGAAGGCTTCAGATTTGGGTTACCGGTACTACCTATACTTGGACTTTCATAATAGATATTAGGTACAATCGCTGAGTAGTCAGGACGTGAGATAGTTTCTGTATAAGCTAAGCGCAAGTCCATCCAGTCGGTAATTTTATACCGCAACTGCAGGTTCGGGAAAAAGTGACCAACAGAACGGTCAGCGGTGGTCAATGAATCTGCAACGGATTGTACTTCCGGAGTGTCATACTCCTCATTAGGAATGCGGGAAGTCCCATCCTGTGCCTGTTGCAGTAATACCATGTTGGCGTCGTACTCAGAACGCAGGTTCTCGTAACGAACACCACCTAAAATCTCGATCTTATTACCGATACTGAAATCAAACATTCCGTAACCGGCAGACAAAGTTTCTTTACCGGTGTAATCGTCAATCTCGGAATCTGCTTTATGGACACCCCAGGCAGGACTAGCCAGACGAATATATTTATCCATCAAATCAGTATCCATCACATCATCCATTACATAGTTTCCGCCAAGGAAATCGGCCCCACGATCGTCTCCATAATCGTAATCTTTGAAATCAGCAAATTGCGGGGCCACTGTCGGATCGATTCCTTGCTCACGCATCCACTCTTCAGCAAGACGGTTAGACTGTAAGGGATTTTCCGTGATACGGGATGTGGTGCGCTGAAGATCATTTTCACGCTCAGTCACTTTATACATACCACCGGTTTTAAACTCACCAGAAATACTCTCAGAAAAAGTTACCGGGATTGTCACATTTAGCTGGCCCGATGTAATAGTCTCATTGAAAGCCTGATCACGGGTTGCACCATTTTGCCAGAAAGAAGCTGTTTCAGTGTAAGCAGGATTTAATTCCAGATCATATACATCCTGTGGAGTCATTTGCAGGCGTCGTTCCCTGCTAAAATTACCGGGATAAGGCACTTCTGTACTATTTACAAAAGCAAAACCGTAATCTTCTCCGTATCTCAAATCAGTATCTTTTTCACTGTAAGCACGCGAAATACCGTAATCAATCTCAAATACATCGAAGTCGTGCTCACCCTGTAGGGCATTTACCAAAAGATGCTTGCTGTGAATATCTCTACGAATTTGAAGCTGGCGACGTACGGGACTAAACTGCATTACATCGCGGTGCTCAGTAAAGTCATTCTCGGTGTAAGCATAGGTGTTTTGTAATGCAAGCTTACCATTAGGTAGTTTGTAATCCAAAATTAAGCTTCCGCCCCTCTGGTCGGTAATTCGCACCTGGTCACCAAAAGAGAAACTTTCCATACCATACTTCGCTTCACCGTAGGGGGGAGGCTCAGGGGTGTCTGAGATCAAAGTAAAATTAGCTTGTGAATAATCCTGTCCGGCATTTTCTCTTCTGGCGTTAACCTGGAAAAAAGCCCCAAGTTTATCGTCAAAAAACCGGTTACTAACACTTCCCCAAACCTGGTAGTTATCCTTGGTATCATCTTGCGTATTGTAGCCTCCCTGAGCCATAACATCAAAATGAAAATCTTCCGGCGCTTCCTGCAATCTCAGGTTGATAACACCACCAATGGAGTTGGCATCCATATCTGGCGTAACTGCTTTTGTAACTTCAATACCAGAGAGCATGTTTGAAGAAATAAAACCAAGATTGGTAGAACGGTCGTTTAAATCGGTTGATGGCAACTGAACACCATTTACCATAATCGTATTCATTTTAGCCTGAATACCGCGAACTACCACTTTATCGCCTTCCTGCAACGAAACACCTGGCAAACGACTCAAAGCCGTAGCAGCACTTTCATCAGGCAGCTCACGGATTTTCTCCGCAGATACCACATTTTTAATTTGACGTGCACTAATCTGCTCATTGATGGCCCGTTTTTGACCTTCGGCCTGAGAACTAATAACAATTTCTTCTCCCTCTACCGTGGTTGGGCTCAGCTCAAAATCAAGCTCCAGTGTTTCCCCGTCTTCAATTTGTACTACTTCTTGTACCTGATCATAGCCAATGTAACTCACGATCACCGTTTGCTGGCCAGCAGGAACCCGACGTATCACAAAGTTACCATCAATATCAGAAGCCGACCCCAAGCTTGTACCCTGAATCATTACGTTCACCCCAATCAGGGCTTCCTGATTAACAGCATCAGTCACAGTTCCTTCAATTCTCCCATAGCCATCATCTTGTGCAAAAAGAGCAGTGCTTTGGATCAATAATAGTACCAGTCCGGCTGTAAATAATTTTAATTTTACCATGTCCAATTATTCCGTTTGTCGGTTGTTTAATACGATTTTCAATAAAAGCGCTTACAGCACCACATCTAATATAGAAAATGGAATGAATAGATGAAAAACTTTTTGAGCAATTTTTTTTAAATATTTGAGCAAGTTTTGCTCATGTGCGGGCTTTTAATTAGTGTATTAAATACACTTGTAAAATATTTGAATTCATATAATGCTTTGATTTTATCCTAAAAACAGATTATTTAGCGTTTAAATAATCAAACTTGAAATTTCTCTCTAAAAGCAGCCTGGCATAGTCTTTACAGACTGCAATAAATTGACCTTTTTATGGAGAATTTTTTACCTAACCTTCATTATAATCTATAAAACATATGGGAACTCTTGCTATTCTTGATTGGGTATTTATTGCCCTCTACTTTGCGATCATTGCCGCCCTGGCCTGGTGGGTGATTAAGCAAAAAACAGACACACCTGATGATTATTTTCTTGCCGGCAGACATTTAGGGTGGCTCATTGTTGGAACCTCCATTTTCGCCTCTAACATTGGCTCAGAGCACTTGGTAGGCCTTGCTGGCTCAGGAGCCACTGACGGGGTTGCGATGGCTCATTATGAACTTCACGCATGGTGTTTGCTGGTTTTAGGATGGGTGATGCTCCCTTTCTTTATTAGATCTAAAGTATTCACCATGCCTGAATTCCTGGAAAAGCGCTTCTCGCCTTTGGCACGAACCGTGCTATCCGGCATTTCATTGATCGCATATGTGCTTACTAAAATTGCGGTAGGTATTTTTGCCGGTGGTATTGTATTCAGCGTACTGCTTCCGGAACTTTCTTTTTGGGGTATGAACAGCTTTTGGATCGGTTCAATACTCGTTATTCTATTTACCGGCATATATACTGTATTAGGCGGCCTTCGGGCTGTGGCATACACAGAAGCACTACAAACCCTTGTGCTATTGTTCGGGTCTGTTTTGGTTCTTTATTATGGACTGCAAGCCATAGGCGGCTGGGAAAGCTTATATCAAATTGCCGGCCCTGAAATGTTTGACCTTTGGAAACCCATGGTACCCGAAGGCATGGACAGCACCTGGGCACCTGTGATGGAAGAAGGGCGCATGGCATGGTACTTCAATACCAACTACCCATGGTTTGGAATGCTATTTGCCGCCCCCATCGTGGGTTTATGGTACTGGACTACCGACCAATATATCGTACAGCGTGCTTTAGGAGCTCCTAATGAAAAAGAAGGTCGCCGAGGAACTATCGCTGCTGCATTCCTGAAATTATTGCCTGTTTTCATTTTTATCATTCCAGGTATCATTGCCTTTGCTCTCGCTAAATCAGGACAAATGCAGGTGTTGCAACAAGAGCTTATCAATGAGCAAGGTGGGGTAATTACTCAAAATGCCCAGGCTGCATTTCCACTCATGGTTGCTCATATTCTTCCTGTGGGTCTAAGAGGTGTTGTGGTGGCTGGTCTATTGGCGGCCCTGATGAGTTCACTGGCTGGCGTTTTTAATGCCTCCTCAACACTATTCACCATGGATTTCTATCAAAAATTTAAGCCAGAATCTTCTGAAGAGCATTTGGTATGGATGGGACGTCTTGCAACAGTGGTCATGGTTATTATCGGACTTTTATGGATTCCGGTCATTCAAGGAAGCCGAGGTCTTTATGACTACCTCCAGGGAGTACAGTCATACTTAGCCCCTCCAATCTTTGTGGTATTCTTCTTGGGGATTTTCAATAAACGGCTAAATAAACAGGGCGCACTTTCTGCTCTCTTTGTGGGTTTTGCCCTGGGGATATTCAGGCTCGCCATTGATACGCCAGTAGCTTTAATTGAAGGGTTTAGCTACCCTAAAGGTTCTTTCCTTTGGATTGTCAATAACATTTTCTTCCAATACTATAGCTTGATCATATTTGTGGTTTCTATAGCCGTAATGTTCATAGTAAGTTACCTTACCGCCCCTCCTTCTTATGATAAGATAGCCGGACTTACCTACGGAACACTCAGTGATGAGGACAGACGTAAATCACGTGAAAGTTATACCTGGGTGGACACCTCCTTGTCTGTTTTACTGGTACTTATTATCGGATTTATATACTTGTATTTCTCATAATACAAAGGCTATATCAATCAAGCTTAAAGGGCACAATTCTCTGTGCCCTTTTTTATTTGGGTTTATCTGCATCCTCACTTTCCGCCTGTTAAATTAACGTCAGTTGGAGATAAGAACGGCACGAAAGTAGACCTGTCATCCCGGTCAAGATGTAGCGCAGCGGAATCACAGAACCGGGTTCTCCCTACACATGGCGTAGCACACACCATGGCACCGTTGTTGTCCAGCGTTGCCGGTAGTTAGGAGATCTCGGGTCTGGGCCCGCGATGACTACTCATCACAGATGCTGTCATATCTTCAATGATATTACTCCGGCTTTGGGCAAAATTAACGGCTCAAGATGACGGGTTTTATATCGAACTCACGTTAAATTAACGTCCTTTCGATATAATATTCCTCATTGCTATAGATGTTGGATAATTTGCAGACAGTTTTAGTCATTATGAAGCCCCTGAAAGGGGCAAATTTGAATAGCCCCGGGTAAGCTTGTTTTTTGAGCCTCCGCTTCAGAGGAGCAAGCAGGCGCAACGCGGTGTTTCAGAGATCAAAAAACCAAGCTTCGCCCCTAAAGTGGGGCGGGGTGATGCGTGGAACGAAGCTTGGGCTCCCATTCCCCACCAGGCCAACATGTTCGCCCAACCCTCAACTAGCATTCATGATTCAATACCCTAAAAGCCCCGGGTTCTTTATTGCTGACAAACCATCCAGGGGTTACCCGCTTAGAAGCTTTTACCCTGAGCTATTATTTGACCCTTTCAGGGCTTTCTTTCCAGTTTTTGTTACCAAATTACCTAACCGCTACAGCGATGACTAGCCTATTTTGGCGTAATTCTTGTCTCGAACTCAGGTTAAATATGTAGACTTATCCGTCTCCGAACTTTCATTTAGCAAAACTTAAAGTATATAGTACTCAAGTAACTTTAGCATCCAATAATCCAAACTTTAAAAAAATGAGTTAAGAAGTACTGATTGTATCCTTAGCGCTTAAATTTTATAGATCACCTTCCTCATCTTAAAAACCTAAAAGCACTACTTAATTCCAATGATGAGAGCTTTACTATGCTTCTTTTTCTTCTAACCTTTGCTTGGGTTCATTCTCAGGTACTGTAAGTTGAATAAGCTTACCAAAGTAACGTAAAGAATTTAGCTGAAGCTATCCGAGCGTATCCTTACTGCTGCGGTATTCTCATTCCTGTATACATTTCAGCTCCTTATAAAATATCAGACATAAAAAAACCTGCTTCCTTTACAGGAAGCAGGTTCAGGTGCATTTAACAACCTTTTGAAGGCTGTAAGATCATCCAATACTTATTTGATAAGCATCATTTTCTTAGTGCTTGTGAAATCACCGGCCTGGATGCGATATACATACATGCCACTAGCCAGGTTTCTGGCGTCGAAAGTAACATTATGTGCACCAGCCTGCATTCTTTCGTTTACAAGCGTCATTACTTTTTGACCCAACATGTTGAAAACAGTCAGTTGTACATCTGCAGACTTAGGCAGATCAAAGTTGATGTTTGTAGTTGGGTTAAATGGGTTGGGATAGTTTTGCTCTAAGGCAAACACTTTAGGCAATGCATTAGATCGTTCGGCTTCGTTTGATACCGCGAGTCCTGCACCTTGTGTGATCTCAACATCCTCGATATCCAATCCTGTGGTTGAAGAATTGTTAACTGCAAAGTTCAGTCCATTGAAAGTGGTTGCAGTTGAGTTTGCATCAACAAAAGATCCTTCGAAGCTGAAGCTTCCATCCTCTTTCATCAATGAAACTTTAACAATCATACCACCTGTACCAGGTTGTACGGATATTGATAAGTCATAATCACCAGCTGTTGGTGTACCGGTACTGCTTACAGCGCCAATTTCTGTGGCTGTTTCAGCTGTGGCATCATACCAAACGCCGTTATCGATAGCTGATACAGTACCAGCAAGTGGATTTACAAGGTAACCAGTATGCATTGCTTCGCTTCCAGTCCACTCATAACCTCTTTCTTCTGTAGAGTCAACAACTCCGGCATCGGCAGCTTCAAACACGCCAAACAGGAAGCTGTCAGCTTCTTCAAATCCACCACCGGCGAAGCTCAAAGAAGCATCCTCAATAACCAAGGCAGCTTCGTCACCACTACCTGGAGTAGAAGGTACTTCAAAGCCTGCTCGAACGGCAGCCCAATCGGTAGCTGCGCTACCTGAGACTGATGTATTACCTGTAAATTCACCCGGAGTCAATGTCCAGTCGCCACCATATTTTCCACCTAAGAACCCAAAAGATCCTGTTGGAATATAATGGTCATAGAAAGCTGGTTCAGGAACCTCAATAGGATCTCCTTTATCAACTTCAACAGCTTCAAAATTAACCTGAGTGAATCCATCCACGCCCTGGAATCCAAATGCTACTGCATTAAAGGTAGTGGTTGAAGCAGTATCCTGAATGGTTCCAGCATAATAATAATCGTCCTCTTCATGGATGAAGTAGAAACGGATTTCATTGGTTAAATCATCGATAGGCTCTACTGAGATTGCCCACTCGTATGTACCAGCTTCCATTTCAGCAAGGTAAGGGATTGGAGTGAACGTACCGATCGGCGCGTTGTTTCCATAGGTGCTCAGCCAGTTACTGTTGGCGTACCACCAGTTGGTTCCGCTACCACCATTACCGTTAGCCAAGTCACCGGCTCCGGATAGCGGCATGAAAGAATAACCAGAGGAGTTGGTTGAAGGTTGCGACCAGTACGCTGAATCAGTATAAGCGTTATTCAGTTCACCTAAATCCTCAAAGTTTGCGAGTGCAAATCTTAGTGGAGTATATCCAGCACCAAGGCTTCCGTTCAGGGTCATTTCACCTGATAGAATCAGTGCACTACCTGCTTCCGCTTGTACATCGTAATCAAAAGCACCAATCAGAGATGCCCAACCGTCTGCAGGCTCTCCATTTCCACCCATTCCGGCATCACCAGCAAGGTATTCACCTGAGGTAGAATCGCGCAGTATAGGCCATCCCTGGTACCGTGAATCAGCACCCCATTGGGTGAGATAATGAGAATCGAATGGTGGCAATGGAACCTCGATAGGATCTCCTTTGTCTACTTCAACAGCTTCAAAATCAACCTGGGTAAACCCTTCGGCTCCCTGGAATCCAAAAGCTACAGCATTAAAGGAAGTCGTAGTAGCAGTATCCTGTACCGTTCCACCAAAATAATATTCCTCATCTTCATGAATCATGTAGAATCGGATCTCATTGGTCAAGCTGTCAATTGGATGTACTGACATAGCCCACTCGTACGTACCTGCTTCCATTTCTGCCAGAGAAGGAACTTGCAAATAGGTTCCCATAGGACCATTATTTCCATATGTGCTCAACCAGTTAGAATTGGCGAACCACCAGGCTGTTCCGCTTCCTCCGTTACCGTTAGCCAGGTCAGCAGCTCCGGAACGTGGCATAAAGGAATAACCCGTGGAAGAGCTGGTTCCAGACCATGCTGCAGAGTCTGTATATGCATTGTTAAGTGTGGCTCCGCTTTCAAGATTGAGGAATGCATATCTAATTGGAGTGTAACCGGCACCAAGGCTACCGTCAATGGTCATCTCACCACGTACAATTACAGCCTCGCCCATTTCAGCTCCTACATTATAATCAAACGCGCCAATTAAAGAGGCCCAACCGTTCACGGTTTCACCGGTTCCACCCATGCTGGCATCGCCATCAAGTGAGCTGGAGTCTCGTAAAACTGGCCAGTCGGAATAACGCTCGTCAGCTCCCCATTGGGTCAGATAATGAGACTCAAATGGTGGCAGGGGAACATCTATTGGATCACCTTTATAATAGGTAACCCCAGATACATTAAATTCAGTAAGTGTTGCTGCATCTTCCATATTTTCACCCAAACCGAAATTTATGGCATTTATGGAAGTTGTCATGGCAGTGTCTGTAACTGTACCAGCAAAGTAATATTCATCATTTTGTTCTGCCAAATAAAATCTTACTTCGGCGGTTGAATCAGCATTTAATGTATAAGAGATACTCCAGTCATAAGTCCCTTCAACTATTGCTGCTAAACTGGGAACCTGATCAAATGTACCCACTGGATATCCTCCGTTACTATAGGTACTATTCCATCCCCCATTAATGACAGTCCAAACATTTCCACCACCTCCAGCACCATTCGGAAGTGTTCCTGCACCTGAAGTAGGTGTAAATTCATACCCGTATGATCCAGACGAAGTCCATAGTGCAGAATCCGTATTTGCATGTTCTAACTCTCCAAGAGATTCCTCATAGGTAAGTGCGTAACGGATAGGTGAATAAGCTTCCCCTAATCCACTTCCTACAAATTCCATTTGCCCGGAAATCACAAAAGTCTCTCCAACTTCTAAGTTCACGGCGTCAAATCCTCCGCGTATAGTTTTCCAGCCAGCTTGATTTGCTCCTTCTTCTGAACCCATAATTCCAGTTCCATCAGGTGTTTCAGCTGTATTAAGAATTGGCCAAGTTGTACCTCGCTCTGTGGCTCCCCACTGCGTAACCAAATTGCCGTTAGTTTGCGCATAAACGATACTGGCCCCCGAAAATATAAGGCCGAGTATCAACGCAAAGGTCATAGTAATCCTCTTCATATATTCCTCCATTGTATTATTAGTGATGAGGCGGAATGGACACATAGTATGCCCATCCCTCCGCATCGAAAAGTTGTTAGCTTATTTGATAAGCGTAAGTTTTCTGGTAATAGAAACTCCTGCATCAGGTGAGTCTAAGCGGTAGAAATAGATGCCGCTAGCCAAATTAGATGCATTGAAGGTAACCGTGTGATTACCTGCAGACTGCATGCCCTGATATAGGGTTGCTACTTCTTGTCCCATCGCATTGTAGATTGTAAGACTTACGTCTGATGCTTCAGGGATGCTGTAAGAAATATTCGTGGTAGGGTTGAATGGGTTAGGATAGTTTTGCTCAAGTGCAAAGCCTTTAGGAGTACCAGCTTCTCGCTCTGAGCTTACAACTACACCTTCATTCATATATTCTTCAATCTGCGCCCAATCAGCTTCTCTTTGATTGGCTTCCCAGTCAGCTAATTGATCGGGATACCAGTTCAAGTCACCCATTGGATAACCGCCCCAAGCTGCTGTTTGGTACTCAGTATTGTTGTATGCCATGTTTTCAGGCAATGGCCATGTTTGATTGTAACCCGCAGCAGGCCGGTAAGACCAGTCAACATCTGAGTTATCATCCCATTTGTACATCACAAAGGTAAGCATGGTGTCCTGATTTGTAGCTGGGACAATAAAGTCTGCCGGATCATCATAGAAAGTAGTGGAGTCGATGGTCATGCGTGGGAACACATCGTTACCTTCTGAATCGGTAGAATCCACATACTCATATGCTTCTTGTCCAATTGGAGGTGATGGGAAGCGTAACAGAATATCGTCACGAGACTGAATCTGCTCCTGGCTCCAAGGACTGTTCATGTACCAATCTTCGAGGTAATCCTCGATATAGAACACGTTGTTGCCGATATAAATCTGGCGGTCTTGGTCAGTGAAGTCCACTTCAAAACCAAGGGAATCTACTAGTACAGGATCTTGTACCACGCCTCCGCCAAGAGGATTACACAAGCCGTCGTAGAAATCATCAATATCAGCATCTGTTCCTTCGGGGCACACATCAACTGGTCGCTGACCAATCATGTTGGTATTCACGAAGATGGAGTTTGTAATCGATAAATCTTCCCACCAGCCTGTTTGGATAGCCCACTCAAGAGAGTTGATCATCGTGACGTGGTTCAAGTGAATATTGGATGCATTTTGATTGCCCTCCATCATCACAATACGACTTAAATTCGCAAAAGTAGTGTTTTCGAATAATAAACTGTCGTAATGAAAGCCTGTGGATTGATATGGGAAAGATACAGCACGTCCATAGTATTGAAAGTGACTATCGGTCAAATTACGGAAATAACTATTTTTAAAGATCCCAACAAAGTTATCTGCTTTTACCGTAACAGCACCACCTGATTCAGCACCAATTGGGAAATAGTCGAATATAACTCCGTCAAATCGGCCATATTCTTTGTCAGGCTCCTGACCGGTTGCAACGGTGTCTTCAAAAACAATACCAGTTTGAACTTGATTGCCTTGAATATCGGCTCCGCGAACCCAGACATTTTCCATTTTCAGGTCGCCGAAAGTCTGAATGATATATACACGGTCAATTTCTTCCTCAGTCCATACAAGTTGTGGTGGGGCTGAGTTCTGAATTTCTTCGTCAGTTCCTTCTCCGGCACGGAGGGGTTCGGGGCCTACTATTTCAAGGTCCTCACCAACATCCATAAAAATACTGCTTGTAAGCACATACACTTCATATGGCTTAAGCTTGAATACAGTATTGTTGATATCTCCGTTGGCCTTCACATCCTCGATAGCTCTGTTTAGCGTACCGCGTGCTTCGTCTGCGTTACCTGCTTGAAGTAACTCATAATAGCCAGTAACAACCACGGTATCTTTTTGAGCCATCAACGATGTACAGAAGAACATCGCGATAGATAAAGATAGTAACAGGTGCTTCATATTGACTCCTTATTGTTTGGTTAATTATTGATTTAAAAATATTGGTTTGTTTAGTACCTAAATCTTATCCCAAGATTGGCAGTAAGACCGTAGTTCTGAATATTCGAATCTCCATTAATAGATCTTTGAACCTGTTGGTTATTAGCACTATTCAGATTCGAGATATCAAAGAAAATTTCACTATTACCACCTAACATTGGTACTCTGTATTTGGCTGAGTAATCAATTTTGAGGTAATCGGTACTAAATCGGTCATTCTCGGGATATCGTCCACCACTTCCACCAAAGGTATTGGTCTGCAGCAGTACGGAAATTCTTGTTGAAAAGCCCTTGTAGTCAAATCCTAAATAGGTATTCATAACGTGATTAGGCTGACCACTTAGTCGTGAAGTAAAAGAAGAATCTACCAAGAAGAATTCTTCTCGTACGTTTCGGCCTTCCCCTACAATTCTTGAACCTTGATCGTAGAAAGGGGTCTCAATTTCAGAGAAAATGCGAGCATAGTTGATACCAAATACCATATTGCTGAGTGCTCTTGGCAGGTACCAGAAGTTATGCTGGAAATCAAATTCAAGACCTCGTACCAATCCATCATTTGGATTGTTAACAGGTCGGCTTACCGTTGCTGTAGCAGCTCCGGTAGTTGGGTTCACTACGGGTGTAATAAGAGCAGCACCGTCAGCACAACTCAGGTCGTACTTGTCGCGATAATATTGATTACAAATTAACTGGTAATTGGAAACCTGATCTATACCCGCTTCTTCTGCCAGATTTATCTGGTAGCTGGCGGTGTACACAAAGTTCTCAATAGATTTCTGGAAAGCACCAACTGACAGTAACCCAATTTTATTAGCATGGAACGTCAGGTTAATATCATGGTTCTCAGACTTGGCTGGCTTCAGATCAGGATTACCGGTATAAATTGAGTTACCCTGGGTAATCGTGAATTTTGGCGACAGAAGGTTATAATCCGGACGCGATAGCGTTTGAGTGTAAGAGTACCGAAGATCCATCCAATCTGTCACAGAAAACCGTCCCTGAACCATTGGCAACAAGAAGCTGTTGCTGGCCGATGAGGTAGTATCATACATAATCTGGGCCTGGGCATTTCTTTGGTCGCGAGCGTTATATGCAAAGTACTCAGAGTTTACCTCTTCGTACCGGGCACCACCAATAACCATGAACTTACCAAAGTTAAGCTTTGTCATGGCATAGGTCGCAAAATAATCTTCTTGATAGGTATAGTCATTAGAAAGTGCCTGATAAGGACCATCATACCAGCCACCTTGTGCTCCGGAGCTTCTTTCTTCATTAGAAGCATCAAAGTCAGGATTACCAATTACAAAGTTAAGTACATCAACCAGCGTATTTGGGTTAGCCGCAAAAAATACCTGGCCATAATCATTACCTAAAAATGCGTCGTACAGATCGTCATTTCTGGTCTCCAGAGAAGTACCTGTAAATACGCCCTGATCATTGGTAGTCAACCCAAATTGATCACGAAGGGTACGAGATAATGAGTTGGCAATATTATCATCCGTAGCATTAGCATTTCCATCAAAAGCTAAATAGGGAGTTTCCTGATCAGTAGATGTTTCCTGATCTACAAATTGACCTCCAAACTTAAAGAAGCCATTAGCACCTGCACCTATATTGAAGGGTATTTCAAAATCAGCTTTGTATGTAAACTTATCTTCTTCATAATAATTACTGAAGAGGTTTCCACTACGCAGGATTACATCATCAATACCACGAAAGTCAGCTTGTCGGTCTACCAAATTCTCAGGCTGAATATTATCCCTTGGCGCAGGGTTTACGGCTTGGGTCTGGTTAAATGTTAAAACCGGGGAATCTTCCAAAGTGTTACGGGCTCCCGTATAACTACCAGACAAGTTTACTTGCAACCAATCAAAATCGTAATCAACTCGGAGTGAGTGGACTCTTTGCTGAATTTCCGTTTCACCCAAGCTCATTCTCCAATCCATACGACCATTATTGTAATTGATACTTTGGTTATGGTCGGTAAAATCTGAATTGATAGAAGCAAACATATTCACAAATTTCACAGATCCTTTACCTAAATCATAGTCAAGGATTAAGTTTGCCCCTAGACGATCTCTTGTCTCCAGGTGGCGATTAAAGCTTACACTTGTTACCTCAACTGGCCGGAATCCTGTTTCAGGATCAGCTTCTTCAATAGAGCCGGCAATACCGTAATCAGTATTTAGGTTATCAGAGTTACGGTCATAAGATTCAGCATTAACAAGTGCGTACACACCTAATTTATTATTTAAGAATCGATTACTTACAGAACCAACTGCTCTGTAGTTACCAAGGGTGTTACTTTTAGCAGTATAACCTTGTTGCCACATGGCATCCCAGTGCAAACCCTCGGGCGCCTTACGCAACTCCATGTTTACCGTACCACCAATCGAGTTCGCATTCATGTCTGGCGTTAATGATTTGTAGACCTCAATCATGCGAATCATGTAAGGAGATACCATGGTCAAGTCAACACTACGGTCATTATTAACACGCCCGGAACCAACTCCAGGATTTGAAGATAAGCCGATGGTTGAACTACCTGTAGAAGCCAGCTGAACCCCTTCAATTTCAATAGCATTATATTCTGGTGCCAAACCGCGGATTACTACTTTATTAGCCTCTCCAGAGCTTTGCGTTGTGGAAACACCCGGCAAACGACCTAAAGCCGCAGCTGCATTAAAATCAGGTAATTCCTGAATTTTAGTTTCAGAAACCACATTCACAATGTTGTCAGATGTAATCTGCTGATTAATAGCTTCAATCTGACCTTCCCGCTGAGCACTTACTGTTACGCCTTCTCCTTGTACAGCTACTTGTACAAGCTCTACGTTATATTCAAGCGTTTCACCGTCTTCAACTTCAATTTCTTCTTCAATTCTCTCGTACCCAATATAACTCACTACCAAAGTATGAGTTCCCGCTGGCACCCGGCGAATTATATAATTTCCATCTATATCGGTGGCTGCACCAATACTGGTTCCTTTTATGGCTACGTTTACTCCAATCAGGACTTCACCGTTACCGGCGTCCGTTATAGTTCCTCTTATTTGTCCGTGTCCGGATGATGTATTTTGTGCTGAAAGTAAAGTGACTCCAAACAACAAAGTAAATACGGTTAGTAAAACTTTATTCATATCAGATGTGGCTGCGTTATCATTAATTAATAGTATTGTCCATATTACCGAAAGCGCTTCTTCCACCATTTGTTAAAAATCGCTTCCAAATAAGGGTCTTGATGTCCTTCAACAATATATCAAAAGCAGTGAATAATGAAAATAATTTCTGAGCAATTTTGTATGTCTAATTGGGCAATTTTTGCTCAACCAAATTGACTATCCTCAAAGCCCTTTTAGTTGCTCTATTTGCTTTGAATCTTGACTCTTCTTTCATATAATCTTCAATTAACATTCGTTTAAATAGGTTCAAGGTCCATTTTTAATCTGACACGAAAAATTACCCTGAGACTATATACAAAGCAATAAGTTAGCGTTAACAGAGCAAAGAACAATCGATATTTTGCGAAACCTTGCCCCTGTATATTGAACAACTTATAGCCTGTAAACTCGATTACTCTTATAAGTGTCTAAAACATGCTCAAAGTTATGAAAATGCTTTTATAGGATTGATAATTCTAAGAGCATACATCACCTTGAAACCTTGTTAACCCATGATATTTCATACTTTGCAGTCAGCTATCATCATGAATTATCAATAGCAGCCCCAATTAAAGAGTATGCCTTAATTTTCAAACCTCTACAGCCTTATCTCTCATGAAAACCACACGCTTGACTTCTATATTTTCACTGGCCGTAAAAGCGCTATTATTTATCTGTTTTACTCTACTACTTGCCGTACCTGTACGTGCTCAAAACCAAGAGGTACTTGAAAAAATCACCCCGGAAGCAATCAACCAGAGAATTGAACAGCATCGTATGGGTTCTCTTATAATTCATACTGCACCAGGTGCTGAAGTTACTATTGAACAGCAATCTCATGAATTTCTTTTCGGCGCTGCACTTCCTAATCATCTGGCTGAGAATTCAGAAAATCCAATGACATCTGAAGAACGAGAACAATTTTTAAGTATACTGTCCGACAATTTTAATTACGCCGTTCATGAGAATGCCCTGAAATGGTATGATACCGAGAAGACACAGGGCGAAGTAAATTATGCGGTAGCCGACCGTATCTATGAGCTTATGGATTCGCTGAACATCCCTATGCGCGGACATACGGTGTTCTGGGCCAAGGAAGAGTTCAATACAGAGTGGCTAACCAAACTCACCAATGATGAACTCCGCAAAGCCATAGCAGACCGGGCCGAAAGTCTCATCAACCATTTTGAGGGACGAATTAACGAGTATGATCTTAATAATGAGATGGTTCATGGGAGCTTTTTCCGCGACCGGCTGGGATATGGCATTATCAGTGAAATGGCATGGATGGTTAAAGCCCATAATCCAGATGCCAAATTATATACCAACGATTACGGAATTTTGGATGTAGGCCATAACGCAGGCCCTTACGCAAATCAGATTAGAAAAATGCTGGCCAATGGGGTTCCGCTTGACGGCATCGGGATGCAGGCCCATCGCTCAGTATCGGTTCCATATGAAAACACCCCATATATGGTGCAAAGAAATCTGGACCGTTTTCTCGAATTCGATCTTCCCATCAAAATTACCGAAGCATTGTTTGCGCAGGATACTGACGAAGAACGTGCGGCTGAACTCAAGAAGCTATTCCCTATTTATTTTGCCCATCCGAGAGTAGAAGCCATCCTGATTTGGGGTATCTGGGAGAAACCACACTGGATTCCGGAATCTGCCATGTGGAAAACCGATTTTAGTCCAACCCTGCAGTCTAAAGCGTACCAGGATTTAGTATTTGACGAGTGGTGGACCAATACAACAACCAGGGCTAACGATGACGGCCTTTCTGAAATAAAGGCCTTTTATGGCGATTACGCTATCACTGTAGATGGCAAAACTAAAGTGGTAAGCCTTAAGAAAGAAGACGGCAAATCAGAAGTACGGTTCTAAAGGTATAGACAATTATCTATTAGTAACCACAGAGCTCGCAAAGTTTCGCAGGGGATGAAATATCTTTGCCTATTCTGCGAAGCCTCGGTGTATCTTACGGTTACAAAATCACTGCCACTCCCCTTATTCCCTTATCAACTTATTCCCCCATTTCCCTTACCTTTCAACCGTAAGCAATTCAACATTTCTAATTTCAAATTTCTACTTCCCCATGATATCAGAACATGATCAAAAACTGGCGACGCTCATCCTGGAACACAGCACCGAAGTACAGAAAGACCAAAATGTAATGGTGCAGCTCATTGGTTTGAATGGCATCAATCTGTTACGGGCATTGGTTGAACAGATTCGCGCCAAAGCCGCCCATCCTTTTATCCAGATTGAAGATGCCGAATCGCAGCGAATTCTGGTTGAACAGGGAAACGAGACGTTTTGGAAAAACCAGGCCAAAGTGGATCAGCTGCCTAAAATGAAACAAATGGATGCGTTTATTGGCATCCGCGCGTCTGAAAATATTTATGAAACTTCCCAGGCCGGCAAAGAGGCCAACAAAGCCTATTCCGAGCATTTCTTAAAGCCCGTTCATTTTGATGAGCGCGTGAACAATACCAACTGGTGCATCATGCGCTATCCCTCCCCTGCATTTGCCATGAACGCCAAGATGCCTACCCGTGCCTTTACGGAGTTCTATTACAAAGCCTGCCTGGTAGATTACGGCAAGTTGGAAGAAGCCATGAAGCCTCTGGAAAAACGCCTGCGTGCTACCGATGAAATTCATCTAAAAGGCGAAGGCACCGACATCAAATTTTCCGTAAAAGGACAGAATTGGGTGCCTTGCTTTGGCAAGCGCAATGTACCGGATGGCGAGTTATTTACCTCTCCTGTGTTGGATTCGATTAATGGCGTGATTAGCTACGCTCCCTCGGTGTACCAGGGCAAACCCTTTGAATTTGTGAAGCTGGAAGTAGAAAACGGAGTAGTAGTCGATTTTGATTCCTCTAACAACGACGCCCTCAAGGACATCCTTGATACCGACGAAGGAGCCCGTCGCTTCGGAGAGTTCAGCTTTGGACTAAACCCGGTGATTGAAAGCCCGATGTATGACATCCTGTTTGATGAGAAAATTTACGGCTCCAACCACCTTACCCTTGGTAAAGATTACGAAGTAGCCCCTAATGGCAACTCCAGTAACATCCACTGGGATTTGGTGTGCATTGGCGCCGATGTGTACCTGGATGGCGAACTGGTTCGAAAAGGCCGCAAATTTGTGGCAGATGACCTTAAGGGCTTAAATCCAGAAGAATTACTTTGAGTTCTGAGTTCTGAGTTCTGAGTTCTGAGTTCTGAGTTCTGAGTTCTGAGTTCTGAGTTCTGAGTTCTGAGTTCTGAGTTCTGAGTTCTGAGTTCTGATAATATGCAACTCAATAAACCTTTAAATCAAAAACTCAGCCAGTCTAAACAAAAAACCCGGCGGCCTGTTCTACAAACCGTCGGGTTCATGTTAGAAGTTTGATAACTCCTATCTCATAGTGACCGGTTATCCGGTCCTATATCTTTGCTGATACTGAAACGGGGCGGACACGTCTGGCCCGCTCTCCGTTTTTGCTGATCAGATCTCGCCGCAGTCACTCCAACAACGAACGAGAATGAGGGCTACTAAGCTTCAACTCCTACTTTTGGGCCGGCATTGATGATTTCATCACTGCTGTCTGCTTTATACTTCTCGAAGTTTTTAGCAAACAACCTACCAAGTTTTTCAGCCTGTTTGTCATACTCTACTGCATTGTCCCAGGTGTTACGTGGTTGCAATATTTCAGATTTTACGTTCGGGCACTCGGTTGGAATCTCAAAGCCAAATACATCATCTGTTACCGTTGGTGCATCTTGCAACTCACCGGCATGGATGGCATTAATGATAGCACGTGTGCTCTTGAGGTCCATTCGGCTTCCAGTTCCATAAGGTCCGCCGGTAATACCTGTATTTACTAACCAGGCATTGGAACCATGTTTACGCATTTTCTCAGCTAACATCTCAGCATATTTTGCAGGAGGCCATACCAGGAAGGCGGCGCCAAAGCAGGCAGAGAAGGTAGCTTGTGGTTCGGTTACACCCATTTCGGTACCAGCTACTTTAGCAGTATAACCACTGATAAAGTGGTACATGGCTTGTTCAGGTGTAAGTTTACTTACCGGAGGCAGAACGCCAAAGGCATCATAAGTCAAGAAGATGATGTTTTTGGGATGTCCGGTTTCGCAAGGCACTTTTGCGTTGTCAATGTACTCGATGGGGTAAGAAGCCCGGGTATTTTGGGTAATAGATACATCTTTATAATCCACTACGCGGGAATTTTCGTCGTATCCTACATTTTCAAGTACGGTACCAAACTTGATGGCATTAAAGATTTCCGGTTCGTTTTCTTCAGAAAGATTGATGGTTTTGGCATAACATCCGCCTTCAATATTAAATACACCGTCATCACTCCAGCAGTGCTCGTCATCGCCAATGAGTTTGCGGCTATTATCTGCGGAAAGGGTTGTTTTACCGGTTCCTGACAATCCGAAGAATAGGGCTACATCGTCTTTGTCCTTGCCTTCGTTGGCTGAACAGTGCATTGAAAGCACATTTTTGATCGGCATCAGGTAGTGCATTACAGTGAACACACCTTTTTTCATTTCACCGGCATACTCGGTACCCAGAATTACCATTTCGCCACGGTTGAAGTTTACATCCACACTGGCATCAGAAGTCATGCCTTCGGTGTACTTGTTGGCGGGAAACTTACCGGCATTGTATACCACAAAATCTGGCTCGCCAAAGTTTTCAAGCTCTTCTTCAGTTGGACGAATAAGCATGTTATGCATGAACAATCCATGATAAGGACGTTCGGCAATAATGCGCACTTTCAGGCGGTATTTGGGATCCCAGCCTGCAAAACCGTCTATTACATACAGGCGCTCGCAAGTATTCAGGTAATCGGTTGCTCTTTGATGGTTGATATTAAAGGTATGCTCATCCAGTGAAATGTTGATATCTCCCCACCAAATGTTATCTGAAACATCAGGGGTGTTCACTACGCGTTTGTCAGCGGGGCTACGGCCTGTGCGCTTTCCGGAGCGAACAATAAGCGCTCCATTTTTGGCTATTGCTGATCCGGAGTCATATTTTATTGCTTCCTCGTAAAAGGTAGCCGGGGCCGGATTTCTAAATATTTTTTCTACGTTGATGTCGTGTTTCGACAGGTTGAATTCTTTTGCAGCCATGATTTTATGGATTAAGTATTAGTCTTTGTTCGACACTTCCAAAAACGTAAAAATTCGTGAACGTTTTGTGAATTACATCCCATAAAACTCTTAAAAAAGTTCGTTTTAAGCCGTGGAAGCGCTATTATTTTTATCAAGATGATTAACCGGATCAGAAATAACAAACCCCATCATATAAAATAATTGTAACCAATTTGTCCTGTATAGGGTATATCCCACAATCTATCCAACTAATATACCAGATACTTCTATTCTAGATTTCTCTGGTTTAAAATTTCATCATCATTCCAAAAACCATAATGCTATGAATCCGAACAATCATTCTCTTTCCCTTGCCGTCAAAGATATCCATGCATCCAAAACCTTTTATGAAAAGCTGGGCTTTGAACCGGTAGAAGGTACCGGCCCCATTGAAGACAACTGGATCATCATGAAAAAAGGGAATTCCCTTATTGGACTCTTCCAGGATATGTTTGAAGAAAATATCATCTTTAATCCGACTAACGCCCGCAATGTTTATCATGACTTAAAAGAACAGGGCGTGGAATTTTTGATGGAGTCTGAATCCATCCACGAAGAAAAAGGGCCCTGCCACTTTTGTATTGCCGATCCCGATGGCAACCAGATTCTTTTTGATCAGCACAACGATTAAACCCTAAATCACATCACCCCATGAAAAAACGAGTAACCGGCATTGGCGGAGTTTTTCTCAAGGCCAAAGATCCCAAAGCGACAAAAGAATGGTACCGGCAACACCTCGGTATTCAAAGTGGTAAATACGGCGGCACCTTTGAATGGCGCAAAGCCGAAGCACCGGATCAAAAAGGCTTCACCGCCTGGAGCATTTTTGACGAAACCACGGAATACACAAATCCCAGTAAAAAAGATGCGATGATCAACTACCGGGTAGAAAACCTGGAGGAGCTGCTAAAAGTGCTCGAAGAGGAAGGCGTAAAGATTATCGGGGAAATGGAAGTGTACGAATACGGAAAGTTCGGCTGGATCATGGACCCCAATGGCTACAAAATTGAACTCTGGGAGCCAAATGACGAGGAGTATGACAAGATTAAGGGAGAAACAAATTTGAGCGGGTAGGGTGGGAATTTTGAGTTAAGAATGATGAGTTTTGAATTGTATTTAAAACCACCGAGATCGACAAGGGTTCGCAAAACCTCGCAAACTTTACGACAACTCTTTATCCTTTGGTTGCTACTTAATTCAAAATTTAAAATCCAACATTCAAAACCACTTCTCCCTTCGGAGTTGAATGTTGGATTTTCAGTGTTCAGTTACATCTCCACCCTAAACTTCTTGATCATAAGCCCATCCCCAAATACAGAATAGTAGAATCCCTCCTGATCACGAACCGTGAGGCCTCCGAGTTCCTCCACAAATTTGGAGTCATCAAAAGTATACAACAGCTCATGATCGGCACTATATACATCCATGAAGATCTCATAAACCGGCTCGGCTGTTTCACCGGTTGCAGCTCTGCGGGCGTACTCATTGGGATCATCAATATTCACCGGGTATCTGACCTGAACCAAATACTGCCCGTTATCCAAATAAACCGGAGAACTTATTTCTCCTAATCCATAGAGGCTTACCCTTCCGCCCTCGGCATAAATTCCGGGTCCCACCACTCCATCGAAGTCTCGCTGCACTTCCAGCTTCAGGTTCCCTTCATAATCATAAAACTGATGAGCGTACCTGGTGTTGAAAGAATAAACAAATCCTTCATCCTGCATTTTCAAACTCCCCATGACCGTAGCCATAGAGTACTTTTCATCTTCAGTTTCCTTAATATTTACATTTTGCCTTACTCTCAGGCTGTCCGTCAATTCCATTACGTGCGCCATTGCGCCAACCGTTCCGAAATTAGCAGATTGCATCAGAATCAATCCATCGTCCCGAATACCCCTCAGCATAGCGTAGCGAATATCTTTGGGCATATCGTAACTTTTGATAAAATTACCCTCCTTATCGAATGCATCAAGCCGCGTTCCCATAATGTTGGCTACGAAAAGCTTTTCCTGATGAAGTTCTAATCCAAAAGGATTTTCGAAATCACCGGGGCCATTGCCACCTTGCCCGGTAGTCCACCTTAGATTTCCCTCGGAATCGGTAGAAACCAGTTTATTTGAACGCCGGTCGATGAAATAAAAATTACCTTCCGCATCAATTTGTAAATAGCTGATATCTCCAATTACAGGATCGTCTATCCCGGATAAGTCAAAAGTATCTATCAGTTCAAACTCAACGGGTGGATTTTCATCCTGTAAAAATCCCTGCGCCGGATTTTGGATTAGTCCATCCTCCTTAACTATTGGCGAGTATTCCTCTTTACTGCCGCAAGCAACCCCTATTGCTAATATCAATACAAATTGTACTGTTATCAGACCTCTGATTTTCGGATTATTCATTTCTATTACCCCATTTTTGATTTATATGTTTTGAATATTATGATTTTGGATATTTTTCCAACCCACAGTAATAGTGTGTTCCAGCGCAGAGCGTGTTAGAAATTTTAAATTTTGAATGCTGAATGATGAATTGAGTTGTAACCGCAGAGGACGTTAAATATTCGCAGACTACAATGCCTATTGCTATCTGTGATTCCTCCATTCAAAACTCAACATTCATCATTCAAAATTACTTCTCCCTTCCTTGTTCAATGTTCGATATTCTTAACCCTCAGTCCCGTCATCAACAGTAAAAGCAACGTACTCACCGAAAGCCCCCAAATCACCACAATCGCCAGGTTTTCCCAGAACTGATTTGCTCCGAACAACATCATAGGAAGCAGCCCGGTGATGGTTGTTACTGTGGTGATCAAAATAGCCCGCATGCGTTTGCGGTATACATGCATCCAGCAGCGCAAGCCAAAGATCCCATTTCCGTTTTCCAGCTGTTTTTGGTGATAAATCAGGATGGCGTTATTCACCACCACCCCTATACACAACAGCGAACCGGCAATAGCCCCACGGTCAAAGGCAAGATCGTTGGACAGGGTGCCCAGCATAATTCCGATAAGGCTGTACGGTACGGCCATAATCACAAACAAGGGATATTTCACACTTTCCAGCAAGGCCGAAACAATCATCCATACACTCAACAAACTCAACAAGGCAATGAACAGCACATTCCGCGACTGACCGTCATCCCCAAAACCAAAAAAACCACGCCCAAACTCAATGGACGCTCCCACCGGCACCGGAGTACCTTCCAGCACTTCCTCAATATACTCGCGCCCCATTCGATAATTGCCCAGGTAATCTACACTAACCACTCGCTCGTACGACTGATTGTCGCGCCGAATTTCACTCAGCCCTCCTTCCTTCACCACTTCGCCAATAGTGCTCATATTGAAATTTACCTCTCCGAACTTCCGGGTGCGGTTCATCATATCTTCTTCGAAGGTTTTTCCACGCTCGTTCCGGCCAATCAGATACATTTCCTGTCCGCCGAATTCCACCTTGCCCACCGTATTCTCCGGATTGAGATCCAACATCAGGGTTGAAATGACTTCCCTGCGGTCCAGGCTTTTGGCCAGAATCTTCTCCTCCTTCAGCCGCAGAATATATTGTTGAAAATCATCCCGGCTGAAGTAGTAGCTGGAGTTGATATCCACCTCCCGTACCCGCCGGTTAGTTTTAAGTCGTCTTTCTAAATCCTTCGCCAGATTCAGCAGCTCATCGTAGGAATAGCCGGTTAGTTGAATGGAGTGATTGGAAGATCCGCCCCCAAAACCCGTACTGATGCCATCATTAAAACCAGAAACAGACGTTGCCACATTTCCAGTCCGTGCCGCCATGTACATGGCTTCCCCGAAGAAGTAATAGGGATCGGGCTGCACCAGGTATTCCGGCTTCACAATGAACTGCATTCGAGCCCCGTAATATTCCGATATGTTGGCCTCATAAAATTCAAAAGCCTGCTCGTAAGGCTGCACGATTTCCTCATAATTCTGGACGATTTTGTCAATTTCAGACAACGGCGTTCCCTGTGGAGAGCGGATATACACCGAAATGATTTCGTTTTCACGTCCCTTCCATGGGCTTCCAAAATAAGTCTCCGTCACAAACTTGCGAGTCAAACCACCGATCCAGGGATCAATCATATCCCGGTTGTTGAAATACACCTGCGTAAACTCCGGCCACCACGTATCCTCTTCGGCCTCCCACTCCGGCTCCTCGATGGCAAACAGTGGAATCCCAATCACCCCAATCAGCACCACCGGCAGCACCCACCGCAGTTTTGACTTCAGCAAAAAGCTCCGCATCAGCCCACGCTTCACCCAACGGCCCATTTTCCCTTTTTTCTTTTTTGGTTTGATGCCGCCCGGAGTTAGCCACACCAGAGCGTATGGAATCCATGTAAAGGCGATCAGTACCGAACTCACCAGTGTAACTGTCAGCGCCACCGCCAGCGGCACCAGGAAGATGCGGAGTTCATCCAGAGCAAAAAGCAGCGGTACAAAAATACCGACGGTGGTAAAGGTACTGCCCAACACCGGTACCACCGCATTGCCAATTTCATTGGTGATATGGCCGATTCTTTCACTTTTATCAGAGGGCAGACCCGGGTTCAAATGCTCAAACACCACCACGGCATTATCAATCAGCATGCCCAGCGCAATGGTGATACCGGCCAGGGTAATGATATTCAGGCTGTAATCCAGCAGGTACAACACGATCACACTAAGCAGTACCGAAAAAACCACACTCCCGATAATTACCACCGGGGCCCGTATTTTCCGGATGAATAATATCACCACCAAAAACACCAGGATACCACTGAATATGGCCTGCAGCTGTAGTTCATCAAACTGCTCACGAAGCTCTTCGGTGGAATCAACGGTGAGCATCAGCGAGAGACTTTCGGGCAATTGCGCCTCCATTTCTTCCATTCGCTCCAGGATGCTTTCGGCCAGAGTAAAGGCATCAGCCCCGGATTCTTTTACAAACTCGATGGTCAGCGCCGGGTCTCCGTTTATACGTTTGATAGTTTTGGCGGGATAATCCTGCACCGAGACTTTGGCAATATCATCTACTCGCAATTGTTTCATCGCGCCGGGCAATTGCACCTTCAGTGCTGCGATATCGGCAATATTCTCAAACTTGGGCGGAATGATGAGGCTGTAGCGCGAAATCCCTTCTTCAGTAAAACCGGCCGAACGCCAGCTCAGCTGCTCCCGAATCTGCACCAATATTTGCATGGGAGAAAGGCCGTATTTCTCTACCTGTTCGATATCAAATTCTATCACCAGCGCCGGATCCTGCACCCCGCGAATGGCGACTTCTGCCAGTCCATCCAACGCCAGCAGCTTGGGGCGGATATTAGTGCGGGCATAATCCAGAAGCTGCCGTGGCGGCATCTCCCCATTTAAGGTGTACACGATAAACGTTTGCTGATCTTCCAGCTCCTCGGGCACCTGCCGGCTGATGCTAGGCGGCGATATACTTTCAGGAAGGTTTTCATCCAAACCAAAAAGATACTCTCGTAACTCCAGCACGCGATAATCCACAGGCGCCCCTTTTCTAAAGGTGATAGTGACCGTGGATCGGCCTTCTTGGGTAACCGAACGGATGTCCGTCACATCCCGCAAGCGGTTGGCTTCACGCTCCACCTTCCGGGTGATCTCCTGCTCCATGATTTCCGGTGAGGTACTCCCCCAGTTATAATTCACCGTCACCGAAGGCAGGTTCAGCTCTGGGGTGCTCTCAATCGGCAGCACGCGCCACACCGCTATCCCAATCACACACACGATGAGATAGAAGAAGGAAACGAGATATTTTCGATTTAAAAGCTCGCGCAAAGGTGGATTTAAGATTAAAAATTAAAGATTTAAGATTGTGTTCTTGGTCTGACGGCTTCAGCCCATCCGACCAATTGTATTTACCGCAAAGTGCGCCAAGGTTTCGCAGAGTTCGCAGTACCAATAATTCAACATTTCAAATTCCTCATTACTTCTGACTTCAATGTTGAATGTTCAATATTCGATATTCCTGTGCCTTGGCACGAACACCCTCCGCCGGTTTTGGCGAGCCAAAACCAAGGCACCTCCCTCAAGGGAGGACTTTCTATTGCCGAGAACCATTCACAATTCAACATTCAAAATTTCCCATTTCCAATCTTTAATCTTGAATCTTTAATCAACCAAAAGCGGCACCACCTTCTGCTGATGGCTAATACTAAAGTGCTGGTCCACGGCCAGAGTATCACCCGGTGCAATTTCGGGATGATTAATCAGCACCCATTCAGAGTTCATGGCTTCCGGGGTCACGTAAATCCACTGCACTTCATCTGTATTGAGCTTGAAGACCAGCGTACGGCCATCACGCTCCAGAAGTGCTTCACGGGGCATGCGTACCTTACTGGATTCACTGCGCACAAATACACGGCCCTCTACCGTCATCCCGCTTTTCAGTTCGTAGTCCGGGTTCTCCACTTCCACCAGCACCTGACCTGTTTTGGTTTCCGTTTTTACCACGGGCGATATCGCTATGATTTCACCCTCAAACTCCTTTCCTCCCGGACCAGTAAGCTCCACCGCCATCCCCTCTTCGAGAGCATCAATTTCTGATTCCAGCACATCAAAGCGAATGCGCACCCGGCTGGCATCGATCAACAAACCCAGATTCTGACCCGCCGACACATACGCCCCGTTTGACACCACCTGTTCTGCCGATACACGTCCGCTAAAAGGGGCTTCCAGGGTGGCGTAGCTCAGATTCAGCTTGGCACGCTCCCATGCCAGCTCCGCCTCCGCCAGTCCCGTAGTGATACGCAACAAGCTCTCATCTCCATTACTACCACTCCCGGAATCGTTACGCAGCCGTGATTCTATCTCATACTCATTTTTTGCTTTCTGATATTCATTGTAGGCTTGGCGTTCTTCGTTCACCCACTCATCGTCGTTCAGTTCTAGCAGGATGTACCCCTGTTCTACAAAACGTCCCTCCACAATATTATGCTGTTCCACAAAGCCGCCAATTCTTGGGGTGATTTGGATGCGCTGGGCCGGCTCCACCACACCCCGGCTTTCGATAAAAAATTGCAACGGCTCGTCATCCACCACATCAAACACCACCTCGGGGCGAATTTCCACACTGTCTAAATCCGGGCGGTTTTCCGATTCGTCTTCACTCTTGCACCCCGTAACAGTGACCAATAGTACCGTAATCAGTAAGCAGTAATTCAATAGTAGGTTCATATATTTTTTCATACCTGTTTCCCGTCTTCTACATTTGACCGTTTTGTATATGTAATTTAAGATTCAAGATTTAAAATTAAAGATTCATTTGGCCTCGGTCTGACGGCTTCAGCCCGTCCGATCAATTTTTCTAACCGCAAAGAACGCTAAGAATTCGCTGAGTTCGCAACAAATAACACAGCTTTCATTATGCTTCAAATAATGATTTCAACTACAAAAAGTCTCTCCTTGAGGGGAGATCAACCAATGCGGCTGTTCCCGCATTGGTTGTGAGAGGTGTTGGCGCCAAGGGCAACACTGCTTTATATCAAACAACCCCGCCCTTAGCACGAACACCCTCCGCGTATTTTAACAAGTTAAAATCCTGCACCTCCCTCAAGGGAGGAATTTTCCTTGCCGTATTCAACATTAAATTTACTGCTACATTGATTCCTAAGAACAATTTTTCTAACCGTTAAGAAAGCAAAGACTGTACAAAGTTTGCTCTCTGCTTTCTTTACGAAAGCTCCTCGTCCGCTCCGATTCCATCATTCAAAATTCAACATTCACAATTCATAACTCTTCTTCTCAATCTTTAATCTTAAATCTTCAATTTTGAATCTCTAACCCCTTCACTCCATTTAAACACCAGCGGAATCAAGTACAAGGTCAACAAAGTACTCGTAATCATTCCGCCCATGAGTGCAATAGCCAACGACTGACGCAATACATAGCCATCCCCAAAGGGAATTAACATGGGGATGAGGGCCAGGATAGTCGTCATGCTCGTCATCACTACCGGGCGAAAACGATTGATGCCTGCCTGCCGGATAGCCTCCTCCAGTTCGCCGGTTTCATCGTAATAACGCCGCATGAAATCTACCTTTAGGATGGAGTCGTTCACTGCAATCCCCGTCAAAATCAAAATACCCATAAACGACAGTGCATTCAGGCTTACCCCGCCAATAAACAATGCAAACACCGACCCAATCCACGCAAAAGGAATGGCCAGGATAATGATAAAGGGGTACTTCAGGTTTTCATACTGGATAGCCAGAATCAGGTAAATCAACAACACGCTGATGCCCAGCAGCCAGCCCAGTTCTTTCAATAAATCAATGACCTGTAAAGCTGAACCGCGGATTTGGATTTCATGCCCTGTCTGTTGCATAAAGCGATTGGTTAGTTCCTGTATTTCATCACTATCCCACCACCAATCCATAAAGCTGAGATCGGAGTTGTAGGTCAAAATAGGAGCCTGCCTGATGCGCTCAATTTGCTCGGCTTCATCAATGCGAGTAATTTGTGCCACGTTGGTCAGCGGGATGATTTTGTTTTGTACATCCAGCGTAATTTCCCGGGGATCCAGGTTGTCGTTCTTCTCTCCTATCAAACGAATGGAAATTTGTTCATCCTGCCGGTTCCAGTCGGTGATAAATGCGCCACGCGTCAGGGATTCCAGATACCGGATGATTTCGTCTTCAGCCAATTCGTAGGCTAACAACTCTTCTGTCTTAAACTGCACCTGGTAGGCATCAATCCGCTGCGGGTATTTCAAGTTGAGCTCCACTTCGCCGTAATTGCGGTTCATAAAGTCTGCATAGGCTGCAGCCACCCGGGCACTGAAATTCCGGTCGGTGCCCACTACGCTGAACTGTACCGGGGCGTCCTGTCCAATCCCAACTGCTCCCGTGGCATTATCATCCATCTTGCGGAAGCTCCAGTTGGCATAGGTGTCGGCAATACCTTCCATCAAGCGGTCTACTTCCTCGGCCTCCTCGAAACCGCTCACCGGCACCGATAGTGTGAACCGGTTTAGTCCCTCGTTAGTGATGGAGCGGAGATTGGTGTTGTCCGTGTAGCCACCCAGAGATAAAATATTGGTTTGATCGGTTCGCGCCAGCAGAATGTTGGTGATTTCAACCGCAGCCGCCTTTGCCGACCGCAATGCCGTATTGCCCGGCATGGATACCAGGTATTCTACTTCGGAAGGCTCATCCGGCGGAAGCACCGCTTTGGGGATGGTCATAAAAGCCACCCCTGCCCCAGTTAATAAAATCAAAGCGGTAATAACCAAGGGCATGGGTTTTTTGATGACCCGGCCAAGGTTTCGTTCATAGGCCATCACCACCTTGTCCAGCATAGCCGATATACGACTCAGCATGCCTTCGGATTTTGACTCCTTGCTGATTTGTGCCACAAATACCGGCAGGATAAACAACGCCACCAACAGGGAAGCAATCAAACTGAAGGAAAGCGTAGCAGCCAGATCGCGAAAGAAGGCACCTTCAAATCCCCCTAAAAAAATAAGCGGCAGAAAGACCGAGATGGTGGTGAAGGTAGAAGCCGTCACGGCCAGACTAATTTCCTTGGTTCCCTCCCGCGCCGCTTCAAACCTACCCAACCCCTTTTGGCGATAGCGACTGATATTTTCCAGCACCACAATGGCATTATCCAGCAACAGACCGATACCAAGGGTGAGTCCGCTCAGGGAGATAATATTGAGCTGAATATCAAACAAATACATCACCACAAAGGTGAGGAAGATACTGACAGGAATGGAGATGCCGATAGTGAAAGGACTACGGGCGTCATCCAAAAACAGGAATAGTACCAGGAAAGCCAGCACGCCCCCAATAAGCAATGTTTGCAAGAGGTTGGAAATGGAGTTTTCGATGTAGCTGGCATCCTCCTGTATCACCTCCATGGCGATATCCGGGTTTTGACTTCTTATTTCTTTCAGCACCTCCTCCAGCGTCTCGAATACCTCCACAGTGTTGGAGCCGTATTCTTTTTTTACCAGCACGTTCAGCACTTCCTCACCATCCAGCAGGGCAAAAGAGGTGGGATCGGCCTCGTCCATTCGGACGTCCGCCAGTTCCTCCAGCAGCAATACGCGTCCGCTTGCCAAAGAGATCACAGGAGTTTTACGGAGATCTTCCAGCGACTCAATCCGGCTTTCGATTTTGAGAGCGTAGCGGTACCAGCCGTCGCGTAATTCACCGGTGGACGAAAAGAGGTTGGCATCCTGCACGGCCTGCTGAATCTGAGACAGCGAGAGTCCGTATCGATCAATAAATCTCGGGTTGAACCGGATCTGGACTTCCGGCTGTACTTCTCCCACCAACAAAGCCTGGGCAATGCCATCCTGTTGCTCGAGCCGACGGGTAAATACCTGGTCGGCCCAGCGCTTTAGGGACAAACGGTTATCAAAAGCCTGGTTGCTGGCATTTTTAAGCTGCAGGGCGATGGTGGCTATGGGTTCATCCGAGGCAGAGGAGTACACCAGTTGCGGCCGCTCGGCCTGGTTGGGCAACAGGTAGCGCGCCTGGTCCAGTTTCTCGCGTACGTTCAGAAAAGCGATGTCCATATCAAAACCCCACTCAAAGGTGAGGAAGATGAGGCTTTGTCCCTGCCGCGAAAGGGACTCAATCTGCTGCACGCCCCGCACGCCGGAAAGCATGCCCTCCAGCTGCTCGGTGACCCGGAATTCCACTTCAGAAGCAGGCGCACCGGTATAATCCGTACGCACCAGCAGGGTGGGACGGGCAATGTCCGGCATCAGTTCGATGGAAAGTCTCTCCAGTGCAATACTCCCGAAAATAAGTACCGCCAGCACCAGTATGACCGAAGCTATGGGTTTTTTAAGCAGCAAATGTCAGATTTTTAGTTACTTAGCGGAGTATAGCAAAATATTAGAGTTTTGCAAACTATTGTTTTAGTAGATATGCTACTAATATCAGCCAGAGTAGTTGTTGTGTTTAAAAATCAATTAACTATTAAAACGAGAAATGACAGTATTTATACTAGATCCTTTGACGTTATAAACTAACATTAGCAATATGCTTAACAAGGTTTTCTGAAGGAGAGAGAATAGCGGTGGATTGGTGGTGTATCCTATTTGACAAGATGGCCCGAAATTAAGAAGAAGATTGACAAGCGCAATTATCAGCCCCGGAATAATAAGAAAAAGCCCTACAAAAACAACCAACTTTTGCCTTGATGATATTAACAGCAAGCTTGCAATACCACATTCAACAATTGCCAAAAATAACTTCGAAACCGGATAAAAATCAGAAGTATTATGTACCAATAATAAATGGTCGGAAGTCAAAAACCTATTTATACTAGAAATAATAAAATAAATGCCTAAAATTAATTTTAAATAATACATTACCGAATAAAGTCAAATTTTAGTATAACATACTTTCCTTGTTGATAGGAAAGAGTATAAAGAAAATCTTTATACACCTGAATCACTTTTGATTGCACAGGTAAATTAAAACTGTTAATAACTTTTCTACTTTTTTTATCAAATATAAATACCTGTTTTGCGTTTTCAGATTCTTCAATGGCATCGGCAATTTTTCCAGTAATCACTCTACCTAAATTTTTAAATGGACTATCGTCAAATTTTTCACCTGAAAATAATAGATAAATTGACTCTGCATCACCGCTTAAACTTAATGTTGTAAGGGGGGATTTTGCATGATCTGGAGCCATATATCCCGAATTGCTTGTGACCTTGGGAAAGGGAAAAAAATAAGGAGTAGATAATGTATCTACACTTCCATTTGGATCTATGGAAAGAACAGTAGAGCCAAAATCAAAACCAATATATACTGTTTCTTTAGAACCTACTAACATGGGCCCCTGATTTAGCAAGGGATTTCGAAAAAAGGGATTAAAGCTTTTGTATACGTAAGAAGCAATATGGTAATAAGGAATACTTTTAATACGAAGTTTGTCCAAAGGATAAAGCCCCACTACACTATGGTTCTCATATGGTTTTTTTGCAATAACCGTTGAATCGTTTACATACAAAGCAGCGTTAATAGCATGATCCTCCGCTTTAATATCCGTGATATAATTCAATTCTTGATCATATAGCATACCCCGGCGAAGACCATCATCCCACACCCAAATAGAGTCTTTACTTATTTTGGTGATATACTTCATTCCATTTTGAGCAAGCTCTCCGGGCCCCATACCCGCCCTTTGAGAATTTATGACTTTGTTATTTTTTAAGTCCAATAAGTTCAGGACTGCTTCCTTATTGCCTAACTCTACTGTTAATATGGTGTCTTCTGCCAGCACATAAAAAGTAGTTGGGCTATATATATGCTCTTCGTAGGATGCTAATAATTTCAGCTCCTGTGAGTACCCATTAAATGGATCTACTACAAAAAGTACAATAAGGACAAAAATGTATTTCATCATAGCAAATATATCTATCAAAATTTATACCCAAATTTAATACCCAATCCGGGTAATAAAGTTGGCAAGTCTGACATATATTCTACGTAGCTTAGCGTAATTTTGGCTCCAATTACAAACCGATTTGCTGAATACTGGTATCCAGCACCTGCCGTAGGTGTTATGTACCACTTGTTCCATTTTGAGGATTTAAATCTTCTTTACTATATCCGCTTATTTCAAGAGATATTAGTAACGGCTTTGTTACATTAGATGGGTTTAATGCACTTAACTATGAACCATTGCATTGCAGGTTTTCACCTTTTGATATTATATCAATAATAGGATTCCTGCCTGCGCAGGAATGACCTTTGGTAGAATTTGGCTTGATTAACTCTCGTCAGTTATCGTTCCCAATCACCCGGTTGGGAATGCCTTTGCGGGCCTCCCGGTCCGTGGTGTATTATTCAACAAAGGTAGCCCATTTTATTGGTTGATATGTACTTTATATGATTTAATTTCCCTTTTCCCTTGCCCCTTGTCTTCGACTACAAATACACGGTTTTCATCATCAATTGTTTTAGTAAATAACCGTATCAAAGTAGACTCCTCTCCCTTTATTTCTTTAGTAACTAAGTTTTTGAAGCCTAAATAGTTTCTATTTTCATCATAAACTTCAAACCCCCATAATTTTCTTCCATTTTTAACAAAGGATATGAAATGTATTAAATAGCCTTCTTTAGTTTCATACATTCCAACACTTATACTTTTTAGTAAAATGGCGTAAGAAATACCATTTAAAGAAAAACTTATGTCATAATTTTTGGCTGCCCCGGTTTTTTTACGGCGAACTTCATCATACACATCATTAGATACGGAGTAACCCTTGTATACATTATTCCAATCATTTGCTGAAGATAGGTCATACTCATAAATTATACCTCTGTACAAAAAAGGAGAATAATAAAGTTTACCATTACGGTCAATAACTATTGAACCAGGTTGAAATTTCATTAAATTTTTTTCTAGCTGAGAATTATCCATATTATCTTCAATCAAAGAAATTATAGAAAAGGATCTTACCCTTCTATCAAAATTTTCATCCCATATATGGAATAAGCTTTCATCTTCAGGATTCGGTAAGTGATATACTAACAAATGATTTGTCTCTCTATAGTTTTCTACTGCCCTAGGCCATTGCAATTCACTATTTTTTATAAAAATTTCTTCCAAAAAATCACCTTCCAGAGTCCATTTTATTACTTTTGCATTTAAATTATCAAATACTAATAAGTGATTTTTAGTTTTCCAGAACACAGACATATCAAGCATTTCTCCAGGACCACGGCCCCTTCCACCAAATTTAGAGATATACTTCCCGCCCTTATTGAAGACTTTTATTGTCAAATCAACATGATCTGCAACATATATCAGACTATCAGCAATAATATGTCTTGGATCACCTATAAATATATCTTCATCAGTTTGAATAACTGAGACTTCTTCTACGACTATATTTAATTTGTCCTGAGCCTCAATACTTATAGTTAAACTAAAATAAAATAGGAATGAAGCTATTATTTTAATTGATTTCATTATTTCATGTGATATAGAAAAATTAATGGGCTACTTTACTAAAAGTCAGCCCATTAATATTGATTATTCTTTTACTTATTACTGAAAACAACTTACACAGCAACTATTCCCACTAAATCCACAATAGCTATATCCATCAGCACAGCCTGACCATCCAGACCCACCACCTTGTCTTTGACAATCACCCTCAAGACACCAATAACAACTAGTCCTAAATTTATTGTTATTCAAGTCACTCTTAGATGATGCCTTTGAGCTATTCCATTGTGAAAAGCACAAAGATATTGCAAAAAAAATGAAACTGATTTTTAGTATGTTATTTATGTATCTCATATTATTTACTTTTAAGATTAGTGTTATGGACAACATCATCGAATATGCTTTTTTTCTCTTCATCAGATGTTATCAGATTAGGTACCCTTGTATATGCAAAGACATTATTTGATTCAGACACGAACAATAACTTATTACCATTGCTTAATAAATTATAATAAGTAGTGTCAAACTCAGAAAATGAATAATCATAATTTCCTCCAAGTGATTCATAATATCCCTCCGCAATCTCTCTATCCTCCATGTTAAACCAAAATAAAATACTAAAATCCTTTTTTGGATAAGTCTTTTCTATAAAATTTATATAGCTATCAATTTCATTCAAACAAGAAGAACAAGAAACATTCTCTAATGCAAAAACTAATCTTATATCTCTTTTATCTAGGCTCTTATTTAAACCAATATTATCTAAGCGTACTTTATTTGTAATATATTCTATTCTATCACTTTCCTCGCTCAAAATATCTTGATTACTTACTGAAGAATAAAAAAAATATGCACCTGCACTTAAAAATGTGGCAATTAAAAACAGCTTTAAGTATTTCATTATTATGGTATAAATTTTATTGCTCTTATAGTATACTATACTAGTTTTTTACTTTTGTGAGTTTTTATCTGAATTTAATTCCTCATCTATCCACTTAGAAGGACTTATCCCAAAACTCTTTATAAAAATCTTGCTAAAAGATGAATGTGATAAAAATCCCAAAGCAATACTTACTTGCGTAATAGATAATTCAGTTTTCGTTAAAATTTTTTTTGCTGTTTCTAGTCTTTTTACAATAATATATATTTTTGGATTATATCCAGTATATAATTTAAATCTAGCAGCATAGTTCTTATTCAAAATTCTTAAATCATTCCTCATTTCTGAAATAGTTAAAGAATCATTGAATAAGTTTTTCCGGATATAACATAGCATGTCTTTTACATCTTGTGGCAAGTCAGAACCATTGACTACTATTTCATTCTTGGTCTTTTCTAATATTTCTTGAACAGATTTGAAGCTGGAATGCATATCAACCCCCCAGTTTGATATCTATATAAGAAATTGCCCTTAACTTCTTATCCCTGTTTTGGTTGGAGTAAGCACCTCTAATCTCAGTTTTTAGAAATATTATTGCCTGCTCAATTGGAAGTTTTCCCATATTCTTTCTGTTTTTTTTGTTTGTAATTGTACCCATTACCATAACCACTCTCATGTGTCCTTCCAATAATTGGCGTGAATTTACCCCTTGGTTTTTATTCCACACCAATCTATAGCTAAGAGCAATACCCCCCCCAATGTTACATTAGAAATTATTAACCTATAAATAATTGGACGTGCTTGTTCCTAAACTATTTGGTTGCGTCCCGGGTATCCCTTCGGGAGCAATGCCTGCCCGGACTTCCCGGTCCGTTGGTAATTACGCCCCATTGGGCTTTTGCTTTGGCGGGCGTTTGTTTCACAGGGCGTTGCCCTGCACTGGTGCTGGTGTCCCTTCAGGACTTGGCTGGAAAAAGCCCCTTAAGACATTTCGAAACGGCGCGGTGAAACGAGCGCATTTTCTGCAATCTTTAATCTTTAATTCTCAATCACCAATTCGTGCGCTACCACCATCGCCCCGTCATCGCCAAAATCGATACTGTAAAACCGGTTTCTGCTATCCATATCCTGAGGTTGCCTTAAAATAATTTTCTCTTCGTCATTAGGGTTCGGATCGGTCAGCAGTTCCTTGTAGCCCAGGAAATTTAAGTCTTCATCGTAGAGCTCTATACCATATTCCCGGATCTGATCCACATCCCGGCGAATGAAGTGTACGTACCGGCCGTCCCTCAATTGCGACAAGTACATAGATTGTCCGTATATGCGAAAATACAGACCATCATCGCTGTGCTTCGGGAAAAGCACCATATCGGCATCCTTACTGTTGTTTAACACCGAATACCCTTTGGCTATTGACTTCCCTTCTACGACGGATGCCTGCTCCCACTCACCGCTTTGAGGGTTCAGCTTGTATTCAAAAAGTTTTCCGGAATAAATGGCCGGCGCCATCAGTAATCGGCTATCATCTAAAAAAACCACCGAATTGGGAAAAGCCAAAGCCAGGTTCGTGTGATCGGGGTTAAAGTTCTCATATAATTCGGATAAATGAATCTGTTCGTCGATCAATTCGAAGGATTTATTGTAGATATGCAGGGTGTATTTTTCATCCGGGGCATCCCCGTAGTTCACATGAAACAGTAGGAACTGATCTCCGATACGGTGCATTTGGGGTTTTGAGGAGACGCCTTGTATGGGATAGGATTGTTGAAAATCTCCATCAAGCGAAAACCTGAGCATTCTGGAAGTACCTCTGGAAAAGCCAATGAGTACACTATCTGCATATACCCCAAACAGATTGTTAAACTCGCCCGGCCCACTGCCTGAAGCGCCTATCTTCTGAATGAAAGTACCTGATGAGTCGAATTTTTGTATGAAATTCCGCTGCTCATCAGTGATGTAAATACGGCCTTCCTTATCCAGGGAGATATTGCCGGGGCGTAACATCCAGCTTGCCTCCGGTCCTTCCTGACCACTGATTTCCAGCACTTTTTTATAGGTAGCGCTAAAAGCTATTTGCTTATTTTCCTGCTCTTCTGAAGAGGTGCAAGAGACCGTTAGAACTAACAGTACGCACCCTAAAACTCGATACCCCATTTTTTATCCGAAAATTTATTTCTATTGACGATAGAATCTAATTTTATGGAAGATAAGTAGCAAATGAGGTTTGCGAGGCAGAGCCTCTGACATACATTCCGCAGCAGAGCGGCGGAACGAGAATCAAACGTGGAAGGAATTTTAAGTTTTGAATTTTGAATGTTGAATTGGATCAGAAACTGAGGTGAATACGGAGCTCGCAACAACTTCTGTTCTTGGAGATATGTACCTGAACTCCACGGCACTTTAATTCAACACTCAAAATTCCCATCCTTTCCATGTAAAAGAAAGGCGGACAAATCTGTCCGCCCTACTCTTTTTCAAGTCTTGAATTTTAAATCTTGAATCTTTAATCCGTTTCCGCCCAGGCATCTACATCTTCCACCACCTCGGCAAAATCTATGTACTCGCCATTCTTCGCCATGGTAGCTTCAAAGTGCACCGGACCTTCTTCATCACGGCTAATGAGCAGAGTAGCCAGCCTGTTGGTAATGTTCTGCTGGATTACCCGCTTCAACGGACGAGCTCCGTATACCGGGTCGTATCCACGCTCAGCCAGCCAGTCTTTAACTTTTTCGGGGACCTCCAGCGTCACTTCGTTTTTACCGAGCATCTCGTGTACACGGCGCAGTTGAATATCCACTATTGACCGGATATGCTCTTTGCCCAGCGGGTGGAATACGATGGTGTCGTCCACACGGTTCAGGAATTCAGGACGAATAGTCTGCTTCAGCTGATCAATCAGCTTGTTCTGCAGCTCTTCGTATTTCTCGTCCGTCATATCGCCGCCGGTTTTCTCGATTTCATTAGAAATAAGGTGCGAACCAATGTTGGAAGTCATGATGATGATGGTATTTTTGAAATCCACCGTGGTGCCCTTATTGTCCGTCAGGCGACCTTCATCCAGCACCTGCAGCAGGATGTTAAACACATCCGGGTGGGCTTTCTCGATCTCATCCAGCAATATTACAGAATACGGATGCCGGCGAGCAGCTTCGGTTAGTTGTCCGCCTTCATCGTAGCCCACGTATCCCGGAGGCGCACCTACCAAACGGCTCACGCTGTGTTTCTCCATGTACTCACTCATATCAATGCGGATCATGGCTTGCTCGTCATTAAACAGGAAATCAGCCAGCGAACGGGCCAGCTCGGTTTTACCAACCCCGGTAGAGCCAAGGAAGAAAAACGACCCAATCGGCTTTTGTTCATCCTGCAAACCGGCACGGGAGCGACGTACGGCATCAGAAATGGCCTCAATGGCTTTATCCTGACCAACAACTCGCTTGTGCAATTCTTCTTCCAGGTGGAGCAGTTTCTTACGCTCACTCTGCAACATCTTGCGGACGGGGATGCCGGTCCAGCGCGCTACAATATCGGCGATGTCTTCAGCATCCACTTCCTCTTTTAGCAGGGATTGATTTTCCTGCATATCATCCAGCTTGGCCTGCGATTCTTTCAGATCATTTTCCAGCTGGGCGATAGTACCGTAGCGTAACTCAGCCACTTTTTCGTAGTTGCCCTGCCTCTCGGCTTTGTCGGCTTCGTTGCGGGTAGTATCTATCACCTGCTTTAATTCGCGCACTTTCTGGATCAAGTCACGTTCTTTCTCCCACTGCACGTGCATGGTTTTGCGCTGCTCTTCCAAATCGGCCAGTTCTTTTTCGATGCCTTCGATCTTGGATTCATCTTTCTCTCGCTTCAGGGCCTCGCGTTCGATCTCAAGCTGACGGATTTGTCGCTCCAGCGCATCCAGTTCTTCCGGCAACGAGTCAATCTGCAATCGCAAACGGGAAGCGGCCTCGTCAATCAGGTCAATGGCTTTATCCGGCAGAAAACGATCGCCGATGTAACGGTGTGAAAGCTCGGCTGCAGCCACCACCGCAGCATCTTTAATACGAACCCCGTGGTGCACCTCGTAGCGTTCCTGCAATCCACGAAGGATGGATACGGTATCTTCTACCGAGGGCTCATTAATCAGCACCGTTTGCAGGCGTCGCTCCAGGGCTTTGTCTTTTTCGATGTGCTTACGGTATTCGTCCAGCGTGGTGGCGCCTATGGCATGCAGTTCACCACGGGCCAGAGCCGGCTTCAGAATGTTGGCGGCATCCATGGCACCTTCAGTAGCACCGGCTCCCACCAGGGTATGAATCTCATCAATAAACAGGATCACTTCCCCGTCGGATTCGGTCACTTCCTTCACGATGGCTTTCAGGCGTTCTTCAAACTCACCCCGGAATTTGGTTCCGGCTACCAGTGATCCCATATCCAAGGCTACAATACGCTTGGACTTGAGACCTTCGGGTACATCCCCCCGCACAATACGCAGCGCCATACCTTCGGCGATGGCGGTTTTACCCACGCCGGGCTCGCCAATCAACACCGGGTTGTTTTTGGTTCGGCGGGATAAAATCTGCATCACGCGCCGGATTTCCTGATCACGGCCAATCACCGGGTCCAACTTATTCTTTTCTGCTTGCTCGTTCAGATCACGACCGTATTTCTTGAGGGCTCCGTAGCGACTTTCTGCATTGGGGTCATCCACCGATTGGTTACCGCGTACATCCGTTAATACTTTCAGGATGTTATCCTTGGTCACACCCTGATCTTTCAACACGCTGCTCACTTCACCCTTCACCTGGGTAAGACCAATCAGTACGTGCTCCGAGCTGATGTAATCATCGCCCATTTCAGTGGCTTGTTTCTGGGCTTTATCGAAAGCCTCTTTGCTGGTATTGGACAGGTATTGTCCCGTCACCGAAGCCCCTTGTACATTGGGCAAACGAGCTATGATACTGTCTAATGCATTTCCAATACCCTGACTGTTGGCTCCCAACTTATCCAGCAGAGTGTTTACAATACTCTCACTGTCACTTAAAAATGCTTTCAGGATATGAGCAGGCTCCACCGCCTGGTTGTTCTCTCCCTGGGCTATTTCCAGTGCCTTTTGTACGGCTTCCTGTGCCTTTAAAGTAAATTTATTCAAATTCATGGTTCATCTCCTTTTGTGTTCTTTTCTGGATGAAATAAATCCAAAACCGTGCCTGTTTTTTTATAGTGTCGCATTTACATGTTATTAAACTATATACTGTCTTTTATGATGTTAACAGTCAGGTACAAATGCCAAAATGTTCTAACCTAAACCCAGATGACATGAAGAAACCTGCCTTACCTTTCGCTCTTCTCTTTTTAACTGTATGTAGCTCCCCTCTTTTCGCCCAACAAAGTATCGGTTTTTCGGACAGCACCGATTTTCAATACATCCTCGACTACCGCCTGCCGGATTGGGGATACAGTAATTTTTATTTGGAGAGCGGTTCGTTTCAATCTTCCGGTGAATACTTACGGATTGATGACGAACTTTTTGATATCAGTCAATCCGGCATAGTTACAACAGATACCGATCACAATACTCATTCCATACGTATTAATTTAACCCCGGCGTATCGTTATTTTCGGCAGTCAGAGGATAAAACAATCTCTTTGAATACCCGATTAGGAGTTAATACCTGCTTGCAAGGTTCAAGCAGACAGCTTGAATATGAATATGACTCAAACACTGAAATAAGGGCTTTAGGTTACGACCGGGATATATATAACGGTTCTTACGGCAGTAATTATCAAGTGGATCTAAGTATTCAGAACTACCTAAACGAGAATTTCTTTCTCCTTACTGCTATTGATGCCGACTTTAGATACCAGTGGACTGATTATTCCCGAAAAGGTTCTGATGATATACTACCTAAAAGAAGAAGGGATCTGTTGGAAAGGCGATTATATCTAAACCCGGAACTCGGTATTGGTTTTGGCCGTCTCCGAAATATCACGCCACAAATTCGAGCTATTCGTCTTAATGAACGATACAAAAGCCTTGGAGAAGCCTCCTTAACTAACAGGGAAATTATCGCTACTGCAGAACACTTTACCAAATTACGAGGGTATCAACGAACTACCGATCGCTATCAAAAATATTTTTGGGGTGATATGAACCAGGTTTTATCCGGAAAATTAGATGCGATAAATGCTTACAATTTGTTATATCTCACTGATGTATTAAACGAAACACTGGGACAACGGCTGGAAGGTTTTGAAACCTCAATTTCCGGTACCTTTAGTTACTTTAACCGTTTGCGAAGAGAAGAGAGCAAACAATTGGGAGAAACAAGTATAGATCGCGATACCGACATCAATAAAGCGCTGATTACCACAGCCACTATCAGATGGTATAAAAACCTGAACCTGAATCACCAGATCAGCTTTGTCAGCGAAAATAACCTTCAATTCCCTCTTGAAGACGAAAGTGACTTAAAGTGGACTTTATCATCACAAACCTCTTTTAACTGGCTATGGACTTTGACAGACCGGTATCTATTTACCACCCGTCTGCAAAATCAGCTTCTTAATCCTAAGCGTAAACTGAATACATCTAACTTCGACTATTTAAGGAACACAACATATTTATCAGGTAACCTCAGCTATTTTATTGAAAATCGAATTGCTCTAACCGGAGGTGCTTCTGTGGGAATGGAAATCTATAATAGAGAGAGCGTTGTTACTATGAAGGAAAAATTGTTTAACTGGAACGTCAATGCCAGCATCCGCTACTACTTTGCCCGCAATTTGTTTTGATGGTGATACGGCATAAGGAAGAAGAACGGGGCAAATCTGAATTTAAGCCAAGATTACTTTTTTCCTATCCGCTTAATCCGTGTCATCCGCGTTCTATTTCTTATCTACCCAAAACCAAAATCCCATAAAAAAACCCCGAGCTGTATCAGAGCACGGGGTTTGGGTTTTTCGGGGTACAAAAATTCTGTAATCCTTAAGATACGAAATGATTCTATTTTATCTGTGCAATTTTTTGTAAACAGCACAGAATCTATCAATCGCTCCCATCAATACATTCTAAGAAAAACCCTGATCCGTATCAGGGATCAAGGTTTGGGTTTTCGGGGTACAAATGTTCTTCAATAAGTTATAGTTCAAAAGCCAGGTATTGTTTCACGTCGTTACGGAGGACTGTCAATAGTACAACGTTGTCTTCTTCAGATAATGAACGTTCAAGCTGAGAATAAAATTCATCGGATGAATCAATTTTATTCTTGTTTACAGAAGTGATTACATCTCCTCTTCTGAGTCCTCGTTCAAAGGCATCGCTGCCTTGGCGTACATTCCTAACAATAACGCCTTCCGTTTCGTTTTCGAGATCCAACTGTCTTCTTATTTCAGCAGTCAAATCAGTAACGGTGAAACCTAATCGCTCATTTAAATCATCTTTATCCTGAGAAGAAGCGGATGCTGTTGCATCATCGGGACGTTCACCTAACGTTACTTCCAGTTCCATATTGTCATTGTCTCTAACAATACCCAGTGTTATTTCGTCTCCGGGTTTGAATGATGCAATGCTTGTTCGGAAGTTGTCCCAGTTTCTTATCTCCTCACCGTTCAAAGATACGATTACATCTTCAGCTTGTAAACCCGCATTTTCGGCCGGACTGCCCTCTTCTACTCTTCCTACCATGATTCCGCGGGTATCATCCAGGTCTAAAGCTTTAGCCATGGTTTGATCTACTTCACCGCCCATTGTCATGCCCAGGTAGCCACGGCTAACTTCACCGTCATCAACTAAATCATCCATAATACGCTTGGCAAGGTTTGCAGGGATCGCAAAGCCAATACCATCATTACCGCCCGAGCGGGATGCTATAGCCGAGTTAATGCCTACCAGTTGCCCGTTCACATCAATAAGGGCTCCTCCGGAGTTTCCAGGGTTGATAGCGGCATCAGTCTGGATGTAATCACCATATGCTGTCAGGTTAGTAAGCGAACGGCCCCGTGCACTCACAATACCGAAGGATACGGTGTGTGCTAAATTTTCACTCAGCGGACTACCGATAGCCAATACAAAAGAGCCTACTTTCAGGTTGTCGCTGTTACCTAAAGTTACTGCCGGCAGGTTATTTTCTTCTACTTTCAGCACCGCAATATCAGTTTGTGGATCGGTGCCTATCAGTTCGGCTTCCACTTCTTCGCCACTGTACATCCGTACAGTGATCTCATCGGTGTTATCAATCACGTGGTTGTTGGTAAGGATATAACCATCCTCAGAGACAATCACTCCGGATCCCAGCCCACGCTGAATACGCTCTTGAGTTTGTCCTTCACCTTGTGGCATCCCAAAAAACTGGGAGAAAGGATTTACTCTTCTTATTTCCTGGGTACGCTTGGTGGTGATGGTAACTACCGCCGGGTTGGTTTTTTCAGCGATGTCTACAATAGCATCATTAAAATCTTTTAGAGATGCTACAGATCGGTTTTCCGCAGGTGTTGGTTTTTCTGTGTTTACTACTGAGTCGACATTACCTTCCTTTTCTGTTCCATTGAAGGCTCCATTAATATTATCGGTGGCTATGTTTACTCCAAGCAATACCAATATTGCTGCAGCCACCCCGAATATATTTCGAACGGTCGTATTCATAATTCCTCAAGTTTTGATGAAGTTTGTTATTCGCTCTCTACAACGCGTGTATATAAAAAAATTGTATGCTTGTGATAATCTTTACAAGCCTTACAAAAAATAAGACCGAAGCCGTAATCAAACGGCTCCGGTTCCCTTAACCTAAAATACGATCGGGTTACGATACCTCGATCTGTCTTTTAACTTTCTCTTCATTCTTGGCAATAGTGATGTTCAGTACGCCATTTTCGTATTTGGCGGAAATGCTGCTTTCGTCTACCGTATCGGGCAGATGGAAGGAACGGCTAAAGGTTCCGAATCCGGATTCTACACGATGGTAGTTTTTGCCTTTGTCTTCATTTTCAAATTTGCGTTCACCGCTAATAGTCAGGCGACCATTTTCAAGATCTACCTGAATATCATCTTTATTCATTCCCGGTAGTGCTACAGAAACTTCAAAATTCTCTTCGGTTTCTGAGATATCTACACTGGGAGTGAAAGAATCATTGCGGTATTTCAGTGAATCGTTGAAGAATTCGTCTAAGATGTCACTGAATCGTTTGTTCTGAACGTCTAAGTTTGGTCGGGTATAATTGATAAGTGCCATAACTAACCTCGCTGTTAATTTTGATTTCTTTGTTTCAAAAATTCACAAGTAATATTGCAAGGCATGTGCCAATAAACTGCTCTGAAAGCAGTCCTGACAGTCGGGCAAAAAATGCTGATGAAATTTCAGACTGCTATTTGAAGCTGACAAAGTGATTATGACGCTTTTGAAGCGGTGGCAGAATTGCTGATCAAAATGGCAGAGGTGGGGTGATTAAAGATTCAAAATTAAAGATTAAAGATTAGGATTTTGGATGATGAATTTTGAATTATATGGGGCATTTATTTCTTCAGAGAACTTTGCGCCTCCTGGCATTCTTTGCGGTTCATGAAAAAAGCCGCAAGCAAAATGCCGCGGCTTCATGAAAAGTCTAAAATTGGCTCACAACCAATCTTAAATCTTGAATTTCCTACGAATAGCTTTTCTTCCATTCGCGGGCTACGAGAAAGGCCATTTCCAGGCTCTGCTCATAATTCAGGCGGGGATCGCAGAAAGTCTCGTAGTTTTTATTGAGCCCTTTCACATCCAGGCCATTTGCTCCGCCTACGCATTCGGTCACGTTATCACCGGTAAGCTCCAGGTGAACGCCTCCCAAATAGCTTCCTTCTGAGCGGTGAATGGCGAAAGCCGATTGCATCTCGCTCAAAATAGCGTCGAAATTACGGGTCTTAATACCACCATCAGTGCTAAAGGTATTTCCGTGCATCGGATCTGAGCTCCATACCACAGGGAAACCTTCCTGACGAACGGCTTTGATCAACTTAGGCAATTCATCTTCAATGATGTCTTTACCAAAACGAGTAATCAACACAATTTTCCCAGCTTCATGATTGGGATTCAGTGCCTCAATCAGTTTTAGAGTCTCATCAATTTCATATGGAGGTCCTATTTTAATCCCCACCGGGTTGTTAATGCCTCTGAAATATTCTACATGAGCTCCATCCAGATCACGGGTTCGGTTGCCCAGCCATACCATATGTGCACTCAGGTTAAAGTGGCCATTCTTGCGGGGCACAGGACGGGTTTGGGCTGAATCGTAATACAGATTTAGTGCCTCGTGCGAGGTGTAGAAATCAACTTTCTGCAGGGTGGTAAAAGTATCGGGAGCAATGGCTTCCACAAACTTCACGGCTTTGGTGATGGATGACACCATGTCTTCATAATCCTTGTAATACTCGTTATTCCGCATAAAATCGAGTTCCCACTGCTCGGGATGATGTAAATCGGCAAAGCCTTCATCCGCAAGAGCGCGCAAAAAGTTCAGGGTAAGCCCGGCTTTATGATATCCTTCAATGAGACGATCAGGATCTGGCATGCGTGCCCCAGAATCTGATTCAAAACTATTGATAAGGTCGCCACGATAGTTATGAATTTTTTCTCCATCCACCGTTTCAAAATCATTGGATCGCGGCTTGGCATACTGTCCGGCAATGCGGCCCACCCGTAGTACGGGGATTCCCATCTCATGAATCAGGATGAAACTGGTTTGCAGCAACACCTTCACCATGTTTACAATCTTGGGTGCTTTGGTGGCATCAAAACTCTCGGCACAGTCACCCCCTTGAAGTAAAAATCCTTTTCCGGCCGCTACGTCAGCCAGTTTATTTTTAAGAGCCTCGATTTCCCAGGAAGTTACCAATGGCGGTAAATCCTTTAGTACTTGATAGCTCTGCTCTAATTTTTCCTGATCCGGATAATCCGGCAATTGTTTTACCGGTTTCTCTTTCCAGGAAGTTGGACTCCAGTTTTTGTTCGCTACTTGTTGCATAAAGTTCGGTTGTTGAATGAGTGAGCTATAAAACTATTGGTTTTTTTGCGATAATGCTGAATTTTATTTTAGGCCCTTCTAAACGCTGCTTGAGATAAAATCTTGTATGAGATTGAATATCGCAAATGAGGAAGTTTCATGCCTCAGGCGCGAGTAAATTTGGATATGATATCGCCATGATTGTAAAACCGCTTTGTTAAAGACTCCCGTTCCGCCAATTCAAAATCCCGGAAATCAAATCCCGGTGAAACCGTGCATCCCACTAAACTATAGCTATTCGGTTCACTTACCTCAGCTGCAAACCAAACTTCTTTAGGCACCGTAAATTGTGGACGTTCACCTTTTTCTAAATTCATTCCGACTTCCTGTTTTTCATACCGGCCATCGGAATAAATCATGTGTATGGTTAACGATGATCCCTCATAAAAATGCCACATCTCATCCTGGTGGATTTTGTGGAAGGCCGAGAAGGTATCGGAAGTCAGCAGAAAATAGATGCCCGTGCAGCAGTTACGCTCCCCTTCAAACACTTCCGGTAATTCTTTTTCGGGGATGATTTCCTCGCTGCGGTAGGTCTCTTTGAAGTAGCCGCCCTCGGGATGCTCTTCCAGCTCCAGCGTATCAATAAGTTTTTGGATGGTGTTCAAGGCAGTGGCATTTGAGTTGATAGACTTTTGGATACTCTTTCTCGAGTATCCAAACCCTGAAAACAGGAGAGCATGATTTAAAATGGAAGATTAAAAAATGGAAGATTTCCAGATTTACAATGCTTATGCAAAGTAAGTTGAAGCAAGAGTAGCAGTAGGGGGCTTGTCATTTCCTAAAGCTACCATTGGATCAAAAAAATCTTCCATTTTTAATCTTTAATCTTCAATTAATACTAAACATCAAAATCGATGCCCTGTGCAAGCGGTAATGAATCGCCCCAATTGATGGTATTGGTTTGACGGCGCATGTAGGCTTTCCAGGCATCCGAGCCGGATTCTCGCCCGCCTCCCGTTTCTTTCTCTCCCCCAAAAGCACCGCCTATTTCGGCCCCGCTGGTGCCAATGTTGATGTTGGCAATTCCGCAATCTGATCCCGCCGCGCTTAAGAATTTCTCGGCTTCGCGCATATTCAGCGTAAACATGGACGAACTGAGTCCCTGCTTCACGCCGTTGTGCATTACCATGGCTTCTTCCTGGGTTTCATATTTGATGAGATACAGGATTGGGGCAAAAGTTTCTTGCTGTACAATATCATAGTCGTTTTCAACCTCGGCCAGCGCAGGACGTACATAAAAACCATCTTCATCCAGCACTTCTCCCCCATAGATAACTTCTCCACCCTGTTCTTTGATGGCTTCCAGTGCCTTCTGCATGTTTTCCACAGCACCTTCGTCAATCATTGGGCCCACCAGCGTATCTTCATCCAGCGGATCACCAATGGTGATATTCTCATAAATATTCATCAAGCGCTCTTTCACCTGGTCGTACACCGATTCATGAATAATGAGTCGGCGCGTGCTGGTGCAACGCTGCCCGCAGGTACCCACTGCGCCAAATACCGTAGCACGAATGGCCATCTCGATATCTGCGTTTTCAGAAATGATAATGGCGTTGTTTCCGCCCAGCTCCAGAATGGTTTTACCTAAGCGGGAAGCCACCGTTTTGCCTACTTCCCGGCCCATTCGGGTTGAACCTGTGGCTGAGATCAACGGGATGCGATGATCTTCGGTCATCCATTCACCTACTTCACGATCCCCCGTTACCAGGTTAAAAATGCCTTCGGGCAGGTTATTTTCTTTGAGCACTTTAGCTACAATTTTTTGCACGGCCACGCCACATAATGGGGTTTTCTCGGAGCCTTTCCATATCATCACGTTGCCACAAACAGCGGCAATCATTGCATTCCAGCTCCAAACGGCAACCGGAAAGTTAAATGCGGAAATAATACCTACAATACCCAAGGGATGCCATTGCTCGTACATCCGGTGCTGCGGACGCTCGCTGTGCATGGTCTTTCCATACAACATACGTGATTGCCCCACGGCAAAATCACAGATATCAATCATCTCTTGTACTTCGCCAAGGCCTTCCTGGTAAATCTTACCCATTTCATAAGTCACCAGTTTGCCAAGCGGTTCTTTATACTCACGCAGTTTTTCCCCGATCTGCCGTACAATATCTCCTCGTTGAGGGGCGGGCATTTCGCGCCATACTTTAAATGCTTTCTCGGCCTCTGCCACCACATGCTCGTATTGTTCGCGGGTAGTTGTGCCTACGGTAGCAATTTTCTTCCCGTCGGAAGGGGTGAAACTGCTAATACTCTCTTTGCTCTCAAAATGCCTGCAACCGGTACTGGTCCCTGGATTAATACCTTCAATACCTAATGACTTCAAAAACTCCATAACAAATAAATTTAAGCTGAATTTGGCCTGAAGATAGTCAAGTCAGGGTTTAGAAAACAGCACTCTACGGCAAGATTTAAAAGTCGGCTATTAAAGATTTTTAACCGGCTTTTAAATTCTCATTAACCTTCAGAAGCTGGTCTTTTTGAAAACCACCCCTGCTTATTACATTATTTTTCATAAATAAAAACTGATTTATTCTTTTTCGAGGTCGCTATCGGTATGTGGAAAGGGGGTGATACAATAAATTAGGAGGGTATATGAAACCAACCATTCAATGGATGGCAATGAGCTGTATTTTACTAGCCGGAGTTATTGCCTGTACAAAAATTAAGGCTAATGAAACTGAGACCAAGTCACTAAAGGGCGCTGTGGTTGCCATGGGTGAAGGTACACTGGAAACTTTTGGGGAGATTGATAAAGATGGGAATCCGCTGAAAATAGGGGTCTCATTTTCAAAGGAGGCTCTCGATAGTCCACCTACAACGCTTTCAGACGGTAATCGATGTTTTGATCACGACAATAGCGGAAGTATTGACACCGACACCGAATGCATGCCGTGGCACGAGCGGGTGATCCCCCTGCCTGCAACCATCACACGTAACGTGGACATGCCTTTTAAATGGGCTTTGGTAAACTGGAACCTGGAAGGGCATATTCCAGATGGCATTTGGAATGAACCGCATTTTGATGTGCACTTTTACATCGCCCCCATAGAAAAAATATTTGGCCTGCAACGCGGCGACTGCGGTCCAGAGTTTCTTCGCTGCGATCAGTATGAAATTGCCACCAAGCCCGTACCCGATCATCTGATGCATCCCGATTATATTAACGTAGGTGCGGCCGCTCCCGCCATGGGCAACCATCTGGTTGACACCACTGCAGCAGAGTTTTCCGGAACTCCTTTTACCCGCTCCTGGATTTATGGGGTGTACGATGCCGAAGTCATTTTCTATGAGGAGATGCTGGCACAAAGCTACATGCAAACACTCCCAAATGACTGCTTCCCCATTAAAACCACACCGGAAGTTGCACTAAGCGGCTATTATCCTGAAACCGTGTGTACCCGGCATGATGAATCCAGTGGTGGCGTAGCAGTAAGTCTTGAGGATTTTGTGTACCGGACTGCTTCAAACGGCAGCTAATTGTTCAAACCCGCAGGTCGGGCAGATTTGTCCGACATTAATGGGCTAAATCCCTCTGGACTAAACCAAAAACCTTTTGCGCCACCTTAGCTATGGCCAGATAGACAGGTCGGTCACATTTTGAACGCTTCAGAATTTGGCTTACCAAAACTAAACAGCGGCTGTATTCTGAATGCTGAGTTCTGTATTCTTGCCCCATGAGAAAAGCATCAAACAACGAAATAAAGCTGCTTCGAAAATTAGGGCGTAAGAAATACCGCGAGAAAGAACAACGCTTTGTGGTAGAAGGTGAACGCGCCGTAGAACAAGTCATTGAAAACGGGTTGATAAAAATTGATACCGTTTTTGTGGGGGAAAGATTTAAGATACAAGGTGCAATGTTCAAGGGAGTTGAAGTTTGTGAAGTAGATCACGGAACCTTTGAAGAAGTGGCTGATACGGACAATCCACAGGGCATTTTGGCGGTTTGTAAAATGCCCGGAGAAATCACTCCGGAAGAGCTTGTCAATCAAGCCGGGGTTATTGTAGCAACCGATGCCATCCAAGACCCCGGCAACATGGGCACGATATTACGCACAGCCGCCTGGTTTGGCGCTAAAGCACTTATTGCCGGTAAGGGAAGTGTAGATGTGTATCACCCCAAAGTAGTCCGTAGTACCGTTGGTGCAACGGGTAGCATTCCGGTGATGACCGGAGAACTTCAAAACATTTTTGAAGATTTAGAAAGCGCTGGTTGGCAAACCCTGCTGCTGGATGGCGGGGCGGACAGTATAAACCTGGGGACGGTTCAACTCACAGAAAAAACGGTGCTGGTTGTAGGAAATGAGGGCAACGGAATCAATCCAGAGCTTTTAAACTCCAGCAGAAGAAAAGTGCGTATTGAATCAGGCGCCGGGCAGGAGAACGTAGAGAGCCTTAATGCCGCTGTGGCTACCAGTATTGCTTTGTGGAAGTTATCCGTCGGGTAATTTAGTGATTTGGTGAAGCGGTGATGGAGGTGGTTTTAGGTTTTTAACTTCTCCAAAAAATTGATGTGACAATTGCCATCTCACACCCTCCGCCAGTTTTGACAAGTCAAAACCAGGCACCTCCCTCAAGGGAGGACTTCCTTCGATTAAGAACCCCACTTCAGACACATCGCCAGGCTTCGCAGCTTGAACACAATTCAGAAAAGTCTCTCCTTGAGGAGAGATCAAGCAATTCGGCTATTCCCGAATTGCTTGTGAGAGGTGTTTTGGGATACCATATCAGACAGCCATTAAAAGCCAGGGATAATTAAACTATCTCCCTCAGCACATCACCGCTTCACCATATCACTAAATCACCCTTTGGCCACAAGCCCAAGATCTTCCCAAAAACCAGGATAGGAAACTGCTGCCGATTCTGCATCACGGATCTTACACTCTTTTCTACTTTTCAGAGATAACACCGCTGCCGACATCGCAATACGGTGATCATGAAAAGACTCAAAGGTAGCTTGCTCAAAAGTGAAATCCGGATTACCATGAATGATTAAGCCGTCTTCTTTTTCTTCAAAATCAGCCCCAACAGCTTTTAGCATCTTTGCCATGGCCATGATCCGGTCCGTTTCTTTATGCCGCAACTCCTCGGCTCCGGCGATAACTGAAGATCCCTCTGCAAACAACATCGCTACCGCAATGATAGGCAGCTCATCAATACAATTAGGAATCATTTTGGGATCAATATCTAAAGCTTTCAGGCTGGACTGACGCACCACAATATCTCCAGCTGGTTCAGCACCTTCATTATGTTCATTCTCTATAGCAATATCGGCACCCATATCCTTCAAAATATCCAGCAAGGCATTTCGCGTGGGATTTAATCCTATATTCTTCAACACCAACTCCGCCTTTTCCTGAATAGCAGCAGCCACCAGCCAAAATGCGGCGGCCGAAAAATCACCGGGGATAGTATAGCTTTGTTCCGGGATCACGTCCTCGCGGCTAGCCGAAATAATTTTGCGATGCTGCACCATTTTCTGATCCAGGTTAAGCAAACGCTCTGTATGGTCGCGGCTGGGCAGTATTTCAATCACTTGGGTAGGCTCATCCCCGAACAAACCGGCAAGTAACACGCACGACTTCAGCTGGGCACTGGGAATGGGCAATTCGTATTTCATAGGCTTTAGCGCATCAATCCGGTTAATGAACAGCGGGGCGTATTGGCTGTTCCGGGCCAGAATATGTGCACCCATGGCCTCCATTGGATCAATAATTCGTTTCATCGTTCGAGCAGAAAGAGAGGGATCGCCAATCAGTTTGGCTGAGATACCTGCACCGGTCAACACTCCGGAAAGCAGCCTCATGGCTGTCCCGGAATTTCCACAATCCAAATCCTTTACGGGCTTTTTAAGTCCATCGCGGCCTGTACCTTTAATCTTTAACTGCCCATCAGCCTTTTCTACCTCCGCACCTAGTTGCTGTACACAACTCAGTGTACTTTGCGGATCTTGTGCAGGTGAATAATTCTTAACCACTGAAACTCCATCATGCAAAAGCGAAAATATAGCGGCCCGCTGTGAAATGGATTTATCGGGTGGCAGATGCAGTTCACCTATTAGAGAATTAGCTGGCTGTACAGTTTTAATCATGCTTGGAGTTTATTTTTCTGTGTATGACTCATTTTAGCGACCACGGGTTAAACATAACAAACTCTGGCATGCACTGCATTTGTCCCCCGTTATTGTTGCTCTTTTCTACTTAAGATTCCCCGCTTCGTTCTAATAATGCCTGAGCTTTTTGCTGGGCATCAGTACCGGGATAATCGTTGATGATGGAGTTTAAGATTGTCATTGCTTCACCACGATTCCCCATCCGGATATGGCACTCTGCGCCGTTATACATAGCCTGTGACACCCAATAGTCAAAGGCTTCAAACAATACTTTTACTTTTGCATATTCTTCAATTGCTTCATTATAAGAGCCCTGCTTTTGCAGCATTTGTCCTACGTAGTATTGAGCCTCGGCACCTATCTCGGTGCTACTGCTTTCAGCTACAGGAACCAGCATCTCGCGGGCACGTTCGTAATTACCGTTTGAAACCGCCACTTTACCCAAACCAACTTTTGCGGGCTGACTATTCGCATTTACCTCAAGAGCCGATTCAAATTCTTGTTTGGCCTGATCCGTTTTACCCTGTGCTAAACTGGCATTTCCCATCCCAACATAGGCTTCCTGCCGGAACCGTGGATAACTATCCAACAACCGGGTATAGCTGGTATGTGCCTCGGGGTTTCGTCCAAGCTCAAGCTGAATAGTTCCCATTGAGCTAAGAGCCGATGGCGCCTGATCACTATCCGGATACTCATCGGCAATGGTGCGATATGCTTCTAATGCATTTTTGGCTTGATCTGTCTGCTGATAAGCCTCGGCAAGGTTGGCGTAAGTTTCGGGCACCAGCTCTTCAGAGTTTGTTACACGTAAATACTGGCGAAATTCGCTAATGGCATTCTCATAGTCACCCGACTGAAATACATTCAAAGCCTGACGGTATCGCAATTGATCGGCCGTAGCACTGGTGGGGTTATCACTTAAAAAGTCTTCTAAAATAGCTGAACTGCTATCTGACCGACCGGCCGAAAGTTGTGCGTACTGAATGCCGTTAATGGCTTCAATGATATAATCGCTGCGCGGATATTCATCCAGCACTTTTTTGTAGGCCTGGATGGCACGTTCGTATTCGCCGGCATTGTAATACGCATCCCCGATATTGTATTGCGATCGTGCAGCCCAATGGGTACCAGGATATTTGCTGATTACTGCCTTAAATTCTTCAACCGCCTGTGAGTAGTTGTTCGTATTCAGATATATGTAGGCGATGTTGTATTGTGCCTGTTCACGAAGACGGCTGTAGGGATAAATGCGAAGGGTTTTGCGGAAATTTGATACGGCATCGAAAGTACGGCCGGCCCGGTAGTAGCTGTTGGCAATCTGGAACATGGCATAATCCCCGCCCGGCTCAGCCCCAAGTGCCTGGCTGTAACTGGCAATAGCTTCCTGGTAATTACCTACTGCATAATAAGCATCCCCAATACGCAGCTGCGTGTCCGTATCGTAAGGGAATAATGCTTCATCGGGTGCTTTATAATTTTGCAGGAAGTTTCTGAGTGGCCCCACAGCATTTTGAAACTGTCCCATTTCGAAGTAACTCCATCCAAGCGAATACAGAGCTGCTCCCGCCATAGTGTCGTCGGGATAATTATCTACAAACATTTTGAACCGGCGAGCCGCCTGGCTATACTGGTTCATTTTGTAATAGGTATCGGCACTCCAGAATAAAGCTTCTTTTCCAATTTCAGTTTGAGGAGCTTCCGCATAGACAGCTTCAAAACCAGGCTGAGCCTGCTCATAGGCCTGGTTCCTATACATAATCCAGGCTTTCTGAAAACGTGCCTGCCGCTTTAACTGAGGACTAATATCCCCGGCCTTTTCAGCCTCTTCAAAAGCCTGTAAGGCTCGTGTGTATTCGGCATTGGCATAAAAGGCTTCACCCAGCATGGTGTAAACCTTGCCCGCATCCTCCAGTTGCATATCACTGCGTACCAGCTCCAGCAGCACTTCAATAGCTTCATCATACCGGGAGACTTCAAAAGCCGATACCGCCCATTCGTAATAGGCTTTTTCTACCCAAAATCCTTCTTTGAAACGATCTCCGAACTCCCGGAAGGAATCCAGGGATTTCCCATACTGGCTTCCCAATTTTTCATTCACTGCTTTGTAATACAGTGCTTTTCGTGCAATTTCATCGTCTCCGGTGGCTGCTCGTCCAAATGACTCAGCCGCCCAGTGGTAAATTTCCTGTTTGTTGTATAGCCAACCCAGTCCGTAATGGGCAATACGTTCTTCAGGTGTTCCTTTGGTCAGGTTGATGTATTGGAGATAGGCTTTCGAGGCTTCGTCATAGTTCCCTAAATAATTCTGACTTTCAGCAATCAGAAATACGGCTTTAGTTCTTGAGGTAGTATCAAGATGAGGTAAGGCTGAGCGTAAAGCTTCCGTTGCTTCTTCATACCTTCCCTGCTGGTAATAAGCTTCACCCAATGCCGTACCTACGCGACGGGTGATCTCGCTGTTAGGAAATCGGTCGCGCAATACTTCAAAAGCTTCGGTAGAGGCATCATACTTCTCTTCTTCCAGATACAAACGCCCACGGGCATATAACGCTTTAGGGGCCCAGGATGAACGCAGATGGTCATCGGCTACCGCCATAAAATATTGGCGCGAATACTCGTAATCCTGATTTTCAGCTGCGGCTTCAGCAATCCAGTATTTCGTTTCTGCTGCACTCTTTTCTTTCATCCAGGAATCAACCGCCTGCTGATAATACTCTATGGCCGCTTCGTATTCACCTGCATCCGTAAAGCGATGTCCCAAATCTTTAAGCAATACTTCAGAGAGATCCGTACCCGGATAGCGTAGCACAAAATCCTGGTAATAGGCTTCTATATTGGCAGAATCAGCGCCGGTTTTCGCTCGGGTCAAATAGTATTCAGCTGATATTCTTAAATCATGCTCAGGATAAGAAGTGGTAAAATCGGAGAAATGCTGTGCCGATTCTTCGTAAAAACCCTTTTCGTACAGGTCAATTCCCGAACGATACAATTGGGTGGCTGGTGATTGGAGGTCCTGCGAAAAAATGGATTGCGAACTTACTACAAACAGTAAGAACACCAGGAAGGTACTTTTGGGGACGAATTGCATGAAGCTCGTCGAGATATGTAAGGTTAACAGTTTCTTCTTTTAGCTTTATATGTCAAGATAGCGAATAAGTTCGTCTGCACGGTCAGAAAAATTATGCTCCAGCATTTCGCTATCGGCTTCGGAGGTAATTGTGTAGCCAAAACGGCGCAAGCTTGAGCTTACCACCGAAGAATCTTCCATATTTAATTTGAACGATACACTGTACGATGGATTGTGTGCGCGCGGCTGCTGAACTGCTACGCCCAAAATCTTGGCGCCTTCCATTTCAATAATTCGAACCAGATCAGACAGTGCAAAATCTTTTTGGCTCAGTTCTACGGTAATCACGGAACCATAACTGGACAGATTAAAAACATCGCCCAGCGCAGTAAGTACATCCCTCTTTTTCACCATGCCCAGAAACTGCCGGTTAACATCAACTACAGGGAGCAAATAGAGCTCATGGGCTAACATAACCCTCGATGCTTCAAACAAATGCTGATAATCAGGCACAGATACGGGGGTACTCAACTCCACTTCCGAAAGTAATGACTGATCATCTACCACTTCCACCAGTTTGGCCAGCGACGCCATCCCTACAAGCTGATCGTCTTCATCCACAACGGCAATCTGTGTGCTGTGCAACAAATCAAGACGCAACATCGCCGCTGAAACCGTATCCGTTAATTTCAGTGGAGAGATCTCCGTATTTGTGATTTCATTTACTAACATGGTTATACAACTTCGCTGTTAACGCCAATAGTATCCAACAAATGGGATAATTGCTTAAAATCTTTATTAGCGATGCTAAATGTTAATTCCACATCGGTGCCCTCGTACGATTCTTTTTCCACATTTGCATTTTCGTGAATAAAGGCCACCGCTTTATATTTTGAAACCGGAATTTGCATGGTATGGGTTGAATATTCCAGTTCAATCATATCCTCAATGCTCTGCTCCAGTTCCTTCAAACCAATACGCTGTTCAGCCGAAACCAGCACTGCATTCGGATAAGCACGCTTCAACTCAGAGACTTTTCCGGGATCCAGTAAATCAACTTTATTGAACACCAGTATGGTTCGCTTGTTGGTCGCTTCAATCTCCTCCAAAGTTTCCTCAACAACTTCAATATACTCTGGAGCCATCTTCGAAGAAGCATCCACTACATGTAATAGTATATCGGCTTCCCGGACCTCATCTAAAGTGGATTTAAAACTTTCTACCAAATTGTGGGGCAGCTTACGAATAAAGCCTACGGTGTCGGATAATAGCACGGAATGATTTTCCATCTCGTGGCGCCGCACGGTAGAATCGAGAGTAGCAAACAACCGGTCTTCAGCAAATACGCCTGTTTCAGTGAGGGCGTTCATCAAAGTTGACTTCCCGGCGTTGGTATATCCAACCAGCGAGATACGTACCATGTCCTCTCGGCCTTTGCGCTGTGTGGTTCGTTGTTTCTCCAGCTTCTCCAGTTTTTCTTTGAGCGTAGCAATACGCTTGCCAATCAACCGGCGGTCGGTCTCAATCTGGGTTTCACCAGGACCTTTGGTTCCAATTCCACCTTTTTGGCGGGAAAGGTGAGTCCAGTAGCGGGTCAGTCGTGGTAGCAGATATTGCAATTGAGCGAGCTCAACCTGTGTTTTGGCAGCAGCCGTTTTCGCACGGCCGGCAAAAATATCAAGGATTAGCGAACTCCGGTCCAGTACTTTGCCATCGGTTCCTTTTTCAATGTTGCGGAGCTGGGTGGGAGTCAGGTCATCATCAAAAATGACCGTATCAATGTTTTTCTCGCCCATGATGCGTTTCAGCTCATTCAGCTTTCCCTTACCTATGTAGGTGGAAACATCGGGATGGGTTTTATTCTGGAGGATCTTTTCTACAGTGATGCCCCCGGCCGTATCCGCTAAAAGCTCCAGCTCATCCAGGTATTCTTCAGCCTGGAATCTTGTAGTATCGGGACCATACAGGCCCACCAATGCTACCCGTTCTCGTTCTATATCAGAATTTTTTACGTCGTCTAACAAATGTATTAAGTCTTATGAGGTATTAGTCTTCTTGAATTCTCTTGAGGTCAATATCCGGCAGGTACTGTCCTTCTATGCGATTTTCGAGTTTTAAAGATACAATTTTTTTAACTGCATAATATCGCCTCCTCGGTACAAAGAATTTTACTTTTTGATAACCATCCATCAGTGTTTTATCCATCTCGGAATAAGTAAACAAATATTCTACTCCATCCGTTTTTGGGCGTTCTACATAATCCATAATCTGAAACCATGGGATGGTTTGGGAGGGCTCGTTGATATTCTTGACTATGCCGTAATCGGTGATATAATATTTTGACGCCAGATAGCTGGAGATAAACCACATGCTGCCAATCCACATGTAGGCTAAAAACACCGGATATCTAGAAATATCTTCCTGATATAAAACAACCCAGGAAAGCCCCATTATAATCAACAAAAATACTGTGGCAAATAGAGGGTACCCGCCCAGCTTTCCAGCTCCCCAACTCAGTCGTACCGTACGCAAGCGTAACTTATTCTGATAGGAATAGGCCGCCAATAAAGTAGATGCGATACTAAAGAAAACAATCACACCTTTAAAAAATATTGATAAGTAGTATTCCATAACCTACCTCATTCTACCGTTTCTGCCCGATACCCAATGGATACCAGGGTTTCAGTTATTAAAAATAACAATCCGGCTAACATAAACCAGCTCCAAATTTCCCGGCCAAATCCGGAGGCTACAATCTCATTTTGCAGCTGTTCTTCATTCATATCGGCTGTATCCACCCAAACCAATGATTCGTTACTTAACAAATTTTCCGCCTCTTCCTGCTCAGCTTTTGTGAACACGGATTCTTCTTGGGATAAGTTGGCAGCCAGTGTAATTACTTGCCCGTCATCATCCTGAATTTTAATCCAGCCCGGCGTCCATTCTTCTGCCGGATAGCTTACACGCACCCCTGATGATACAACCGCTGTTCCGGGTTTTATTGTATCGTCATCTACCTGCAATACCACACTTTCGGGGTCTACGTTCCCGGTCCAGGCAAAGGGTTGTCCCAATGTAAAATCAGCAAAGCCTCCCTGGTCGGATGAAGCTGAATACAGCAAAATGCGATAGTAGAAAGGGGCGTAAAGTGCTTTAACCGGAAAATTGGACCAGCCTGGGTCGTTACCAGCCGCCGAGAGCACCAAAGTTCCCTGTCCCACTTGTTTTTCATACACTAAAGGATCTCCGTTATTCATGTTCAGCAAACTAAACCCCGTGCCATTCGAAGAGGTATTCAGCCGGTAGTAATAATAAATTTCCGGATTCGTGAAGCGCAACTGTTGTTCACCTTCGCGTTCAAATAATCCTGCAAAGGCCGGATGATCTTCCAAAAGTTCGTCTGCTGTAGCAACACTGTTAAAAGAGCCGTATTCACCCTGCAGGCCCACATATCTACCGGCATTAAATTGACCCAAAAAGTCATTGTAATTTCTCAAATTTCCGTCTTCAGCCGGAAAGAACATCACCCCTCCACCGGTTTGCACAAACTCTTGCAAAGGACTGAATATATATTCCGGGATCTCTTTCACCCCGTCCAGCAAAACCACATCGTAAGCTGACAAGTCAGCCACATCAAAGTTTTCGATGTTGGTTTGATCATAATCCAGCTGGGCATCGTTTTCTCCAGCTGCCTGTAGCACAGCGCCGGTGTAGGAAATAAATCCGCTCCTGTTTTCCTGTTCACTCACCCAAAGTACATTTCGGGTTTCGGGTACCTGTAAGCTCACAAAATATTGGTTGTCGGGCTGAAATCCGTCCCCCTCTATGCTTACAACAGCCCGCGCAGACCCAACTTGAGATGGAGTCACTTCAAAGGCATACGTTCTTCGCTCACCGGGTTCCAGTGACACTGAATACTGTCCAGCTGCCTGCCCCTCAAACTCTAATGACACAAACTGGTTAACCGCAGCTACCTCACTTTGATTGGCTATTTCAACATTGAGGGTAAAGGGAATATCAACGCCAATCATGTTGGTGGATGTACTTACGGAAGTAATGGATGTGTTTTGGACTTCTGCAGAACCTACATCGATCACCGTAAGGTTGACGCCTTCCATATCCAGCTCGCTGCCTGCCTGCGCCAGTTGGCTGTGCTGTGCATCCGTTAATATGTAGATGCTTTTATTGGCATAAGGCGCCTCCTTTATAGTCTCCAGCAAACCGGTGAGCCTGTTTTCCATAAAATTACCGGCGGATTTTACTTCGGCTTCCTCCAAAGCTTTTTTCATATTCGCCCAATTCATGATATTTCCGTAATCGGCTTCCCCATTGGTGAGCTGCAGCATGTAACGGTCTTCATCTTTGGCCGCTTCATTAATGCGTCCAGCAATTTCTTTAGCATACTCAAACAGCGGTCCCTGGGTGCCAATCCGAGACATGCTCACACTATTATCAAGAAGTACTGCGTTTAGAGCTGGCGCCTGGCTGTTACCTCCTCCGGTAAGTCCCGGCGGCAAAAAGGGGCGCGCCAGCACCATCGCCAAACAGGCTATGGCCAGCAAACGAAGCAACAAAAGAAGGTATCTTTTTATGCGAATACGCCGGATGGTAGTATTCTTTAAATCCCGAAAAAAAGCCAAAGTTGAAAAAGCCACCTTTTGCGGACGTCGTAGGTTTAGCAAATGGATGAGCAGGGGAAGTCCCACCGCAACAAGGGCCATTAAAAAAAGAGGGTTTAGAAAACTCATTTAGCGCTTAAAAAATGTTACCTTTATTTTGATCCGGAACTTTTAGGAGCTCCGGCACTTAGCTTGTATAACCTATAAAATAAACTTCACAGTATCTGTATTTAATGCAACGCATCCTCCAGCTATTAATTTCATGTTTTATTGCAGTATCTCTCACCGCTTGTTCTTCCTCATCCAATAGCAGCTGGAACGAACTGATACCTGAACAATCTTCCTTCGTATTTGTTCCCGAAGCAGGACTAAATGTACAGGATATAGCCAGCACCAACTATTTCCCCTATCTGAATGAACTTTCTGCCGCCCCCATGCAACAAATTACAGAACTGGGTGGAGAATTATCCGGCCAGCTTCAATTAAAAGCATTGGCTTTGGTGCCGTCAACCTCTGTAGAATCTGATTTCTTATGGATAGCAGAAACGGATGGACAAAGTTTGGATAGCTGGGCATCGGCCTTTTACCAGTCTTTCACTCAAAACAACTATGACTTCCAGGGCCATGTCATCCATAAATTGCACCGGGCCCGAACCAATATTTATGCCGCTCAAATTCAAAATTGGATCGTAATCTCAAAATCCAGCCTGGTTGTTGAGAATGCTTTGCGAACCGTTAATGGAGAGTTCAATCCTATTGCGCTACAACAAACACCGCAGCCAGGAACCCTTATTGTAAATACTCCAAAGCTTGACCGCTGGGTTGAACAATTTGCGGCTGTGACTCATCGCCCTTCCGTGATTGGTAAATTTGATGGCACCATCCCTTTTTCACTGCGCATCAGTAGCAGATCTGATTCTTTGAATGAATTTCAAGCAACCGGACGCATGCCACTCACAGAAAACCGGCACTCTGTTTTGACGGATGCCATCTCCTATGAAAACAAACCTCTTACATTAGACCGACACATTGCCAGTAATGCGGCTGCCTTTGCCCTGCTCCGTCTGCCCCCTGCATCCATCCCAACCACCCCGGCCGACAGTATCATTTCTCCCCTGGATTCTTTGTTTCTCAATGATTTGGATACCTATCAATCTATGGCCGGTGCATTGGATACTGAGTTTGCTTTTCAGGCATTCTCAGAATCAGGCTTATTGGCCAGTGGCGAGTATCTGTTCCTTCGCAAAATGAATAACATTGATGCCGTACAGCAGCAACTGGACGCTTTTGTAGAAAAAGGACTTATCTCAAAACAAGAAGATAGTTACCATGTGAACAGCGCCGTAATGGCTACTCTCGTGGGCTCTGAAATGGCAACACTCCGCGATTTCTATCTCGATTTCTCCAATAACGTATTGGTGATGGCGAAGCGGAAAGGCTTGGCTGAAAGTGTGAATTCAGACCGCATCCGGCGCCGGGTTATTTATTACGATGAAACTTATTCAAAAGTACGAAGATCCCTTCCGGCCGAAGTCAGTGGCTTTGTATGGTCGTATGCTGATAATTTCAGCCAGTTTATAGCCCCATATCTAAAGCCCGATAATAATTCAGCCGGCTTGCTAAACCGTTTTGATATTTTGAGTATGCACTTTGTTGCAGGCCAACAAACAGTGGATGTGACCCTGAATACCCATACCGACTCTAGTTCGGAGTTGCCCTATGAAGAGTTGTGGGTCATGCCGCTTTCCGATTTTGAGTTAAGTGGCAAACCGGTATTTGGAGATTTAGTGGGTAGCATTGCAGATGAAGTGGTTTTTGCTACCAATGAAGGCCGGGTATTGGCATTGGCCTCTGATGGAACCATTGCCATGCAAACTTCAACAGAGGGACTCACTCCAGTCGGAAGCCCGGTTTTATATGACTGGTACGGCAACGGCGAACGAATTGTATTGCTGGGAGCCGGTTCCCAGATTTTTGCCTGGAACCAAAACGGAGACCTGCTTCCACGCTTCCCTATTGAACTTGGCGAAACCATTTCTGCCCCGATACTGGTTACCGATGTGCTTCGGAACGGAGTTCCTGAAATTGTAACTGCCACCGAAGACCGAAAGCTGCATGTACTGGATGCCCGTGGAGAAAACGTAAGAGGATGGCCTCAAAATACTAACACGGTTATTACCTCTCAGCCCGTATTTAAAATACAAAATGAAATCTGGTCGGTTTGGGCTTATTCTGAAAATACATTGCACAGCTGGTTACGAAGTGGAGCTGTACGAGGAGGTTTTCCTCAATTTGTGAATACCCGGTTCACCGACTCTCCCATAGTTAGGGAAAATCAGGTACTGGGCAGCGGTGCTGACGGCCGTTTATATTCTATTGGCACCGAGCCTTATTTCAGTGCCGAATACGCAACCCCCATTGGAACAGACTCCATTTCTATTCATGCGCTTTACGCTTCCAATGATGAGCTTTCAACCCTTTCTTTCCAGCCCGAAGTGCTGCTACAAGATTCAACTGGGTTTATCCGTGAAGATGTAATCACAACACAAAGTGTAAATGGGTCCGTTTTTGTGTTTAACAAAGATGGACAGTTGCGCTTTACACAAAGTCTTGGGCAGCCATCCTCTTCCTCACTCAATCCAATTATCATAGACTTAAACCAGGACGACGATAAAGAAGTGATTGCTTTAGCAGAATTCGGACGTCTTTTTGCCTGGGAGGTCCTAACCGAAAAACGACTATTTAACCTTCCTACTTCTGGAATGAAATATCCGGTAGTAACCGACTTAAACAGCGATGGAAAAATGGAACTGATTGCCCAAACCCGAGAAGGACTGCGCTGCTGGACCATCAATCAAGCCGTAGATTAGAACAGCAGCACCAATCGTGAGGCCGCATTAAATAGCTTTAGTTAAGTCCTTCATGTTGGCTCATACAATGTCTGCAAGTGCTTCTTCCAATTCTTCAAACTGGAAATCAAATCCCGCTACCTGTAGCTTTTTGGGCTGCATCCGTACGCTGTCAATCACCAACTTGGACACTTCTCCCAGGGCTGTTTCAATGATAAACTCAGGTACTTTAAATATAGCCGGTCTGTTCAGTGTTGCTGCTAAAGTCTTTGAAAACTCATTCATCGTAACCGGGTTTGGCGCACAGGCATTGTAGGGCCCTTGCATTTCTTCGTTTTCGATTGCAAAAATAATACTGCGACATAAATCTGTTCGGTGAATCCAGCTCATATACTGGGTGCCCGGTCCGATGGGACCACCTACTCCCATCCTAAATGGAAGCAACATTTTTTCGAGGGCACCGCCTTCTTTTTCAAGTACGACCCCAGTTCTGGGGTTAGCAACCCGAACTCCAAACTCGGTGGCTTTTTCTGCTTCTTGTTCCCATTGGATACACACATCCGCTAAAAAGTCATCTGCTGGCGGTTCATTTTCATCCAATACTTCATCTCCGCGATCTCCGTATACATTAGCTCCGGAAGAGGAAACAAATGCCACAGGCTTATCCCCGGCTTCTTTCATTGCCTCTACCAATGTACGGGTGGTTTTAATTCGGCTGTTTAAAATCCGTTCTTTCTTTTCCGGGGTCCAGCGCAGGGCAAATATATTTTCTCCTGCAAGATTTACCACGGCATCAACGTCATTCATCAGGCCCGGCAAGTTATCATCCCAACTTACGAATCGCTGGTTCTTGGCACTTTCATCTTTATATTTTTCCGGACTCCGAGTCAAAATCACCAAATCATGTCCCTGTTTTAGCAAGAGCGTCCTTAGTTCTTGTCCTATAAATCCGGTTCCGCCACTAATTAAAATATTCATGATTACCTGTGGTTATTAATTTTCTTTAAAACCAAATTTTACCGGCACAGCATTCGTTTTTCACCTATCAAATAGCCGGTAACATTCAAATTTAAAAAGTGTCCTTCTTTAGATAAAACGACCTCAAAAAAACATGCTTTTTAGGTTAAAATTTACCAATTAATTATAGCAATTAAGTCTTGCGAGCCATACAGTTAAATCAAGCTCTTTTCACCCTGCAAAACATGTGCTTAAAGATAAACTATAAAAATTTCTTAATTCGCATTTGGTCAATATTAAATTAAATTGGTATACATATTATTAGGTACGATAAAATACGGTTTGGGTATTTAACCAACTACTAAGGTAATGAGGTTATGATACGTTGTGAAAGGTGTATGGCTGAAGAAGGCAAAAAGCACCCAATTGGTAATTATGAAGTTAAAGTTCAAGAAGTAACCATCGAGGATACCAAGAGATTACTATGTCAAAAATGTACGGCAAGAGAACAGGCCAAGGCTCGTAAAAAAAACGCTGCTCTGAATAAGAGTGCGTTTCAACGAATTTTTGGAAGAATATTTAACTGATCTTAGCTAAGCATTTGGGATCTTCGGAGTTAGATATGGGAGAAGTGTACCAACTCATCAACCCAGGTTTAAATAGGGCTTCGCTATCTCTCCATTTTTAAGATTACTGTAACTTTTATCTAATCAACGCGAACTGAACATTCTGTTCAAATGTTTAATGGATAAAACAGAGCTTGTTTATGGACACTGAAACTTTTAATACCAAAATTGAGATTTGCGAAGCGGCCATTACCCTGTATTTGGATGATGCTTACAGTATGCCAAATCTGGTGAATGCTACCGGAAAGACTGCTTCTGAAATTTATGCTCTTTTCCCGAGCAAGAAGGCTATTCTTGAATTCTACTATCCTGCATTAATTATTCGCTACCGGGCTATGATTGGTGAGATCGATGATTTTGCATCTTACACCATCAGCGAAAAACTCTCCAATTTCATCTTCACGCTATTCGATATGATGGAGGAGAAGCAGGCTTTCGTTCAGAAAACATTTGAGAAGTTTGCCTGCAGTCCGGGAGCCGGCAGGGATTTTCACCGCCAGTTAAAAGAACTTTTTAAAGACTTTTTTGAGCAGGATAATCGAATTTCTACCAGTGCATCCATGTTTATGGGTTATCTGTTTTATGGGTTTCTCAAAACCCAATACTTGCTGCTGGTAAAATTTTGGATAGAGGACGATAGCGAACAAAAAGCACGCACGTGGGCCCTGACCGATAAAATAACCGGTTTTATCCAAGAACTGGTTTATTCCAAAATTGCTGATAAGGGATTTGACCTGGCCAAATACCTGTTAAACACTTCTGGTTTTAAACAACAGGTGGAAGACCTCAACAACTGGGTGGCCAGCTGGTTTGAGGACGAGCCAGAAGTAAACGTTGATATCGAAGACGAAGATGAGGAAGAAAGTGATAATGACAGCGATAAAACCTCTGAATAATCTACATATTTCCTGTTGAATACTTAATGAATCATTTCGCATTCAACATTCACAATTCAACATTTCCCTATGAGTAATGATTTTCCTTCCTCAAAGTTTGAACGAGGAACCCGTATCGCTAAAACCGGATTAAAAGTTGGAACCAACTATGCCAAACGCTACCTGCGTAAAAAGTCCGGTAAAGAGGACGACTCCGGTGACGGTAATTTTCATGCTGAAAACGCAAAACAGGTATTCCAGGAATTTACCAAACTGCGTGGCACGGCCCTGAAAATTGCCCAGGGCATGAGCATGGACCAGGGTTTTTTGCCTGAAGAGTTCGCCGAAGTGATGAGTCAGGCCCAATACTCGGTACCACCTATCAACAAGGCACTGGTTCGGTCTATCATAAAACGTGAGTTGGGGAAATACCCGGAGCAGCTGTTTGCCAGTTTTGAATCGGAAGCATTTGCAGCCGCCTCCATTGGCCAGGTACATAAAGCCGAGTTGAAAGACGGCCGCAAAGTGGCTATCAAAATTCAATATCCCAACGTACGGGAAACCATTGACTCGGATCTGGGCCTTGCCAAGATATTAATGAAGCGCATCGTAAAGAAAGGCGCTGACATTGACCCCTATTTCGATGAAGTGAAACAAACGCTGCTGGATGAAACAGATTATCAGAAAGAAGGCAAACAGATTGACCTGTTCCGGGAGCGTTTTGGCGGCTTGAATATTGTCATTCCTGAATGGGTGGAAGAATACTCAACCGATAAAGTGCTGTGCATGACTTATTTGGAGGGACGGCACCTCGGGGAATTCCTCAAGGAAGATCCAAGCCAGGAACAGCGGAATCATTTTGGCCAGCTGCTATGGGATTTTTTCCATGAGCAGATAAAAGACATGGATTTTGTGCATGCCGATACGCATCCGGGGAATTTCCTTTTCACTTATGATGATAAATTAGGCGTGATTGATTTTGGTTGCGTGAAGAAATTCCCTGAAGAGTTTTTCATGAATTACCTCCGGCTGTTACCTACACATCTTGCTGATGATGAAGAAGCTATTCGGGAACTCTATAAAAAGCTAAATGTCATCAAACCCAATGCAGATAATCCCGAACACGAAGAACGCTATTTCAATTTTGCCCGCAATTACGGGATGACTTTCGCCGAACCTTACAAGCACGAATTTTTTGATTTCGGGGATAAAGACTACCGGAATTCCATCAAGCACTATACCAAAGATGCGCCCATCGGGAATGAACCCCGCGGATCGCAGCATTTCCTTTATACCACCCGCGTACACCTCGGCCTCTACAACTTGCTGATGAAAATGGGCGCACATATCGACACCTCCAAAAGCAAAGAAATACTAAGTGATATGCTGGATGTGAATTTTGGGGAGTTAAAAGAAGCGGGATAACCAGACAAGCTTATATTTAGCCTCCACTTTTACAGAAAATTTGTAAGGAATTCGGATTTCAGAGCTCTTACCTTAGAAAAGCTTATGAAATCCACCAAAAATCCCTCTCTTTCTATGCCCGATATTCAGCAAGCGGAACAAGTATTGCATCAAGTCTTTGGCTTTAAGCAATTTCGGCCGCTGCAGCAGGACATTATCGAAAGCATCCTCGCTAAAAAAGACACCCTGGCCATCATGCCCACCGGCGGAGGTAAATCACTATGCTACCAAATCCCTGCGCTCCTATTTGACGGCCTCACTATCGTCGTATCTCCCCTGATCTCGCTAATGAAAGATCAGGTGGATAAGTTAACGGCTTATGGAATCTCCGCTTCTTATCTCAACAGTTCTCTTAGTCCGGAAGACTATCAATCCACTCTGGATGACATCCGTCGCAACCAGCTTGATTTGCTGTACCTGGCCCCCGAAACTCTTTTAAAGCGCAATATCCTGCATTTACTATCCGGGCTGCAAGTTGATTGCTTCGCCATTGATGAAGCCCATTGTATTTCGGAATGGGGGCACGATTTCAGGCCGGAGTACCGGCAATTGTCGGAGGTCAAAAACCGCTTTACCGATGCGGTGTATCTCGGCTTAACCGCTACGGCCACTCCGCGGGTTCAGCAGGATATAGCGGACTCTCTGGGCCTGCGTGAAGCCAATATCTACGTAGCCAGCTTTGATCGCAAGAACTTGTATTTGGACATTGTTAATAAAAACAGTCCGCTGGATCAGACTATCCGGTTTTTGCAAAAACATGAGGATCAGTCCGGCATTATCTATTGTTTTTCTCGCCGGCAAGTAAACGAACTGGCAGAGGATTTGACGGCCAACGGCTTTTCGGCCCTTCCCTATCACGCCGGACTTTCGGAGACTGAGCGCATGGAAAATCAGGAAGCTTTTATCCGGGATGAAACAGACATCATCGTGGCCACTATTGCCTTCGGAATGGGAATTGACAAACCCGATGTACGCTTTGTGATTCATTATGATATGCCTAAAAACATCGAGTCGTATTATCAGCAAATTGGCCGTGCGGGACGGGATGGCTTGCAATCGCATTGCCTGTTTTTGTTCAGTTACAGCGATGCCAACAAAATCCGCTATTTCATTGATCAAAAACCACTGGAAGAACAAAAGGTTGCCGAGCAGCACCTGCAGCAGCTGATGAATTTCGTGGAAACGCACAAGTGCCGGCGAATTAAGCTGCTGGATTATTTTGGGGAAACTTTCGAGGAAGAAAACTGTGGTATGTGCGATATCTGTACCGGCGAAGCACCCGAGCAGGTCGATATCACCATACCGGCTCAAAAATTTCTCTCTACCATGGTGCGTACGGATCAGCGTTTTGGCTTTCATCACATCAAAGACATTTTAGTGGGTTCCCGGCGAAAAGACATCCTGTATAATCACCACGATAAACTTTCGACCTACGGCATTGGAAAAGAGTTCAGCCGAAAGGAGTGGAAACAGTTGTACCGTGAGCTTATGAAGCAAGATATCATTGTGCGGGATATAGAACACAAAAGCCTGAAGCTTGCTCCGAAAGCGGTGGACATCCTTAAGGGAAATAAAGAAGTGTTTGGAGTGATTAAGGAGCCTGACAAGAAAAAAACTATTAAGACTTCAAAAACTGATATCGAAGCACTGGATTATGACCGGGAGTTGTTCCAGCTGCTCAGGGAAAAACGTACGGAACTAGCCCGAAAATACTCGCTGCCTCCTTACATAATTTTTGAAGATACCACCCTGATTGAGATGGCTTATTATTATCCGCAATCCAGCCAGGCATTGTTGAGCATCCACGGGGTAGGCAACAAAAAGCACAATTCTTACGGCGAAGATTTTTTAGGGGTGATACATGAATATTGCAAACATCATGGACTAAAAGAACGCGCCAAAAACGCCGGAAAAATGGCTTATCCCAAAAAGAAAACATTGAGCAAAAATAGCCGACCTTTCCAGGTAGCCAGCTTGTTTAAAGAAGGCAGGTCTGTCAATGAAATTGCTGATACTTTCGGGGTTAAAGAATCAACAGTAATTTCTAATCTCACCAAATATGTGCAGGCCGGATACAAACTCCCCGCTGATCGTATCCGGGAAACTTCTTCTTTAAAAAACAGCCAATTCAAAGAAGTTCAAAAAGCTTTCGAAGAACTTGGTACATCCGTATTGCGGCCTGTTTATGAAGCCACGGACCAACAGGTATCCTACCAGGAAATCAGGATCGTAAAACTGTATTACCTTTTAAGTGACAAGGAAAGCGTGCATTAGCTTTCACTCAAAACCTGTTCACATAAAAAAAGGCGGACCATCTGGCCCGCCTCACACAATTTATGCTTTTCAAACCCTGATCAATCTATCCGATTTAGATAACGGAAAAAGTCACTATCGGTTGACAGGATGATATTGGTTTCCTTGTCCAGGGTTTTACTGTATGCGTTCATTGAACGTATAAAAGAATACAGTTCTCGTGCCTGGGCATTTCGGTTGTATGCAGAATTATAAATGGCTGCAGCCTGGGCATCGGCTTCTCCACGGATAATCTCAGCTTCCCGGAAAGCTTCGGATTGAATACGGGCAAGATCCCGCTCCTTCTCACCATTAATACGAGAGGCTTCACCCTGACCTTCCGAACGGAATTCATCGGCGATGCGATTACGTTCTGAGATCATCCGGTCGTAAACGGTGCGGCGTACGTCTTCCACATAATTCACGCGTTTGATACGAAAATCAAGAATGGCGATACCGAGGTCAGATGCTCGTTGATTTCCTAAATTCTGAATGTCTTCCTGAATTCGCTGCCTGCCGGTGTTAATGTCTTCCAGCGAGTCTTCCACTACTTCCAGCATCAATGCACCGGTAGTATCCGGCTCACGGTTACTGGAGCGTACAATCTCCAACAGGTCGTGTGCAGCAATGGCATTACGGGTTTCACCATCCAGGATATCATCCAGTCGCGATTGGGCACCACGTTCGCTACCCAAACGTTGATAAAACTGTAATGGATCGGTTATCTGCCATCTGGCATATGAATCCACAAAAATAAACTTCTTATCACGCGTTGGTATTTGATTACGGTCGCCATCCCATTCCAAGTAACGCTTATCAAAAAAATTGGCTTTTTGGACAAAGGGGATCTTAAACTTTAAGCCTGGTTCAACCACCGCATCCCCTACCGGATCACCAAACTGGGTGATTATAACTTGCTCTGTTTCATGTACTATATAAAATCCGTCGAGGGCCGTTAGTAAAATGACTACTCCAACAACGGCTGCAATAATTCCTTTTGCCTGTTTCATTAGTTGCCTCCGTTATTGTTTTGGGTTGAACCTGAACGCTGTGCACCTTCTAACTGCATTTGCAACAGGGGCAATACGTTATTTCCGTTCTGATCTGTAATGATTTTTTTACCCATTTTTGGGATAACTTCTTCCATAGTTTCTAAAAATATTCGTCGCTTTGTTACTTCCGGCGCTTTTATATACTCTGCATATAAATCATTAAATCGAGAAACCTCACCCTCAGCGTTATTGACGCGCTCAGAGGCATAACCTTCGGCTCTCTGAATGGTTTCTTCAGCCTGTCCACGGGCACGCGGAATAACCCGGTTATAATCCGCTTTGGCCTGGTTAATCAGGGTTTCTCGTTCCTGCTGAGCCTCATTCACCGCGTTAAAGGAAGGTTTTACCGGGTTTGGCGGGTTGATATCCTGCAGCACAACCTGCTCAATGGTAATGCCAAGTTCATATTCGGTCACCAAGTCTTGGATGAGTTCCTGTGCCCGAATGGAAACTTCAGCACGTCCTACGGTTAGTACCTCATTCACCGTTCGATCTCCAACAACCTGTCGCATTGCTGCCTCAGATATATCAGAGAGGGTAGATTCAGCATTACGGACTTTGAACAAATAACTGTAAGGATCAAAGATACGGTATTGAACCACCCACTCTACATCTGCCAGGTTTAAATCTCCAGTCAGCATTAAGGATTCATCTTCATACCCTGCTTTTCGGTACTGAGATTCAACGCCCGCACTTACGGTACGATAGCCAAACTCTTGTTTCAGTTGCCGTTCAACAGGTACTTTTTCTACCTGATCGATCAGGGGTATTTTGTAATTCAGCCCTGGTTCAACCGTTTCAACATATTTTCCTAACCGCACTACTACACCAACTTCTTCCGGATCTACCGTGAAAAAGGTAGAAAAACCAACGAGCAGCACAATCAATCCGATAACAATCACCCGGATATTTTTTGTAATCTTCTCGAATTGAGGCGGTACATTAAAATCAAAATTTTGATCTTGAGCCATATTAATTCGTTAATTTACTTTTTTGTGAGAGGGAAACACCATAGTACTGCCAATCTACAACCATAAAATATGGTGTTTTGGGATGGCAGCGTTACAGTGCTCTTGTTTTTAAAATAAAGTTTTGCTTAAACCTTCAGGCATATGATAGTGGTATCATCAGCCAATTGATAGTTACTGAACTTTTGAACCGTTCTTTTAATTTCCTGAGCTATCTCATTTGCAGTCAGGTTGTCGGTGTCTATAGATTCAATAAGACGAGGTACCTGGTCAAAACCATAACGTTCTCCTTTTTCGTTTACCGCTTCAGGTAAACCATCAGAATACAACAGGAAGAAATCTCCTTTTTTAAGTACTATTTCTTCGGTTTTGTACTTCACGCCTTGTTTAATGCCTAAGGGATAGGCAGGTTCGGGGGTATGAATGTATTCAGCTATACCGTTTCTTTTCAGGATAGGCCTACAATGACCGGCATTGGCAATACTCATTTTCATGCTGTCCAGCTCATACCGGGCCAGCACACAGGTTATAAATGTTCGTTTATCCGTGCGAAGGAAAATAGGTTCTGAAATCTCCGTCAATACTTCATCGGGGCAATCGTGCTTCATCCTGGACAGTAACAAACCGCTGGTAAAAACTGCCGGCATTGCAGCACGCATGGCCTTGCCTGATACATCCACCACAGCCATCGTCAAAGCTTTAGGCGTACCGTTTTCATCGTTGGTCACCAAATAATCAAAATAATCGCCCCCCACTTCAAAAGAAGGCAGGAAAAACCCATACACATCGATACCATCGGCTTTAGGAGGTTGCAACGGCATTAACTTATACTGGCTTTCACGGGCGATCTCAATCTCCTTTTCTACCCGCAGGTGCTGTGCAATGCGCTCCTCATACTCTGGTATATAATCCCCCACTTCCGAAACGGTTGTACCATAACGATAAGCTGCTACGGCATAAACCACGATCGCAAATACAACTATAATTTGTCCCCAACCTACATAGGCCACATCCAGTGAAGGAGAATTCCAATAGGGCAATACCATGAAAAACACAGTAAACAGCCAAAAACCTGATATCACGCTCAACAAGCCGAACTCGCGAATGGCATACACAAATACCACGGCTATACCGGTATAAATAAGCATATCCTGATAGATGCTTCCGGTGGTACCAATAAGACGTCCCAGCACCGTCATAAATATCCCTGAAAAAACTATAGCTGCTATTCCCACTACCCATTCTTTCTTTATCCAATGCTTCAGGATGGAATAGACAAAACCAATCTGGGCTATGGTTACCAGCCAGGTGGTAGTCCATGCATTCAAGTTGATACTAAATAACTTAAAAGTGATGGAAGGTTCGGTAAAACCAAACTGACTGTCGGTTTGTATCAATATCTGATCCATAAAAAAGACCAGAGAAGTTACGATGCCGATAGCGATCCCTCCGAAAGCCAGACCATTTATGATAGCAGCCCCTGCCTCACTTAAAAAGAATTTGCGTTGCCATAAGGCATCGATTACATCCAGCTGGCTTTGCTTTTGTGTTCGCGCCAGTGCTTCCCAACAGATGTAGGCAAGTGAGGCATAAAGTCCCCCTATAATTGCAAATACTAAATTATTGATATGGGTGATAAAAATTCCCGGATTGCTCAAAAAGGGCTGAAAGGCATCAATAAAAAAGAGGGTGCGCCAGCCGTATAAACCCAGGGCTGTTGCAATCAAAATAAATAATGCCCGGCGCCACTCTACTTTTCCTTTAAAAATATTCCGCACCCCTACTATGATGATAAAGGTGAACAGTACAAATACAGACCCAAACATCAGGGTAACAAATACAATGTTTTCGCCTTCCAGCCCGGCACTGGTTGTAACAAGGTCTACCGGCTCTACATCGTCTTTAGCAACAAATGATTCTATGCTGAATCCAAATTCTGTCCTAAAACCATCCTGGTCATCAATTTCCCTTACTACCGGATTCAGACTTAGTGCAATTTCATCAGGAGCAGAACTGTCGGCCGAGGCAATTTTACGCCAAATAATATTTAAAGACTCTATCTCATCCTCTTCACCCAATGACTGATAGGAACTTTGACCATCCGTTAAGTTTGACAGGTCCGTAGAATCCGAAAAATCCTGCTCGCTCAGTCGGTAGTTGTCCAGTTCGTAATTAAATAAATGCTGTACCACATACTCTGCGATTGTAAGTAAAGAGTCGCCCTGAATAAAGGTAGGATTGGGTTGTTCGGGGTGTGCTTCCATGCGGATAATACGACCGTTGTTTGCGGTAAGCAGCCGTAATCTACCTGAAGATTCAAATACCTGTTCGGTAGTCGCATAATAGCCTTCACTTCCAGCTGCCTCGCCAATAATGCTTTCCCAGCTATGAAGTTGTACGCCCCGTTTATTCAAATCGGCAATGCTTAGTTCTTCCTTTTTCTTGCCGGATATCTCCTGGAAAAAACTCTGGTGTTGTTTACGCATAGAAACAACGGCCAGTGAATCGGTTGAGAAACCAAGTCCCGGTGCCAAGTCCTGAATACGCTCTTCTACCGTTGCTTTACTTTCAGCAATAGGTGCAGACGCAAAAAAATCAATATGGGGGCGAAGGACAAAAAAACACAGAATACCCGCCAAACCGATGGTTAGTAATATGTAGGAGCGTTTATCAATCAACGTAAAAAAGTAGCCCTGTTATTTTTTAAAAATTAAAGCACCAGAAGTAAGTACGAAGAGTTTATCCTTTTTGTTACCTGATACCTAAAAAATATGCCGGGAACAATAACTTTTTATTGATCATGAACAAATTCAATAAAAAATTCACTGCCTTGATTTTCTTTTCTATCTATTACCTGAAACTTAGCTTTTAGCTGACGTGACAGTGTCTTTATCAGGGTGGCTCCCAGGCTGGTTGCCTCTTCAAACCGTGTGGAATCAATCCCAATACCGTTATCCCGTATGGCAACCCTTATTTTATTCTCTTTCTTTTTCACATCAATAAAAATCTTCCCTTCCTTTCCTTCATCAAAAGCATGCTTAAAAGCATTTACTACCAGTTCATTAATAAGCAATGAACAGGGTATAGCCTGGTTGATTGAGAGGGAAATAGGGTCTACATCGGCTACAAGGTCAATATTATTAGAACTGTTGAGGTGCATACTTTGGATAGCCTGTAGCAGATCGTTGACGTATTTATTGTATTTGATATAGGCCAGTGATTCACTCTCATAAAGCATTTCATGCACCAATGCTATTGATTGAATCCTGGTTTGGCTGTCGGTAAGGGCTTTGAGTACTTCTTTATCTTCGGCATTGAAGCTCTGTAATTGTAATAATCCGGAAACTACGGCCAGGTTATTTTTTACCCGGTGATGAATCTCTGCCAGCATCACCTCTTTTTCTTTCAGGCTTTCGCGAATTTCTTTTTCGCGCTCAATACGCTCAGAAATATCACTGGCTACGGAGACCATACCTACCATCTCCCCCTGGCTGTCTCTAAGCCGCGCCTCGGAAAACAATACCGGTATACTGGTATTATCTTTCTTCTTTAGGGCATATTCGTACGAAGTTCCCGACTCTTCAGCTTCCTCATCATCAGGTTTATTCCGTTTATCTAACTCATAAAACTTTTTAGCTGGCTTTCCAATCATCTCTTCCGGTAAATAACCTGTAAGCCGTGCAGCGGCAGAATTAACCCGTTTCAAAATACCGTCGTTGTCGGTTACAAAAAGGGCTTCATGAATAGATTCTATGATATTATCTACATATGTGATGGAAACCGTTTTATTCTGCAATCCCTCTGCCATAGAATTGAAAGCATCTGCCAACTCTCCAATTTCATCTTTTGAGCGATATTCAATGCGCTCATTAAGATTTCCCTGCCCCAGTTTTTTAGCCGCCAAGCTTAACTTTGAAAGCGGATTGGCGATAGAACGGTAAATGTATACCGCAAGAGCGATGGCAAAGAGAACAGAGAAAAGGGTGGCCAGAAAATTAGCCAAAGCCGCTCTATCTAATGAATTTTCCAGCGATCGGTTTCTGCGATCCTGAATATTCAACACATAACTTCTAAGGTCTGTGATTTCCGGAATGATGTTATTCCTGAAATAGGGCTCAATGGAATTAATGAACATTACATTGGCCTGCTCAAAATTTTCAGTCCCCAGCTGCAACCATTCCCGGCTTATAGATTTATATACCTGATAGCTCTTTAACAGTTCAGTCAGATCTTCCGGCAGTTCTTCGTTTTCATTTAGCAGCGCTTTTAACGCTGCAAATGATTCCTCAAAATGTACAAGCTCTTGCTGAAAGTTTTTGGTTTGCTCAGATACAGCGGGTAATTCCTGAAAAGTAGTATTCTCAACATTGGCTTCCAGTCCTTCACGGATGCCGTTTAGAAAATTGAGGCTTTGAAAGAGATTTCTCTCCATCTGCCCTGTGTAAATGACAACTTCAGAGGCTTCATTCACATATCGCATTTGCTCTTCCCGGATGTCAGAAGTAAACCGGTTTGTTATAAAACCAATTAAGGCAAGCAAAAGGCTTATACAGATAAAGCCAATTATTATTTTGGTTCCTAATCTCAAACTATAAAAATCAATTTCAAGGAAGCTCCAAAGTATAGATTCCTCTGTGTAATCTCTATAATCGCAATATTAAAAAAACCTCATGTAACAATTTAAATGCTGCTTAAAAGCTCATTAGTTCATTGATGGCATCTGCTATTTTAGCCTTGGTTGGCAGTACCGACTCCATAAGGCCAACGTTATAAGGAACAGGAATATCAGGCATAGTCAGGCGCTCTACAGGGGCATCAAGATAGGTAAATGCCTCGCGCACAAGCACTGCCGCTATTTCGGCTCCGAAGCCGGCAGTACGGTTATCTTCATGAACGATGATACAGCGGTTTGTTCGTTGGATTGACTCCAAAACAGCCTCTTTATCCCAGGGCATCAGTGTTCTTAAATCCAAAATATCTGCCGAAACACCTGTCTCATCTACGGCTTCTTCGCAACGCTCACACATGGCGCCCCAGGTTACTATTGTCAGATCATCGCCTTCATGAAGTTTCCGGGCTTTACCGAATGGGACTACAAACTCATCTCCCGGGTACGGTTTCCGGGCATATTTCGCATCCAGCAGATTCCGGTGTTCAAAAAAGATGGTAGGGTTGTTACTTCGCATGGCAGATCGAAGTAAACCCACCGCATCTTCAGCATTGCTGGGCATAGCCAGCTGCCAACCGATAGCATGGGTAAAAAACACTTCGTTGCTCATACTGTGCCATGGATCTCCACACTTGGCATGGCCGCCCGGCATCCGCACGACAATGGGAGCAGCAAACCTGTTGGCGGTTCTCCAGCGGGTGGTACCGCAATTATTTAGTTGTTCTGTAGCAGGATCGGCATACTTACGAAACTGTATTTCAGCAACCGGCATCAAACCGGAATACGCCAGCCCGACAGCACGACCAATAATCCCTTCTTCGGAAAGACTGGTGTCAAACACCCGGTCCTCCCCGAACTGAGATTGCAGGTCCATAGTGGCTGCATGCACGCCCCCCTTCATTCCTACATCTTCCCCAAAAACCATGAGTTTTGGATTGGTATCCAGCTCATGCCGTAGCGTTCGCCGGATAGCTTCTACGATGTTGATGCGTTGTTTCTCCGGCTTGGGCTTCTCTGAGCCTTTTGGAAATTCATGACCTTCCGGTGCCAAGCCGCCAATGGTTTGCACCTCATCTTCTGCAAAAGCAAATTTCTCGGTTTTTGAAGCATCGGGTTCATCACGCTGCAAGGCTGCTTCGGTCGCTTCCTCTATCGTCTCTTTGGCTTTCTTTTCCCAGTTCTTCCAGGTTCTTTCCGTAATATGATCCGGCACCATGAAAGCTTTCAATTTTTTTAGCGGATCTTTTTCCTGCTCTTTTTTGAGCAATTCTTCGTCTTTATAAGCCTGATTATCCTGGTAAGAGTGACCATTCAAACGGGGAACCGTCAAACGAATCAGGGCCGGTCCTTTGCGGTCCCGGACATAATTCACCGATTCATCCAATAATTCCGAGGCTTCCACAGGATCAGTTCCATCGCCATCATAGATCTTCAGGTTTTTGAAGGAACGGAGATTATTGCTGATGATCCCGCCCGGCGTTTGGTATTCGCTGGTTACCGATATTCCATAACCATTATCTTCAATATAAAACAGCACCGGCAAATTTTGGGTAGTAGCAATGGTTAAGGCCGACCAAAAACCGTTAGTAGCTACCGAGCCATCCCCACCTAAAATTACTGAGATCGCTTTTTCATATTCCTTTTCACCCAACACATTTCGGCGATACTCAATACCCTGTGCCCATCCGATAGCCGGGGTATATTGGGAACCTACGTCACCGGCCATGGGTAAAACCTTGGGAGCGTCGCTATCGGGCTTATTACAAACCACACCGATATCCCGGCCATCACTATAACCACCTGACTTACCCATTGGAGCGGCCATTGCATCCTCTTCTGACAGTCCTAGACTTAAGAGTAACGGACGCGATCGGTAATAGGCACTGGCTGCATCGTGTTTATTGTTCAAGCGGCTGCCTAACAATATCTGTCCCAATTCATGTCCACGGGCCGAAAATTGATACAGTACGTCCTTATTGGGTACCAATTCATTTTCTTCTTTTTCATCCATCGCCCTCGAAGTAAGCATAAGATGCGCTACTTTTTTCCAATCCACTTTAGGCGCCTTATCCTTAGCACTTGATGCCTTTTTCTTTTTGGCCATAAAAACTATTTACTGCTTAGTTTAAATTTCTTTTTTTGATGTTCGTACCAACAGAATCTATCTGTGATGTCAGACGACAGAAGCGGTAATCTCTTTAAAAGTATTCTCAAAATGATCCATTTCTTCCGGCAAACCTACGGTTATACGAATACAATTTGGAAGCCCAAAAGCATTGATCCTGCGTAGAATCACGCCTTTCTCCAACATCTTTTGGGTGAAATCCGCAGCTTCTTCTTCACTAGGCAAAATCATCATTACAGAATTGGAAACTGACTTCACGTATTCAACATTGTGTTCGTCAAAAAATCGATAGAGGCGTTCTTTACTTTTCTCTACCACCTCAATGCCTTTAGCCAGGAACTCACGATCGTTAAACGCAGCCAATGCTCCCGCCTGAGCCAATGTTGAAGGCTCAAAGGTGAGCTTTGTCTTCATCATATTTTTAATAAGCCGGGGATGAGCAATGGCGTATCCTACTCTAAAGCCCGCCAGCCCATATGCTTTTGAGAAAGTGCGTAAGGTGATCACATTATCGTAGTCGTAGTCCAGCGTAGCCGGATAGTCTTCCACTTTAGTGGCATATTCATAATAAGCCTCATCCATTACCACCAGCGTATCACTTGGCACCTGCTTCATAAGCCATTCAAATTCATCTTTGTTGATGTAGGTGCCGGTAGGATTATTCGGGTTCGCAATGTACACCATCTTGGTGTTCTCGTCCATAGCGCTGGCTATGGCTTTTACGTCATAGCGATAATCCGGTGTTAATGGAATTCGTTTCAAATGCACACCACACACGCCAATCTGAACAAAAAAACCAACGAAAGTGGCATCAGCGGTAATGACGTTTTCACGGTTCAAAAAGAAGGTGCGGCATAAAATAGAAATGATACTCTCAGAACCCGATGCCAACAACACTTGTTCGGGATCTACATTATTGCGTTCAGCAATAGCAGCTCTTAATTTTCGGGCAATAGGATCCGGATAGTCCTGTATACTGCCAAAAGCTTCATCAATGGCAGCTTTTACTTTGGGGCTGCAACCAACCCGATTTTCATTTGAGGCAAGCTTTGCAATTTTTTCCGGCTTGTATTGATCGACAACCTCTGCAATGGTTTTACCGGCCACATACGGCTTCAAATTTTCTATATTACTGGGTACTAATGGTTTACCAGTTTTTTCACTCATTAACTACTAACTTGATTATTGATTACTGACAGCATCAAATTTACCACTAAAAAAGCGCTTTTTCCAAGCATGTGGTAAGTTCTGTGAACTATTTACATTTACAATTGTTTAGCCATTAAATCATAAAAAGACTCTGTTAACTTCCTATGAATAAAACACTATTAATATCAGGCGCAAGTCGGGGGATTGGCTATCAAACGGCCCTGAAATTAGCTAACGACGGACATCACGTAATTGCCACCGCCCGCAGTAAAGATAAGCTTAATGAGCTTGCCAAAGCTGCAAAAAAAGGCAAAATCATTCCTGTAGTGGCAGACCTAACTGAAGTGGCAGGCATTAAACGTATAGCAAATGCAGCTGAAGATTACGACCAGATTCATGGGCTTGTAAATAATGCCGGGGCTGTACATCGTGGACCTTTCATGGAAACCGACCTTTCAACCTGGCAACATCTCATGGATGTAAACCTTTATGCGGCCGTACGCCTGATTAAAGCACTAAAACCCAAACTAAAAGAGGGCAGCCACATCTTAAATATCTCCAGTATGTCCGGTTATCAGGGCAGCTTGAAGTTTGGAGGGCTCACTGCTTATGGAGCAGCCAAAGCAGCAATAGCAGGACTCACAGAAGTTTTGAGTGCCGAATTTGCAGAAGAAAAAATATCCATTAACTGCCTGGCCATAGGAGCTGTGCAAACTGAGATGTTGGAAAATGCTTTTCCTGGCTTTGAGGCTCCGGTTTCTCCTGAACAAATGGGTAGCTACATAGCGGATTTTGTTTTGGACGCTCATCAATTTTATAATGGTAAAATACTGCCTGTTGCTCTAAACGACCCTGATTAACTCTATGGTATTGAGCATCATTATTTGCTAACTTGATCAAAAATAAATTACACCTATATCTATATGTTCCGTAAAAACTTAGTTTTTGTGATTCTTCTCGCTGCACTAACCGTTTTACCGAAGTATGCCTCTGGTCAAACTATTGAAATTCTGGCCGGCAATACCTTGAATGGATCGGTAAATGGAACTTTGCTGGGTGGAGCTACGATGGGATTGACCAATGATTCTGATTTTGGCCCACTACGGGTAGGATTGGGACTTGGTACTTTATATGGGATGGGAGTTGGTGTTTACGATCTCAGCTCTACCGAAGGTTCTGATCTTTTGGTTTCCGGAATGTTCAACGATGGTACCAATACGAGCATCATCGTCTTGCTGGACACTTTTTATGGAGCTGCGGCTGGAGCACTGGTCGTGACTTCCGTAATGTTGGTAGCGAATGAACCTTTGTTAGATGGCCTTCAATATGGTTCCTCCGTAGGAGCTTGGGCTGGGTTTGGCTTTGGCTTATTTGATGCTTTTCTACTTTCAGAACGCACCGTTGTAGGGCAGGCTTATAATCAAGCTTCGCCAAACTCAGCAAATGGACTTTTGGCCGTTAACTTTGATGAAAAGAAAAGCGTTGGTTTTATTTCACCAACGCTAACTCAAACTTTTCAGTTAAATGCAGGCTCCATTCAAAATAAAATCAGTCCTGCAGTAAATCTTGTTAACCTGAAAGTTAGTTTTTAGGCTCAGCCAGTTTTTTAATAATAGCCTTAACGGTTTCCATATGTCCGGATAGGGAATGATGCAGACCATCTGGCAGGTAATTCCAGGCTTGAGGTTTATCATCTCCCATTCGTTTAGCTTGCCCATCCACAATAGCCCCTTGTTTACCGGCTACCAACTCTTGCACCTGGCTTAAATCTCTGGGTTGGATGGTAAAGTCATAGAGAAGGTTCTCATCAAGCATATCGGTTATTACGGGAGCAGGTGTAATCCATATAAGAGGATTGTCAACACGGCTTTCCAGTACGGATTGAATGGTCTCAATATTCTCCCATGTTTCAGAAAGGGGAAGCAGTGTGCGGTCTGGAGCGATATTTAGCCTTAGGGCATCAAAAGTACCAAGAGCAACAATCACCCAATCCGGCTCATTTACCAATACATCCCGGTCTATTCGCCGTAAAGCCTCCGAAGACGTATTATAAGAAACGCCGGCATTGATGAAATTGAAATCAGCTTTTTCAATCGATATTTCAAGCACATGCTTAAGAATGGTAAACCAGCCCTGTGCATCTTCAGTAATGGAATCACCAAAAGCTACAATAGTCTCTTCACCATCCAACGGCAGCCGATCTAAACTATCTACTACTTCATCATCTTTCAGTACTTCTAAAGCAGCTTCTTTGGCGTTCTGTTCAAAATGCTCCCTGTAGCTTTTAAGCTCTTCTTCTTCAATACCAAAAAGTCCTGCCTCTGAGCTCGTATTATTTTTACCGGGAAATAGTGGCACCCTTTTAGAAACATGATAAAAAGGGATCATAAACTGTTCTAATACGCCTTTTTCTTCTTCGCTTGCTTTCTTATTCGCCATTGTTGGTTTTCTCTTTTATAAGTTTGTCTGCTAATTTCCTAACGCCCGTTCCTGCATTTTCTTTATAGTGATGCCAATCTTCCCGATCATAAAGCTGAGGATCTGATGGGTCTACAATGTATTTGGGGATGTTGGGACGGGCATAATCAATTAATCCTGCAGCAGGGTATACTACCAAAGAAGTTCCTATTACGATCAGAATATCTGCGGTGGAAACTTCTTCAGCTGCCGGTTCTATCATAGGCACCATTTCCCCAAACCATACTACATGGGGACGCAACTGCCCACCATCTTCAGCCACATCCCCCATTTCGATAGCATCTGATCCTATATCCTTGATCAGGGAAGGATCATTAATGCTTCTAACTTTTTTGAGTTCTCCATGGAGGTGTAGCACTTGATTTGAGCCAGCTCTTTCATGCAGATCATCTACGTTTTGCGTTACAATAGAAACGTCATAGTGATCTTCAAGTTCAGCTAATGCCAGATGTGCTTCATTGGGTTCTGCCTTGGCTGCCTGCTTCCTTCGTAAATTGTAAAAACTGAGGACGTTTTCGGGATCTTTCCTCCATCCTTCAATGGAAGCTACTTCATTGATGTCATAGCCTTCCCACAATCCTCCTGCATCTCTGAATGTGGCAAGGCCACTTTCTGCGCTGACTCCGGCCCCGGTTATGACAACAATTTTCGTATCAGGCATCCATTAAAGCAAATTTGTACCAATTACTTTCTCTTTCGTAATCTTCAACAACATCGGCATCCCCGCCATGCATATAATTTGCCATAATAGAAGAAATCTCGTCCTCCATGGTTTTAAGGGCATTCTGTACAAGTTCTTTGTTGAATCCCTGATCTTGAAGGCTTAGGGTAAATTCCATGGAAATCATACGTCCCAATACTTTACCGAGATCAACCAATTTTCTCTGTGGCATTTTGGGATCAACTTCAAAATTGAAGGTGTCTTTGAAGTATTCGGAAGATCTCTTGGTAAGTGTAAACTCGCTTAAAAACTCTTTAAGATTTTTACTTTTTAAACGTCTCATTTTCTTCAATACAGATTCAGTAATCTGTTGATATAAGATATCGTTGGATCCTTCAAAAATCTGAAATGGCCGACTATCTACCACCGATCGCCCAGCTATGTGGTCCAAACGGTAGCCCATAGCACCTGTAAGCTGTAGTAAGGACTGAGAAGCTTTTTGCATAAAATCGGTCACTACCGATTTAATAGCATTCGCTTCGATATCCATGCGGGAAGTGTTTTTATCAAGCGGTACTTTACTGCCGGTAAAATTACACATGGCAGAACAAATGGTGAAATATGCCTGAATTTCAGACAAACGGTGTTTCACTTGGTCGTAGTTAAATAAACTTTGGCCGCCTACAAATCTCTGTTTACAGTGGGTTACGGCTTCATCCATCATTCTTCTCAAAAAACCAATACCCATCCCAGGAAACTGCAACCGGCTTCGGTGTAAAAGATCCAGCATCATGGTTACCCCTGTAGACTCAGGCTCAAGTTTATGGGATTTATCTACTTCAATATTGATACGATTTTTACCATAAGGCAGCATATACAGGCCCAGGTTATTGTAATATTCTTCTACTTCAATACCACCATTACGGCTGTCATGGATGAAAAATGAAATATCTCGTTCAAGATCCCCTTTTTCATTCATACCACGGGCGGTAATCAACCAGTAATCGGCCATTCCTGTTAGCCCGCCCCAGTGCTTAACTCCTTCAATTTTGTAAGTGTCACCATCTTTTTCATAGGATGTTTGCATCCTCAGGGCATCAGATCCATAGTCGGGCTCGGTAATCATTAATCCGCCCAACTTATTTTTTTTAATTACACGTCCAAAAATCTCCTTCTTAACGGATTCTTCACCGTAGTTAGCAACTGGTTGCAGAAAAAGGGCCCCATTAATCCCCATCATTAACGAGAGTGGAAGTGATTCATAAGAACTTGCTTCCAGCATAGCCAGCGCTTCAGGGGTATGAGCTCCAAAGCCTCCGTACTCTTCAGGTATAAAAGCGCTTAAAGGAGAAATATCCATGATTTCGTTAAGAGTAGAATCCTCTATTCCTCTAACCAATGTATTTTCATCTGCCTCACTACTGGCAGTAAATACTTCATGGAGCTTTTGTTTGTACTGCTTCAAAAAACTTTGAAAATCCAAATTCATAGCATTGATAGGTTATTAGATCACTTTTATAACACAGAATTATAATATAAACATTCCTAAAAGGGAATTTTGTAATTCTTTGAGAAAACAAAAAAAGCCCCGGATGTTGATCCGGGGCTTGTGGGGTACAAAAAGGAAGGAGGCGACGACCTACTCTACCGCGTAAGCAGTACCATCGGCGCTG
>NZ_FXTP01000001.1 GCF_900182705.1 Gracilimonas mengyeensis | reverse complement strand
CCCATAAATCTTTGGGGTATAAAACACCGATAGAACTCTTAAATTAAACCGAACATTCTACTTTTAATTGGCCCAGTTTTTGGGGAAGCCGACAACCTGAATTAAATCAGTTGATACGTTTTCTATGAAAAACCCGGGAGTTTAAGTCCAAAATGAGCTGTTCTTCTTCCGTTACCGCTCCAGTATCCCTCCAGTATAAGTCCAGTACAACTCCAGTTCATTTGTTTTCGGAAACGAAGCGGTATGGGAGCGGTACTGGAGTGATAGTATGGTTGGCCGTTGGTCAACATCCGGCATGTTCAAAGAATCCGGGCTTTGACACTAAGTCCCCACGCTGTCTGTCAGTGGCTGGAATGTACGGAAGGCGAAGCCTTCGGGTACTTTTGCTTTTGAGGTACAACCTCAAAAGATCCCTTGGTATAATTTCATCCCAATTTCACAAAGAGATCTTTTCAAGTTAAACTTGAAAAGTACAAGTGTGTTGAGGCTGTGCCTCAACTACGTTGTCTTCTCCCTTTCCAAAAAGGGGAGAACAACCTGTCCCGAGAAAATCGGGGAGAGGGGTCCTGTGGCCAGGGCTTGGTTATCTTAAGCATAGTCGTTTGGGGTTAATGTGGGCCGTTTCCATCCGCTTACTCTCCTGTAAAATCAAAACTCAACGACAGAGACAAAATCCTGTTTTCCAGCCTCCTGGGCAGATAATTGTAGCGGCTGGATTGAGGGCCTAATTCGTTGGTAGGCTTGAACTTTGTACCAATGGGCAGGATGCCGTGCATGAATGAAATATCGCCTTCCGGATACTCAACCCGTGTATTTACAGGCTCAGGGGGATTTTCGGGGCTAAACAGGCGCAGGAAAATATCTTCTGATTTGCTGTACACACTAAAATCTGGCGCCGTTTTATTCTGGAAGGTAGTTTTGTATAGATTCGAGTAGAACCCTTTGAATTCGGGGTACTCATACCCGCTGTAACCGGTGATGGTATTGTTGTAGGCTTTATCCCACAAGCCAAACTGCGGACCGGCCATTCTGTTTTTCCAAACCCGGTAGGGGCCATCGGCTATCAGCCGTACGCCTTCCATCTCTTCTTCAGGATAAGAGAAGGAGATACCGGCATAGTCTCTTACATCGGGAGGGAGGTGGTACTGTACATCCAGATCCACCAGGCCGTCTGCTTTTATCGTCCATTGAATAAACAGGTGCCGTTCTTCGCAGGTTGCGGTCACCTGGTAAGCGTTCTCCAGGGATTCCACTTCCACATTCTCACAGTTTACTTCTTCATCAACCACGAAGGGGCCACCATAAATAGGAAACTCGCCATTCTTGTTCCCTGCTTTTTCAAGCATCGCATTTTCTTTGGTGATGTTGATGTAGAAATCGCCTGACTTGAATTGGTACAGGTCGTCACTTTCTTCCATTTCAGGAGCCTGATCATTTGCTTCAGGCAGGCGGGATTCTGCAAATTTCGCGGGCGATTGTACCGGCCAGGTCCAGGTGTGAATCAGTCGGCCATGTGGATCATGGGCTTCAATGCTCAACAGATCACTTTCCTGCCAGCCGTCAAACAGGTCAACTTTCAGTACACCGGCATCTTGGGGAGGAAGGTCCGAGACGGAGGCTTGGCCTTCATGCAGTACTTTTCTTCCTTCGTCGTCGGAGGGAAGTTTTACCCATTCGTAGCTAATATCAACTTGTCTCAGACTGGTATAGTAGAAACGATTTTCAATATTAAAAGTCCCGTTAAATTCGGGGGTGATGTATCGTTCCTCAAACACAATGGGAGCCCAGATTTCACGAATGGTGTAGAAACTACCTTCTTTCTTGAAATAGGGGCTGAAGATGCCATCAGGGGCATGGTTACCGTCGCAGTCCAGCTGGTTGGTATCGGTGCGGTTCACACATTCGTCAGAGAAAGACCACAGGAAAGCACCACCGCCCAGGGGATGGTTATACATTTGCTGCCAGAAATCTTTCAGGCCGGCACCGTGACCACCATCATACAACCCATGGAGAAATTCAGTGGGGAGGAAGATCTTTCGTGGAGCAAAATTATCCATCGAAAGGTAGTTGTAATTGAAGTAGTGAGCGGCGTTAATCTTTTCATGTACGCCCCACGGATGGATTACTTCCCTTTTTTGGATATCCAGTTTTTTGAAGTCTTCGTCGTAAGCCGGATTCCATCCGCCTTCATTGGCGTTATCCCACAATACGATAGAAGGGTGATTCATGTCGTCATAAATCATTTCCTTTAGAAGCTTTCGGCCCACTTCGGTATCGTAACCCGGATGTTGCCAGCCCGCCAATTCATCCAATACAAATAATCCAATGGAGTCAGCGGCTTCCAAAAAGTGCTGATCAGGGGGATAGTGCGCCATACGAACCGCGTTCATATTCATATCTTTGATGCGGTTCACGTCGGCAATACTGAAGGCTTTGCTGGAGGTCCGGCCGTAATCGGGATGGAAAGTGTGCCGGTTTACGCCCTTAAGTCTCACTTTCACGCCATTCACATAAATGCCATCCTGGGCACGTATTTCCACCGTCCGGAAGCCCATGCGTTCGCTGACGCTGTGGATTACATTGCCGCTCTGATCTTTTAACTGGAACTGAAAATGGTACAGGTTTGGAAACTCGGGCGACCACAATTTTGGATTTTCAAAGGTGCCATTAATAAGAGCTACATTTTCTTGTTTATCAATATCGTTAGAAAAAGAAGCCAGTGTTTCTCCATCTGTATTCTGAATATTCAGGGTTACCGATGTCGCGTCCTCGATACCTGCAAGGTGGGCTTCTGTTTTGACCGAACCGTCTGCTTTAGCATCGATGGCAACGCGGTCAATATATTGTTGGGGAAGTACTTCGAGGAAAACGGGTCGAAAAATACCACCGAATACCCAGTAGTCGGCCTGACGTTCAGCCCAATTAATAGACATGTTGGCTGAAAATTTATCAACAACCACTTCCAGCGTGTTTTCTTCCCCAAAATTCAAAAGAGGAGTGATATCGTATTCAAAAGGATAAAAGGCTCCCTGGTGCTTTTCACCGGCTGACTGGCCGTTAATACTGACACGGGCATCAGTCATCACGCCTTCAAAAACAATTTTTACGGTATTGTTTTCCCAACTTTCTGGTACTTCAAAGTCATACCGGTAGGTTCCGGTTTCTTTCAGCCGCTGATCGAAGGGAACGTGTCCGTAGTTGTATTCTCCAAAGCCTTGTTGCTCCCAATGGGAGGGCACTTCAATGGTAGACCAGCTTCCGCAGTATCTTCCTTCTGAACATTTGAATTCCCATTCCTTGGTATCCTCAGCACCGGTGCCCGAGAGATAGACGGTTTGAGTTTGCTGTGCGAACACAGTCTGATAGCTGAAAAAGAGAAAAAGTAGGGGTATAAACTTATATAAATTTTTTAGGAGCCTCATATTCATGATAATCTTGTGAAATAATCTTTTAAGAGTGGAAGCGGTCGCTTTTTTAAAAAAGGGGATGATAAAAAAGTCAGGTTATGATCTTAATACCTGTAGAAAAGTCTTTATCTCGCCAATAACAATAATAAAAAATAAGATTGGGGAAGGAAAAAGCCACTTTAATCCTATCCCCAATCTTCCTATCTCAACTAAACATATTTTTAATATCCCGGATTCTGAATAAGAAGGTCATTCCTATTCAATTCATCCAGAAGTATGGGTAAAAAATATGCTTTGTCTTTCCAATCACGAGTCATAAAACCGATGTCAATAACCGTGTAGGTAGGCGTATCGCTACCGTAGGGGTAACGGATGTCCACTCCGCGTGCATCTAAAAGCACGTCAGGTGCAATCATCCATCGACGAATATCGAAAAAGCGGTGTTGCTCGTAAGCAAGCTCAATTTTGCGCTCGTTTCTGTAGCGATCCATAAGGTCTGCACCAGATTCGGTGGCAGGAACATCTGGCATACCGGCTCTTTGTCGAATCATGTTCAAATATTGTCTGGCTTCGGCTTCTTGACCCAGTTCAATACTGGCTTCTACGTAGTTCAACAATACCTCGGCATAACGCATTTGTCTCCATGGGAGGTTTTGTCGCTCGTATTGATGATCAATAGAAGGATCAATGAATTTGCGCAGATAATATCCGCTGTAGGTACCGTTCCAGTCTTCGAAAGGACTTTGACGGGTATCCAGGCCGGGAGTATAGGTGCCATCTTCGTTTTCAAAGAATCCTGTTTGGATTACCCCTTCAGGATCAGAAGCGGCTACATCATCAGGACGTTCACGCCAGTCTGCACCGTCGTAAAGAACTGTTGCATAGAATCTGGGGTCTCTGTTTTCATAAGGAGCCGTGCTGTGTTCCTCGTTGTTCCAGTCAAACTCGCTGCCATCAATCATTTCATAAGAATCAACAAAGCGTTGCAGAGGCGTGTTATTACCCCAGTTATGGTAGCCGTTAGGGCCATAGTGCAAACCGGGATCTGGTGTTTGCCAGTCTGTTCTGTTGATGTTGTCGTAGTAGGAAATGAAGATATCTTCTTGAGTACTGTGGTTGAGGAAGATATTGATGTAATTCTCTGTTGCTTCTTCAGCTGAGGCAGGGTTGGTTCCGCCATGCAAGCTGTATACACCCAGGTCTATTACGGCTTTAGCAGCTTCTTGGGCCGCACGCCAGCGGGCGGTTCTGTCGCCCCCGGTGTAGCTTACCAACTCGGGGTTGCTGTAACCGGAACTCCAGGATGCGCCAGAGTTAAACAAGTCGCTTGCAGCATAAAGCAGTACCCTGGATTTTAGGGTCATAGCAGCTCCCTGTGTGGCACGGGCTTTGTCGCCGGTTAGGGGCAGCAGGTTGGCTGCAGCATCTAAATCAGCAACAATAAAGTTTACGGTTTCTTCGAGCGTACCTCTTGGCACTGCCAGGTCATCGGTAGGAGCGTAGGGTTGATCGATAATAGGCACGCCACCGAACAAGCTCATCAAATAATAATAGTTGTAAGCTCGCAGAAAGTGTACTTCGCCTTTAAGGCGCTCGATTTCCGGTCCTTCTAATTCAGAATTTTCGATATTCTCGAAAAATACGTTACAGGCACGAACATTCTCATAAAGGCTGTTCCAGTTGAGATTTTCGAAGCTGCTAAGCCAGTGGTTAGGATCTAAGATACTAAGGTAACTTTCCGTTAAATCACTGGTTACGATGGGCAGTGTTTCTGCACGTTTGGTCATAGAAATGTCACTAAAAGAGTCTAACATTTCTACCTGAAAGCCATAGTGCAGGCCCATATAGATATCGTTTACAAATGCTGTGGCTAAAGCCTGATCACTCCAAACAGCGGCATCCGAGTAACGATCTTGTGGCTGTACATTCAGAAAGCCATCGCTGCACGCTGTAAATAAAAGGATTAGTGTCAGGATAAGTATGTTTTTTTGTTTATTCATGACAATTCAATTTAAAAAGTTAGACTTACACCAAAGTTCACCACCTGATTCAGCGGATAGTTATATCCCGCTGCGGCCCGGTCATTGACTGTTTCAGGATCGAAGTCCTTCATGTCTGGGCTAAAGGTGAACAAGTTGAATGCGCTGAGATAGAGACGTACATCTTGAATGCCGTATGCACTGGTGAAGTTGACCGGCAGGGTATAACCCAATTCGATGTTTTTCAATCGAATGTAATCGGTCTTGTGCAGCCAGTAGGTATTGGCCTGATTTACCCAGTAAACGCCAGAGCGGTTGTACGTACGCGGATGTTTGCTGCTTGGATTTTCGGCCGTCCAACGTTCTTCGTAGAAACTTTCAAGGAAGTTACCAAAGTCACCCGATTCGGTAGATTGGTAGAATACGCCACCAGCTGCTCCCTGGAACAGTACCGACAGATCGAATCCCTTGTAAGCCATGGCCAGGTTTACGCCTCCCGTAAAGGTTGGAGTGCGGCTTCTGTCATCACGTACACGGTCGTTGGCATCAATTACACCGTCATTGTTGTAATCTTCAAAAATGATGTCGCCAGGTCGTGCTCCATCCCAATGAGGGTAGGAGTTAACGTGTTCTTGGTCTTGGAAAACACCGATGGCCCGGTAGTAGAGATCAGAACCAATAGGTCGCCCTGTTGATTGCTGATATTCTGGTCCCCCAGGGGGTTCGTCCCAAAACAGAATCTTGTTCTTGGCATACACTCCGTTTACGCCAATCGAGTAGGAGAGGCCTGTTGATTGTTCCTGGGTGTATTCAAGACTAAAGTCGACCCCCTGGTTTCTAACTCTACCAATGTTTTCATCAGGTAGATCCAGACCAGCGGTAAAGGGTACGGAAGCATTTCTTGCCCACAGGATATCATCCCGGGTGTTGTAGAAATAGTCCGTGGTTAAGGCCAGTTGTCCGTCAAAAAATTCAAGATCAATACCTACGTTGCGCTGAATGGCGGTTTCCCAGGTTACCCCACGGTTCGGTGCTACCCCTTCCATAAGGGCTTTGTTGAACGAATTACCTCCGTCAGTAATGAAGGATAAATCGTTAAACTGGTAAGAGGCCAGGAATTGATAGGGCGCAATCAGGTCGTTACCGGTTTCACCAATAGAAGCCCTGATTTTGGCAAAATTGACGATGGAGATATTATCCTTCCAGAAGTTTTCTTCGGAAATAAGATATCCCAAAGATACACCCGGGAAGAAACCATATCTACTGGATTCTTCAAAGATATAGGAGGCTTGATATCGCCATACAAATTCAGCCAGGTACCTGTTTTTGAAGCGGTAGTTAACCCTTCCAAAGTAGTTCAGTCGTGCTTGTTCCCAGCCCGAACCACCATTGTTCATTTCATCCCGGCCACCGGCAAATAACTGATCGATAGCGGTTGAAATGTAATATCGGCGGTAAGCGTCAAATAAGTCGCCATTGGCTGTGATGCGTTCTACACCACCCAACAGGTTAATTTTATGGTCGTTGGCGATGGTTTTTTCATAGTTAACCAATCCACTGAGAAGGATGTTATGACTGTCCTCCATGTTTTCGGCAAGCCGGGGATCATCAAATCCTTTTTTACCTCGAACGAGAACAGGCTCGCCGTTTTCATCTACGGTTTGGCCGTCCCAGTTGTAGAGGTACCAGGGGGTCTGCCATACTTTTTGGAAACGGATGTATTTGTCCAGAGAAGCATTGGCTTCTACCGAGAGTCCATCAACCCAGGGTATTTCAACATCTATCCCAAAATCTGAGTTAACGATGTATCTACGGTCTTCGTTATAACCGGTAGCATCGGTACTGATAACTACAGGGTTATCACCATATTCGATATCGGGTCCGGGAAGCCCATTTGGCCAGTAGGCTGGCATATTAGGCTTGGAGCGCATGAGCATACGGAAAATATTCTCAGCAGAACGTACCGGATAATTTCGGTCTTCATATCGTCCTGAAGCGTTAAAAGTCAGATCGATATGGTCATTTACTTTAAAGTCTAAGTTAGACCGTAAATCGTACTGATTGTAATTTGTAGCACTGTTTTCGTAGAAACCGTCCTGTCCTTTAGTGGAACCGCTTACAAAATATTTTAAATTTTCAGTGCCGCCATCAATGGATAAATTCCCGTTGTATTGGGGTGACCATGGCTTTAAGGTTTCATCAAACCAGTCGGTATTGGGATAATTCCAGGGATCGGAACCGTCTCTGAATGTTTCGATTTCCTCTGAGGTGTATCGCATTGGGTTGCCTGCATACATATCGATCTCATTTAGCAGGGTAGCGTATTGAGCTGAATTTGCCATATCCGGAACGGTTGTTGGCCGTGCAAAACCCTGGTTATAAGAGAAGTTGATGGTAGGCTTGCCGCTGGTTCCTCTTTTGGTGGTGATGAGAATAACCCCGTTAGCTGCCTGTGCACCGTAGATGGCAGCAGAAGCATCCTTCAGTACGGAAATGCTTTCAACCGTGCTGGGGTCGATGCGATCCAGAGAACGTCCGGGTACACCGTCTACTACTACCAGGGGATTGGCATTACCGAAGGTATTAAGTCCGCGAATACGAATGGTTGCACCATCGTAACCAGGTTCACCGGTATTGGAGATAGCAACTACACCGGGCAGACGTCCTGCTAAACCCTGGCTTACGTTTGTTACCGGGGCTTTTTTAATTTCAGCACCCTGAACCCGTGACACAGAGCCGGTGAGGTCTTCAGCCCGTTGTTGGCTGTAACCTACCACAACCAGCTCATCACCCTCAATAACCTGAGGCTGCATAGTAACATTTACGGTGGTACGTCCATTTATAGGAACCCGTTGAGTTTGATAACCGAGAAAAGAGAATTCCAGGGTATCTTGTAAACTTTCAACCGACAGGCTGTAGGAGCCGTCAATATCAGAAGAAGTACCGTTGGTGGTTCCCAGTATTACAATGTTAACACCGGGGAGAGGTTCTCCGGTATCTCCATCCGTTATCTGACCGGTTACCGTTTCCCGAAAGGCGTCGATAACCTTTTCTTCCTCAAAAGTTCTCTTGAGAAGTATTAACTGCTTATTGTCCGCAACAGCAAAACGTAAGCCTGTACCGTCAAGTGTTTGCCAAAGAGCTTGTTCAAGGGTTATTTGTTCACTTTTAAAGTTTATGGTGCGGTTGATAGACTGTAAGGTCTTACTATTGTATACCACTTCCAGGTTTGCCTTTTCTGAAATGATGTTAATGGCTTCCAGCAAAGGTATATCCTGGAATTCCACCGAAATAAGTTTATTAAGAATGGAAGATTCTGATATATCCTGATTGATTTGTACTCCGGGAAACAGGCTGCTAATCTGGTCAACAGGTGCCACCCTGTGAGCTTGTCCAACAGCTGTGATGGAGCTTATAAGCAATATGGTGCCAAGGAGCAGTAGTTTTCTAATTCGTTTTAGAACTAAATTTTGTACTGTTTTTTCCATAAAAGTATTTCCAACAATTGTTTTAGATTGACATATTTAGCTGCTCAGTATTTCTACCGGGCAGAGAATGCAATCTCTCTACCATCTTCCGCATACTTCAGGTCAAGAGATAATGCGATTGAATTAAACACACTCGTCATAGACACATCTTTAAATGAGCCTGTGAGGCGCCTGTCTTCATTCGAAATGTTCTTATCGAACGTTATTTGCACATCGTACCATCGTTCTAATTTCTTTTCGACCTCTTCGAGGGGGGCATCTTTAAAAGTGAGCAAGCCCCTGCTCCAATCCAGGTACAATCCCAGATCAGTTATGTTCGAGGCCATGACCTCCCCCTTTTCGTTAATTACCCCGCGTTGCTTTTTCGTTAACTGCACTTCAGGGGTATCTACATCGTCTTTAGCCCCAAAGGCTACTTTCCCTTCGGCCACTACCACCTGTACCTGTTCGGCATCGGGGTAGGCGGTTACATTAAACTTGGTACCCAAAACCCGGGTAACTGACTTTCCTGTTTGTACAATGAATGGCTTCTCTTTATTAGGGGTGACTTCGAAAAAGGCCTCACCGTTCAGGCGAATTAACCGGTTGTTTTTCATATAGTCCTGAGGTACACTCAGTTTACTTTCCGCATTTAAGTGAATGAGGGTGCCGTCTGAAAGGCGTACGGTAGTGCGCTGTCCCCGCTGGGTCGTAATTTCCTGGCTAACCAATTCCTGGCTGACAGTTTCTTGCACCGTAGAGGTTTGTGCATAAAACAGCGAACTAATAATCACCAGTACGGCTGCGGCTGCTACGTAGGCAAAATATCTAAGGCTATTACTCTTTTTACGGTCAATTCTATTGTTAAAGGCAGGCTTCCTTGCGGGGATTCGTTTCTGAAATGTTTTCTTTTGCCCCAAGTGAGTATGACTGAAGGAATCCCAGGCTTTTTCAGAATCAACATGAATCATTTTGCCCGGCGAAACCTCCAGTATTTTTTTTAAATCACTCATTTTCTTTCTGTTTTCAGGGGATTGCTTTAACCAGTCTTCAATCTCTTCTTCTTCAGATTCCGTACAAACCCCGGTCAAGTATTTGTATAAAAGTTCTGTTTTCATTTAAATCTGTGGTGTTGTCAATTGACTCTGTAAGTAATACGAGCAAAGAAGCGAGTACCCTATGCTTTTTTATTTTTTTGGAATGAAATGAACTTACCTGGTAAATGAATCCGGGTAGTCTCAGTGATTTCAACGGTAGCTGCTGGTTTATTGGCTCCCTAAATCCAAAAAAATCTTTATAGGTAGGTTTTATCTGAAACTGAGTGCAGCAGTTCAGAAAAAGAATTGCAGGTGGAACTGGTTTTTATTGGAATAGAAGGGGACAGACAGGCAAATAGTAAAAAGCACCAGTGAAAGAAGAAGTAGCCTTCATTGCTACCCCTAATAGCCAGGGGTGTTATTTTGTGCCCGTTGATCGAAAGGAGAATATTTTGGCGATGGTTCGCTCTGTTACCTGTTCCGGAAACAATTTACGTAGTCGAATCCGTAGCATATCCAGTGCTTTGCTGATATGGGCTTCTACTGTTTTTGTAGAGATGTCCATGATATCTGCAATTTCGGGATAGGTGAATCCATCTTCCCGACTTAGGATGTAAATTTGTTGAGTACGGTGAGGCAGATTATAAATAGCTTCTCGGGCTGCAATAATGAACTGTTCATTATCTTGATGAAAACTTCCCTGTTCGTCAATCCCTGTATTTTGTTTTTGCTGCTCCTCCTCATATTCTCTGATCACTCTTTGGTGGTCCAGGTAATCGAGGGCTTTATTCTTAACGGCCTTATATAGATACAGTCTTATACATTTATTAGGATCGAAGACAGCACGGTTATGCCAAACATCAGCAAACATTTCCTGCACCAAATCTTCTGAAATAGCTTTTGATTTGGTATAGCGCCAGCAAAAGTTGCAAAGTGGCTCATAATAGAGAAGAAAGATATTCTTAAAAGCCCACTCGTCACCTTCCGCCAAACCTCTGACAAGAAATTTTACTTCGTCCTGTTCCATGTGTCCATTCCGCAAGAATGCTTTGTCCTAATGTAATCTATCCAACAGGTACATATTTATAAAATATCCCAATAAATATGGCCCTTACATTAGTTAATACGATTCAGAAAGTGGATACCCTATGATTTTTTTAAATGATGGAAATTATTGACCCTCATCATGATAAGGCTGAATTATTGGAGGCATCATTGATGAGGTTTGACTCGATAACACAGAAGAGCAAACTAAAGTAATGAAATCAATTTTAAAGCTTGTTCCAAACCTTTAGATAGAGGCACTATCAGGAAAGGGTTTTGTAAGATAGGGGGTTAACTTTGACGTGAATAAGCCTCTTTCACACTTTCTACTAAAAAATCGGTTAGCCGGGCATCAGGCAGTAAGGTTTCTCCGCTCCATTTAAAACTCAAACCTTCCAGACGTTTTGTGATGGATTTTTCCCTTCCACCGGGAGAGAGAAAAACCGGGATCACAATGGCTTCACCGGAAATATTTCCTTGTCTTACAGCAGCTCTTAGGTGCTGCTTGGCCTGCTCATGAATAGCTTCCGGGGCATCATCCCGAACGGTAAGCGCTGTGATATGCCTGAATGCTGCACCCGTTTCCCGTTGCATTTCCTGGACCTGGGCGGCCAATGATTCCATACTCTGTACCCAGCCGGTGTTATCTTCTTCGCCATTGGGTCCGTGAGCGGCCAACACCACCGTTTCCTGTTCAGGATGTTTACTAAGTGCAAGAATACGATCCCGCAAAATTTGAGCGACTATTGGATGATCATCCAAGGCATCAGTAAACTCTACCGGCGTGTTGATTTCCACCGGGTTAAGGCTTGGCGGAAAGAGCATGTTGTGCATGAAATGGGAATCATCAATATCAACCCCAGACATCTCCACAAATTCATCCGTATAGTGCATTACCGGCATGGGCGGGTCGGCCAGTTCATCCCGCAAACCCAGCAAATACTCGGCCTGACGAAGAATAGGACTGTGCTTCGAAATAAACAGCGGAATCACCAAAATACGGTCTATGCTCTGAGTCTCGAGCTTCTGTACGGCTTTTTGAATAGACACAAAATTGGCCATGCCCCAGGCAAATTCCACGGGATACTTCTTAATCAAAGGCCGGGCTGCTTCTTTCACCATACGGTTCCAGGTAGTACCTCCGCCGTGGGCCATAATTAAGATGCCTGTATTAGAGGTGTTTTCCGGTTGATTCATTGACTTTGGTAAATGATGTTTGGCTTTATAATAAGAAAGTTTGAAGGTATAGGGTTCCTTTCTCAGCAGTTTAGACAGACTGTGAATTTTTAAGGCTTTCCTCTTTTAACAGCTGTACCATGAGCTTGATTTTACTCCGGTAATAGCTGGCAAGGTGATCTGGATTTCGAACCTGTGCTTCCAGCTTATTGATGGGAATAGAGTAGGGGAGTACCCAGGCGCGCAAAGTGTGGGCTATAGCCGTCATGGCGTTTATGCCTTGAATCCCGAAAGTACCATCGGAAATACAAATCAGCCCGATTTTTTTGTCGGTTAGATAGGGAGATTCATTCTTGCTGGTAAGCTGAAGCCAATCCAATGCGTTTTTCATCACGCCGGGTATACTTCCATGATATAAGGGAGCAATCCAAATCTGAAGCTCTTCTGTGCTAAACTGCTGGATCAGATGTTCCACGTGTTCAGGTGCCGTCTGGTCATAAGGGTCGAAAAAGGGTACCTCTGTTTTGGAAAGGTCCACTTGGTTAACATCTAAATCATTATCCTGAGATTCCTGTAAAACGTGATCGTAAACAGTGGCAAGAAAAGAGTTTTCGTCCTGGTCAACATTGTGGAGAGATCCGTTAAAAAGTAGCATGCGTTGATGTTAATTATTTAGAAATTTTTCGTTTAAAAACAGGAACCGTATTGGCTGGCATACCATACATAAGCGTTTGAACGACCTTTCGCAACCGATAGCCAGCTGTCAGGTAAATCTCATGCGGTATATTTTTATTGGCTTTCAGGATCACCCTTTCGCCTTCAAATTGCTGATTATCCCATTTGTTAATATTGCTTTTCCATAACTCCATATGATAATCTTCCCGCGTTCCAAAACCAGCTGAGCGAGCCACCGGTTGCAATGCACTAGCCACCTGCAAATAAGGCCAGGGTGGCAAAATAGCAGAGGTAGAACAATGTACGGCTACGTGCTTATCAGTGTAATGATCCCAATTTACCTTTTCCAGCATTTCATTGAATGGCTCTCGTCGCGCAACCAGTCCTTTTTCCAATAGGGAGGCCATGTCAAAATTTTCTATAAGTCCATCGGGCTTATAGGTCTCCAAATCTAATACGATCAGAGGACTTTCTTTAATTTTATTTCTGATGGGATCAGATGGAGAATTTTTTGTATTACTCATAGGACAGTGAAGCGGTTAACTAAATCACTCTGCACTGAAAGTGCAGAGGTTTGGGTTGGGACTGAAAGTCCCGGTTTCTTTACCATCATGGTCATCCTGATCCCGAATAACTCGGGACGAAGGACCTTGCATTTTGCGGAGCATCTTCCAGCAATTTCATACACTACTTCTCCAGTGGAACCCTCGCTATTGCCTGTAAAAAACTGGTAATCATTGCGTGGCTAAGTTTATTCGCCCCGACTGATTCGGGGCCTCAGAATGACTCTAAATGCACGAATTAGATTTTTTCGGAATACTAAAGTGCTGCACTGAAAGTGCAGGGTTTTTAACTCTAGGCTGAGACCAATAAAAAAGCAGGGCTGTCAAATCAGTATTGACAACCCTGCCGGTATCAACAAGTAACTTGTTATTTGGCTTCGTTATAGTATTCAGCCACTTTATCCCAGTTCACTACATTCCAGAAGCTACTGATGTAATCGGGACGTCTGTTTTGGTAGTTGAGGTAGTAGGCATGTTCCCACACGTCCAGTCCCAGGATAGGCGTTCCCTGTACGTCGGCAACATCCATAAGTGGATTATCCTGATTTGGAGTAGATGTGATCTCAAGTTCACCGTCAGCATTCACGATTAACCAGGCCCAGCCAGATCCAAAACGGGAACCTGCAGCGCTCGCGAATTCTTCCTTAAAGGCATCAAAAGAACCAAAGGCTTTATCGATGGCTTCAGCCAGCTCACCATCAGGACTTCCACCGGCGTTAGGGGCCAGGATACTCCAGAATAGAGAATGGTTGTAGAATCCGCCACCGTTATTTCTTACGGCCGTTGAATGCTTGGACACAGAACTGAAGATCTCTTCGATGTCCTGATCTTCAAGATCAGTGCCTTCAATGGCATTATTAAATTTGTTGGTGTAACCCTGGTGGTGTTTGGTGTGATGGATTTCCATGGTTTTGGCATCAATGGAAGGTTTCAGGGCATCGTATTCAAATGAAAGTTCAGGTAATTCGTAACTCATAATGTGTTTGATTGGTTTCGATTCGCCAGACAAAGTACCAAAGAATTACAATAAACAAAATAATCACTTTGTTTATTAGTATAATTACTCTTTATCACTGGTATAAGTTTTTAAGAAGGGTGATGAATTTACTGTTCAACACGAATTCAGTAATATAAAAGGCAATTCTATCGATTAATTCTTGTGCACAATGCAGACGCAATTAGCAGAAAATGAAAAAGCTCTGGAAATCCTCAAGCGAGGCGGTCCTAAATCTATATCCGGGATAGCTGATTCCTTAAAGATTACGACCGAAGGTGCCCGTTTCCATCTGTTGAAGCTGGAAAAGGAGGGATTGGTGCAGTCAAAATCGGTAGCCGAAGGGCGCGGCCGACCAAAGCAAATTTGGTCGTTGACTCAAAAAGGGCACGACCGTTTTCCCGATGCCCACGCAAAGCTTACTGCCAATCTTATACAAATGATGCGCGATACTTTGGGTGAAGAAGCGGTAGATCAGGTTATATCCCGCCATGAAAAAAATATGCAAGAGCGGTATTCTGCCGAAATCAATGAGTATTCAAGTCTGGAAACTCGCATTGAGAAACTGGCAGAAATCCGAAGCCGTGAAGGATACATGGCGGAGTATAAAGAAGAAGATGATGCATTTATTTTTATTGAAAACCATTGTCCCATTTGCTTGGCGGCCAAAGCATGTCAGGGCTTTTGCCGGGCAGAATTGCAAACCTTCAAAGCCTTACTTGGAGAGGATGTACAGGTAACCCGGGTAGAGCATCTGTTGAGTGATGGCAGGCGTTGTGCCTATAGAATAAGTGAGGGGTAAGGGACAAGATTATAGGTTCAAGGTGTAAGTAGTTGTGAATGATGAGTGGTTAGTATTGTGTGCTTTGGGTTATAAATCCTGGAGGGATAAATGAATGATGGCTTTTCTAATTGAGAGATGTTTTTCAATAGATGTGCGATAGACCGACGGACCGATGTTTGATGGATGATTTTTTCAAATCCTGTTCATCCTTAAATCCCCAAAATCATGGTTCAATATGATGTCCGCTTTAGCTCCTAATCATCTACTTGGAACCAGAGGTTCCAGCAGGCATTACGAACGAGACATTCGTAACGAGGACAACCCGGCCTGGAATTATAAGACCGGGTTGTAAAGTAAGGGTTTTCTATCAGAAAGTATAAATAGCGGCTATCTGAATGCGGTACATGGATACATCTTCCGTATTACGCACTTTTCCTTTTATATCGGGTGTGCCGTAGGCTGCTGAAGTCCAGGTGTATTCCAGTCCCCACAACAGCGGGCCATTCTTAAAGGTGATACGAGGAGCGATGCGGTATATGGAGGCAATGTCCGTGCCTCTGCCGTAGAACACAGGAGTAGAGCCAATAATGGTTTCGCTGGCGCCATGATTGATCGTATATCCGGCAAAAAGGGCGGCTTTGAATTTTTCCCCGCGACTGCTTATTTCCGTCCAATAGGAGGAGGTGGTCAGGTTGGTGTAGGTGATTTTTTCAGGCTGCACACTTTTTTCAGCATAACCGCCAATCATCAGGAAGTTGGTCATATTTTGCCCGTAGATAGTGGTGAACTTGGCATGTATCTTCTTTGATGTGTAGGTGATAAATGCGTTTGCGTGCCAGCTTTGTAAAGTTTCATCGGTTTTATAACCGGCCGGGGTAACCGTTCTCGGTTTGATAGACTTGAACCCAGAGGTAAAGCCGGCCATGATCGACTCGTTTTTATATTCCATATGAAGGTTCATTTCCGGGATACCACTATTGCGGATGTACTTGGAAGAATAACCGTCCGGACCGTTGCTGGTGAAATCCCGGTGAGATAGGGCACTGATATTAGCAGAAACACTGGGACTAAGCTGGTAAGTAAACCTCACTTGGTTGTTGCGGGATAGAACGTTTACAGGCGCTGCGCCACCCCAGCCCATCACCTGAGGGAAACAGATGGGATTGAACATGGGGTGCCAGTATTGTCCCATCAGCAGGCTACTTTTCTCCCAGTCAAGATTGACATAGGCATGGCGCATGCGGGGCATATTAACGAAGCTTTCGCCGGTGCCAAGGAAGTCGAATTCAATGACGGCACTGCTTTTGGCTCCAAAGGCTTCAACCTCTGAAACAGATGCCCGCAGGCGGCTGTTAAAGGATACCATGTGAAACGACCGTACATCGGTGAGGTCGTTGCCCAGGTTATCATACATGGGCTTTTTGGAGAACAATAACACATTTGACTCGCGTGAGGCTATGCCTTCTTTGCTGTCAAAGTAGGTCTCACTGGATACGAAGCCACCTATCTTTACCGTCTGGGCCTTTGCCAATCCAAAAGTGGCAAAGAGCAGTATCAGGAAGGAGCGCAGGGCCCATGATTTTTTACCCGGGGCAAAGCTCTTCAGCGACGGGCTAAAAGATGTTTTTAAAGCCGACTGGTTTTGATTTCCGTTCACTACCAGGCTGAGTTCAACGGCCATATTCTCCATTTCCTTAGCCTGGGCGGCCATTTCTTCCGAAGAGCCAGCGGCTTCCTCAGCGGTGGCAGTATTTTGCTGGGTTACGGTATTCATTTCATTTACCGCTGTGCTGATTTGTTCAATTCCGTTGGCTTGTTCTTCCGAGGCTGTTGAAATCTCTGCGATGATATCCGCAACTTTAGAAGAGGAGTCCTGAATCTGGGAGAAGGCTACTTTTGTTCGTTCGGCAGATTCTTCGCCTTCCTGAATACGCTTTGAAGTGGTATCTATAAGCTGTGTGGTGTTTCGGGCTGATTCTGCTGCACGTACGGCAAGACTTCGAACTTCGCTGGCAACCACGGCAAAACCTGCTCCGGCGTCTCCGGCACGGGCAGCCTCAACGGCCGCATTTAATGCAAGCAGATTGGTTTGAAAGGCGATATCATCAATCGTTTTAATAATCCGGTGTATTTCATTGCTTGATTCCGAAATTTGAGTCATAGAAATAGCCAGGTTCTTCATTTCCTGGTCGGCGGATTCTATTACGGTATTTGTTTCCTGCATAAAGTGATCAGCCCGCCGGGCATTCTCACTGTTTTCATGGGTCTTACTGTTCAATTCAGAGAGAGAAGCAGAAGTTTCCTGAATGGAAGCAGCCTGTTGTGTTGAGCCTTCAGCCAAAGATTGTCCCGATTGTGACACCATGGCCGAGGCCGAAGAAACCTGGTTGGCAGCATCACTTAAGTTTTCCGATACTTTTCTTAGTGGGATTACAATACTCCTGGAAATGAAGAATAGAGCCACTAAAATTCCAAGAAACAAGGGAACCACGAACAGGTACATAATCAGGTTTTGGGAACGAACCGCTTCGCCGATCTGCTCTTCAATGTGAGCTCTTGTTGTGGCTATATTATCCAGGTAAACGCCGGTCCCTATCCAATAATCGGTACCCGGAATCATTTCTGCATAGCCAATTTTGGGTTGATCACCTGCGCCTGGTTTGGGGAATACATAATCCACAAATCCTCCGCCATTTTTGGCTTCTTTATAAAGCTCCCGTACAAAATATATTCCCTGGGTATCCTTAGAGTCACTAAGGTCGTTACCAATCAATTCTTTCTTTGGGGGCAGGGCAACCACCGTTGTTTTATGATAAACAAAGAAGTAGCCGGATTGATCGCTTTCAAAGCGAATAGGGTCCACTGCACCCCGGATAATTTCTAATTGCTGTTGATCATCCTGTTCAGATTTGATGATTTCTCCAAGAGAAAGTGCCATGCTATGGGTAGCCACTTTAACTTTGTCTTTCTGGTCCTCATACATCACTTCAGAAGCATTGGAAATTCCGATATTTTCAGACTTGCTAAGAGTTCTGTTAAAGAAGAATAGAAGAAGCAGAAACATGATGGAAATGAGACTGGCAGTAATCCACATTTTCTGGTTAATGGATAGCTTATGATTCATAATATTGTTACTCCTTATGCCCATAAAAGCGAGCATCCAAAACAGCTTTTAGGGGCAATGATTTTACTGATAAAATTTCTTTCTACATTATCGGCTTGAGCATGATCTTCTTTACCCGTAAATCGTTTTTATTAACGATTAAGGGCTGGTGAATGGGCAGGGTATAAAGCTATAGGAAGGGTAAAACCAACATTAATAATCGGTTTATGAAGTAGAAGTTTTGGTGTAATTTTTTTGTAAAAATTCACCATCTCAAAACGGCAAAAATGTCCTCAAAACATTTATGAATATTTGATGAATTAAGTAGCCTTTATTCTTTACAATTCCGGTAGCTTTTAGACGGACTTGTACCGGGTTTCTGCAATTAGCTGGGGCCCGTATTAAACGATTTACTATCTTGACGGAAAAAGGATGTATAAAACAATACTAACTATTTTAGGCATTGCGCTTTTTTTAATCTATGTGGCAGGGGTGGTGTACTGGTTTGAAGCCGAGAAGGAAGTGCGCATTTTGTGCTCCATGTTTAATGAGGGGCAATCGGTAGAAGCGGTAAGGCATACCCTTGATACCGGTAATTTACTGCACTATAAGGAATCTGACGATGTAATTATAGTGAACTCAAGCTACACAATGAGTACCACGGAGTGTACCGTAAGCTTATCGGATACAGCGACTGTAGTAGCATCAACATATCAACAGTCTTTAAGGCTGGAAAGGACCGCAGGTATTTTTGCAGCCTTCTTAACCTTCTTACTGGCTGTTTTTCAGATGTTACTTGTACTTGGAGTACAATGGGGAGAATGGGCCTGGGGAGGTTTTCATAAAAAGCTTCCCTTATCTCTGCGATTGGGAAGTTTTATTTCATTTCTGATACTGATTTTTGCCGGATTCTCTGTACTTGCTGCTACCGGTTTTTCGAGCATCATCCCGGAAGCTATATCACGAATCACGGTGTTTATTTTGACGGGGATTTTTTTGCTTAGCATCATTGGAAATTTCAACTCCAAAAGTGCTAAAGAGAGAAAAGTAATGATACCGCTTAGTATCCTGCTTTCTTCATGCTACCTGATCGTGACCGTATTTTTATTGGGCTGAAACCCTTTGTTTTATGGAATTGAGTGCACAGTTGTAATCCTGTTACGTGGAATTTCAAAATCCATAAACCAATGCAAAGCTGAGTACGAAAAAGCCTGACAGGTATGCTATGTTGACCACCATCCGTCCAGGAAGAGAGAGTTTGGATAGGTCCCAATTGAATAGTTCACCGGCAAGCAGGCCCAGGGCAAGGAATAAAAACCAGATCCCAAAAAAGAAAGAAGTAGAGCCACTTACTGCAAAGGTAACCAGGTCATGTATCAACCCGCTAACTACAAAAGTGATAAGCAGGGAAAGAGAAGAGGGCAACACTTTTCTGACATGCCCATGCACATATTTGCCAAGGTAATAACCGAAGATTGGATTCCAGTACTGCCAAAACTGTCGTGGTGAAGACGCACCAAGGGATCGCCTCAGCATAGCTTTTAATGAGCCGGAAGCACCGAGCGGAAGACCATTTCTTTTCTTAATGTATTCGCGGAGAGTCATGCGATATAAAATGTTGATTTTGGATGCAATAAGGATTGGTTCAACAAAAGTTTCATCTGATACAAAGAGAATTTCTGAGATAATTCTAACAATGAAAAGAGGCTAAAAAACAAATTGGTTGTTCAATTTTTTGTGTTGTAGTTGTGGATTTATACATTAGCGATAATCAGTAGCCTGTATTGATAGCAAGTATTTTCAAAGATAGTTATAGAGAGGGTAGGGGAGTTATTTCTGAACTATCGAAAAAAAGCTTTAAGGAAACTAAAATGATTTCCGATAAAGAGGCAATATCAAATATTAGGTTGAACAAGTATCAGGTCCTATGAGCAACAAAAAAAGTACTTTGGAATACTTGGACAAGGAGTTCTTGTGGTCCATTTTTAGAATCCTGCCGGATGCAGCCGTGCTTGCCAATCCCAAAAGGGAAATTATCGCTGTAAATCAGGCATTTACTGATATATTTGGATATACCCTGGATGAAGCCCGTGGCAAAACCACGCAATTTATTTATGCAAGTGAAGAAGATTTCCTGGATACCCATAAAGTGTTTAAGCCGGAGCCGTCAAAAAAGGTTTCGCATTATGAAAAGGACTACAGAAGAAAGTCGGGGGAAGTATTTACCGGAGAAACAGTAGGTAAAATTGTTACTAGCAGTAAAGATGAGGTGTTAGGCTACCTGGGACTAATCTACGATAAGACAATCTTTAAAAAGCAAGAAGATAGCCTGACCCATTTGAACGATCGGCTGGAACTTTTGGTAAAAATTTTGCATCAGGAAAGTTTTGATCTTCAAAAGCAGATACAACAAACTTTGCAGCTCACAAATAATTTGCTTGGCACGGAAGTAGGGATCGTAAGCCAGATTATCGACGATAGCTACTATGTGCGCCATTATTACCCGGAAGACAGTGAGCTTGAAACCGATATGCGTTTCGATTTTAGAAACACCTATTGTCATATTACCGTCGAGAAAGACGATGTGTTGGACATATCCAATATGGGAGAATCAGAGCACGCTCATCATCCCTGTTATGAATTCTTCAAACTGGAGTCTTACATTGGTATCCCTATCTATGTGAAAGGAGAGCTATATGGAACGTTGAATTTTTCTTCAACCCAGCCCAATGACGGATTCAGTACTGCAGACAGGGATATCATACAGTTAATATCAGACTGGCTGGGAGTAATACTGGAACGTGAGAAAATTGAAGAAGAGCTAAGAGAAAGCAGAGAACATTTTCAGCTGGTAGCGGAAAATACTTCCGACATGATTGCCTTGCACAAGCCGGATGGAACCTATGAATATGTGTCTCCTTCAGTAAATAAAATTTTAGGATATGCCCCTGAAGAGCTTTTAGGCACTTCCCCCTACGAATTGTTTCATCCCGATGATTTAGAAAGAATTCAAAGCGAGTCTCATCAAAAGGCACTTGAAAAGAATCCTACCAAATCTTTCGAATACCGAATCAGGGACAAACAAGGAAGCTATCTTTGGTTTGATACCTCCACGGAAATTATCACCAATGATGAGGGGGAGATTGTACACCTTCAAACGACATCGCGAAACATCACGCCCCGGAAAAATATTGAGTTGCTGCACAAAAAATCCAGAACACTTGCCCTTGTAGGTGGTTGGGAGTGGGATTTAACAGAAAACATGATGCAGGTAACCGATGAAGTACGCAGTATTTTTGGTATGCCACCGGGTTCAGATATTCATTATGAGAATGGTATCACCTTTTTTTCCAAAGATTCAAAGAAGAAGATTGAAGAAGCTTTTAGGAAAGCAATGCTTGAGAATGAAAGCTTTGATCTAAAAGCGAATCTTAAAACATCGGAAGGAACATATAAAACGGTTCGTATAATCGGCGAGGCCCTATGGGAAAATGGGGAGGCGAAGAAATTGGTAGGTGCTCTGCAGGATGTAACCCGACAGGAAACCACAGCCGAACTATTTGATGATTCGCAAATTATGGCCAATGTAGGAGGCTGGGAATATACTCTGGAATCCGGTGAATTATTCTGGACCGATGAGGTATATCGTATACACGAACTACCTATAGGCAAGGATTTAAAAGTAGAAGAGGGGTTGAGTTTTTTCCCCGGAGAAGCAAAAGAGAAAATTCAGCGATGTATCGAGAAAACCATTGAAACTCGTAAACCATACGATTTAACGCTGCCTTTTGTAACGGCCAAAGGAAATGAGAGAATGGTTAGAGCCATTGGTAAAGCTGTGGTTGAAGATGATAAAGTATACAAACTGAGAGGTACCTTTCAGGATGTGACTGAACAAAAAAGGCTGGAAAGACTACTAAATAGTGCCCAGGGTATGGCCAATGTAGGCGGCTGGGAATTTGATGTTCAGAGTGGAGATTTATTTTGGAGTGATGAGGTATACCATATTCATGAAATTCCTGTTGGAACTCCTGTAAAAGTAGCGGATGGAATCAGCTATTATCATGGCAAGGCGCGTGAGACCATAACCAAAGCTATAAATCGTTCCATAGAAACAAAAGAAGGATGGGATTTGGAGCTACCATTTGTATCTGCAAAAGGAAACCATAAATGGGTGCGTGCAATTGGTTCGGTAAAAACCAATGCCAAAGGCGAAGTTACTAAGATGGTAGGCGTGTTCCAGGATTTGACTGACCGTAAGGAAATGGAGAACAAATTAGTCCAGGCAAAAGAGGAAGCTGAACTTGCCAACCAGGCTAAAAGCCAGTTTGTGGCAAATATCAGCCATGAAATTCGTACCCCTATGAACTCTATTCTTGGCTTTACTGAACTATTGGAAAAAACGGCCAGTACCCCTAAGGAGAAACAGTATCTTGAGAATATTGCCAGCAGTGGCAAGCTGTTGCTTAAACTCATTAACGATATTCTTGATTTGTCAAAAATTGAAGCCGGAGCGGAAGAAATCCAATTAGTGCCCACGAATGTAAGCAGAGTGGTGAAAGAGGTTGTGGATACTTTCTCGGTGAAAGCCGATCAAAAAGGTTTGGGGCTGGAGCTGGAGGTTGATGATACCATTCCGGAATCTTTACTGATGGATGACGGTCATGTACAGCAAATCCTATTCAACTTGATTGGCAACGCGGTCAAATTCACAGAAGAGGGTAGTGTGAAAATCAATGTTACGGCCGATATGGAAGAAATAGATGCCAGTAGTGTGGATCTGTCTATTGCAATAACCGATACCGGTATTGGTATTAAAGAAGAAAAGCTGGACCGTATTTTTAATGCTTTTGAACAAGAGGGTAGGGAGATTTCAAATCGTTTTGGGGGTACCGGTCTTGGGCTCTCTATTAGTAAAAACCTTGCTGAGAAAATGGACGGTGAAATTACGGTAAAAAGCACACTTGGTGAGGGAAGTACTTTTACTCTTGCCATAAATAATGTCGTGGTTTCGTCGGTGGTCCCCGTTTATGAGGCGGATATACATTCTGCCAAAGATATAAAACTTAATCCCGGAAGAATCCTGATAGCTGATGACATAAAAGTGAATCGGGATCTTGTGGCTGAGTATCTTACAGATCAACCGCTGGAAATAATAGAAGCGGAATCGGGCAGTGAGGCAGTAGCCCTGTGTTCTCAGTATGAATTTGATCTCATACTGATGGATATTAAGATGCCCGGTATGAATGGGTTGGAGGCTCTAAAGCTCATCAAACAAGAAAATAAAGAAGCAGTAGTGGTAGCATTGACCGCTTCTGGGTTCAATACTTATAAAGAGATAGCACGTGAACAAGGTTTTAATGGGTTTTTAAGAAAACCGGTTACCCAGCGGGAATTATTGCTGGAGATAGGCGGCTTTTTGGGCTATAGCGCAGAAAGCAGTGGACAACTGAGTGTGGGGGAAACCCAAAAAGAAAAAGAGGATAACATACCCTTGGGAGAGGAAAAATTGACAAGTCGACAAACAGAACAATTGCAAAAAGTTTGGGAAGAGAAAATACATCTTCCTTTTAATCAGTTAAACCGCAACGCAATTCTTATAGATGAATGTGAGGCATTTGCAGAAAGTATATTATCAATCGGCGATGAGCTTAATATTACCTCATTAAGTTTGTTTGCAGCAGAACTTTTAGGTGCAGCTCAGGTGTTTGATACGAAACACATTCAGCACTTGCTTGAAACGTTTGAAAGATTCGATGAAAAATTAAGCAAAGAACTTTCTTAATTAATGAATGAGAAACAGATGATGGAGTTAGAACCAGATAAAACCCCGCTGATCTTGATTGTGGATGATATCCCCAAGAATTTGCAACTGCTTGGTACCACCCTGCGGGATGAGGGTTATAAAATTGCAGCTTTGAACGACCCGTTACAGGTGCTAAGTAGTGTAAGAAACTTGAAACCGGATCTTATTCTACTGGACGTGATGATGCCGGAAAAAGACGGTTTTGAAGTCTGTAAAGAACTAAAGGGAGATCCTGATCTGGCCGAAATACCCGTAATCTTTTTGACTGCTAAAGCGGAACAGGAAAATATTAACTTCGGCCTTGAACTGGGCGGGGCTGATTATGTAACCAAACCTTTTAACAGTAGTGAGTTACTGGCCAGGGTTGAAACCCACGTATCCCTGAAAATGGCCAAAGACCAACTCCGGAAGCAGAATAACCAGCTGGAGGATCTCATAGCTACCCGTGATAGATTGTATGCGGTGATTGGGCACGATCTCAGGGGGCCATTAAATGGCATTACCGGGCTTACCAGGATATTGTTGGAAGACTTTGAGAAAAGCGAGCCTGATCCCAAGATTGGAAAGTTCATAAGTATGATTCATCAGTCTTCCAAGGATGTATGGATGTTGCTTTCGGATTTACTGAACTGGGCACGAATGCAATCCGGTGAATTGATGGTACAAAAGGAGGAAGTTAGCTCTGTTAAGCTTATAAACAATGTACTGGAGTTGATGGAATACCAGCTGACTAAAAAGGATATGAATATAAACCTGAAGTATGAGCAGGAACATCCAATATTTGTTGATGAAAGATATATAGCTACCATCCTGCGTAATATTTTATCTAACGCTATAAAATTTAGTGAACCGGGGGCTGACATCGACATCAGCTTGCAGGAAGGGGAAGCGGCTTATACGATTGCTGTTACCGATTATGGCATAGGAATGGATGAAGAAACAATTGATTCTCTTTTCTCTTCAAAATTTCATCCCAGAAACAAAAATGAAATCAATAAGAATGGCAGCGGATTTGGATTGATGTTATCCCACCAGCTGGCAAAAATTCATAATTGCAAGCTGGAAGTAGTAAGTAAACTCGGCGAGGGTACTACCATTACTCTTACCATTCCCGTTCCTTCTCCGGAGGATGCAAAAACCTTAAAGCATGCAAAGGCACATTATTAAACTAACTAATGTGAGTTCGATATAAGAATGATGTAAAAATAGGCTGGTCATCGTCCCGAGAAATCGGGAACAAAGCGATCTCCGAACAAAGCTCATAGGCATTATCCGGAAGATTGCTACCTACACAAGTGTGCGCCACAGGCCCGGTATTTGCTTCCCTAAGCGTCGGGACTCGCAATGACGAGTTTTATATTGAACTGACGTTAACTAATTTTTCTACAATACCAGACTATTGGCCGTACTGCCCTTTTGCTGGTCTTCTTTAGCAAACGCTAAGCTAAAAGTGGTACCGTCTTGAGTGGCAGAATAGGAACAGTTACCGCATAACTGCCGTGTTAATTCTTTGATAATAGTTATACCAAGTCCAGATTCGGATAAATCATTCTCTAAGAAATCATGTGGCAAGTCCACACTATGTTGATTTCCTGAATCAGTAATCTGCAGATTTACCTGTTGTTTATTGGTTTTGATATGAATATCAATTGTATGGTTTGCAGAGTTGGGGACGGCGTGTTGAAATGTATTATCAATCACTTCATGAACAATCAGGAAAAAGGGGACGGCTTGATTAATATTTAAATAAATGCGTTCGGATTGAATAGAAATATTGTAGGATTCAAAATTCGCATGATCTTTAGACAAGTCTACAATATCCCGGAGGTGAGATCCGGCATCGAGTTTACCAAAACTTTCAGAGTGATAAAGAATCTCATGGATTAGTGCCATGGTTTTAATTCGTCCCACACTGGATAATAACTTTTCTTGTACCTCGGGATTTGATTCACTGAAATATTGCAGCTGCATCATTCCGGAAATAACAGCCAGGTTATTTTTAACGCGATGATGGACTTCAGAAAGCAGGCTTTTCTTCTCTTTCAGCGCCTCTTTAAGTTTTTCTTCCCGCTGGTGCTGAACGCTGGTATCTATTATCAGTCCGCGCATTTTAAGCGAATCCTGTACCCATAAAGTAGTTACAGAATCCATCAACCAAACAACTTTTCCATCTTGCCTTATAAACCTGAACTCATGTTGATAGTCCCCCTCGGCTGAAGAAGCTTTTTCATAGAAATCTTTCACTTCTCCATAGTCATCTGGATGTACTTTGTCCAACCAGAAGCGATTACCAGAATTCCATTCTACATGATTAAATCCAAGAATAGGCTCAAATTTTGGACTTATGAACGTAAGCCTGAGGGGATCAACATCCGCTTCCCATACAATGGCATCCAGAGAATGGACCAGCGACTTATACTTTTCTTCCGTCTCAGCCAGTTTTTTCTGATTCTGGGCCTGCTTGTAATGATGTTGCAATTCACGTTTAACCGCAGGGTTTAGCCGGCGCATGTCCTCCTTCATTACATAATCTGAAGCCCCAGCCAGCATAGCTTCAACGGCTAAATCTTCCCCCATCATACCAGAAATAAAAATGAAAGGTATTTCCGGTTTTAGCTCTTTCTTCATCTTTAGGGCTTCCATACCACTAAAGTTAGGCAACTTAAAATCGGAGATGATCAAATCAACAGGTTGTGAAGATAAATGCTCAATAAAATCTTCTTTTAAAAAAAGACAGGTACAGTCAATATCCAGATCTACTTTATCCAGTTCATGCTGGATAATAATCTGATGTTTTTCATTATCCTCGACCAATAACACATTAAATGTCTCAGGCATACCAACTTATTTAATTGCGACCGATTATTTTTTATCTATACTATTTAAGAACACGAAACCTATTATTAACGTTTTTTAATAAAACTAAAATATAATTCGGATGCCATACCGTCAAGAAAAAAGAGTATTAATACAACATCTAAATACGGATTTTGCTGCATTTTTGGGGAGGAATATCTACAGCCAGGCAAAAACTAAGGTGCCTTCGCAAGTAGACCAATCTTTGTTCAATCACTAACGCGCAAGTGCGTTAAGTAAGGAGACCCGTGTATGAGTTCTGATACGGTTTGCAAGCATCATCATGAAAAGGGAAAATGACCAATGCCCAAATAACGAAAACGGATTGTGAGCTCATCCGGGAGTCCTTTTGCCCAGGCGGATTTTGTCCGCTAGGGAAAGAGACAGAGAAAGGGTCCTGTAGCCAAAGATCATTAACACATCCCTTACAAATCAATCCCTGTAATTAAGTCCAAACACCGGTACTTTACCCGTTTTAATACTCAGAACTGGATAGAAGTTTTTAATGTATCGAGAATCCCTTATTGGCCGGATAACGCTCATAGCCGGCATAGTTTTTATAGCTCTTAGCTTACGCTCACCCTTAGCAGCCGTGGGGCCCTTGGCGAACGCCATTCAACAATCTACCGCACTTTCACACGGCGCGGTAGGCATGATAACCACACTTCCGCTACTTTGTTTTGGGTTCTTGTCTATGCTCACGCCGTTGTTTACACGCCGTTGGGGCATTGAAGGAGCTCTGGGAATGTCTTTAGGATTAATCACAATTGGGATAGCCGTACGCTCACTGGTGCCTGTTGCAGCGCTTTTTGGCGGAACCCTGTTATTGGGTGTGGGCATTGCATTGGGTAATGTGCTGTTGCCCAGCCTGGTAAAGAGGGATTTTCCTCATCGTAAAGGCTGGATGACCAGTTTGTATTCCAGCCTGATGGGATTGGGGGCTGCTATAGCTGCTGGAGTCAGCGTTCCCATTGCTGAGGATTTGGGCCTGGGATGGCGATATGCTTTGGGAATTTGGGCTGTGATTGCAGTGATAGGGATCATTTTCTGGATTCCCCAGTTAAAACATCATACCCGGCCCGACAGAAGTGTACGTATTCGTAAATCTCTGAAGACTTTAGGCCGTTCCCGGCTGGCATGGGAGATCTCACTTTTTATGGGTCTGCAGTCTTTTCTGTTTTATGTGGTGTTGGCTTGGCTGCCGGAAATTTTAATCAGCCAGGGTATGAACCCCAACGAGGCTGGATGGATGCTTTCGTTATCTCAGGCCTTCGGTGTATTGGGCACTATCATTTTGCCTGTTTATGCTGAAAAAAGGCCAGACCAGCGAGGCATTGTCTGGGGCGTTTGCCTGATGGAATTGGTCAGTATTGCCGGATTCCTGATTCCTGGAACCACCTTTGTTCCGCTATGGGCCGTGTTAATTGGCTTTAGTCTGGGATGCAGCTTTGGACTTGCGCTTTTGTTCATGGTGATGCGTACCTGGGACTCAGAAACCACCACTGGACTTTCAGGGATGTCTCAATCCGTGGGTTACCTGGTGGCAGCAGCCGGACCGGCGCTCTTTGGCGCCTTGCACGATTGGTTTGACAGCTGGTCACCTCCGTTGATTTTGCTTTTGGTCGTGGCTGCTTTGCAGTTGCTGTTTGGTCTGGGAGCCGGACAGGATAAGACCATCTCTGCAGGGTCAGGAGGAGAAGACAGTCAATAGGCTCGTACTTGGTCGTTTAACGAAGACTGGAAAACAGCTGATACAAGGTTGAGAGACCTGTTGAATTGAAATCACAAAAGTTAAGTAAAATTATAAAGGTCAATGGATTATGGGATTTGATGAACTTTCATATTGGTTTACTTCGGAGTTTGACTTACAGCTTATTCTAAGCAATCTAACCTTGTTGCTGGTAGCCTTTGCTTTTGCCTTACCGGTTGCGCTTAACAGGGAGAAGACTGCCCGTTCAGCCGGACTACGGACATTCCCACTGGTTTCTATTGCCTCATGTGGCTACATGCTTATCGGAATTTCTATTTTTGATACCGATGGATCCATCGCCAGGGTTACCTATGGTATTATCACTGGGATGGGCTTTATTGGGGGCGGTGCAATTTTGAAATCTAAAGGAAATATCAGGGGCACGGCCACGGCAGCCAGTATCTGGAACACCGGCGCGATAGGCGTTTCAGTAGCTTTTCGTATGTATGAAATTGCTTTACTGCTATCCCTTGTCAATTTTTTGATTTTGCGATTTGCTGAACCCATCAAGAAAAAAAAGCTGGATGAAGATAAAGCCGGTGAAGTGAAGGATGATGTAGGATAGGTAAATTAAAACTTCGGGCGGGAAGCGCTGGCAGGAGTTTGGAATTGCCAGGTATTCATAAACGGAAAAAGCCAAAATGACCAAGGTCGAAATACCAAAAATGGTTTTGTAGGTCTTCACCATGTCCTCTTGCTCTGGCGGACTTGTCCGTTTTGGAAAGAGAAAGGGGCCGGTAATCAATAAAAAAGACTTTGAATTCTGATAGTAACAAGAATCAAATCTGCACGTACCGGTGCTCGCATAATTTCCCAGAATATAATCCAATCATACATGAGATTAGTACAATACCTCTTTGCAGTATCCATTCTTTTTCTTTCAACGCTTAGTGCGACGGCCCAACAAACGAATGATTCTCCCGATTACGGTCAGCTATTGGAAGCCTATGAAGAAGTACATGGCTTCTCGGGCACCGTAAAAGTGGTGCTTGATGACGAAGAGGTGTTCCAACAAAGCTATGGACTAGCCAATCGAAGTTTTGAGATTCCCAACACGCCCACTACTCGTAATTCCATCAACTCTATCTCCAAAACCTTTACCGCCGTTGCAGTTCTGAAAATGGTACAAGCCGGAAAGATTGATTTGGACATTCCGATAGGAGCATACCTTTCTGGATTGACTGCTCCCTGGAAAGATCAGATTACCGTGCATCAATTGCTATCGCATACTTCAGGTTTGCCCCGTGAAGCGGGACTAAATGCCTGGGAGGAGCTCTTTTTTGAAGAGCAGGTGCGGAAAGTGAATGAACTGGAATTGCTTTTTGAGCCGGGTGAAGAATATCAGTATTCCAATGCCGGTTTCATTTTGTTAGGAGCTATTCTGGAAGCAGTTGGTGAGAAATCATACTCGGAGCTCATCACGGAAAATATTATTGAACCCCTTGGATTGGAAAATACGGGTGTGTACCAGGGACGTACCGTGGTAGCTCAACAGGCGGTACCATATACCCTGGGCGTTCACGGCATTGAAGAAGCGCAGCGCACCAAAATTATAGGTCCTACCGCCGGCGGTGGCTTGTATTCTACGCCGGATGATTTGTACCGGTTTATGCTGGCGCTGGAAAAAGGGGAGCTTTTGCCGGATACACTTCAGGCAAAGCTATTTGAAGCTCATGTACAAACGAGTGAGAACGAGGCAGAGGGCTATGCGTTTTCTATCAAGCAGTTTGGGGATGATACCATCCGGATGGCCGCCGGCAGCGGATATGGAACCAAAAGTGTGATGATCCGTGAGCCGGAACCGGGGCTGTTTATTGCCGTCGTGTCCAACTGGGGAAATACACCGGTGTTGGATATCCTGAGGGATTTATACCTGAGCAGTCTGGGACAGGATGTAACTCCGCCGGAATCCAAGCAGTTGGCTAATCCGGCTGAATATAAAGAGCATTTAGGGCTCTATCAGTTTGATCCCGAGCAGATGAAGACGTATTTGCAGATGGAATCAAGTCAGGTTCGACTTCGCAATGTGGATGGAAAGTTATTTATGAATGAAGAGGTATTGGCAAAACATGAGGATGGAACCTTGGGCCTGGCTTACACTCGAGAACTGGGTATTCATTTTGAAGCGAACAAGATGATCCTGATCATCAACGGAAATGAACTGGTTGGGGAGAAGGTGGAGTGAGAATTCCTCAACTTTAAATTTATTCGCCAAAAATCTTGCTAATCCTATAATCCTGTAAATCTTGGTTCAACTACATAATGTATGAACCGGGATGTGCAGCATTTCCAGGATTCACAAGGTTATGGAATTTTAAAAAGTCGCATAGCCACAAAAGAAAATAGCCCCGTCCTTAAGGGCGGGGATGAAGTTAAACAAAGCAAGAACCTCCGCCCGGTTGGGGGCAATGATTTTGAACGTAATCGGAGGTTGGGCTATATGTGTCAATGAAGGGCGTATGTGCACAGGATTTTGTTGACGAACATCGATAGGGATTATCAAAATAATAGAGGCAGAGCCTCCGGAAGGCATTGCGGATCAGAGTTCCGCAACGAGCAGAAAAGAAGACATTCTTTTATTTTGAGTTGAGATTTTTTCCTCAAACAAAGAACAAAAAGTGATCAATTTAGAGGGCAAAAAATCTTGTAAGTCTGTGGGAATTTTGGCATTATCAAACTGCGGATTTAAATAAACAAAAGCCTGACCCCCCTTCGTTATGAAGAAGCTTTGCTGCCTGCTGATTTTTTTAACGGGATTATACGGAAGTGTTTTCGCTCAATTTTCCCAACAAGCCCGCGATAGCCTGAATAAACTCAGCCGCGAATATCATCAGGCCATGATGGACAAATTGGGGATCTCTGAACTTAGACACGGTCCATCAGGCAATCCGGAAGCTCCGAATGCAGCCAATTCCAAAGAAGCTAATGTGCGCGAATATACACTGCCTGACCCGCTGGTTTTTGAAGATGGAACCAAGGTTGATAATGCACAAGACTGGCAGCGTCGGGAAGCTGAAATCAGAGAGCTGTTTAACCGCGAGATGTATGGCCGCCTGCCAGACAATATTCCTGAGGTGAATTGGGAAATCATTAATGAAGCGGACACGCTGGAAGGGGATTACCCGGTCACAGTAAAAACTTTACGAGGAGTGATAGATAACAGCTCATATCCTGAGATTGAGGTAGAAATCGATTTTACGCTCACGGTTCCCCAAAATGCTGAAAAGCCGGTACCCGCTATGATTCATTTTGGCTGGAACTGGCCGGAAGGATTTACGCCTCCAAGATCAGGGGAGGGACCCACCTGGAAGGAACAACTGCTTGAACAAGGCTGGGCATATGGAGAACTTATTCCCACGAGCTACCAGGCGGATAACGGAGCGGGACTTACAGAGGGCATTATCGGTCTCACCAATAAAGGAGAGCGCCGCGATCCTGAAGATTGGGGAACATTACGGGCATGGGCCTGGGGTGCCAGTCGAACGCTCGATTACCTGGAAACTGATTCGAATGTGGATGCGGATCGTGTGGGTATTGAAGGACTCTCGCGCTATGGAAAAGCGGCTATAGTTGCCATGGCCTATGAGCCGCGGTTAGCGATTGGTTTTATAGGATCCTCCGGGGCAGGCGGAACCAAAATATTAAGACGTAATTTGGGCGAACAAGTGGAGAATTTAGCCAGCTCTGCTGAGTACCATTGGTTTGCTGGAAATTTTATCAAGTATGCTGGACCGCTTACCGTGGACGACCTGCCAGTAGATGCCCATCAACTCATTGTCATTTGTGCAACCCGGCCAGTGTTTATAAGCGTTGGAGCCCCTGATGTTGAAGGCACCTGGGTGGATGCCAAAGGCATGTTTTTGGCCGGAGTGCACGCCAGCCCGGTGTATGAGCTTTTAGGCGCCGGTGGACTTCCAACCGATAACTTTCCGCCTTTAGGTGCCAATTTGGATGAAGGCGAGATCGCTTTTCGTCAGCACGAAGGCGGACATACCACAGGGCCAAACTGGTCTTACTTTATTGAGTATGCCCGATCTTATTTTGAATAAATGGCAGAAACTACTTTTTATATCAGACGGATAAATTTCAATAACAGATTTATTTATTAACCAGAAAAACATGAATCATTATTTAATGCAAAACTTGAAAGAAAGTACCTCCCGGTTTTTGTTAATAGCTGCTTTTGTAGGCCTTGTTACGGGCTTGATGGCTTGTCAAAATTCTACAGGCGATCAATCACCCCGCGAACGAATTTCTATTAATGACGGCTGGCGGTTTATGAAGTATGAATCAGCCGAAGATGCCGATAGCTTAATTTATGATGTGCGTCCCGAAATTGGGGAATATGATGATTCTCAGGATGCCGATACCAAACCTACGGAGGCTCAGGAGGTGGAGTCCTCAGACAAAGTATTGAAGCCCTGGATTATGCCATCCGGTAATGATTTTATCAAAGATCCGGCTAAGAGGTATGAGCGACCCGATGGAAATCCTGGCAGCGACTTCCCATTCGTACAGGCTGATTTTGACGACAGCAGCTGGGAGGCCGTGACCTTGCCCCATGACTGGGCCATTGAGGGACCTTTCTTTGAAGGGCCTGATGCCGAAGTAACCGGAGGTATGGGACGACTTCCAAGTCCTGGCGTAGCCTGGTATCGTAAAGATCTGGATATCCCGGCTTCTGACGCCGGCAAGTCTATTTTCTTGGATATCGACGGAGCGATGTCGTATTCTATGGTATGGTTGAATGGAAACCTGGTGGGAGGCTGGCCTTTTGGCTATGCATCGTATCGATTAGACTTGACCCCGTACGTAGAACCCGGTGGGGAAAACCAACTGGCTATCCGTTTGGATAATCCTCCAGAATCTTCCCGCTGGTATCCCGGTGGTGGATTGTACCGCAATGTGTGGCTGACCAAAACCGAGCCGGTGCATGTGGCGCAGTGGGGCACCTATATCACCACCCCTGAAGTTTCTGAAAAATCAGCTACCATAGATTTGGAAGTTACCATTGATAATGATTCTGATTCAGATCAAACGGCTGTAGCTGAAACTGAGGTTTACGAATTGGATGAAGAAGGAAACCGAAAAGGGGGAGCTGTTGCTCATTTTGATCCTTTTGAAACACAAGTTTCGGCAAATGGAAGTGCTAAAGTTTCAGGCTCACTTGTTTTAGAAAATCCAAAGTTATGGGGACCTGCACCAACTCAGACCCCAAACATGTATGAAGCCGTTACGACCATAAAAGTGAACGGCGAAATTGTGGATCAATATGAAACAGAGTTTGGGATTCGTACCATTGAGATGGATCCTGAACGTGGAGTGGTTGTAAATGGGGAACACATCCATTTAAAAGGGGTGAATTTACATCATGACTTAGGAGCTTTGGGCGCAGCGTTTAATACCCGAGCAGCTGAACGGCAGTTGGAGGTCATGCAGGAAATGGGGGTAAATGCTATCCGAACGGCGCATAACCCACCGGCACCCGAGCAGCTTGAATTGGCCGATCGCATGGGCTTGCTGGTAATTGATGAGAGCTTTGACGTTTGGGAGCGCAAGAAAACACCACTGGATTTCCACCTGATCTTCCCCGATTGGCACGAGCAGGACCTGAGAGCATTGGTTCGTCGGGATAAAAACCATCCCTCAGTAATTCTGTGGAGTACCGGCAATGAAGTGGGCGAGCAATACACTGGTCAGGACGGTGCCGACCTGGCGATGAAGCTTCGGAAAATCATGAAAGATGAAGATCCGACCCGCTTAACCACCGCTTCCATGAACTATGCCAAACCGCCTATGGAATTCCCCGATCCGGTGGAAGTGATCAGCTTGAATTACCAGGGAGAAGGAATCCGGAATGATGGGGAATATTCTCACTTAAGAGATCAGGGAATAACCACACCGCCATTGTATCCGTCCTTCAAAGAAACGTACCCGGATCGTGTGATTGTGAGCAGTGAAAACGCGGCCGCGGTAAGCAGCAGGGGAACGTATTTGTTTCCGGTAGTGGATGCGGTCAGTTCACCCATTAGTCCGGGCAAAGGCGGTAACCCGGAAACCGGTTATGTAAGTGCTTATGAATTATATACGGTAGATTTCGGCTCTTCGGCTGATAAAGTGTTCCGCTCGATTGATCAGCATCCATATGTGGCGGGTGGATTTGTATGGTCGGGTTGGGATTATATTGGAGAACCCACGCCTTATTATTCTTCCCGGAGTTCCTACTTTGGAACCGTGGATTTAGCGGGATTCAAAAAAGACCGCTTCTATATTTACCAGGCCCGCTGGCGACCGGATCATGCCATGGCACATATCTTCCCTCATTGGAACTGGCCGGGCCGCGAAGGGGAAGTTACACCCGTTCACGTGGCTACCTCCGGCGATGAAGCCGAATTGTTCTTAAATGGCGAATCGTTGGGACGAAAACAAAAGGGCGAATTTGAATATCGCTTGCGCTGGGATGATGTTACCTACGAACCCGGTGAACTGAAAGTAGTGGCCTATAAAGACGGCGAGAAGTGGGCAGAGGATGTAGTGGAAACCACGGGCAAAGCAAGTGTCTTAAATGCCACGGCAGATCGCAATGAAATTGCTGCTGACGGTAAAGACTTATCGTTCATCACTGTGAAAGTGGTGGATGAAGAGGGACGAACCGTACCCGTTGCCGATAATGAAATTACCTTCTCCATTGAAGGACCCGGTGAAATTGTAGCCACTGATAACGGTGATCCTACCAATTTTACGCCATTTCCCTCCAAAACCCGAAAAGCCTTTAATGGATTGGCTCTGGCTATTGTACGTGGTATCCCCGGTGAAACCGGAACCATTACTGTAACAGCTGAAGGCGAAGGGGTAGAAGGAACCACGGTAGAAATTACTACGGTGGATTAGTTTATCGTGCAGCTCAAGCCTTAACCATCGATCGGAAGGCTCCGTGGGTTCGGGGCAGGATGGTAAGTACATTTAGGAAAGCCAGCCGTCAGGTCGTTGAGGTGGGTTTATGTATCCCGGTCCGACGGCTCCAAGCCCTTCTGACCGATGGGTGGGTTCGAGCAATAAAGCTTTAGCAAACAGGCCCTAACTCTGTCTCTTTCCCTAAGGAACAAGTCCACGAGGGCAAGAGGACTTGGAGGTGAGTGTTTGGCTGAATGCTGCTTCTTAGCATTGGCCTTTATCTCTTTTCCTGAATTTACATACATCCCGCCACAAAAGTCCTAAAAACGTCTCCTTCCTTGGCGCACTTGTGCGTTAGGGAAGCCCCGAAATTCGGGGTAGAGTCAGGATGGGTTTTGGTGCTATAGACGAGATGCTTAAATCGCTTTGAAATGAAGCCCCAAAACCCACATGCAGCTCAGCAAAAAAGGATGTAGTTTAGAGGCATGTATTCAAAAATAAGCCACATCCTTTTGTTGCTATTTCTGCCTTTGCTGGTGTATGGCCAGCAATCTGAAGATTCTTTCCAGGTGATGCAGGATGGCAAAGTGCTTTCAGTTCCCGATTCGTTAATTACATCTCTGCAAGAAGATACCTCTGCAATACAGACCATGCTGCTCAAATGGTTTGCCTCGGAAGGTTATTTGAATGCTGATATTGAGTTGGTTGATGAACAAAGAGCTGAAGTTGCCAGAGGCTGCCGGTTTAGCCTCGAAGAACTAAGCATCAAATATTCAGGAATTGACAGCCTGCAGGTGATCTATCCGGATGAACCTTATTCTGACGCTTATCTCGAGGAGATTATTCAGCAAAAAATAAATGATTTGGTTAGCCAGGGATATGCTTTTGCCAAATCAACCATCACCCATTTCAATATAAAAGAAGCAGAATGCGAACTAACCGTAGCGATAGCTTTTGAGACCGGAAAACGAGCGGTAGTCTCGGATATCTATTTTACCGGGGCACAATCGAATTCTCGGGATTATCTGAGGAAGATTTCTCGTTTTAGGCCGGGGCAGCCCATCACCCCGTTATACCTTCGGCTTTTGAGAACCAACTTAATGGCCAGTGAATTATTCAGGAATGTGGGAGAAGGACAAGTGCTACTTCGAAATGGGGAACCGGTGTTGGTATTTGAGGTGCAGGAGCGCTCTCTAAACCAGTTTGATGGCCTGTTGGGCTATGTACCCGATGCCAGCGGGAACGGACAAATTGTGGGCGATGTGGAGCTATCCCTTTGGAATGTGCTGGCACAGGGCAACGGTTTAAACTTTCGATACCAGCGTCTTCGCCCGGAAACCAGTGAACTTGACCTGGGGGCTTCCCAGGACTGGATTGGCAACATTCCCATCGGCGTTTCTGCGGGTTTCCAGCTGTATCAAAATGATACTACCTATCAATCCCGCGAGTTTGTTCTGGATGGTTATTACCGGGTTTCGCCGGTCTTTCGGCTGACAGGAGGGATTTCGTTTCAGGCAACCACCTCAGGCTCCAATGTGCCGCTGGTAGTAGAACCAGACGGACAGAAACGAATCGCGCGTTTGGGTTTTGAGTATTCCAGCCTGGATAATCCGGATGTACCAACTACAGGTAATCGATTTGTTGTAAGTCTCGGTATTGCCAACAAGGATTTACAGGAAGATTCTACCGGAAGTTTTACACAAAATATGCTTTCAGCAGAGGCTTATAATTACTTTTCAATATTCGAAAATAGTGTGATTGCTACTTCACTTCACGGATTTTTCCTGGAGGCAGATAAAGTGACGATTAATGATTTGATGCGCTTTGGTGGGGCCAATTCATTGCGGGGATATGCGGAAGATCAATTCCGGGCGGGCACCATGTTGTGGGGAGATGTGGAGTATCGCTTTTTGATGAACCGGAGTTCCTACTTGTTTGCCTTTTGTGCTGCAGGTGGATACGAACGCCCCCGATTACTCACCGAAGAAACCAGCGATTTCGAAACTACGGATTATTTATACTCTACTGGCTTTGGGCTCAGTTATCAAACCCGCATCGGGCGGCTGACTTTCACCTATGCCATTTCTCCCGAACAAAGTCTTGCAAATGGAAAAGTACACTTTGGAATTCGGACGGAGTTGTGAATTTTTTATTGAAGCATGGATCTGAAAAAAGTAATGGCCGTTGCATTTTATTGGTATCTTAGAAATATTTCAATATTAATTGATTTCTGGTTACCTGGTTAATGACGCCTGATTTAATGTACATATAACTCACAAACCGGTATTTGTCATGAGTGAAACAATTGAAAAAGCTCTGAAAGAATTCTCTAATTTAGCAGATGATGAGAAAGAATCTTTTGCTGCATTTATCTTAGAGGAAATGAAAAGTGAAGAGAGATGGAATGAATTATATAAAAGCTCTCAAAAAACACTTACTAATGTAGCTGAAGAGGCCTTGAAAGAGTATGATGCTGGCAAAACGGATAAACTCGATACCAACAAGTTGTGATTTCTCATACAACTGGTGGATTTTGGGAGAATTATCAGAAATTACCTGAAGAGATAAAACAAAAGGCTCGGAAAGCCTATCAATTTTTTAAACAAGATCCTTCCCATCCAAGCCTGAGATTTAAAAAGATCATCGATAATCCAGACGTGTATTCTGTTAGAGTTAGTATGGATTATCGAGCTATTGGCGTTAAGAAAAATGATACTATGATTTGGTTTTGGATAGGTAATCATCATGATTATGAAGAGATGATTAAAAACCTGTAAGTGTTGTGTTTAACGTGTTTACCGGTTAAAAGAAAACATGAAAAAGTAAATCCTTAAAGCGTTTTTACAAACCGACTGGTGCAAGCGTCTCGCTTGTACCACTTCGTATATATCTGAGTTGTCTTATCCCAACAAACCACAAGCGAGACGCTTGTGGTAGGCAGGGGAATATTGATAACCGGTAAACGTGTTGTATTTAGATATATAGATAGCTCTAATCCCTTTCAAACCAAAAATACACCCAACTCAAAACAGTCAGTCCCAGAAGCAACATAGGCAGCCAGTCTCCAAAACGGGTATAGATGGTTTTGGTATCCCGGTTTTGGATGGTTTCCGTGAAGCCAGTGCGTACCCAGTAGTCTGTTTTTTGAATGATGGCGCCATTGGGAGCTATCACTCCTGAAATACCGTTGTTGGCGCTGCGGGCAATCCATCGATCGAATTCAATAGCACGCAGGCGGGCGTACGCAAAGTGTTGATGATGTCCGCTGGTGTTACCCCACCAGCCGTCGTTGGTTATGATGGTGAGGAAAGTGGCATCTTGGCGAACATATTCTCTTATCCAGGAAGGATAGACCGAGTCGTAACAGATAAGTCCGGGCGTCAAAAATGAATCACCGGAAAGCATATCTGGCGTGGTGCCTTTGCCAAAGCCTGCTATACTTCCCCAATCCACCCAATTGAAAACATCCAGCACCGAGAGGGTCTCTACAAATGGAATACGCTCTACGATGGGGACAAGGTTGGCTTTCTCGTAATCAGAGATGCTGCCATCAGCTTCCACAAATAGTGCGGCATTGAATATGTTGTATGGTTGACCGCGATAAGTGCCACGGTAGAGTTTTTCGGTAGAATCGGTATAGGTTTTGTAGAGACCGGTTCCCACCAGGAAGCCGGTGTTCCAGCTGCGGGCTGAATCGGCAATGCGGGCAGCGGTAGGTGAGTTGGTAAATATGTAGCCGTCAATGGCATTTTCGGGCCAGATAACCACATCGGTTTGCGGGGTGATGGTTCGTTCGGATAAAGCAAACAGGCTGTCGACCACTTCATTCAGGCCGCTCATCCCACCAAAATCCTGGTAAGAATCATGATTAGGCTGGATGATGGCTACTTCAACAGTATCATTTCCAAGATCTTCAGGGACTTCTTCATACATTAAAAAAGACCAGATGGGAAAGATCAAAAACACTCCGACTGCAGCGTAAAGCAGTCTTTTTTGTTGATGTTGAATAAACTGATAAGTGAGGGCCGAGGTTAACATCACCCAAAAAGAAATTCCCAAAAAGCCAGTTATGGATATGTATTGAATAATGCCCGTCCAGTTGGCCCAGGCATTGCCAATAGACAACCAGGTCCAGGCCAAATCCCATTGATGATGTAAGAACTCATAGCTCACCCAGGCGGCGGATTGTAGTACAGCAATTACTACCGGTGAATTGGACTTTTGGGCAAAGAATCGTCCCAGGCAAAGCGGGATGGTCATAATCACGCTGTTGGCCAGGATAGCAGCAATGCCTGCTGGCACGGTGGCCATCATTAGCCAATAGGTTCCAATGAGATTCCACACTACAAAGCCTGCATAACTGTAGTAGGCCAGTTGTTTATAAGAATCAGATGTATAGGAGAGATGAAAAAAAAGGATGAAAGCCGGAATGCTTAAAAAAGACAGATTGATGGGAGGGAAGCTCAATCCCAACAAAATGCCTGCAGCAATAGAAATTACCCAATTATTATCCAGCCACGCTTTCATGTTCATTCCGAATAGCCCTTGCCTGAAATTACCACCACTACTTCGCCTTTAATGGCGTCACGGTTTTCAAATTCGGTTTTCAACTCAGCAATAGTTCCACGGACTACTTCTTCAAACTTCTTGGTGAGTTCTCGCGCTACCGCTGCCAGACGTTCCGGTTCAAAGTGTTTTTCAATTTCTCCCAACAATTTCAGCAACCGGTTTGGACTTTCGTATATGATAATAGTTAATTCTTCCTCTGAAAGTTGTTTGAGGCGCTTTTGGCGTCCTTTCTTGTGGGGAAGAAATCCCTCAAAGATGTAACGGTCGCAGGGAAGTCCACTGGCGACTACGGCGGTTGTGGCGGCATCGGGTCCCGGGATAACGGTGACGTTGTGTCCGCCTTGCTTGGCTGCCCTTGTGGCCAAAAAGCCCGGATCAGATATGCCAGGCATGCCCGCGTCACTGATTAGCGCCACATCTTGATTGGCATCCAGGATGTTCATCAGGTGGCCGACTTTACGGTGTTCATTATGTTGGTGAAAAGAGAAGGTGGGTTTATCAATACCAAAATGTTGCAAAAGGTTGCCGGAAGTGCGGGTGTCTTCACAGGCTATATATTCTACAGATTTCAGGACTTCTACCGCTCGGGGCGAAAAATCCTGTAGGTTACCAATAGGGGTCGCAACAATATATAAGGTGGACACAGTTAAGAATGGGTTTATTAAAGGTGGACAAATATCCAATTCGACCAGCCAAAATACAAATGCTTTACCGTACTATCACGAAGTAATACAGGCTGTAAAGGTCAGGAGAGATTTTCGACAAAGGAATGAAATGAATTTCAGAACAGTTTAGCCTCTTTTAAAACATTAAAATTTTTTAATAAAAAGAATGGAATATGTACAGGCAGGGGCTTTCTTATTGTGATACAGTCAATTAGAGGTAGCAACAAGATAGGAGATGGGTGATTTTTCTAAGCTAAATCTTTTTTCGGCTCCCCCGATAACTCAGACAAACGAAAAGTGTATGAAAAAAATACTACCTCCCTTACTACTTACTGCTCTGTTGATACTGCCGGCTGTATTGTTTGCTGGATTATCATTTTTTGGGGAGCGGCACCCTTTGGAGAAAAGGGTAGTGGAAGGAGTACCTTTTCTGGAAAATTCCGGGAATCAGGTGGAGGTCGTTTTTTTTGGATATGCGGGCTGTTCGTTTATTTGTCCCAATGCCTTAATAAAAGCTGCAGGGGCAATGGATAGCCTTAGGACTGAACGCCCTGGAATTTCAGCAGGTATAACGTTTGTAGATATCAATGCTCAAACGCAGCTAAACCGGGCCGAGACCTATGGAAAATCATTCTCGAATGATATTCGCGGGATAAATACAGATGCAGAATTATTGGAAAAATTAAAAAAAGACTTCTCGCTCAGAATTAAATCTGACCCTGTCAATCCATACGATATTGACCACACGGATCATTTTTATATTCTGAATAAGAAAGAAGGTAAATGGCGAATAAGCCGGGTTTTAGCAAACATATCTGACAAAAAAACTTTAGAACACGCAATTATCAGCGCATTGTAGGTAACGGTATAAACAGGAATACATACAAAAATCACATTTAAGGAAGTAATGGAAACAATGAAACAGTTAACATGGATGGAAACCCTTTTTCCATCGTATAAAAATGATTTATCAGCCGGAGTACGGCAAAATTTGTACGCTACTTTTGTAGAGGCAGATCAGTTTATGCTAAAGTTGCTCCTATTTCACTGGGTAGCGGCATCAACCATAACGGCCTTTTTTTATAGCACCTATCTGCTCGGTTTTATTGGAGGTGGTATCATTTATGGAATTGCTTATGCATCCTACAAATCAAGCCCGGGAAGTGCGTGGAGCAGAGCTACGATGGGTGCGGCATTTATGGCCTTTTCCATGATCTTTATTCAACAGAACCTGGGGAAAATAGAAATGCACTTTCACATATTTGTAGCCATTGCATTTTTGATCCGTTACAAAGACATACTGCCATTAATTGCAGCTGGGACAACCATTGCAGTCCATCATGCGGTTTTTAATGCAGCCCAGATGTACGAATTTACCATTGCAGGTACGCCACTTATGGTGTTTGATTATGGTTGTGGATGGGGCATTGTAGCATTGCACGCTGTTTTTGTAATTATTGAAGTAGTGGCTTTTAGCAATATCATTCTGAATCTGACCAATGAATACTTAAATAATGCAGAAGTATTCGATATCATGGATGATTTGGATGATTCTGTGAATTATACCAGCCAGGCTGCAGATTTTATATCTGATTCAGGGCAACGCCTTGCCATGGACGCCCATGCAAATAGTGAGGCTGTTACAGAATCTAATCAGTCCATCAATATGATGAACCAAAAAATAGCCGATATGAACGACAAGACGGCATCGGTGAAGGGCAAAATGGAAACCATTTCATCCAACACGGCGGATATGAACTCTTCTATGGTTGAATTGAAAGACTCAAGCAATAAGATTTCATCCATCACTAACTTAATTGACAGCATTGCTTCACAAACCAATTTATTGGCTTTGAATGCTGCGGTAGAAGCAGCCCGAGCAGGTGAAGCAGGAGCCGGATTTGCGGTAGTTACGGAGGAAGTTCGCGTACTGGCCCAGAAAACAGCCGATGCAGCAAATCAAATTCGTGATATGATTACCGACAATCTCGAGAAAGCAGAGCAGGGAGTGGGTATTTCCGAAAAAATTAACCAGCAGATTGAGGAGCTCATGGACTGGATTGAAAATGTTCATCAGTCAAGCGGTGAACAAGTGGCCTACCTGGATGAGTTGAAACTCACTATTCAGAACATTGCCAATACAACCGAGAATACCTCAGAGATGGCAGAGAACAATGCCTCTACAGCTGAAGAACTACAAAGCCAGATTCACGTACTTAAAACTGCAATTCGAGATATCAATGCAAAAGTACAGAAGAACATAGGTTCACTCGATGGTATGGCTCTGGCAAATAACGTGTCAGCTACACAAAGCCATAACTACTCAACTCCAAGAAGGAATAATGGTGTAAGTAAATCACAGCAGTCTGCCCGCCGTTCTGGCAAACGCAGTGAACGAGAGGAAATGGAGTTACTCGATTTTTAATTAATTCTAAGGGTAAGATGTACGGTACCGGCCGCTTCCTAAAATAAAGGGAGCGGCTTTTTTTGTTAATAAATGACACCTACACTATCAGTTTCAAGTGAAGACTTTGGATTTTAAAAATCCGGTTGTATGTTTGGGCGGATAAATACTAAACCTGAATTAATCATCAAGCAACATATGGATTTTACACCATCCGGATTAAATCACATAACAATAAGAGTTAACCGCATTGACGCCTCCAAAGAGTTTTACGGGGATATTTTGGACTTGGAGTTGGTTAAGACCATGGGACAAAGTATGGCGGTGTATAAGATTGGCAAAGAAGACACCTTGGTGATTGTGGAAGCCGAAACAAGCTATGACCCAACCTCCCGCGATTTTCGGGTAGATCACTTTGGCTTTTACGTGGATGACCCCAAGAAAATTGATGAGCTGGCCAAATACTTCAGAGAAAAAGAAGTGACTATTATGAGCGGGCCGGCAAATCGTAAAAAAGGACGTTTTCTCTTTATTTCCGATCCCGATGGAAATATGATTGAATTCTTTTATGAGGAAGATTAGATAAAAGAGCGATACAAAAAAATTTATAGGATGGTTTCACGATAACTGTATCCTTGTCGCTTGTTTTTATCAATGCCAATTCCAAGTGGAATTGGCATTTTTTATATAAATAAATAGAAGAAAGAGAGTGTGTTAATGTATTTGAGCTTGAATTTTAATTGTATAAAAAAACTATAGTATCACGTGCAATATTGATGGATTTTTATGTGCAAAATTAGTTATTTAGCGATATATAAATAACAGAGCTTGCAGAGAATGATCATATATAAAATTTTTCGGGTGTTAGTAATTGGGATATTTTGTTTGGGCGAAGTGTTGGCACAATCTCCTGGAGGGGGTAATCCAGATTCTACTTTTATTTGTGGAGATGTAAACGGGGATGGAGAAGTAACGGGCAGGGATGGTAGTTTGATATCATGGTATGCGATAGGAGCTACCGAATGGTTTTTTGGTGAAATTGTAATAGAGGATACCTTAGCAGCAGATGTATCAGGAAATGGTGAGATTACAACGCTGGACGGTGTATTAGTATCTCAATATTTAAATGGGACCAGAGACACCTTAACCTGTAATAAAAATAATGAAGAGGATACACTGGGAGTCTCCGGGGTTAAGATGAGTCTGGTAGAAGTCATAGATTCATTGTTCGTTGTGGAGCTGGATTTAAATGACATGGTAGGTGATATCTATACTATTGAATTGAGATATCCTGAAAGAATGAATTTAGAAAAAGCTGAATACATGCCAACAGGAGTATATTATAGAGGAAATTCTGGAACCGATCCAAAAATTCATACGTTAATGAATTCCGGAGGAAAAAAGATTGATACACCGAGAATAATTTTTCATTACAAATACAAAGATAACCTCGATCCACCGGTTCATGCTACAATACGTTTCAATGAAAGTCCACCTCTACAGCTGAGTGAATTGGAATATGCCAGTAAGATTGGTCCGATTACGCTTAATGCAAATTATCCCAATCCTTTCAACCCTTCTACTTTAATCGGTTATTCCGTATTGGAAACAACAAATGTGCGGTTAGAGGTTTTTGACATTACAGGACGGAAAGTAAAAACATTGATCAGCCAGCGTCAAACCCCCGGAGTTTATGAAGTGTATTTCGATGGGGGGGGGGGCTTTCTTCCGGTACCTATATTTATCGTTTAGAGGCTGGGGGGACTATTAAAACCAAAACTATGACGCTCATTAAATAAAATCCATTTACACCCTTTAACCCTCATAAAATCGGTGTGCGTAGGGGTAGGCATTTCTAACAGGGGTTTTTAGTTTCAATGCACGGAAAATATCCCGATATTCAGCGCGAATTTCAGTTGTACTAACCGTGAAACTATATGAAAGATTTTATCCGCATTGCATCGGGTCAGGGATTTTGGGGCGATCTGCCAAACGCTCCCATTAACCAGGCAAAAAAGGGTCCGATTGATTATTTGGTGATGGATTACCTGGCTGAGGTAACCATGTCTATCATGCAGAAACAGAAAATGCGGAATGCCGACTGGGGTTATGCCCGGGACTTTGTACACGTGGTGGAGCAGGTGCTGCCAGAGATCAAAAATGACGGCATTAAAGTGATAAGCAACGCCGGCGGTGTAAATCCCTTGGCATGTAAGGATGAGATCCTAAAAGTAGCCAAAGAAAAAGGCTATACCGGACTAAAAGTAGCGGTTGTTGACGGTGATGACATCCTGCAAAATATTGATGAATTGGTAAAAGACGGTCACACTTTGGACAACATGGACGATGGACGTCCCATCACCGAAATTAAAGATGAACTTTTGAGTGCCAATGTGTATTTCGGATGTCGGCCTATTGTGAAAGCCTTGCAAGAAGGTGCCGATGTGATAATAACCGGCCGGGTCACCGATACGGGATTGACACTGGCTCCCATGATTTATGAATTTGGGTGGGATTTTGAAGATTTCGATAAGATGGCAGTGGGAACCATTGCCGGACATATTATTGAGTGTGGAGCGCAGGTTTCAGGAGGAAACTTTACAGATTGGGAAAAAGTGGAAGACTTCACCGATATTGGTTTCCCGATCATTGAAGCTCATCCCAACGGAGAGTTTTTTGTGACCAAGCACGAAAATACCGGCGGACTAGTGAGCGAGATGACGGTGAAGGAACAACTGCTGTATGAAATCGGCGATCCTTCGGAATATATTACTCCGGATGTAATTGCAGATTTCACCTCGGTGAAGGTAGAAGAAGCCGGTAAGAACCGGGTTAAAGTCACCGGCATCAAAGGTAAACCCGATACACCCACCTACAAAATATCAGCCAGTTACAACGATGGATATAAACTTTCTGCCACCTTGGTGTATTGTTGGCCAGGAGCTCTTAAAAAAGCAGTAAAAGGAGCTGAAATACTCGAGCAAAGAGCCAAAAAATTGGGTTTAAAGTTTGACGAATTTCACAAAGAGTATGTAGGTTATAATGGTAACACTGAAGTGCCGGTAACGGAGGAAGCCCTACAGCAAGAGTATGATGAAATTCAGATGCGGATCTCAGTTTCCGGACAAAGCAAGGAAGACCTGAACCGTTTTGGGATGGAGGTAGCACCACTTATACTCACCGGACCAAGTGGTGTGACCGGTTTTGCCGGAGGACGGCCCAAGGCCAGTGGAGTAGTAGCTTATTGGCCCGCACTGTTAGATAAAAAAGCAGTGCAGCCCCGGGTAACCCTTTTTGAAATTGAACAATAATAATCATGTATGTTGCACCTGGAGTCTTATCAGAGTTTCCAGGGGCAAGAATGGAAAATTTAGCGAACAATGAAGATTGCAATTATAGGAGCAGGTATTTCAGGTTTAGCGGCAGGTAATGAACTTATCAAAGCCGGGCACGAGGTCGTAGTTTTTGAAAAAAGCCGTGGTTATGGCGGTCGTCTCGCCACCCGCTATGCCGGTAAAGATAATCAGGCGAAACTGGATCATGGGGTAACCTATTTTCAGGCCAAAGATCCGGAATTTCTCGAACTCGTAAATAAATATTCCGAGAAAGGAATTCTAACCACCTGGGATGGAAATTTTGCTCATCGCGATGCCAAAGGCAACATCAAAAGTAAAGAGGCTGATACGCCTTATTATTATGCGCCCGGCGGAATGAATGAGTTTTGCAAACAATTTGGACGCATGCTGGATGTCCGCATGGAAGAAAAAGTAAGCGGCTTGACTCATATTGGTGAGAATCGTACCAAGAAACGCAGCTGGATGCTAAATTTTCCTACTGCTTTAACCGAAGGTGCCGATGCCGTAATTATTACTGCTCCGGCTCGCCAGGCGTATGCTCTTATAAATACAACTATAGACGAAATTGAGACCCTTAAGCTGATTCGGGAGATTGATGAGGTGGAATACGAATCTCAATTTTCACTGATGGCCGGCTATCTTGCCGATACAGAGATGCCAGAATGGAATGCACTGGAGTGTGATGATGAAATAATTCAATGGATTTCCAACGAGTACACCAAAAGAAAGGAAGATTCCAATAAAGCACTGGTGGTACAAACTACTTGGGAGTTTGCCAAAAAACATGCAAATGAAGAGCGTGAAAAAGTTCAGGAAATCATTTTAGATCGTCTCGCACAAATATTGGACGGTTGGGCTGCATTACCTGAATGGAAAAGCCTTCACTACTGGAAATACAGCCGGGCTATTAATCCTTTACCACATGATTTTATGGAAATTATGGGCAAAGAAACACCTCTTGCTTTGGTTGGAGCTTATATGAACGGAAATACCGTAGAATCCGCTTATCTTTCTGGTGTGAGGCTGGGTCAAAAATGGGTTAACCGATTTGACAGCTGAAAACCTGTTATAAATATAAATAGAGACAATCCCTGTAAGGTTTGGGTGCGCTAAAAGAGTTAAATAAATATTTAAGAAAGTATAAGAGTACCATGATTCTTGGTACTCTTTTTCTGACGGCTTCGAACTTTTTCTTGGTGTGGATTCCGGTATATATTCGCCGCACGATGGATCAGGTTGAAGCCCTTGGTGAAGAAGGATTTGACGTGCCCTCAAGCATTGTGCAAACTCTATTTTCTACGGAAGCTTCAAAAATCCTCGCAACCAATTCTCTGATCTTGATAGGTACAGTGGCACTGTATGGTATTCTCTTATTTGCCACTCGCCAGACACTTATCGTAACCTCCCGCAGGGTAGAGTTTGATATCCGCAATGATATCGTTAAAAAACTTATGAACCTGCCACAACGTTACTATGCCGAAAATTCTTCTGGCGAGACCTACGTGCGGGCTACTGAGGATGTTTCCAAGGTTCGGGACTATTATGGCCCGGTTATTATGTATAGCATTAATACCATAACCAGGGCTGGTTTTGTGCTTACCATGATGTTTATTGTGAATCCTGAACTTACGTTGTGGGCCTTAATTCCTCTACCGCTGATCTCATTTTTTGCATATTGGATTACCGGCTATATCCATACGCATTCAACTATTATTCAGGAGCAATATTCTACTTTGGCCGGGCGGGCTAAAGAGACTTTTTCAGCTATACGATTGATTCAGTCCTACAACCGTACCGATCACGAACAAAAATTGTTTGAAGAAGAAAGTGAACAGTATCGCAAGAAAAAATTACGGCTGGATGCTATTGAATCAATGTTTCATCCTGCTCTGAACTTTTTGATTGGGCTATCCCTCATTATTGTGATTTGGAAGGGAGGGGGCATGGTAATCGAAGGCACTTTAACTGTTGGTAACATTGCTGAGTTTTTGATTTATGTGGCTTACCTGATTTGGCCTGTAGCCGCTTTGGGATATACTACCAATCGCTTTCAGCGTTCGCTCGCTTCATGGAACCGCATTGAAGAGCTAATGAATGAACCGAACTACATCGAAGACGACGAACACAGTGTGGATGGTGAAATTAACGGAGATATTGAATTCAAAAACGTATCGTTTTCATACCCCGGTTCTGATGAAAAAGTACTTGAGAATATCAGTTTTAAAATAAAATCAGGGGAGAATATTGCTATAGTAGGCCGTACCGGTTCTGGAAAAACTACCTTGGTACAGCTCATTCCACGTTTGTTTGATCCGGTTGAGGGAAAAATCCTTTTGGATGGGGAAGATCTTAAAAAGTGGAAATTAGAAGCAATTAGGGACGCTGTGGGTTTCGTTCCTCAGGAAACATTCTTATTTTCAGACACTATAGGAGATAATATAGCGTTTGGTGTAAATGAAGCCGATGAAAAGCAAATTGAACATGCGGCAGAAAAGGCACAGGTAAAAGAGAATATTTTGGAATTTGAGAAAAAATTTAAGACTATGCTTGGTGAGCGGGGTATTACATTATCAGGTGGCCAAAAACAACGCACGGCCATCGCAAGAGCTCTGATTAAGGATCCCCGTATTTTGGTTTTCGATGACTCGCTAAGTGCCGTTGATACGAAAACAGAAGAAGCAATTTTAAAGCATTTAAGGCAAGAGCTCAGCGGTAGAACTACCATTATGATCAGCCATCGGATTTCAACGATAAAAGATGCTGATAAAATATATTATATAGAAGAAGGACGTATCGTGGAGTCTGGCACACACGAGCAATTACTGGCTGAAAACGGCCGATATAGTGCCATGCATAACAAACAATTACTTGAAGAAGAATTGGCAGAAATATAAAAACAACCGGGGCTGTTTGTATGATAGCAAAGCCCCTTAAAAATGATACATTACGGGAGATAAAACAATGATCGTAGTACCTTTAGGAGTAGCCTCGGCAACCCCAACCGCCGTGCGCCATTTACCCTCAGTAGCTTTATGGAGAGAAGGGAGTGTCTTTCTTTTCGACTGTGGCGAAAATACCCAAATGCGCATGTTGCAAGCCGGCATCAAGAGGTCAAAAATAGAAGCTATTTTTATAACACATTTTGATGTAGACCACTTTTCCGGCATTCTGGGACTTTTGGCTACCCTGCAATTGCAACGCAGAGACAAGGACTTAAATATCATCGGTCCGAAAGGCATTAAGGAGTATGTTGAATACAATCTGAAATTTGCTAACATCGATCCTACCTATACCATCAATTACAACGAAATTGATGAAGATATTGAATCGGAAAAGGTTTTAGATGCTGATGAATATTATGTAGAGGCTCGCCCTCTGAACCACACTAAGTTTTGTGTGGGATACCGGTTCCAGGAGAAAGACAAACCCGGAAAAGTTGATGCTGATAAAGCTGAAAAGATGGGTATCAACAAAGATGAGCAGTTTAAAGAGCTCAAAGCCGGAAATGATGTCACTCTGGATGACGGAACGGTGGTTAAATCGTATGATATTGTTGGGCATCCTCGTCCTGGCGATAGTTTCGCTTACGTCACAGATACCAAGTACACCCCCAATGCGGTGAAACTGGCTATGAATACCAACATCCTTTATCATGAGGCAACCTTCGGAAAAGATCTGGAAGACAAAGCCCGTGAAACCGGTCACTCTTCAACTGCCGATGCTGCTCGTGTAGCTACCGAAGCTCAAACCAAATTGTTGGTAATCGGGCACTTCTCGGCACGCTACACCAATGCTCATGACTTATTGAAGGAAGCGCGCGAAGGATTTTATCCCGCATGGCTTGCCAACGAATTGCGTCCAATATTCACCGATCCAATGCATGAGCGTGGAATTATCAGCGCCAAAGTTGAGTTGAAAGAGCTGAACAAGAAAGGTGGTGGCGGCAGCAGTAACTACCGTGGCAAGAAAAACCATAAAGGCGGCAGCAGTAACAAGAAGAAGAAATTCCGCAGCCGTAAAAGCAGTGGCAGTTCTTCCAGCCGAGGAAAAAGCAGCTCCAGAAGCAGCAGTTCCAGCCGGTCAAGCAGCAGCCGTGGTAAAAGTGATAACTACAAGCGCAAAACTTACGGAAGCAGCACCTATAGTTCTGGAATAAAAGATAAAGATGACGATTCTACTTCAAACCATCGAAAAATCACTCCAAGATCATCCTATGATGATTTTGACAGATTCTAAGACTAAAATTACGTGAGTAAAAAACAATCTGAAGCCGTCGATACCACACTGATTCGGCGGCTTTATTTTTTTCTAAAACCCTACCGCTGGTATGTGCTGTTGGCCATAGCACTTACGTTGTCAGCTTCTTACCTGGGAACCATCCGTCCTAAGCTTACCCAAATTGCGGTTGATGAATATATCAAAACGGACGATTACGAAGGTCTTTGGTGGATCATAACGCTGCTGGGAGGAGCTTTACTTGGCGAATTTATACTGTTGGTATTCAATACCTACCTGACGCGCTGGTTTGGCCAGAATACACTCTATTCGCTTCGTAATACCGTTTTTAAAAAAATACAGTCACTAAACATCCAGTTTTTTGACAAGAACCCCATTGGACGCCTGATTACCCGAACCACTAGTGATATTGAAGCGCTCAGTGAGTTATTATCTGATGGAGTAGTTACCATCATTGGCGACCTGTTCCGGATAATCTTTATCCTGTACTTCATGTTCAGCATGAGCTGGGAACTGAGTATTGTTACCCTGACGGTGTTGCCCATTCTTTTCTACGCCACCTTCTGGTTTAAAGCCAAAGTTAGGGTCACTTTTCTTGAAGTGAGGGATAAGATCTCCCAATTAAATTCTTTTGTGCAGGAACATATCAATGGAATGGATGTCGTACAGCTGTTCAATCGCCAGGAAAAACAGCAGGAGAAGTTTAAGAAGATTAACGCCGGTCACCGTGACGCATATATAGAAACCATTTTCTACTTTGCCATATTCTGGCCTATTGTTGAAGTGACTGCGAGCCTGGCTATGGCACTAATTGTATGGTATGGCGGCGCGAGGGCGCTTATGGACGGGGTTACCTTTGGTGTATTGCTGGCCTTTATTCAATATGCGCGGCAGTTCTTCAGGCCGATTCAGGGCTTATCTGAAAAGTTCAATACGCTGCAATCTGCATTGGCTTCTTCCGAACGAATATTTGGGGTATTGGATACCGAAACGCAGGTGAAGGAAACCGAGAATCCCAAAACAATTGAAAATCCACAAGGCAAAATCGAATTTGAAAACGTCTGGTTTAAGTACAATCCTGATGAAGACTATGTGTTGAAAGATGTTTCTTTCACTGCTGAGTCGGGAGATGATATTGCTATTGTTGGCGCTACCGGGGCTGGAAAAACCACTATCATAAATATCTTGCTGCGCTTCTACGATATAGAAAAAGGAAGCATTAAGCTGGATGGCGTTGATATTCGCGAGTTAAGCCTCTATGAATTACGATCTCACTTTGGCTTAGTATTGCAGGACAATACCTTATTTTCGGGAACCATCCTTGACAATATCACCCTTGGCCATCCGGATATTACCCGTGATGAGGTTATTGAAGCTGCTCACAAAGTAGAAGCACACCGGTTCATTGAAAAATTACCAAACAGCTATGATTATGAGCTTCAGGAACGTGGGGCGTCTTTATCAATGGGACAGAGGCAGCTTATTTGCTTTGTTCGGGCCTTGGTGTACAATCCTGAAATTTTGATACTGGACGAAGCGACGTCCAGCGTAGACTCCGAAACGGAAGCTCTGGTAACCCAAGCCAGTAACCTGATGATGGAAGGGCGCACCTCCATTGTGATTGCCCACAGGCTTTCGACGATACAGCATGCCGATACTATTTTGGTGATGCACAAAGGGGAAATCCGTGAATCGGGTAGTCATCAGGAGCTTATCCTTAAGGACAAAGGCATCTACAAGAAGCTATATGAATTGCAGTACAAAGATCAGCTTGTCTCTAAATAACGCGTTTATATCGAACTCACTAATTGGGTAAGTACCGCATAGACTGGTTCAACCGTCCCGCTTGGATCATTATTCTATTCACAAAGATGTTCGTTTACAACATTACCACAAGCGGGACGCTTGCGGTAGGGGGTAAATTGGTGAGGGTGTTTGAACCAGAATTCCTGCTAACTCATCTTGCACATTCTGAAAAATAAACTCAAAAAGAAAAACCATTAGACTCCTTCTTTCCTGATGATGACTTGCAGGTATACGAGTAACCTTGCATCATTTCCAGTTGCAGAGAAATCTAATGGCCCATCGAAAAGCCGCAGGCAGCTTATAAGCTGAACCTGCGGACTAAAACATTTGCTTAAAAGCTAAATTCTGGCTTACGATGCCCGTTTACCTGCTTAGGACGTTTAGGAAGTGTTTTTTTAGGAACCGGAGGCATTGAAAAGTCATTATCGTCCATATCAGCCTGTAGGTGTTCTCTGTCTATACGATAATAGGCAATGGATTTCTTGAGGCGCTCTGACTGGTTCAGTAGCTGGGCTGCAGATGCTGCCAGCTCTTCACTGGAGGCAGCACTATTTTGAGCCAGCTCATTTAGCTGCTGAATGGACTGGTTAACCTGGTTTGCACCCTCACTTTGCTCATCACTGGCATGGGATATTTGTTGCACCAGCTTAGAAGTCTCTTCCATCTTGGGAATGGTATCAAACATAACCTCTCCGGCTTTAGAAGAGAGGGCATAGGCCATTTGCGTGAGTTCCACAATTTCTTCACCTACCGTCTTGCTCTTCTCGGCAAGATCTTGAACTTCCGTTGCTACCACGGCAAAACCTTTACCGGCTTCACCGGCACGTGCGGCTTCAATAGCAGCATTAAGTGCAAGGATATTGGTTTGGAATGCGATCTCATTAATCTGGTTGATTCGCTTAGTGATAGTTTTATTAGCGGCGATCGATTCTTTTGATTTCTCACCAACATCTTTAAGACGAGTATTAGCCTCACCAGAAATGAGGTTGGTCTGTTGTGCATTTTGCGCATTTTGTCGGATATTGGCAGAAACCTGTTCCATGGTACTGGAAATTTCCTCCACAAACTCCGCTTGTTCATTAGAACCACGCGCCATCTGGTTGGATGTCTCTTCCAACTGGCGACTGATTTCAGATATTTGGTCAGATTCACCTTGTACGCCCACAATCACTTCACGTAATCGACTTGTGAGATTATCAACGGCTCGTGATATATCTCCAATTTCATCTTTTCTCTTGAGATATTTTTGGGGGATTTCAACTCCCAAGTCACCGTCAGAAAGATTGGATATTTTATTTACGGTTTTGCGTAATGCCCCCGATATAGCCTGGGAAAGTAAAAAGGAAATCCCAATAAAGAGGGCAAGGCTTATGTACAGAACTGAGTTGATGGTTTGCGAGAGGTTACCAAGCTGTGCACGTGCATTTTCAAATGACTGGCTTACTGCCAGGCTTGAAGCTTTCTTCAGCAGACCTTTGAGTACTTCCTGTTCCGCTATCATAGCTTGAACGTTGGTACTAACATCTTCAGAGAAGTCCTGCTGAATCATCAATTTTGAAGCTTTTACTCCATAATCGTAATATGAACTAAAAGTCAGAATTGTGCTGTCGAGAACGGCATAGTCTTTATCTGCCTTTACTTTTTTTGCACTGTCTGCAAGCATAATAAACTGGTCGGCGAGGGGTTGGGTGTTATCCACGGCCATTTCGTCCTGGGCAGAAACCGCGTCTTGTAATGCTTTTTGGATGGCCGCCTGGGTAGAAATCATGCGGTTAGTATAATCATTGTAGGGTAGGTACGAGTATTGTACTGTATCTAATTCCTTGCTGATCGTTTCGTTACTCCATTGGGTGGTATAGTAAATAACCCCAACTACTAATGTAAAAATGGCTGGAAATACAAGAATCTTGTATCTGAGCCTAATATTGTTAAAAACGTTCATTGCCTAAAATCCTTAAATGTCTAAACCTTTGTAAGTGAAACCTGGTGTGTATAATGTATAGAGGAGAGAGGGGGAGCAGGAGCCTCCTGCCGGGTGATTAATAAGGCCGGGCGGGCCCGATAAGACTTCTCATCTTTATCGTAGAGACCGGATTGGTTGACCCGCCACAGTGCCTTTAATCAGTATATAGAATAGATGCTGAGATGTTATTACTGTACGTTAAGTACTTTAACACCATCAGCTGCAGTGCCATCGGAAATATATCCTACGGCACCAGGGTTTGCTTTCACAAACTCGATTACGTCTGCATCGCTGGAGCGCTCGAGGGGGGCTGTGCCGGCACCAGAGAAAGCTGCTTGCTGCCAGTGGCTACGGATAGCGCCTACACTACGTCCGTGAACTTCTACTGAGAAGGCAACACGGGTTGCAGACTGGGCTTTCAGGTCGATAGGGGTAATATCGGTTCCGTCGGCCCATTTTGTTTTTTCTTTTAAAAAGATATCAGATACCTCTTGCTTAGAGAGGCTTTCGGTTGCATTGGCTTCATTCACAATAACCTGGAATGACTGTGCATAGGCTTCGTTTATAGAAGCGGCAAGAACAAAAAAGAATACTAGTGATAATAAATTTTTCATGTCTGAGTCCTGTAATATGATTAGAATGAGAAGATAAATGCAGCAACAAGGCCATGAATATCATCAGCTTCATTTAAGTAATTGAGATATTCAATTTTGAAAGTTGTTTCAAATGTTGGCTTGTAGTTTAATCCTGCTGTAAGTCGCTCATATTCAAGAGCACCAGCATCCTGGTTTTCGTATCGGAAGTAAGGAGTTACTCGATTGATACGATGGCTCAATTCTGTATAGAAGGTGGTGTAGTCTGGCATATCAGCTTGGGGTGTACTTAACTCAGCTTTCCAAATTTCACCAGTCAATTTGGTATTGTTATACTGAAGTTTAAGGTTCGCACCATAAGTTACTTTTTCCACTTCAATTGTAAATACTTGGGTACCAGCCGGAGATCCAGGATAGAGTTCATCCGCTGCAAAAGTCATCTCGAAATCAACGATTTCGTTGTTTGGATTAAAAAATCCAACGCCTACATCTACGTAGTTTTTAAAAGAGAACCCGACCGTACCGGCATAAGCCATGTTTCTAAAATCTGGAAACTCAATAGGTTCTGCGCCATTCAAAGCGTTGAAGTAGTTCACTTCGTTGCCAAAGAAACCTAAGGCACCTGTTTGTTTGAAAAGGGCGTTGGTATAGGTACCACCGAAAAGGTCGTACTTGAATTTGAAATCTTGTCCGTGAGAACCGTTAAATGAAATTCCATCAATGTTGAGTGGGAAGAATTCATTATTACTCACCAAAATAGGTAGTGTAGCACTGGTGTTTACCGGAGCATAGTAATAGGTATTCATAGGGCTTAAAGCCTGTAAGAAACGTCCCACTTTAACATTTAAGTAGGGATTAAGTACATATTCACCGGAAACCTCATTCAACATTTTGTCAAAAGAATATCCCGGACGATATACGAATACACTTTTAAGAGTAAGATTTGAAAGGGGTTTGTAGTTAATCAAAATACCAGCTTCTGAAACAGCAACGCCGTAGTTATAGTTATATCCTTCGAGGTCATCGAAGTAATTAAATTCGGTGGATGCATATCCAGTAATGTTGGTTTGTGGTTCCCAAACAGTTTGTGCGAAAGCGCTGCTGGTACCGATGACGAATGCACATAGGAATGCTATGATGGTAAATTTATAGTTTGCCATGAGAGTGTTGTATTAAGTTATGTTTTAGCTAACAGTTAGATTGATACACACACGTAGGTCGTGTACTTGTATTCCGTATCAATGGTTGGTTATTATTTTTGCTGAAATCCTAATCTGTGCTAGTTATCGGCATTTTATTGCTCTTACTTAACAGAAATATTAGAGTTTTTTAATAAAAAATATATCAGCCCTTAGCTTTATATTTTTAATACTTTACAAAAGGGGAGTAAGATTGCTGAACTCTTGATTGAGCAATTTTGTCCAATTTTGCGCAAAAATTTATCTTAATAAAAACTGATTTTGGGTATGAGGTAAACTTCATTTCTGACTCAAATAAACTGAGTTTTTTAGCATAGAATCTAGATTGGTTTTTCTATGTGAAGATGAGGAGGAAAAGCGGCAGGATCAGATTTTTTATGTAAATACAAGAAATAAAAAAAGCCGGCTGGTAATATTCTTATTAGAATAAACCAGCCGGCCTGTTTTGCTTTACAGAGATGCTATTTATTGGATAGCAAGTTCTTTAACCTCTGAAATATCTGCGGCAGCAGAAACATAGCCTACGGCACCAGGATTGGCTTTAACAAATTCAATAACGTCTGTATCGCTGGAGCGCTCCAGGGGGGCTGTGCCGGCACCAGAGAAAGCTGCTTGCTGCCAATGGCTACGGATAGCGCCTACGCTGCGTCCATGAACCTCCAGAGAGAAAGCTACGCGTGTTGCAGACTGCGCCTTTAAGTCAATGGGGGTGATGGCAGTCCCATCCGCCCATTTGGTTTGCTCTTTTAAGAAAATTTTAGAGAGATCTTCCTTTGAGATGCTTTCTGCAGCATTAGCTTTATTTACTACAGCCTTAAATTCCTGAGCAGTAGCAGTGTTTAAAGTAATGGTTAACAGAAATATGCTTAATGTTGAAAGTAAGTACTTCATAATAGTGTAATATCTTTTAATTCTTAGAATGAGAATATATATGCTACAACCAATCCGTTGATATTGGTGTCACTGTCATCATGCTTGTACAGCATATATTCAAGCTTAAGGGTTCTTTCAAAACTTGGCTTATAGTTGATACCAGCCGTAATACGATTATAGTCCACGTTGTCGGTTATCTGGGATTCGTACCTGGCGTATGGGGTAAATTTGTTGATACGATGACTTAACTCCACAAAAGATCCTACCAGGTCAATAGTTGAGTTGTCAATTTCTAAATCAGAGAACCAATACTCGCCAATAACTTTGGTATTGTTGTATTGAATTTTAGCGTTGATACCGTAGGTTGCTTTCACTGAATTCACTTCCTGTACTACATAGGTAGCGGGAGAACCAGGGTATAGAGCGTCAGGAGGTAGATTTACGCCAATAGGTAGTTTCTCATCTCTGGGCTTGAAGACGCTAAATCCGGCATCAACAAAGTTTTTGTATGAAATTCCTACATTCCCACCAACCGCAAGGTTGTATGATTTGTTATAAGAAGGATCAATGCTTACCGGATTTCCCATGATTTCTTTTAAATAAGTTACCTCATCGCCAAAAAAACCAACCGGACCGGTTTTCATCCAGGTAGAATTACGATATCCTCCGGCAAATACATCATATTTAAACCGAAAGTCATTTCCTACCGTACCATTCACAGATATACCATCGGTGTTAAGGGGAAAGAATTCATGGTTTGATACCAGAATTGGAAGTGTTGCACTGGTATTTACCGGGGCATAGTAGTAACTGTTCATAGGGCTGAGCGGTAATAAAAATCGCCCAACTTTTATGTTCAGTTTATTGGATAGTGCATACTGCCCATAAGCTTCATTCAACATTTTGTCGAAATCAAAATCAGGACGGTATACAAAAACTCCTTTTAATGAGAATTTGGAAGTGGCTTTGTACGAAATGAGTAGTCCTGCTTCTGACACAGAAACCCCGTAGTTATAATTGTACCCTTCAAGGTCATCAAAATAATTAAACTCGGTAGATACGTATCCGGTGATGTTGGTTTGTGGTTCCCATACCGTTTGTGCATATGTACTGCTTGTACCGAGTACGAATGCACATAAAAATGCGATGATGGTAAATTTATAGTTTGCCATGTGAGAGTTTTGTTAAGTTATGTTTGTTTTAGCTAACAGTTGTATTGACTCACCTTTTTTGGTGTAGTATTAGTGTGCTTGTATCAATATTCCCGTTTATTTTTTGTCGCTGAATCCTAAGATTATTCAGTTTATCGGCAGGATTGTATTCTTTCTTAACTGAATATTCATATTCTTGAATACGGTTATTTTTAAAGCAACTATGTACAGTTTTGAGCAAAATTATTTTTGAGGAGAGCTGATTCTGTGTATTGATTTAAATGGTATTCACCTTCAATAACAGATTTACTGTAGAATGGATTTTGTAGACTCTATTTTTTAAAAACTGTGAATTGAGGAGTTTTGAGAAAATGCTTTGATCGTTCAAAAAAAAGCCGGGAGGTCAAATTCTTTTAAGAATTTACCCACCGGCCTATTTAGCCCTTCTGTAATAGTTAATACTTATTAAATCTCAGGCTCTTTAATTTTGGTAGAACCTGCTGGAGAAGTAAAAGAATCAACCGCATTAGGAGCTATCATAATAAGCTCAATGAAATCTGAATCACCAGCGTAGCACTTAAGTGCCGTAGTTCTTACAACAGGAAATACCGACTGTTGCCAATAGTTATATACAGCTATTGCACTAAGCTCTTTTTCTTCCAGGTCTTTAGGGGTGATTTTAGTTTTATCACCCCATTTCGTTCGTACTTTCAGAAAATTATTAAATAGATCTTCTTCGGAGATACTTTCTGCAATTATGGGTTTATTTATGACAGGTTTAAATTCCTGAGCAGTTGCGGTACCCGAATAAACAGTTAAAAGCAGCATAGTTATTGATGAAAGTAAGTACTTCATAATGATCTCCACTGAAGCAGTCTTAGAATGAGAATATATATGCAACAACCAACCCGTTGATGCTGGTATCAGAGTCATCGTGCTTGTAAAGCATGTATTCAAGCTTGAGGGTACGCTCAAAACTTGGCTTATAATTTAATCCGGCAGAATACCGCTGATACTCTACATCGTTGGTGTGCTGATATTCATAACGGGCGTAAGGGGTGAATTTTTTGATACGCTGACTTGCCTGCACAAACAAACCTTCCAATTCTACATCGCCTCCCTCTGAGAGCAACGTTTTGTTACCATCTCCGGTGAAATCAAATTTTATCGCATCATTTTTGAGATTGCCGGTCCAGTATTCGGCATCAATAGTCGTGTTTCTAAGCTGAACTTTTCCATTTAATCCCCAGGCAGGACGTTCAAACCCGGTGGGTGCCACAATAGCAGTAGCCGGCGAACCCGGATACAAGGCATTTTCAGGAAGGCTAACACTAATAGGTACTTTTTCTTTTTTTGGAGCAAAATAACCAGCACCTATTTCTGCAATAGTTTTATAAGAGAGCCCAATTTTGCCCCCCAATCCAACATTGTATGTACCACTGTAAGAATCATCAATAGTATTTCGCGAGTTTATTTGATTTTTGAAGTAGGGCACTTCCCGTCCAAAAAAGCCCATAGCTCCGGATTTCTTCCAGGTAGAATTTGTGTATCCACCTGCAAAGGCATCATACTTGATTTTGAAAGTATCACCAAAGAATCCATTGAGTGAGATTCCATCAACATTTAGTGGAAAATTCTCGTTGTTTGTTACAATCATTGGCAAAGTTGCACTAGTGTTAACCGGTGCATAGTAGTAAGTATTCATTGGACTCAGCGGAGTTAGAAAACGCCCTATTTTAATATTTAATGCTGAGGATACAGCATACTGTCCGTAAGCTTCATTTAACATTTTATCGAATTCATAATCCGGGCGATATACAAAAACCCCTTTTAGAGTAAAAGCAGAAGTAGCACGATAAGAGATAAGCAATCCCGCTTCTGAAACAGAGGCCCCATAGTTATAATTATAACCGTCAAGATCATCGAAATAGTTAAATTCGGTGGATACGTATCCGGTAATATTAGTCTGTGGCTCCCAAATGCTCTGCGCGTAAACTGCATTGCTCCCCACTACAAGTATAAGAAGTAAAGTTTTGATAGTATTTTGTAATGATTTCATTAAACCAATCTTTTTAATGTAATTATGTTGTTTTTCGATGGGATTCAGGACGTGTGGAACTGAAATCCTAACATTGTTACTTCTTATCGGCATTAAGAGGCAGTTTCTTAACTGAGCAATGGAACGGTGTAAAATCATTAAGCATCTATAAAGCTATGGCATACAAGTTTTTAGAAACTTGACATGAGTAGCGATGATGTTTCTTCCAAAGATGATGTTACCGATACCATAAATATTCGTCACATTTGCGCCTGAAATTTCGAATAGAATGAGTTTTCGAGAGAAGGTATTTTTAGAGTGCTTTGATTTGATTGGAAGTTGAATATTAGCTAACTACTTCTTAGTGAAAGGGCTTGAGCCTTAAAGGTTTGGTTGGATATAAAAAGCTCTTTTGTTTTTATCTTTATACAATTGCGGAGTAAACGTGGTTATGCGCTTAATTTTTTTGTTGGTGATGGGTTTATGGATGGTTCAATCCAATATATATGCACAGGATTCTGTGGATATGCGTCCGGAAGACACCGAATGGTATGAACCGGTTCCTGCTAAGGTAACGCCGGCTGAAACCCATTTCCTGCAGCCTCCTTCAGATGCTATCATTTTATTTAATGGTAATAATTTAGATGCCTGGGAATCCTCAGCAGGTGGTGAGGCCGCATGGATTGTAGAGGGCGATCACTTCACAGTTAAAACGGGTACGGGTGACATTCAAACTAAAAACTCTTTCAAAAGTGTACAGTTCTATATTGAATGGAGATCTCCCGGAAATTTGGATCACAAGGGGCAGGACAGGGGCAATAGTGGAATCTTTTTTCAGAACATTTATGAACTGCAGGTATTGGATGCCTGGGAAAACCCAACGTATGTAAATGGAATGGCCGGGAGCATCTATAAGCAAACACCGCCTCTGGTAAATCCTGCCAAAAAGCCGGGCGAATGGCAAAGCTACAATGTTTCATATACAGCTCCGAAATTTAATGAAGACGGAAGCTTGAATTCTCCTGCCCGTATCACTGTAATCTGGAATGGTGTGGTGGTGCAAAACAATACGGAAATCAAAGGCCATACGCCGTACATTGGGTTACCTGAGTATGGAGCCCATGGAGCGGGACCTATCCGGCTGCAGGATCATAATTCGGAAGTAAGCTATCGGAATATTTGGATAAGAGAACTCGATACCGAGGAATGAAAGCAATTGTACGTTTAATGGAACAATTATGCGGTGATACCGTGTTAATGAAAGCAAAACAGTAAGAAAATATTTAATAGGAACTCACTAAAAAACAAAGGTGTAATTATGGCTGCCTCAACAAATAAGTCAAAGACCAAACAAGATATCGAAGACACCATTTATGATACAACCGAGGCTTTACAGGAAAGAGCCGAACAAACGTATGATGCATTGCTTGACCGGCTGCGTTACGAACGCGACGGACTGGAGCGGGAATTAAAGCATGAATATCGCAACGCCCGTCGTTATGTACGCGCACATCCTGAACAAGGACTCGGTCTTGCTTTTGCAGCAGGATTGGTTATTGGTGCTTTGATCACCAGAAAATAATTAGCTAAACACATGTGAAATTGAGGCGGTGAATTAAGATATTCTCACCGCCTTTTATTCTGTTTATCAGATGTGTAGAACAATGTCCCAAACTGAATAAATGGATTTGTATTCTATCATGAATACAGCAGACCAAATATTTATTTCATCTTTAAGTAACTATAATGGCAGTTAATACCGACCATGTAAACGAACTCTTCGAGCGTGTGGACGCGCTCAGGGGGTATCTTTGACTACGAAAAAAGAAAAGTCCGTATAATAGAGCTTACCGAACAAACACAGAACCCGGCTTTTTGGGATGATCCCGATAAAGCACAAGCCATCATGAAACAGCTCAACCATGAAAAAAGTCTGGTTGAAGGCTGGGACAAACTAGATGAGCTTCGCGAAAGCATCAACGTTTATTTCGAATTCCAGGAAATGGGAGAAGAAGTGGATGCTGAGCTGGAAGCAGAAGTGAAAAACCTGGAAAAGCACCTCGAAGAAATGGAGCTCCGCAATATGTTGAGCGGAGAAGACGATCACCGGGATGCCATTGTGACTTTCAACCCCGGGGCTGGCGGCACAGAAAGCCAGGATTGGGCCGAAATGCTGTATCGTATGTACACCCGATGGGCCAACAAAAACGACTTCAAAGTTGCTGTCGTAGATTACCAGGATGGCGATGTAGCCGGACTCAAAAGCGCCACCATTGAGGTACAGGGTGATAATGCCTATGGATTTTTGAAAGCGGAAAGCGGGGTGCACCGATTGGTTCGCGTTTCCCCATTTGACAGCAATGCGCGTCGTCATACCTCTTTTTGTTCCGTATTTGTAGCGCCGCTTATTGATGATACCATTGAAGTGAACATCAATGAAAGCGAGGTGGAGCTGCAGCGCTTCCACTCCAGTGGAGCCGGCGGGCAGAATGTAAACAAAGTGGAAACCGGTGTTCGATTAGTATGGGAAGGGGAACTTTCCGATGGAAGCACGGAACGAGTGGTGGCCGAGTGTCAGCAGGAGCGGTCTCAGTTGCAGAACCGCGAGAAAGCAATGGTGTTGCTAAAATCCCGCATTTACGAGCTGGAAAAAGAAATTAAAGAAGCCGAAAAGGCGAAACTGGAAGGATCCAAAAGCAAAAACGAGTGGGGTTCTCAAATACGCAGTTATGTGTTTGATGACCAGCGCGTTAAAGATCACCGTACCAATTACGAAACCAGCGATGTAGACGGAGTGATGGACGGAGATCTGGACGAATTTATTAAAGCCTATCTCTTGCAAGATCAGGATGCAGAACAAGTATAAGTACGATTTCCTTGTCATCGGCAGCGGCCTCGCAGGGCTAACTTTTGCCCTGAAGGCCGCCGAGCATGGAAGCGTAGCTATCATCACCAAAAAAGAAATGATGGAGGCTAACACAGCCTACGCTCAGGGTGGTATAGCCGGTGTTCTGACTAAGCACGATTCTTTTGAAAAACATATAGCCGATACGCTGGAAGCCGGGGCCGGGCTTTGCAACAGGGAAGCGGTGGAGCTGGTGGTGAAAGAAGGTCCGCGCCTGATCAATGAGCTGATCGATCACGGCGTACAGTTTACCAAGAAAAATGGAAAACTGGACTTGGGACGCGAAGGCGGTCATTCCGAAAACCGTATTGTACATGCTGCCGATGCCACCGGTTTCGAGGTTGAATCGGTGATGGTGCGTAAGGTGAAGAATCATCCCAATATTGAGATTCATGAACATCACTTTGTGATGGAATTGCTGACCGAACATCACTTGGGCGAAAAAGTAAAAAAGCTGGATCAAATCCACTGTTTTGGAGCCTACGTGCTGGATGAAAAAGCCGATGAAGTCCGCCGTATACTGGCTAAAGTCACTGTATTGGCCGCCGGGGGAGCCGGAATGGTCTATCAACATACTACTAATCCTCCAGTGGCTACAGGTGATGGCATCGCGATGGCTTACCGCGCCAAAGCCAAAATTGAGAACATGGAATTTGTTCAGTTTCATCCCACCAGCCTGGCTATTCCGGAAGCCGGTTCTTTTCTGATTTCCGAGGCAGTGAGAGGATTTGGCGGCATTTTACGCAATGCGGATGGGGTTGCTTTTATGGAGCAATACGATGAACGCAAGGAATTGGCTCCCCGTGATATAGTAGCCCGTGCGATCGATGATCAGCTTAAAAAAAGAGGCGAGGACCATGTCTTTCTCGACGTCACCCATCTGGATGCAGAAGCGGTGAAAGAAGAGTTTCCTACCATTTATGAAACTTGTTTAGAGTATGGACTGGATATCACCGAAGACCAAATTCCGGTGGTACCTGCTACTCATTACACTTGCGGTGGCGTTTCTACGAACCTGAAGGGCGAAACCTCCATCGCTCAATTGTATGCATGCGGGGAAGTCGCTTGCACGGGGTTGCACGGAGCAAATCGTTTGGCTTCCAATAGCTTATTGGAATCACTTGTATTCGCAGACCGTGCGGTAGATACCGCTATTCAGGAAATTGGAAAACTGCGTCTAAACGAAGTAATACCAGAATGGGATGAAAGTGGTACGGAGAATACCGAAGAATGGGTGCTGGTTTCTCATAACAGGGAGGAACTTCGTCGTGTGATGTCGGATTATGTAGGCATTGTGCGCAGTAACCTCCGCCTGGAGCGAGCTATGCGCAGGGTGGAGCTACTGAATGATGAAGTGGAAGACTTCTACGACCGAACGCGAGTAAGTGTGCCTCTTTGTGAATTGCGTAATTTGATTTGTGTGGGATACCTGATTATCCGGTCAGCCCTGCAGCGAAAAGAAAGCCGCGGATTGCATTATACGACCGATTATACTGAGTTAGCGGATAAAGTTGTTTCTACCGTAATTGGGTGATGAGGTATTAGTTATTAGTGTTTAGTTTTGAGTTCTTAGAAAGTATTTGAGCTGCTGTAGAATCCATCATTCCGTTTTCCATAAACGAGGGCACTTAATTTTTTTTGGTGAGAAATGGGGTAATGGATGGGAGCGTATGACTTCAACTGGCTGAATTTTTATAACGTCCTATGGCCAAACTCCATCACCTGCCTCTGGTGTAAATCAGCTTTATTATCCTTTTATGAATGAGCCGAATGATGAAACTTACAAAGTTCTCGAGTTTTCAAGCTTTTTGTGAGACTAAGCCACACATTTCGTACCATTAACTTGCACCTAAAACCTTGAACCTAAAACCTCTCCATGAAAGTACTCTTCATTGGTGGCACCGGAAATATCAGCACCTCAGTAAGTCATTTAGCCGTTCAGCAGGGCATTGATTTGTTTTTGTTGAACCGCGGTAAAACTAAGGTGGATATTCCAGGCGCTAAAGTTATTACCGGGGATATCTACCGTCCCGGAACCATTCGTGATAAGCTGGCGGAGCATGAGTGGGATGTGGTGGTGAATTGGATTGCCTTCACCCCGGAGCACGTGCAAACCGATATTGATCTCTTTGCCGGCAAGACCAAGCAGTACATTTTCATCAGCTCGGCTTCTGCGTATCAGAAACCAGCTACGGGTTTTATGATTGATGAATCCACGCCGCTGCACAATCCCTGGTGGCAGTATTCCCGGGATAAAATTGATTGCGAAAACCTGTTGATGGATGCTTATCGAAAAGATGGATTTCCAGTGACCATTGTACGTCCTTCGCATACCTACGACAAACGTATTCCCGTAGCCATTGGCGGATGGGAAGAATACACCGTCATCGACCGGATGAAAAAGGGGCAGAAGGTAATTATTCACGGCGATGGTACGTCTCTATGGACGCTCACCCATTCCGAGGATTTTGCTAAAGGATTTAATGGATTACTGGGACATCCCCGAGCCATCGGTCAGGCTGTACAACTCACTTCAGATGAAGTACTCACCTGGAACGAAATCTACCAAACCGTAGCCGATGCGGCCGGGGCAGAGCTCAATGCTGTTCATATTTCTTCCGATTTCATTGCCAAAGTAGCCCCTGAAGAAAAAGACGGTTTGTTGGGCGATAAATCACATTGTGCCGTATTTGATAACTCCAAAATCAAGAAACTGGTACCCGGCTTCCAGGCTACGATTCCATTCCGGGAAGGCATCCGCCGGACACTGGATTGGTTTGAAGCCGAGCCAGAGCGCATGAAAGTTGATCCCGAGACCAATGCACGGATGGATAAGATTATCGAAGCCTGGGAAGGGAAGATCTGAGAATTAGAAGATTACTTGAAAAGTAATGTCCGTTCAAAGAACGGCAAAGGAATACACTTTCGAGCAATGTCATTCTGAACGAAGACTTTTGAAACGAAGTGAAAAAGCGTAGAGAAGAATCTCTCTGATACGGTAACAATTTTTTGTTAGAATTACCCCGAACCCTGGAAGGGGTTTAAACCTTTCCAGGGTTGATGTAATGGTTGCATTAATTTCTTTTTAAAATCATATTGCATCATGGAAACAGAAAAACTAAGAGAACGTCTTAAAGAGGAAATACAGCAACTTGAGGGAGATCTGTTGCAATACATTTCAATGTTCATTTATAACTGGACAGAAGGTTCCTGGACGCCACCTCCGCTAACCGATGAGCAACTGGAGGAAATTAAAAGGCGAGCAGAGGAAATTGAGCACGGAGAGGTTGAAATGATAAGTTCGGAGGAACTCTGGAAAAGTCTTAAAGAGAAATATGGTTTTGTGCGGGAAGATCAGGAAGAGTATTTATTGGAAAGGGAGCAGGAAGAAAAAGAAGATCTGAGACGTATGTTGGATGAACTAAACCGTAAGCATTTGATATGGATTGAAGTCTTTTTGGAGAGTCACCGTAGCTCGTCAGGATGGGAAGAGTTGCCGGAGGCAGCCAAGGCTTCAATTCTGAGGGGGAAGGAAGATGCCAAAGCCGGAAGACATTCGGATGCTTTTAAATATCTGAAAGAGCATGGATGATCATAACTTTTCTGTTCGTCTTACCGAGGAATCCAAGGAAAATTACCAGCAGATTAAAACCTATTTGATTAGTGAATTTGGGGTACAGGTTTTCAATTTTTTTAGTGAAAAGTTCTTGGGTAGCTTGTCATTGATATCAGTTAATCCTCATTTATTTCCAGTTTTTGATAAAGCTAAAAATATACACAAGGCTGTAATCAGAAAGGAAGTGTCTATTTTTTATGAAATTAATGAAAAAGAAAATGAGGTTATAATTCTTTCTATTTTTGATAATCGAAAAGATACACCAGACTTTTAAATGATCACAGTTGGCATAACAGGCGGTATCGGTTCAGGCAAAACCACTTTTTGCAAGGAGTGGGAAACACAGGAGGATGTGTTTGTACTTTATGCCGATGATTTTGCCAAAGAACTCATGCAAACTGACCCGGAGCTCATCCAACAGATAAAAAATACTTTCGGGGATGAATCTTATGATCAAGAAGGTAATTTAAATCGACCATATCTGGCGACAGAAGCGTTTGAAAAGGGAAGGGTGGAGGAACTCAACGGACTGGTTCATCCGGTGCTTTGGAAACGGACAGAAGAGCTTATCAGGGAGAAAAAGAAGGAGGGGATTAACGTTTTTGCCAAAGAGGCTGCTATTTTGTTGAATGACGGCCGGCCCGAAAACCTGGATTATGTCATCCTGCTTATGGCTGATGAAGACCTGAGGGTGGAACGAACCCTGGAGAGAGACCAATCATCACACCAAAAAATTGAAGAACGCATGAACAAACAGCCTGATTTTGAATCACTTACCCATCTGGCTGATTTTGTAGTGATGAACGATGGAAGCCTGAAAGAGCTGAAAACCAAGGCCTTTAGTATCCTCAAAAAAATCAAACAAATTGACTAATTAGAATTTTCCTACACTGGAGAAATTCTCACTCATTCGCTTTAGTTTCGCCACAGCCTTTCCAAATAAAACTTATGAGTGATGATAGATATAAACAACAAGAGGCTGGTTACTTTAGAGGAGTATATAATCCAGTCGCAAAACCGTTTTCCGGGTGCCACCGGAGAACTTTCGCAGCTATTGCGGGATATTGGTCTGGCCGCCAAAATTATTTCCCGCGAGGTTAATAAAGCAGGAATTACGAATATTTTAGGGCTCGATGGCTCCAAAAACATTCATGGAGAATCGGTTAAAAAGCTGGATCTGTTTGCAGATGAACAGCTTATCTCGGCCTTAGACCGCTCACTGATTACCTGTATGGTAATCTCTGAAGAAAACGATGGAGTCGTAAAACTGAGCAGCAAAGGCGGAAAGTACATTGTGTATCTCGACCCGTTGGACGGCTCGTCAAACATCGATGTGAATGTATCCATAGGGAGCATCTTTTCGGTGTATATGCGCGAGGCCCGGTATAATCCCGAACTTCGGGAAGAGGATGCCTTTCAGCCTGGAATCAAACAAGTAGCAGCTGGCTATGTGCTGTATGGCTCCAGTACCATTTTGACTTATACAACAGGTCTTGGGGTATCGGTGTTTACGCTGGACCCGAGTATCGGGGAGTTCATTTTGTGTGAACGCGGTATTGAGATTCCTGAACATGGCGCTATTTACAGCATTAATGAAGGGAGCTATAATTCGTGGGATTTAGGCTTGAAGAAATACATCAAATACTGCCAGGAGGAAGATCCTGAGACCGGACGCCCATATTCGGCTCGTTACATTGGCTCTATGGTGGCAGATATCCACCGCACGCTGATCAAAGGCGGCATTTTCATCTACCCACACAGCAAAAAATATCCGAATGGTAAATTGCGCCTGATGTATGAGTGTAACCCACTGAGCTTTATTATTGAACAGGCCGGTGGGATGGCAACCGATGGGGAAACTCGTATTATGGAGTTGAAGCCGGATGCTATCCATCAGCAAACTCCGATTTATATCGGTTCAAAGAAAAATGTAGAAACCGTGATGCAGTACCTGGAGGAATATGCCGCGGTAGCCACTTGATGATTTGTTGTAGTCCTGTGAGGTGGATAGAAAGCCCCGTTGGTGGATTCCGACAGGGCTTTTGTTTTAGTTAAAAATGGCCACCGAGATATGCCACAATGGTATTCAGTTTTCAACACAAAAAACTTTCAGCGATAATTTTCTACTGATAAAAGTTACCGTTCGTTCAAGGTACACAGCTAACTCAGCGTGGCTTCTCTTATGACAGTTTTAGGAGAAACCATTAAAGTATTTCTACTATGATTTCTTTAAGGTCTTTTTGGTCCGAGCTGTTACCATAAAATATCTTATATCTGCCGGGAGTAATGGCCATTTTTCGCTGCTCCCAATCATAAAATTCAAACGAAGTAGGGGGCAGCTCAATAACTGCATCAGTACTTTTTCCGGGATTTAATTCCACACGCTTGAATCCTTTCAGGGTCTTGATCGGTCCTTCCACATCATCCACTTTGCGCACGTACACCTGTACGATTTCGGTTCCCGCCATATCTCCGATATTGGACACCGGAATGGTAAGCCATACGGTTTCATCCGGGGTGATGGAGGTTTTGCTGGCTTCGGCTTCGCCTATATCAAACGTGGTGTAACTCAACCCAAATCCGAAGGGGAAGAGCGCTTCTTCTGATTCCAGGTAGCGATAGGTGCGGCCTTTCATAGAGTAATCTTCAATATCCGGCAGCTGATCGGAATGTTTGTAGAAGGTAACCGGTAGCTTTCCGCCGGGATTGTAATCTCCAAAGAGCACATCGGCCACGGCTTGTCCGCCCGATTCGCCGGCATACCAGGCCTGAAGGATGGCATCCGCCGATTCGGTTTCGGGAGTAAGGGCAATGGCCGAACCGGAATTGTTTACATAAATCACGGTTTTACCGGCTGCTTTCAAAGCTTTGAGGAATTCTCTTTGAACCGCCGGGAGTTCGATATTGGTACGATCTCCGCTTTTAAATCCGGGATAGTTAACTGGCATTTCTTCGCCTTCAAGCAGAGTGGAAAGTCCGCCCACATAAATCACGGTTTCGATGCCGTCCAGGTTTTCTATGATTTCATCGTAGGTGACATCCAGTTCTTTTCCAAAGTTAAACTCCAGGTTGGCCTGCCAGTTTTCTCTTTGGGCGTAGTGAATTTCAATGTCGAAGGTTTCACCGGCTTCCACAGGGTAGGTTGCACGGGAGGGCAGTGTTCGCCAGTTGGTATATTGTTCCAGTGATTCCCCATTCACAAACAATTCAAAGAATCCCGTCGCCCCAAAACGGAATACCAGCTTGCCGTCTTCCTTGGCGGTATATTCACCTTCGTATTTGGCTGAGAAGCCATCAAGGGCCACACCGGGTGCAAACTGATGCTGACCTGCTACCGTGAGTTTCATAGGGTTCACAACCCGTGCGGTATTCACCGGTTCACCACTCCAGTCGGGCGTATTCCAGTAGGTGGCTTTAAATCCTTTTTCTCCCTCAAAAGAAAGTCCGTCAAAATAGCTTTCGAGCACTTTGTCTTCCACCAAGTCAATGGCCTGACTGTAATAGATCTGATCTTCTGAAAGCTTGGATTTGATGCCATCCAGAATGGTGATGGTTCGAACCGGTGTTCCGTTGTAATTTCCCCAAAGCATGACTTCGTTGTCGGCATTTGAGCCAAGTACCGCTACTTTGTCGATGTCTTTGCTGAGCGGAAGTACATCGTTTTTATTCTGAAGCAGCGTCATGGACTTACGGGCCATTTCCAGCGCCAGTGCCCGGTGCTCAGCGTTGTTTAAGATGGAAGGCGGAATTTGCGCCCATTTCACCATGGAATCGTCGTCAAAATCACCGAGGTCAAATCGGCCAACCAGCACTCGCTTTAACGCCTGATCTACATCCTGTTCCCGTATCAGATGACGGTTTACAGCTTCGGGGAGGGTTTTATAGGTGTAATTTTCCCAGTCGCATTCTAAATCAGTCCCGGCACGAACGGCTCTTGCCGCGGCATGTACCGGATCGGTGGAAACATCGTGCGTGGTATAGAAATCGTGCACCGCACCGCAATCAGCCACTACCAGGTATTCAAAATCCCAGGCCTCCCGGAGAATTTCTTCCAGCATGCGCTCACTTCCGCAAAGAGGATTGTCATCCAGCCGATTGTATGCACACATCACCTGCCGGACATTTGCATCCTCTACCAGCGCCTTGAACGCCGGTAAATAGGTTTCATATAACTCACGCGGATCAACATCGGTCAGATTGATAGAGTGACGGCTCCATTCCGGTCCTGAATGCACTGCATAATGTTTGGCGCCAGCCAGCAGTTTCAGGTACTTCTCATCTTCGGGACCTTGCAGCCCTTTAACCACATTCACGCCCATGCGGGTCATCAGGTATGGATCTTCACCATAAGTTTCCTGTCCACGTCCCCAGCGCGGATCTCTGAAAATGTTCACGTTAGGTGTCCAGACGGATAAGCTCAGAAAGCGACGGTTTTCTTCGCCCCTCATGCGGGCCTGATTGTATTTGGCCCGCGCTTCATCGGAAGTGGCACTAAAGATTTCGTACACCAACTCATCATCAAAAGAAGCCGCCATACCAATGTTTTGAGGAAATACCGTAACGCTGTCGTTATTAGCAAAGCCATGAAGCGCTTCACTCCACCAGTTGAATTTCGGAATTCCCAGTCTCGGTATAGCCGGTGACTGATCCTGAAGGAGAGAGGCTTTTTCTTCGAGCGTTAAGCGTGAAATCAGATCTTCTGCTCGCTCTTCAGAACTTAATTCAGGATTTTGAAAAGGATAGTTTTGTTTCGTTTTGCTCGCATTGCTTTCACTTAAATCTTGTGCTGCACTTATCGAGCTAAGAAAGACAAGTATCGTAAAAATAGTGAGATGTTTCATCGTGAAATCGGTTTAGTCTTGAAAAACTAATTGAGCAAATTGATGCAGGCTTCGTCTCCAACTTTGCCATTCGTGAGCGGTTTCAGGGGAAATATAAAAGTGAGTATTCATTCCCATTTCATCTAGTTTTTGGGTGTTTTCCTGAGGATCGCCTCCAAACCTTCCTGCATTTTCCAGTTCGAGACTACCATTGCTGATGAAAAGGAGATCAACTTGATCCATGAAATTGGGATGTTCCTTAACATCTGCCGGGCTGATGCTGCCCCCACTAAACATGCCTACACGGGAGAATACTTCAGGATGAGCAAGGGTAATGACGCGGGTTTGCATTCCGCCCATAGATAGACCTGCCATAGCACGGTGATCCTGATCTGCAATGGTTCTATATGTTGAATCAATCATCGGGATAATTTCATTGAGCAGCATATTCATGAATTCATCGGCCCATCCCTTGGGCGGCCATTGCCGTTGCCCATCCTCCTCATCCGCTTCGTTTTGAGATGGAGGGCGGCGAAACGTCCAGTTTCCGTCACTCATCACAATTATAAAGGGTTTACTTTTTCCTGCAGCAATTAGGTTATCCATAATCAGGTTTGCTTTTCCCTGACGCGACCAGCCGGTTTCGTTTTCGCCACCGCCGTGTTGCAGATACAGTACAGGGTAGCTTTTATCGGTGTTAGTTTCGTAGCCTGGCGGAGTATAAACAAATGTTCGTTTGTAACTGTCACTGATTTCAGAATAAAAAATATGTTCTCTAACGGTGCCATGAGGTACATCTTTCAACGCATATATTTCCTCATCATGAGCAGGAACTTCAACTCCACTTCCCCAGCGACTTGCACCGTAAAAATATTTACTTCCCGGGTCGGGCACGGAAGCACCGTCAATATTTAATTGGTAATAGTGAAAACCTTCATCCTGAGGAGCGGATTCACCTATCCAGTATCCTTGCTTATCCTTTTTGAGATCGTATTTAACCGCACCGATATCAAGCTGTACGTAATTGGCATCAGGAGCAAAAACTTTGGCCTTAACCTGTCCCTTTGCATTTACCATCGGGTACTCTTTACCGGGTTGATTTGCACTTGATGGTGTATAGGTAGTGTCTTGGGCTATGCAAAAAGATGTTAGGAACGCAAACATAGCTAACAGAGTTAAGATGCTATTTTTCATGATCTTGGGTTTTCTTGTGTTTTAGTTTCATTTTGTAGGCTGAAGGTTTATTTGAAACTCATCCAGTCTATCTCAACGGGGCCTCCATTTTTCAGTATTACAAACAGATGATGGACAGCTGTTTGCTGTATTTCCAATGAGGTCTCATAAATATTCCATGATCCCGATTCCGGAATATCAATTTCAGCAATTACAGGTCCTTCAAGGCTATTTAGCTTGATCTCAATAGTACCTCCGGAAACAGATTGAGCCCGTACCTTTAATCGCTCAGGTGGTTCATTCCCAAAATCCACACTGTTATATCGGACCCATGCATGATCTCCAGAAAGCATCGTTTTCCATCCCTTAAAGGGAGAGGAGGGATCCAAAAACTCTATATGAGCACCGTCATCACTTATGGCTGTGTAGCGGTCAATTTGTATGTGTGATGTGGCTTCGGTCAGGCCCACGCCCCGAAAGGTTGGCTCTACTTTTTGGATGCTTCCATCCGGGTTAAAAAAGAGGCTATCTACCCGAATAGAGCGATTTTTGTCAAAATCAGGAGAATAATCGTTATGATGATAAAAGAGGTACCACTGGCCTTCATAGTGTACAATGGAGTGATGGTTGGTCCAGCAGCCGGACTCATGCTCATCCATAAATACACCTTGATAATCAAAGGGGCCCAAAGGATGATCACTTGTTGCGTACACCAGAGCTTCGGTGTTTTCAATTACTCTCGGATAGGTTAGGTAATACGTACCATTTCGTTCAAACATAAAAGGGCCTTCGCGTAAACCGGACTGCGGATGATGTTCATCTAATCTCTCAGGTTCAGACTCTATTTGCAGCATATTGGAGTTTAGTTCTGATCCCCAAATGCCACGGCCCGACCAGTACAAATAGGCCTGCCCATCTTCATCAATAAAAGTATTGGGGTCGATGCCATCCACACCCTCCATAGGTTCCGCTTCCGGGCTAAAGGGACCGTAAGGGGTATTGGAAGTTGCGACTCCAATTTTCCGTCCCCTGAACCCTGTATTCGTATCGGCGATAGCAGGGAAGTAAAAGTAATAGGTGCCCTCTCTTTCTATCGCATCCGGGGCCCACATGGCATTGGCATTGGTATCTACCCAGGCCACTTCATTTTGATGGAGAATCACGCCGTGGTCGGTCCAGTTCACCAGATCATCAGAAGAGAATACATGGTAATCCTTCATACAAAACCAGTCGGTGCCGCAGTCCACATCGTGGGAGGGATAGACGTACATTTTACCCTCAAAAACCCTTGCGGTAGGATCGGCTGTAAACTGATCCTTTATAAACGGATTTTGTCCCGTTACGGGAGATGTGGTGGACAGAATCAGAATGCCGGCAATAAATACTATTTTTGAAATCTTAAAGAGCATATTTCTTGCGTACCAGTTATTTAGAATGATTGAACAAGGAGTGATCCACGGGTTTGAATAACAGCTGCGAAAAATGGTACAGGTCGTTTTTCCACACTTCAAAATCATGGCCGCCGGGTTCTACATAAAAGATATGCGGTACTTCATGCTCCGCTAAATATTCATGGGTTCTTTGGCTGAAATTCATCAGGTTGTCTTCATCACCACAGGAAATCCAGAGCAGTTTTAATTGTTCTTTGGCTTGATCAGGGTCGGGAACCAATTCAGCTGGAGGTTTAGTGTTTGGGGCGGATGAAAAACCGCCCACCCAGGCAAAGTGATCCAGGTTTCCTAAACCAAAATTCAGCGATTGCCCGCCGCCCATGGAAAGTCCGGCGAGGGCACGGTTTTCACGATCAGTATGTACGGGGTAATTTTCTTCGATGAAGGGAACCAGATCATTCAGCAGATCCTGTTCGAAAGTGGCAAAAGCCTGTACCTTGTCGGGTGCAAAGATATCACCGGTGGCCCGGTCGTTTTCCATCGCCCGGCCGTTGGGCATCACCACAATCATAGGCTGAAGTTTGTTTTGGGCATACAGGTTATCCAAGATCACATTTGCCTGCCCGTTTTTAAGCCAGGCATATTCATCGCCGCCAATACCATGCAGCAAATACAGAACCGGGTATTTTTCATCTTCAGAATAACCGGGAGGAGTGTAAATAGTAGCCTGGCGTGTATTTCCCACCGTTGCAGAAGGGTATGAAAGTGTATCAACGGTACCGTGAGCTATTTCGGGTTTTTCAACATCAAAACCTACCGGGGCTTGTTGGAAGATTGTTTGTGCAAATGCAATATTGCTGAAAGCAAAGACGCACGTGATAAGTACATAAATACGTTTCATGGCTACTTCGTTATTTTTTGGTTAACTATTTAAATTTCCAACAGTACTTTATTTTTCAACAACAGCATTAATCGCTGCGAACAGATGGAGGTGAAAATTACTGCAGACTCTTAGAAGACTCAAAAAAAGCCTGCAGTTGATCATGCATGTGAAGCTATTTTAGCAGCACCATGCTCTTATTCAATAGAACACCGGCAGAGGTTTTTAATTGATACAAATAGATACCGCTGGAAAGTCCGGAGGCATCAAATTGTACGGCATGTTCCCCGGCTGATTGCCTGGCATTAACCAGCGTTGCCACCTCTCGTCCCAACATATCAAATACCTTCAAAGAAACAGCACTGTTCACTGCTAACTGATAACGGATCACTGTAGTAGGATTAAAAGGATTGGGATAATTCTGCTGGAGTGAATGTCCCTGTGGAATGCCTGATTCTGATTCATTGCTGGTAGGGGTACATGTATTTTCGGCATCTCCACCCATTTCAGTAGGGGCAAAGGGAGAGTTGGAAACGGCAATTTTATCCAGCTGAGCCCCGTCTTCACGGTAGTTGATGGTCAGGGTATGTTCACCGGCTTCCAGGTCAAAGTCATCAATCGACAACCACTGCCAGCCACTGGTGACCAGACCGTTATACATGTCAAAACTGCCTTCATCCATTTGAATCCAAAAAGAATCATCGTTGTAGGTAGCGTTGTTAAGTCTGGCAAAAACAGAGTAGGTACCAGCACTATCCACAGAAAAAGAGAGCTTAATAACATTCTCGTCATTGGTGGATGCTTCTTCCAGGCTTTCGGTCCCGGGGGTAACGGTCACATATTGATCATTTGAGGCCTGCTCGTCAGACTGAATGAGCCAGTCACTGCCTACTTCTGCACATTCGGGTTCGTAGTATAAGGTTACGCTGTTATCGGTGTATTCCAGGGAATCCCGTCCAACAAATAAATCCAAATCAACGGCTTCTGCCATCATACGGTGTCCCTGTTCACTGGGATGGAGACCGTCGCCGTCATCAGCTTCTGGGAGCAGGCTTAGCGTATCAGCCGGATTTTGGAGCGCTTTATCCATGTCAATCACGCCATCCAGCATATCAGTGGTTCTGATCCAGTTGTTTACGATTTGTCGTTGTTGTTCGCTTACCTCGTTGTAGTAGCCAGATCCTTTCATAGGCAGGAGGGTAGTGCCATATACATAAATGCCGTTCAGGTGCGCCTGGTGAATGATTTGTCGGTAGGCTTGGATCAGGTTTTCTCCCGTATCCGGTCCACCGTAACCGATGTCGTTAATACCTTCCATGATGATCATCCAGCGAATACCGCTTTGCTGAAAAATATCGCGATTAACACGGCTCAGTGCAGAGGGACCCAGGCAGGAACCGAGCACGCAGTTTCCGCCGATACCAGCATTCAGTACCCCTACATCTTGGGTTTCTGGATTTTCCTGAAGGCGTTTGGCAAGCTCATCAGGCCAGCGGTTTTGCTCGTTGGTTCCTGAACCACGCCCATCCGTGATGGAGTTACCGAGAATAGCAACGGCTGCTGCAGAGTCGGAAGCAACCACATCAATGGTATTAATAACGTACCAGTGGTCGGTAGTCACGGCGCCGTCAAAATTGGTTTCAGAAACCGCATTGCCTTCTAAAATGTAGGAAGTGGTTCTGGAACCGGGATGTCCGGTCACATCGGGCGAAGTATCCCCAAAATAAATGGTAACGGCCAGGGTGGACAGAGCGTCCAAATCAAAAGCGAGAGGATCGGAGACTACCACACCTCCGGCTTCCATGGTCACTTCTTGCTCTCCATCAAAAAGCAGGGCTTTCTCGGTTTCAGGAAGGATGGTATCCAGCCCGGTAGAAACGGAGATGCGTACTTGCTGCATCGTTACCGGTTCGCTGCTGAACTCGTTAGAGAAACGCATCCTCAAAGTATCCCCGCCAATAGAAACTTTCAGAATCTGCCGGATGGTGTTATTGCTTAAACCGGGCTCCGGAGGATTATTATGGGGTTCGGTTAGCTGGGGTGAGGTGGTCCATGTGCCTACCCAGTTTGTGGATTGGGCCTGGCTGTTTGGGGTCAAAAGAATCAGAAAAAGGAATACACTTAGTAGAAAAGTTATTCCAGAAAAGGTTTGGTAATGGTTTTGTATAGATTGGTGAGTCATCCCCGTATTTCTTTGTTTTAATGAGTGAATATTAATTTGAAGGCTGCATTGGTTAGTAAATCGAACGGAGTTCGATACATATTTTTTAAAATTTCATCACAAATCCTCCACGATGATCAACCTCTACCTCAATGGTTCCATCGGAGAGCGAGATGTCTTTTTGCCGGGAAGACAAGCCCTGGGCACCATCAAGAATCATCTTTCCATTCTCTTTGGAAATGAAGGATAAATCAAGATTTAGTTTCTTGGGTTCGTCTTCTGCGTTGATACCTGCCACATACCAGCTTTGTCCGCTTCTTCGGGCTATAACGGCATATTTTCCGGGATATCCGTCGATGAACCGGGTTTCATTCCAGGTGGTGGGTAATTCTCGCATAAAGTTAAGTTCATGCCCGGAAGCATCATCCAGATTGTTAGGAGTGAGGGCAAACATCTGCACCGGGTTTTGAAAGAGTACGCCGGTGGCCAATTGGAAAGCGTTGGTGGTTAGTCTTTCTTGCCCTTCTTCATTTCCTTTGTTCAGATATTTATTCAGTACTACACCACCAAATTCCATGCTGGCCACGGAATTACGAATAAACGGATGCAGAGCGGCATAGAATGCTTCTTTTTCGCGGACATCCTGTACAAATACCAACATTTCTGAGGCAAGTACCGCTTCATTCCCTACAAAATTGGGATACATACGTTCCCAGCCGCGGGGCAGGGTGGTGCCGTGAAAAATGACCTGCAGGCCATAATCATTGGCATCTGAAAGAATATCTTCATACAACCGCATGGTGGTTTGCTTGTCACCGCCAAGGAAATCAACTTTTATGCCTTTTACGCCAACTTCCTGCAACCATTTCATTTCCTTTTTACGGGCAATGGAAGTATGCATTTTGTCTTTGGGAGTCTGAAAAGCGTCATTCACCGAGCCATTGGAATTGTACCACAGAAATACACCCACCTCTTTCGACCGGGCATAGCGAATGAGCTCTTCCATTTTTTTGTAGCCAATGTTGGCATCCCACCAGGCATCAATCAGGATAAACTCAAAGTCCATAGCCGCAGCCAAATCAATGTAGGTCACCTGGTCTTTGTAGTTCATGCTGTTATCCTGCCAGATGATCCAGCTCCAGGTACCGCGCCCAAACTCATAGTGTTGGGAAGGTTCGTAAAGCGGTTCTACTACATCCCAGGGGATAGTGGTTTCCACAATGGGTTTCAGGCTTTCGCCAACGGTGATGGTTCGCCAGGGCGTTACGCCCGGCAGGCCGATTTGTGCTCCTGTACTGCCAAAGGCATTGTTTTGTTCAGGATGTGGATATTCAACCCTATACACACCATCATGGTGGCTGCTTAGATGAGAAGCATTATACTGGCTACTTACACCTGTTTCGGTGAGTAAAACCCAGCCGTCATCTCCCACACGGAAAAGCCCCGGGAATACATAACCGTACTCAGCAGTGGTATTTTCCAACGCTTCATCAGCCACATAGCCGCTTTCGTAACTTGGAGCGGTGCGGGCAAAACCCGTCATAGGTTCCATCATCGAGGAAAGAAAAGCTTTTGTAGAGGATGGAAACCTGAAACCGGTAGCTTCCTTTTCAACTACTGCAGACAAAGTTTCACCCCAAACCGGCAGTTCATACCTGAACGCGATATCGTTGTTGCTTACCTGAAACCGGACGGAGATTTGTTTTTCATCAGCATTTTCGAAGGTTACGGTCAGGGTATTGGCCGTATACTCCACATACGATTGTTTTATTTTCCGCTGGGTGTATTGCTTGTCAACTTCTCCGGTTTCTGAGTTGACCAGGCTTAGGTTAGTACTGAAATCTCCTTCATTGGTGGTTAGTCCTAAAGGGGAGTTTTCCAGCATTATTCTGCCTTTATAGGATACGGCATAAACCGGCTTGCCCTGTTGGACAGACACTGTTATGTTCAGGTTTCCATCAGGACTGGCAACCTCCACATTATTTTGTGCGAAGGTGGGGGATGCTATTAACATCCCCATTAAAAAAATTATATAACGCATGTATAGCCTTTTTGTAGTTGATTCAAAAGCATGTGAGTGTTTTAATCACAATTAAGGGCCTGAATATCAATTTTACATAAATTATTCAGGAGAATAGGCGTACATGCCAAATAAGGTTCCTACAAACCCACCGGCAACATTGGTACTCAAGATGGTCCCGTCCGCACCTTCATGCAGAGTTTGCCATTCGTTTTCGCTGAGGCCATAGGAGAAATTATATTCTGCTCCGCGTGCTTCAATCTTCAGGTAAAACTCTGTCGCGGATTCATCTTCTAACACCTCTGTGGCAATAATTTCAGCTTCTCCATCCACCGATTTTTCCACAAACATCTCTTTCTGCCCGGATTCATTCAGCCTAACACCCATCAAGTAATAATACTGCCCACCCTGAATGGCTACCATACCGGCCAGGTCTCCGGGCTGTTCGGGATTATAAGTCATTTTGGTGGATGCAGAACCGTAGGCATGCTGCTGCCGTCTACCTATAAAGGATGGATTTCCTAGTCCGCTGATGTGTTCAGAACGAGCTTCGATCTGCAATTGACTTTTTTCGGATAAATCCCACCAGGTTTCGTGAGGAGTTCTCATCATCACCCAGTAGTCGGCTAATTCAGAATCGTTAAAATCATCGGTAAAGGTGAAGTTTCCATGGGTAGGAGGTGTGGGCTCTTCGGCATAGGGGAGGTCAGGACGCTTCAGTTTAACCGGAACGGTTTCTTCGCCTTCCAAAATAACCGGCCATCCGTCTTTCCATTCTACTGGCAGCAGGAAAGTTTCACGTCCGGTGTTGAAATGAACACCGTCATAAGGACGTACACCAAGAAAAACGGTCCACCATTCGCCATTTGCGGTTTCCACCATGTCGGCATGGCCAACGTATTCCACAGAAAATTCACGATCCGGGTCGATGTGCCGCTGCGTTAAAATGGGGTTGTTTTCATAGGGAGTGAAAGGTCCTAAAGGATTATCGCCTTTTAAAACCACCTGTGAGTGTTGCGGGCCGGTTCCGCCTTCTGCGGCATGCAAAATGTATTCATCATCACTCATTTGTATGAGATGCGGTCCTTCAATCCATATGGGTTTAGTAGTAATGTCTACACCTCCGTTGATGATCACTTTAGGCTCACCGATGCTCTTGTTGTTGGGTACGTCGTATTCGCGAATCCAAACAGCGCGGTGGCCTTCATAAAGAGGTTCGCCTTCCGGGGCGTCATTATTGAGTACATAGGTTTTCCCGTTATCATCAAAAAAGATAGACGGATCGATGCCACCCACGTTATCCAGCCATTTCAATTCAGACCAATCTCCGGCCGGGTCATCCGTCGTCACCATGAAGTTACCTCCGGCATCTACCAAGGTACTAAGCACGTAAAATGTGCCATTGTTGTATTCAATGGTTGGGGCAAAAATTCCACGGGACATACCCAGGCTATCAACCGGCAGTTGTGATGGACGATCCAATACATGCCCGATTTGTTCCCAGTTTACCAGATCAGTGCTGTGGAAAATGGGGATGCCTGGATAATGAGCAAAAGAAGAATGCACCATGTAGTAATCATCCTCAACCCGAACAATGCTTGGGTCGGGGTAGTATCCGGCGTTTATGGGATTGATGTATTCGTCGTCGGCAACGTCAAGGCCTTCATAAATGGGATCGTTGCCCTGATAGGTGAACCAGTCAAAAGTTGGATTTGAGGAGGCCTCTTTAGATTGGGATGTTGAACAAGCATTTCCAATAAAAAGCAAAGAGGCCAAGAGTAAATAAAATAATGCATTAAGTCCTGGAAAATTTATGGATTTCAGGATAAAAGGATTGGCGTGATTGAGGGTGTCCATGATTTGGTTGGTGAGTGTTATTGGCTTTAATTAAAACAGGTTAAACATAAAACTTAATCAGAAGAGCCACGTTTTGACGGATGGCTATGGAGGTAAAAAATGTGAGTCAGTAAATTTCGAAATAATCAAAATCAGCATAACCGCCCGCTGATTCTGTGGCATAATTGAACAACGCAAAGCGATAGCCCATAAAGTGGGGCAGGGTGTAGGACATCTCTAATTCATTGCCAAGCTGTTTCCATTCATCGCCATCCAGACTGTAAGAGAAAGTCCCAATGTCCCTTAAATCTTCAAAATCCAGATCCGCTTTCAGGTGTACTACATTCTGATCAAGAGGAGCACTTTCAACAATATGCTCTCCTTCCTCGGGTGTTCCTTTTGCCATGATGATAGAGGTTTCCCCGTCTTCTTTTTTCACAGCTATATATCCATAATTTGCCTGCAGGGCTCCTAAACCAGTCACATCTCCATCCTTTAAACTGCTAATATCAAGGGCCACCTCACCGGTAGAAGTTGGCCCAATGGTGCGCTGGGTAAGTGTATTTCTTGTAGTTAGAAAGGTATCGTCGGAGCGGTCGTTGATCAATCGCAGGTATCCGGGGCGGTCTGTCAACGACCAGTATTTCTCAAGCGGATTGTGATTCCATTGCCAAACCAGGGGTAAGTCAGCTTCTCCTTTCTCCCGTTCAAAATCATCGGAGGCTACGATGCCAGGTTTCAGCCCTGTATTTTTTGGAAGATTCTTTAAGGTATCCGGAACTACTCCGTCAATACCTAATACCGGCCAGCCATCTTCCCAGCTAACGGGCGTGAGGTAAGGGATGCGTCCCACAGAACCATAATCCCTGAACAGGTAGGCATACCAATCGCCTTCCGGCGTATCAATTAAACCTCCCTGGGCTATACCCCGGTCTTTAAGCACCACGCGTCCTTCATAAGGTCCCATCAAACTATCCGAGCGGTGCACGATAACGGTACGCATGTCATCTCGGGGCCAGGAAATGTTAAACAGATAATATTTGCCGTTGACTTTGAACAATTGGGAGCCTTCCGCCGGCAGCATGATGTCATCTCCGGATGGAGCTGTGGCATTTTCAATAAAAACTTGCTCTGTTTCCGGTTTGATGCCGGAGAGATCTTTTTTGAGTTCAATAATCCTTAAGGTACCGCTTCCCCAAATCATATAAATTTTATCATCTTCAAAAACGAGCGTGTGATCATGCAAAGAGCGCTCAAAACTGTGTTGCGTCCAATTTCCATCTTCTATATCGGTTGTGGTGAAAATATAGGTTTTGCCTGTGGTACTCGAGAATGTGGATAGATAGAAGGTGCCTTCGTGGTAGCGCAGCGAACTTGCCCAGGTACCGCTTCCATACATTTCCTTGCCGTTTTTTAACAAAGTGGCGTCAATATCTTCCAGCTTGTTGTAGGCATAACTTATAATCTCCCAGTTTGCTAGGTCAGTAGATTTCATAATTGGAACGCCGGGATTCATGTGCATAGTCGTGCTGCTCATGTAATAATTTTCTCCCACGCGGATCATCGACATGTCCGGAACATCGGCCCAAATGAGAGGATTTGTAGCCCCATTTGTATTAGTCTGAGCAAAAATTTGCGCTGGAATGATCAAAAAAAGGAGCAAAAAATGAGCACCAGATATTTCTCTAATTTTGTTTAAAAACAGATCCCAAAAACTTTTATGCAGCATTTTTTCCAAAATTAATGAGTGCCAAGCAGATAAAGGAAGCTTAAACACGAAAAATGGTTAGAAACAAATTTTAAATAGTTTTTTAAGTGTAAAAATTACATTTTATAAAGGCAACAAAATAAAGGAAGCGCTTTTAAATTTTTTTATACTTCCATTGGTTATTGTATTACCGGAATAAGAATTAATGATATGATAAAGAAAATCTTACTCATCGTTTGCGCAGGAATCTTAGCTTTTTTGTCCTTTGAAGTCCACGCACAGTCTCCTTCTTTTGACACCTACGTAAATCCGATAATACCCGGGGATCATCCCGATCCTACACTTACCAAAATCGGTGATTATTTTTATACCTCAGGATCATCATTTAATCCAACTCCGAAAATTTACCGTTCTACCGACTTAGTGCATTGGGAAGTCATTGCCCAACCGGTTTCTCCTACCTGGTCGGTATATGGAGATAATGCAGGAGGCGGAATATGGGGTGGCCATATGGTTTGGTATAACGACAGCTACTGGCACTTTTTTGGTCGGGGAGGCGGTAGCATGTATTATGTAAAAGCGGATGAGCCCGAAGGCCCTTGGAGCGAGCCGGTACGAGTTGAAGTACCTGATGGTATATCTGCACTTGGTGTGGATAATTCAATTTTTATTGATGAAGAATATGGCAAGTGGTACCTCTTGGCCAAACACGGCCGTGAAAATAATCACATTGTGGAGTTAAATGATGAGGGACAGCCAACCGGTGAAATTTTGGATCTAACCTGGATGAATCCTGATGCCGAAGATAATCCTTATGGATGGGCTGAAGGGCCTGTGATGTGGAAAAGAGACGGTTGGTACTATTATAGCGTGGCCCAGCATTTGGCTGGCGTACAATATGTGATGAAAAGTGATACGCTCAGTGATGATCCGGAAGACTGGACGATTAAAGACGGAGGTATGCAATATGGAACCCGCTACCATTTCAATACGCCAAATCACATCTCACCGGCAGTGCAGCTGGATGACGGAACGAGCTGGGTGATTGGGCACAGTTACCATCAAGACTGGGTAACCCAGGGCCGGCAGGGCTTACTGCTTGAAATTACGTATGATGAAGAAGGATTCCCTGTATTTCAATATCCGCAAGATTCAGCGACGGATGCTCCTGACCTTCCAAGTGGAGGAACGCCCTGGATGGTTCCCAAGTCGGATATGTTTAATTCAGAAACCCTGGATCCGGAATGGTCTTTCCTGGGTAGAACTCCTGATTCTTATCATTCCCTTAGCGAGCGCCCCGGCTGGCTTCGTTTGTCTCCCAGCAGCCGGTCCTCAACCACGGTTATTAAAAATGATGGGGAGCATCAATATAGCCTGATTACCCGACTTGATTTTGAGGCAACATCTCGTTTGCATGAAGCTGGTTTGTGGATTCTCAATGGTCCTGAAGACCTGCAGGTGAAGCTGGTAAGTTCGACCAATACAGATGGAGAAAAGGTGGTTCGATTCAGCTTTAATGGCCGTGAATATGAGGAAGAAAACACCATTGGTTCCACTTTATGGCTGAAGCTTGAACGTGATGAACATGACATGTACGGTTTTTTTAGTGAAGATGGCGATACCTGGTTTCAGGTCGGCAATCGCATTGATGCTACCGAATTAAATGTTGAACAAACAGACTTTAACAGCTTTACAGGTAACCAGCAGGGCTTGTATGTGTACGGAAATGAGGCCTTTTTTGATCTCTATATATACCGCGATGCCTACTCCTTTATTGATGCCCGGCATCCTGTTAATCATTCGGGAGTAGAAAAAGAGTCGGAATACCTTGGAGAGATTCATAATGGCGACTGGGCGCTTTTTGCCGGTGTGGAATTTGGAGACGAAACCCCACCTTCAGCCGGTTTTGATTATCAGCGCACGCCTGACGAATTAAAAATTGAAGGCTCCAGCGCCAGCAATGGAGGAACAATTGAAGTATGGCTGGATTCCATCGGTACGGGCCAGAAAATTGCCGAGCAGACGATTGAAAACACCGGCAGCTGGGATACCTGGATTGAATTCACTGCCCAGGTGGACTCCATTAGCGGCCGGCACGACGTATATTTGTATTTTACCGGAAATGAAGGAGAAGAATTATTCCGATTGAAGCAGTTCCGGTTCACTCCCAAGAGAGTACCGCTGGCTACATCAAATGAAGATACTTTTTCAGGAACCCCGGACAGATATAAACTACAGCAAAATTATCCAAATCCTTTCAATCCAACTACCGAAATCAGCTATCAGTTACCCAAAACCAGCATGGTCTCGCTCAAGGTGTATGATATGTTGGGTCGGGAGGTTGCTGAACTTGTAAATCATCGACAAGGGGCTGGTAGTCATCAAGCCCGGTTTGATGCTTCAAACCTCTCCAGCGGCATGTACATTTACCGGCTGAAAGCAGGTTCCTTTATACAAACACGTAAAATGATGTTGATAAAATAGCAGAAAGTTCCAGTATTTCAGCTCTTTTCCATCATAATTAGATGTTAACAAAAAACTTAATTCCTCAATCACAATTCAAACAATTAGATTAATGCCTTTTAAAAAGTTACTATTTAGAAAATATCCACAGCTGTTCCGGTTTTTATTTGCGGTATCAGTAGTGGTTTTATCATCTACTACAATTTTTGCTCAGTCCGGTGATGGAGATGTCGTTGTTTATGTAGACAGTACGGCACAGTTCATCAGAGGATTTGGAGCAGCCAATATCGTGGACTGGTACGGAAACGATCCAACCATGGAAGAAATAGAGATGGCCTATGGCAATGACGAAGGTCAGCTTGGGTTCAATATTTTACGCCTTAGAATCAGCCCAAATCCTAACGACTGGGACAACGGCAATCAGGTTGAAACCGCAAGACGTGCTCATGAACTGGGTGCCCTGATTTGGGCCGCTCCATGGAATCCGCCTGAATCAATGGCTATTTATTATGACGAAGCGGATGGTAGTCCTCAGCGTAAAGTAGATCCCGAAAAGTATGCAGAGTATGCAGAGCACCTTGAAGCCTTTAATGTCTACATGGAGGAACGCGGAGTACCTTTATATGGCATATCGGTACAAAACGAACCGGACTATGCTGATGACTGGACAGAATGGGAACCTGAAGAAATTGTGACTTTCCTGAGAGATCATGCCCCTTCAATCAACAGCCGCATTATTGCACCCGAATCTTTTCAGTTCAGACGAAATTATTCCGATCCAATCTTGAATGATTCCCTCGCATTAGCCCACACCGACATTATTGGTGGCCATATTTATGGCGGCGGCTTATCTGCCTATCCGTTGGCGGAAGAAAAGGGTAAAGAAATCTGGATGACTGAGCATTATACCACCAGCGACCGTTCTGCCAACATATGGCCGGATGCTCTTGGGGTTGGTGATGAAATCCAGCAGGTTATGAAAGCAAACTGGAATGCATACATCTGGTGGCAGATAAAAAGATATTACAGTCCCATTCATGATGGAGTAGATGCCGATACCGACAGTTACGAGGATGATGCAAGAAGTGGCACCATCACCAAACGTGGCTATGTTATGGGACAATACTCCAAGTTTATCCGCCCGGGGTATATCCGGTTACATAATGATGAGCCCGTAGGACGAGGCTTGATGAGGGTTACCGCCACTGCTTTTATTGACTCTGCTTCCTCAAAATTGGTTATCGTTGCCGTTAATGGTGAAAATGCTGACAAAGATATCAACTTTATTGTAGATGGTGCAGATGCTCAACTATTTAACCAATACCGAACCAGTGAAACGGAGGATATAGAAGAGTTGGAAAGTATTGAAGCTACAGATAACCGCTTCATGACAACCTTGCCTGCCAACAGTATCACCACTTTTGTGTCTTCTGACATTGTAGTATCAAATGAGCAGTTGGTTGAAGCCCCTAATGCTTATCAGTTGGAGCAGAACTATCCCAACCCTTTCAACCCAAGTACTACCATTAAGTATCAGCTACCTGCCAGCAGTGAAGTTTCACTTAAGGTGTATGATATGCTGGGACGTGAAGTGGCCGACTTGGTGAATGGCCGACAGGCAGCCGGAGCGCATCAGGCACGTTTTGATGCTTCAAACCTCTCCAGCGGCATGTACATTTACCGTCTGCAGGCCGGTTCTTTCGTGGAGACACGTAAAATGATGTTGATTAAGTAATCATTTGGTGTGGTTACCATAACTAAGTAAGGAGGAGTATTGCTCCTCCTTATTTTTTATTTTTGTTGATAGTCATACTCTTTTCGGGGTTTATCAACAGAAAAATGCAAGGTTAATATACAGGTCTTAAAACTCTCCTAACTGTAAAACCCGCTCATCTAAAATCGCAATTCAATGAAAAAAGTAAGCTGCTTACTAAGTACTTTAAAACCCTGCTATCTGTGTTTTTTTGCACTCATATTTACTTATAGCATTTCAAATTTGCAGGCACAAACACCCGATGTGGTTCATGGTAACCTCATACAATTTAATGACAACGGAGCCTGGTGCTGGTACCAGGACGAACGTGCAGTAATCGATACTGTTGGCGGCAAGATGGTGCTCGGATCTATTGCCAGCGGTGATGGCTTCGGCCGCAATGCCCGAAACGGTCAGGTAGAGGGCGTCGTTTTTGATCTGGCCAGCCGGCAGGGGGAACGAACGGTTTTCAGGAATACCTACACAGATGACCATAACGTACCAGCTTTTCTGATTCGTCCGGATGGAAAATACATGGCCATGTATTGTGATCACTATGACAATAGAAGCCGATACCGTATTTACGAAAACGGCGAATGGGGAGAGGAGCAACATTATACGTGGCCGGAAGTATCTAATGACAAAACCTATTCCAATTTGTATTATCTGTCGGATGAAGAGCGTGTTTATAACTTTTCCCGTGCCGATCGCAAGAATCCTCATATGATGATATCGCAGAATCAGGGCGATACCTGGAGCTACGGCGGTCAACTTTCGGAACCCTATCAAGGGGAAGAAGTGGGCTATGTAAATGGCTACTTCAAATACTGGGGCAATGGCAAAGACCGCATTGATTTCATCGCTACGGAATATCACCCCAGAGATTTTAACACCAGTATGTACCACGGATATATAAAAGGAGGGATGACCTTCAATTCTTTTGGAGATACGCTGGATTTTGATATCACTGATCAAAGTGCACCCACACCTGCTGATTACACTACCGTGTTTGCCGCCGGAACTGAAGTGAACGGCAACGATATGAACAAGGTGTGGAATAATGATCTGATGGCCTATGATGACGGGACTGTTGCGGCATTAATTAAAACCCGCATTAATGATCTGAACTCGAATGATCCGGATCATGCCTTCTTCTACAGCCGTTTTGATGGAACGGAATGGAGCTATACCTATTTAGGCAAAGCCGGTAAAAAAATGTACGGCAGCGAGCAGGATTATACGGGACTGGGAGCTCTCGATCCCAATGATCCAACCACCATTTATATCTCTACACCGTTCGATCCTCGAGATCAGGATACCGATTTGGGCGTACACGAGATTTTTAAAGGAGTGACTGCCGATGGAGGCGAAACCTGGGAGTGGTCTGCCATCACCCAAAATTCTACCCGGGATAATTTTCGCCCGATCATTCCTCAATGGAATAATGAAAATACAGCATTGCTTTGGTTTAGAGGATCCTACTATGCAGCTCATAACTTTGATGCGGCCATTGTGGGGATGGTTATCGAAAACAAAGAAGCCCCACTCATGAATTACCTGGATGCCAACCGGGCAAACACCGAACCTGTTGACTCCAACGAAGAGGCCTTCGTAGAAAGCTCTTCAGAACCGGAAGGACGGGCCGATAACCTCTGGCAGGAATTAACCGGCTTAGGCAACGGAGGTTCGGTATTTATATCCTCCGAAAGTGGAGATGAAGATGCTCCAATGCTTATGACTACCATTGAGTTTGAAGAATCTGGGATGCATGATGTTTGGGTAAACTTTTGGGCAGACCCAAACCACGATTGGCGCATTAAAGCAGGGCTTTCTGTAGAGGAGATGCAAACCTACCGCCACATGGCTTCCCAATCTGTTAATGCTGAGGATTATGCCTCTGCACTCTTGGTAGACAGTGACAACATGTATCTCTACCAGGCATATCTGGGGCGTATTGATGCGGTAGCTGGCGAGAGCTATGCCATTTATATCGACGACAATGCTGCTGAAGTTGGATCGGATACAAGGGACCGGGTAGATACCGAACAGACCCTGTATGATGGCATTAGCACAACTGCCGCTGTTCAGCAGGCTACCAGCATTGCTGAGGGTTCCAATCAGCCGATCGATTTCAAACTGCAGCAAAATTATCCGAATCCCTTCAACCCGAGCACATTGATAAGTTATGAGTTGCCAGTGAGTGGTGAAGTGAGCCTGAAAGTGTTTGATATGTTGGGCAGGGAGGTTGCTACATTGGTGAATGAAGTGAAAGCTTCCGGAGAACACATGATTAGTTTTGATGCTTCCGGTCTAACCAGCGGAACCTATTTTTATCGTTTAAGTGCTGGTGATTTTACTAACGTTAAGAAGATGACGGTGCTTAAGTAACAATCATAATATTGAGGATGTAATAAAAGCCTTTAACCTTACTCCAAAAATTCCTCGAAGCTTTTCGGGGAACAGGAGAAAGTTAAAGGCTTTTTATTTTCTATTATGCGACGAGCCTCCTTTGTGAAGATAATTGCTACTATAGTCACTCATTATCGCTGACAACCCAAAGTAAGCAACAATACTGTAGGTGGCTTCAGTCTGTAAGGGAAGGTCATTTTCATTTGCACAAACATACAAGGTAAAAAAGAAAAGACCGATAAAAGCTTAGCTAGTCTTATAAAGCTCAATTGCCATAAAGAGCCATGATGAAATCACTGTAAGAATTGCCTTCTTCGTCCGACATCAGCTTACGGTTCATCCAGGCAGCACCTTCTGAATAGATATCTCCCTGACTGTGCCGCCATAATACCGGAGCAGAACCCGATACGCCTTGAAGTTCAAATACATAGCTTTGGCCGGCTTCCAGCACAGGCCGACGATCCTCTGGTAATTCAAAATGAAGTACTCCCGGAGCCTGCGGCTTGTAATTGATATAAAGGTTTTCTTTTGCCCCTAATAAATTATCGGTAATGGTGTAGGTAGTATCAGTGTCCATTTCAAGTTGGTACAGGGAAATATTAACCTTGCTGTTTGCCCCGGTACCAAATCCATCCCCGGCGTAAATGCCTATTTCTTCGAGTTTGAAGTCAGAATCGGGCGTGAAGGTCTGTCCCATGCTGCTAACTCCATTTTCCGCATTGAAGCTTGTTGAGTTAGTGCCGGATTGGTATGGATTGTCGGCAGTTTGCAGAACCGTTTTATTTGGCCAGCTTGTAGCTGCTGTGGCAACATTTTGAACCACCTTTATGTCAGTATCAACGGTAACCAATGAATCATCAGGATTATAAACCGGAGCTACATATTCGGAAGGCTTATTTGGCGGGATACTTAACGCCTCCATTGTTTTTTCGATGGGCTTTATGGTTCCATCTTCATTATAGTATAAATACTCAATAGAAACCGCACGCCGGCCAATGGCTCCGGATTCATCCCCAATGGTTAATTGCCCCGTGTGATAAAAGAAATACCACTGATCTCCAAATTCAATAATAGCGGGATGTATGGTGTAGCTATGCTCTGTTCGGTCGGTGATAATGCCGCGATAGGTCCAGGGGCCTGTGATTTCGGGTGCGGTAGCATAGCATATTTTTTCCCACATATTCTGATGGGCAAAACAGGCATAGCTCAGATAATACATATCTTCACGTTTATGTATCCACGGACCTTCGGTAAAATTGGGTAGATAGAGTTCCTGTATTTCTCCATCAATTTCAGTCATATTGGGCTTCATCTTGGCCAGGTACAGATGGAGGTTGCCCCAGGCAATCCAGGTAGTACCGTTATCATCTGTGAAAGCAGTGGGATCGATGTCGTCCCAATCGTAGGGATCTTCTGGAGTAGGAGTCATGGAATCTACCACCAGCGGTTTTCCAATGGCATCCTTAAAAGGGCCGGTAGGCTTATCGGAAACCGCCACACCAATGGCATCTCCTTCGGTATTCTTATCAATGGTGGTAGTATAAAACCAGAATTTCCCATTTTTTTCTATAACCTGAGAAGCCCAGGCATTACCTTCCGACCAATCGAAGTCCAACGCTTGCATGGCCGGACCGTGGGCTTCCCAGTTTTTCATATCGGTAGAGGAGTAGACCAGCCATTCGTCAATATTGAACATCTCATCCCCGGTGGCTATATCATGTCCAACATAAAGAAACACCGTATCCTGATAAACCAGTGGCGCGGGATCGGCCGTAAAAACATCACGTATGATAGGATTTTCGCCGGGAACATGTTCTTGTGCAAAGCCCGTATAGGAGACCCCCATTAAAATAATTAAGCAGATGAAAAGTTTTACTAATCGTTCCATAATTATTCCTATTCTGTTTTTTGTTAACTCCTATAATCCACCAAAATTAAGTGTATAAATTACAATTAAAATTTATATTGTTGAAACCGCTTTTATTTCTTAAAACCTCACTCATTCGGCTGATTTTTAAAAAAAGAGCCGTTCATAAAAATTGTTTTAAATAATGATCACTCGTCTATATAAACTGTTAACACTTGCTTTAACTTTTTTCAGTCTGTTTACTTTTTGTTTTTATCCTTCAAATGCTTCGGCGCAATCAAATGCAGATGTGGTTGTGTACATGGATAGTACAGCCCAGCTCATCCGGGGATTTGGAGCCGCCAATATTGTAGGGTGGCGTCCTGATTTGTCGGAAGAAGAGGTGGAGAAGGCTTTTGGGATGGAGGAAGGTCAGCTTGGTTTATCTATTCTGCGTATTCGTATACCACCAAACGAAAATCAATGGAGTAGCAATCTGGCAACCGCTCAAAAAGCTCATGAAATGGGAATTAAGATTATAGCGTCTCCCTGGAGCCCGCCGTCCGACATGAAAACCAATGGCGATCTGGTAGGCGGGCACTTGCGAGAAGACGCCTACGCCGACTATGCGGATTTTCTGAACCGTTTTGCAATATATATGGAAGAAAATGATGCGCCCCTTTATGGCATCTCTATTCAAAATGAACCGGATATAGAGGTAAGCTATGAGTCCTGTGATTGGACGCCAGAGGAGATGACCAATTTTATGCGTGATCATGCCAGCTCCATTGAAGCTACCAGGGTTATTGCCCCGGAGTCTTTTCAGTTTAGAAGGGAGATGTCTAATCCTATTCTAAATGATTCACTGGCTGCTGCTAACCTGGATATTTTAGGCGGACATATTTATGGGGGAGGAAATGCCCGTTATCCTTTGGCCGAAGAAAAAGGTAAGGAAATCTGGATGACCGAATACCTGATGAACCTCGGAACAGGTAATTCAGGATCCGATTCCTGGAGTTCGTATAGTGAGGCTGAAATCTGGGAAGAAACCATTGATATGCTGGTATCCATTAATAGCTCTATGAGAAACAACTGGAATGCTTACATCTGGTGGTACCTGCAGCGTTATTATTCCTTTATCGGAGATGGGGATGAAGGCACAACCGACGGTGAAATTCTAAAACGAGGATATGCTTTTTCTCACTTTTCACGATTTATCCGTCCTGGTTTTGAGCGAGTACATTCTTTTGGGCCGGCTGGCAGGGGGCTGATCCGGGTGTATGCCACAGCGTATAAAGATGGCGATAAACTGGTTATTGTAGCCATCAATGATGAACCCGGAGACAAAGAACTTACTTTTGAGGTAGAGGATGGTACACCTATGACCTTGGAGCAGTACCGTAGTAGTGTATCACAAAATGTAGAGCAACTGGAAGATGTAGAAGTTTCAGGACGACAATTTACGATTAGTATGCCCTCTGGAACGGTAACTACTCTTGTAGCCGATTACTTGCCGGTTTCCAATGAGAAGGAACAGGGAAAGCCGACTTCTTTTGAGCTTAAGCAAAATTATCCAAACCCGTTTAACCCTTCTACAGTTATTAGTTATCAGTTACCGGTGAGCAGTGAAGTTTCATTAAAAGTGTTTGATATGTTGGGAAGGGAAGTGGCTTCCTTGGTAAATACAAGACAATCAGCTGGAGCACATCAAGCCAGTTTTGATGCTTCAAGTTTATCCAGCGGTATGTATATTTATCGGCTCCAAGCCGGGAGTTTGGTGCAAACCCGGAAAATGATGTTGATCAAATAAGCAAAAGGAATACATAGTTATGATAAAGATCAGAATGGAATCATCAACTGCCGTTGTAGTCTTGATTGGTTTGATGGCAATGATAGGATTTAGCGCATGCACTCAAACTCAACAGACGGGAGAAGAAATGGAATGGTTGGGGGCCTGGAGTACGGCCCAACAGCTGGTGGAACCACGAAATATGCCACCTGAACCCGGTTTGTCTGGCAATACCATCCGGCAGGTGATACAGGTAAATATGGGAGGGGATACGCTTCGCCTGAGTCTTTCCAATGCTTTTGGAACTAAACCTGTAGCTATTCACTCGGTACACGTGGCACAGTCTACCGACAGCAGTGCCATCGACGCCGGTACAGATTTGGCTCTCAGTTTTGATGGAGAGTCTTCCGTTACTATTCAGCCTGGTGAACGGGTTTTTAGTGAACCATTTTCGTTTGATCTGGAGGCACTTTCCAGGCTGTCTATAACTATGCATGTAGATAGTGTATCCTCTGATTTAACGGGGCACCCCGGCTCTCGGACTACTTCATATATTGTAAATGGTGATGCAGTTTCTGCCGAAAATATGCCCAATGCGGCCCAGACGAATCACTGGTATTTAATTGATGCTATTGATGTAAAAGCTCCGGAGCATTTTGCTGCTGTAGCTGTGTTGGGCAACTCCATCACCGACGGACGTGGTTCGGGTACCAATAAACAAAACCGCTGGCCCGATGAATTAGCCAAACGTCTGCAGGCAAATGATAGCACCGATCATATTTCAGTATTGAACCAGGGGATAGGCGGTAATTGCGTATTAAAAGCTTGCCTTGGACCCGCAGCTGTAGATCGCTTTGAACGAGATGTGCTGGATCAGCCGGGCGTAGAATGGCTGATTATCCTGGAAGGTATCAACGATATTGGCGGGGTGAGAAGCGAAGAACATGCAGATCAGGTAGTGAGTGATTTAAAAGCTGCATATAAGGAAATGGTTGAAAAGGCTCATCAGGAAGATATAAAAGTGTATGGGGCTACTTTGATGCCGTTTGGAGAATCATTTTACGATCGGCCCGAAAGTGAACGTGCACGGCAGGAAGTAAATGACTGGATTAGAAACAGCGGGGTGTTTGATGCAGTTATAGACTTGGACAAGGCGCTTGGAGATCCAGAAAATCCAACCCAGTTACTTCCTAAAGGTGATACCGGTGATCATCTTCACCCTAATGAAACCGGGCACCGCCTGATTGCCGAAGCTATTGATCTGAGTTTGTTTCTCGAGGAAGAATAATGGAATACATAAGCGGCTAACACCTGAAATAATATAGCCATAAAAAAAGTTATCACGGCCCTTATCATAGGGACAGTTGTTTGTGGCTATTCTCCCTAAAGTCCAACCAGAGCCAGAATTAAAATTCTCGGTTCGGCCATCAGGAGATGTCGTTAAGCTCTATCTATTTGAGCTGGAAAATTGGGATGCCAGGGCATGGATGAAGAGCCAACTCCTTATACTGGTTTTGATGGACGCTGGGACCAGAGTAAGGCAGGCCTAATTCTCATCCTTTTTATTCCATTCTCAGATTGATCCTATGAGTGAAACTTGGTTGAGCTCTTCTTGATACAAATTCCAAAATCGATAAATTACTGGAAGCATTTTCTGCATTTTCGTGCAAATATTACCTGCTTATCAATGTCATAAATGGCTATTCAACGTGAGTTCGATATAAGAATGACACGAAAATAGGCCTGTCATCCCGGTCAAGATGTAGCGCAGCGGAATCGCATAACCGGGATCTCCCGGCACATGGCGTAGTACTCATCATTACCTCGTTGTTGCCCAGCGTTGCCGGTAGTTAGGAGATCGCGGGTCTGGTCCCACGATGACTACCCATCACAGATTCTGTCATCTCTGCAATAATATTGTTTCGGTTTTGGTCAAAAATAACGGCTCAAGATGATGGGTTTTATATCGAACTCACGTTATTTAAGAAATTAAAAGTTTTCAGGATTTAAGTCATTCGCTCTCTGATATACAAAAAGCCTAAAAAAATAGGAGAGTTTTCATGCATGCAATTACAAAAGAAAAAGCTTTTTATAAAATAACATCCGTAAATAAATGAGGCGTAATGATTTAAAATGTTAAAAACTTAAGTTTTTAAAAATTTAAAGTTCAAAAATTTAAGAAAAGCTCTTTCTGTAAAGATTAGTAAAAAAATTTTAGCATAGTGCTTGCATCTTACAGGGTATTTCTCCAAAATATTAAGTGTCAAATAGACACCAATTATTGATTGTCTGATTCTGCTATCGAAAAATGCTTTTTATTTGGAAAAAATTGGAAGCGCTTTTGTTTTTTGGAGACATATCGGGTGATTTTTTGAGCTCTAAATATGTTGGACTCAGGCTTCTCTAATTGAAAACGGAATAAAAACAAATGAGCAGTTAGTAGGAGGTACTTAACTAGTTATTGTGCGGTGTAGCTGGGTTAATTTTGGTCTGCCTACTGTCTATCTCAACCAAATTTAAAACAGAGGTAATATGAAAAAAGCTACTTTTTATGCCACGTGCCTAACCGTGTTTTCGCTGGTACTTCTCTGGCAGGGGACCGTGATCGCACAGCAAGTATCTGGCGTTGTTACAGATGCAAGCACCGACGATACTTTGCCCGGTGTGAATATAAAAGTTAAGGGTACCACCATGGGGGGTACTACGGATTTAACTGGTACATACCAATTGACAGTCCCTTCACTTAACGACACCCTGATTTTTTCGTTTATAGGCTTCGAAACTTTAGAAGTACCTATTGATGGAAGGGAAGAAATAGATATCGAACTATCGCCCATGTCCCTAACAGGAGAAGATATTGTGGTAGTAGGATATGGAACCATTAGCAAGGATGAAGTAACCAGTTCGGTTTCTTCAATTAATTCTGATGATTTTGTTACCGGGAATGTGAAGGATGCCGGCCAGTTGATTCAAGGTAAAGTGGCAGGTTTAACCATTGCATCCCCAAGTGGAGATCCTACCAGCGGTTCTGAAATCAAACTGCGTGGAAATACCACCTTATTGGGTGCCAACCCCAATCCGCTTATTCTGATTGACGGGATCCCTGGTAACCTGGAAACGGTAGCTCCACAGGATATTCAATCCATTAACGTTCTAAAAGATGGTTCTGCGGCAGCAATCTACGGTACCCGTGGCTCAAATGGAGTGATTCTCATTACCACAAAAGGAGGAACGGGAGATTTTGAGCCTTCAGTTACTTTCTCAAGTACGGTTAGCACTCAGACCATTGCAAATAGTCTGGATGTATTAACAGCCAAAGATTACAGAAATCAAATTGATGCCGGCCTAAGAGATGCTTCCTGGGATAAGGGAAGTTCTACCGACTGGTTGGACCAAGTTACCCGGACTCCTATAAGTCAAACGCATAACATTTCGTTTAGCGGAGGCACAATCAGCACCAATTACTATGCAAATGTAAACTTCCAGGATGAAGAAGGTATTTTCAAAAAATCAGACAATGAGACATTGAGGCTGAGAGCTGAAGTGAATCATTTGATGTTTGATGACAAGGTGAAGTTGAATGTTAGCGCCTTAAATTCAAGAAATACTTACGTAACTACCGGAGACGGGGCCAGTTTTAACGGATATACTTACCGGCAGGCGATTATTTACAATCCGACTTCTCCCGTGAAGAATGATGATGGCACCTGGTATCAGCAGTTGGGTAACTTCAACTACGAAAACCCGCTTTCAAGACTTGAAGAAACAGATGGTGAAAACCATAATGAAAATTCACGAATAAGCGGAACGCTCACATATACTCCTGTAAATAATGTAAGACTGAAAGCCGTTGGCTCGTTCAGCAAGTACAATCAAACCAGGGGCTATTATGAAACCAAACAACATCCAAGGACGGTACGTGATGGTTTGAATGGATTTGCCTCCAACGGGGCAGAGGAAGGTACCGAGCAACTGCTTGAGCTAACCGGTGAGTATACTAACACCTTTTACGGATCTCATGACATCGATGTATTAGGCGGTTATAGTTACCAGGAGAATATGTTTAAAGAAAACTGGATGCAGAACTGGGACTTTCCAACTGATGCTTTCACCTACAACAATATTGGTATAGGTAAAGCTTTTAAAGAAGGTTTGACCGACATTTACAGCTATAAGCATGTAACCAATCTGATCAGCTTTTTTGGCCGTGTAAATTACGATTACGACAATAAATACCTGCTGATGGGTAGTCTTAGGTATGAAGCTGCCAGCCAGTTATATGGTACTGATAGTCCCTGGGGACTTTTCCCAGCCATCTCTGCAGGTTGGAGAGTGACGGCTGAATCATTTATGTCTGAACAGAACATTTTTGATGACCTCAAGCTCCGCGTAGGATACGGGGTAACAGGAACACAGCCAGAAGACCTGTTCCTGGGTTTAGCCAAGCTTGGATATCAGGATTATGTATACACGAACGGAGCATGGAACCGTACGCTGACTCCAACCCAGAATCCTAATCCGGATTTACAATGGGAAGAAAAAGAAGAGCTCAACTTTGGTGTTGACTTCATGATGTTAAACGGTCGTTTAAGCGGTAATGTGGATTATTACATTCGTGACATCAACGGTCTGCTGTATGACTACCCGGTTCCTAGCCCTCCAAACCTTTATGGTACCACCCGTGCCAACGTAGGTACCATGCAGAATAAAGGGGTAGAAGTGTTGCTGGAAATTATCCCGGTTCAGTCCAAAGACTTCAGCTGGACTTCAAGCATGAACTTCTCTACGAATTCCAATAAGCTTAAAAGCTTGTCTAACAACTTATACGAAGCCACAAACGATTACTTCACCACAGGTTATACTGGTGAGCCTCTTCAAACCTTCACCCACCTTGTACAGGTTGGGCATGATATCGGTGATTTTTATGGCTACAAAGTTATTGATGTGGATGAAAATGGAGCCTGGATTTACGAAGATGCAGACGGCAATGCCGTTCCGTATAGTGAATTCAATCATTCCTTTGAAAACAAACAGCGATTAGGAAACGGTTTGCCCGATTGGTATGCAGGTTGGAATAATACCTTCAACTACAAAAATTGGGATCTGAGTATTGCCATGCGAGGAGCATTTGATTTCCAAATTCTCAACTTCTCCCGCATGTTTTATGAAAACCCATCTATTCAGGAATACAACCGCCTGAGTTCAGCTTATGATCCTGTATTTGGCAGAGAGATACTGAGTTCTGATATGCCGCTTGAATTCAACAGCTACTATGTTGAAGACGGAGACTACTGGAAGGTTGATAATATCACCCTGGGTTACCAGATACCGGTCTCTGCTGCTAAGTATTTCAAGTCTATAAGGGTGTACGCTTCTTCTCTGAATACATCTGTATTCACAGATTACAAAGGAATAGATCCTGAAGTGACCTTATTTGGTGACGGTAATGGGTTGGCTCCTGGTAATGATTACCGGGACAAGTACCCGACTACCCGCACATTTACACTTGGAATTGACATCAAATTTTAGATAAAGGATTTATTATGAAAGTGATCAAATTAAACAGACATAAAGGAATTTGGATCATTCTTGCAGCATTGCTGCTGCCTTTGGGATGTACCGAATTAGCAAATGATAGCTATAACGAAATTATTGTTAGTGAGTTTGAAGCTGGCGCTGACGATGTAACTGCCATTATTGGACAGGCTTATGTACCGTGGAATGCCATTGTATTACAATGGAATGGCCTTTGGCGGGCACAAGAAATCACCGCTGACCAAATTGTGATCCCAGCGCGACCCAACGGCTGGGTTGATGGTGGAATTTACCGCAGGTTGCACGAACACAGGTGGACGGCCGACAACGCGGTAGCTTCTACGGTATGGGACAGAACCTATTCCGCTATTACCACTACAAACCGGGTACTCTATCAAATCGAGTCTGGAGCCATTGAGCTTCCCCAGGAAGAACAGGCAGCTGCTATTGCTGAAATAAGAGTACTTAGAGCGGCTTATTATTACATACTTCTTGATTTGTATGGTAATGTTCCGATTGTAGATAGGTTTGATGTGCCTGAAGGATTCTTGCCTGAGCAAAACACACGCCAAGAGGTGTATGATTTTGTAGTAAACGAAATTACTTCAAACATTGACTTACTCAGTGAGGAAAACAACCAAACTACCTACGGCAAATTCAACAAGTGGGCGGCTCATACCTTACTTGCAAAAGTGTACCTGAACGCTGAAGTATATACCGGCACTCCAGCCTGGAATCAGGTGATTGAGCATACCAATGCTGTCATCAACTCAGGAGCTGGTTATGCCTTAGAGCCTGTTCAGAAAAATGTATTCGTGACGGAAAATCAAAATTCCAGCGAAATCATTTTTGCGATTCCAATTGATGAAAAGTATACCGACAACTGGAACGCTTTTGATATCCATATGCAAACATTACAGCCTGCAAGTCAGGCAACGTATGAGCTGTTATCAGGTCCATGGGGTGGAATGTGTGGTATTCCCCAGGCCATCAACACTTATGATACGCTTGATGCACGCTATACCGATAACTGGATAATGGGTCAGCAGTATTCCTCCAGCGGTGATTCTCTGTTTGCTACTTTAGGAGAGGGTGCAGGTTTACCCCTGGATTACATCAACGAAGTACCTGGTGTAGATGAATCCTTAGGGATTCATGGAGTACGCTTGGGGAAATTCGAAATAGCCAAAGGGTCCTCCAATATCCTGAATAACGATTATCCGTTGTTCCGTTATGCGGATGTTTTAATGATGAAAGCCGAAGCATTGTTGAGAACAGGTTCAGCTGATCAGGCGGCTACCATTGTTACACAAATACGTGAACGAGCTTTTGATAACCCTGGAAGAGCCATCGTTACTGGCGCTGAATTGATGGGGGGTAGTGTATATGATTATGGTCGCAGAGATCATAACGTAACTACTCAGGAAGGTGGCGATGATATTCAGTATGGCCGTTTTTTGGATGAACTCGGATGGGAATTTAACCAGGAAGGACGACGACGTCAGGATTTAATCCGTTTTGGCGTGTTTACGGAGAAATCATGGTTTTCTCATGAGCCGAATGGGGACTATAGAGTATTGTTCCCGATTCCTACGAATGAGTTGAACACTAACCCAAATCTTAGTCAAAATCCGGGATACTAATTATTGCGCGAATAATTAGTACATAAATAATCAGCGGGTTGATCTGTTCTATGCAGATCAGCCCGCTATTAATTCAAAAGTAATGGCATATCTAAACAATGAAATACACGAACAAAAACTATAACACATATTTGATGAATCTTTGGTGGAGGGTCTCAATAGTTGCATTGGCAATGATTGTTTGCAATTCAACACTTTCTAAAGCTCAGGATGGAGATGACAGCCAGGTTAAATACCAGTTATTTTCGCTAAGTGATGTACAGCTGCTCGATAGTCCCTTTAAATCAGCGATGGAACTAAATGGTAAATACTTGCTAAAGTTAGATGCTGATCGCTTACTAGCTCCCTTTTTAAAAGAAGCGGGTTTAGATCCCAAAGCTCCCAATTATGGCGGATGGGAAGAACAGGGTGAGATGGGAGATGGTTTGGATGGCCATTCACTGGGACATTATGTGTCCGCTCTGTCAATGATTTACGCCGCAACGGGCAAACAAGAATTTGGGGAACGCCTGGATTATGTAGTGAATGAGCTGAGGCGGTCTCAAGAAGCTATTGGCACGGGGTATGTTGGCGGGGTCCCAAATGGAGAAGAGATTCTCAACGAAGTACGGACCGGAAAAATCGAAGCCGAACCTTTTGCCCTGAATGGAAGCTGGGTGCCGTGGTACAACCTCCATAAACTTTTTGCAGGCCTCAGAGACGCCTATCTATATGCAGATAATGAAGCCGCATTAGATATTTTGGTTGAACTGTCTGACTGGACCGTAGAATGGGCAAATTCGTTTTCAGAAGAACAATTTCAGGAAATCCTCAAGACAGAGTTTGGAGGGATGAAGGAAGTGATGGCGGATTTATATGCCATCACCCAAGAAGAAAAGTATGTAGAATTATCCCGGAAATTCACCGATCATAGCATTTTTGAGCCCCTGGCTGATAATGAAGACCGACTTGCAGGCCTTCATGCAAACACTCAAATTCCAAAGGTGATTGGTGATGCCCGGCTTTATGAGGTTTCCGGGGATACGGAAATGAAAGAAGCTGCCGAGTTCTTTTGGAAAACGGTTACAGAAAATCACACCTACGTAAACGGTGGAAACAGTGATGGTGAACACTTTGGACCTCCCAAGATAAAATCTGAACGACTGAGCAAATCCAGTTCAGAAACCTGCAACACGTATAATATGCTGAAGTTAACGCAGCATTTATCCCGGTGGAGCGCTCATCCTCAATATGCCGATTATTACGAAAGGGCCTTGTATAATCATATTCTGGCTTCACAAGATCCTCAAACCGGGATGTTTGCTTACTACATATCCATGGAGCCTGGTTACCACAAAATATTTAGTACTCCTTATGATTCTTTCTGGTGTTGTGTGGGCAGTGGTATGGAAAATCACACCAAGTACGGACGCTATATTTATATGCATGGCCAGGACGAATTATTTGTAAACCTTTTTATCCCCTCACAATTGGATTGGGAAGAGAAAGGGGTACGTGTGATACAAGAAACCAGCTTCCCAAAATCTGAATCAAGTACTTTCACGATACATACTGACGAACCCAAAGAGTTTAGCATTATGATGCGTCGACCTTATTGGGCAGGAGAGGATTTTGCCATTTCTGTAAATGGAAATAGCATTGAAATTGGAAGTGAGCCTAGTAGCTATATAGAAATAGCCAGGATTTGGAAAAACGGTGATACCATAGAAGTAACATTGCCAATGGAGACCCGCACAGAAAGCCTAAGCGGGGATGAGAATACCATTGCCTTTATGCATGGTCCCATTCTGCTAGCTGGCATAGTAGGGGAAGAAATACCCATTCAAAGTCAATATGCCCACAGTGAACAATACGAGTATTTTTCTTTACCTACGGTAGATGTACCTGATTTACAACCACAGACCAACTCTGTGCAGGGGTGGGTTGAAGGAACTTCAGAGCCGTTGCAATTTACTTTAACCAATGTAGGGGATGCCAATGATATTAGACTTGCTCCGTTCTATGAAGTAAATCATGATCATTATACCATTTACTGGAATCTTGATGAGAAGGACTGATGGTGTAGCATTACTTATCAAGTTGCGGATTCCATTTGAATATGGATGTAAAGTTGAACGTGCATCTGTTTTCATTTCAATCTAAACAAATACATACCAAAGCAAGCGTGTATTTGCAGAGAGGTTTACTCAAATGCTTTAACTGATACTGTTAAATACAGTTTGCTTAGATGAACAAAGGTTTGCCGGTTAGTAGCTTCCGGTAAGCCTTTTTTGTGATCAAAGGAATTTGAGATTCCTTTAATCTACTTACAGTGCAATCGAAGAAAGCGATTTTAGAAGAATAGCAGATCTCTTATAAGGCTTCAAAGTAGCAATGTGGTGCCTTATTATATAATGAGTACTTATAAATAAAGGGTATGGGGGGAAATAAAATGCAGGGAACTGAAAAAAAGGCTCTTCTGCATACCTATTCTTTTGTTGTAGATGGGGTGGGGCAAATAGTTCTAAAGGCATCTTCCAATATAGCAGGGTTGTGAAATTTTATGCAAGATCCCTCAATATTTTGAGCAAAAATAGACCGTAACAGAGGATAAATTGCTCATTCTGTGGAAGCACTTTTCGAAAATATGATGCCTTTTAAACTCCAGAAAAGCCATTCCCGCGACGCTCATTATTTAACAAAAAATTAGTTTCACTCTCCGGCCATCTTAGGAAAAATTAGAAAATCCTGATTTATTGCATCTTTTTACAGAAAAATAAAAGCAGACAAAAAAGCATTAATTCCTAAAAAAATTAAAAAATAAACTATTATAAACTAACTTAAATAGGCTTATTTAGGTTTTTCGTAATAAAATAAGCAGCAGTTTTTTTGTAAAATAATTGGATAAAAATGATAAATAGCGCTTGCATCTTGTTCGCTAAATCTTGAAAATAATAAGTGTCATTTAGACACCAATTATTGATTACCTGATATCACGATCAGGAAAGTGTCCGTTTTTTGGGTAAAAAGTGGAAGCGCTTTTCGATTTTGGGGAAAATAAGATGATTTATGAGCTCAAAATAAGTTGGACTTCAGGCTTCTCTAATTGAAAGACGGAATATTAATCTAAATAGTTAGTGAGTGGTGCTTAGTTATTATCTATGCGGAATCACTATACCAAGTCCACTGAGCTAGCTAACTATCTCAACTAAATCTAAAACAGAGGTAATATGAAAAAAGCTACTTTTTATGCTACATGCCTAACGATGTTCTCACTGGTACTTTTGTGGCAGGGAAATGTCCTTGCGCAGCAAGTTACCGGAGTGGTGACGGATGAAAGCAATGATGAAACTCTGCCAGGGGTTAACATCATCGTAAAAGGAACCATGACTGGTACCACTACTGACGTAAACGGACAATATGAACTTAATGCGCCTTCACTGAATGATACGCTGATATTCTCATATATCGGATTTCAAACGGTGGAAGTGCCTATTGACGGACGTCAGGAAATTGACGTTCAGCTTTCCCCCGTTTCTTTGATGGGTGAAGATATTGTTGTAGTAGGGTATGGTACTCAGCAAAGACGAGAATTAACCGGATCTATTAGCAGTATTGACGGGGATGACATGAAATCATATTCAACAAGCGACCCGGCAGACCTTATTCAAGGTCGGGTGCCAGGAGTACAGGTGAATAGTGACGGTCAGCCTGGTGCCGCTCCAAATATCCGTATTCGAGGTGTTGGTACTTTTGGTAATAATTCTCCGCTTTTTGTAATTGATGGTGTACCTGTAGGTACCAGCATCAGAGACTTTAACCCTAACGATATTACCTCTATTGAAATCCTGAAGGATGCTTCTGCTGCCGCTATTTATGGTTCAAGGGCTGCAAACGGGGTAGTACTGATTACCACCCAACAGGGGACAACAGATACTCCGCTTCAGGTTGAATACAGTGGATACTTCGGTATCGATGAAGTTTGGCAACGCATGCCCGTTACCGGACGCGAAGATTATCAAATGCTGGTTAATGAAGGCTTGAGAAATGCAGGAATGCCATTGGTAGCTGGTAACGATCCTAACAGCCCGCTTTACATTGATGATATTAACACTGACTGGCAGGAAGAAGGTTTAAAAACCGGACAGAGAATGAACCACAACCTGACCTTTTACGGTGGTGGCGAGAATACGACCTACAACCTCTCTTTAGATTATCTGGATTCTGAAGGAACCCTTGTTGGCCATGGTCCTGATTATGAGCGTTATTCAACCCGCTTAAACACCACTGCAGAAAAGGGTATTTTTAAGTTTGGTCAGTCGTTCTACTACACATATACCAACGAAAAAGCCCTAAACTACAATACCTCTGAGTTAACGGGTGGTCGTCCTCCAATGATTGTTGACTTGGTTTCCGCTATTCCAACGCTGGGCTTGTATGATCCCTCTGTTGAAGGTGGATGTGCAGGAACAGATCAAACGATTCACCGTGCGATTGTACTGAACGTACCTTGTACCAATCAATTGTTGGAAGGTGAAACGAACGTTAGCAGAACATTTGCTTCCGCATATGGTGAAGTAGATATTATTGACGATAATCAGCAAACACTGACTTACAAAATCAGTGGTAGTTACGATCGTACCAACGTACGTAACGTGAACTGGGTGCCTGAGTTTGTGCAAGGCTTCTTTTTCAGTAATGCTGCTGCTGACTTGAATGACGGCGAGAATACTTATTACACCGGCGTTGTTGAAAACACTTTAACATACGATCGTGAATTTGAGGGAAATCATGATGTTACCTTACTGGTTGGACATACTTACCAAAGAGGTGGAGGGATTTTCCGAAATGGTTATGCGGAAGGCTTCCCCAAACCATACTTTAAAGTACTGGATAATGGTAATACCAAGACTTCAAGCGGTTCAGAAAACGCGAATGCACTTGAATCTTACTTCACTCGTCTTAACTACAACTACGACGACCGGTACCTGCTGACTGCTACACTTCGCCGCGATGGCTCTTCAAGATTTCCTGAAGATAACCGATATGGTAACTTCCCATCTGCATCCGTAGGTTGGAACTTGCACAACGAAGATTTCTTTTCACTGCCTTCTTTTATCAATCAGTTGAAAGTGCGTGCCAGTTACGGACAGCTGGGTAACCAAAGTATTGGCGAATACCAGTACATTGGTACCATCAACACCAGTATCCCTTACAACTGGAACGGCAGCAAAGTGTTTGGTGCAACGCAAACTCAGGTAGTTAATACTGAAATTCAGTGGGAAACCAAGACTACTGCCAACATTGGTATTGATGCCAGATTCCTGAAAAATATGTTCGATCTAACCGCTGAGTATTACTCAAGCACAACTTCAGATATTCTGGTTGCAGTGCCTATCCCAAACACCACGGGTGCATTTGACCCGCCAACCGTTAACGCGGGTGAGCTGAGAAATTCCGGATTGGAATTAGCTCTTTCTTACAACAAAATGCAGGGTGACTTCACCTTCGATATCTCAGCCAACTTTAGCACGCTGAAAAACGAAGTACTGGCCCTTGGTGGTAACGATGAGCCCATCTACGGTGTAGGTACCAAAACAGAAGTAGGCGGGGAGATTGGCCGTCACTTTGGTCATAAAGTAGAAGGTATCTTCCAATCCCAGGAAGAGATTGATAACCACGCTTTCCAGAACAACGGCACTGCACCTGGCGACTTAAAGTTTAAGGACGTCAACGAAGATGGTGTGATTAATGCCGATGACCGTACGTACCTGGGAAGTGGCCTTCCTAAGTATACTTATGGATTGAACTTCACCGGTCAATACAAACAATTTGACTTCACCGTGTTTGCTTCCGGTATGGGAGGGCATAAGATTAACAGCCGTATTTACCGCTACCTGATGCTTACCAGTGATTATCTGAACTATCACGAAGATATGTTAGACCGCTGGACACCTGAAAACCGTGACACAAATATCCCGCGCAGGGTAGTAAATGACCCGAATAACAACGGTCGTGACTCGGATCGTGAAGGGTGGTTGCAAAATGGTACCTTCTTGCGAATCAACACGGTTGCAGTTGGTTATTCTCTGCCTCAAAGTGTACGAGAAATGGTTGGCGTGAAGAACACACGTGTGTACTTCCAGGTTCAAAACCTGTATTCCTTCCAGCACTACAAAGGATACAATCCTGATTTTACCGCCGGTACATTTGAACCTGGCTATGACAATGGCTCTTATCCTAAACCCCGATCATTCATGGTTGGTTTAGAAATTGGCTTCTAAAGCTTAATCAATGATTAACCACAAGCTTAACACGAATATTAAATAACAAGACCATGAAGAAATTAACCCTACTTTTTCTCACACTCTTTCTGTTTGCGGGCTGCAGTGATGAGTTAAATTTGACAAACCCGAATGAGCCCACAACGGATACTTTCTGGCAAACCCAGGAAGATGCTGTAAAGGGAGTGACGGCGATATATGCCGCGCTGCTTAATGATGGCACCTACATGCGGATGATTCCTGCATTAACCGACGGTCGCGGAGACGACTTCAAAGCAGATACTCCATGGCCTGATTTATGGCAGGTTGCTGCATTCAACATTCCGGCCACTTCTGGACCGGTTGCTTGGGTGTGGGACGGTCATTATATCATTATCTATCGTGCTAACCAGGTACTGCAATATGTTCCAGAAATGGATGTAGAACCTGAATTGAAAGAACGCCTTCTCGGACAGGCGTACTTCCTGCGAGGGCTCGCTTACTTCAATTTGGCCATTAACTTTTACGAAGTACCACTTGTTCTTGAACCCCAGGAGCCCAGTGAATACAACGTACCAACTGCAAGTGAAGAAGACCTTTGGGCACAAATTCACAGTGATTTCCAGGAAGCACAGAGCCGTCTGCCAGTATCCTATAACGACGTAACAGGTCCTGATCAAGGACAAATAGGTCGTGCTACTGTAGGTGCTGCTACCGGAATGCTTGGTAAATCATACTTGTACCGCGAACGTTGGAGCGAAGCTGCTACCGAGTTCGAAAAACTTATTGACGGCGGACCTTATGCCGTGTATGAGTTGATGGAAGACTTCCGCCACAACTTTGATGTAGACCACGAAAATAATGCAGAATCATTATTTGAAGTGCAGTTCGGAAGCATCGAACAAGTGGGTGGTTCTGTTGCAAACTATGGTGGCGAGCCTAATGGTAACTGGCAACAGCGTTCATCTATCGCCTTTACCTATTCTCCTGAAGGCTATGAGGATTTCCTCGTGACCGACTGGATTTACCAGGCATTTCAGCAGGAAATGACGGTAGAAGGTGAATTCGACAGACGTTTGCAACCAACTATCATGTCTCGTGAGTATGACGAAACGGTATATGGACACGAATGGAACTATCCGGGTGATATCTATCCCCGTAAGTATACCAACGAAGGGTTACCACAACCTGAACTGCGTGAAGATTCTGGTATCAATTACCGTGTACTGCGCTTCTCTGATATCTTATTAATGTATGCTGAAACACAAAACGAATTGGGTAACCAGGCCGTTGCAGCTCAGTATATCCAACGCGTTAGAGATCGTGCCGGATTACCAGACCGTGTAGCTGAATTTTCTGCTTTCTCACAACAAGAAATGAGAGACCAGCTTGCACACGAACGAGCACTCGAATTTGCGATTGAAGCAATACGTATACATGACATCATCCGTTGGGGATGGTTTGATGATCCCGCTAAGGTTGAAGAACTTCGCCAACGCGATTCAGAATTTGATTCATGGGCACCAGGTAAACAATACCTGCCAATTCCACAGGATGAACTGGATGTGAATCCAAATCTTGAACCGAATCCGGCTAATAACTAAGTAGTAGCCTTTACTCATGGATAAAAGGGTCTGCCGGTTGGTAGCTGCCGGCAGGCCTATTTTTTAAACGATTACGTACTTCAAACAGGGATAGTTGTTATCAACATAAACCCGATTTTAAATTTGAAGCAGCTACTGAACTAAACTGGAGGTTATCCAGAAACAGTATTAAACAGGGCCGCATGTATTAATCTCACCAAAGGAATGATCACCATGCAAAGATTTATAAAGACTTTTTCACCCCTATTGCTAATTGCAGGACTGTTTTTGACAGTTCAGGCACAAGCTCAAAATGCACGCATCAAAATTGATGTAGACCGAACTATTGGAGAAGTGCATGAGCATTTATATGGAAATTTTACCGAACACCTTGGCCGACATATTTATGGAGGAATTTATGATCCCGATTCTCCACTGGCCGATGAAGATGGCTTCAGAGAAGATGTGCTTGAAGCTGTTAAAGGATTGAATGTTAGTATTTTACGCTACCCGGGAGGGAACTTTGTATCAAATTATCACTGGCTGGATGGGGTAGGACCTGTTGAAGATCGCCCAACCCGCATGGATTTGGCCTGGGATGTTTTGGAGACGAATCACTTCGGGACCAATGAGTTCATGGAGTTTGCTAAAAAAGTAGGTACTGAACCTTATTTTGCTGTAAACCTTGGAACGGGAACCATTGAAGAAGCCCGCCGATGGGTAGAATACACCAACATAGAAGAGGGGCCATATTATGCCGAATTGCGTAAAAAGCACGGCTACGAAGAACCTCACGATATTATGTATTGGAGTCTTGGTAATGAAATGGACGGGCATTGGCAAATGGGGCACCTGAATGCTGAAGATTACAGCAAGAAAGCCCTTGAAGCTGCCAAGCTGATGAAATGGACCGATCCCCGCATTAAACTGATTGCCGCCGGTTCTTCGAATTATTATGGAGAAGACGCCGATCCTGATCATTGGAACAGAACCATTCTGCATGAGCTTCAGGATTATATTGATTACATCTCGCTGCATATCTATGTAGGTAACGAGGACGACGATTACTATGACTTCATGGCCAGTCCACGGGTGATGGAAGACCGTACCCAGGTGGTTAGAGGAATGATTGCAGAGATCATGCAAGATCCGGAACGTACCGTTGAAGACGACATGATTTATATAGCATGGGACGAATGGAATGTGTGGTACCGTCAACGCGGAGCAACCGGAGGTTCTGGTTATAATGCACTGGAAGAAAAATACAATTTGGAAGATGCCCTGGTAGTGGCTGGTTTTCTTAACGGCTTTATCCGTAATGCCGATATCGTAAAAATGGCCAACATGGCCCAGCTGGTTAATGTGATTGCCCCGATTTTTACCAACGAGGAAGACCTGTTTTTACAATCCATTTATTATCCTTTACAGCTATTCGCTCAAAATGCTCATGGTACCGCATTGGATGTGTATGTGGATTCAGAAACCTACAACACAGACGTATATAATAGCGGTGCCGGTTATTCGGCTACCCGTCAGCTGGATGTGCCTTACCTGGATGTTTCTGCAACATATAATGACGATGGTAAAGTAGTAATCAACGTGGTGAACCGACATAAAGACGAAGCCATTACAGCCGATATTTTATCGCAACAAGGCATTTTTGATGGTCCTTTTGAAGTGTATGAAGTCAACGGACCCGATATCAAAGCACGAAATGATTTCAATAACACGCGGGTAAAAACGACCCGAAAAGATGATCTGAATGTGAGTGGAGAAAGTTTTGAATATACTTTTCCAGCTCATTCATTCACGATGATAATTGGAGAAATTGAAAACTAACAAAACAGTATAATTTCTGCCTGGTGGGTTCGGAGAATTCACCGCATAAATTTGAAGGCTCACCAGGTAAGAAATTTTTTGAAGTACAACCTAAACTTATGCGGTTAAATGATGATATCCTGTACATGAAAATCACTTCTTTAGTCCACATCGCCTTGCTTGTTCTTTTTGCAACAAGTTGTTCTGGTCTTGATAACAAGGATACCCTTCAAAGTGAAGGTTCAGAAATTGCAATGAATTTTATGTTGATGGATGATCATCAGCCCGCATACCAGGTGATAGTTGATAATGAAGTAGTGGTTGATACTTCACAGCTTGGGCTAGTGATGGATGGAACTGATTTTTCCAAGAATATGACACTCAGGGAAATTACGGGACCCAACAGGGTACAAGACGAATATTCATTGCTACACGGCAAACAGACTCACATTAAATACAACGCAAAAAAGAAGACGTATTATCTGGAGCACCAAAGCGGGCAGAAGATGAACATCGAGTTCCAGGTTTCTGATGAAAGTGTGGCTTTTCGGTATATCTTCCCGGGAGAGAGCGATCAGCTTCATCACATAAGTGAGGAAAAAACGCATTTTAATTTTCCAGCTGAAACACGCGCCTGGTTGCAACCGCTTGCCAATGTAAATACCGGCTTTGCCCAAACCAATCCTTCTTACGAAGAGCACTATTTTATTGATGTAGAAGTGGGAACTCCCGCTCCCAATGAAGCCGGGTGGGCTTATCCTGCGCTTTTTAAATCTGGAAACACCTGGGTGTTGATATCGGAAACCGGCATGGATGGAAGCTATTCTGCAACCCGTTTAAAACAACAATCTCCAAATGGAAATTACCAGGTTGGTTTCCCTCAGGAAGGTGAACAATTCCCGGATAGAGCGCTGCTTCCGGAATCAGAATTACCCTGGACTTCACCATGGCGTATTATGGCTATTGGAGATTTAAAAACTATAACCGAATCTACTTTGGGGACAGACCTCGCTGAACCTGTCGCTTTAGAAGATACCTCATGGATTGAACCCGGCCGGGCCTCCTGGAGTTGGGCTAAACTAAAAGATGCTTCGGTTAACTACGACACCCAGAAAGAGTTTATAGATTATGCTGCCGATATGGGGTGGGAATACACCCTGGTGGATGTAAACTGGGATGTAAACATTGGCTACGATCGTATAGCAGAGCTGGCAGATTATGCGGCTACTAAGGATGTAGGACTTATCTTATGGTATAACTCATCCGGCAGCTGGAATGAAACGGTGTATACCCCAAAAAGTAAATTATTGGATAGAGAGCAACGTCGGGCTGAATTCGCACGTCTGGAGGAAATGGGTATTAAAGGCGTGAAAGTAGATTTTTTTGCAGGCGACGGACAATCCATGATGCAATACTATATCGACATTTTCGAAGACGCTGCAGATCATCACTTATTGGTTAATACTCACGGAACCACCTTGCCGCGTGGATGGCACAGAACCTGGCCCAACCTGGTAACGATGGAATCAGTTAAAGGCTTTGAGTTTGTGACTTTTGAACAACCAAATGCCGATCTTGAAGCTGAGCACAGCACTTTGTTGCCCTTTACCCGAAATGTGTTCAGCCCGATGGATTTCACTCCGATGAGCCTGACGGAATTATTTAATGTGAAAAGGCAGACGACCAGCAGTTTTGAACTGGCGTTGCCGGTATTGTTTACGTCCGGCATACAGCATTACGCTGAAACGGCGGAGGGCATGGAAGAAGTACCTGATTATGTAAAAGATTTTGTTAAAAAGATTCCGGTACGCTGGGACGAGATGCGCTTTATAGACGGATATCCCGGCAAAGAAGTGATTATTGCCCGAAGGGCAGGGGATACCTGGTTTGTGGCAGGAATTAACGGGGAGAAAAAAGCTAAAAACTTATCCGTAGATTTGTCATTTTTACCCGATCATAAAACCGGAACTTTAATTTCAGACGGCGAGGCCCGTTTTGATTTCCAGAAAGATTCAATTTCATTAAGTGATTCAGAAATACATGAAATTTCTGTGGAAGCAAATGGGGGATTTGTAATCCTGTTTGAAGAAGAAACTAATAAACAATCAGAATTAAATGACAATAGAAATGGCTCAGACGATAATGAACGGATTTAAACTACTTCCTCTACTAGCAGGATCAATGATATTTCTGTTTGCTACAGCTACGGTTATAAGCGGCTGCCAAAAAGCAGAAGAAAAGAAACCAGTGACCAATCAAGAAAGCTTCGGCACACTTGAAGACGGACGTGAGGCTCACTTGTACACGCTTAAGAATAGCAAGGGGATGGAAGTAAAAGTTACTAATTATGGAGGTACTGTCACTTCCATTGTGGTACCTGACGCTGAAGGAAACATGGATAATGTGATATTAGGCTACGACGATGTGGCTGGCTATGAAGCTGATAACCCATTCTTTGGAGCCACCATCGGTCGCTACGGAAACCGTATTGCTGAGGGTAAGTTTGAACTCAATGGCGAAGAATACCAGTTAAATATCAACGATGGTGAAAATCACCTGCACGGTGGTGAAAAAGGCTTCTTTAAAGTGCTTTGGAATACAGAAGAAGTAACGGATAACTCGCTAACAATTAGCTACCTCAGTGAAGATGGTGAGCAAGGTTATCCCGGAAATCTCGAAGTTTCAGTAACCTTCACCGTAACCGAAGATAATGGGCTGAACATCGACTATACAGCCACCACTGACAAAGCTACTCCGGTTAACCTGACGAACCACAGTTATTTCAATCTCTCAGGAGATCCGGAAACACGAATCCTGGATCATATGCTAACCATTGATGCCGATCACTACACGCCGGTAAACGAGCAGTTGATCCCAACAGGTGAAATTGCCCCGGTAGAAGGCACTGCTTTCGATTTCACAGAGCCTCATGAAATTGGCGCCCGAATCGACCAGATTGAAGGTGGTTACGATCATAACTATGTACTTGACCGCAGTGGGGAAGGCATGGAAAATATCGCCACTTTGTATGACCCTGAAACAGGACGACAAATGGATGTGATCACCACAGAACCAGGGATTCAGTTTTATTCTGGCAATTTTCTGGATGGAAGTCTGCAGGCACCAGATGGTACTCCATTTATTCAATACAGTGCACTCTGCCTGGAAACACAACACTATCCAGATTCTCCAAACCAGCCTGATTTCCCATCTACCATACTGGAACCAGGTGAAACTTATCAGACCCAAACCACTTACCGGTTTTCGGTTCGATAAATTATTCTAAACCTAACGACGACTAAAAAACTCATATCATGAAGAAACTACTTGTACTCATTGCCGTGGCGTTTTTGCCGTTAAGTGCTACGGTATTTGCGCAAACCAATATTATAGTAAATGCCGATCAGGCAGAATATAAAATCAATGAACACATTTACGGCCAGTTTGCCGAACACCTGGGCCGTGGCATTTATGGCGGGATATGGGTAGGTCCCGATTCTGATATCCCCAATAAAGAAGGATATCGTACCGACGTACTGGAAGCCCTGCAAGAGCTGGATATCCCGAATGTACGCTGGCCTGGTGGTTGTTTTGCAGATGAATATCACTGGCGTGATGGCATTGGTCCCCGTGACGAACGCCCTGTTCGCATCAATACCCACTGGGGCATGGTAGAGGAAGACAACAGCTTTGGTACGCACGAGTTTTTGCGCCTTGCCGAACTGCTTGACACCGAGCCTTACATTTCTGCTAACGTAGGTAGTGGTACTCCTTCTGAAATGAAAGACTGGATTGAGTACATGACTTATGATGGCGACAGCGACCTTGCCAACCTGCGCCGCGAGAATGGCCGGGAAGAACCCTGGGATATTAAATTCTTCGGTATCGGAAACGAAAGCTGGGGATGCGGTGGTAACATGACAGCCGATTATTACGCTGACCTTTACCGACAGTTCCAGACTTTTGCCAAAAACTACAGCGGCAATGAAATCTACAAGATTGCCAGTGGTTGGTCAGATGATCGTTACGACTGGACTGAAACCCTGATGCGCGAAGCAGGCTGGATGATGGATGCAATTTCATTGCATTATTACACCATTCCGGGACCAGGCTGGGGCAACAAAGGACCTTCTACAGATTTTGATGTAGACATGTACTACAAAGGCTTAAAAGCTGCATTTCTCTTGGATGAATTCATCACAGAACATTCTAACAGAATGGACAAATATGATCCAAACAAAAGAGTAAACCTTGCGGTTGATGAGTGGGGTATTTGGACTGATCCTCTGGCCGGTACCAACCCTGGTTTCCTTGAGCAGCAAAATTCCATGCGTGATGCCCTGATTGCTTCCATTAGTCTGGACATCATGAATTCGCACGCTGATCGTGTTCGTTTGGCTAACATCGCGCAAATGGTGAATGTACTGCAGGCTATGATTCTGACTGATGATGATGAAATGGTACTAACTCCAACATATCACGTGTTCCACATGTATAAAGTGCATCAGAATTCTATGCTGCTTCCTTCACATAGCGATACGGAACGATTTGTTAGAGAAGGGGATGAAAGCGTGGTAAGACGATTTGATATCCGCAGAGATGAACCCGGAATTCCGATTATTAGCACTACTGCCTCTGAAGATGAGGAAGGTGTACTTCACTTCACAGTAAGCAATACGCATCCAACTGAGTCGCAAGAAGTTAGCATTGACATACGTGGAAAAAATGTGAGCACCATTGTACGAAATTCCGGTCGCCTGTTAACAGCCAGTAGTGTTGACGCTATTAATACTTTTGATAATACCGAGAATGTAAAGCCAGTAGCATTTAACGATGCAGAGCTGGAAGATGGAATATTAACCTTTGAAATACCTAAACATTCCGTGCTTGTAATAAGTGTTGAATGAGAAGAGGAAAGAGATTATTATTAAATCCAATATTTTTAATAATAATCTCGGATTTTTGTGAACCTGTCGGATTAGATATTTTCACAATATCATAATTGGTGGATTTCTTATATGAAAATTGATCACTATAAAAGTCATGATCATTTACTTGTTGCTCTAGACTGTATCATCTTCGGATTTGACCGTAACGAACTAAAATTACTCTTGATTAAGCGTGATTTTGAACCCGAGAAGGGGAATTGGTCATTGATGGGTGGCTTTCTCAGAAAAGATGAAAGCCTGAACGAGTCAGCAGAAAGAATCCTCAACAATCTGACAGGTTTACGAAATATTTATCTTGAACAGCTTCATGCCTATGGCGAAATAGACCGGGATCCCGTAGAACGGACCATTTCTGTGGCATACTACGCGCTCATTGATGTGCACACTCACGACAAAGAACTGGTAGAGCAACACAGCGCTTCGTGGTTTCCCATCAATGAAATTCCCGATTTAATTTTTGACCACCAGGAGATGGTTAAAGCAGCATTGAAGCGATTGAGATATAAAGCTTCTCACCAACCCGTTGGGTTTGAGCTATTGCCTGAAAAATTTACGCTACCCGAACTTCAAAAACTCTATGAAGGCATTTATGATACCCGCCTTGATAAGCGTAATTTCAGAAGACGGATACTTTCTATGGATGTATTAATCAAAACAGACGAAAAACAGAAAAAGTACTCAAAGAAAGGTGCTTTTCTGTACAAGTTTGATCAGGATAAATACACAGAAAAGGTAACCAACGGCGATAGTCTTGTTTTCAAACCTTTACGCTCTTAAGTAGTTCTGTTTATTTATTTAGCACGTAAATTTTTTAGGCCTTTTTAAGGAGAAAGTGCTTTAAAAAATTTGTATGCTCAGGAAAAAAGTGTTAATCTAACACTTATTAATTCTTGGAAGGGTTTTCCTTACTAAAGACGGCCCTTTTAAGGCTGTTTATTGTATAATTTTAAAATTCTTCAGAGAAATGGAATATGTAATTGGAGTTGATTACGGAACCGATTCCGTAAGATCCGTTTTGGTTAGTGAAAACGGGGAAGAAATAGCGGAATCTGTATGGTACTATAAAAGGTGGAAGCAGGGTAAATACTCGAATCCTGATGAAAACCGTTTCCGGCATCATCCATTGGATTACCTGGAAGGTTTGGAAGACACCCTTAAGGAGGTAGTTCAAACACTCGATGCAGAAGAGCGGAAAAATATCAAAGCTATTTCTGTAGACAGTACCGGTTCTACTCCAGTAGCTGTTGATAAAGAAGGAACTCCTCTTGCCATGAAAGAGGGATTCGAAGAGAATCCCAATGCCATGTTTGTTTTGTGGAAAGATCATACGGCCATTAAAGAATCAGATGAGATCAACAAACTGGCCCGAAGCTGGGGCGGTGTAGATTACACCAAATATGTAGGAGGTATTTACTCCTCTGAGTGGTTTTGGGCCAAGATTCTCCACGTGCTACGTGAAGACGAAGAAATTCGTGAAAACGCATATTCATGGGTTGAGCTCTGCGACTGGATTCCTTACGAACTAACCGGCAAAAATGATGTGCACGAAATGAAACGCAGTCGCTGTGCTGCCGGCCATAAAGCCATGTGGCATGAAGAATTTGGCGGACTACCAAGCGAAGACTTTCTCACCCAGCTGGACCCGCTCCTTGGAGGACTTCGCGACCGACTCTATGAAGATACCTACACTTCTGATAAACCAGCAGGTACTATTTCTAAAGAATGGGCCGAAAAACTGGATCTCCCCGAAGACGTAATTATTGGCGTGGGTGCATTTGATGCCCATATGGGAGCCGTTGGGGGACGTATTGAGCCTTATCAACTGGTTCGCGTGATGGGGACTTCAACTTGCGATATGCTGGTTGCCCCTGAAGGCGATGTAGGGGATAACCTGGTGCAGGGCATCTGCGGGCAAGTAGACGGTTCTGTGATTCCGGGAATGATTGGTCTTGAAGCCGGACAATCTGCTTTTGGCGATATCTATGCCTGGTTTAAAAACATGCTGCTTGGTCCTTACAAGGAAATAATCAACGGCAGTGCCCACCTTAACGATGATCAAAAAGAAGCGTTGATTGAAGAAGCCGAGGATAAGCTGATTGCCAATCTCACCAACGCTGCCCAAGAGATTGAGGATATCGATACCGGTGTAATCGCATTAGATTGGATGAATGGTCGTCGTACTCCCGATGCCAATCAATTGCTGAAAGGAGCTATTGAAGGGCTTGACCTTAGTAGCGATGCTCCCAAGATTTTTAAAGCATTGGTTGAAGCAACTTGCTTTGGCTCCAAGAAAATTGTGGATCGCTTTATTGATGAAGGCATCCGTATTGAAGGCGTAATTGGAATGGGAGGGGTATCCAAAAAATCACCCTTTGTAATGCAGACCCTCGCCAACGTGCTGAATATGCCCATCCGAATTTCTAAATCCGAGCAGACTTGTGCGCTGGGTGCTTCTGTATTTGCCGCAACCGCTGCAGGAATGTATTCATCGGTAGAAGAAGCCAAAGAAAATCTCGCCAGCGGTTTCGAGAAAGTGTATGAGCCAGAAGCTGATAAAGTAGAGATCTACCAAAAGATGTATCAAGATTATTCCTCTTTCGGAGAAATCATTGAAGAACGAATCATGAAAAAAGCGGAGTGATAGAATGAGTGACTTTAAAGAACTCAAACAATCGGTCTATGAAGCGAATATGCGCCTTCCTGAACTGGGTCTGGTACTTTTTACTTTTGGTAATGCCAGTGCTGTTGACCGGGAGAAAGAGGTTTTTGGTATCAAGCCAAGCGGCGTACCCTACGACGATCTAAAGCCTGAGGATATTGTTATTGTAGATTTTGATAACAATATAGTGGAAGGGGAGATGCGTCCTTCTTCTGATACCAAAACACATGCTGTTTTGTACAAAAACTGGGAGAATATTGGCGGTGTTGTTCACACCCATTCTACCTATGGCACAGCCTGGGCTCAAAGCCAGCGTGATATTCCCATCATGGGCACCACGCATGCCGATCATCTAACCACTGATATTCCGTGTGCCCCGCCTATGGATGACGAAATGATCCAGGGCAATTACGAACATGAAACTGGCAATCAGATACTTAAAGTATTTGAGGAACGTGACCTTTCTTACGAAGAAGTGGAGATGGTGCTTCTGGGTAACCACGCCCCCTTTACCTGGGGTAAAACGGTTGATAAGGCAGTGTATAACAGTGCCGTACTCGAAGAAGTAGCCAAAATGGCCTACCTGGCTTTACAAATAAACCCGGAGGCTCCGCGCCTCAAGGATAGCCTGATCCGCAAGCATTGGGAGCGTAAGCACGGTTCCGATTCCTATTATGGACAGGAATAAGTGGATAGCATATATAAAAGTAAATAAGAACTATAATTAAGGAATAAATGGCGTTATTAGATTGGATTGTACTGGGGCTGTTTTTTGCAGTGTTGATTGGAATTGTCGTCTGGGTAATCCGGATGAAGGACGAAACCACGGACGACTACTTTTTAGCAGGTAGAAATGCCGGATGGGTAGCTATTGGTGCTTCTATTTTTGCATCAAATATTGGTTCTGAGCACTTGGTAGGACTTGCCGGGGCCGGAGCTGAAAGTGGTATGGCTATGGCTCACTGGGAGCTTCAGGCTTGGATAATATTGATTCTTGGTTGGGTGTTTGTGCCTTTCTATTCAAGAAGTAAGGTAACAACGATGCCTGAATTCCTTGAGAAGAGGTTTAACCCGCAAGCACGTTCGTTCCTGTCGGTTATTTCGATTGTGAGTTATGTGCTTACGAAAGTAGCTGTAACGGTATATGCCGGTGGTGTTGTATTTAAGGAGATCTTTGGAATCGAGACTTGGTTGGGCATCGACTTTTTCTGGGTTGGTGCTATAGGCCTTGTAATTATAACTGGTTTGTATACTATTTTTGGCGGGATGAAATCGGTACTGTACACATCGGTTATTCAAACGCCGGTGTTGCTATTGGGTTCTGCTGCTATTGTATTCTTCGGCCTTTATGAATTAGGTGGCTGGGGAGAATTGATGCAGATAACCGCTGCTGAAACTACTCCACAGGGAGATTCTATGAACAGTATGTTCCGGTCTTTGAGTGATCCTGACTTTCCATGGCCCGGCGTGTTAATTGGATCGGCTATTATTGGTTTTTGGTACTGGTGTACGGATCAATATATCGTGCAGAGGGTACTCTCAGGAAATGAGAAGCAAGGGCGTAAAGGAGCCATCTTTGGGGCTTATCTAAAAATGACCCCGGTATTCCTTTTTCTTGTACCCGGGATGATTGCTTTTGCTCTTGCCCAGCAGGGTAAAATTGAACTCGTAAGCTCGGATGCAGCTTTTGCAGCTATGGTCCGGCAAATACTACCTATGGGGCTTAAAGGCCTTGTAGTTGGTGGCCTGGTGGCCGCATTGATGAGTTCGCTGGCCTCCTTGTTTAACTCATCAGCCATGTTGTTTACGGTTGATTTCTATCAAAAATATCGACCTGAAGAATCGCAGCGACACTATGTAATCGTAGGTCGAATTGCTACCGCAGTTATTGTAATTTTGGGTATACTTTGGATCCCGATTATGAAGAGCATAGGTAGTGTGTTGTACGAATATTTGCAAGACGTACAGTCACTGTTGGCTCCGGGAATTGCTTCGGTATTTTTACTGGGTGTATTCTGGAAACGAACTACAGCCGCAGCAGGTCTATGGGGCTTGATTGTGGGTTTCGTGCTGGGAATGTTGAGACTGGCCATGAAAGTGTTTGAAAGCAGTATCGATCCAAACTCATTAATGTATGAAGTGATCTTGGCACCTAACTGGTTGTACTACGAGATTGCTCTTTTCATCATCTGTATTGCGGTAATTGTGATCATTTCATTGGCAACCAAACCAATGAGTGATGAACGACTATCCGGCCTCACATTCTGGACCGCCACAAAAGAAAGTATGGATAACACGAAAAATAGCTGGGATAAATGGGATGTCTTCCACACCATAGTGATTATATTGGTCACTTTTGGAATCTACATCTATTTCTGGTAATCACTAAAATTCTATTATGAACACATCACAAAAAGAGATTTGGTTTGTAACCGGTAGTCAACACCTTTATGGTGAAGAAGCCCTGAACCAAGTTGAAGAACACTCAAAAGAAGTAGCAACAAACCTGGCCCGGAAAAATGAAGCCCCGGCTGACATCGTGTTTAAATCGGTGTTAACCACTTCAGATGAAATCCATGGACTGATGCAAGAGGCCAATAATGCCAATGAATGCATTGGCCTGATCATGTGGATGCATACCTTTTCGCCGGCCAAAATGTGGATTGCAGGCCTCAAAACTCTGAATAAGCCTTTTGTACACCTGCACACTCAATTCAACCGGGACATTCCCTGGGATGATATTGACATGGACTTTATGAACCTAAATCAGTCAGCCCACGGCGGACGTGAGTTTGGGTTTATCAATGCCTTGATGGGCCTTGACCGAAAGGTAATTGTAGGCCATTGGGAAGATGCCGAAATAACCGAAGAGCTGGATACCTGGATTCGTGCCGCTATTGGCAAGCACGAACTGGAACACCTGAAAGTAGCCCGATTTGGAGACAACATGCGTAATGTTGCCGTTACTGAAGGCGATAAAGTGACCGCTCAATTCCAGTTTGGAATGGATGTGAGAGCTTTTGGCGTAGGCGATTTGGTAGAATACGTAAATGCCGTTTCTGAGGAAGACCTGGAAGCACTGCTTGCAGAGTACAAGGAAACATACACTATTTCCGATGCCGATCAATCCGATGAGGATTTCCAAAATTCCATTAAAGAAGCAGCCAGAATTGAGCTGGGAATCAAAGCATTTTTAGATGAGGGTGGGTTCAAAGCCTTTACTACTAATTTTGAAGATTTGCACGGACTGGTACAGCTGCCCGGACTTGGCGTACAGCGCCTGATGGAACAAGGTTATGGCTTTGCCGGTGAAGGCGACTGGAAGACTGCAGCGCTTGTAAGAGTGGCCAAGGTAATGGCGCAAGGCAAGACCGGTGGGACTTCCTTTATGGAAGATTACACCTATCACTTTAATCCCGGAAAAGAACGGGTATTGGGCGCACACATGCTGGAAATTTGTCCATCTATCAGCAATGAAAAAGCTTCTTTGGAAGTTCATCCATTGTCAATTGGTGGTAAAGCTGATCCTGCACGCCTGGTTTTTAACGGTGAGCCTGGAGATGCTATCAACGTAGCTCTTATGGATATGGGCAACCGGTATCGCTTGATTGTGAATAAACTGGAAGCGGAAGAAACACCTGACCTGCCCAATTTACCGGTAGCTCGTGTGCTTTGGGATGCCAAGCCTGACTTAAAAGTTGCAGCTACTGCCTGGATATTGGCAGGTGGAGCCCATCACACCGCATATTCACAAGCACTGTCGGTTCAGCACATCATTGATTTAGCTGAAATGTTAGGCATTGAGTGTCTCGTTATTGATGAGGATACCGATCTGCGTACCTTCAAAAGTGATCTGCGAAATAATGAAGTGTACTACAGCAGTATGAAAGGAATCCGGTAATCACCGGTAACAAAAAGTTTACTGATATCTGCTTTTCAGATATCCGTTAAATAAAAAAACGGTCAGACGAACTTGGTAGCGTCTGACCGTTTTATTTTTGTCTGAATTTTTAGCTTATCTATTTCAGCGTAACGCTGGGCCAATCGTTTTCATCCCAGGTTATTTCAGCCAGAATTAGTTTTGGCCGACCTTCATCATTCTTAGCATAAGCATGAGCTACCAAATAGTCAGTACCATCAAAGGTATAGGCGGCAGGGTGTCCCACAGCAGCCCATAATTCATTTTCTTTGGCGATGATGGTTCCGCCACCATGCTTCAGTTTGTTGCCATCCATATCCAGGTAAGGTCCTGTAATATCTTTGGCGCGGCCAACAATTACTTTATAAGAGCTTTCCAAGCCGCGGCAGCAACGATCCCAGGAGGCAAACAGGTAGTAGTATCCGTTTTTCTTGAAGATAAAGGGGGCTTCAATGGCGCCATTCCCCATGTTCTTATTTTTTTCTAGGGTTTCTTCATCATAGATTTCATCGTAATCCAGCTCAGGATTTGCGGCATCACCGGCATCCCGTTCGTCCAGCGTCCAGTCACGATGACGTGCAGCAATGGTGTGCCATGTTTGTGGTTCCAAAGGTTTGGTCATGCTTTCATCCAGGCGGAAAATCTTTAAACCCATCCAGAATGAACCAAAACTCATCCATGGATTACCTTCTTCATCGTAAGCAATGTTGGGGTCAATAGCATTCCACATATCGCGGCCCGGTACAGATTTAATCACTGGTCCGTGATCAACCCACTCATAATCCGGATCATCTTTGTCAAGTGTAGAATTAGTGGCAACAGCAATGGCCGAACGATTGCGCCCAAAAGCGGATACTGAATAGAATAGGTAATACGTACCATCATGCTTGGTGATGTCAGGAGCCCAAATATGATTTTCGAACTCTGGGTTTACATCATAGGTCCATTCAGGAGCTTCCGGAAAGATAGGACCTTCATAATCCCAGTTTTCCAGGTCAGGGGAGGACCACATTGCAATTCCCTGCCCCGTATTAAAAATATAATACTGGCCTTCAGCTTCAATCATAACGGGATCGTGAACTTGAATATCCACCCATTGAGCCTGTACTTGCATCGAAAGAGCCAATGCAAACACCGCAGCCAATAAATAGTTAGTAGTTTTGTTTAGGTATCTCATGTTTTCTCCAATTTTAGAATAGTGGTTGGTTTTTCTATCCCGGTAAACCGCATAATATTCAATACCCAAGTAGGAGGTGAATCTTTACAACAGGATACTAATGGTTACAGATGACTGGCTACAAGCCATACTTTCAGTCACTTATGCTGGATAAATCATCTAAGTGTAAATACGACACTTAATAATGAAATTCAACTTCTGACTAGCATGTGATGCTGATTTTACTTCATTTTTTGCTTCTATAAAGACGGTAATGAAGTTTGATAATTTTGTTCTATTATATAGGAAAATTATTTGAGTTAAGAGAAAATTAAATTACTTACCGATGCGAATTATTGCGATTGAAAAAGAGGCTCCAGGTCTTACCAAACGTGATTTTGTACCTCACCTCAGGGATGAAGCCCGACAGGGATGGGAATTATATAAAGAAGGGATCATTCGTGAGATGTATTTCCGGGATGATAAACCGGAGGCGGTATTAATTCTTGAATGCAAAGACGAAGAAGAGGCCAGGGATAAGCTTGGCACCTTGCCTTTGGTAAAAGAAGGATTGATTTCATTCGAACTTATTCCTTTGCGACCATACCACGGTTTTGAACGTTTGTTTGACAGGGATTGAACCAAAATTATAAAGATTAGTAAGGCTGTAGAGTGTGACTAATCATCTTGGAAATCCTGGTAAATCCTTATAATCATGGTTCAAAACATACTCACTTCAATTATTCAGTACATCATCTGCTGCCAGGCTTAGAAACATGAAATTGGTGGCGGCTCCGCCAATTACGTATTCGGTTTGCTGCCAGAAAAATGGCCAGTGTTTTAGTTCCGGGAAATTAGGGCGAATTAAACCGGTGCCTGATATCACTCCGCCCGGAATGTATGACCAATCGGCACGGTTTGTACCATAGGCAGTAGTGGGAGAGTCGTAACCCACACCAGAAACATAAGACATCGTGTTTTCTCCCTGATGCACACCCAGCACATACTGCAGGGGGTTGATGAAATTCTCTTTAGGGAAAAGCTCCGGGAAGTTATCAAACAAGTAGAATTGCTTGACCGCATGCTCCTCAATGGTCCAGCCGGCTCCCCAAATAGCGGGATCATAGGGCACATTGTAGGGATTTTTGCTCATCGCTTCCGTTACAGTCTTAGCATATACGGTTAAGGAATCCCGGAATTGCGCTTGAAAATCTTCATCGCCAATTTCAGAAACCACACGGCTTACAGACCAGCCGGTTTGATCTGCACTTTCAAGTACGGCCTGGCGACTTGTCAGCAAATGATCCAAGTATTTTTGATCACCTGTTGACAGATATAATTCGGAAGCTGCGCTGATGCCGGGGCCATACAAAGATTCTTCCGGATTGGTGTATTCCTCAAAGATTTCAGTAGCTGCGGTAAGACTACGTTCAGCCAAGTCTGTATCGTAATCACCCAACACACGACCAGCTGCGGCCAGGCCGGAAACAACTCCTAAGGCCCTCCAGGGATTGTCTTCGGTAAACACCCAGCGGTCGTCCATCTGTGGGCCTTCCTGTCGGCCGTCATACACTTCATTATCGGTCATGGTGGCCGCATCACCCAAGTGCACATACTGCCTTTTTTTGTTGCTGATGATACCGCGATAGAGCCGGCCCAGATTATCATATCCACCTAAAATACTAAGCAGCCCATGTTCAATTTGTTGAAGCACATCCGGTTGCCCATCAGGCTGGTGAATTTCCACGATACGTCCTTCCTGGTCAATCATGGTTTGATCATAATCCAGTCCAAATTCTTCGTAGATATATGCGAGTTTCTGCACGGTTCCCGCTTGCGATTCTACCCGAAGGTCGTAATCCCCGGCATCGTGCCAGCCACCTGTATTTAACCCAGGAACAGGTTCAAAATCTTCATAATCAGTGAGGGTAGAGGGTCCTTGGAGATATCCGTCAAAATGGTTGGTGTCGGCGGGAGCCATCAGTGCATCGTCCAGGTGACAGACGCCATGCCAGGCTCGGTATTTTTCGTTGATGCGCATGTGACACATTTGAACAGGCAGAAAGTACTCCAGCGTGCTTTGCCAGGTTTTATCATCATAAATGGAAGCATCAATGCGAAAGGGATGACTTTTCATATCGCCGGATTGCACGTAGTAAATACCCGGTTCTTCCACCTCAGAAAAATCAAAAATATCGTATGTGTAGCGGAGGAATTGTCCCCATTCATCCAGGTTTTTGTTGAGCACCACTTCGTCCGTACCATCCGGTTTCACCTTAACCAACTCCGCGGTATTACTGGGGCTGTGCAGGGTATCCATTTCAAAAATGGCCGTTTTCTTTTGGGCGGGATGATAGCCCAGCTGCGATACTTGCACTACCGGGTCTCGTTGCCATTCGGTATCAATTTTTGGGGTGATTTTCCATCGGATTGCATCCTCGGTAGCGCCGCTTTCAACCAAACTGCGCACGATGAACCAGCCATTGTTATGGATAAAGCGTCCATCCAACAGCGTCAATTCGCCCTGAAGGTTTTCAATCGTGATTTGTTCGAGTTTTTCTTCAGGAGCTACTACGAGTTTTTGTCCAGTAGCCATAGCCTTGGCCTGCAATTCCCCCTCGGCATCAGGTTCCATTTCACCCACGGGTTGACGAGGAAAGGTGCCAGCTGTGTTATCCATGTAATAGCCCTTGCCAAAAAGTTTCTCTGGGAACAATTCAAGGTTAAAGCCTACTTTGCCAATCCATTCTTCCGGCAGCGGCTCATCCAGATCCACCGAAATGATCACAGACGAGCCTTCGCCCGGCTCAATATTAACGTCATAAAAGAAATTAAGGTTGGGATAGTAAATGGGGTTGAAGCCTTTGGCATTTTTGGAAGAATCAGGATACACCAGTCTGGCAGTCAATAATTCGTCCTCCTTATCTGCATCGCGGCGAAGCAGTTTAGGCACGGGAGCCCATTGACCGGGGGAGGGCTCCAGGCGCAAATCGCCATTGGTGGCAATGCGGTCGTCGTGGATAATCAGTTCAATACCTCCTTGCTTGCCTTCTGCATAATTGTTGTTAAAGAAAATGACATCAAACCCGCGGGTACCAAGGTAATCACCTTTCTGAATGGTCAATGACTCCGGGTTGGATGAACAGGCTGATAGCAATAGAGCGAATGAAAAGAGAAATATTGCTTTAAGTGGCTTCATGGTTGGTTGGTTTTAGATACTTGATAATGTTTCAGGCAAATCAGATTAGTCACTTGGGAAATTCTTTCTTTGAAGCTCCGAGTAATCGGAGGGCTTTAGCCGGGATGGATGTTATAGTAATGGGTTATGATATATTCTAATAGTTGCCACTGGCACTAACACCCTCCGCAGTTTTTAACAAGTTAAAAACCGGCACCTCCCTCAAGGGAGGACTTTTCCAAAGTTGAAGTAAACTTTTATTCTTAGTGTCTTTTATTGAGTGTTTATAAATTTTTAACTGTGATACATGTGATTATTAAGATTTTTTGTGATGTAAGTCTTATCACAGTCCATCATCGTCATCACACGAATCATAGTTACGCCTATTTATTCAATTCACCCATTTTTTCTTTAAAGAATTTGCCCTGCATGGTGGGTTCGTACTCCCAGTTTTTGAACATCTGGGGCGACCATTGCGGGTCAAATACCCAGGCTACCCAGGAGATGCCGCGTTCTTCAAAGAAATCAATGATAGCGTTGCCGTAGGTTTCATCACCAATAACGGGTACGTGTGCGCCCGGACCATCTTCACTCATAAATCCAAGTTCGGTAGCTACTACGGGGTAGGTTTCGGCTACAAAGCCCCAGTCGTCCTGCCATTTTTCTTCCCAGGGTTGTTCTCTTTTTTGGGGATAGGGATGCGTCACATACGCCACGCCGGGATATTTAATGGGATTTTCCACTACCGGAGATAAATCATAAGACCAGTTAAGGCCGCTAACCAAAGGAATAACCGTTTTGTCGTGAGCATAAATGATACCAATCATTTCTTCATGCAGTTTCTTCATCTCTGCCCAAGTCAATGTCCCAAGCTGTCCATGGTAAGTTGTAGGCTCATTAAAGGTCTCATAAAAAGCTACGACCGGATTTTCTTTATACCGTGCGGCAATAGTTCGCCAAAACCTAAAACTTTCGGTTTTGGTGGTGTTGTACATTTCGGACTGATACACTTCGGTGCGAAGATTGCCGATGGAGTGCCAGTCAATAATTACATACATGCCGAGTTTTCCAGCCCATTCAATGCCCTGATCCAATAATTTAAGGTAGTTTTCTTGTCCGCGTTCTCGCCAGGCGCTGGGGTGAACCGGGAAGCGAACTACATTGGCGTTATAGCTTTTGATGGCCTCAAAGTATTCCAAGGTCCATTTGCCTTGTTCTTTGAGTTTACCCGGATCAGAAGAAGATACGCCCCGAAAGCGGAATTCATACCCATTCTCATCTACAAAACGATTGCCGTCAACACTAATGAAGGGCAAAGGATGTTCGTCAGATTTTTGGGCTGTAAGGGTTGAGAAAGGGGATAAAAGAAAACAACTAAAGAAAAGTATAGACAGGGTAGCAGATCTCATCATGTTGGTTAGCTTAGCATTATTGTTTGTGACTCCTATTTAATCAATGCTTTTGATTAATTGGAATTAACGCTAAAAACTGAGGTAAATCAAATGAAAATTGTAAAAGTGATTCACTGAATTCACTTACCATACAGATTTAGTGAATTTTACTAATGATCTGGATAAGAAGGAGATGGAGAACACTTATTTCTTTTGATTGAACATCTTCCCAAAAGAGCCATACTCTTCAAAAGAGTTAATGACTTCCTGTTGCACCGGAGTGCGTTTTATAACTGCATTATCAACCCAGAATTGCGGGTTATAGCCGGTTTTTTCTATACGCCTATAATCAGATATATCAGAGTTTTCATCAAAATAGCCATCTGTCAGATATTGAGACAATCCATCAAGCTCATAGTCATAAAAATATAAGATGGACTGTGTCTCAATTCTTTTCTCGAAGTCGGTTTTCCCGAAAAGGCCTTTCTTCTTAAGGTAATCGTACGCAAGGTTTACGCTAATTCTATTGGGAAATGGTTGTCCATTATTTACTGAGGTTCTTGTAAACACAATTTCCAGGGTGGTATTTTTTACTTCTGCCTTTTTGGCCAGTGGACTGATAGGATTGAAATTTGGGTCGTTGATATAAACAGAGAGCTCAAGAAGCTGATGGGTGCTATCGGTCATTATCAATGTTCCTTCAAATCCAGGTTTTGGGAGGTTGTCTTTTTTCTCAAAAGATATCTCCAGGATATTTTCAGACGTGCCAGGGTAGCTTCTTTCCAGATAGAAATTATAATACTGCCGGGTATCATCCCGCAGAGGCCAGATAATACTATTGCGGTAAGGCTGTTGGTCTACAAGCTCAATCCGGGAAAAAATGGATAGGTTACGATGATACATAGTATAACGCAGGCTATCGTAGGGGATAACCGCATAGCGACCTTCATCAACTTTCCACCGTTCAATGTGGTTTGGCGAGATTTCCGCATCGTAAAAAGTTTCAACAAATTCAGTGTACACTGCCCCTGACTTCGTCAACTGTCGGTAAAAGGCTCTCCCAAAAGCGCGGCCTTCATCACTATCATTAACTTTTTGGATGGCTTTTTCAACCAGTTCTATTTCGAAGTCATCGGTTACATTTATTTCCGATTCACCCACTACAGACGGTTTAAGAGAAATGGTAAGCGGAATATAATTTCCAGTGAGCGGTACTTCTTTGGTTTCAAAGCCTAAATAGCTTACAACAAGTGTATCCGCTTTTGAGGCCGTTTCTAAACTAAAATCACCGTCACTATTTGACGCCGTCCCTGCATTTGTATTTTTCAGAAGTATAGAGGCATAGGGAAGAGGAGAACCCGTTTCTTGATTAATAATCTGACCAGATATTGTTTGTCCAGATGTTGGGTAGGAGAGCCCAATCAAGGACATAAGAAGAAGAGATCTGAGTAGATTCATTCCTTATTATAATAAAATAACCAAAGGAGTGCATCCCAGTCTAATATCCAAGGTATATGATTACAGGTTACAAACCTGATATTAGGAGTTTTTGTGGCTATTAAACTTATCTCCAGAAGTTAAAAGCGTATTTTTTGGCCTTCTCTAATATCATTGGATACACAATATCCGCCATTGGTTTCTACTACATAACGAGCGGGCTGCCCGGACCGAAGCTGCTTGCTGCTGAAAGGGGATGTACTGTGATGAATCCGAACAATGGTACTATCGTTGTTCACGTAAATAATATCCAATGGCAAAGGGGTATTGGCCATGTAAAAGCTAAGTTCCTGTTCTTCTGAGAAGATGAAAAGCATTCCGGCATCCGAGGGGAGTTCGGTTACATCCATCAGGCCTTGATTTCTTTCTTCCGGCTCATCGGCTACGGCCACCCGAACGGTAGATATGGGCTCCGAGCTGTCATTTAGAAAAGTAACCTCACGGGTATAGTCGAGTTGACGGGTAGTGGTTTGAGGTTCTTTTGTTTGGGATTTTTCTTTTGCACAGGAAGTAATGGATATAATGCTGGCTAAAATAATAAGACTAAGTAAAACTAATCGCATGGGGGAATACATATAAATAAGAGGATAAATGATTGCTTGATAGCACCCAAATTTAGTCCAAAAACCAGTAAACCAAAAATGAATCTATCTTCAATCTGTTTGTTTCATTGAAATTTAGACGAAATAGAGCTACCTTTGGAAGGCAGTGAGCGTCGAAAGGCACTCGCTTTTTTTTGTACCTGAATTTGGGAAAAATGAGCATTGATATAATAAAAAATATTAAAGACTTAGCGATACCGCTGGCAGAAGGCCAAGATTTGTTTTTGGTGGATGTTGAGTTGAAAACCGGAAGCGGCATCCCAGAAGTATGGATACTTCTGGACAGTGAAAAGGGTGGAGTGAACGTTGATATCTATTCTGAAATCAGCAAAGAGCTTGGTTTATTGATAGAAGCTCACGATCTGTTTGATAAGAAATATCGTTTGAATGTTTCTTCACCAGGTTTAGGTCGTCCGCTCAGTGATCGCCGGCAATATCCCCAAAATGAAGGCCGTGTCGCTACGGTTAAATACAAGAGTGATGAAGGTGAATACCTCAAAATTGACGGGGTGATCACCGGAGTGACAGAAGAAGCGGTAGAAATCACTGATGAGGAAGAAGTGGAAACACTGATACCGTTTGACAAGATTGTAGAAACAAAAATTATCCCCGTAATTTAAGCAAGCCAAACTGATGCAAAACGAACTATCCAAACAGATTATCTCTTCCTTTGCCGAGATTGCCCATGAAAAGGGCATTGAGCGCGATATGCTGCTTTCGATCCTGGAAGATGTATTTCGCACTATGATCCGGAAGAAGTATGAATCGGATGACGCTTTTGAGGTAATTCTCAACGCCGATCGGGGAGAGATTCAGATCTTGCACGTACGTGAGGTAGTGCCGTCTGATGAGCTGACCGATCCTGTAGCTGAAATCAGCTTGGAGGATGCGCAAAAAGTGGATCCTGATGTGGAATTATATGATGAGCTTGCTCAGGAAGTAGCTATTACCGATTTCGGCAGACGTGCTGTAACGATGGCCCGGCAACAACTGGCTCAGCGCATCCGTGAAATTGAAAAAGACAATATTTACGAAGATTACTCCGATCGTATCGGAGAGATCATTCTTGGTGATGTGTACCAGGTGCGCAACAACAAAGATATCCTGGTGAATCACAACGGGGTGGAGTTGTTGTTGCCAAAAAGCGAACAGATTTACAAAGACCGTTACCGCAAAGGCGATACCATCCGCGCGGTTGTTACGGAAGTGCGTATGCGCAATGGTAACCCAACGGTTATCATCTCCAGAACTTCTGAATTGTTCCTGGAGCGATTGTTTGAAAATGAGATTCCGGAAGTATTTGACGGTATTATTGAATTAGTCCGAATTGCACGCTCTCCGGGTGACCGTTCTAAAGTAGCAGTATTGTCGCACGATGAGCGCGTTGACCCCGTTGGTGCTTGTGTGGGGATGAAAGGAATTCGAATTCATGCCATTGTACGAGAGCTGCAAAACGAAAATATTGACGTAATCAACTACACCGATGATCCCATCGAATTCATTAAGCGGGCTCTGCAGCCTGCTGAAGTATTGAAGGTGGAACTCAATCCGGAAGCTAAGCAAGCGAATGTGCTTGTTCCTGCCGATGAAGTTTCAAAAGCCATTGGTAAAGGTGGAGTAAATATTCGCCTTGCATCCAAGCTGGCAGGTGTAGAAATTGATGTTTATCGCGAAGTTGAAGAAGAAGATGATATTGATATTGACGAATTTGCCATCGACTTTGGCGAAGATGTCATTCAGTTGCTGCACGACATTGGTTGCGATACCGCCCGTGCCGTATTGGAACTGAGTGAAGAAGAATTAGTAAGCAGAACGAACGAAGAAATAGATCCCGAGCTTGCTGAGAAAATTATGAGTGTAATTGCCTACGAATTTGAAGACGAACAGTAGAGGGCAATTCCACTTAAAAATTCTTAGTTTATAAGCTCACATTTTAAAACCCATTTATGACGTCTAAAAGACCTAAGCCCTTATTTAAAGTTGCATCTGAATTTAATGTAGCCACACAGTCTATAGTGGATACGTTGAACGAAAATGGTTTTGATGCGGCTAATCGCCCTAATTTCAAAATCACCTCCGAAATGTACGGAGTTTTGAGTGCTGAATATGGGGACGATAAAGCCAAAAGCGAGGACCACGAACGTGCTCGTGAGGAATATGAAAACCGTCGCAATCAAATTAAAAGCCAGCGCAACGAAAGCGTTACATTGGATAATGTGCTGGAGCCTATCGAAGATTCCATGGGCTTAGAGCCGGAGGATGAGGAAACGGATCTGGAACCAGAGGACGATTCCCCGGAAGCAACTCTTGAGCCTCAGGAAGAGGAAGGGCAGCCAGAAGAAACTACTGCAGACAAATCGGAAGAGGAAAAAGAAACCCCTGCCGAAGACGAAGCAGAAGCAAAAGCTGAAGAAGAAAAGGCTAAAGCGGCTGAAAAGAAGGCTAAAGAAGAAGAGCAGAAGGCCAAAGAGGCTGAAGAAGCAAAAGCTAAAGCCGAGGCGGAAGCGAAAGAAAAAGAAGCTAAAGAAGCTGAGAAGGCCAAACAGGAAGCAGCTAAAGCTGAAGAAGAGAAGAAAAAGAAGGCTGAGGAAGAAAAGAAAAAAGCCGAGGCTAAGAAAGAAGAAAAAGAGAAGGCTGAGTCTAAGTCAAAATCTGATGACGAAGAGAAAGCAGAGAAAAAGAAGACTAAAAAATCTGACAAGAAGGAAGACGAAGAAGATGACGATGATGTCATCCGTGGTTCTGCAGGAAAACTGAAAGGAACCAAAGTTTTAGGTAAAGCTTCCTTCACCAGCGACATTGCAGATCGCAAACCTCGCAAAAAACGTAAACGCAGAAAAGATCGCAAGGACGACGACTCGTCGAAATCCGATAGCAACAATAAGACCAGAAAGCGCAAGAAGAAAAAGTCGCGTCGCTCTGAAGTTGATGAGACGGATGTTGATAAAATGATGCGCGAGACCCTCAAGAAGATGAAATCTTCTAAAACGGTGGGTAGTAAGCGCCAGAAACGCCGTCGGGAACGTCGCGAGGAACGCGAGGAGGAACTCCAAAAGCAGCAGGAGATGGAAGAGCTCGAGTCCGATATTATCGAGACTACCGAGTTCATCACTGCCAACGAATTGGCTGACCTGCTGGATGTTGGAGTTAATGACATTATCTCCGTTTGTATGAGTATTGGTTTGATGATCACCATCAACCAGCGCCTTGATGCGGGAACCATTGAATTGGTTGCCGAGGAATATGGCAAAGAAGTGAAATTTATTGATGCCGAGGAAATGGATGAAGACCTTACCGTTCCCGAGGATGATGAAGAAGATCTTGAAGACCGCGCTCCTATTATTACCGTAATGGGTCACGTTGATCACGGTAAAACATCATTACTTGATTACATCCGTGAAGAGAAAGTAGCTGCCGGCGAGGCCGGAGGTATTACTCAGCACGTAGGTGCTTATGAAGTAGTACACAGCAATCAAAAAATCACCTTCCTGGATACGCCGGGTCACGAGGCCTTTACCGCTATGCGTTCGCGTGGTGCACAGGCTACCGATATTGTAATTCTGGTTGTTGCCGGTGATGATTCCGTGATGCCTCAAACCATTGAGGCGATTAATCACGCCAAGGCTGCCGGAGTACCGATTGTGGTTGCCATCAACAAGATGGATAAAGAAGGTGTTAATCCCGATCGTATCAAGTCACAGCTTGCCGAGCATGATGTGATTGTTGAGGAATACGGCGGAAAGGTGCAGTACGCTGAAGTATCGGCCCATACCGGACAAGGAATTGAAGACTTGCTCGAGAAAGTATTGATTGAAGCCGAGCTGATGGAACTCAAAGCCAATCCAAATCGTCGTGCAGACGGTGTGGTACTGGAAGCCCGACTTGATAAAGGAAAAGGTATTGTATCCAACATCCTGGTGCAGGGTGGTACGCTTAAAGTGGGAGATCCATTTGTGGCCGGTCCATGTTTTGGTCGCGTTCGTGCTATGGAAAACGAGCATGGTCAGCGAGTACAAGAGGCCGGGCCCTCAACTCCCGTACAGCTAATGGGTTTTGATGACATGCCACAGGCGGGCGACAAACTGATTGTAGCAGAAGATGAAAAACTGGCCAAAGATATTGCCAACGAAAGGATGCAAATCCGCCGCGAGCAGGCCATGCGCAAAACCAAGCATATGTCGTTGGATGATATTTCCCGGCGTCTCGCACTTGGTGAAGTTTCCGAGCTCAATATTATTATCAAAGCCGACGTGGATGGCTCAATCGAGGCCCTTTCCGGTTCACTCCAGAAACTGAGTACCGACGAGGTAGCTGTAAACATCATTCACACCGGTGCCGGTGCAATTTCCGAATCGGATGTATTGCTGGCTTCGGCCTCGGATGCTATTATCATTGGTTTCCAGGTACGGCCGACATCACAGGCTCGAAAACTGGCTGAAAGCGAAGAAATCGATATTCGACTATTCAGCGTTATCTACGATGCCGTTGATGAAGTGCGCGATGCCCTTGAGGGACTTCTGTCACCCGAATTGAAAGAAGAAATGATGGGTGTTGTGGATGTACGCGAAACTTTCAAAGTATCCAAAGTGGGTACCATTGCCGGTTGTTATGTAACCGAAGGTAAGGTAGAGCGAAACAATCCAATCCGATTGGTACGCGATGGCGTAGTGATTTATGATGGAGAGATTGATGCCCTCAAACGTTTCAAAGACGATGTGAGAGAAGTAAGCTCCGGTTACGAATGTGGTATTAGCATTCAGGGTTACAACGATATCAAAGTTGGTGACCAGATTGAGAGTTACAAGATCATTGAAGAGAAACGAACCCTCGAAGATTCCGCAGGGTAAGCAAACAATTAAAAGCCTGTCCGGTTTGCATGTATTTTGTTCATGCTAATGAGCAATCAAACCAGACAGGTTTTATTATTTAGTGGATAATTAGAATCCCAAATCAAACGTACTATGGGTTTCAGACCAAAAAGATTGGCCGCAGTCATAAAAAAAGATCTTGGCCAAATCATTCAGCAATCATATCAGCCTGACGGGACCTTTGTAACGGTTACCAGTGTAAAAATGACTGATGACCTGTCAATAGCCAGAGTGTATTTAAGTGTTTTTGCTCCGGGCCGGGATGACATGCCGGTATATCAGTTTATCAACGAGCATATCGATGAGATTCGTTATGAACTGGCTTCCAAAATCAAAAACCAGGTTCGTAAAATTCCTGAACTTCACTTTTACCAGGATGATACCGCAGAGTATGTGAACCGGATTGAACAGCTTTTCAAAAAGGTAGATATCCCAGAAAAAGATTCTGAAGATCAAGACAGTAGCAACTGATGGCCAGAGCACTTCCGCTGGATGAAATACCCGTTTACGGCAAGCATAACCTGCCCGATAAAGACACCGATTTAACCAAGGGTGCCATCTTTCTGATTGACAAACCTCTGGAATGGTCCAGTTTTGATGTGGTGAAGTTTTTGCGAAAACGAATCCGGGTTAAGAAAACGGGGCATGCCGGTACGCTGGATCCCTTGGCTACGGGCATGCTAATTCTATGCTGTGGCAAGGCAACCAAATCCATCTCCATGATTCAGGATTTGCCAAAAACTTATGTAGGAGAGATCACCTTTGGCAAAGCTACAACTACTTATGATGCCGAAGGAGAGGTGAACGAAGAAGCCGGCTGGGAGCATATCACCCCGGAAAAAATAGAGCAGGTGCTGGATGAAGAATTTACCGGTACGGTCGAACAAATTCCGCCCATGTATTCTGCTCTAAAATACGGAGGGAAGAAACTGTACGAGCTGGCTCGGAAAGGGGAAGAAGTGGTGCGTTTACCCCGGCAGGTTACGTTTCACAATCATGAAATTATAAAATACGACCCTCCTGTACTGACTCTGAAGATTGTTTGCAGTAAAGGGACTTATATCCGCTCTTTAGCGAGAGATTTAGGAGAAGCCCTGGATTCAAAAGGATTTTTAAGTGGATTGGAACGAACGTCTATTGGTCATTTTTTGGTTGAAGACGCTTTACATCCGCATGAAATGGCTGATCAACTAAAGGAGATATGGGAAAGTTAGTTGAGTTAAAAAATATCACACGAGAACCAAATACCGTAGTAACGGTGGGTACGTTTGACGGCGTACACCTGGGGCATCGCAAACTAATGGAGACGGTAGTTGATAAAGCCCGGAAGCGGGATGCCCGAAGCGTTGTGGTCACCTTTAACCCACATCCCAGAGAAATTATAAATCCCGGACAAGGTGGCATCAAACTACTGACTACGCTCGAAGAACGCTGCGAAGTGCTGGAAGATCTGGGGATCGATATCCTGCTGGTGATCCCTTTTGACCGTGATTTCTCACTGCTCAGTTCCGAAGAATTTATCCGGGATGTGATTTACGATAAGATCGGGGTCAGTGAGTTTGTGATCGGCTACGATCATCATTTTGGTCGTGACCGTGAGGGGACTATTGAGACCATTGAACGCCTTGGTTCTGAACTTGATTTTGATTCCTATGTAGTCTCCAAACAGGAAATGGGAGATGTGACCATTAGCAGTACCATGATCCGCAAAACACTGGCTGAAGAGGGAGATGTGAAACAGGCCGCCGAATATTTGGGGCGCATGTATCTGCTAAACGGCATTGTGATGCATGGGGATGAACGGGGCCGAACCATTGGTTATCCCACGGCTAATCTAAAGCCTGAGCATAAGAATAAAGTGGTTCCCAAAAATGGCGTATATGCCGTTAAGGTTCGCGTTAAAGACGAGTGGTTTGGTGGGATGATGAACATTGGTGTCCGCCCAACTTTTGACGACCCTATTCGAACGCTGGAAGTCAATATCTTCGATTTCGATCAGGAAATTTATGGGGATACTATCCAGGTTCGCTTTGTAGATCGCATCAGAGACGAGAAAAAGTTTGATGGAATTGAAGCATTGAAAGCTCAATTAGGAGAGGATAAGCAGCGGAGTTTGGATTTACTGAATTAGCATCTTTCAGTCAGCCGTTTATTCCCAATGTTTTGCCTGTTGTTTTAAACGCATTTCGCCGGAATCGATCATTTTTTGCAATCGCTCATTTCGGCTTGGAGATTTACTTGTCAGATGCCAGTCTCCGCAAAACTCACACTTGTAAACATCCTGAGGTCCTTGATCCGGTGGGAAATTTCGTTCAATGTGGATCTCAATCAGCGCGGTTTCTGCTAAGAATTTGGTCGGGTATTGGTTTTTTCCTGTTGAACAATGCATGATTGCATTGAAGGTAAGTAAATCTGCACGTCAATTATAATGGCTACAAATACTTTTCAAGAATTCACATAATAGCTTAATCTAAATTCTTGGGTTTGACATGTGGGAATGGATCACTTTCCATTCATCATCCATTAAAGCATATACAAAAGTCCAGGCAAAGCGTCCGGTTATAGTCCGTCCATCCGCTAATTTTGCCGAGAAATCTCCGTCAGCCGTTAGCAGAGCTTTGTTGCTGGAAAGTACCGTTACTTTTTTGGTATCAACATTTATCCGTTGTGATTGTAATCCACTTATCCCTCTTTTAAAATTCACCATCAAATCATCAAATGAGGAGTAGTACAATCCGTTGTCGATAAACCCAGCTTGATAATAATCATTAGTAGTAGCCGAAATAGCACTAGCATCCAGTTTCTCACCTGCCTCAATGCTTTTATCAAAAGCCCTTAAAATCTCAGACTTAATTTCATCAATCGATGCTTCAGGTAGGTCCTGTGAAAAGGTCACTCCTTGTATACTGATCAGAAATAAGCCCGTTAGAATCAGGCAGTAAATTTGATGTTTCATAATTTTAGTTTTGATGGTTGAGAGTTTTCTTGCCCTTTTTGAAATGTGATAGCACACGCAAAGCTCTTAGCGTATTCCATCGGCTGGGTTTACCTGCTTTTTCCATGAGGAAATGCACTTTTCCAGGATGAGCAGCCTGCAAATTCCATGTGTTATTTTTGTTTCTTTTCTTATCAATTACGTTCAAGGCATTTTCCATTCTTTCATCCCAATTGCTGCCTGCATATCGGAAGTAATCCAATGCCCGCAGAATATCATACCTCCACCTGCTTGGGTAGGACAATTTTAAAAAGTTTTTGTGGATGATTTCTCCGGTGTGGTCAGAGAGGTATAACCTGTGAAGCAGAATAAATTCCTCTGCACTTTTTCTGGCTTTTTTAATTTCTACTTTACGATACTGGGATCCTGATTTCTGAAACTCAACGAATCCTTCAAGTACAGAGATGGTAGTATGTAACGAGCTGTGTGTAGCACCACTTCGTGTGGTTCTGCAGTTGAAGCCGCCATCCGGCATCATTTCATTCAGAATACTGTCAACAATGGAGTGCAATTTGTTTTCTGAGCTTTTGAAATAGGAAGCATAATTCAAAAACATGCCATTTACGCAAACATCACTACGGTGGGCAGTAGAAGGTCCCAGTTTAATACCTCCATCATCAGCTTTACCCGTATCCAATACCAAATCGATCGTCTCTTTTACCTTTTCATAGTTACGGGAGAGATTCAAATAACGAAGGTCAAGAAGGGTGTAGTGGGTTGAAATCCATTTGGGTTGATAGAATCCAGCTCCCCAATAACCATTTGGATTACGTTTGGATAAAAACTGCCGGGCCCAGCCTTGCTCGCTAATCCGGTTTTGCAGATCCTTTCTGTCATCGCCTAACAAATCCCGGTAAACCTGATATTGTATAGAAATATCCCCGTCAAGCAACCAATTTATGATTTGTATATCGTTCATTTGAATTCACCTGAGACTGGTCTGAATCCAATTATTTTATGGTTATTCTTGGTTTCTTAAAAAACCTATTTAACGTGAGTTCGATATAAGAACGGCACGAAAATAGGCCTGTCATCCCGATCAAGATGTAGCGCAACGGAATCACAGAACCGGGATACATGGTGTAGTTTACATCATTATCTCGTTATTGCCCAGCGTTGCCGGTAGTAAGGAGATCACGGGTCTGGTCCCGCAATGACTCCCATTACAAATTCTGTCATCTCTTCAATGATATTGCTCCGGTTTTAGGCAAAATTAACGGCTTATGATGACGGGTTTTATATCGAACTGACGTTATTTAATACATAAGGTTTTGAGCTTATGATTTAGCACTATGAATTATTTTTCAGCAATCACCAGCATTTCAAAATCTTCAGGTGTGAGCCGGTCATTGCGGGAAAAAGCTCCCAGTTCTGCACCATAAATATCGATTGTGTGATAGCCCAGGGATTTTAGCAGCCAGGTAATTTCGGAAGGAATGTAGTACCGTTCATTACATTCCAGCCTTTTTTTATTTCCATTGTCATCCACCACTTCCGTGACGTTATGATCTCTAAAGGTCATCAGATCGAAGGTATTATTCGAGTAAGTGGCATTGCCATCTGTGCTCTGTGAAGCACAGAATTCTTCGACCGAATGACAAATGGGGAAGAGGCCGTTCAAAGTGGTAAAGATGAACTTTCCGGGACTTTTAAGTGCCTGGGTTACATTTTGCAGAATCTGGTAATTCATTTCATCGGTTTCCATGAGCGGGAAGCCACCTTCGCAAAGCATGATGGCCAGATCAAATTGATCGGTAAATTCCAACTTTCGGGCATCCATTTGCTGGAATTCTATCTGAAGATTTGCTTGAGTTGCTTTTTCTCTGGCATGTTCGAGTTGTGACTCGGACAAATCAACACCGGTCACTTTATAGCCACGTTTGGTTAGTTCAATGGTATGGCGTCCGGTGCCGCAACCTACATCCAGTATAGAAAGGGAGGTATCATGGTTTAGTTCTTCTTCAATAAAATCACACTCGCCCTGCGTGCCTTGCGTAAAGTTTTCCTGATCGTATTGTTTGGCGTAATTCTCAAAAAGAGATTCGTACCATTTCTTCTTACCCATGAAATCTAAGTAATGTATTCTTTTCTCTGATTATTGAATAAATAAACTATCTATGGACCGGTTTACAAATGGTATATGAAGAATAGGTGAAATTAATGGAAAGTTAACATCAGGTCCCAAACTTGTTTCTATTGAAGGTCTTCCGGAATGATGGGGTCCCAGGGTTCTCCTCCATAATGAACAAAGTTTCCATCGTCCAAATCTTTGAGTGCACTACCTTGAATAAGCCGGTCTGTAAAAGATGCTGTTTCACTTTCTACATCATTGATTTGCTTCAGTAGTTCTGCCTTCTCTCCTTCAAACCGTTCCTCTCTATTTCCTACAATATCTGCAGCATCTTCGGCATAGTTTGATATATAGGTGAAAATATCCTTTTCTGACTTTTGAACTTCTCCATGGTCTTCATAGGATCCAAAATTCAGATTAGCAAAATCACCTACTACCGGCGGACCACTTTTGATGCCGGCGAGGTCTGCAAACCCACCGGCAAGCTGGGTCATGACGTAGGCATACCGGCCCTCAAGCGTTACGTGAGCATTCTTGCCCAAAGTATAATTGGCAAGATCTAAATGGGTACCTGGAGCGGCTTGCTCAACATGCGATCGCTTGGTCGGTTCCTGAAGTGCATTGAAATATTGAGGGTTTGCCTGAATGTTAACAGTATGTTCACCAGGGGCGGCATCCCTTGAAATATGTACGTAGGCTTCAGGACTGGTGGAGTCCACAATCTCCATTCCTTTATGAAAATTGTTTGTTTGAGGCTCTCGGTTATATATGGAAGTCTTGCGTTCGGCACGTTGGATTGTAGCTTCTCTCTGGCTGCCCTGAAGCATGTTTATTTGTTTAAGCTGGGCAGTCGAAAATGTGCGATTATCGTTTATTTTGAACGATACTGAGCTTTTTACTGATGTGCTACGATCTGCGTTACTTTTAGGTAATTTACTTTGTTGTTTAACAGGTGCAGTTTTACCAATCATAGTCTTCCCATTGTTTCAATTAATTTACCCAATTGAGCTTGTGAAATTCTGATTCTTAGAGAAACAGGCAGGCTTTCTGTCATCGCTTCGGCGTAATTTTGAAATCTTGCTCTGCCTCTTTCACTATTTTCCAACATGTTAGATTCTATATTTTTGGCTGTATTTTTGCCGGGAATTACCGTCTGCATATCTATGCCTTCAGCTCCACGGGCCGCACCTAAATACTGTAGATGTTCAGGTACTATATCGGGTGATATCACATCCTCATCCCGGGATGTTGCAGGCGGAGGTCCTGCTTTTCTTTCACGCTTAAGTTCGCGAGCCAAGCCAACCAATTCAGGGTCTCCTAATGCTTCCCCAATTAGTTCAGCAACCATTTTTATTACAGCGGCTCCCTGTGGATTCCACATCAAAGTTCCATTTACATCCGTTCTTCTTCGGGTACTTTCCATCTTACCATAAACAAAAGTGAATGCCTTGTATACATCTACAGGCGAAAAGGCAACATCCGCAGATTTATGTTCTACATGCATGTCTGCGGTGTTATCTGCAGGCCTATAGGTTCCCTTAATTAGTCCATATTTAAAAGGAATTCCTTCTCTTTCATCGATGGGATCTGAGCCAAGTTGCACTACGGTTTTAAACTGCTGTACAGAGGAAGCATTTGAGTTATAATTCTGAATAGTTTGGAAAGAGTTTACCGGGTGTGTTCCTGTGCTCAATGCCTTAGCACCCATAAAATCCGCTTCTTTCTCCAGGCTCTTATCATCATTGACCTTTACACCTCCCGGCATCTGCATAGTGGGCTGTACGCGGCCTTGTTTTTGCTGTACCACATGCCAGGCTTCATGGGGCAGGTGTCGATTTTGTCCCGGGGCCACATGGATATCCGTTACCTGAGCATACGCATGAGCATTTAGCTGGGCTGGTTTATTGGAATTGAAATGAACCTTCACGTCATCCAAAGAATAACCGGATAACTGTTCAATCCCTGACTTTAACTGATCGGGCAATCCCGTTTTGTTTTCCTTTTTTTGTATGGGAGAGAAGCTAACGGGAGAATGTGACCTGTCAAAGACTTCAGAATAGGCAGCTGGCGACTGTCCATGTTGATCTTCCCGAATTAACAATCCTGTTTTACTCATAGCGTATGCACTTATTAAGTGTAATGGGGTAGGTACCCGCTCTAATTCCCCGAGTATAGTTTCTTCAAAATGTTGAAAAGCACTCTAAGTTCAAAAAACAATCGTTACGGAATTTCTCCCATTCGTGCTTATAAGAAGCTGCTACTTTTTATTAATGGCCTTTATTGGTATAAGTAGGAAAAAACCGCCGTATATTTATTGCAATGAATGATTGTCCAATTGGTTAAAAACCTTTATCTTTCAAAACTATAAATCGATTTATATAAGTACTAATTAAACCATTGCAATGAGCATAACCGCAGAAGAAAAAAAAGAAATATTTAAGAAGTTTGGTAAAAGTGAAACCGATACGGGTTCCACCGAAGGACAAATCGCCCTTCTGACCAAAAGAATTAACGACCTGACTGACCACCTGAAAGAAAATGAGCAAGATCACGCATCTCGCCGTGGCCTGCTGAAAATGGTTGGTAAAAGAAGAAGGTTGCTGAACTACCTGATGAAAAACGATATCGAGAAGTACAGAGAACTTATCAAAGAACTCGGTATCCGTAAGTAAGTTTATTCTATAAAAAGGCTCCATCGTGGGGCCTTTTTCACTTAATCCTGCCGCTATTTCTTCCTATCCGTTGCCGGCAGGGTAGGCAAATCAATAAAGACAAAGCAAGACATAATGAAAGAAGATATTAGAAGTGTAGAATTTGCACCGGGTAAGGTGCTATCCGTAGAAACAGGCCGGATTGCCAAGCAAGCCGATGGCGCTGTTGTAGTAAGAATGGGAGACACTCAGGTACTGTGTACCGCAGTGAGTGCCAAAGAGCCCAAGCCAGGACAGAATTTTTTCCCTTTAGTTGTTGATCACAGAGAAAGTTTTTCAGCCGGTGGACGTTTCCCCGGTGGTTTCATGAAGCGTGAGGGACGTCCTTCTGAGAAGGAAGTACTCTCAAGCCGTTTAATTGACCGCAGTTTGCGTCCGCTTTTCCCTAAAGGATATTTGTGCGAAACTCAGATCATCTCTTACGTTGTTTCTTCTGACGGAGAAAACGACGGAGACGTATTAGGTGGATTTGGTGCCTCTGCAGCCCTCCACATGTCTGACGTTCCTTTTGATGGCCCGATGGCCGAAGTTCGAGTTGGCCGTGTTGATGGCGAGTATGTTATCAACCCAACGCTTTCCGAATTGGAAGAAAGCGACATCGATATGATTGTTGGCGGTACAGCTGACTCCGTATTGATGATGGAAGGAGAAATGGATGAAATTTCTGAAGGCGATATGCTGGGTGCTATTAAAGCGGCACACCGTTCTATCATCACCTTGTGTGAATTCCAGGAAGAACTGAGAGAAGAATTTGGCCGTGAAAAACGGGAATTCACTCCGGAAGAAAATCCTGAAGAGCTGGAAAACAAAGTTCGTGAGCTGGCTACCGACAAAATTAAAGAAGTAGTAAATATTGGTCTTGGCAAAGAAGAATACAGTGCCAAGCTGCAGGAAGCCAAAGACAGCGTAATTGCTGAACTCGAAGAAGAGCACGAAGAAGAGCTCGATCTCATCAAAGATATTCTGAGTTCGGTTGAGAAAGAAGAACTTCGCAACATGATTCTGGAGAAAAAACGCCGCATTGACGGTCGTGCTCCTGAAGATATTCGCGATATCTGGACACAGGCCGGTTACTTGGCCCGTACCCATGGTTCTGCTATTTTCACCCGTGGCGAAACCCAGGCTCTGGTATCTGTAACCTTAGGTACCAAGAAGGATGAGCAGGCTGTTGATACGCTTTTCGACGAAGAAGCCAAGCAGTTCTTCCTGCACTACAACTTCCCACCATACTCTGTAGGTGAAGCCGGATTCCTTAGAGGACCCGGGCGTCGTGAAATTGGTCACGGTCACCTTGCTGAGCGCTCGCTCCGCATGATGATGCCGACTTTTGATGAGTTCGGATACGTTATCCGTGTGATTTCTGATATTACCGAATCCAACGGTTCCTCTTCCATGGCCTCCGTTTGCGGTGGTTCAATGGCACTGATGGATGCTGGTGTTCCCCTCAAGAAACCAGTTGCAGGTATTGCAATGGGTATGATTGTTGGAGAGAATGACCAGGTGGTACTTTCTGATATCCGTGGCGAAGAAGACTTCATGGGCGACATGGACTTCAAAACAGCTGGTACCGCTGATGGTATCACTGCCTGCCAGATGGATATGAAAGTTCAGGGTATCTCTTTTGATGTTATGGAAGAAGCCCTTGAGCAAGCCAGAGTAGGCCGTATGCACATTCTTGGTAAAATGGCTGAAACTATTTCCACACCTCGTGAGCAACTTTCTGAGTACGCTCCGCAGTTTATTAAGATGGAAATTGACGGCGATACCATTGGTGCGGTGATTGGACCTGGCGGTAAAGTGATTCAAACCCTCCAGAAAGAAACAGATACTGAAATCTGGATCGAAGAAGATGACCAGGGTAAAGGACAGATTACCATTTCCGCAGACAGCCTGGATAAAGCCAAAGATGCTCAGGATCGTATCAAAGCGATTACGGGTCAGTTGGAAGAAGGCGCTGTGTACAAAGGTACTGTTAAAACCATTAAAGACTTCGGAGCCTTTGTTGAGATTGCTCCCGGTCGTGATGGACTGTTGCACATCTCTGAGATTGACAACAAGCACGTTAAAAATGTAGAAGACTACATGAGCGTGGGTGATGAGATTGAAGTTAAGTTGCTCAAAATTGAGCCCGGCAATAAACTTCGTCTCTCCAGAAAAGTATTGTTGGGTAACGACGAAGAAGAATAAAGGTCGAACGCCTAATCAAATTGAGGCATCCTCTTAAACAGGGGATGCCTTTTTTATTGCAAATAATATGCATTATTTCTGTTAAGCAGTGGGAAAGTATATTTAAACATACTATTTTCACCGCCATAGGCTATAATAAAAACAGTTCAGCAACTGCTCTCTCAATTCATTCCTTCTATGCAAGATGTGCTCGTTTCAGGAAAGGCTTCGTTTGAGATCGAAGTACCGTACAAATTGATTGAAACTGGGGATAAGGGTGAAAAACCGCTTATTTTATATTTGCACGGTTTTAACCAGAACATTGAGTTTTTTGAAAAAAAGGTTAAAAAGCTGAAGACAATTAAGGCCTACCATTTATTTATTCAAGCTCCTTATCCCATTTATGATCGAAAAGGAAAAAGAAATGTTTCTCAATGGGGCCGTTCCTGGTATTTGTACGATGGCAATCAGGAACAATTCTTAAAGTCGATGGAAGTTGCTTCCGGTTTTATAGAAGGAATTTTGGATGATTTGACCGATACCGTACAGATTAGCCGGATGTGCATTTTTGGATATTCCATGGGGGGATATCTTGGCGGTTATTTTGCTTTTTCACGCTGGAAGAAGGTTAAAGACTTAATTGTGATAGGTGGACGAATTAAGACCGAGGCCTTTGAAGGACGCAGAAAACAAGCAAAACACCTGAATATTTTAGCGCTTCATGGTGAAGACGATACCAGTGTGTATCCCGAACCACAAAAGGAATGTATTGAACTTCTTAAAGAAGAGGGGTTTAACGCAAACTTTAAGCTCGTAGAAGCTACACACAAATTATCTTCGGTCTATATAACCAAAGCATACAAGTGGTTACAGAAAACAGGATACGTTGAATCCTGATGAATTTTGTTATACTTTTAGCCGCAATCTTTGTTAAGTTGTTTTAATAAAATATTTGAATAGCGGTTCATAGATGTTAAGCACTCACATTTTATTACACTCAAAACCCATAAACAGGCGATGAAAATACTTGTTATTGAAGACGATCCTTCTGTTCGTACATTGGTGAAAGCAGTACTCGAACACAACGGTAATTCCGTAACTACCATTGATAATGCAAAGGAGGGGGAGTCAAGTGCTGTAGAAAACGATTTTGACATGATAATACTCGACCTTGGTCTGCCAGACGGGGACGGTTACGAAGTTTGCAAAAATATTCGCGATAAGAATGTGAGCACACCGGTACTTATCCTTTCTGGAGAACAAGAAACTGATGTGAAGGTCAAAATGCTAAAAGTGGGTGCCGATGACTATCTCACAAAGCCTTTTAACACCGAAGAATTAATTGCCCGTCTCGATGCCATCAAACGGAGATCTGAGAAAGCTGGTGACCAAATGCTTAGCTGCGGTGAGCTTCGGGTTGATTTGCTGAAGCGCAGGTTTACCATCAATGGGGAAGAGGTACAGCTGACCAACAACGAGTTTAACCTCTTGGTTTATTTTCTGAAGAATAAAAACCGTGTGATCACTCAGGAAGAATTGGCTGAGAAAGTTTGGGATATTCATTTTGACACCCAAACCAACTATATCAACGTGTATATCAGTTACCTGAGAAAGAAAATACGTGAACACAGCGATGTGGATTATATTGAAACCATACGCAAAAAAGGATTCGTATTCAGGTGCGAATAGTCTAACGATTTAATCTTTGAGTCCTGCATGCTTTATGCTTGCAGGACTTTTTTTATTTTAGCCACATGTCATCATCCGATAGAACTGCGTTAATTGAGTATTTAAAAGACTTTATCACTGAAGCTCGGTGGGAGAAGATGAATGAAGTATTGGCACAGCGTACTCGTCATCTTACAGTGGTTGTAGAGGATATTTATCAGTCGCACAATGCCAGCGCGGTACTCCGCAGTTGCGATGGTTTTGGTATACAAGATGCTCATATCATCGAAAACCAAAATACCTTTGATGCCTCAAGTCAGGTTACCATTGGTGCTGATCAGTGGTTGAGTTTGCATCGGTATAATGCTGAGGGCACCGACAACACGGAAGCTTGTATCCAGAATTTGAAGGAGAGTGGATACCAGGTAATTGCCACAACCCCACACGAGGACGATTACAACCTAAACGACTTGCCCATTCAGCAGAAAACCGCCTTGGTGTTTGGAACAGAATTGGATGGAATCAGCGAGCGGGCCAAAGAGCTGGCTGATGGATTTGTGAAAATTCCCATGTTTGGGTTTAGTGAAAGCTTCAACATTTCTGTGAGTGCAGCAGTATGTCTCTATAATCTAACCCGACGTATGCGAAAATCAGATGCTATTGACTGGCATCTTTCCGAAGAAGAGAAAGATGAACTCAGGTTAGAATGGCTCAAGCAATCCATCAAAGCCGGTGAACAACTGGAGAAGACTTTTCTTGAAAAGAACTCTTAAATAATGAGTTTGATATAAAAAACCGTCATTGCGAAGGCAGCGGTGACCGAAGGGAGCACAGCCTGTGGCAATCTTCCGGATTAAACATCTGAGTGTTGTTTGGGGGATCGCTTCGTTCCCGATTTCTGAGGGCAATGACTAGCCTATTTTTAACCTCATTCTTATTTGGAACACAGGTTAAATAAAAAACCAATCTTCTACTATTTGCAGGTTTTACTTAACGTGGTAACGTCTCTTCCAAATCCGCAACCAGGTAGGCAAATACAGCCATGGTGGCGACGCATTGGTCGAATTCTTCTTTGCTGAGCTTGTCAATCGTATCGGCCGGAGTATGATGGTACCAAAAGTAATTTCCATCCACGATAAGCCCCATTCCTGGTACGCCATCCCGCATTAATGGCCCGATGTCAGCACCACCTCCGCCTTTGCGGACATCTCCGGATTCAATAGGCTCCAACAGTGAACCTATTTCTGAAAGTACTTCAAATGCTTGTTCACTTCCGGAAAAGCCAAAACCAACCGGGTCAAATACTCCACCGTCCGATTCTATCGCCAGCACATGGTTTTCCAGGGATTGTTCTTCCTCCTTAACCCATCGGTGATATTCCTCTGCTCCACGTAATCCGTTTTCCTCATTCGTCCATAACACAATCCGTATGGTACGTTTAGGCCGGATGCCGAGCTCTTTCATCAAACGTACGGCTTCCCAGGCAGCTACACATCCGCCGCCGTCATCCATCATTCCAGTGCCTACATCCCAGGAATCAATATGCCCGCCCATTACGATAATTTCTTCCGGATGTTCACTGCCTCGGTACTCTGCGATCAGGTTGTGAGATTGGGCGTCTGGCAATGTTTCAGCATTTAGCTTAAGATTTACTTCAATGGTCTCACCACGATCATACATGCGCTGAATCATCGTGGCATCTTCCAAAGTGATTGCTGCATGCGGGATTTTTGGGATGTCTTCATTATACGACATCGTTCCGGTATGTGGGGTCTGCATAGAGAAAGGTCCTACTGAGCGGATCAGGCTGGCTACTGCACCGTGTCTGGCGGCTTCGATAGCCCCACGCATGCGATATTGCACGGTCTGCCCGTAGGAAGTAAATGCGGCGTTATAAAGCACAATTTTCCCCTCAACCTGGTCCTTAACCTGTTCCAGTCCATCAAAACTCTTTACCACGATTACTTCAGCTGTTATGCCATCACCAGTTGTTGCCACACTTCCTCCCATACTCAGCATCGGAAGGTCTTTTTTGCGGGGTGATAAGAGGGTTGCAGATTCTTCTCCTCGTACCCAATGGGGCACCATAACGGGCTGCTTCCAGACTTTATCGAAACCATCTGCCTTCATTTCAGAAGCAATCCAATCAATGGCATTTTCAAGGTTTTCTGATCCACTAAGCCGTGGTCCAAATTTATCTCCCATGTAAGTCAGGCGCTGCCAGCCCGTATCACTACTTGTAGCGTTTGTAATCAGGTTTTCTGCATTTTCAGTGATGGACGCCGTAAGTACGGATTGGCCCAGGGCAGAATTTGAAATCATTAGTACAAAAGTGAAGCATAGAAGGGAGGTAAGATATTTCATAGCAGTGGATTAGAGGAAATGTTTAACAAAGCAGGAAAGAAAGTGAAAAACGGGGTACAATGCCATAAAAAAAGCCCGGTTTTAAGTAACCGGGCTTAAAATTCGTAAAAGGATCTGTTAATTCTTAATCCAGAGAATTCTTGTTGTTCTCGGAAATCTCTTTAAACATAGCATATTCTTCCGGAGAGGTATCTGCAAACAGATAATAAATCGGATTGATAGGATTTCCGTTTTGGTGCACTTCATAATGGAGGTGAGGACCTTCGGAAAGCCCGGAGTCGCCTGCCATGCCAATTTGTTGGCCGCGATTTACAGTAGCGCCTTTTTTAATGCCTTTGGCAAAACCCGACAGGTGAGCATATAAAGTTTCGTAACCAAATCCATGATCAACGATTACGACCAAGCCAAGAGTACCTTTACGGCCTGCAAATTTAATCTTACCGTCACCGGTAGTGAAAACAGCATCTCCAACATCAGCCCTGAAATCAAGTCCGTTATGCTGGCGGTTATATTTTAGAATAGGATGGTAACGAACACCAAAGCCACTTAGTAAGAGTCCGGCTGTAGGCTTGATAGCCGGAATATGACTCATTTTCTCTTTATTGGCGTTGTAGTGACTTTTAATTTCTTCAAAACTAAGCTGCTGAATTCCAATACGACGTTCCAGGTTATCCACCTTGTTAGCCGTCCATTTTAAAAGTTCAGAAGTGGGTTGGCTGTGAACGTCAAATTCAGCATAAGGATCGGAACCGCCAATCCCGGCTTTTCTTTCGTCGTACGATATCTTTTCCATCCCCAGCAACGAACGATACATTTCGTTGTCTTTTTGAGCAATTTCAGTAATCTGGGAATCTAATTCATTTAAAGATGATTTGGTGGATTCCAATTGGCTGTAAAGCGCTTCATTTTCAGCTTTGAGCGCCAGTTCAGCCGGTGTGCCCACATAAGTGGAGAGCATGATAATACCAATTCCGGTAAGAATCACACCTGCTAAAATCCATATAGAAAGGTTGTAAACTACTTGTTCCAGCTGATTATACTGTATGGGAACAAATTCACAGTTTTCCTCATCGTAGTAATAGTGGTTCTCTATAGACATATACTAACTTAGTTTAAAACTGGATAAAGATAGTAACCATATGTTTACATTCAAAAAAACAGGCTAAATTCTAACCCAGAGGATTTCTGAGGAGGTTTTATTCCATATCTCCTTCAAAATATTCGATAGCCCGCTTAGGTGTCATGTCTCTTCCTTTGGTTTTCTCACTGATATTAGACTTGATGCGTTCCTGAAAAGCCTGGGCAGGATCGTATCCATAGTGCTTCAGTAAGTAATTCATAGCAATCACTTCCGCAATTACGGTAATATTTTTACCAGGGGTGATGGGGAGGTGAATCAACGGAATGTCCAGGCCCAATATGTTAACTGAATCGTGATCAAGGCCTGTACGCTCAACTTCACGGGTTTCATCCCAAAGAGTGAGCTCCAATACGACTTCGAGCCGCTTTTGATAGCGTACCCCGCGGATGCCAAACATGGACATCACATCAATGATACCCAGTCCGCGAATTTCCATAAAATGTTTACTGATCTCCGTAGCCGACGACATCAATATGTTGTTTTTCTTGGTAAGCATTACCACATCGTCAGCTACCAGGCGGTGTCCGCGTTCTACCAGGTCCAGTGCTACTTCACTTTTACCAATGCCGGATTTACCCGCCACTAAAATCCCAATTCCGTACACATCAACCATAGAACCATGCACCATGGTTTGAAAAGCAAATTGGTCTTCCAAAAAATCCCGCAAAATGTACATAAAATGCGTGGTTTCAAGCGCGGTTGAATAAACCGGTATGCCTGCATCAGCCGCTTCTTGTAAAAGATAGGAGGGCAGTTCGTTGTTGTTAGTGAGAAAGATTACGGGAATATCAAATTTGGTAACATTACGAAAGGCCTCCAGCTGTTTGTCCTTACCCATGTTGCTCAAAAACTGGGTTTCGGTATTCCCTATAATTTGTATGCGCTGGTAAGTAAATAATTTAATATACCCCGCAAGAGCCAGTCCTGGCCGGTGTAAGTCTGCCTCGACGATATCTCTGTCGCCACTGCAGTTTTCGGCCACGCAGGCTTCAATATTTAAATTTACCCGATCCCGCAATTTCTCAACCAGGTACGCTACGGTAATGGTTTGTTTGCGGGGAATTGGCTCCTGTGGGGAAAATGGCATAGATGTTTAATTATAAATTAATTGGTTGCGTGCATTTTTTGTTTGTAACGCTTCAGTTGCCGGGTGATAACATCAATGGCGTTATGCATGGCCTGTTCATAGGTAGTGCCGGATTCTTTAGCAGTTAGAATTTTACGGGGCACCTTAACTATCAACTCCGCCTGTTGTGGGTTATCGTCAGAAGGCGTGGGTTGTAAAATTATATCACACATTACAATGCGGTCATAAAATTGTTCGAGTTTCTCAACACTGTCTCTGCAGAAGTTTTGAAGGTCAGTGCTTGCTTCGAAATGACGTGCTGTGAATGTTGTTTTCATGATGATATACTCCTTATCGTAGTGTGATTTTTAGTTATTAATTTTTTGCTCTTGGATGTGCCTGTTCATACACATTCTTAAGGCGTTCCATGCTGGTATGCGTGTACACCTGGGTAGCTGCGAGATTGGCGTGCCCAAGAAACTCTTTGATGATGCGAATGTCGGCCCCGTTATCAAGCATGTGGGTAGCAAAGCTATGCCGCAATACGTGCGGGCTTTTTTGGGTGACTTCGCTGGTTTTTGATAAATATTTGTCAACCATGTAACGGACGGCTCGTCCATATATTCGCTGGCCGCCGGCAGCAAGGAATAAAGCTTTTTTAGCGTCCTCATCGGTTTTTTTCCCAAATAGTTTCTGCCGCTTTTTAATGAAATCCTCCAGTATGCTAATTGCAGTTCTACCTAAGGGGATGATACGTTGTTTATTTCCTTTTCCTTTTACGGTTACCTGTTTTTGTTTAAGGTTGATGTCATTAAGGTTTAAGCCGGTTAACTCACTAAGACGCATCCCGGTTCCATAAAAGAGCTCCAGGATAGCCCGGTCTTGTAATCCGCGAACAGTTTCAGTGTCCACGATATCCAGCATGCGCTCGATATCCTGAACAGTAGCTGTTTTTGGAAGTGTTTTCTCCTTTTTGGGGACTACCAGTAAGTGAGCCGGGTTTTTATCAATATGGCCGCGTTTAAAGCAATATTTAAAAAAAGATCGTAGAGCCGCTACTTTGCGGGCTATCGTAGTTTTTGCAAGTCCTTTTTCTGATAAGTCTCCCAACCAGAGGCGTATGGAAAGCCTGTTTATTTGTGTGATATCAATCTGCTCAGCAGAAGTATCCTCGTAATGAGCCGTAAAATCGAGAAATGATTCCAGATCATTGCGATACGAGATGATAGTATGTTCCGAAGCATTACGTTCCACCCGCAGATACTTCAGATATTTCTCAATCAATAGTTTCATACGCTGAAATATGTCACTCAATCCGCAAAAATGAAAACGTTTTGTGTGCGCTTTCATAAAATTTTCTAATCTTTTTCTGAGGTCTGCCTTAAGAGCTCCAAAATTACTGCTTAAGCTGCCTTAAACGTCCCTTCCTTTCCACTTAGCCGGGCGACCTTTAAAGTAGTCGCTCAGGCAGGTGGCTCCCAAAACCTGATACCAGAATACTGATACCGGATGCAAGAAGGAGATAAGAGGGTTCCAGCCAAACCGAAAGTCTAATAGCCAACGCTGCAGCCAAATGATGAAAATTGAAAACAGAGCTAATTGTCTTACAAAAGGAATGCCTGAGAAAACGAGGAAGAAGGGCAGTACAAACACAAAAAGACTCAGCAAAGCCATCGCGATAAAGGGAAGCGGGCGTTTGCCAAAACCGGCAAAGAAATTCTTCCGAAGTCCTTCAAACAGCTCTTTGTGAGAGCGGTACATCCGGCAATGTACGGCATTTACTCCGTGATACATGGTTAGTGTGCAATCTTTTCCTCTAAGATTTCTCGCAAGGGCCACATCCTCCACAATTTCATCTCTAACCTGTTTGTGTCCGCCTATCTTTTTATAAGACTGCTTGCTAAAAGCTACAAACTGCCCGCAAGCAGCCGCAAAGTTTTCTTTCATAAGAGGGTAGAGTTTTTTGGGGAGCCAACGCGGTTTGCATTCAACGTATTTGGCTGGTAACAGCGTGAAAAGGGCGTGATAAATAAGAGGGATCTGCATCCTTTCCCAAAAACTGCCAAAGTGCTGCTGGGGCCATATGGTTAAAGCGTCTGTTGATTGCAGGGCGTTAACGGTATTAGAGATGGTTTCTTTTTCCAGCCAGGTATCGGCATCAATGAATACCAGGTATTCGCCTTGGGCTTGCTCACTTAGCTGGTGACAAGCCCAGGGCTTACCAAACCACCCTTCAGGCTTTGGTTCTCCGGAAAGGTGTTTAAGACCAGTATTGTGGGCGGCAATATTTGCCAAGATGTTCGAAGTTTGATCGGTAGAATTGTCGTCCAATACCAATACTTCAATATTGGGGTAATTTTGTAACAGCGCTGAAGTGACGCATCGTTTTATCACAACCTCTTCATTTCGTGCCGGAATACAAATGCTAACCAGCGGGCTATCGGCTTCGGAAGACTGAGCTGATTCCAAATCGTTTATTCCCCGGAAATCAAACCAATTGCGGATTAACACAAGGCTTGTAAAGACGAGATACGCTAAAATAATTAATAACAGGTATTCCATTGAACGAAAGATAGGTAGCCCGGCGTTGCCGTTCACCCACAGTATTAGTTTATTTGGATATGAATATTTCTACAGATTTTGCACACTTAAAACCCGATGCCAACAAAACCCACGATGGATACGAATGGTGGTATGTGGATGGATTGAGTAAAGACGGACAGTATGGTTTTGTGATTATTTTCTATCATGAAAATCCTTTCTCAACGCAAAAAATAAAAAAGCTGGAGACCGATGAGCGCGAGCTGACAGGCTCAGAGCATCCTGCGGTTAGTGTTTCGGTGTATAAAAACAGTGAAACCATCTACTATAGTTTCCTTGAATACTCCGCGCGTGATTTTGATTGGCAAGAGCAATCGTTATGTCTGAAGCTGGGTAAGGACGAGCTCCGTTATAAGCTTGAAGAGAATGAAGTGGAACTCGAACTGATCTTGAACCAAAAGCTTGCTTCCGGCCACAGCATAAACGGTGCGATTTCTGCCAAAGCCGTCCGCCCATCCAGTGAGTTAATTAAGAGTAAAAGTTCTGACTTGCATCGATGGAATTTGCTGCTGCCATCATTGGATTTTGAAGCGAGCTTTTTAGTGGATGGAAAAGAGGGTAGGGAAGAGTTGGCATTTGGCGGGAAAGGATATCACGATCATAACACTGGTAATGAACCGATGAAAGAAAGCTTCCGGGATTGGTATTGGGGACGCTACCATTTTGAGGGATTAACGCTGGTGTACTACCTGATGCAAAAACACGATGGCGAACAATTTGAGGCTTGGCTTATTGATGAGAAAAATCAGTCCGTGCTGCAGCGATTTGATGAGGTGAAACTGGAATATTTTACCCTAAATACTTTCGGATTACGTTCTGCACGAAAAATCGAACTAAATTCCGGTGAAGTATCTGTAAATATTCAATCTAAAGATAAGATTGATGACGGTCCTTTTTACCAACGTTTTTTGGGTAATGGTGTGTTAAGGTATAATGGGCAAGTGTATGGTGCGCATGGTATTTCAGAATATATTTACCCAAAAAATATCTACAATAAACTGTTCTGGCCTTTGGTTCATATGCGCTTAAGGCAGGTGCATCAGAAACCGCATTGGGTGCAAAAATCGGCCTTGATGTACCCGTGGACGTGGTAATTCTAAAACTGATGGGAGAATCCTTCGTCCTCAAATCCGGCTGTTTTTCGGGTTTGAAGCAAGAGTTGGTGAATGTCTTCTTCAAGTAAACCCGTTAACTTGCTTTTAGACATTAGTTTATCGTGATTAACTTTTTTACCGATGGAAATATGTAATTCGGATTTGCTGCTGCGCAAATTTTGAGAATAAATGGCGATGGGAACAAAATCTACCTCTTTTGTTTGCTGGTACAACCAGGCCAAACCCGGTTTAAAATCGGGACGTTTTTCGGAGGGCGGAGTGATGGTTCCTTCTGGGTAAATGAATAAACTGGCTTGCTCCCGATCCATGGATTTCAGCGCATATCGAAGTGAGGTTACGGCAGCCCGCGGATTTTCAAGATTGATAGAGAAGGCCCCGATTTTGCTGAAAAAAGTGTACTGCTGCATCTGTTTATCTTCCATAATAGCCCGGGCATTTTGTTGGAAGAGTTCCCTGTTTAGGTAGAGGGGTATTAGTCCATCCCACCACAAATTGTGATTCAGAAAATATACGGTTCGGTCGGTCGGTCCCGGTTCATATTCCTGTTTTATCCAGAGCTGTTTAAAGCGGCGCTTTAATGCCCAGCGCGTGTAGCGGTCAAAGAACCAAATAAAAAAACGGGATTCGTTGGCGGGAATAAATGACAAAATGAAATCTTTTTTGGTGATGATAGGGGAAAGCCTCTTATCTTTCAATCTATCATGAAAAAGCACAGAGACAAACCTTTCGTTCACATCACCAATTGGCAAATTGAAAACTATGCGCTTGAAATGACCAGCCCGGAATCTGCGTCCATTCAAGAGCTGGTAGCCTCGTCCGATGAAGAATTAGACTATATCGACATGCTTAGTGGTAACCTGGTGGCTCAGCTGCTTAAAATGCTTATTAACATAAGTGGAGCGAAGCGAATTTTGGAGATAGGCACCTTTACCGGCTACTCAGCAGTGGCTATGGCTGAGGCTTTGCCAGATGATGGGGAGGTAATCACCCTGGAAATGAATATTCGTTACCAGGATTTGGCCGAAAAGCATTTTGCCAAGTATGACACCGCTAAAAAAATCACCCTTTTGAAAGGGAATGCTCAGGAGATAGTACAAGAACTTGAAGGGGATTTCGATCTGGTTTTTATAGATGCCGATAAATTGAGTTACCAGCACTATTACGAACACAGCCTGCCTCTATTGAAACAGGGCGGGCTGATCGTTACGGATAATGTGCTGTGGGATGGAACCGTATTGGAGCCCCAAGATTATAAAGCAGAAGCCTTGCATCAATTTAACCGGTTTGTGCTGGAAGATGAAAGAGTAGAACAAGTGTTGCTACCAATCCGTGATGGTCTTACTTTAATCCGCAAGAAATAAATTTTAGTATTGAATGTTGTTCAAGATGAGTCAATTGGAAAATAAGAGGGATTAATTGGTATGAGATATTTTCAAATTGTGGTGTTTTTATCCGGGATGATTTGCACGACTTTGGGTTGCACACACGTAGCTGAGGATAATACAGAGGATCAGTTAAGTGTAAATATGATTGAATCAGGCCAATACTCTAATCATCCGCAAGAAGGAATAATAGAGAAAGTGATTAGTTCGAGTGCAGAATTTCGTTCCGCATGGGAGGCTGTTCACACAGGTAGGAGTCCAATGCCGGAAATACCAGAAATAGATTTTGAAGAGCAGATGGTAATTTTAGTAATGCTTGAGTCTAAAAATTCGGGAGGTTTTGATATTGATGGGTTCCAGGTCCGCAAAGATACGACAGGCTTAGTAGTAGAATATGCGGAAGTACAGCCGGGATCAAATTGTATGACCACCCAAGCAATTAGTCGACCTTACCGGTTGGTTTCATTTCCAAAGACCGGTGAGGATATACGCTTTGAGCAGCAGGAACCCATCATAAATCCATGTGAATAGATTTACTTCTGAATAAAACCACTCTGTGTATTTCGGGGATAATTGAGTACAGAGAGATAACAAAAATCAAAAAATTACTAACGAGGTACTGAATGAAAATAAAACAATGTCTTACTGGGATTTTACTGCTTATTTCCGGAATCATGTTGATGCCTGTTGAAGGTTTTGCCCAGGATTCCACCATGTATCGGATTACTACCAATGACGGAAATCATTTTGTGGGATCTATTGTAGATGATAATGCTTTGGAAATAGTGCTGAAAACGAAAGAATTCGGTGAAATCACCATTCAGCGCAGCAACATAAGCAAGATGGAAGAATATGAATCCGGCAAGAACAAATCAGATGGCTATTGGTTTGAAAACCCTCATCCAACCAGATATCTGTTTGGTACAAATGCTATCAGACAGGAGAAAGGATCTTATTATTTCCAAAATACCTGGGTTTTCTTTAACAACATTAATGCGGGTTTAACCGAGAATATATCATTGGGAGTTGGTTTCGTTCCTCTGATTTTGATTGGGGCTGAATCATTTCCGATATGGGTACAGCCCAAAGTTTCAATTCCTTTTGCAAAAGACAATCTGCATATTGCTGCGGGAGGTTTATTTGGGGAAGTTATTGGATTAGAAACGGGTGGCTTCGGATATGGATATGGAATTATGACTGTCGGTAATATCGATAAGAACTTTTCCCTTGGTTTGGGATACGGTTTTGCAGATGGAGAATGGTCCCGGACTCCCTATATTAGTCTCGGTGGGATGCTGCGGATGACTAGAAAAATGTCCTTGGTTACAGAGAATTACATTTTCTCTGCAGGAAATGAGAATTATGGGATCTTGTCTGTAGCTATTCGGGCAGGTGGCGAAAATTTTGCAATTGATTATGGTCTAATCCGTACGACAGATGAAATGGATTATATCGGAATTCCATGGCTGGGGGTAACCATTCCTTTTGGAAAGTAGTATTCATCGGTTTAGCTTCAATCAGTTTTTAATTTTTCAAGAAAACAGATTTTGAACGTACTGATTATTGGTAAAGTTTGGCCTGAGCCAGGCTCCTCTGCGGCCGGCAGCCGAATGATGCAGCTTATGGAGCAATTTCAGCAACGTGAGTGGAACATCACTTTTGCGAGTGCCGCAGCTGAAAGTCGCTTTGCCGTGAACCTTCAGGAAAAGGGCATCACCCCAAAACGCATCAAGTTAAACGATGCTTCTTTTGATAATTTTGTATCAGAGTTAGGTCCGGATATCGTATTGTTTGACAGGTTCATGACGGAAGAGCAATTTGGATGGCGGGTGGCAGAACAATGTCCGGAGGCCTTGCGGATATTGGATACCGAGGACCTACATTGTCTGCGGGAGGCTCGTCATCAAAGCTGGAAAAAGGGAGAGGAGGTTGACTTAAAAAGCCTGGATATTGCAAAACGGGAAATCGCCAGCATCTACCGAAGCGATCTTTCTTTGATGATTTCGTCCTATGAAATAAAGATTCTAAAAAAGGCATTTCATGTGGATGACGCTCTTCTTATCCACCTACCTTTTATGTTAGATAATATTCAGGAGAATATCATAACTAATTGGGAGCCTTGCGATAAAAGACAATGCTTTATTTCTATTGGTAACTTCTTGCATGAGCCAAACTGGAATGCGGTCTTGTATCTGAAAGAGGAGATTTGGCCGCTTATTCGAAAAGAACTTCCCCAGGCTGAGTTGCATATTTACGGAGCCTATCCATCGCAAAAAGTAGAACAATTGCATAATGAACGAGATGGATTTCTGGTAAAAGGAAGGGCCGATGATGCCAAAGAAGTAGTCGAAAATGCGCGGGTGTTATTGGCACCCTTGCGCTTCGGGGCAGGACTCAAAGGCAAACTTATAGAAGCCATGCAATGTGGTACGCCATCTGTAACTACAGCAATTGGAGCCGAAGCCATGCATAATGATTTTCCTTGGCCTGGTGAAATCCGAGAGAAACCGGAAGAGTTTGCCCAAGCTGCAGTCGATTTATACCGGGATGAGATGAAATGGCAAGTGGCTCAGGAAAGGGGGGTACCTATCATCAATCAGTTATATGATAAACGGGAGTTGGGTAATAAGTTGATAAGGAAATTAGGGGAGATCAGGGAAAGGCTGGATTCTCATAGAAGAGAAAATTTTACGGGGCAGATGCTGATGCATCACACCGCCGCCAGCACCCGCTTTATGAGTAAATGGATTGAGGCGAAGAACAGGATCACAGATTAGGGTCACTGATTAAGGGATTAAAGGATTTCACAGATTTCGTTGTGGTTTTGACCGCACTAGACCTATAAGATTTTTAAGCCCTCGTCTTATTTTATATGGTTATTTACCTTGAAAAGGTTGGATACTTTGTGAATGTGTTTGACTTTTGAATCTTGGTTTGATCTCTTACTTTATTCAAATCCCCAAGACCTTCCTATGTATCTTTAGTAGAATCTGGAAAAGAAAAATCTGCGAAATCCCTCAATCCAAAAAATCAGTGATACTGATCAGTAAAGCTCATATTCCAGCAATCGGGCATCAATGGTAGAGTTATAGAATTCAATGCGCTGATTGGTCCGCAGCCCGATTTTTTTGGCCAGATCAAAATTCCCGGTAAACACGTAGCCCCACCAGCCGGTAGCTTCTTGCTTAAAATAATCACCGATGCCTTCGTAAAGCGGCTCCAGTTCTTTCTCATTTCCTATACGATCTCCATAAGGAGGATTTAGCATGATGACGCCGGGATCGCCTTCCGGGATGTTTGTTTCGCTAAAATCGCATTTTCGGGTTTCAATCAGGTGATCGAGGCCAGCTGTTCTGGCATTCTTCCGGGTGGCATTCACGGCCCTTACATCATAATCGGTGGCAATGATTCGGCCTTCAAAATCTTTGTTGGCTTTGTTCTTCAAATCAGAGCGTAAATCACTCCAGCGCTCTTCATCAAAGCCAAGGATATGCTTGATACCATAGTTAGGTCTTAGCAGTCCTGGTGCTTTATTTAGCGCTTGCAGAGCCGCTTCAATGGCAATGGTGCCGGTTCCGCACATGGGATTGATAAAATGTTGCCCCGGTTTCCATTTGCTGGCCATGATGAGGGCGGCGGCCAGTGTTTCCTGCATGGGGGCCGTATGACTTTCCGTACGATATCCACGCCGTGAAATAGATTCTCCAGAGGTATCCAGATAAATCTGGGCTCGGTCATTTTTCCAGAATATAAACACAACGGTTTTATTCAGGTTTGGACCGGAGTCAGGGCGGGAGCCGGTTTTTTTGCGGATGCGGTCTACAATGGCATCTTTCACCTTAAGGTTGGCAAACTGGGTGTTGGTTACCGTCTTGTTCTTGATAAAAGACTGCACGCTCACGTAGCCATGTTTATCAATATAATCTTCCCACGGAATTTTGATCAGCTCTTTGTAGAGTTGATCTGCATCTTTAGGCCGGCAATCCTTAAGCCGGAAATGTACGCGGTGAGCAGTGCGGAGTGACAAGTTCAACAACATACAGTCGTTAAGCGACCCCTTGGTTTCAACTCCGGCTAATCGTTCTTTCTCAATAGGAAAACCAAGATCCGTGAGTTCTTTTTTCAGGTAAGGGGTGATGCGCTTGGGGCAAGTAATGGAAATTATGCCTTGTTGGGAAAAATCGGCCATGTAGGGGTGTTGGTATTTAATTGTTAAAGTTATGGAAGGTTCTAAATCAGAAAATTCCTGAAGGTTACAGAATAACCATTGGCGCCATTTACCCACCCCTTAATCCCCGCCCAAGCAGGGAAGTTTACGTGATGAAGAGTAAGGTAAAACTACCAAATGTTGATTTAGGCCAAAGAGATAAAAAAAATGGAGCCTTTCTTGCGAGAGGCTCCATCATAAATTACTTATCGAGAATCGAAATTAGTTTACAATTTCAATCAGTTCGATATCAAACGTCAGGTCTTTGCCTGCAAGTGGATGATTAGCATCAATAATGATGTTTTCTTCTTCCACTTTAGTTACCTGTACGGGTACAGGTTGTCCGTTTGGTTGGTTCAATTGAAGTTGCATTCCAACTTCTGGCTCAATGTCTTCAGGGAGCTGATCACGCTCAACAGTTACTTCCAGGTCGTCCCTGCGCTCTCCATAAGCTTCTTCAGATGGGATATTTGCAGTGGTTTTATCCCCAACTTCTAAACCAACTACGGCCTTTTCAAAACCGGGTATCAATTTTCCTTCACCCAGCGTTACTTCCAATGGATCTCTTGATTCAGAAGAGTCAAATACAGATCCGTCTTCTAATTTTCCTGTGTAATGGACTTTTACGGTGTCACCGTCTTTTACTTTCGACACTATAGATATTGTTTTAATTGTGAATATATTGTCCCTAAATATAAGTAATATTCATCACTTTTGAGGATTGTAAAGAACTATTGGCATGATTAACGATAACAAAGACCTTCGAGAAATTTTAAAAGGCGCAAAAACCATTGCTATGATTGGTTGCTCGCCAAATGTGTATCGTACCAGTAACTACGCCGCTCAATATTTGCAAAAAAGAGGCTACCGTGTAATCCCCGTAAATCCTGAAGCGGACAACATTTATAATGAGAAAAGCTTCGACAATTTGAACGATATTTCTGAAAATATATCTATCGATATCGTAAATGTGTTTCGTAATTCGAAGTATTCGGCGGATGCGGTTCGCGATGTACAAGCATGGCAGGAAAAAACAGGGCAAAAGCCGGTGATTTGGACTCAGTTGGATGTTTCATCCGAAGAGGCTGAGGAAATAGCAGAGGAGCACGAGTTACCATATGTCAAAAACCGCTGCATTATGGTGGAGTATGACCGTTTGATGGGAGAGGAGTGATTTAGTGATATGGTGATTGGGTGATATAGTGATTTAGTGATTTCTAATTCTGTGATTGGAAATCATAGTTTGTAGTAATTTTGCTATGGATGTAAGCATACTGATTCTCTCGTTTGCTATTTGAACACCTAGGATATGTCTGCTTTTAAAATACCAGTCCCGTGCTTCACGGGCAGATCCAAGGGCAATTTCACAGAACCTGGCTTTTTCTTTGTTAGAAAGTCTGGAATACCCCTCTGTTATGTTCGCACTTATTGAACCAACCGAGCGATATAGTTGATCCGCTAAAGAAAACCTTCTTTTAGACATTATACTTTCGGAATCCTTCCAGCAAATATCCGAAATAAATAACCCTAATTGATATGCTTCGATGTTCCAAATTACATCATTCTTGATTTCAAATGGAACCAGCTGTACCCACTCTTCAAATTTCATGGTAACGATTTTTAGTTGTGATTCATAAAAGTAAGAGCGTTGAAAACCAAATTCCTTACAAAAAAATCAGTCTTTGGTTCACCATATCACCCAACCACCATATCACTATATCACCATATCACCATATCACCATATCACCCTAACACTATGTATCCAACTCTTCGTACTCGTCGAATTCTTCTTTTTCGAGTTTGTCTTTCACTTTTTTGGCTAAAAACTTCTCTACAAAAAGCTGATCTTCTTCAGGGATCAGGGTTTTGAAGCTTTTGATATTTCCATTCAGCTTATACTCGATTTCAACCACTTCTTCCGAAAACCACGAATAGGTGAAAAAATCATCCCAGCTAATTTTGCGATCAAGCAGTATGAGACCTTCCTCTCTGAGTTCAGGAACCAATCGAATGGTAAAGCTGTAAGCGCCAATAGCGATGATAGATAACCCGGAGGTCATTCGAATAGGAGTAACGGGTAGATCAGATAGTAGAGAAGTGCGTTGTATCCCAAAAAGAATAATGCCAATGGCAACCAGGGTAGGGAACATATCCGTCCAAAATGAGCGGTTCACATAAATGATTTTACCACTGTCTTTCTTCTGATTGAATTGTTGCCAGGCCGCTCCGGCAAAGAAACCAAAAATGGATGCGTACACATTGGCCATAAATGCTCCGGCTATGTGTTCGGGAAAATATCCGACCCTGTGCATCCACTGAAGTGCAAAGAACACCAGTAACACCCCAATTAAGGTAATAGAAAGATTGCGGGGTGTAATTTGATCGAGGTATAACAGTCGCTTATAGGCCAGCCAGATACTTACAGAGGCAACAGCAAAAGCAGAAACAATTATCCAGAGCATTGATTAATTTTAGTTGGATTTATAGTCATTATTAACAATTAAGGTAAGATGGACGCATCAACTACGCCAACCGGTATTGAAGTTAGCAATAAAGATCAGGTTCTGGAAATTTCATGGGAGGATGGACATACTTCGATATTTCCACTTCCCGGTCTGCGGAAAAACTGCCCTTGTGTAACCTGCAGGGGCGGACATGGCAGTATGGGAGAATTTGAACCGGAAGCTTTTTTTGAGGAAAACCCCATGCGCATAGAAATTAGAAATATTGAACAGGTGGGTAATCATGCAATTAAGATTACCTGGGGTGACGGACATGATTCGGGCATGTATCAATGGGAAACTTTACGCTGGCTGGATCCGGAAAATCATAAATGATTGAATAAAAGACGGAAACTATATGTTTGGATATTGAGAGAGCACAATCTGCATGTTAAAGCTCATTAATTAATTTAGAATGTATCTAAATTAAGCTTTAATTTACGGCGAATTAGTTTATCAATATTCATCAACCCAAAATTACTTATGAAGTCCACACTTTTATCACTATTTGCAGTAGCGATGCTGTTCATGTCTTGTTCCAGCCAGGAAGAGGTGAATGTCTATTCAGCCCGACATTATGATACGGATCAGCAACTATATGATGAGTTTACTGAGAAAACCGGTATCGAAGTCAATCTGATTGAAGGCGGTTCCGATGAACTGATTGAGCGAGTACGGAGTGAAGGCATTAATTCTCCGGCTGATATTTTGATAACCGTGGATGCCGGCCGGCTCTGGCGTGCTGAGGAAGCCGATATCTTACAATCCTTTGAATCGGATGTGATCAATGAAAGAGTTCCTTCCGAATTTCGTCATCCCGATGGACTTTGGATTGGCCTCTCCAAGCGCGTAAGAGGGCTGGTTGTAAATCCTGATGCAGTGGAAAACCATGAGGAATTGAATTACGAAGACCTGGCCGAGCCCCGATTTGAAGGCCGCGTGTGTGTGCGTTCTTCTAATAACATTTACAATCAGTCGCTGATAGCGTCTATGGTTGAAACCATTGGTGCCGAAGCTACCGAAGAATGGGCAACAGGACTGGTAAATAACTTTGCCCGCGATCCTCAAGGCGGCGACCGGGATCAAATCCGGGCGGTAGCAGCCGGCGTTTGTGATGTAGCTATTGCGAACCACTATTACCTGGCCGTTATGATCACCGGGGGTGATGAAGCGGATCAGGAAGCAGCCTCTCAGGTTGAGTTCGTATTTCCAAATCAGGGCGAAGATGAGCGTGGTGCCCACATCAACATCAGCGGGGCAGGCATTCTCAAAAATTCACCCAACAAACAAAATGCCGTACGTTTTCTGGAATATCTGACAACCGAAGATGCCCAGAAGTATTTCATCAGCGGTAATAACGAGTATCCCATCAACGACGATGCCGAAATAGCTGAAGTACTGCAAAGTTTTGGCGAGTATAAAAGTGATGCCGTAAATGTATCAGCGCTGGGACGTAATAATCCTGAAGCTATACAGATTATGGACCGGGCCGGCTGGCAGTAGGGAAGACAGCTTACAGCGAATATCCAACATCCAACGAAGAACGATCGAATGCTCTTTGTTGGATGTTTTTTTATGCCTTAAAGTATTCGGAAGGTGTTTCCCCATAGTGCTTTTTAAACACCTTGGTGAAGTGTCCGGGATTGGAAAAGCCACAAACAATAGAGGCCTCTGAAAAGGTACAGCCTTTCTCCCTGATATGACTTATGGCTTCCTCAAGACGTGTTTTTTGGACGTATTCATTTAAACTATCCTCCGATACCTTTTTCCATTTACGATAGAGTGTGGGGCGACTCATATGCATGGTCTCGGCAATCGCTTCGCTGGTTAGGTTGGGATCGGAGAGATGGCGAAGTATAATTTCGTTTACTTCATTGATGAATGCTTGCTGGGTCGGGTTCTTGGTGTTTTTCTTTGATTTCAGTTCCCTGAGCCTGTCTTCTCTTGAAATCAGGGCATCAATTTGGGCAAACAGAATCCGGTTATCTATGGGTTTGGTCAGATAGACTTCTGCTCCTGCCTGTAATCCCTCAGAGATACTTTTATTCGTCTTCTTTGCACTAAGCAAGATGACGGGAATGTTCTGAAGCTTTTTATTTGAGCGGATATTTTGCACAAATTCAATTCCGCCCATTTCCGGCATCATCACATCTGATATAATCAAATCTGCAGTGTTTGATTCAAGAGTAACCAGTGCTTCAGATCCATTTTTGGCAAGTTGTACGTTGTAGGAATCCTCAAGCAAACGAAGGAAGAAAAGCCGCAGGTCTTTGTTGTCTTCCACCACCAGGATATCTGCTTTCTCGGCAGGGGATGTGGTTTCATTATGAGCCGTCTCGGCATCAGCTTGCGGTATTTTCTTCGCAGAATGATCCGTAAACATTTGGTCCGTTTCTGCATATTCTACCAAATCTTCTTTTCGAACCTCTTTGCTGACGGAAGGGAATATCAGGCGAACGGTGGTGCCGGCATTGATCTTGGACTCGATCTCTGCTTTTCCACCCAGGCGTTCCATATACCGTTTTACAATGCTCAAGCCCACGCCTGAACCTTGTTGGGCAGAGGCGTTTTCAGATCTAAAAAACGGGTCAAAGATATGCTGTAAATCCTTTTCGTGAATACCGATACCGGAATCTTCTATTTCTAAAATGGCCTGATTATCCTTCTGAGAAACCCGGATCTCAATGCGGTCTCCATCATCGGTAAACTTGATGGCATTGGATATCAGATTGTTGATGATTAAGGTGAGGGAATTGGGATCTGCCATCACTACGATTTTCTGGGAAGATGGTGCATCAACAGAAAATGCTTTTTTCGATAATCCTTCAGAAGACTGAAATTGTGCCGCACGATTACGGATAAAAGAACTAAAATTGATGTGCTGCCCCTGCTTCTCGAAATCGAGGGTTTCCATCCGCAGCAGATCCAGGAGATGGTCTACCAAATTATTAAGGTTTTCACTATTTCGTTCAATTAAATCCAGTTGCTCTTCGCGGTCAATTTGTTTCTTATTGGAAGCTTCTTTAAGCAACGAAAGCGGACCTTTAATGAGAGAAAGCGGGGTGCGCAGCTCGTGCGTTATATTGATGAAGAAATCGGTTTTAACCTGGTTGAGTCGTTCAAGCTCCCATGCCTGTTGCTGAATGGTCGATAAAGCCTTCTCCGTTTCATTTTTTTGCTGATTCAACAGATCGGTTCTTTCCATAACCCGTTGGTTTAATACTTCCTCACGTTTCTTAGCGGATTTGTTGTTGGCATAAAACAACCATCCTATGAAAAATACTGCCCCGCTAAAGACCAATATTTTGAACCAAAATTGCTCATAGAAGTAATAGGGGATAGTTACCTGAAATTGATTACCCTGGTGAAGTGCAGCAGGGATACCGGCCAGTCTTACTTCAATAGTGTGTGAGCCGGGTGGGATATTGGTCACGGATAACTGACGATCGTCGGATAACAAGTTCCAGGAAGGACTTATTTCGGGAATGCGATATTCCAAAGAAATATTACTTGGATTGGTGTAGTGAATCAGAGAAAAGTTGATGATCAGAGATCTCTCGCCTTGCTCCAGCGCGACTTTTTTATCGCCATAAAATTTATAAAGGCTGCTTTCAGACCCAATAGAAACGATTTCAATTTGTGTATGCTTGTATGGGTTTTGATCAATAAAATCAGACGGATCAAAAAAGATGACGCCTTTTTGAGTGGGAATCCAGATGGTGCTGTCTGAAGCTATCATACCGTTAGACTGGGTACCCCCATTGGTTTCCCGTATGGGAAGGCCGTCATTTTCAGTGAAATTTTCTATCCAAAGAGATGGAGATTTGTTATCTAAATAATTGTGTAAGGCTTTTTGGTTGATCCGACTGATTCCCTGGTTTGAGGGGAGCCAAAGAAAACCGTGGGTATCCGGCAATATACGGTGCACTCCAATATCCGGTAAGCCATCACTTTTGTCGATGATATCAAAGGATTGAATGGCATTGTTGTAGCCTGTAACTACCCGTATTAAGCCATGGGCTTCACTGGCAATAAGAAGGGTATCGCTGCTTTGAAAATATATATCCCTGATTTTGGGCTGTTGGGAGAGGCCTTCCAATTCAACCGGTTGCACATGTTGACCATCATAAATCTGCAGGCCCTGTCCATGAGTGCCCAGCCAGATGTTTCCGTCTGGGCCTGGTTTAATTATCTGGACACGCAATAAAGGGTTGCCATTATGGTCAAATACTTGAGTAAAGGTGTCAGACTGAGAAGCTTTTTTGTAAAGCCCAAGCCGTGAACCTATCCAAAAAGTCCCGTCATCGTCTTCGTAAAAAGATTCAACTTGTCGCAATTGGATATTTCCGTTTAAAAGAAATGGTTTCCACTGCTTTCCATCAAACTGATAAAGACCGCTATCCCATAATCCTACAATTATTTGGCCATTTTGCCTTTCATACAATGACCATACCAGGTTATTTGCCAGGGTACTGTCTCGCTCCGACCAATATGAAATACTATCGGGTGTGATGCGATGAATGCCAAACTCGAAGCTGGCCAGCCAAATATTTTGTTCTTTATCCTCTATAATAGAATAGGTATTGTCACTTTGGAGGCCCTTTTCAGCATTTAGAACATGAAAAGGATGTAAGGTAATGCGAACCAATCCCTGGCCTGCTACTGTGAGCCATAAATTCCCTTCTTTATCATGTACGGCCTGAGCGATGCGTTTTTCATTACTGGTGGCATAAATAGTTTGTCCATCGTAATGCACACTACTTTCACTTATATATAACCGTTTATCATTCCATATTGGGTTATAACTCGTCCACCAAATGCCTTCCCCCATGGTTCCCTGAAATTGAGAATAGGAGCCATCCTTAAGGTCTAAATTAAAATGCCCTCCAAGTGCATGTACCAACAACGTACTATCATTTACCTCTAAAACCGTTGGTGGGGTTGCGTCAATTTCATCACCGTAAGGATACATTGAATAACTTTCTTGTTCATTATCATATACGGATAAGCCGCCCGAGTCAGCAATAGCTACCCGATGATTGGAGAGGGGATAGAAGAGTGTTTCATGATAAAAGGTTTCCTGAGATTTGGGATTAAAAGGCAGTTCTTTGGAGGGAATTTCAAAAGAGAGATGTTCATCGGAATATTTATATAAACCTTCCCGGGTGAGTATTAAAAGTACAGAATCGGACAGGGCTGTATAATTGAAATATTCTTTATCCAGTAATTGAATACGCTTTTCAAACTTCTGTTTCTGAAAGTTGAAAGACAGAAAATCTTTTCCGTTAGAAATCCATGGATGGCCTGAATGTGAAACTCTTAGCGCCCATTCAGGAAATGCCTGATCTTTATATAACGAATCAAAAGTTTGGACGGCCCCATTTTTCCACTGACTTATGAATCCTTGCTCATCTTCCATCCAAATGGAGGAATCGGGAGTAGCGTAAAGCTTTAAAAAGCGATTCGAATTTAATTGTGGAAACTGTTCAGTGGATATCAATTCAAAATCACTGCCATTAAACCTGCTTACCCCGGCTGATGAGGCAATGTATAAATGATCATCAGCCCCAAGTACCATATCAGTCATGGAAACAACCGGTAAGCCGTCTTCCTGATTGTAAACTTGAGTGATTATTTGCCGATTCTGCAGCCAATCATACTCTACTTGTTGGCAAACTGCTTTGTTTGCCATCAAAAGTATGAACAAAAAGCAATGACTAAGCCTGATAACTCTCAAAATATACCTGTTTAAAATCTCCTTCCTCGTCCATTTTCTATAGACTAATCTCATCTTTTAAGACCCGTAACGATATAAATTTTCAGGATATTTAAATAATCATTCCCAATAGTTTACTGCCATATTAAAAAAAATTAATAGGTAAGGAGGGTGGTTTGCCAATCATAATAAATTAGTATGAGAATGTGTGCAACAGACGATTTGGGTTAAAATGAGACGATAGTTTTGAATTATGAGACTATCTGATAAGCTTTTTATTCACGGATTATGCAGTATTAGGTGAGGCATGATTAAAAAATTCATGCGTAGTTAGTTAGGCATATATCAAAATTTTGCGAAGAAATTTTCGAGCAGTCCAGACTAAATAATTAACTATAAACTTCCTGGAGTCATAAGGAAGAAAGAATTTTTAAAAAGAGACCAACCAAATCAGTAATAAAAAAAGAGGTAATTATGGGGTACAGTAAAACACGCAAAGCAATGCTTGCCTTTTCAATGATGGCGGATACAGAAGAAGCCAAAAATCTTGATGGCGGAAGAACTGAGATACAAGAAAAGATTTTAGAGTCATACAAAAAGAGTTTGCAAGAGAAGGAGACTAAGGACTTGATAGGCAACTGGGATTGTAATCATGAGCCCTGGCTAACCATATACAATGATTTGGAACAAAATTTAACGGCCTTCTTTGAACATCAGGAAGAAAATGAAATTGTGATTGCCGTTGCAGGAACAAATTTTACCAGCCATTTCGATTGGTTTGTAGAAGACCTGGAGGTTTCAACGCTCATCCCATGGAATAAAGACATTGTAAATTTTGGAGATAAGAATACAGGATCAGGGGAAAATGGCTATGTATCAAAAGGTACTGCAAGGGCATTAAGCATCTCATGGACCCAAGCTATTGGCGATGATAATAACTCTGATGAAAAGAAGGGAGATCCTTCTGAGACTCCCATGGAGTACCTGCAAACATTGCTAAAATCTAAACTAAGTGAACCGCTAACCCTTTATGTAACAGGGCATAGTTTAGGCGGAGCAATTTCTCCTGCGATGGCTCAGGCTATTGCTGATCATGTCGGAGATTGGGATTTAGATGGAGCAAACTTAGATAACTTAACCATCAAGACCTATCCTTTTGCAGGCCCCACTCCTGGAGATGATACTTTTCTGAATTACGTTTATGAAAAGGCGGAACGAAAAATAGAAGTCCACTCCACGGTAAACAGGAATGATGTAGTGCCGCATGCATGGCAACTTGTTGACGAAACTCTGAATGGTTTCACCATCGAAAATATCTCATCGCTTTATAGTAGTGTTTTGACGGCTAATAAGGAGGAAGATAAGCGCATTGTAGAAGCAACGGTTCAGATGTTGCTTGGGTTTTCAGAGCACGCAAAATCTAATAATCACATTTACAAGCGTTGGAAAGATGAGTTAATAGTAGAAGGGGAGCTTTCTGATTTTGGTGATAAAGTTACTGTTGAAATAGGAGCCTTTAACGGTGTAATTCAAGCCCACCTTAGCTTACCGGCTAACAAAAATGTCAGAGATGCTCTTTTTCAAATTGCGGGCTTGAATAAGGAAAACAGTAAAGTTATGGAGTTGACACCGTACTTACAGTATTTCTGTACTTTTCTAGTGCATCTTGCCAACCAACATATCTCGGCTTATAAAGAAATTATCTTTGAGGATAGTGAAAATAATAATACTTGGTTTAAGATTATTGATCCCATTGCTATCATCAAGAAACTGGAAACGGGGCTGTCCGTGCTGGATACTCTTTTCTTAAAAGTGAATGAGTACAACTCCAATAAAGAAAAACTAGGACAACCAAAAGAACAATAGAATTCGCAGTTACAGATAGACTATCAAATAGTCCAAATAGTCTCTTAAGAGCTCGTTGGTAGCTTTTTTGATACAATTATCACAAATAATGAGACTATTTGATAAGTACTATCTGGTCTTTTTTACAAATATTAGAGGCGAAGATTAAGTTTCTATCTTATAAAAAAACTGAGGTAAAGCTTACTAGTAACTGGGTATTGATTTAATACAAGATTAGGTAAAGAAAAAGACAACCGGTTTGGGTATGGGTTATGGGCCTTTATGTCCACTTACCAAATTGGCCATGCCATAAAATTAAGGCATAGGTATAAAATCGGTTTTGTAAACAGATAACATAAATACGGTAAGTATGGATGATGGGTATGTAGGTGAGATAAGGTGCTTTGCAGGAGACTTTGCACCTGAAGGGTGGCTTTATTGTAATGGCAAAGAGTTGCTAATCAGGGATTTTCCCGCTTTGTATTCAATATTGGGTACTACCTATGGTGGTGATGGTATAAATGCGTTTAAACTTCCGGATTTATCCGGTAGAATGATAATGTCAGCTGGCACAGGAGATAAGCTTTCCAACAGGCAACTTGGAGAGCTTGGAGGGGAGGAGAGTGTTCTACTGGATATTTCCCAAATACCAGAGCATGCACATGATGCCACTTTCTATATCGGCACTGTATATACCGTGGAGCGACAGGTAGCCATAAACTCATTGATGGAGGTAAACAATGCTTCCGGTAATGAATCTGGGCCCAGCGGTAATTATTTGGCAGCAGATAACAGTTTCTCTGGCAATTATTCACCAAATACGGATCGGACTGCACTAAACGAGAACGCAATTAGTATTGACTCAATAGACCTGCAGGTAGACGCAATAGACATAAATAAGCAACCAAAAGTGGTACTTGGTCTAACCGGCAATGATGAGGCTCACGACAATATGGTTCCTTTTATTGCGCTGAACTGGATTATATGTGTTGAGCCACCCTATTACCCTGCGAGATCTTGAACATCAATCAGACCAATAATCAAATAACTCATTAGAAAATGGATGGATACGTAGGTGTTGTGAAGAGTTTTGCGGGGGATTATGCCCCAGCCAATTGGAAGTTTTGTGATGGCAGCAGATTACCGATCAAAGGTTTTGAGAAATTATATGCAATCATTGCAACAAGGTATGGTGGGGATGGAACAACCTATTTTAACCTTCCGGATGTAAGAGGCCGTACGATATTGGGTACTGGTAATGGAAATGATTTAGCCCCCAGGACATTAGGTGAAAAAGGAGGTGCTGAAAAGGTTTGGTTAACAAAAAATCAGTTACCCCAACATACGCATGCTGCAGCTGTTGGGGTCTCAAGTATTCAGGCTGTTGCATCTGCCAACCTCCAGTCTACAGTGTTAGTTAATGATGCAGATGGGTCCCAAATCACTCCTTCAGGCAATTATTTAGGAAAGGATAACAGTGCTTCCGGTAATTATTCAAATACGAAGGATGGTAGTTCTACGCTAAATGAAAATGCTATTTCTATGGCCATCGAAGGGAATGTAGAATTCATTGATAGTGGAAGTGCCATGGTAGTAAAAGATAGTGGGTTATCTCAAGGGCATGAAAATATGTCGCCCTTTACGGTATTGAATTGGATTATTTGTGTGGACGGTGAATTTCCACAAAGGCCTTCATAATTAGGTACATCATTTAGTTTGCAATGAATAAGGGAAATATGGACAAAAATGTAAGTGTAAGCCAGCCTCCGATTTACTTGGGGGAAATTCGAGTTTTTGCAGGTAATTATGAACCTGTCAACTGGAAGTTTTGCAACGGGCAATTATTAAGTGTGTTTGATAACATGCAGCTATACTCGCTGATAGGAAATATTTACGGGGGCAAGCCCGATGTAAATTTCAACTTACCTGATTTAAGAGGTAGGTGTTGTATTGGAATGGGTATCGGGCCGGGATTAAGTGAACGCAAACTTGGTAGCCAGGGCGGAAGTGAAGAGGTTACCCTCCAGTATCAAGAGATGACAGAGCACACCCATTCTGCATCCGTAACACAAGAGTTGAACGCTTCTGGACAAATAACGGGTAGTGCCAAAGCAATGATGAATGTTAACAACAACGATGGCCAAGAAGTTGACCCAAGAGGTAACTATTTGGGTGTTGATAATAGTTACGCAGGCAACTATTCGTCTGTAGGTACCGGAGATTATTTAAATCCCAGTGCTATAGTAACCAATGGAAAAGTATCAGTGGATATAGAAGATGTTAAGTATTCGACAGATGTTGAAAAAACAGGGGGAAATCAAAGTCACCAAAACATCTCTCCATTTCTATGTCTCAACTATATCATTTGCGTGAATGGGTTATGGCCTGATCGTTTATAAGACTCAGTATTAAAAATTGCTGGTACTTGCACTTGAGGGGTTTCAGGTGCTTATGAATAAAATCAAATATCTAAATAAAAGTAAAATCATTTAAGGAGCCACCCTGTATAGGGTTGAACATTATGTTTCGTCAAATATCATTGCTACATCTGTTTTCAAAAATCAGATTTACTAAAGGGTTGTTTGCCAAAATAGGAAGCTATTTAGTGGTTTTCCTGCATATACTATGTATAAGTTCTGTACTGGCGATAGCTCAGCCCTCGGTCGGCACTACCACCTTCGATGGGTTAATTAGCAATACCACTAATTTTGATACAGGAACAGGTTCGGCAATTGCTTCAGATGTTCTAAGTACCGGGTGGAATATTACCATCGATAACCTGGATGGAACCAGCACTGCTGTAGTGCAAGGAATTAATGACCAGGGGGATGATGCAGCTACAATTGACGATGATTTTATTCAGTTGAGTCCCGGCAGGGGATTGAATACGGAATTTGTTTCCTTTGCAAGCAGTGATGGTTCTGAGTTTCAGTTAGAGACTTTTAAACTGTATTACAGTTCTTCGGGAAGTGCTGAAGTTACTATTAAAGGTTTCCGGGATGGCTCAGAAATAGTGTCCGCATCAAAAGGCGTTTTAACAAACAATACATGGAACACTATTGATGTGAGTTCCAATACAGGTTTTGATAATGTGGATGAAATTCGTGTAACCTATGGTTCCCCAAATGCGGCCACTACCAGGCTCGATGATATTTTTATTGCCGCGGCGGTAGCCTCTAACGCAGCTCCAAGCTTCAACTCCTCCGCAACCGCCTCCATTGACGAAAACACCCCCACCAGCACCGTTGTATTAGATGTCAATGCTGATGACGGCAACGGCGGAGGCAATGACGCCAATATAACCTACAGCCTTACGGGAGATGATGCCGATGACTTCAACATTGATACGAACAGCGGAGAAATCAGCTTTAAAAACTCCCCCGATTATGAAAATCCCGCTGACGCGAATAGTGATAATAATTACCAGCTAACAGTCACAGCCGATGACGGGGAGAGAAGTAATAATACCGCAACGCAAGATATTACGATTACGGTGAATGATGTAAGTGAGGGGGGAGGATGTTCGATCACTAATAATGGAACTGGTAATCAAACTAGTGGCTCATTCGGACAGAGCTTTCTGGCTCCTTGTGATGGAGTATTGAATAGCATTGGTTTTTTCGTACGAACCGTGACTGCCGGACATACATTAACAGTATATGAGGGTGAGGGAACATCAGGAAAAAATCTTGGTTCAGTAGATTTTGATTTTTCATCTACATCCACAAACCTGACCTCAGATTATAAATCGATCGATCTTTCAAGTGAGAATATTTCTTTAACAAAAGATCAGGTTTACACCATTAATACATCCGGTAATCAAAACTTATATTATAATAATGGCGATAATTATTCAGGTGGTAAACTTTACTTTAATGGTGGGGCGCAAAATTCATTAGACCTGATGTTTAATGTGGAAATTGGTCCAGCGGCTTCCAATACCACCCCAAACGCCTCCGATTTTTCTACCACTACCGGACCCTACCAGAATATTGCCTATACTTTTTCTACCTCCGATTTTGGCTACACCGATGACGATTCCGATCCTCTGGATCACCTTCGGGTAACAGCCACCACCGGCAATGGTACGCTGTATGTAGATACTAACAACAACGATACCTACGATACCGGCACCGACACTCAAATTTCTAACGGAGATCAGATAGCCAAAGCTGATCTTGATGCAGGTAACCTGCAATACATCACCACCGGTACTTCAGACGACAGTTTTTCTTTTGATGTGAATGACGGTACGGATTACAGTTCATCCACTTACACTGCAACATTGGATGTTATTGGAGAGCCTACCGTTAGCTTATCCCTGGATGAAACCTCTATCAGCGAAACGGGTGGAAGCGCCACACTTACGGCCACGCTATCACATGTATTTCCAAAAACAGTAGAGATTGTATTGTCTTTTAGCGGAACGGCGACGGGCCTTTCTGATTATAATCTTACTGGCACGCAAATAAATATCTCTTCCGGCACCACCGGTACTTTAGCAATTCCAGCCATTGGGGATGATGTTTTGGAAGGCGATGAAACCGCCATATTTGGAATCACCTCGGTTAAAAACGGGAGTGAGTCCGGCACGCAAGAAGTAACGCTAACCATTACCGATGATGACGATGCCACCGTGACCATCGCCGATGCAAGCGGCAATGAAGACGACGGTTCAATTACTTTGACTGCTACGCTCGATAATGCCGTTAAAGGTGGCTTTAGTGTGGATGTATCTACTGGAGGAGGAACAGCTACGGCAGGTATCGACTACACGCCTGTAACCTCAGAAACCCTGACTTTTACCGGAACTGCCGGTGAGACTAAGACTTTCACCGTTACGCCCACATCAGATAGCGATGTGGAATCCGATGAGACGATAAACATCAGTATGGACAACTTTTCGGGAACCATTCCTGGCATAGACATCAGCGATGAGGCCACGGTTACTATTACCAATGATGATGTAGCTGTTTCATCACCGGTGGCCATAAATGTAGAACCGGATTCTTCAAGCACTGAGATAGCTGTCGATTCTGTATTGTATGTAACTTTTGATCAGCCTGTTAGTCTGGATGACTTTTTTGGAATAACCATCAGTGATGGTACGGATAATATAAGAATAGGTGAACCAACTCTTGCCAATCCAGAGAGTACAAAAGTGCGCATTCCGCATCTGGATTTTAACTATTCTACAAGCTACACGGTCACCTTTGCGCCTGGTACAGTTTCTAATAGTGATGATGTAGACAATGAGTCCTTCAGCTGGACTTTCACTACAGAAGGTCTTCCAAATTCAGCCCCGGTTATCACAGCTAATCAAACCTTCAGTGTACACGAAGATGCTGCCAATGCTACCGTTCTGGGGACGGTAGCTGCCACCGATGCAGACAATAATCCATTAAGCAACTGGACAATTACGGGTGGAAACACCGATGGCATCTTTTCGATTAACTCAGATAACGGGCAGCTTACCATAGCGGATAATTCCAACCTTGATTACGAAACAACCACCAGTTACACCTTGACGCTAACTGTTAGTGACGGAACCGATATTTCTTCTCAGCAAACCATTACAGTGAATGTAAATGAGGTAGATGATGTAGCCCCGACTATTGTTTCTTCCTCACCGGCAGACGACGCCACAGACGTATCTACCTCTGGTGTACTTTCAATTAGCTTCAGTGAGGATATTACCGATGGCAGTGGCAGCATTACCATTTACGATGTCACGGGCAGTTCCAATTTCCATGTATTTGATGTGAATGGGGACAGCGAAGGCGGAGAGAGCAATCCCAAAGCAGGAACGTATGGTATTATAGGCAACACCTTGTATTTAAGTCCTCCAAATGCACTGCAAGAAGGAAATGAATACGCCATTCAAATAGGTGCTTCAGCTATCGAAGATCAGGCTGGAAATACGTTTGAAGGGATTTCGGATAACACGACCTTGAATTTTACGACCTTTGTAAATGCAGGCTTCACCGTAACCGAGAGCAGTGGTTCCACCAGCACTGCCGAATCAGGTTCAACAGATACGTTTACGGTAGTATTAGATACCGAGCCATCCAGCAACGTAGCAATCGATGTAACAAGCGGGGATACCGGTGAGGGCACCGTAGATGTTTCTTCCCTAACATTCACCCCCGCCAACTGGGATACTCCACAAACGGTGACAGTAACCGGGGTAGATGATGAGATTATAGATGGAACCCAGAGTTACAATATCACCCTGTCGGTAAATGATGCCGCCAGCGATGACGATTTTGACTTGTTGAGCGACAAAACCCTGAGTGTAAGCAACAGTGATGACGATGTAGCCGGCTTTACGGTTACCGAAACGGACGGTGGCACCGAGGTTTCCGAGACAGGAACAACGGACAGCTTTACCGTGGTATTGGATGCTAAACCAGCCAGTGCAGTGTTTGTGACCATCAGCAGCGATGATACCGGGGAAGCGACGGTAAGCGATAACAGCCTGGTCTTTAACCCTGATACCTGGGATACCCCCCAAACCGTAACAGTAACCGGGGTAGATGATGACCTTGTGGATGGTAGCCAGATCACGACCATTACTCTTTCAATTAATGATGGAACCAGCGACGATGACTTTGACAGTGTTTCTGATCAAACAGTCACGGTAACCACGACTGACGAGGATGTACCGCTGAGCGTACCCACGCTAACCACCAGCACTCCGATTAGAGTAACCAGTTCATCGGCTACTTGGGGCGGGGATATAACCGACGACGGCAATGCTACCATCACCGAGCGCGGGGTAGTTTACTCCTACATCGATGAGGATCCTGAAATTGGTGAAGACGGAGTTGTAAAGGCTCAAATGGGAATAGGCGATGGAAGTTTTACTGATGATGTAACCGGGCTGTATGGTACGGTGAAATATTTCGTGCGTGCGTACGCCACCAACTCTGAAGGCACCAGCTACGGCAGCGTGGAGACCTACCAGTATAACCGGACTCCTATATGGGGACACGGTTCCCGCTATGATTATGGAACTTCATTGGGTGAATTTCAGGATGATATTGTATCAGCCACGGCTGATAATCTTAATGATCAGTTCTGGAATGCAGTTTCTGTAAGTGAGGATGACGGAAATACCTCTCCGGGCAGTGCCTATTGGATACGTAATAATACCGGTGTATCACAAGGCGCAAGCTGGGGCAGCCGGGAACCACTACCGTCACCCACGCAGCTTAATGGGGTAGCCATTTTTGATTCCGAGTATTTAGACAATAATGGGGGAGGGACTTCACCCAGTCCACACCATGGGGAATTGATTAGCCCGACGATTGACCTTACCGGGTACACCGATACGTTAATGGCGGTTTCCTTTTTCACTCATTACCGTTCCTTAGATTCCAAAGTATATGTCTCGTTCTCTAACGATAACGGAGCTACCTGGACCAAAAAAGAATTTAAGCCAGAGCTATCGAATGGAGATGAGTACGTAGGCGATGCGCTTGTATTATTTCCTGAGGTAACCATGGGAATAGTAAATATGTCGCAGATAAGACTCCGGTTTAGCTTTGAAGGGGAATCCTATTTCTGGATGGTGGATGATGTAGCTATCATTACCAAACCCAGAGTAAGCAACTATCCGCCTACTGCTACCAATGTAGCTTTTAGTGGGACACTTGAAGTAGGAGAAGAACTTACCGGAACCTACGATTACAGCGATACTGAAAACAACCCTGAAAGCGGCAGCTCTTATCAATGGTACCGTTCGGATGATGCACAGGGTACAGGTAAAAAGGATATAGACGGCGCTACGAATAAGTCCTACACGCTCGCTTCAGCTGATGAAGCCAAGTACATCAGTTTTGAAGTAACTCCCAATGATGGCACTGATGCCGGAAATGCAGTGGAAAGTCCGCTGCAGGGACCGATTGAATTACCGGATACAACCCCTCCACATATTACCTCGGTAAATCTGGAAGGTAATCCTGCAAACAATGCTCAGGAAATTACTTATCGGGTTAGATTCTCCGAACCGGTGGATAGTGTGAATATGGAAGATTTTGAAATTGATTTGATTTCAGGTTTTGCCGAAGGATTGATTACTCAGGTGGAGTATGATACGGATAGCTCACAGGTATTGGTGAGAGCAACAATTTTTGGTAATCTGTATGGAAGTCATGAGAGTGTGTTAAAACTTTCCCTGAACGAAACGTTAAGTAACATACAGGACCTGGCTGGAAATGCTTTAGAGCCTTACAATGAATCGGGCATACCGGAGTTTACCACAAATCTTACCGAAGAGCAGACGAGCGGAAAGCTGAATTTAATATGGGAAGGCGAAGATATTCCTGCCTCCAGTCCATTCCAGTTAAACACTCAATCACTTGGTGTTTTAATACCTCAAATCCCCCAAATATACCCGAATTCCAATCCTGTTAAGCTGGAGTTGAGTATTGATAGCCTTGGTATCAATCATACGTTTTATGATGGTAATGAAAATTTGGTGTGGAAGGATAGCGACTTTACTTTAAAACTGTTGGTACTACCAACCGGAGAGGAAGAGTTCAGGCAGGTTGCTTTGTTTGAAGGAGTGCTGACAATGGTTGGTAGCTTTAATGTAGTTGACGGTCTGGAAGAGCTTAGTTATTCAATGAGCTCCCTAAATATTGGCTCAATAACAGCAGTTAGTTCTGAGCTTGGAAACATAAATACCATCTTGCTCAGTTTTAAACTTAACTTAGCAAGTGCGGGTATTGTTGCTGCAATTAATGAGGGAGCTTGGTCCCGGCTTAGATACCCTTTGCCTCCTCTGATGGTCAACGAAATTGGTTTCTCGGAAGAGTCACCTGATTCAATTAGCTACATTGAACTTTATGATGGCGGAATTGGAAATATTACTATTGGCGGGGGAACACTCGGTCAAGCAAAGCAAAAAGGCGGGATTTATCTTAACCTTGGAGTTATTGATCCTACCTCATATCCAAATAAGTTCCAGGATATCTATTTCAATATGGGGGATAATACCTATCCGGATAATACCATTACAACGGATAGTGAGGGGTATTTTACCATAGATGGTAAAGATTTGGAGTATAAGCTTGTTTATCGTGGTATCGATGATCCGGATACCACAAATATTAATAGCTATGAAGTGAACTTTTCCTTTGCTAATAACAATTTGAGAGCAAATTTCCCGAGTTATAGGATATCCGGGCTCTCACTTGGAGAGGGTGAACTTTCTTTACAACGGTATCCCTACTTTGATCGTGATCGAACCGATGGAAGTGAGTTTATGTATGGCATGCCAACACCAGGTAAAGCAAATACAATTTTCCTTTCCAATGAAACGATAAGTATTGTAGAAAATAATTCATTAGCTGGGAATGTTGATGCCTTTGGCGGAGATGTCGACAATATTGAAAACGGTGTTTCCTATAGTATATCTGGTGGGGTAGACCAAGATAAATTCACGGTTAATAGTACAACCGGTGAGCTCAGCTTTAAATCAGCACCGGATTATGAAAATCCAGGTGACGGCAACTCAGACAATACTTATGAGCTCGAAGTTACAGCTAACCGTTCGGCACCTTTAAATGACTCAGACTCCCGGGTATTCCAGGTAAAAGTTACGGATGTGGATGAGGTTCCTCCATCAGTAACCATTAACAGCCAGACTACGAGCCCAACAAATACGGGCTCAGTTCCTCTGAATATCACATTCAGTGAAGAAGTAAACGGCTTTTCCGCCAATGATATCACCGTAAGTAATGGATCAGTCAGCAATGTTGCTACCAGTGACAGCACTTCATTTACTGCGGATCTGAGTCCAACGACTGATGGCATAGTTACGGTAGATATACCAGCTTCAGTAGCTATGGATAATGCAGGCAACAATAATACCGCGGCCACGCAATACAGTATTACTTATGATGCAACTGCCCCAACAGTATCCATCAGTACCAGCGAAACCGACCCGACCAACGGGGCTTTTACAGCCACATTCACCTTCTCAGAAGATGTCACGGGTTTTGTTAGCGATGATATTACTGCAGGAAATGCAAGCCTGAGCAATTTCAGCGCAACGAGTGCAAAAGTCTATTCGGCTACGGTCACTCCAACGGCTGATGGAACGGTCACCCTGGATGTGGCAGCTTCAGTGGCCATGGATGCCGCCGGTAACGACAACACGGCGGCTTCGCAGTTTAGTATTGGCTACGACGCTACCGCACCTACGGTATCTATTAGCAGTGATGAAAGCGATCCGACGAATAGCGCCATTACGATTCTGGTGAGCTTCTCGGAAGACGTAACCGGCTTTACCATCAACGATATTACAGCTGGCAATGCAAGTGTAAGTAACTTCAGTGCATCCAGTGCTTCTGAGTACAGCGCCACTATTACACCAACTCATGATGGGATAGTGACGGTAGATGTGGCTGGTTCAGTAGCAACCGATGCTGCCGGTAACAACAACTTGGCTGCCACTCAATTTACGCGAACCTTTGATGCAACTTCTCCAGCTTTAACCATAAGTACCCAGGTTCAGAATCCTACCAACACAAATCCAATTCCCATAACTTTTACCTTTAAAGAGGAAGTGAATGGATTTGCTGCAAGTGACGTCACTATACAAAATGGTTCTCTAAGCAATTTATCCACGAATGATAGCACCTCATTTACTGCAAATTTCACTCCGACAGCTGATGGAGTGATAACAGTGGATGTGGCAGGCTCCGTAGCTACCGATAATGCCGGCAACGATAATAAAGCGGCCGAGCAGTTTAGTATTATTTATGATGCCACTCCGCCTTCTGTCACTATCACAAGTGAGGAAACGGGTCCAACCAATGCGAACCCGCTTGCTTTGAAAGTGAGCTTTAGTGAAGATGTGAATGGTTTTTCCGATTCGGACATCACGGTTGGGAATGGCAGCATCAGCAAAGTTGAAACGGCTGACAGCACCACGTTTAGTGTTGCCTTAATTCCTAATGCTGATGGTACAATGACGGTTGATGTAGCCGCCGGAGTAGTAACTGACCAGGTTGGTAATCAAAATACAGCCGCCAGCCAGTTTAGTATCACCTATGACGGTACGCCGCCCACCGTGGCCATTACCAGTGACGAACTGGATCCTACAAACAACACTTTTCCAGTAACTTTCACTTTCTCCGAGGATGTCACCGGGTTTAGCAGTGAAGACATTACAACTGGAAATGCAAGTGTGAGCAATTTTACTTCGACCAGTGCTACTGTCTACACTGCAAGCATTACCCCAACAACAGATGGAACTGTTACGGTGGATGTGGCCTCTTCCGTAGCTACAGATAAGGCCGGTAATCAAAACTCAGCGGCGTCTCAGTTTAGTATCACTTATGATGGAACGCCACCTGAAGCTCCGGTTGTGGCTGCCATTGAAGACGATACAGGCAAGTTGATGACAGACCAGATTACCAATGACCAAAGCCTGAAAATAACAGGAACGGCTGAGGCGCTAAGTACGGTAGAAGTATTATTGGATGGCAACAGACTTGGAATTACCACCGCTGATGGAGCCGGAGATTGGAGTTTTGACCATACAGGAACTGACCTGGCTGAGGGCATATATGAAATCACAGCAAATGCTACGGATGCGGCCGGAAATACTTCGGCAATATCCACGGCTTTGGTAGTGGATGTTGACCTCACAGCCCCTGAGACCCCGATCCTAGCTGGTATAGAAACAGATTCTGGAAATTCCATCAATGACCAAATCACCAGAAACCAAAACATTGTGATCAATGGTACGGCAGAAGCGAATAGCACTATCGAATTATTTATTGACGGTGAGAGCGTTGGAAACACCACTACAGACGGGGCAGGAGAGTGGAGTCTCGATAATACCAGCAATAGTTTGGCGGAAGGCGTATACGAGCTAACGGCACAAGCTACCGATATGGCCGGAAATACGTCTGCTGCTTCATATGCTTTATCTGTTGAAGTTGATATTACTGCACCTGAAGCCGCTACTTTCACTGGAATTACTACAGATTCAGGAAGTTCCTCATCGGATGGAATCACCAATGATCAAACCATAGCCGTAACCGGGCTTGCAGAAATGAGTGCCAGTGTTGAGCTATTCATGGATGGTAATAGTATTGGTAAAACAAATTCTGATGAATCAGGGAACTGGACGTTTGATTATACCGGAACCAGCCTTCCTGAAGGTACGCATTCTATCGCCGCTTTGGTCACCGATCTGGCTGGAAATATCAGTCCTGCTGAATCACTGGAAGTGCAAATTGATATTACTTCCCCGGAAAATCCGGTGGTGACTCAGCCATCCGAAGACATTCTTGTAGAGGTTACAGACTATACAATCTCTGGTACACACGCCGAGAATGGCGTGTCAGTGCTTCTGTTTGCTGATGATGATGCCAATGGTACTGCGGATAATTCCACGCCTTTGGATTCGGCCATAATACAGTCAGGTGCCTGGAGTTTTCAGGTTGAATTACAAGAAAACATGGTGAATAACTTTGTAGTGCAAGCCGTGGATTTAGCCGGCAATACTTCTTCTCAAATGGATGTGCCGGCCATCACCGTGGATAACCAGCCACCTGTGATTACAAGCAATCCGGATGGTGCCATTTTTGCGGAAGAAAACCAAAGGACAGCCTTCACGGTAACAGCAAGTGACCTCAACAGTATATCATATTCTCTGAATGGCGGAGTAGATCAATCGCTATTCACAATTGATGAAAATTCTGGTGTGCTGCTTTTTACAGAAGCGCCCGATGCTGAAAACCCGGACGATCAAAATTCAGACAACCGTTATGAGGTTTCAGTGATAGTAAGTGACGGGCTCAGAAGTACCAGTCAGTCATTCGTGATCACCGTTACCGATGTCAATGAATTTAGTCCAACCCTGAGTTTCCCCACGCCATTGACTCTTAGTGAGATGCCTGCTACAGGAGATACCCTGGGTCGGGCAATCGCTGATGATGAAGATATACAGGCCAGTCTTGAATTTTCCCTTCAGGATAATTTCGATGCCGATGAAGATGGAGAACCGGGTCTTGCTATAGATGCTACAAGTGGGTTCGTTACCGTCTCAGATGCTGATGATTTCGATCCTGAATTGGTTAATTCCATTACTTTCACTGTTCAGGTAAGTGATGGTGAAAACGAGGCATCGCAATCCGTAACAATAGAAATAATATCTGCACTATCGGTGATAGCTACCACTCCATCTGATACTGCCAGAAAGGTGGCTCTTGATGCCGAAGTTGAAATTCAATTCAACGAAAATATCACTGAAGTCGACTTCTCAGGAATTCGTATTGAAGATGAAGCAGGTTCGGCTGTTGAACAGGTCAATGCCAGCATAAGCGGTGAAAATCTGCTGTTAAGCCATGCATTATTTAGTAATGAAACCAGTTATACCGTAATCATTCCGGCCGGAGCAGTACAAAATTCGGATGAACAGCCTAACGGAGCGTTCAGCTTCTCATTTACAACCATTATGGCACCTCCGGTTGTGGAAGTTTCCAATCCGGTTGATGAGGCCACAGGCATAGCCCTGGATCAAAGCATAGAATTGCGCTTTTCACAAGATATCAATGTTGATGCTCAAGATGCTTTCTCCATAGTAGACAGTACGGAGCAGGAAGTAGAAATTACTTCGTTCACGGCGGCGGATTCTCTACTGCAAATTACTCACGCTGGCTTTGATAATGCGATGGTTTACACCCTAAGCATGGAGGAGGGAGCGATTGTAAATGCGGACAGCATTAGCAATGCACCCTTCACGTTAAGTTTCACATCGATAAAAACAGTGCCAGTCATTATTCAGCAAACTCCGTTGGCTGATGCTGAAGATGTAGATGTAGAGACGCCGATTGAAGTACAGTTCGACCAACCGGTAAGTGCAGGGGATCTTTCAGGCGTTCAATTGACATCGAACGGCGTTGCTATAGAATCAGTAGACGTGCAAGTAATTGATTCTTCTCTGGTGATCATCCCCGAAGAATTGGAGTATTTGACCATGTACACCGTCGTGATCCCATTTGGTGCAGTTAGAAACAGCGATGATTTGGTGAATGATGAATTTAGCTGGAGCTTCACTACAATTGTTCAGATGCCTGGAGAGGTCACACTGGCAAGTCCTGCTGACAGTTTGGGTTCCGTGTTCACCGGCAGCTCCTTTAGCTGGAATGCTGCAGAGAGAGCGAATAGCTACGAAATCCAAATTGCTTCAGATGAGAATTTTGAGTCCATCACCGCCGAAGCCATTGGTGTTGATGAACTAAGCTTTAGCCCGGAAGAGCCGCTTTTATTGTTCACTCCATACTGGTGGAGAGTGCGCGGTATCAATGAAAACAGCGAAGGACCCTGGTCGGAAGCCTTTACTTTTGCGACCGAGGCTGAAATTCCATCTATAAGTTTCCCGGCTAATGAAGCTACCGACATCAGTACGGCGCCCTTGTTACGATGGACTAACATTCCTGAAGGCGCTACTTTTGAAATACAACTGGCTGCAAACGATCAGTTAGAGCCGATGCTTATTGATACTACACTGACCGTAGATGAATTGCAGCTTGAAGGGCTTTCTGCTGAAACTAATTACTTCTGGCAAGTACGTGTTGCGGATACCCTCGCAGGTATTCCAACCGGCAGTGAATGGACTTCGATGTTTAGCTTCACCACACGTCCTGATCCTATCGTGACAGAGTCTGACCCGGTAGATGTATTGATTGAATTTGGTACTACCTCAGGGACTTCAGAAGAGCCCAATGAGGAGGCTGTTACACCACAGCAAACCGATTACCGAATGGTTGGCTTGCCGGGTTCTGACCGCATTCGTGTGGATGATTTCTTCACAGGACCATATCGTGAGAGCTGGCGTGCATTCATTGAGACCGGCGATGACCTGGAGTTTTATGATGAATATACGCCGGATGATGATCGCTTTGTGTTTAGTCCCGGACTCGGCTTTTGGGTGCTAAGTACTGAAATTGTAACCGGAAACCGGATGTTTACGGCGGTTCAGACCAATGAAAATGATAGCTATCCAATATCTGTTCATTCCGGCTGGAATATCATCTCAAATCCTTATCAGTCTGCAGTAGAATGGTCTCTGGTGGAAGAGTTTAACAACTTCAGTGGTTCCATCTATGGCTACGAACAGCAGTTCGGACTGGCCGATACCCTGAAACCTTTCAAGGGATATTATTTCTATAATGATCCAAACCTGAACAGGGAAACGCTATTTATCCCTTATACCGGTTTTGAGCAGCGGGGAACTGAGCAAACCAAGCTTAGTGACAAAAGTCTGGATGGCAAAGCTCACTTGAATATTGAGATTTTTTACCCGGACAGCAGTCGTACCGCAGTTCAGCTTGTGGAGGAGCCAAAGCAAGTTGAAAAAGAGAAGGGCAGAAGATTTAACCGTGAACATCCTGATTTACGATTCGCAAAATCCGGGATGGTGATTACCGATCACAAGGAAAATCACATGCGCTACAATCGCCTGATGAGTACCAAGAATACGGATGAACCTTACTTTGTTGAGGTGCGGGCAAGAGTTGGATCCAGCACGGTCTGGCGTCCCGAAGCCATTGACCTGCCGGGAACCACATCGGTGTTGCTGTTAAACGTGGCTACCAACAAGTCATACTTGATTCCAGCCTTCAGCGAAGAGAAAATCAAGATGACCGAGCCCATTTCCCGATATGAGGTATATGTGGGTAACCAGATGGAGCTGGAAGAATTACAGCAGTCCATGTTGCCAACGGAGTTTACGCTTGCACAGAATTACCCGAACCCGTTTAACCCTACTACCAACATTCGCTATTCGGTTCCTGAACTCACGGATGTACGTCTCGAGATCTATGATCTGTTAGGGCGTAAGGTGCAAACCCTGGTGAATAGCAAGCAATCGGCGGGCTGGTATGTGTATGACTGGAATGCATCTCATCTGGCCAGTGGTATCTACTTCTATCGCCTGCAGGCTGGGAAACATGTTCAAACGAAGAAATTGACCCTCATCAAATAAAGCAGAGGTGCATGAAGATTATGAATCATTTTATCGACAGAACTATGAGAACAAAATTATCAAACCAAATAAGAACCATAAGCTTAATTTTCGGTTGTTACCTGCTGGGAATCAGTGTTTTTGCACAAAGTCCTGAAACGGATACGTCCTTCCACTTTGAGCAGGTCGATGTTAAACCTACCGAAGGACTTCGTATCAATGAGGGAATCATTCAACTGGTAGTTCCTGACAATCAATACGAAGTCTCTTCAGAACTCATTCAGCAGTGGTTGGAAGAGGAGACTCTGATATTTAAGGGAATTACCGTCAGCACCGATGATATTACTATGACTGAGGACTCGGTTATATCTATTTCCTTTGTACATGAATCCGATGCTTTTACCCAGGTAGCCATGAGCACCATTTCCATTCAGGAACAGCCTGGATTAGAGAACGCTGATATGGAAGTTCCTTTGTACCTGATGCGGGTCAATACATTCAGAATAAAGACGGGGGGCAAAAATTATGAGGATGATCAGCAATTTATCTCTCTGAGCTCGAATCTGACCATTGAGGCCAATACCGACAGCATTGATGTTATTGTTAAGACGATGGACGGACAACCCCTGCATCAGTTTCTTGCAGAAGAAGCAATCAGTTCCATAGAGTTGATCGAGGGGACATACCATTTCACATTTAGCAAACAAGGATATCAGGATGCCGAGCAGGTGGTAAGTTTAAACAGGGGCGAAGATGCGACTATTTCTATTCAGCTAAATCCCCGTGAAATGGAAGCCTTTGCCCCTGAACCTACCTCTGATGAGCGTGAGAACAAGTTCGGTACCTTTGTAAGAGAGAAGAAATACTGGATTTTGGGAGGCATTGGCGCTGCCGTAATTAGCTCAGCTGCTATATTGATTTTCACAGACGATTCCCCAAAAGCGGGAATACCCATACCCCCTGGAAGGCCGGTCGCACAGTGACCGTGTGAGCTACTCTGTTCCGCTTCAGGCACCCCCGGCCTGTAGCGGTAATAGAGGCTTTCTTTTGATCGTAGATTTTAAGGATTTTGGGATTACGCTGATTTTCTTGGGAGACCTCATTTACTACAATGCTAATTGTAATACATTGAATTTGAAGTATTATAGAAGGCCTTCTCCTTGCGGAGGTTGCTGTGACAAGAGGAAGCACAGTCTGTGGCATTATCCGGGAGATTGCTACCCATCACAAGTTCTGGTCATTTTTTCAATAGTGTTGCCCCGATTTTGGCAAAATTAGGGACTCGCAATTGTAGATGTTAGATAGATAATTCGGTGACAAAACTTACTTAAGAAGACCCCGAATGGGGTCATACATCAATAGCCCCGGGTAAGCCTGTTTAGGCTTACCCGCTTGCGGGGAGCAAACAGGCGCAACCTGGGGTGAATAAAAAAAAGAGCCCAAGCTTCGCCCCGTTGACAGGTGGGATAATCTTGCCTTACGAAGCTTTGGCTTTGCCTCCCCATAGCACGCAGTTGCCCAACCCTCGTTAGATGTTCCTACCTCAAAGTAAAACAAGCCTCGGGTTCTTTTTTGTGTGATAGCCAACCCAGGGTTGCATCCACTTGCATGGATTTACCCTGGGCTATTGATGTTTGTCCCCATTCGGGGACGACCAGAAAATTGTCACCGAATTATCTAACATTTAAAGCAATGACGTTTTTATATAGAACTGACGTTAATTAATAACCGCAAGAGATTCCTGAATTTGCAAATCTAATACACCGGTAAATACCCAAATAGCCTCTAAAAGGGTGTTTTTGATACAAATATCACAAGACTTGAGATTATTTTATAAGTGATTTCTCCGCTCTTCTTTGAATATTAACAGCAGAAAATTTTGAGTGAATCATTGGCTGACAAGCGGGATTACACTCAGTTAGGTTTCAGCTTTATGCTGAATTAATTAAGGAGTAATAGTTCAGATAGAATCGATTTGGAGATTCATTTTCATATGATACGGCCGTGGTAATGATTAGGAAGGTCACGGCCGTATTTCTGAACTCATACCCCCAATTACATATAAGAAATTAATGCCCGAAATGGGCTCTAAGAAACCCTGAAAAGTCGAGAATCGACTTTTGCTCTATTTCGTCGTCTGGAATATTCCTGGTGATGGAATAGAGTCCATTTTAAAACTTCCGTGAAATCATGGTGCGGAAGGATGAGATGAGGAAACCTAGGTGATTTGTGATAGCTAAATCACTTGGTTTCCGATTTTCTTGACTTAGCTATCGTGCGACTTATAATGATTACGGGGATGATGCCAACCAACACAATCATCAAAGCGGCTCCGGCCGATTCCGCCAGCCGCTCATCTGAAGCATACCTGTAAACCTGTACGGCCAGCGTATCAAAATTAAAAGGCCGTACAATGAGGGTAGCAGGCAACTCTTTCATCACATCTACAAAAACCAGCAAGCCTGCCGTTAGTAGCCCGCCCGACATCATGGGAATATGAATTTTGCGCAACACCTTGCTGAAGGAATAGCCCAATCCTCTTGCGGCTTCATCCATATTTGGGGTGATTTTTTCCATGCTGGCTTCCACACCTCCATAGGAAACTGAGAGAAAGCGTACTAAATAGGCAAATACCATGGCAAAGATGGTTCCGCTAAGCAGCAAACCGCTGGAAAAACCAAGGTGCTCTCTGAAGAAAGCATCCAGTGTGTTATCAAAAAAGCCAAAGGGAATGAGCACCCCAACGGCAATTACGGAACCGGGAATGGCATAACCTAGCGAACTAACACGGTTAAAAAACTTGACGTAAGAGGAGGGATTGAGTCGGGCCGAGTAGGCCATCACCAATGCAATGCCTACCGCCAGAAGTCCCGTGACAGCTGATACCGTAAATGAATTCAGCGACAATTCAATAAACTGGAAATCCAGGGTATCCAGATTAGTGAAAAACATATTCAGCAGTAAAATTACCGGCAGAATGAAGCCAAATAATACCGGAATGAAGCAGGTTACAAAGGCCAGTCCGGAGCGAAAACCTTTTAACTTAAAACGGTTGAGGCGTTTAAACCGGGTACTGTTGGCTTTCTCATTGCTGATGCGGCTTCGGGACCATCGCTCTAAAATCAATAACACTACAATAAAAGCCAGCAAAAAAGCAGCAAGCTGGGCGGCGGCTGGACGTTCTCCCAAGCCAAACCACGTACGGTAAATACCGGTGGTAAACGTTTGCACACCGAAATATTGAACGGTCCCAAAATCGTTGAGGGTTTCCATCAGGGCCAGGGCAAGTCCGGCGGCAATGCCGGGGCGTGCAACAGGCAGCGCTACTTTCAAAAAGCTTTGCCAGGTGGAATACCCCATAATCCGGCTGGCTTCCAGAAGGCTGGTAGACTGTTCCAAAAAAGAAGAACGAGCCAGCATATACACATACGGATAGAAAGAGAGCGACATGATGATGATGGCACCTTCAACTGAGCGAATATTCGGAAACCAATAGCCATCTATCCCTAAACCAAAAACATTACGGATCGTCGTTTGCAGCGGACCGGCAATATCCAGAAAATCAGTATAGATGTAGGCCATCAGGTAGGCCGGAATCGCAAAAGGCAGGATGGAGGCCCATTCAAACATGCGTCGACCGGGGAATTCAGTCATAGTGATCAGCCAGGCAGATGAAACCCCAATGGCAATCACCCCAACAGAAACACCAGAAATGAGGAGGAGGGAGTTAATGATATAATCATCCAGAACTGTCTCGGCCAGGTGGCTCCATATTTCTCCCGAAGGAGTGAAGATGGCAAAAATGACGGTGAAAATAGGTATCGAAATCAGGACGGCTATGCCCAGACTGAAAAAAGTCCATCTGGGGGATTTTTGGCGAATACCGTTGTTGTCCGATCTCAGGTTTTGAATGGTTGTATGCAAAGCTTTAAGCATACGGTAAGATAAGGGTCTAAAGAGTTAAAATGTCAGGCTTTGCCAAATTCATTTTTAAGGACTGTTTCGGCTGCATGAAGTCCACACATCCCGTGTACGCCGCCACCGGGTGGGGTTGAGGATGAACAGATATACAAACCTTCTGCAGGAATTTTATAGGGATTCCACTTCATAACCGGCCGCCCAAATAATTGTTTGAAAAATTGTGCGCCTCCATTGATATCTCCGCCAATGTAATTCGGATTGTACTGTTCAAAAGCCTTCGTATTCATGCTGTGCTTACTAATGATGGTATCACGAAAACCGGGAGCAAATCGTTCAATCTGTTTTTCAATGATGTCCGTCATGTCTTTGGTGGAACCAGAAGGTACGTGGCAGTACGCCCAAAAAGTATGTTTGCCTTCAGGCGCACGGCCATCATCAAACACACTGGGCTGTGCGGCTAACACATACGGGGTTTCGGAATGTTTGCCGTCCCATGCAGCTTTTTCGCCAGAGGCTATTTCTTCAAAACTACCACCTAGGTGCAAGGTACCGGCTTTCCGACATGCTTTATTCTTCCAGGGAACCGGTTCGGATAAAGCCCAATCGATTTTAAACACCCCGGGGCCGTAGGTATAATCTTGCAGTTTATCCTTATAACCGGAAGGAAGCTTATTGGATGCAATTCGGGCAATCTGCCGCGGGGTCAAATCAAATAAAACAGCTCTGGATGAAGGGATATCCTTCAATGTTCTTACTTCCTGCTTACATTCTACAGTTCCTCCCAACGATTCCAGGTATGAAATCATCGCTTTGGTGATACTTGCCGATCCTCCCTTGGCAAAAGGCCAGCCTACTGCATGGGCCGAGGCCGCCAACACCAATCCAAACGAAGCCGAGAAGGCTTTTTCCAGCGGTAGAATGCTGTGAGCGGCACATCCGGCAAAAAGGGCGCGTGTCTTGGCTTGGCTGAATTTCATAGTACTGAGTTGATCAGCTGAAAACATCCCGTAAAAGCCGAATCGGGCAGTTATTAAAGGATGCTTTGGGATTCGGAGCCGTCCCAGCACATCAGAAGAAAGACTGGTCCAGTGGGCTGATAACTGCTGGAAAAGTTGCTGATACGAACTGCGGTCTATACCTAATGATTTGGCCGTTGCTTCTACCGAGCGCTCGGCAACAGCGGCATCACCGTCATCCAATGGATGAGCGAAAGGATAGGTGGGATGTACCCACTCCAGTCCGTGTTGCTGGAGGGGAAGCGTACTCAAAAAAGGAGAACCTGCAGCCGTCGGGTGTACGGCAGAACAGACATCATGCAAAAAAACGGGTTCGGTAAGCTCCTGCGTTCGGGTACCACCGCCGGGTGTAGCTTTGGCCTCAAGCACCAGCACTTGTAATCCTTCCTGCGCTAAACGAATGGCCGCTGATAGACCGTTGGGACCAGAGCCTACTACTACCGCATCATATGTGCTTGAGGCTTCAGACAATTGATTTTTAGTTGGTTAGTTCTTCGGCCCGCTGAATGGCATCATAAGCATTGATGATGCCCCCGGAGGAGGAAAGCTGAGAAAAAGGCACCGCTTCTCCATTGCCGGGTTTGTACACTACTTGATCTACTTCCGTCACTGTTTCAAGAATGATCTCTTTTACCTGGGTGGCAGTCAATTCCGGGTAGTACGACATAATCAAGGCTGCAACACCCGCCACTACCGGAGAGGCCATACTGGTACCGCTGTTTGGCTCGTAGCTGTTGTTGGGAAAGGTAGAGTACACATCCACACCTGGGGCAAAAAGATCTACATTCTCTTTACCGTAATTACTGAAATTCGCTGCCAGGGTAGAGTCGGAGTGCCAGGATGAAGCCCCCACACTCAGGTAGTTATTGGCTTTGCCACCATTTTCGTAGTAGCGGGTGGGATAGGTATCGGTGCTGTCGGTATTTTCGCTGCCATTTCCCGATCCTGAGACCATCAATACGCCAACACTGTCGGCATATTGCATGGCGGCATCTACATATTCTTTTTGGGGAGAGTAGCCTTTGCCAAAGCTCATGTTCATAATATCGGCACCATTTTCAGCTGCATACCGGATGGCATTGGCCACGTCTTTATCGCGTTCGTCACCATCAGGTACCGTGCGCAGAATCATCAATTCTACATTGCCAGCTATACCTTGTGCACCCAGATCGTTATTTCGAATGGCGCCCACAATTCCAGCTACGTGAGTACCGTGGTCGGCAGTAGGACCAACCACATCGTTATTACCATAATAGCGGTCGCTTAAATCGTCATAATCATCACCCACAATATGCCTTGGATCAAACTCTGGGTTCAGTCCATATTCGGCCAGACCGGATACGTGTTCGTAATAATCCTCCACATCCTGAATATCTTTCTCCGAAGCACCCTGACTTTTAATGGCCCCGATAATCTGTTTGGCCTGTTGTTCTTGCGGGGAATCATTTTCTGTCATTTGCAACTCTTTCATAGAAAGTGAATCAATGCTTGAAACACCTAAAGTCTGCTTTGCAGAAGCGATGGCCTGTCTGAACTGGGAAATCTGCATCATTTCCATGTTATTCTTGTCCACCCGCTTATTGAAGTCTTCTTTAATCTGAAGATAGTACTCATAATCCTCTTGATTCTCGGGGGCAACGGAATCAACCGGAACGCCTTCAAAACGTTCGCTGAGTTTTGCATAGAGGCGAGTCACTTCATAGGTATCCTTGTTAACGTGCGTGCTATCCGGCCCGCCAATAAAATTCCAGCCATAGATGTCATCAACATAGCCGTTGTTGTCGTCATCCACATTGTTTCCCGGTATCTCGTCGTCATTCACCCAGATTTTACCCTGGAGATCCTCATGGTGGATGTCAGTTCCCGAATCAATAATGGCAACCACCACTTTCTTTTGGGGTGATTTGTCGGCAAGAATCTTGTTATAAGCTTTTTCAACCCCCGTGCCTAAATATGGAGAGGCGTTGGCAGGAGCGAGGTGCCAGGTTTCGGTTGCAGTGACTGCTTCTGCTTCGGCATTGCTTTCAGCACCTTTATTGGTTTCGGTTTCAGTATCTGTAATAGTTTTGGAGCCGGCACAGCTTGACAAGATTAACATCAAGGCAGAAAAGGATGCCAGTTTTAAAAAGTTGTTCATGAATGGCAAAAATGAGAGTTAAAGTATGACAATTAAGTGGAGTGAAATAAAATCAAAAAACGAATTCTTTTTCAGGGCTGATTCTTTTTCTTAAGGCTGAAAATGAGCATATCGGCTAAAATTACCGAGCCAATGATAACGCTTAAAACAATGATGCTGGCCATGGGTTCCCAAATGATGAATCCGCCAAAGGTTCCAAGTACCGCCCCAAGGTACTGAATATATTTGAGCTGATCGTTACTGGCGTTTTTAATGAGTTGTTCAAGTTTACGTTCATCGTAAGCCCGGAGATTGTCTTCAACCAACGCTTGTACATCCAGTTGATTAATCAATTTATAGAGTAATGATGTTACCAGGTCTTCAATTACCGAACCATGCTCGTCCAGCTTTTCAGGGAGCTCATCCAAAAAATGATCCATGCGGTTGAGGCCTTTTTCGATACCGGTAGGGAGTTTTTGAAGGGCATTTTCCACCAAATCCTGCATTTCCCGGCCTTTTAGAAAGCTATATGCTCTTAGGGCTACTTTCTCGAATGAGTTTTCTTCAATGGCATCGTCAATTTGTTCAATCAACGACTTGGCAATGGAGGACCTTACTTCCGGATCGGCAATCATTTCGTCCACATAGCCTACCACCAATTTCTTAAGTCCGTCCCTGAATTCCGGGTCATCAATGATGTTCTTCACATACACCGTGGCTTTTTTTCGGTACCGGGCTATAGCCTGGGATTCATGTATTTTTTGTTTGATGATTTCCGGGTTGATGAGGTCTTCGGAAACAGCCAGCGCCAGGCGGTATGCTATGCGGTCTTTTTGTGAGGGAACCAATCCTTGCCCCAAAAGTGGACGCCGGTGGGTAGGGCGGAACAGCATGGTGATAGCCAGCCAGTTGGTTAAAAATCCAATCAAGCCGCTAATGCTTAAAATCCTCAGGAGTCCTTCAAAATTAAAACTATATTCAAAAAAAGTGGCTGAAAGCCCGTCAAAATCCCAAAAGAAAGAAAGGGTGAAGGTTACTACCAGTACATAGGGAGCAGCAACTAAAAGATTGAGCAGCCATTTATATTCAGCAGTTTTTCGAGGGGGGACAGGCCTGTTTTTGGCAGATGTTTCGGCGGGGTGTTTATTAACCTGATCCCGGATAAGTTCCCAGAGTTGGGTGGCGTAAGCCTTGCTGCGTTCTTTAATAATATGTTTAGTGTCTTCTTTATCCATCCGTCTTTTTTTGCCGATGGTCTACGCAGCTTTTTATTATTTGTTGTTGCCGGCCAGCTCCAGGTACTTGTTTTCTAAGGTGGTCATATGGGTTTTTTCTTTTTCGCTTTGATCATCATAACCGGCAAGATGGAGAAGGCCGTGGATGATGATGCGCAGAAACTCTCGCTCCAAAGGTTCGTTAAATTCGCCCGCTTGCTCCTTGATGCGCGGGGCACAGCAGAACATCGTACCTTCAATGGCGGTATCATCACCGGTCTCTTCTCCTTCATCATACCGAAAAGTGATGATATCAGTGACATAATCACGCTCCAGGTGCTCCTTGTTGATGCGAACAATTTCTTCTTCATCCACATACACCAACTCAACCATGGCAAAACCTACTTCTTCGTGGTCAGCAATTTGATTGAGGACACCATGTGCCTGTTTCAGGGTAACAGGGATCTCCTCATTGCTCTCATTAAAAAGCTGAATGACGGGAGTTTGAGTGCTCAAATGCGCAAGAAGTTAGAATGAGAAATCGTCGTCCATGGACTCGGTAAGCGACAGGGCAATACCACACATCATCAGGTCTTCGGGAAGTTGGGTGAAGTCGCCGGAAATGATAGCATTATCTACATTGGCGTAGAGGCTGCAACCAGCTGCCTTTTCAACAATGAGACCGGAAGTTTTATCCCCGGACTTGCCGAAAAATGTAACCTGCTGCAACATTTCACTGGCTATGAAAGCCGTGCAGTTGTGCAGTTGTAAAAATGTATTGTAGGCATATACCGAAACCATGTTCATCTGTTCGTCATTTACCTCAAGACCCAGGTGAATTTCAAGGGCCAGCTTCCGAGCGCCTTCTTCTCCTTTTACTTCAAAACGAAATACATCGTTTCCAAGTGGTTTTGGAGTGCTTCCGAGTACCTTTCCTATGGCGTCAATATTTTCTTTGGTAAACTGATGAATCATAATGCGTAATTAGTGTTGGATGAATATACGGCAAGCAACATTCATTTTAAACGAATATTAATTAATGCCGTATCTCATGATTTCCTGTTCGCTGGCTTCTTTGGATGATGGCATCGGAGGAAACTCAGCAGAAACGATCTCATTTACTCTGGTGGCGATTGAATCGGCTTTTTCTGTTTCACCGGCCTGATAATATACATATTGTACCAGTACCAGATTTTGACGTGCACTGGCTACGTTCCGACCCGCATTTTGGGCACGACTGGATAGGGTGTTCAGCTCAGTACGTATGTTACGTTGTGCGCGAACATCACCAGAATTTCGTGCATTTTGGAATTCCTGCCCAAGCTGCATGTATTCTTCCTGAAGCTCACTAAATCGAGTAGATCTGGACTCAAGCTCTTCATAAAGCTCGTCAATTGCATCGTTTGCAAGGCGGGCTCCGTCTTCCTCGAGACCAACTTGAGCATATCGCACGGCATACAGCAGACGAACGGATTGATTCTCTTCATCCTTACGGAAGGGGACCCGTTCCTCGCCCCATTTCAACCAGTAAGCAGCGCTGTCAGGTTTCCCTTGCTCGTTGTAAACCGAAGCTAGCTGCATGAAATTAAAACGGTAATTGCTGAGCATGCGACGGATGTTTTCATCCAGATACAGATCGGGATCACCCCACTCACGGAAGTAGAAATTCTCCAGACGGTCGGTAAAGATCTGGGGATCCATGTAACCGTCACGGCCACCGCCAAAGTTTTTGGGCACTACACGGTAGGCTTTACCTTCTGTGCGGAAGTAATCATGCAGGTTAAGCTGACTCTGTGTTGAAACCGTGTTGGCAAAATAAACGGGTCGCAGCCAGTCGTTGGTGCGCAGTATATCCAGAATCAGGTGATCCTGAGTCTGCAGGTAATACACCATATTGCCCTGACGGTCTTGCCCGTACTGGCGGCCATTAAGGCGCCAGCTTACCATTTCATCCAGTGAATCAACCGGCATTTCAAAATCAATACCGTGTTGCAGGATGGAAAGGTTAGTATCAGGTTTTACCCCTATAGCTTCTTTGTACTGCGGATCGGCAGAAAAAGCCTCTTTCAGCATATCTTTGTCCACAGGGATTTCAATATTCTTAGGCTGCCATTGTGAAATACCGGAGGTTACGCGCTCTATTTCCTCATCAGACAGAGAAATTGGCAATGGCGCAGATTCGTGAGACCATTGGTCGCGAAGCTGCTTGATGTACCAATCGGTATTCAAGAGGCTGAGACAGACAATACGTACATCGGTACGAACGCCTTCCACTTCCTGCAGATACCAAAGCGGGAAGGTGTCGTTATCCCCATTAGTAAACAGGATGGAGTTGGGAGCGGTAGATTCCAGCAGGTTACGGGCATAATCAGGCGCGATGTACCGGTTGCTTCGGTCGTGATCGTCCCAGTTTTGATAACCCATCCAAACCGGTGAGGCTACCAGACATAGTAATACAGTGGCTATACCAACGGCTTTATTATCCTTCACGTAGCTGTTGAAAAGTTCCACCAGAGCCGTCACGCCCAAGCCTATCCAAATAGAAAACGCGAAGAACGAGCCTACATAGGCATAATCCCGCTCCCGCGGCTGATAGGGGGTTTGATTGAGGAACACGATAATAGCGAGCCCCGTTACGATGAATAAGGTGAGTATGGCAAAGGCCCGCTTCCAGTCTTGGGTGAAATGAAATATCATCCCAAATAAACCAAGCAGGAAGGGGATAAAGAAATAATAGTTACTGGCAAAATTATTGGGGTACTCTTCTTCCGTGAATCCGGATTGCCAACCCGCATCCTGTATATCAGCCTCCCGTCCAATAAAGTTCCAGTTGAAGTAGCGTACATACATATGGTTTACTTGGTAATCCCAGAAGAACTGCCAGTCAGACTCATATCGTGAATAATAATCCATATGACGCGGATCCGGTGAATACCGCCGGGGAAAAAGGGTTTCTTCGTCACGATTGATGCGACCTGTTTGGTCGTCGTAGGTGCTTCCTTTCAGGATAGGCGTAGCACCATACTGTTCGCGCTTTAGATAGCTAATGAAAGATTCAACAGTCTCTGGATCATTTTCATCAATGGGGGGATTGGCAATGGAGCGGATCATGATTACCGAATAAGAAGAAAAACCGATCAAAATCATGGCATAACTAATAGCGATGATGTTGGCCAGGCGCATTTTCTTTTTATGGGTATAATAAACCGCATAAGCCACAGCAGCCATAAAGAAAAATATGAAAACCAGCGGATTGATAAGCCCATAGGTTGCTTCATCTGCACCGTTGGCGATTGATGGCAGTATCTGAATGGTAAACGGATAGATAGTCAGAAAGGCAATTACAGCCCCGACTCCCATCAACAGGAAGGACTTCCATTCAAACTCACGGAATTTGAAATAAATAATAAGGGCTACAAAGAAAAGTGCCAGCACGTTGAGCAAGTGCACACCGATCGCCAATCCAAACATGTAGGCAATCAATACCAGCCAGCGTTCACTGTACGGCTCATCGTAATTTTCAGACCACTTCAGCGCCAGCCATACCACAAATGAAGTGAAAAACATAGACATGGCATAAACTTCAGCTTCAGCAGCACTGAACCAAAAGGTATCGGTGACAGCAAAGGTTAAAGCTCCGACAAGGGCACCACCATATACTCCAATCTTTTCAACGAAAGGAAATTCATCAGGATGACCTTTCCATTCGCGGACCAGCCGCACCACAATCAGGTACAAAAACATCACGGTTAGGGCCGAGCTTAACACACTAATAAAGTTGATGCTAAGTGCCACATAGCTGGTGGGCATAAACATCGAGAAAATACGTCCTACCAGGGAGTAGAAGGGGGCTCCAGGAGGGTGATTCACCTGCAAGCCATGGGCTACGGCGATGAACTCACCGGCATCCCAAAAACTGGCCGTGGGGGCTACCGTAAGCGCATAGATTATTAATGAGACAAAAAACGTAAATAGTGCTAAGTACCGGTTGGTTTTTTTGTGGTCTGATAACATGTAATATTGTTTAACGGCTCAAAAAAGTTCTTGGATATTCGTCTAATACCTTTTAAGATAGGCTCGCAATTATAAGCACAGCCTGATTTTATTCAAAATGCAAGATACATAAGATTGGGAAACTTCCCGCAAGAAAACGGAGAAGCCCGCACGCTATTATAAACTTTAAATAATTTTTGCATGCCAGATTCTACGAAAGAAAGATTTTCCTCAAAACTCGGACTTATATTAAGTGTTTTAGGGATAGCCATCGGAACCGGAAATATCTGGAGATTTCCCCGTATAGCCGCTCAAAATGGGGGAGATGAGGGTGCCGGAGCTTTCTTGGTGGCCTGGCTTTGTTTTTTACTGCTTTGGTCCATCCCGCTGATTATTGCCGAATATGGGATGGGACGAAACGGTCGAAAGGGCGTCGTGGGTTCTTTTGTAGCATTGATTGGAAAGAAAAGTGGATGGCTGGGAGGCTTCGTCGGTTTTGTAGCAACGGCCATCATGTTCTATTATAGTGTAGTGGCAAGCTGGTGTTTGTATTACCTGATAACATCCATAGGAACAGCGTTACCAGCTGATTTAAGCCAGGCCAATGCCATTTGGGAAGGGTTCCAGGGATCAAACTGGCCTCTGATTGGACATGCCATTGTGATGGGCGTGGGCGGATTTATTGTTATTAAAGGCATTTCTTCCATTGAAAGAGTCAACAAGGTTTTGATTCCCTCGTTGCTCCTTGTGCTTATCATTTCGTTATTTAAAGCCCTTTCGCTGGAGGGAAGTGGCATTGGTGTCGAATATCTGTTTACCCCAGATTGGGATACCCTCAAAAACCCTGAAATATGGCTGGAGGCACTTACCCAGAATGCCTGGGATACCGGGGCCGCCTGGGGATTAATCCTGACCTATGCAGCCTATATGCGCAAAACCGATGATATAACCATCAGTGCCTTTCAAACGGGTATTGGTAATAATATGGTCTCGTTATTAGCGGCGGTTATTATTTTCTCAACAGTGTTTGGTACGCTAAGTGCCGATATGAGTAATGCTGAAATCCTGAATGTTATGCAGACCTCTGGTCCTGCTTCAACAGGTCTGACCTTTATCTGGATGCCTCAGTTGTTCGCAACTATGGGCGGTGGTAATATCTTTGCCATTTTGTTCTTCCTGGGACTCACCTTTGCCGCTTTCAGCTCGCTTATTTCCATGATTGAGCTGGCCGTGAAAGTGTTTGTTGATATGGGCGCTAACCGTAAGCGTGCCACCATGGTAATTTGCGGGGCCGGTTTTGGTTTTGGTATCCCATCTGCGTTGAATCTCACCTTCTTCGCCAACCAGGATTTTGTTTGGGGCGTTGGGTTGATGGTTTCCGGTGCACTTATTTCCTATGCGGTGATAAAATACGGAATCGGAAAATTCCGCAGTGAACTTATCAATACCGAGGAAAGATCTGCTACGCTGGGTAAATGGTGGGAGATCATCATTAAATACGTAGTACCAGTGGAAGTGGTGACACTCTTGGGCTGGTGGATGTATCTGTCGGCAACCAGCTACGCACCTGATACCTGGTACAACCCCTTGAGTCCATTTTCAGTTATGACTGTAATAGTTCAGTGGGGACTGGCTCTGTTCCTCGTCTGGTTTTTCCGCAAACGATTGATGGGTGAGAAGAAATAGTAGCTAATTAAGTATTATCTTAATCAACTGACTTACAGTCGCTTAGGAGTATTAACTTAAATTTGTTTAAGGATTTTAAAATTGTTGAGCTTAGATTTCTTTGAAGCAAAAAAATTAGTGTAATCCTTGAATCTGTGATCAAATGAATTCCTCAGGCTGACCAAAAAAACGTGAGGTAGCTTTGGCTTTCGTTATTCCATCTTGTGTGATGATACAATCCAACCAAAAAATACGGTCTCTCTTGCAGTCCGTTAATTTTATCTCAAATTGTGTTTCCCGGTGGAGTACTACCGGTTCATAATAGCGAACAGCCAAATCTACGGTATAAGCAATAATAGAATGTCCCATAAGGCATTGGGTCATCCCGGCATCCACTATGGCAGCAATGAGCCCGCCATGTACCCTATGGTCATAACTTTGATGCTCTTTGCCAAAGGTTGCCTTCCCTGTCAACGCCCCATCATCGTTGAAGGAAAAGTCGAGAGTTTTCACCGGCGGATATTTCGCGAACATGCAGTTCCGGTGATATTCTTTTTTCAGCCTTGAGAGTTCTTCTTGTAATTCATTGGCAGGAGATAGAGTAGAAGCAAGTGACATCCGGCTGGGCGTATTTTATGATTGTTACAATAATAATGCGCGTAGCATATTTACTATAACATCCAAAAATGAAGCCTCTATAAAGAAGTAAGTAGTTTCATAGAAATAAGATCAGGGAAGGGAAGCAGCCCGTCTTAAATCCACTCTTGATCATCAACATCAACCGTGCGTTCGTCGCTAACATCACCGGTGTGTTTGGTGGCAGCAGGCTCAACCAGCATCACCCAACATTCTTCAGGTGCTATGGGGAGATGATCTTCACCGGCAGGAACCACATATAAATCACCTTCAGTAAGTTGGATTTCCCGGTCTTTGAAGCGCAAAAGAAGCTCGCCTTTTACTACATAAAATAGTTCGTCCTCATTTTCATGATTATGCCAGATAAATTCACCTCTGAGCTTGGCGAGTTTTACCAGCTGACCGTTGGTTTCGGCAATAATTTTAGGAGTCCAATATTCCTGAATTTGTTCGAACTTAGCGAGCAGGTTGGCTTTATCGGTCATGAACTGAGATGTTCTTTGTGATAGGAAGGGCTGTTGATTACACAGCAGCTTCAAAAATATCTTTAAGTTTTATATTGATATCCTTTTCCAGGTACGGTTCAAAGGCTTTGCCAGTTAGCATTTCAAACAATTCTGCATAGCGTTCAAAAACCTCCATGCGAAAATCATCCGGTAAATCGGGCAGGGTTTGGTTTTCTTTTCCTTGAAAGTCATGCTCCATCAGCCATTCACGCAGAAATTCCTTGGATAACTGTTTTTGAGGCTCTCCTTTAGCCTGACGCTCTTCGTAGCCATCCTTATAGAAATATCGGGAAGAATCCGTGGTATGGACTTCATCAATTAAGGTCAGCTCACCGTTAAAGGTGCCAAATTCATACTTGGTATCCACAAGGATTAAATCCTGTTCAGCAGCTACCTGCGTTCCCCGTTCAAATAGGGCGAAGGCTGTTTCTTTGATTTCATTCCAAAGGCCTGCAGACACAATTCCACGGGACAAAATTTCTTCTTCCGAGATATCTTCATCATGGCCTTCTTCAGCTTTGGTAGCCGGAGTGAGAATGGGAGAAGGGAAACGATCATGCTCTTTCAGGCCGTTGGGCATAGCAACCCCACAAAGTTTGCGTTTTCCAGCTTTGTATTCACGCCAGGCGTGGCCCGTCAGGTATCCGCGAACAACCACTTCAATAGGTACAGGCTCACATTTCTTGGCGATGGTGACATTGGGATGGGGTACATCAATGACATGAGTAGCAACGATATCCTTCACTTTCTCAAAAGAAAAAGCCGCAAGCTGATTCAGAATCTGTCCTTTAAAAGGAATGGCCTGCCGCATGATATAATCGAAAGCCGAAATCCGGTCACTGACTACAATACCGAGAGTATTACCATCCAGTGTGTATACTTCCCGTACTTTGCCTTTATAAGGGTCGGGGAATCCTTCAACCTGTGTTTCAGTGATACAATGAAAGAGGGCTTCCTGCGTAGATATATCGGTGTCCAAGAGCTTATTTCTTGTTTTCAGTAGATCCGCGTTGTACCAATACCGGGTTGATGGTGGTTTGATACAGCTGATCGTCTGGTTTCGTAATTATTTCTGCGAGTCGTTTGGTAGCCTGAACGCCAATAGTGTACATCTTTTGATCAATGGTGGTCAGCTCCAAATATTTACTCAGTTTGATGTTGTCGTATCCCATAACGGCTATGTCTTCCGGTACATCCATGCCTAATTTGGATAGGGCATAGAGGGCACCCACGGCCATGGTATCGTTAGAGCAGAAAATGGCATCGGGGAATTTACCCTGCTTCTCATACTTATAGATAGCTTCAAAGCCGGCTTCTTCGGTATATCCGCCATGCTTGGTGGTATCGCCGCTCATAAAGAGCTCCTTGTCGATTTCCATCTTATAGTTTTTGAGAGCGTCTTTGAAACCACGAATGCGTTCTTTAGACGTGCTGGTTTCCAGGATACTGGTGATCATTCCAAGACGCTGAAATCCTTGTTTCACCAAATGCTCACCGGCAAGGTATCCACCCTGGTAATCATTAAGCATAAAGTAATTGTAGGAGGGATGGGAAGAGTTCACCAATACCGCAGGGGTCTGTGTAGCTTGAATCAACTCATGTACTTTAGGGCTTAAGTTGATAGAGAGAAGAATAACAGCATCGGCCGTGCCCCGGTCAAAGAAGTTTTGAACGCCTTCTTCAGGATCTTTAGAACCGGTATTATACATGATAATATCGAGATCCATCTTTTTGATTTCGTCTTTCACCCCTTTCAACACCTCATTAAAATAAGGAGTAGTAAAAGAAGGAACCGCAATGGCGAGCATTTGGGGTTCTTTACTCGCTAACTTTCTGGCACTAACCTGTGGCCGGAAATTGAGCTCTTGTATCGCTTTTTCAACTTTTTCTTTCGTTGCTTTAGACACATTTTCGGAACCATTGAGCACTCGACTTACGGTGGAAATTGCAACCTCGGCCCGTTTGGCTACTTCGTAGATGGTTACTTTTTTACTCTTACTCATTTTGCCTCAATTAATTAGCGTGAATCAAAAACCGAAATTAATATTCTGTAGGAAAATATCAATCCAATGTTAATTTATGATATACTCCAAGTATAAACATCTTCCTTTCAAAATGTTATAGTGAAAATAATGAAATAACTCTTTGTGGCGGGAACTTTTTACTTAAACATTTGGCTTATGCAGGTGAGAGGCGTTTACCATGACAAATATTCTACGAATTCCATATCACCTTTTTAGACCGCTCTACGAGCGTACATCTTTTCATCGTTCCGTGATCGATGATTTGAAAGATGACAGCTTGAAGGAGGCCTATACCCATTGCCGGGTCATCACAAAAAAGCACGCTAAAACTTTTTATATGGCTACCCGCTTTCTCCCGAATGAGAAGCAGCGCGGTATTTTTGCTATATACGGGCTCTGCCGATATCTCGATGATCTGGTGGACGAGGCGGAAGATCTTGTAGACAACCGAGCCATCACCGAAGAAGAAATTGATGAAAAGCTGGCTCAGTTCGGGGAAAGATTGATTGATGTCTATGAAGGCAGGAGAGTTGATGATCCAATTCTGCAAGCCTTTGCTGATACCCTGAAGAAATACTCTATTTCTATGGAATTACCCTTTGAATTGATGGAAGGGGTGAAGACGGATTTATTTAAAAACAGGTTCGAGACTTTTGAGGAAGTCTATGACTATTCATATAAAGTTGCTTCTGTGGTTGGGCTGATGACCAGCGAGGTTTTTGGCTATGTTGATAAAGAAGCACTGGATTACGCCGTTGATTTGGGTATCGCTATGCAATTGACCAATATTTTGCGGGATGTGGGCGAAGATTTACAACGAGGACGAATTTATTTACCTCAGGAGGATCTGGAGCGATTTAATATCACCGAAAACGAGCTTTTTGCCCGAAAGAAAAACGACAACTTCATCAAGTTGATGAAATTTCAGATACAGCGTGCCCGGGACTATTACGATCGCGCTGACATGGGTATTCCTTTATTATCAAACGACAGCCAGTTACCCGTTTATCTTGCCAGGTATAATTACAGCCGCATTCTGGACAAGATTGAAGAGAATGGCTACAGTGTATTTAACAACCGAGCCTACCTCAATTACACCGAAAAGCTTTCTATTCTTCCCCGTGTTTTAATTGATATGAAAACAGCTAACTAAAAAGCTGTTAAACTACTTGGAGAATCAATCGTTAAAGCCCTATTATTGAGCAAGTACTCACCTGTTGAAAGCGCTTGCATAAATACCGGTTGGTACATTTTTTTCTGAACATATCATATCATCAAATAGGGATTTTATGGCGGATATAAAGAAGATACTTGTGGCCAACCGGGGCGAAATAGCCTTGCGTGTTATCCATACCTGTAAAGAACTGGGCATTGAATCCGTAGCGGTGTACTCTCGTCCCGATGCAGATTCCCCACACGTACTTCATGCGGATGAATCCGTTTTTATTGGGGAAGCGGCTTCATCGGAAAGTTACCTGGTGATTGATAAAATCATCGATGCCGCCAAACAGACCGGGGCCGATGCCATCCATCCCGGCTATGGATTTTTGAGTGAAAACGCCAGCTTCTCAGAGCGTTGTGAAAAAGAGGGCATCATCTTCATCGGGCCAAAACCCAAAGCCATAAGTTTGATGGGGGACAAGACCGAAGCCCGCGAGTTGGTTACGCAAGCCGGTATCCCCACGCCCCCCGGACTTAAAAGCGAGCTTAAGGATATTGAAGAAGCCCGCCGTGTGGCCGATGATATCGGCTATCCCATTTTGGTGAAAGCTGCTGCGGGTGGAGGTGGAAAAGGGATGCGCATCGTGCATAAGAAAGAAGAGTTTGAGGCCAGTATCAAAGCCGCAAAATCGGAAGCACGCAATGCCTTTGGGGATGATCGCATCTATATAGAGAAATATCTCGAGCAACCGCGACACGTTGAATTCCAGATTATTGCCGATACCCATGGCAAGATTCTCCATGTTTTTGACCGGGAATGTTCGGTGCAGCGACGCCATCAAAAAGTGATTGAAGAAGCACCTTGCGCTATTCTTACTCCTGAGCTGCGTTCCAAAATGGCGGAAGCAGCCATCAAAGCGGCACGGGCTTGTGATTATATCGGTGCGGGAACCATTGAGTTTATGGTGGACAAAAACCTTGATTTCTACTTCCTGGAAATGAATACGCGTCTGCAGGTGGAGCATCCCGTGACGGAAATGATCAGTGGAGTAGATTTAGTGGCCCTGCAAATTTTAGTAGCAGAAGGCAAAGAGCTGCCTTTTGAACAAGACGATTTATCCATTGATGGTCACGCCATTGAATGCCGAATTTATGCGGAAGATCCTGCCGACAAATTCCTGCCCAGCACAGGATTGCTGAAGAAGCATCGCGTTCCGACAGGCTCCGGGGTTCGGGTTGATGCCGGGGTGGAAGAGGGGCAAAAAATAACCATCAACTACGACCCCATGATTTCCAAGTTGAGCGTTCATGGTCCCACACGGGAAATTGCCCGCAAACGCATGCTCCGGGCATTGGACGAATATGAAATTGCAGGATGCAAAACCACCATCCCATTTTGTGAGTTTACCCTCAATCATCCCGCATTCATAAATGCCGAATACGATACCCATTTTGTCCCCGATCATTTCACGCCGGAGAAAATGCAACCTAAGCAAGATGAAAGTGATGTAGCACTCGCAGCGGCCTTGCTAAAAAATGCGCAAAGTGGAGAGTCTTCAGGTACAAAGCAGAAGGCGTTGGTGGATGATCATCGCGAAGCCAGTCAGTGGTGGAAAAAGAGAAGGGCATAGAGGATAATTTTGTCAGATCAAGAGGTAAACAAAAAACTGTATCACAAGCTGGAGAAACTCATTACGGAGAAAAGAAATCCTCAAAGTATGGGGATTGATTTGGCTTCGCCGCTCGAGATAGCAGAGATAATCAACCGGGAAGATCAAAAGGTGGCTGAAAGCGTAGAGCAGCGCCTGGATGTGATTGCAGAAGTAATAGAGCTGGTGAGTGATGCCTTCCAACTTGGAGGCCGTTTGTTGTATTTCGGGGCAGGAACCAGCGGAAGGTTGGGAATTCTTGATGCTGCTGAATGTCCCCCGACTTTTGGTTCACCGCCTGAGCAGGTACAGGGATTTATCGCCGGCGGGAAAGAAGCTATGTTTGTGGCCCAGGAGGGAGCGGAGGATGATCCCGAAAACGGCATACAGGCAATAGATAAGGCTGAAACGGCTCCACCGGATGTAGTATGTGGCCTGGCCGCCAGCGGACGCACACCCTACGTGCACGGCGCCCTGAATGAAGCTAAAAAACGTGGCTGTAAAACCGTTTTTGTAACCACAGTTCCAGCCGAACAAATTGATATTAAGGTAGATTACCTGATTGATGTACCTGTCGGGCCGGAAGTGATTATGGGCAGCACGCGCATGAAAAGTGCCACAGCCCAAAAAATGGTGCTGAATATGATTACTACGGGAGCTTTTGTGCGTCAGGGCAAGATTTATGAAAACGTGATGGTGGATTTGATGCTCACCAACAAAAAACTAGTTGAGAGAGCCAAGCGTATTATTACTATCTTTGCGGATGTCGATTACGAGCGGGCCGGGCAGTTGCTTGAGGCATCTGGTGGTCATGTTAAAACCGCCCTGCTTATGGCTCTAAAAAACCTGAACGCTTCTGATGCTAAAAAGCTTCTTAGTGAACACAACGGTTTTGTTCGAAAAGCCCTGCTACAGATCGATTCTAAGTAAGTTTTAGATTTTATTTCTTGTTATGCGAACCCTCTTCAGTATTTTTTTATGGACGTACTTTTGCGTTCTCTTTCTTGTATTTTTTATCATTATATCGCTGGTATTCCTGGTTACTTTTCCCTTCGATAAATACCGTAAAGCGCCTAATTTCACGCTCTCAATTATGGCCCGATGCATGATGATGGCGAGTCCCAAGTGGACCATGGAGTTTGAAGGAACCGAAAAGTTTGATCCCTCCGAACCTACCATTTTTGTATCAAACCATCAGAGCTTTATGGATATGGTGTTGATCTACCATTTGCCCTGGAAGATGAAATGGGTGTCAAAGCGAAGCTTGGCGTATATTCCGGTGATGGGCTGGCTGGTTTGGCTCACCGGACATCTAACTATCAATCGCTCCAGTAAAACGGCTCTTAAGAAATTATCTAACCTGGTACAGCCGTTAAAAGATTTGGTGCCCGTCATGATTTTTCCTGAAGGGACCCGCACAATTGATGGCAAGCTTCGTCCGTTTAAGAACGGTCCGTTTCTATTGGCCATGGAATACGGATTTAAGATACAGCCTATGGCTATTGACGGCGGTTATAAAGCCATGCCGCCCGGTTCCAAACTCGTTAACCCCAATGTTGATTTTAAACTCCGGATTCTGGACGCTATTGATCCCACAGATTTTGACGGGCTCACAGAGCTGAAAGAACATACCCGGGAGTTGATCGGTCAGCAGTTAAAAGAAATTCAATCTACTTGAGTCGCTCATTCTGGACCTTTTATGATCAGGACCTTCGGCATGAACACCGGTTTATGCTGGCGCTGATTTGTGCAGAACTGATGGTTATTGGGGTGATTGCATTTTGGCCTGCCCAGGCTCCCGAAGCCCCGCCTGAATTTGATACCTTCAGCAACGAAGAGATTTTAATTGATGAGGCGATCATTACCCGGCAAAGTTCAGCCCCGGCGTCTCCACCTAAACCGGTAGTTCCGGTGCCTGTTCCCAATGATGAGATTATCGAGGAAGAAATTGATTTTCCAGATATGGATGAGATCTTCACCAATATAGATGCCCAGGGAGAAATCGGTACCTCTTCTGTGGATGGAGAAGGGGAGATCGTGGGCAGTCCCGACCGCCCGGCTGGTTTAGTTCGTATTGTAGAACCCACTGTACCGGAAGCGGCAAAAAGAGCTAACGTTAAGGCACGCATAGAAGTAACCTTTTTAGTTGGTGAAGATGGTAAGGTAGAAGATCTCTCCATCTCAAGCATTGAGGTAATGAATGAGAATGGTAGTTTTGAACGTGTAAACCAGATTGGCTATGGGTTGATGGAGGCTACATTGACCGCCGCTTCCAAATGGCGTTTTTCTCCGGCCCGGCATAATGGAGAGCCGGTTAAAACCTATGTCAGAAATAGTTTTAATATTGGGCTATAAAAACTTTGAAATAGGTTATAATAACTTCTATCTTAGCCGCCCTTCGATTCGATAATCGCTTCACTTTTACACAAACGGAGAGGTGCCAGAGCGGTCGAACGGGCTCGCCTGGAAAGCGAGTGTGCCCCCTACGGGGTACCGAGGGTTCGAATCCCTCCCTCTCCGCCATTTAATATTCAAACCACAGCTCAGCAATGTTCTGTGGTTTTTTTATGCACATACATTTAAAAAGGAGCGGATGAGAAGCCTGTCCCACTTTCAATTTGATGCATGAAAGCATCGGAACGGCGAGAAATACCTGCATCTCTACACCTTTTCAACAATAATCATAAAATACGGAACCGATAAAAGTTCGCATATCGCAAATCGGTCTATCGATTAATCGCATATCAGTTTACCCTACATCAATTTTTAAGTTTGGAGAAGTACATCCAACCAAGCCGAACTCAAGGTTTAGTAAATTTTCGTTGCGGTGGGCTGGAAGCTGGAGCTTCCGGGAATGCATTACGAAGCAAGAGCTTCGTAACGAGGACAAACCACCATACATACCTTGTTTGGTGGTTTTTTCTTTTAGGGAAGCCTCTCTTTCTATTTTAATCCTTACTCTTACACTCTGGTAAGCTTCGCATATCGCAAATCGGTCTATCGATTAATCGCATATAAGTTTACCCTACATGATTATTTAAGCTTGGAGAAGTACATCCAACCAAGCCTAACTCAAGGTTTAGTAAATTTTAGTTGCGGTGGGCTGGAAGCTGGAGCTTCCGGGACTGCATTACGAAGCAAGAGCTTCGTAACGAGGATAACGATAGAGCTTACAACCGATAACTTCCAATGGAATAATTACAGACCAATTTTCGATTTCCCACACATACCTATCAACCATCAGGGCGAAAATTTTCTGTGCCTGGCGTTATTATGCTACCCACCAGATTATGCTGCCCACCAGGCGTTCCGCTGGAACGCGGATAACGTATACATGAAAGATTTGAGTTAGACAATGATTTCATAGCATCAATTAGCCCGGCTATCGCTCAGATGGGTTTCGAGATGGGCTTAATGTATCCCGGTCTGACGCTGACTTACCTTTGCTTACATCTAATCCCGCAGAGAGCCGTCCTACCGATTGAAAGGGACAGGCAGTTTAGGGATTCCTTTTCTCTTTTGAACCAGGATTGCTCAGGATTTAGGAATTAGCAGGATTTTCTATTCACCTGCAAATCCTGGTTCTGCCATTATGATACAATAAAGGGGAGACTCTCAACCCCAAAAACAATTCAAAATTCAACATCCAAAATTTCCAATTCAGACTCAACAAATACAACTTTTATAAAACGGCGCTGACTCAAACAGCTATTTTCTGCCAGTCTTAAACCCAGCGAGTCACTTTAGTTTTTATGAGCCGGATTTCTCTTTACAGTCTTTGTTTCAGCTTGATTGTACCCATGGTATTGGTATTTGGTAAGGCCTTCGCCCAGCCCACACAGCGAGCAGATATTTTTCTATACGAGCCCCTCAGTATTGATAACGATTTTGATATAGACGGCACCATGCGTCATCCGTTCTGGCAAGCGGCGGCAGCCACACCGCTTGAGCATCAGCGTCAGCCCAACGATGAGAAAGCCGCCCCGGTTGAAACCTACGTGAAAGTATTATACAGCCGAAATCATCTTTACATCGGTTTTGAGAGTCATGACCCTGATCCCTCCAAAATAAGGGCCAATGTGACGGACAGGGATGGTTATTATGGGGATGATTATGTGGGCGTCATTCTGGACACCTATAACAACAACCAGCAAGCGTATGAGTTTGTGGTGAACCCGCTGGGCATACAAATGGACGCCACCCGCACGGCTACCTCCGAGGATTTCAACTTTGATGCGCTTTGGTATTCAGAAGCTTCCATAAACGGTGAGGGCTACATCGCCGTGATGAAGATTCCATTCAAAAGCTTCAATTTTCCCGACAGTGAGGTACAGGACTGGGCCATTCAGTTCATCCGCAATTATCCACGGGATAACCGGTATCAAATTTCCTGGACTGACGTGAGCATGGACAATTCCTGCTTTCTATGCCAAAGCGGAACCCTGGCCAACATGCAGCGAATGGAGCGGGCGAAAACAGTAGAATTGCTTCCTTATGCGGCAGCTACGCAGGGAGGAGCACTGAATGATTTGTCTGATCCGGATGCCGGTTTTAACAACGATCCCGTAGAAGCCAAAGTCGGAGGGAGTATCTCCTATAATCCCACCACCAACAGTTCGCTGGAGGCCGTCATCAATCCCGATTTCAGCCAGGTTGAAACCGATGCCGCACAAATCAGCGTAAATGAAACCTTTGCCCTGTATTTCTCCGAAAAACGACCCTTTTTTGTGAGGGGATCTGATCTGTTTAACACCCGGGAAGATTTGTATTACTCGCGAACCATCAATAATCCGCTGGCTGCAGCCAAGTACACCCAAAAGAACGATCGGTTTAGCATCGCATTTTTAACGGCCTATGATCGCAATGCGCCGTTTATCATACCGGGCCGCGATCGCAGCAGCTCTATACGCACCGGCATGGAGGCTTACAACAATGTGCTACGCGGAAAGTTTAATATCAGAGCTGAATCTCACGTAGGCGGACTGCTTACAACCCGAAATCAATCAGAAGGGCATAACTATGTGGGGAGTGTGGATTGGGATGTTTTGGTTGCTTCGAATTACTATTTCAGGGGACAGCTGGCATACTCCAACACCAAGGAACCGGATGATATGCGGGTATTTAGCGATCCGCGGCGTTTTGGTGATACCCAATATGACGCAGCTTTCAATGGCCAGCAATTTGGCGGAACCTTGGTGAATACCGAGTTCGCCCGCGAGGCCAAGTATTACAATTTTTTGGTGGGATATTCGGCCTATTCGCCCACATTGCAAACGCAAACCGGGTTCATCAATCGAACGAATCGCCGGGTATTTGAAGCCAGCCAGGGATTGTCCTATTACCCGGATGGCGACTTGTTATCACAGGGCTCACTCAGGGTAAGCGGCAACTGGCGATATGATTTTGATGGGCAGTTTATGGAGCGCTTCATGTTTGTCCGACTCAATAATAAACTCACAGGACAGAATGAGATCAACCTAAACTTTCTACCGGTTAATGATGAGCGCTTCAGGGGAGAGATGTTTCGGAATATTTATCGTGGCACCATCAGCTTTAGCTCTAATACCTGGGATGCTTTTTCCTTTGGGGGCAGTTTTGAATATGGCCGCAATATCAACCGCAGCAGTAGTAATCCAACCTTGGGAATTGGCTACAACATTTCTGCTAATGCCACCTTAAAACCCACTCCACGTTTTCAGCTTGGGTTTGATTATGACTACTCAAAACTGTCTGCAGAAAAAGGGAATGAAACCTATTATAAAGGTGATATTTACCGTGTAAATACCCGTTACAATTTCAGCAAGCGTATTTTTGCGCGGCTCATCACCGAGTACAATTCCTTTAACAGTGAGGTACAGGTGTATCCTCTGTTTTATTACAAAGCCAATGCCTTCACCAAATTCTATATCGGCATGACCAGCTATCAGCGCGAGTTTTCAAACACCATCAATGATGGCTTCCGCGGCTATCATCAAACCCACCGGGAATTTTTTGTGAAGCTGCAGTATTTGATTCGCAGCTGATTCTCTTCACTATTATTGCGCCATCCCTGCGAAGGAAGGGGGCTGATTGTTTTTGAGGCCAACAAACGTATCACTACGACTATTTCTATCCCGGACTGACGTAATTTTCATTGATAGCGAAATTCCGTGGTTTTTGGCATCTGCATCCTGATTAATAGTACCCGTTTATACCATTACCTTTTGCCAACATCTTTCCATTCATTTTTCTCATTAATGATGAAGGTGTTAATGCTGATAATATTCTGAATTTACGTCCCGGCAACACCAGCGGTTGGTTCTTTTGAAAAGCGCTGAGTGTTTCTTTCACACACTGTTTGGTATTGATAGGGTTAAGAGGCATTTTATCCGCTTCAAAGCCTAAGGCTGGCACAATAGGGGTATCGGTTGGCGTTGTTTCCAGCACGGTTACGTTGACCTTATATCTCCTTAATTCTTCGTGAAGTCCCAGTCCCAAACTGCGAATATAGGCTCTGGTTCCGGCATCATTGGCCATAAAGGGAAGTCCGTTTTTTGCACCCATGGCAGAGACTAATATCAACCCGCCTCGACCACGTTCCACGAACTTATTGGCAAAGTGATGGGATATTTTCAGGTGAGTGAGCACGCTGGTATGAATCATGCTCAAAAGGTCATCCATTTTTTTATGAATGAATTCGCCCGGGTTACCCGTGCCCGCATTGGATACCACCAGACCAATGTCCAAATCTGAAACCGATTGTAATAGTTCATCCACCGCATTTTCCTCTGACAAATCAGCTCGTATTGCCTGGTATTGAATACCAAATTTTTCCTGTACATCGCGACCGATTTTTTCAAGTACCTGCTTTCTTCTGGAGGAAAGGACCAAATTGATATCCTTAGAAGCCAGTTGATAAGCAAACTCTTTTCCAATTCCAGATGAAGCTCCGGTTATAAGTGCCCAGGGGCCGTATGTTTTTTCCATGATGTCTGTTTTAATTTTCTTCAAATTGCTTTAAACAAACATCGCTCATTTTAGGGGCAATCCTTTGTATCAGCCCGTCAAATCATTGTAAATATCATTCGTTGGAATTCTTTCGGTAATCAGAAGGGGAGCATCCGAATTTATCTTTGAATGAATTAGAAAGATGGGCAGCATCGTAGAAGCAGGTCTTAAATGCTATTTCGCCGATGGAAAAGCTGCTGTGAAGCAATAGCTCTTTGGCTTTATCCAGTCGTTTATTTTTCAGATAATTGGAAGGACTGTCATCAAAAACCTTCCGAAACTGCCGGTTGAATGTTGACAGGCTCATATTGCATAATTCAGCGAGATCGCTCACCGTACAATCGGTAAATATATGACTGTGAACCACCTGCTTAAGGTTTACCTCCACGGGTGAAAAGGTCTCATTGAATAATTTTCTAAGTGAAGTCGTATTCCCCGTTTTCTGGAGCAACAAAATGAGTTCCTGTATTTTCAGTTTCAGCAGCTCATCACTTAGCATGGACCGGTTGTGAAAATACGATTGAATTCCATTGATGAATTCTTCCAGCACACTGGAGGGGTCTACTTTGCGAATAAAGGACTCCTGCTCCGCCTGGGCTGAAACCGGGAAGTGTTCCTGGTAAATCTCCCGGATGACCTTTTTGGGCAAATGGAACACAAGAATCGTATAGCTTTCCTCATTAAGCCCTGGTAACAACTCTGAAAAGTAAGTACCGCACCGCAACAGAACAGCCTCTTTGCTGTGCACTTCTTTTTGTTCGTATGGGGCTTTAATTTGAGTGCTTCCCTTGTCAAAGTAAATGAAACAAGCCTCATCCGGAAAATTAAAAGACAAGCGAAAAGGTGGCTTAATAGAAACTTTTTCTATCAGCGTGACCTCGCCAAATTCTATTTTCTGATGATTGGTGATCATGAATAAAAAAGATCGCTTTCTGGATTAATTAATCTAGCTTAAAACTAACCAAACTCCTCTCAAATTTACTATACTTACATCGCTAATACTCAAGTGGTTTATTGGTAAGGATATGATGTAGTTCTTTAGTGTTGTAAAAAAAATGAATTCTCAATAGTTGGAGTGTGAAATGAATAGCTTAAAAACGAGCAAGAAACCAAAACTATGGCAGCTAATAATGGCAGGCTTAATGGTGGTTTTTATCATGGGGCAGGTGGATGTATTGGCCCAGCAAAAACTGGGTTTAAACACTTCTATTATTTCCGAAACCAACGCCAATGAAGATGCTTATCCGCTGGTTTCTCAGGAAGGAGCTGCTGTGTTATGGTATGATGAGCAAGATTATAAAGGAGTCATCCGGGCCATTGGAGATCTTCAAACTGATATTGAACGGGTAACAGATCTCAGACCGGAAATGTCCGGCAATCAGCCTGAAGTTAAGCACGCCGTTATTGTTGGTACAGTGGGGAAGAGTGCCGTACTCGATGAGCTGATCTCCAACGGAAAACTGGATGCAGACCAACTAACCGGTAAGTGGGAGAGTTTTGTCATTACCGCAGTTCAGAATCCTGTGGATGGGGTTGAGCAAGCACTGGTGATCGCCGGTAGCGATAAGCGCGGAACCATTTATGGAATCTACGAGCTTTCGGAGCAAATTGGTGTTTCGCCCTGGTATTATTGGATGGATGTGCCGGTAAATAAGAAAGATCAACTTTTTGTGGAACCGGGTTTTTACTATTCCGGTGAGCCCAAAGTGAAATACCGCGGAATTTTTATCAATGATGAAGCACCGGCCTTAACCAACTGGGCGAAAGAGAAGTTCGGAGGATTCAACCATCAATTTTATGAAAAAGTATTTGAGCTGATTTTACGTAACCGGGGCAATTACCTGTGGCCCGCCATGTGGATTCCCACGGCTTTCAACGATGATGATCCCTTGAACCCGAAACTGGCAGATGAGTATGGAGTGGTGATGTCTACCAGTCACCACGAGCCCATGATGAGGGCACATGACGAATGGTCACGCTATGGAGAAGGGGCCTGGAATTACGAAACCAACAAAGAAACGCTGCAGGAGTTTTGGCGCGGTGGCATCGAACGCATGGGCGAGTATGAGAGCGTAGTCACCGTAGGGATGCGTGGCGATGGTGACGAAGCCTTGTCTGAGGAAACAGCCATTGACTTGCTGCAAACCATCATTGACGACCAGCGGGAAATTATTGAAGAGGTAACCGGCGAACCGGCCGTAGAGACCCCACAGGTTTGGGCCCTGTATAAAGAAGTGCAGGATTATTACGACGAAGGCATGCGTGTGGATGAAGACATTATGATCCTTTTTAGCGATGACAACTGGGGCAATGTCCGCTATCTTCCCAAAAAAGAAGACTGGGACTACAAGGGGGGCTACGGCATGTATTATCATTTTGATTATGTAGGTGGGCCGGTTTCTTACCGCTGGCAGAATGTAACGCAGATCGAAAAAGTGTGGGAGCAAATGAACCTGACTTACCAATGGCAGGTGGACGATCTTTGGATTGTGAATGTGGGGGACATCAAACCGATGGAATTTCCCATCAGCTTTTTCCTGGATCTCGCCTGGAATCCTGAAGCCATCGATGCTGCTGATCTTCCCCAATACTACGTGAATTGGGCAGAAAAGCAGTTTGGAGCAACCTATGCGGAAGAAATTGCAGAAGTTGTTAAACTATACTCCAAATACAGCGCCCGCCGAACCCATGAAATGATCACCCCGGAAACTTTCTCCATTGAAAATTACCGGGAAGCAGACCGGGTGCTTGAAGAGTGGAAGCAACTGTATGAAAAAGCACAATCTATTTATGATAAACTGCCCGAGAGTCATCAATCTGCTTTTTATCAGTTGGGTTTGTTTCCGGTGGAGTCGACCTATAATCTCAATAAAATGTACGTAGCGGCCGGCAAGAACAAATACTATGCAGAACGGGGAGCTGCTGCAGCCAATTATTACGCCGATCAGGTGATAGAGCTTTTTGAGAAAGATGCTCAGCTCGCCGAGTATTATCATGAAGAACTGGAAGACGGCAAATGGAACCATATGATGTCGCAAACGCATATCGGCTACACCTACTGGAATCATCCACCTGTGAATAAAATGCCGGCAGTGTCCTATGTGCAAACCCAGGAAGAAGCTGAGTTGGGTTTCCTGATCGAGTACGGAGCTCAGCCACCCTGGGGCTGGATTGACGTGGAAGGAGACTGGTGGTTTCAGTTCGAAATGCCGGCCTTTAACCCGGTGAATGATCAAGATTATTATATCGATATTCTTAACCGGGGCAAAGAGCCGCTAAGCTATTCCATCACTTCAAAACAAGAATGGATTGAAGTATCCTCTACAGAAGGAACTATTGACTATCACGAAAAAGTCTATGTAAGCATTGACTGGGAAAAGGCTCCCAAAGAGCAAACCAGCGGAGAGATTGTCATTTCCGGTCCAATCAAAGAACATACGGTAAAAGTGCTGATTGAATACCCGGATGTAGAGCCGCAGGGTTTTGTGGAATATGACGGGGTGATTTCCATCAATGCGGCGGATTATCAGCAGGCCGTAAGCAAGAATGGAGTGGAGTGGATTACAGTTCCTAACTTGGGAAGAACTAACTCATCCGTAACTATTGAACCCGCCAATGCCGAAAGAAAAATACCGGGGGAAAACGCTCCTTATTTGGAATATGAATTCACTGTATTTGATTCTACGGAAATCAAAGTCGATACTTATTTATCACCGACCCTGAATTACAAGAAAAACGAAGGGTTGAAATACGGAATCGCCATTAACGAAGAAGAACCTCAGATCATTAACATGCATGAAGGTGAAGAAGTAGCCGACTGGGAATACCCGGCTTGGTGGAATAACTCGGTGACTGATCATATAAAAATCAAAAAATCCCAACATCAATCGGTACCTCCTGGAACACATACCCTGAAAGTTTGGATGGTGGATCCGGGCGTAGTTTTTCAGAAATTTGTGATTGATGCCGGTGGAGTGAAGCCCAGCTATTTGGGTCCGCCGGTGAGTGAGTTTGTGGAGTAGGTTTTAGTTCTTAGTTCTGCGCATTGGCTACTCATTTCATCAATGATGCTATTCTCCATGCAGGGCATGTGGAACAAGTACAAAGTTGGATTTGAGATAAATCCATTTATTGGTGAGCCTGAGTTCTGAGTTCTGAGTTCTGAGTTCTTGCTTTAATTCTCTCAGGGAAACAAAACTACGCTGTACAGGGTAATCCAAAGCAGCAAAAAGCGGTAGGCTAATATGGCTGTTATTAATATCAGAAAAGAGACATACAGTGCCTTGGAAAGGGTAATCCAAAAGCCATCATTGTAAAGCCGTTTAAAGAAGTAATACCCATAGAGGGTGGTGATAATAATCTGGGCAGGAAAAATGGTAGAATCTACAATATAATGCGCTATGGAAGTATTTAACCATTGGTCCATTTGGATGGTTATAACCAGTATCAAATTAACAACAAGCGCCAAAAATATGATGTAACTGCTAAAGGAAAGCCCAGTTACAAGATGGTGATAGGCTTTTCGGGATTTCCTGAAGTTGATGACGAACAGAAGAAAAGACACGATAGGTGCCATTAAAATCAACAATGAGTTGGATAAGCCGGTCACCCGGCTGTCGAAAGCGGCTATAAATTGCTCCTGACTCATTCCACTTTGTGAAATAAGATTCAAGACGATTTCTTCAATGGAACCGCTGTAGTATTGAGCGTTGAGTTGCGAATAAAAAGGAGTCGTAAAACCGTCAAAACCGCCCAGTGGCAACAACAAAAAATACAACAGGTTAATAATCAAAAAGAACCTGACAGGAGAGATATAGCGCTGATGTTTTAAAGAAAGCCAGTTCCTGGGATATACCCCGGCATTGATGAAGTCCTTGAAAGTGCGGGTTAATCGGGAATTCTCTCCAAAAAACTGGTGAAAAAAATCTAAGGCCAAAGCTTTGATAGTGAAATGACTTCTACTGATCGCCTTTTATCCACACCTGGGGCAATAATTGATCACCTTTTTGCTCCCGCAATTTTTGCAATGATCTATATTCTTTATCATTTAAAAGCCTGTGTAATACCGTAGATTTTTTCCCGCATTGATTATAATGAATCAAAGGGTAATTTCCTCATAAGTAACCGAAGGTATAAGTCAACTATCAATAGTAAATTGCCAATAACGCAGGCGGGGTGTAATCTTCATTTTAAATTGGATATAGACATAGACAAGAATGTTGTACCCAAGAGACAAGAGGGCAAAATAAAGAGAAGAGGTAGCAAGTATTTCTTTTGCTACCTCTTCTCTTAACATCGTTTCCTTACAGAAGGACAACCAAACTAGCTACCAGGAAGCCAAACAGGATAAAAGCCAAAGCCGCACCCATCGGGGCACTGAATCCGTCGGATTTCACGGTTCGTCCTTCGTGAACAAAGGAGGGAAGCAAATACTGCATTGGATTTTTAGAAAGTCCGGAGAGTTTATCTGCAGCACTTAGTGCCACTTTTTCTGCTACTCCAAATAGGTTGTTGGGTACTTCTACCAACAGGTAACGCACGGCAGCTGCAGGCTTGCGGTAAAACCAGTCGGTATCGATGGCAATGGTTGGGGTACCTTCCAGCTTTTTGCGCAGCAGCCAGAAACCGATAAAAGTGAACACCAGGATTTGCATCATCTCTACAAAGTGGTAGATGGTGTATGGATGATAATCTACCGCATATGGAAGATAATTGTAGAGCAGGGCAGGATATACACCAAAGAGCGTACAGAAGAAAGCGCCAAAGCCCATCGCTATTTTCATGTTGATGGGTACCTTGCCTACATCAAACTCACTTTTCTTTTCTCCAAACCAGGTGAAGTAAGGAAGCTTGAGTCCGGTGTGTAAAAAGGTACCGATGGATGCCAGAATAAGTAGCAGCATCACGGTTTCAAAGTGGGCATAACCCGCTGCACTTACCACCATGGACTTACTAATAAAACCGTTGAAAAACGGGAATCCTGAAATGGAGAAAGCTCCAATCATATACAAGCCGACTATCACTGGCATCTTCTTGGCAAAGCCTCCCAGCTCCGTAAGCTTGCTTTTACCTGTAGCATGGATAACCGCTCCGGCTCCCATGAATAGCAAAGATTTGTACAAAATGTGACTGAAGGCATGAGCGGTAGTTCCGTTGATGGCCATTTCGGTACCAATACCAACACCGGCTACCATGTAACCAACCTGACTTACAATGTGATACGCCAGAATCTCACGGATATCATTAACCAATACCGCATATACTACACCGTAAAGGGCCATCGCCACGCCCCAGTATACCAGGATATCCCAGCCGGGGAACAATCGAATCAAAACATATACTGCGGATTTGGTGGTGAAAGCACTCATAAACACGGCACCCGTAATAGTTGCTTTGGGATAAGCGTCAGCCAGCCATGCGTGTAGTGGTGGAATGGCAGAGTTCAGGGCCACACCGGTCAGCATAAAGATGCTGGCCATAGTATAGGTCTCTTCAATATTTTCAATAAGGAAGGAACCACCACTGGAAAGATGGAGCAAAATACCGGTGAGTAAGAGTCCGCCGCCAAAAGCGTGAACAAGGATATAGCGCATTCCAGCTTTGTCGGAAGCTTCGGTCTTGCGAGCCCAGATTAAATAGGTGGAAGTGGCAGCCATGATCTCCCAGAAGAAAAATAGGGTAAAGAAGTCACCGGCAAAAGTAACACCCAATGCACCGGCAGCATAAGCCATAGCGGCACTTTGCTGGCCCACATCCTTAATATGGAACGCATACACACCGCCAATAAAAGTGATCATCACGAAAATGGTACCGAAGATACGGCTGAGGCGATCTACCTGCAGCAGATGCAGTTCATAACTGGCAAAAGGTAATTGCAGCAGACTGCCTTCGGGCAAACTCCATAGCACGCCCAGTGCTGCCAGTGGAAATAGTAGAAAAGCTGAGCTGCGAATACGCTCAGGTATAAGGGGGAGCAGCAGGGCTCCTAAAATCAGAATAATTGCGGGTACAGTGAGCAGCTCAACGATCATAGTAATCTTCGTCGCTTAAGATGAAAAGTTTTCCTAACCATTTTGAAATGTAAATAATAGCCACACAGCCGATGAATCCCCAGATGGCGTAAAACGCCGGGATATGATTCCACCAGTGCGGACTCTTGATTTCCATAAATCCGAATTCCAGAACCAAACTGATGAGGAATACAACGCCAAGTGCTATCCAGTGCCAGGTTTTCATAGTTACATTGGGTTAAAAATGCTTGATGCTACAGTGGTAGCCATATCAAAGAAATTGAAAAATAAATCGGGATAAACGCCGAACAGGATCGACAGTATCGCCGTGGTAAACAGTGGCACCACCATAAAGGGTGAGGCCTCAGTATGTCCTTCCAGCTCTTCTCCGCCTTTCTTGAAATATGCGCGGTGAATGATGGGGAAGAAGTAACCTACGTTCAATAATCCACTAATTACATACACGGTTACCGGGATGAACATGCCGCCTTCCAGCGCGCCTGTAGCCAGGAACCACTTACTTACAAATCCGTTTACAGGGGGCAATCCGGCCAGTCCCATAGAACCAATGGTGAAAGCCGCCATAGTCCAGGGCATCACTTTGGCAATTCCATTTAAACTGCTGATGTTCGACTTGTGCAAGTTTACCATGATAGCACCCGCACAGAAGAACAGGGTAATCTTCATGGTAGCATGCGTGGAAATATGCATGATACTTCCAATCAGGCCGGTTTCGGTCAGCAACGCGGCACCCAGTACGATGTAGGAGAGATGTCCAACGGTAGAATAAGCGAGTCGCCGTTTTAGATTGTCTTGGGCAAAAGCCAGTAATGATGCCACGATAATGGTTATACCGGCCATGACCATCAAAATATCATTGAGCCCAAATTCAGCCATCACGTCAGGGCCAAGAATAAAGCCTACCACTCTTATCACCCCAAATACACCGGATTTTACTACGGCTACGGCGTGCAACAAGGCACTAACCGGGGTGGGTGCGGCCATAGCTGAAGGCAGCCAGCTGTGCAGTGGCATGATGCCTGCTTTTACGCCCACACCACCTAAGAATAACAAGAAAATAGTAATAGCCATCGGCTGTGACAGCTCTACATCGCCGAAGATACCACCGGGACGGAATTCAAGCGTTCCGGTGAGGTAATAAGTGATACCAGCAGCAGCAATCAGGAGCAGACCGGCGGTCAGGGTGTACGTCAAATACTTGCGACCGGCTGCAATGGCTTTTTTGTTTTCACTGTGAATTACCAGCGGGTAGGTAGCAAGCGTCAACATCTCATAAAAGATGATGAAGGTAATCAGGTTACCGGAAAAGGCGATACCGATGGTGGAACTCAAACAGACGGCAAAACTGGCAAAGTAGCGGGTTTGCTTTTTCTCATGATGCCCGCGCATATAGCCAATGCTATAGAAAGAGGTGAAGATCCACAAGCTTGAGGCAATCAGTGCAAAGAAGACGCCAAAGGTATCAGCCCGAAGTACCAATGGCAGATCCGGGGCAATTTCAAGCAGTTGCAATTCGATGACATTACCCTGCAGGGCCGAGGGTAACAAAGTGAGTACCAGCAAGAATTTGATCACTCCAGCCAGGATGGTCCAGAACTCGCGGAGGTTCGGTTTTTTTGAACTCAGCAAGATGAACGGCACCGCAGCCAGCGATACAAGAACAGCAAATAAAGGAATGTACGTAAGCTCCATGTGATGAGTGAATTATCTGTTTAAAATCCTGCCGGAAACATTGTGAATATTACATTTACGATGTAGGCGTTGAAAATACCTACTACCAACAATCCGATAGCCATCACCGCCATGGGGAACATCATACTGAAGCCCACTTCATTATTTTGGGGTGATACTGCTTCGGCGTCGTCGGCCTCTTCAGCATCGGGATTGTTGAGATATACTTTTTCAAGAATTCGGAAGAAATAGACGGCATTCAGCAGCGAACTGATCAGGATAACCGCCAGCAACATCCAGTTGCTGTTTTCGATGGTTCCCAATGCCAGGTACCACTTGCTAAAGAATCCGGCCAGTGGCGGCAAGCCTACCATAGAGATGGCAGCCGTTGTAAATGCGACCATGGTCCAGGGGTATTTCTTGCGATAACTGTTATCAAATTTCGTAATCAGCGAATGTCCCTCTTTGGTTCTCAGGCTTCCAGATACAAGGAAGAGGAGGGCTTTCATTAAAGCGTGATTGAGTACGTGTAACACCGCTCCGATAAAACCAAACGGATTGGCCAGGCTGATACCCATGATGATGTATCCAATTTGCGATATCGAGCTGTAAGCCAACATTTTCTTGAGCTCGCTTTGGGCAATGGCCATGATAGAACCATAAAGGATTCCAACACCGGCAAAAATGCCGACAATGGTAGTTACCGGCAGCTGGGCATCAATCAGTTCTACACCAAAGAGGAATAACATAACGCGCAACAAAATATAGGCGGCAACCTTTGTACCTATCGGAGCAATCAACGCCGATGAGGTGGAAGAGGCAAAAGTGTAAGAATCGGGCAACCAGCCGTGTAGTGGGAATAAGGCCGCTTTTACGCCTACGCCAATCACCATTAATATCAGGGCGCCTACCACAGCAGAGTGACCAATCACCTGCGGAAGCATGGCGTGCATGTCAATAATATTGAGGGTCCCCGTCACCGTATATAAAAAGCCAACACCCAGCAGGTACAATGAGCCTCCTACGGTTCCAATAATCAAATAACGGAAAGCTGAGTAGGGTGCACGTTTTGACCCGATAGCAATGAGGGCATAGCTGGAGAGAGACGATATCTCAAGAAAAACGTAGAGGTTAAAAAGGTCGCCCGTAAGTACCATGCCATTGAATCCAAGCATCATCAGCATAGAAATGGTGTAATACGGCATCTTACGGCCGGGAAATTCCAGCTTGCTGATTTCTTTGGAGTGAATAAGTACGAGGAAGGCAATGGCATTGATCACCAAAACGATGAAAGCAGCCAGACCGTCGTATACAAACTCGATGCCGATTGGGGGCATCCATCCGCCAAAATAATAACGGATTACTTCTCCGGATTGGATGTAATTTATAAATCCTAAAGCAGAGAGGAAGGTCGCGATTCCTGAGCCCAACAGAGCCAGGGCACGGGTGATTTCGCTTCTCCAAAGCCCTATGACGGGAATCAGGATGGCAAATAGGATGTATGTAGCGGGTATTAAAGCCGGTATATTAGATCCTGTCATTGAATCTTATCTAAAAGTTCTTCTTCGTCGAGTGTACCGTATCGGTTGTAAATCTTGATGATCAATGCGTAAGCAACGCCCAAAGTGGCAACCCCTACAACAATAGCCGTAAGCATCAGGGTGTGGGGCAGGGCGTTCATGTAATTGGATACTTCGCTTACGGGTAATCCGTCTGCTTTAACCGGTACGGTGGCTCCCCATTTCATGGCAACGGATACAAAAAACAGGATTACGCCTGCCTGAAAAATGGAAAGTCCGATGGTTTTTTTTACCAAATTCTTTTTGATGAGCATGCCATATAAACCAATGGCCAGCAAAATCATGGTAAACCAGTACGCATAATGTCCCATAAAGAAATCAAGCATAGTCTTCTCCTTTTACCATGTTATCGTAAATCAATGTGAGTACGGTCATTACCGTCAAACCAATTCCGAGTTCAATAATAAGAATGCCCCAATAGCGCAGGTAGGCAGGTTCAAGCCCCGGTATAGGTAGTTCCTCGTAGTCAAGGAAATATCCACCCATTATAAGAGCTGTTAAACCGGTACCGAAGTAAATAACTACGCCTAAAGCGGCGAGGGGAGTGGTCAGGTATTCTTTAAATTGCAACTGGGCTAAATCAGTACCGCTGGCGATGCGAATCAACAGCAGGGAAACTGCCAACAGAGTTCCGCCCTGAAAACCGCCGCCGGGAGAGTAGTGACCGTGAAAGATCACATAAAACCCAAAAAGCATGATGTAAGGACTCAGGAAACGCGTGCCGTATAATACAATGGGGCTGGAAGATTTATTCGTCATCTTCTTCTCCTTCCTTTCGGTTTCTGAGTAATAAAAAGGTGATCAAGCCAGCCGTAAAAATCACAATCTGCTCACCCAAGGTATCCACGCTACGATAGTCACCCAAAATAACGGTAACGATGTTGGGAGTGTGGGCATCGTGGTAAGCCTCCTGGATGTAATAGTTTCCGGCTACTTCGGTGCCAGTCATGCTAACTTCCTGGTTCATCTGGTTATCAGGATCACCGCGAAAGGGTAAATCCGATGCAGCAAAAAGCAGCACAAGGGTAAACGCTATGATCAAAAGTAATTTTAGGTACTTCAATCTTCTGTTTTGTAAGTGGTTTGATAAATAGCTACAACTAATAGAATACCGGTTACGCCGGCTCCAACTACGGCCTCGGTAAAGCCTACGTCAACCGCGCCCATAGTGGTAAAAAGCAGGGCGGTGATAAAACTAAATACCGTAAGCATTACAGCAGAAATCAAAAGGTCTTCTGCTTCTAAAGCGATGTATGCCGTGATCAGCAAAAAGATGAATAATATGAGTTCGAGTTCCCAGTACATCAGCCTTCCGTTTTGTCTTTTTTGTTATCGGGAAACAGGGGTTTAAGGCCTGCATTGAGTGCCGCCCGTGCAAGCGCGTGGGCTCCAATGGGATTAGCCAACAGGATGAACAATAAAATCAGAAATAACTTCCCAGTGTTTATCGTCAGGCCTTCAAAAATCATAAGCCCAAGGATGACCAGCATCATACCCAGCGTATCACTTTTACTGGTGGCGTGCGTGCGGGAATAGAAATCCGGTAGACGGATAATGCCAATACTTCCAATTAGTAAAAAGAAGATACCCGCCACAATACATATAATCGATAGAATAGAGGTGATATCAGTCATCGTAACGGACATTTATTTTATCGGATGAGAAATACTTGGCGATAATGAGTGAGCCTACAAAGCCAAGAATGGCATATGCCAGCGTGATATCAATAAACATGCCTATGCGATCGAAAATGTAACCGATCAGGCAAATTAACACGATGGTTTTTGTGGCTATAGCGTTGGTTCCCACCAAGCGGTCGAAAACGGTTGGACCTTTGAGTACCCGGTAAGCGGGCACAGCAATAATGGCGGTAAGAATAACGGCGCTGTACAGAAAAAAGGAATCCATCAGCTGAGTTCCTCCTTGCTGTGGATGACTTCAAAATCAGAAATCACGGGATGCATTTCGTTAGTGAATAATTTCAGGACCTTCTGAGGCATGTCGTCGTTAACAAGACCTTCGAAAGAAGCAGGGGAGATAGCGTGTACAATAAATTCGTCTCCCTGAATGTCTACCGTCAGTGTTCCAGGCGTGAGAGTAATAGAGTTACCCAGAATCATTTTACAATGTGGATTAGGGTAGTTAACCTTAAACTTAACGACAGAAGGCTCGATTGGTAATGAAGGGCTCAGCAGTATTTTTGCAACGTTGATGCCAGAGATTACAATCTGAACAAGCAGCCAAACAAAATAATAGGGAACAAATATGAACCGAAGATCTTTAACAACATCGGTTTCGCCTTCAAAATAGGAATGCTTTTTAATACGATGGTTAATGGCCAGCACAATACCGACACTTAAAATCCCCATGAGGCTGTGAGTCACATCAAAGTAACCGCTCATGAGATACCAGAATCCCATCAGCACAAGAAAAGAGACAACCACGCTTTGAGCAGAGAATGACTTCAAAATTTAGAGCAATTAGGGGTTAAGGGAGTTTTTTTTAATGGCTTCAAACATACAAATTCTACGATTCACTCGAAATCTAAATCGACGAAAATTGAAAGTTTAATATTGAAGCAATAAGGACGGAATCAAAATTGAATTTTCTGTGAAGATGCCAGTAAAGTTTAATACAAATAACAATTTGATATAGACCTATTACAGAATCGTTTGTTAAACCGTTCACTTATTTATAGCGGGTAATCGACATTGCAGTCAAATTCTTAAATAAAAAAATAACTTCGTTTTTAATTACTACCTCAGAAAATAGCAGACCTCCTAAGTTTAAAAAAATGAAGTAGCTTAAGTTTTAACAAATTTGCTTTAAATATTGTAAACGGTGCGTACTGATTGAGTAAGAGAATCCTGAGCTTGAGCTTAGTGGAGCTTTGCGCCAACGGCAATATTCCTGTACTTTTTGGGTATGAAGAAAATTGACACTACTAAAATACCTCTTTGGCCGGATCGCGTAATTCTTGGATCGGCCGATATTGCTTCCGATATGTCTTTAGATATTCTCACCGAAGAGGAAGTGGAGGCCATTAATGGTTTTAAGCATCCTAATCGCAAAAATGAATTTGTCACTGCCCGTCATTTATTCCGATATCTGTTAGGACAGCTTGATATACATACAGAGCAGGTAACACTTACTAAAGAAGAAAGCGGCAAGCCAGTGGCATTTTTTAGAGGAAAGAAGCTTTATGTGAGCTTTTCTCATTCCATCGAGAAAGTGTACTGTGCCTTATCTCAAATATATGATGTGGGGCTGGATGTAGAACCTTTAGACAGAAAAATAAATCCGGCAGTGTTAGCTCGTATGTTGAATGAGCGAGAGCAGAATAGTTTAAAGCAGGAATCTCCCGTGGCTTTATGGACAATGAAAGAGGCTGTGGTGAAAAGCATGGGTACCGGGCTGCGTACTAACTTGTGTGATCTGACCATCATTCGGAAAGATGAGGATCAATATTATGTAGATTTTAATAATGATAAGAGCTTCGAAATTTGTAGTTTCAGTCAAGCTAAACACCAAATAGCCTTAGCCTATTAAAGCGCAAATTATCAGAAATGGATTGTAGAACCCGAGGATGATTTTCCATCTAATTGGAAAAACTGTCTTTGGGTTTATTTTTTTCGGCAGCGGCCGATAAGTGAGTAAACGGATAGAGTAATACAACTTTTATTATGAGTATACATACTATGAGCCGGGATGAACTTCGTCAAAAAGTTGAATCCGTCGGTTCTCCCAAACAGCAGGCGGGACAAGTGCGCATGCTCTTTGTACCCAACAAAATAGATCAGCAAAATTTTAAGGAACTCTGCACCACTTATAACACCGTACTGGGTGAGGAGTTTAACACCGCGGTTATCATTGAGTCGTACCAGGGCAAGCTGGAAAAGAAACTGGCCATGCCGTCGAATAAAACCTTTGAAACCCGTTTTGGTGAAGTCCCCGTCAATGACTTTTTACGGAATGAGTTCTGTGATGAAGAGGATGACTTCTTTATTGCCGATGAAGGCTACAGCGAGCAAATGAGTCTGTATCAGCACCTGCCCATACTGCAAGCCATCTTTGATGATTTTGATGTGGTAAGCCTCCAGATTGGTGATTACGATCCGGCCATTATCCGGGAACTGGCCCATACGCTGGATGAATTACTACTCTATAAAAATGCACTCATTGTTTTTTGTTGTGATGTGCCCGCTTCTAACCCGGAAGAGCTTGAAAAACTCCGCAAACTGGTACTCAACGAAAATGAAGCCGGCCTGCTGCATTACCTGAACAGCAATGAGAAAACCGTGAAAGGCGCAAGGGCGTTTATGAGCGGCATCCTGGTAGCCCGAGCCTGGAATTACGAGGTAGAGCTGCTGGATCATGTTGAATCTGCCACCCAGATTTGCGGTTATGCAAGATTTGCCCAACCGGAACCGGTGTAAAGGGTTTAGTTTTGAGGTATTAGGTATTAGGTGTTAGGTGTTAGGTGTTAGGTGTTAGGTGTTAGGTTCAAGTGGCAAGCGGCAAGGGTTTAGGTGTTAGAAATTGCAGATTTCAAATTGAAGATTAGAGATTTCATTAAAGTGAGCCTACTATTGGGAACTTTAGACTCGTTGCGAAGCTCTGGCTTCGCAATGCCTTCCGGGAAGCTCCAGCTTCCTGTTCAGTACATGCAAAAAATCACCTTGCAATGTAAATCCGCTAAATCAGCGCCATCTACGTTCAATTCCTAAGTTCAAATTGGCCGCATTTGTTATCCTTACACCGCTCCATTCAATCTTGAATCTTTAATCTTCAATTACATCAACCCTTCCAGCTTTTCACCAACACCGCATACAACATCACGCCCGCGGCTACTGATACATTCAGGGAATGCTTATAGCCGAATTGAGGGATGGCGGTAAAGATGTCAATCTCAGCTAACAGCTCATCATCAATGCCAGAAACTTCACTTCCCAATACAATACAGGTTTTTTTGGTGGATGGTATTTCAAGTTCAGGCAGAGGGATACTTTCTTCGGTTTGCTCCAAGCCTATGATGTGGTAGCCTTCTTCTTTTAGCCCAAGAATGGCATTTAAACCCGATTCCTCGTACCGCCAATCCATAAACTCTTCGGCACCAATCGCTGTTTTATTGATTTCGGGTCGGGGTGGAGTGGGAGAGTGCCCGGACAAAATCACTTCCGAAATGCCAAAGGCATCCGCACTGCGGAAAATGGCTCCTACATTATGCAAACTCCGGATGTTATGCACCAGTATTTTAAGCGATTGTAATGCTTTGGGAGCTTCACGGGCTAAATTTTCTTCCAGTATCTGTTTGGTAGTCAGTTTCAAGGCGTTAATTCTGTATCAGATTAATTTTTGAAAGGATAAAATAAGGCGATTTCGGAGAAATTCATTTATAGCAGCTTGCGATTTCTTACCTTCTCACTTCAATAATTTTATTATCAGCCGGAGCTATGACCGGCTTTAGATGTGGTCATGATTCAAAAGAGAAGCGCCTCTCTAATATTTATATTTATTACGGTTTTGGTGGATGTAATAGGCCTTGGAATCATCATTCCGGTGATGCCCGCCCTGATCATGGACCTAACCGGTGGCGGACTCAGCGAAGCCTCTCTCTATGCCGGATGGATTACCTTCGTATATGCTGCCACTCAATTTGTGTTTGCACCGGTAATTGGCGGCCTTAGTGATAAATACGGACGCCGGCCAGTATTACTATCATCACTGTTAGGCTTTGGTTTGAACTACATTTTACTGGGACTTGCGCCTACGATACTTTGGCTGTTCATAGCTCGTTTTCTCACCGGTATCACCGGGGCCAGCTTCACCACAGCCAGCGCGTACATCGCAGATATAAGTCCGCCCGAACGGCGTTCGCAGGATTTTGGATTGATTGGTGCTGCTTTTGGATTAGGATTTATTATAGGCCCCGCTTTAGGTGGCGTGTTGGGGGAATACGGGCCTCGGGTTCCTTTCTTTGTCTCTGCAGGAATTACTTTGCTGAACTTGTTGTACGGTTTTTTCATCCTGCCTGAATCCCTTCCTAAAGAAGATCGAAGACTTTTTGACTGGAAGCGAGCCAATCCCTTTGGAGCTTTCAAGCACTTACGCAAATATCCCAAAATATGGGGACTCGCGGTCGTGTTCTTTATGGTGCAGATTGCCAATCATGCTACCCAAAGTACCTGGACCTACTTTACCATGGAAAAATTTGGCTGGTCAGAGCTTACAGTCGGACTTTCCCTGGCGGTGGTTGGTGCATCGGTAGTGGCGGTACAGGGCGGCTTTACCCGGGTTGTCATCCCCAAAATTGGCAACAACCGCACGGTGTATGTTGGGTTGATGATGTATGTGCTTGGATTCCTCGGATTTGCCTTTGCATCGGAAGGGTGGATGATGTTTGCCGTGATTTTGCCATTTTGTATTGGAGGCTTGGCGACCCCGGCCGTACAGGGTATTGTCTCGAACGAAGTACCTTCCAACACCCAGGGCGAACTGCAGGGAGCTTTAACCAGCCTGATTAGCTTTTCAGCGATTTTTGGTCCACCCATGATGACCAACCTCTTCGGCTATTTCACCACCGATGCCGCACCATTTTATTTTCCCGGAGCGCCCTTCTTTTTGGCGGCACTTATAGTGATAGGGGCCATTGTGCAGTGTTTTCGGTATTTGTCTTTGAAGAAAGAAGCGGCGTAGCCAAGGTTTAGGGTTTGGTATAGATGTGCCGAAGCCCCGATAATCGGGGTAAAGCCGGGACAGAGTAGGGTCCCCGTTGGCTAAGGCTTCAAAGCTCGCATTCACCCATCGGTCAGACGGGCTTTGAGCCGTCCGACCGAGAACCCTGAGAATCACCCCATCCACAATCTGACGGCTGGCTTGCCTTTCCGCACCTCCAATCCTGCCCCGAATCCTCGGGAACGTTTGAGCGATAGCCAGGGGACAGTTACTAGCATTCAACCATCCATCACCCCGCTCTCTTCAATTCTTACAATTGTACCTTTAAAACCGAGCGAAATGATGGATTTCCTTAATAAATCTAATCCCTAAAAATCTCGTTGCAGAATGGTATTTTGGGGACATGAAAAACACAACAGTTAGTATCATTGGATTGGGACGAGTAGGTACGGCTTTTTTACGCGTGCTCAGTGAGCATGGATATGAGGTAACGTCCGTATTTAACCGCTCGGAGATAGATGAAGACTTAAGCCGTCAGTTTCCAGAAACGACTTTTTACACAGGACTCCCTACACGGGATGACCAAACAGGAAACCTGCTCATTATTTCGGTCACAGATGATGCCATTGAAGGAGTGGTAGAGCATTTAAAAAAGGAATATAAGTCCTTAGAGGAACTGCAAGTGGTCCATTGCTCGGGAACGCATACGTCCAACATTCTGAAGCCTTTGAAGGAAAAGGGAGCGGCCATCGCTTCTTTTCATCCTATCAAATCCATCACCCCAGAAACGAAAGATTTTAGTGGAACCTGGTTTGACATTGAAGGTGATGAAGAGCTTGAAGATGATCTTAGCTTAATTTGTAATGATATTGGAGCCCAATCATTTACCGTTTCTCCCGACACAAAACCTCTTTTGCATATATCGGCCGTGGTAGCCTCCAATTATCTGGTAGTGCTTGCCGGCTTGGCTTCACAAATCTCCTCGAAAGAAGTGTCAGAAGAGGTGCTGCTAAAAGCTCTGACGCCTTTAATGAGAAACACCCTGGATAACATCAATGAGCTGGGAACAGAAAAGGCATTAACCGGTCCGGTGGTCCGGGGCGATGTAGAAACGATCAAAGAACATCTTGATCTGTTAAAGTCTTCCCCGGAAGTACGGGATTTGTATAAGATGCTGGGTGCAGAGGCGCTCAATATCTCCCGCCGGGCGAATGGCGAAACTCCCGAATACGATAAAATAGAGGAGATGCTATCATGAGTTCTTCTGCAAAACCCAATGATTTTTACGAGCGGGTGTTTGAAGTGGTGGCCCAGATTCCAACCGGCAGGGTTACCTCATATGGCGCAATTGCCCAGTATCTGGGTGTGGCGTCCGGTGCTCGAATGGTTGGGTATGCGATGAACAACTACCGCAGTTATAATTTGGGCTATGAATTGCCCGCACACCGGGTGTTAAACCGGTTGGGGCAGCTAACGGGACGTGCTCATTTTGAAGGTGATACTATGCGCGAACGCCTGCAGCAGGAAGAGGTTGAGTTTGTTGATGAATACCAGGTGAATATGGAAAAGCATTTTTGGGATCCAGTGGAGCTAGAGGGATGATATTATTTAATAACTTAATAAATTATCCTCAGCCCAATTTTCGGTAAACCACAAATGCTTTCCAACTATCCGGGCGAAAATTTTCTCTACCTTAGCGGCGGTTTTCCTACCCATCAATCGTTCCTACGGAACGTTTACTTGATCCGTAGGATCAACCGGTAGGTAGCCCCGGATAAGCCACCGGCAGGAGGCGAAGTCCGGGGAGAAATGCACCAAAGTCTTCACAAAACCTCCGCCCGTATAATAACAGGGATAAATTGTCTTTCGGAGGTTGGGCAAATTATTTAACTGTGATATTTATGATGTGTTTGTTGCACTGAGATGTATACTGAATTTAATTATCATAGTACATCCCAAAAATCACAGCTATCACAGTTAAGAACGAGAAGATATCCGGCATGATAATCACGATGTTAGTTGTTATAATGTATTCAAACATCAAATACCTATGAAATCACTTGCCTTATTACTTAGCCTGCTTTTATCTGTCTTAACGGTTCCATCTGATCAAATTTTGGTGGATGCGACCGCCGATGAAATCTTGCAAAAAGTGGAACAATACGAAGGGGAGAAACCCGTTTTGGTAAACTTCTGGGCTACCTGGTGCGCGCCCTGTATCGAGGAGTTTCCGTATATCTTATCGCTAAAAGAAAAATACGAAGGTGAGTTTGAACTGATCTTTGTGTCCGGTGATTTCGAAGAAGCACGCGATGATGCCGAGGCTTTTTTGAAAGAACAAGGGGTGGATTTCGAAACTTACTTTAAAGTGGGGAAAGATCATGAGTTCATTACCACCATCTCGGATAAATGGACAGGTGCACTTCCCTTCACCATTGTGTATAATAGGGCAGGCGAGGTTTCTGCTTCCTGGGAAGGAAAAGAGGACCTGGAAACTTTTGAATCTGAATTATTGAAGGTTATAAACGAGGAATAAATGATGAGGATCTTTAAAAAAACGGTATTACCGCTATTGGCATTAATGATTTTTTCGGCGATGCCACTACAGGCTCAAAAGGCCTTAAGCATTGGAGCTAAAGCTCCTGAGATAAACCGTAGTGTTGAGGATATCTCAGGACGCAGTTTAACGTTGCAAGGAGTTGCCGGCAGTAATGGATTATTGGTGATTTTTTCCTGCAATACCTGTCCCTGGGTGGCCAAGTGGGAAGACCGCTACCCGGTACTACACCGCATTGCTACAGCTAATAACGTAGGCATGATTGCATTGAACCCAAACGAACGTATCCGTGACCGGGGGGAATCTTTGGAAGACATGGACAAAAGGGCTCAAAAACAGGATTACAATTTCTATTATGCTTTAGATAAAGATCACATCATTGCTGATGCATTTGGCGCTACGCGCACACCTGAGGTGTTTTTGTTTGATAGCAACCTCAATCTGGTGTACCACGGGGCCATTGATGACAACGCCAATGATGCACAGGCCGTGCAGGAACGGTATGCTATAGATGCACTTAACGCATTGATAGCCGGTGAGCAAATTTCTAAGAAAGAAACCAAATCACTGGGATGCACGATTAAGCGAAATTGAGTAATTGTATTTAAAAACCCGTAATTTTGAGCCACGCCACCGACGTGGCTTTTTTTATTGAATGATGTTATCACCCGAGAGGACATCGAAACCAACTATTACGAATGCCAACCTGGACTTTACATACTGAATTTAAATTTGATGCCGCACACTTCATTGACGGCTACGACGGCAAATGCGGACGCATGCACGGCCACAGCTATAAAGTGAAAATGACGGCGAAATCACACAAACTAAATCCCTCTAAATATTTAAAGAGTGATGATATGGTTTGTGATTTCAAAGAGTTGAAGTGGGCCGCCAAAGATTCCAAAAAAGGCGGATTTGACCACGGCGTGTTAAATGAACTGATGCCGGATAATACCACGGCCGAACGCATCGCCGAATATATTCACAAAGAAACTAAAAACCGCATTCCCGAAGGCATCGATCTTACGGTGACCGTTTGGGAAACCGACAACAGTTGGGTAGAATACACCGATCAGGATGTTTAAAACCGACGAACAAGCCGATTTATTAACGGACCTGGACCAGGCGATGGAGACCGAATATCCCATCGTTGAGCATTTCTATACCATCCAGGGAGAGGGGGCACACACTGGTCGCGCTTCGTACTTTATTCGTACGGCCGGCTGTGATGTAAACTGCTGGTGGTGTGATGTGAAGGAAAGCTGGGAGGAAGAAGGCCATCCCAAAATGAAAGTCAAAGATCTGGTACAGCTTGCCAAAGAAAGCGGCGCTCCTTTTGTGGTAATTACCGGCGGCGAACCATTGCTCCACGATTTATTACCGCTGACCTTAGGATTGAAATCAGAAGGACTGCAAGTGCATATTGAAACCAGTGGTTCGTCGCCATTATCTGGTCAGCTTGATTGGATTACACTATCCCCAAAGCGTTTCAAAAAGCCTACTGAAGAGGTTTTTGCCTATGTGGATGAGCTGAAAGTAGTGGTGCTTACCAATAAAGATTTGAAGTGGGCGGAGGACAATGCCGCTAAATGTCCCGACGGCACCCGCTTGCTGTTACAGCCGGAGTGGGATACCCCCAAATCCATCGAATTGATTGTGGATTATGTGAAAGAAAATCCGGAATGGGGCATAAGTCTGCAGACGCACAAGTTTTTGAAGGTGCCTTAAGTTAGATTGGATTGAACTGATCTGGACTAAGATCAGTTTTTGGGGCAAACAGGATAAAATTAACTTTCAAATCAAAGAATTATGGCTTTCGAAGACTCATCAGTGATTATAACCGGCGGCAGTAAAGGAATTGGTTTTTCAATGGCCTCGGTGTTTGCACGTAATACCGATCGTCCAATCGTAATCCTGGCCCGGGATGAAGAAGAATTAAAAGAAGCCCGGGAGAAATTATTGGAAGAAGGGGCTTCAAAAGTAGATACAATATCTGCTGATCTCACCAATGAAAATGCTTTTGATGAGATTGATTTTGGACAGTACAATCCCGGTATTTTGATCAATAATGCCGGCTCTTTTCTGTTTAAGGAACTAAAGGAGACTACCGTTGAAGAATTCAACGGGCAGTATAAGCTGAACGCTTTTGGGGCCTTCAATATCACCCAAAAAGTACTGCCGGAATTACAAAAGCTGGAACGTTCGCTCATTGTAAATATTAGTTCAATGGGGGGATTACAGGGCTTAAGTGGCAGCGGGGCTTACGCTATGTCAAAGCACGCTTTGCTGGGATATACGCGCTCGCTGCGTAAAGAATTCAGAGATTCTGATGTGGCCGTTACAGCTATCAATCTCGGACAAACCTATTCCACTTCCTGGCATGAGGTGGATATTGATCCGGATAAGCTCATCGATCCTGAAGATGTAGGTCGGCTTATTATTTCGTTATCCAAAATGAGTCCACGAACCGTTGCTGAAGAAATTACACTTGCACCTCAGGGCGGGCCTGTTTCACCGATGTAAGAGGCCATGGCAACATCTCACATCCCTCTGCTTTCGAGCTAAAGCTCTCAACCGGTCTCCCTTCAAAGGGAGAATTATCTAATTTATACATTTTCTTTAGTGGCAACTTAGGAAGTTAAAACTTGATGAGGTTGGAGAAAAAAGAAAATCCCTCTTGGAAGAGGGACCGAAAATGAGCTTTGCTCATTTGCAGAGAGATGTGAAATGTCGTGTAGGCCTGATTTTTTAATTTCATCATCGGTACAACTTTCTCATTTCGACCGTAACTCGCGAACCGGAAGGTCAGGCAATGCGTTCTTAACAAGGATATTGGGAACCAGCACAAGCCATATATTGACGATAACAATCCTTTTTGAACCAAGATTACCTGGATTCTTCAGGATGTACAGGATTGAAAACAAAGAGTGAATCTCTCTTTCAATAAAGTAGCAATTTCAGTAACTGAGTGAGCACTATTTGAAATGTATTATCCAATGATTCTCCCTTTGAAGGAAGTACGGCTTTAGCCGGGAGGGATGTGAGATGTTGGGAAAGCATCGATAGCTGGAGAAGCAAAATGTCTTCGCATTTCGATACAAAACATTTTCATACCAAAGCTGTTTCTCCCATTCACACTTTGTATATTTAGCCGCTAATTTGAGAGGCGTTATTCAAACTAATTTTATATGCAAGATTTTAAAGAAATTGACTTTGTAAACAAGAGCACACTTCCCAACGGTATCCGGATTGTAACGGAACATATCGACAGCGTGAAAAGCGTGTCGGTTGGCATCTGGGTGAAAACCGGAGGACGACATGAGAGGGCCAAACAGGCTGGTATCACACACTTCCTGGAACACATGCTGTTTAAGGGAACCGATAAGCGTTCTTCCTATGATATTGCGCTGAGTATGGAATCGGTTGGAGGCTACCTGAACGCATTCACTTCTTCCGAATACACCTGCTACTACGCCCGTTGCGTGAATACACAGCTGCACCGTGCGCTTGATGTGCTCTCTGATATGGTGTTAAATCCATCTTTTCCCGAAGAAGAAGTACAAAAGGAAAAGAAAGTGGTGATCGAGGAAATGAAAATGTACCGCGACTCCCCGGATGATTACCTCTTTGAAGAGTTTAACAGCAAGATTTTCGACGGACACGAATTAGGTCGCCCTGTGCTTGGTTATGAGGATACCGTTTCCGACTTCAGTCGCCAAGATCTTTATGACTATATGAGTGACCGCTACTATCCCGGAAACCTGCTTATATCCGTGGCCGGTAATGTGGATCACGAGAATGTGGTTAAAGAGGTAAAAGACTATTTTGAAAAGCTGGAGGCTAAAAATCCCAAAGAAGACGAACAGCCACTTCCAGCATTCAAGAAGGAAGATCTGAAGCTTACCAAGGCTATTGAGCAAACGCATTATATTTATGGCCGTCGTGGACTCAATTTTGATCATGATGATAAGTATCGCCTGTTACTTGCCAACACCGTATTGGGAGGAGGGATGAGCTCTCGCCTGCACCAAAACGTGCGCGAAAAATACGGCTACTGCTATTCCATTCAGACTTTCAATCAATCCTACACCGATACCGGCATGTGGGGTGTGTATGTGGGCACCGACAAAGAATATGTGGATCACGTGCGTGAACTCATCAAAAAAGAACTTAAGCAAATGCAGGAAGAGCCGGTTCCTAAAAAAGAACTGGACGAGGCCAAAGCGCAGCTCAAAGGGAAGTTGTTGCTTTCTCAGGAAAGCACCAGCAACCGCATGATGCGCCTGGCCAAAAGTGAATTATATTTCGGACGTTTCGTAACTTTGGATGAGTTGGTAGAGAACATCGACTCTGTTTCCGCTGAAGACATTCAGAATTTCGCCAAAGAGTTCTTCAACGACGAAGACTTTATGGAAGCCATCTTATTACCAGAGGAATAGGTTCAAGCGACAAGGCGCGAGGTTCAAGAGATACTTGAACCTTGAACCTAATACCTAACACCTTTTTTAATATTCAGAATTTAACATTTCAAAATTTCCAATGACTTACATCAAACATCTTAAAGACCATGTTGACCAAGAAATAACCCTGAAAGGCTGGGTGTATAATTATCGCAGTAGCGGCAGCCTGGTTTTTGTGGAGATGAGAGACGGAACCGGCCTCACGCAATGTGTGGTAGCCAAGGATGATGTCTCGGAAGAAGCATGGGAGGGAGCTACCTCGTTAAAACAGGAAAGCTCGCTGGAGGTTACCGGAAAGGTTAAAGAAGACGAGCGCAGTATCGGCGGGTACGAGATTCACGTTTCGGATGTGAAAGTAGTGCAGATTGCGGAGAACTATCCCATCACCCCAAAAGAGCATGGGGTAGAGTTTTTGATGAATAACCGCCACCTGTGGCTTCGAAGTCAACGCCAGTGGGCGGCCATGCGGGTTCGGAATGAAATTATTTATGCCATTCATAATTTCTTCCAGGGGCGTGATTTTGTACAGATGGATTCTCCCATTTTTACCGGCAATGCCGCTGAGGGGAGTACCACACTTTTTGAAACCGATTATTTTGAAGATAAAGCCTATCTGGCTCAAACCGGTCAGTTGTACGGTGAAGCCATGGCGATGGCACATGGATTGATTTACACGTTCGGGCCTACCTTCCGTGCGGAGAAATCCAAGACACGCCGTCATCTTACAGAATTCTGGATGATTGAGCCGGAGATGGCTTATTACGATCTGGAAATGAACATGGACCTTGCTGAAGATATGATCAAAGCCATTGTGAAAGCCGTGCTCGAGAATCGTCAAAAAGAGCTGGAGATTCTGGAAAGAGATGCCTCCGTTCTGGAAAAAGTAGTAAGTGATTCTTTCGAGCGGATGACATATACCGAAGCGGTCGATATCCTTAAAAGCGACGAAACGGCGCAAATGCTGGATGACATGGCAGAAAGCCGTCGGCAGGAAAAAATGGATCTGGAGAAGGAAGAAGAGAAAATTAAGAAAGAACGTGGCTCTGCCAAGAAATGGCGTAAGGCTCAAATTGATCAGCGTATCAAAGATATTTCTGCCCGGGTGGATCAGATTGAAGAAGACCTGAGAAACATTCCCACCTGGAAGGAATCAGCTAGAAACTTTGAATGGGGCAATGATTTTGGCGGAAGTGATGAAACGGTACTCATGAAACAGTTCGATGTGCCATTGATTGTAACTCACTGGCCTGCAGAAATTAAAGCCTTTTACATGAAGCGGGATGAAACGGATAAACTCGCCCTGGGTATGGACATCCTTGCTCCGGAAGGTTACGGGGAAATCGTTGGCGGAAGTCAGCGTGAGGATGATTTGGAGACCCTGAAAGAACGCATCGAAGAAGAAGAGCTGGATCAGGAAGTATTTGAGTGGTACCTGGATTTACGTCGCTTCGGCAGCGTTCCTCACTCCGGATACGGACTTGGACTTGAGCGAACGGTTTCCTGGTTATGCGGACTTTCTCATGTTCGTGAGACGGTACCATTCCCACGCATGATGGGACGTTTACATCCCTGATTTATTCTGTATTGCGGTCAACCTGAGTGGCAATTTGATCCTGGCGGGTGTAAAGCATCCATGCCAGGAATACTCCCAAGAGATGCAAGCCAATAGCGCTTAAAAAATACCAAAGTGGTTCCTGCCCCCAGGAATTGGTCATCTCAAAAAGCCTCCAGAGCACTAAAACTCCGGCGAATGATATCGCATGTTTGCCGGGGTTTTGATTCAGGATAGTTAACACCAACATGCTTACCAGCCACGTACTCACCAATACCGACAAAAGGATGACTACAATCCAGATATTAGCCGGTAAGTGGGAAACACCATAAAAATGGAAATCAGTGCGATGGTAAAATAGAATTATAAGCCGGGCAAATCCTTCAAAAAACAAGAAACCGATCAGCCCGATTAAGTAAATAAAAAGCTTTTTCATTGAACGGAATTTTTGCAAGGATTGTATGGACTTCCTAACCCTAAACCAAATATTGATATGCCAGAAGGACCAGAGATTTGGCGAGCAGCCGATACCATTAAAGACGCAATTACAGGAAAGAAAGCTGAGTCGGTTTTTTTCGCTTTTGAGGAATTGAAACCATATGAAGAAAAGCTAAAAGGGCTTAAGGTAGAATCGGTAACGCCCCGGGGAAAGGCCATTCTCACCTCTTTTGAGGGTGATTTGAATATCTATTCCCATAATCAGTTGTATGGCAAATGGATTGTAAGTGAAGATGGGGAAGAGCCGGATAATAATCGAAGCTTGCGCCTGGCTATCCATACCGGGGAGGAAGCTGCATTTCTCTATTCTGCTTCTGAGATTGAAATTCTGAAAGATGATGAGGTGGAGCAGCACTCCTATATTCAAAAACTGGGTCCGGATGTGGTTCATCCTGACACTACCTATGAGCAAGTGTTACAGCAGTATCAAAGTGATGACTTCAAAAACCGCAAGCTGGCGACTTTGCTTTTGGATCAAGGCTTTTTAAGCGGATTGGGTAATTATCTGCGCAGTGAGATTATGTTCTGCGCAGGGATTCATCCGGATTATCGGCCGGTTGACTGTAGGGAAGAACAAATCAAAAAACTGGCTAAATACTCACTGGAACTACCCAGGAGATCATACGAGACCAAAGGCCTTGTTACTTCTGATGACTTGATTGAAGCCCTGAAGAGGGAGGGAGCCACGAGAAAAGAATACCGGTTTTATGTGTACGGCCGGGAAGGAAAACCCTGTTATAAATGTGGCCGGGACATCAAAGTAAAGAAAACCGGCGGTAGAAAAATCTACTACTGTGAGAACGAACAAAGCGCAAATGATAAAGACTAAACAAATAAGGTTCGGAGTTGCCGGATTCATTTATGAATAGGGATGTAAAATGGTTTAGAAAAATGCTATGTTTTGCCAACCATAAAAATTGAAAATAATTCCTATGAGATCACTATTAATCGCTGCAATGGCAGTACTTTTTTCTACTGTAGCCTTCGCCCAACAAGGCGAAGTAGTCCGGCTTTCAGAGCCCGTAACGGTAACTGAAAGTTATGAAGTATTCGGCTCGGAAGTAGCAGATTGGGAAGCTCCGGTAACACTTTCTGCGTTAATAGCGGATCAGAAAGTTTGGGCAGACAAAGAAGTGACCGTGAAAACCGAGGTAGCTGAAGTTTGCCAGAAAAAAGGCTGTTTCTTTATAGCCCAGGACGGAGATCAAACAGCCCGGGTGACTTTTAAAGATTATGGATTTTTTGTCCCAACGGATTCTCAGGGAAAGAAAGTTACCCTTGTTGGTACCTTTTCGGTAAATGAGCTATCTGAAGAAAAAGCTAAGCATTATGCCGAAGATGCCGGTGAAGACCCTGATACCATAACGGGGCCACAAAAAGAGTATGCAATTGTGGCTACATCCGTATTAGTGCCCAAAAAATAGACTTTTATTGTTGTATCAAACACATTCAAAACAAAGAGTGATATACTAAGCACGTATCACTTTTTTTCTTTTCAGCTAATTTTAATTCAGTAAATATATACCTCTATATATGCCAGATAACGATTTTTTAAAAGCAGAAGCGACTATCCATTCTACCAAACAATTGATGGAATCTCCCGAAGTGGAGGCCATCGCCAAAAAAGTAATTGAAGAGCATAAGCTGGAATTTGGTCCTGCTGAGATTGGCTATTTTCTGGTTTATCCGAATTTATCCAAACAGCGTGCTGCAAAATGTATGAAAGCCAGTCGCGAAGTGAAGCATTATTCCGGAAACGATTATCTAATTGAGATTTCCGGAGAGCTTTGGGATATGCTCGATAATGATACCAAAGAGATGATGCTGTATCACGAGCTGCTGCATGTGGATCCTACCTTTAAGACAAAGAATCAGGAATGGAAGATGAACATCCGCAAACCTGATTTTGCCGATTTCTATACCATCAACGACAAGTACGGCAACGAATGGTACAAAACCATCCAAGCCACCGCTTCTTCCTTGTATGATTTGGATCCCCGGCAGGAGAGTAAGGTTAAATTGTAGTTAGTTACAAGGTTTTAGGTTCAAGGTGCAAGAAACTTCATTTCCTAAGCAAGGTTTGAAGCATTTTTTGCACTTATTCATTTAATGTGAAAGCCCACAGTGTTATGAGAGTAGAAGTTGAGGGTAAGATTCCTTGAAAGGCCTTGGTTACAAACACCCTCCACGTGTTTTGGCAAGCCAAAACCCTGCACCTCCCTCAAGGGAGGATTCTTTAGTGGGCGAACAAATGTATCCTGTCTAAATTCCAATTAAAATGGGTATGAAGGTATTGAAAAGTCTCTCCTTGAGGAGAGATCAATAAGTACAGTTGTTCCTGTACTTATTGTGAGAGGTGTTAGTGCTAATTTATAGAGTGTTTTTCTCTATGTTTCTAACACCTACTTCACCTCATATCCCTCTTTTTCGAGGATTTTTTTGATGCGGTCAACATGGTCGCCCTGGATTTCGATAGTCTTTCCTTTTACTGTACCGCCGGTGCCAAGTTGGGTTTTAAGCTTTTTTTCCAGCTTTTCAATTACTTGAGGGTTATGGGTGATTCCCCGGATTACGGATACTTGCTTCCCGCGTCGTCCGGCTGTTTCCATGGTTACAGTAACTTTCATAAAATTAAATTTGGGTTGATTTCCAATTTCCGCGTTTGAACAAGATAAGGCCGATTATGCCCAAAAGCGATTCTGCAATAACAATGGCATAGAACACGCCGGGTTCAGCCCAGCCCAGGTTAATGGCCAGCATATATGCCAATGGAATTTCGATCATCCAAAAGCAAAGAAGGTTAATAAGGGTAGGGGTACGGGTATCACCGGCTCCGTTAAAAGCCTGGATGATGACCATCCCAAACGCATAAAAGAGATAGCCATAGCTCATGATACGCAAACATTGAGCCCCGATGGCTATTACAGCTTCCTCATCTGTAAATATTCGAACCAGGTCTTCCGCATATATCAAAAAACAAATACCAACCATTCCAAGAAAAATCATATTCACAAATGCGGTTATCCAGGTAGATTTTTCAGCCCGGTCGGGTTTACCTGCCCCCAAGTTTTGGCCTACAAGGGTAGCTGCAGCATTGCTCATTCCCCAGGATGGCAGAATGGAGAAAAAGACAATACGGATGGCAATGGTGTAACCCGCCAGTGCCACACTCCCAAATTCAGCTATGATGCGAACCAGGCCAATCCAGCTGGAAGTAGCAATTAGAAATTGACCGATACCTCCCAGCGAAATTCGAATCAGTCGCTTAAGCACTTTGGTTTTAAGGACCAAGTGCTTTCTGGTAAGCCGGATGCGAGCCCGGCCATCAAAAAGTCGATAGAATTGATATGCAACACCAATGCCACGTCCTATAGTAGTTGCGACGGCTGCACCGGCAATGCCGAGCTCTGGAAACGGACCATATCCGAAAATGAGCAGAGGATCTAACACAATGTTAATGCTATTGGAAAGTATAAGAACGCGCATGGAAATGGCAGCATCACCGGCCCCACGAAATACGGCATTAATCACAAACAAAAACATAATCACCAGGTTTGTACCCAGCATAATGGCCGTATAGGCATTCAGGTTTTCCACGATGTTGGACCCCGCCCCCATGAGTGTTAGTATCTCACCTGAATAGAAGATTCCGGCCAGTGAAACGGGAACAGAGACAAGGAAGGCGACAAATATGGCTTGGAAGGAAGCTGCAGCGGCTTCATCAGGCTTCTTTTCTCCAATACGGCGCGCAATGATCGCAGTAGTGGCCATACTGAACCCAATTGCTACCGCATAAACAAGGGTTAACACTGATTCGGTAATCCCAACTGCGGCAACTGCATCGGCACCCAATTTGGATACGAAGAAGATATCCACCACAGCAAACACCGATTCCATCATCATCTCCAAAACCATGGGAATAGAAAGAACCAGGATGGCCCTGCCAATGCTGCCTGTGGTAAAGTCGAGTTCGGTACCGGCCAGGGAGGCCTTTATGTCAACCCAAAGAGATCGGTTTTCTTCGGGCATTTGATCTGTATTCATTTATTTTATCAGCAGTCATCAGTCTGCTGACCTTAATCGTAGATATTAGGAAATTGTTTCAGAATAAGAACACCTAAGGTATAGGTGTCTTAGAAGTACAAAGTTATCTCTTGGTGAGGATAAGAGAGTTCATTTGTACGGGATGTAATCACTCAGAAAGGTTCAAACTGCAGAACAAGAGTATTCTATTCAGGACGCGGACTTAAGAAATGAGAACCGTGAACATGAACATTCTTAACCTTCCAGGCCAGCTTTTCAATGAAAGAGGTTGGGGCTGGAAACTTGACAACTGCATCGGCCGTTCTTGTAACTGTGGGGTCCAGTTGTTCCTTATCTTTAAATTCCAGTACAACAGGTACCTTAAGTTCCTTTATTTTTTTGAGGAAATACTTCTCCTGGGGAGTAGCATATTTAACTACAGAAGAAGTGAAGCCGGTGTAAGCGCCATTCAACTGCTCTGCATTTCTGAAGATAACCAAAGAAGCATCCGTTTTGAGTGATTCAACGCATTCGTCAATATTGCGATAGCTCTCTTCTTCAAATGGGGTGATAATATCCTCGGACAGATCAATTTCAGAGGCATCATCATACACTTCCCGTTTCAACTCATCAAGCGCCGCTTTGCGGTTCGTATCAAATTCCCCGGCAAAGACAATCAACATGTGCTTAGCACCGTCCAGTGCTCTGAATTCCTTTAAGAAGTCTTTGTATTCTTTGGTGTTGTATGCAAAGATGTTTTCCTTATTCATCATGAATTTTTGCCGGGTTTTAGGTTGGCTTCAAAGGTAGGATTTACAAGCATTCCAAAAAAGTGCTAAATCCGAAAAAATTGAGCACTTTTTGGAATATATAAGCTCTATTGTTTTGCTCTTGTACCTTGGATTGTGCGGGTTGTTTCCGAACCCGAAGATGCAGAAACTACACGAATGGTGATGGTTGTTCCAACAACTTCGCTGTCCTCGTCATCCGTATCTGAGACGGTGAATCCAAATTCTGTACTTCCGGGGCCCGGGGTCAAGTGATCACTCAGAGTAAATCCAACATCTCCGGATGCTTCCAGTCCTTCAGGAATATCTACACTAATTTCGGTTCCAGCTGCCATAGGGTTCCCATTGAGGTCCGTCACAGTAAAACTAAATCTTTGAGAACCATTCGCTGGAATCTCTACGGTTTGAGGGCTTACACTAATGCTAGCATTTCGGGTAGTAAAGAGCATTTCAAGTTCCTGGCGGACATAATCGTTGTTTTCATCTACGGTTTTGGCAAATACTTTGAAGAAGCCAATACCTCTGGGAGAGGAGGTAGGTGTACTTCCATCCGGACGGAGCAATACCGTAGCCCGGCCATTTTCATCTGTCAGAGCAGATCCTTCAATAATACCGGCACTTTCGGTTCTGAAGTCTACAGCGGTACCCTCTTTTACAGGATTTCCGTGTTTGTCGCCCACACTTGCAGTCACTGCGTAATCATAGGTAGTGGATCCCTCACCAGGCACTATACCAAATCCTTCAACATTATAATTTTCAGGAGCAATGAAAAAACGGTCGGGGGCTGGAAAGCCACTTTGAATGGCAATCAAAATAGGAGTGGAGCGTATGATCAACCCAACTTCAGGTCGTTCAATGAGTGCTTCGAGTCTTACCACTCCGGAAGAGTCTCCACTGGCCAGGTTACCCACTACACGGCCTTGAGCATTGGTTTCAACTGTTGCGGGTAAAATAGTTTCTCCGCCGCCCGGACTTTTAATCATGTTGAACTGCACTTCAACTGAATTATCAAGATTAATGGGGCGACCGGCTGAATCCAACACAGCAAAAGTAAAGGTTGAGTTTTCAACTCCACCGGTTCCACGTACGTTGATGGATTCCTCAGAGACATTAATAAGTTCAAGACGGGCAGCTCCCTGTGATTCTCCGGTAACAGAATCATCGTCATCATCATCGCCATCGCCACCAGGGGTTCCAGTGTTTTCTTCGGTAAGTTCAAAATCGAAGTCTGTAACAACATCTTCAGGCGCTACTTTCAAAGAGCGTGTTCTTTCTACATAATCAGAAGAGGAGGCCGTAATTTGCAGATCCGTTACTTCAGATACGTCGATACCGGTAAGCTCGTATTGTCCCAAAGAATCCGTCCTGGAGAAAATATCGGTGAATTCTTCCGGGGAAGAAACTTGAACAGTAGCATTTTGAATGGGATCTCCGGACTGTAACTCAGATACGGTACCCTCAACCAGTACATCTTTCTCTTCTTGCTGGCAAGCTAAAAACGACATGCCAAGAACTGATACAAAAAACAGTAACGCTATTCTTTTCATAATTTTTTTGTTTTAAGAGGATTTAACCCTGCAAATGTTACAAAAATCAGGAATACAAAAATTTGATAATCCAGAGGTTTGACAAACACCTTAATATTAAAATTATTTAATCTTAAAAAAAGGAAGCCTCAAAATTTACTCTTCATCAGCGAACTTTGTGCCAGATTCTGTATTCAATTCAGGCTCAGGCACATGCCGCCAAACAATATAGGCCATTATCAGAATCATTAAAGTTCCAATCAAGGTATTGCTCATATATCCGCTTTCTACATAAAATGGACCGGCAATTGAGCCTCCAATGCCGTAACCAACTTGGCCAATAGCCACCAGCAAACTCATTAATGAACCCCGGTTATCCGACTTAATTAGCTGTGTAGATAGAGCCTGAAACGGGCTAATCCGCATGGCTATGAGTACCATGGTAAAGAAGAATACGATATAGGAGATCCAAAATTCGGTAATTACCAAAGTAGTGATGGCCATCACTACGGAAAGACCGAGACAGGATACGATAATAATTTTTTTGCGGCCGATATGATCCGATAATTTACCGGCCAACGGACCTGTAATTACGTTGGCAATGCCACCAACAAAAAACAAAGAAGCAATCGCTTTTCCGCTCACATTAAAAGAGTCTTCCAGCCAGGTGGGCAGGTATACTACAAACACGGAGATACTCAAAAACATTACAACATAAGCAAAGGCAACTGCACGTACTTCACTGCGCTTCAATAATTTAAGGTATTTATTTAATGATCCCTTAAACGTTACGCGATCGGCAGATAGCTCTACATTGGGCTGGGGGACTTTTGCCAGTATCAACAAAAAAGTAAGCAACATGATACCGGCAAATATCAGAAAAGGAATTCTGAATCCATACAAATCAGCCATTAATGTGCCTATGGGAATACCCAGTATTTGTCCCATAGCCATGCCGCTCATAATCCAGCCGTTGGCCCATCCTCTTTTTTCGTAGGGAAAATAGTCTCCCACATAAGCAACTGCTGCGCCACTTAAAACGCCTCCGGCCATACCAGCGAGGGCACGAACAGCCAGCAATTCCCAAAAGGTATCGACAAAACCATGCAGAAAAAGAAAAAAGGAAATGCTTCCTGTGCCGATCAGTAAAATCATTCGGCGGCCGATTTTATCGGAAAGTGGCCCCATAATAATAGCAAAAAAACCAACCATCACGGCGTATACGGTTACAAGATTGCCTAAAACTTCAATAGAAGTGCTTAATTGTTCGGCAATTCGTGGAAGGATGGGAGAAATAATCATCACCTGGCTGCTCGCTGCAAAAAGTAGCAGCCATAAGGCAAAAATGATGATATAGGGATTGCCGTCTTGTTTCTTAGTCATTCCGCGATGTTTCGAGCCAAGATATAGCGCATCATGTTAAAAAGCAGTAAATAATTGTATTGCAGTGGGATGTACTTGTGGAGGGTATCAGCCATTATGGTTGTTTGCCGTCCATGCTTCTATATTGTTGATACATGTCGTAAATCAACCAAATAACCGGATAGGGAGGGAAAACCACGGCTATAAGAACCTGCCAGTCATTTCCTTTTTTCTGGCCGCCATCATAAGGGAGGGCAATACCGGCTATGCCGGCAATCCAAAGGATCAAGAAGATAAAAAGCACAAAGGCTAAAGCCAGTGCACCAAAGAAACCGAAATTTTCAAAAAAGCTTTGAAGCATGATATTATATAAGTGCTGAATTATGCGTACCTTTCCTGCTTGATTTAATCTAAGAATCTAACACATAAAATGCTCCCAGTAGTTTCCATAGTAGGACGCCCCAACGTTGGTAAATCCACTTTTTTTAATCGCCTTATCGGCAGACGTAAAGCCATTGTGCACGATGAGTACGGTGTAACCCGTGACCGCCATTATGGCGAAACCTTCTGGAACGGCCGTGATTTTACGGTTATTGACACCGGTGGGTACTTGCCCAATGAGATGAACGTGATGATTCAAGGTATACGCGAACAGGTACACATTGCCCTGGAGGAATCGGATCTTATTTTGTTTGTAGTTGATACTAAAGATGGTATAAACACATTGGATAAATCTGTTGCGGAACTGCTTCGCCAGCAAGAAAAGCCGGTTATTGTGGTACCCAATAAGGCGGATAATGAAGAACGCCGCTTTAATGCTACCGAGTTTTACGAACTTGGATTTGAGCATTTATTCCCGGTTTCTTCTATTAATGGAACCGGTACGGGCGATTTATTGGATAAAGTAGTGGAGATGTTGCCACCTGAATCTGAGCCGGAACCGCCTTCAGAAACGCCTAAGCTTGCCTTTGTAGGCCGGCCAAATGTAGGTAAAAGCAGTTTGTTAAATGCTCTGTTAAATGATGAGCGGGCCATTGTAACGGATATTCCCGGTACTACACGCGATTCTATCAACAGTAACCTCACCTATAAGGACAAAGAGTATGTGCTGGTAGACACTGCCGGGCTCAGAAAACGAGCCAAGGTGAAAGAAAACATTGAGTTTTACAGCACCATACGTACCGATAAGGCCATTCGGGAATGCGATGTGGCTGTTTTAATCATTGATTCCATGCGTGGTTTTGAAGAACAGGATAAACGGGTAATCCGCGAAGCTGAGAAATTTAATAAAGGATTGGTGATTGCGCTCAACAAGTGGGATTTGGTTCCTGAGAAAGACACCAACACCGTGCGAGAATTTGAAGATTACATCTATTCTACGGTTCCTCAGCTTTACTATGTTCCTATTATTACCATATCTGCTCTCAATAAGCAGCGGGTACACAAAGTGATTGAGATGGCCGAAACGGTGATGCAGGAACGAAAAAAGAATATTTCTACTTCTGATTTCAACGATTTTCTCGAAAATATGCTAAAAGAAAAGCCGCTGCCGATGAAAAGAGGGCAGCAGCTACGTATAACTTATGCAACACAGGTAAAGAGCAACCCGCCGGTATTCAAGTTTTTTATGAATAGCCCGCACGAGTTGCCCCCGAATTACAGAAAATTTATCGAACACAAAATCCGAGAACGTTTTGGATTTTTGGGTGTTCCACTTACAATGGTATTTAGGCAAAAATAAAATCGGAAAAGCTCGTAAATAACTTTGATGCTAAGTGCACAAAGGTTTATTTTTGAATTTCAAATACGCACACGCAAACGTTTTCAACTGAATGGCTAAGAATCTCGAACAACCGACAGTAAACGCAGTAAGCGATAATTACGAAAAAGAACGAAAACTGGGTTTCCTGGAAAACTTGTACCTGCCCGAAATTTTAAAGGGGATGTGGTATTCTTTTAAACAAATGTTCCAGCCTACCTTTACCATGAAATACCCGGAAGAAAAATGGGATCCCCCTGCAATTTTTCGTGGACGTCCTGTTTTGGTTGAAGACCATGGCAAAGAACGGTGTGTAGCTTGTGGTTTGTGTGCACGTGCATGTCCGCCGCTGGCTATTAGCATGCAGGCCAAAGAAACCGATGATGAGAAAGAACGATTTCCCGATTTCTTTGAAATTAACATGTTGCGCTGTATCTACTGCGGATATTGCGAGGAAGTATGCCCCGAAGAAGCTATTGTGATGAGTAAGGATTACGACATTGTTTTTGAATCAAGAGAAGATGCCGTTTACGACAAGGAAAGACTTCTCGTGCCTAAAGAAGATGTATCAGAGCGTCTGGAGTATCTTAAAAAGTATCGTAACCGACAGTTTGGTTCATTCTGGGATTTCCAGGAAGAGAATAACATCCACTCAGTTCGTGATCGGGATCGTGAATGGAATACAGGCCTTTCTCTGGTAGATATGATAGAGCGACAAGAGAAAAACGACGCAACCCCTGCATCTTCAAGCTGGTCGTAAGGGACTAAAGCGATAATGGATATAAAACAAAGCCAGATTGATTCATTAATTGATGACGTCGCGTATCTCGAACACGAAGCTGAAGCGCTTAAGTACGTCATCGAGTCGGTACCTTATGATGAATCTCCCGAAGGAGGGAGGTCCATTTCAGAGATATTACTCTATTTGGATCATGCACAGCAAAATTATTACCGGCGAGTAATTGAGGATGCTTTTAAAAGCGTACGACCGATAAACCTAAATGCCTACAGCCGACCTGAAGATACTTTTGAAGTGGATGAGGATTTGCTTAAGGATATCCAAAAGCTGCTGTACAAAATTTCAAAGCATCGGGTAGCACTTTTAAATCTTATCAAAAACATCCAGTTAATAGATTGGGAAAGGGAAATTAGCCGGGGAAAAGAAACTCTTACCTTATATGAATTTGTAAACCAAATGGTTCGCAAAGAGCGCAGCACTCTGAAAGAAATTGCGGATTTGGTGATGGCTTATCAGAATAGCAAGCAAGTACAGCGCGAGATGCAAAGCCGAAATCCGGATCAGTAATGGATTCGGTAATGTGGATTGACTTGTTGGTTACAATAACGGTAGGCGCCGTTTTACTGTTGTTTATCAAGTCTCTCATCCGTAAATTCACCTTACTCAAAGCTTATTTTAGTGCGGCAGCATTATTTTTACTAGTGCCTTACTCAGCGGGCTTATTTCAAATAGAAACTGCCTTCCAACTTCAGGAATGGGCCAAACTCATTTCTATTACTATATATATAAGCGGGCTGTTGGTGCTTATCAGAGAATCGAAGCCTGTTTTTGCCCGTTTTCCTAAACACTTAACTGCTTTACCCTTTATAAGTTTTATCTTTTTTCCACTGATTATAAACTCATTTATAATCAAGGACTTATTAAATGCAGTTTACCAGGGAGGAGCCTTAGCTGTTACCGTTTTGATCTTTACAATCAATAATGCCAGGAAAAGCCAACGCAGGTACTACATATTAGGTATAAGCCTTGTAACAGCAGCTTATTTGAGTTATTGGTTGTTTTTTAACCGCAATCCGGATTACGACTACATTTGGATCTCCGAAATTTTAATGTCGGCTGGAATTTTAATAACAGCGCTCAGGTTTCTCAGGGAACAAGTAGATTCATAACCCAAAATAAGCCCAGCCATCATGAGTATAAAAGCTCCAGAGTTTACCCTTCAGAATACCAACGGTGATGAAGTATCACTAACAGATTTTAAAGGAGAAAAGAATGTTGTGTTACTTTTTTTCCCATTAGCATTTAGTAGTGTTTGTACAAAAGAGATGTGCTCAACCCGAGATAATCTTAAAATGTTTAATGCACTTGATGCAGAAGTGATTGGCATCAGTGTAGATAGTTTTTTTGCACTGAGGGCATTCAAAGAGTCAAACAATTTGAACTTTACCTTACTTAGTGATTTTAACAAAGAAGCAAGTAAAGCTTATGATGTTCTCAATGAAGATTTTTTTGGAATGAAAGGAGTATCCAAACGCGCAGCTTTTGTGATAAATAAAGAAGGAGACATCGTTCACTCTGAAATACTGGAAGATGCAGGCAACCAACCAGACTTTAATAGAATACAGGAAGTTCTTGCGGAATTCGACTAATGAGAAGGAGGCTGAGCTAATCAGCCTCTTTAAGATTAATTATATTTTACATAATATAAATTATAGGACATTTTGTGTGTTATTATAATAAATCAAACAAAGCCCTATCTCTTTATCCAAGAATTAAATAGTTTACGGGCCGAATAAAATATCTATATATAATCTATGCGAGTTCTTATTGTTGAAGACGACAAGGTGTTGTCTCTTTTATTATCCAAGATGATCGAAAGGCTTGGTTTGGAAGTTTTAATGATTGTGACCAAAGGTGCTGAAGCCATTGAGAAAATTGTTGAACTGGAACCAGACCTGGTTTTGATGGACATTATGCTTGAAGATGATATCGACGGCATCACCGTGGTAGAAAATATCCGTAGTAAATCAATCGATACTACTGTAATCTACATTACCGGAAATTCTGATGCTACCAATCGTGAACGGGCCAACGCTACTAACTATTCCGATTACCTTATTAAGCCAATTAGTTTTGAGGAACTTAAAACGTCAATTCAAAAAATAGACGATCCCTCCTGATACTTCTCGACCATTTGATCTTTTTAGCGCCTTAGAAGCGAAATATGGACCTCAAAAATTTCGTAAATAAAAAAAGTCCCGATATTGCTACCGGGACTTTTCATTATGCTAAAAATAAACCTTCACGTTCAGCTGTTTTGCAGTGAAAATGAGATTGGTAAACTGTAACGAACCATTACAGGTTTGCCCCGTTGTCTTCCGGGAACAAATTTTGCTTTCTTAACGGCTTTCAGTGCTTCTTCATCACATCCACCGCCAATTCCGCGGATAACCACGGGATCTTGAACATTTCCATCTGTATCGATAACGAACTGAACGACAACTCGTCCTTCAATACCGGCTTTTCGGGCCATTTCAGGATACTCAATATACTTTTGAATAGAAGGAAGCCCGCCAATTAATTCAGGCATCTGTTCAACCACTACAAATATTTCGCTTTCCTCTTCTTCCTCATCATTAGATGGTGGTGGCGGAGGAACATCTATAGCTATTTCATTCATATTGAGCTCAGAGTCAAGATCAATAATTTCATCCTCAATGATTTCGTCATTGGGTACCTCTACAGGAACAACCGGCCGTGGTGGTGGCGGTGCTTGTAACTCCTGCTTGGTTTGTACAATTTCTTCCACATACACTTCTTCCTGTTTGTCAACTATAAGATCGTCTCCTTTTTCGGAAGATTGAATAGTGATTTTAGTGCCTGCTATGAAGATAAGCAGTGATAAGATGAATCCTAGTTCAAGTCGTAATAAGTAGCCTTGTTTCAGATCCTTGTTTCGTTTAACAATTTTAACCGGACCTCGCATAAGAACCTCCGTTAGTTTTTAGAAGTTGTTTAATGATACTCGCTGTCCGTGAAGATTTAATGAAGCGCTTTTATGGTTTTAGCTTTTTTGAGGGATTATCCAAAATGCCAAGAAAAACGCTTTTTACGGACGTTAAAGCTCATTTTTCTGATTTTTTTAATTTCAGAACGATATGCGGGTACGCAGAATAGCGCAAAAAGTTGGAAGGGCTTTTTTAAAATCTAGTAACTCAACTTTTTGTCACAGCAAAACATGAAAAAGGAGATCCAAAAACATTCCTCCTTTTTCATGAATATTACTTCTTTCAGCGATTATGTTTGCTAAGTGAAAATGAGATAGGCAAGCTATAGCGAACCATTACAGGTATTCCTCGCTGTTTTCCAGGTTTGAACCGGGCTTTTTTGACAGCTTGGAGTGCAGCTTCATCACATCCTCCGCCAATTCCTCGGATAATTATCGGATTAGTAACGTATCCCGTGGTATCTATAACAAATTCAACCACTACCCGGCCTTCAATACCGGCTTTACGGGCCATTTCCGGGTATTCTATGTGCTTTTGTATGGATGCAAGCCCACCAATCAATTCAGGCATCTGTTCAACCACTACAAAAATCTCTTGTTCTTCTTCCTCGGGTTCTTCTTGTTTAGGTGGAGGCGGCGGCATCTTCAGAGGTATTTCTTCAATGTTAAGTTCCGCATCAAGATCAATAACTTCATTTTCAATGATTTCATCATTCGGAACTTCCACAGGAACTACCGGGCGTGGCGGCGGCGGAGCTTTTAGCTCTTGTTTTGTTTGTACAATCTCTCTTACTTCAACCACTTCTTGGTTATCGGGAGTATATATGGTGGTGTTTTTAACCGGTTGTATCTGGATTTTAGAGCCCGTAATCATGATAAGCAATGTGAGAATCAGACCCAGTTCCAATCGTATTCTATAACTGCTCTTCCAGGCACTTGCACGTGAGATAAGTATTGCTACTCCTTTCATAACAACCTCCTTTTTTGAAGTTATATGAAAAATAGCAGAGCGCCATATTGGCGTTTATGCTCTCTGATTTAAGATACGCAAATAACGGATATTTTGCTTTTTAATAAGTGAAAAGTGCAGATGTTTTTTGCTGCTATCTGCTCCCCGTCAGCGTGTGTTTTAACCCGTCTTGAACTTTTTAAAGCGCCTCCCGTTTGGATTGAATATGTATCCACAACATCAGGGTTAAAAGCTATGCCCACCGACAATTTGATGAACTCGTAGAATAGCCTCCATTTGGCTATATCCTTAACTACCAGTACTTCTAATATGCCGTCATCATTTCTTGAACGTGGTGAAATCACATAACGCCCGCCTTCTCTGTTGCCATTGGCCAGAGTTACCATCCAGCTTCTTTGATGGATGACTGTATCCATCTCATCAAATTCCAAAGCGATTTCAAAAGGACGAGCACGGAAGAGGGCTTTTAGTCCACCGTGAAAGTAACGAAGTGCACCGGTTTTCAATTTGCTTCGGTTTGCGTAATAGTTTGTGAGTCCATCTACTCCAAAGCCCAGAGTATTTAACACATAATTATCATCAAACTGTATCACATCAACAGTTTTAAGCTTTCCGGTAAACAGGGTCTCAATTGCTTGTTTTACAGACCCATTTAACCCCAATTGCCGGGCAAAATCATTTCCACTGCCAATTGGAATTACTCCCAGAACTGCTTCGGAATCCATCATACCATTCGCCACCAGGTGCACGGTTCCATCTCCTCCACAAGCAATGATATGAGAAAACTTTTGAGCCATTTCCCTGGCCTGCTCCTTAATGGATTCTCCCTTCTTCACATATACAATGTGAGCATCAGGCACTTCTTTAATTATTTCGGCTTCATATTTCCTAAAGGCATCAACTGCACGTTCTGCATTCGATGCCCCATTAATGATAAAGCAGTATGTGGATTTCCGGCTCAATCGAAGTGTTTTACATGTACCGAAAACTTACCTTCCTTGTTATTTTTAAGGCGGATTTTATCAATGACGGTATCTATTGAGATATCTCCTTGAATAGCTACGATTGGATAATCTGCTTCCTTAGTTTGTTTTAAGGGAGATTGGATGCGCAGCGGATCAAGCACCAGTAACATCACTGAATCTTCTCCTTCAAAATGTTTGTTTATGATCTCTTCTGCATCCTTACCCTGGAATGCCCTGAGATATGAATTGTCGTCAAGTTTACCGGGACTTATAGTTCCGGATTCTGATAGTTTTTTCCAATCAGACGGCGTTACCGCCATAAATAATAAATCGAAATCCAATGTATTTACTTAAGTTAATTTGTGTTATTTATTGAATGCAAAATGAATGAGGGCATCGCCCTTATTTACTACGGGGCAATTATTTATGCCGATAATCATACCATCCTTAGGTGCGGTAATCCTGGAATTTAAATCACCGTAAGGATCTTTGATTGACCCCAAAACCTGACGTTTATTAAATTCTTCTCCCAGTTTACATTTGGTAATGAACAAGCCTGCATTTTTAGTACGAATCCAGGTTGAACTATTAAACACCTTGGTAGTTTTTGCGGTAGCTCCTTCATCTAACATGCCTAAAGAATGCATTAAACGTTTGGTGCCTTTGATTCCTTCTTCGATCCCATATTCATCATACCTGAGCGACTCACCTGTTTCGTATACCAGTATTTCTTTGCCTTTTTTATGTACCGCGCTTCTAAATGATTTAGAAATGAGCCCGGAATGTAGCATTACGGGAGCTTGAAAAGCCTCTGCAAGTTCTTTGGCCTTTTCAGATTCAAAAGAGCAACGAATTTGCGGATAGTTGGCACGGTCGGCGCCCCCGGTATGGAAATCAATACCAAAATCTATTTCCGGGATAATCTCGTTCATCAAGGTATATGCCAGCAAACTGGCCAGTGAGCCACTCTTGCTGCCGGGAAAACTCCGGTTGATATCTTTACCATCCGGTAATCCCCTTACGTTTTGAATAAATCCGTAGATATTCACAATGGGAATAGCAATGACAGATCCCTTTTGGGGTATCACTGTTTCTCGCTCAATCAAGCGGCGAACAATTTCAACGCCGTTGACTTCATCTCCGTGTAACCCACCCGTAAGTAACAAAACCGGACCATCTTCATGGGCACGATATACCAAAACCGGCAAGTCGATGCTGGTGTAGGTTGGCAGGCGGGCTATGTTCAGGTTCACCGTGCGCTGCTCACCCAAGCCAATTTTCTGCTTGTTTATAGTGATAAACTCAGGCATGCTTCTTTGCTTTCTTTCGGCGAGCTGGATTCTTACGGCGCTCTTCAACACCCTTTTCGATAAAAGCGATAATCTTATCTCCAATATCTTTCTTGGTGGTCTTTTCAATGCCCTCAAGTCCGGGCGAAGAATTTACTTCCAGGATCAACGGTCCACGGTCTGATTGCAGCATATCTACACCGGCAATCTGTAAATCCATGGCTTGTGCAGCAGTCAACGCAGCCTGCTTTTCTTTTGGTGATAATTTTATGAGCTCGCTGGTACCTCCCTGATGAAGATTAGAACGGAATTCGCCCTCTTTACCCTGTCGCTTCATGGCTCCCACTACTTTACCATCTACTACAAATGCGCGGATGTCGGCTCCCTTGGATTCCGGGATAAACTCCTGTACGATAACACGCGTTTTCATAGCATGAAAAGCTTCAATAATGGATTCAGCAGCTTTCTTTGTAGGCCCCAGCACCACACCATGTCCCTGAGTGCCTTCTAAAAGCTTCACAATTAAAGGGGCGCCGCCTACCGATTCAATGAGCTTTTTTACCTCCTTAGAGTAGTTGGTAAACACGGTTTTAGGTAGCCCCACACCGGAGCTGGCCAATAACTGCAAGCTGCGCAGTTTATCTCTGGATCGAACCAAAGCCTGTGAATGCACGGCACTGAATACATCCATCATTTCAAACTGACGTACCACAGCAGCTCCATAAAAAGTTACAGATGCGCCAATACGCGGAATGATGGCATCAAGGTAATCAATACGCTTGCTTTTATAATAAATTTTAGGATTGTCTTGCTCTATAACGATGTCACATTTCAGGTGGTCAATAACTTCTACATCATGCCCTCGTTTTTCTGCTGCCTCAACAAGCCGTTGGGTTGAATAGAGATTGGTGTTTCTGGAAAGAATTCCAATTTTCATTTTTAAGACTACCTCGTCTTTTTGCTAAGTGATAGATTTGTCTGAGTAACATCAACCAGGAAATGCCGTTTTGTTAAAAATTTTCTCCCCAATAAAAGCGGATATTTCATAGCAGAACGGTCGGCCAAAGACAACTCAATTGAATAATTTCGTTCAAACATACGGATGCTGGTTTTTACAAAGTACCGTAACTGACTTACCCCGTTTGAACTTTTTACTTTTCGCTGGTCTGACAATGGCATTTCCAGCATTTGATCGTTGTATGCCTCATGATCAGGATCCAGCAGGTAAAAGCGGACCCATTTCTGGCCTTCTTTTTCAAAAGGTTCAATGTGATGACAGTGTAAACTTGAGGTGTAGGCCCCGGTATCCACCTTAGCTTCCAGTTCCTGGAAATCCCACTCCGGCAGATCAACCAATTCAGACCGACCTATTACTTTTGGTTTTGTTGAACTCATATACGGGTAAAAATACAGGTTTTAATCCGGGAATAACATCTTCTTATTATAAAATTTCTTTAGCTGTGGTTGTGATTTCCTATCTTTACGTTCAAAGTTTAATTCAGCAAGCAATTTTATAATGAGATATCCTACTTTTTTATGTGCATTACTTCTAATCGCAGCCTCAGCCTGCAGTTCAAGCAAAGAATTACAAGCCCCTGATAATCCCACTACACAAGCTACTTTATGGGTTCAAAATGCTGCTGAATATGAAGCTTTAGCCTATCAGGCGTACGGAAGTGCCTCTCGTGTGCTTCCCCTAACAATAGAGGATTCTTTTTGGACCGCTTCCATCAACCAATCGGAGAACGATGACGAAATTGCCAGCCTCCCTCCTGCAGTTATTCTGGACATTGACGAAACCGTGCTTGATAACTCCCCGTTTCAGGCGCGCATGATCAAGCAGGATAAGTCTTTTAACAGTGAGGACTGGAATGCCTGGTGCAATGAGGCCAAAGCTGAAGGTGTGCCGGGAGCGGCCCAATTCACTCAATATGCCGCAGAACAGGGAGTTACCATCTTTTATATAAGCAATCGTGATTACGAAGTAGAAGATGCGACCCGCCGAAATCTTATTAAAGAAGGCTTTCCCGTCTCTGACACGCTGGATAACATCATGCTAAATGGAGAAGAACCGGGATGGAATTCCTCAAAAATTCAGCGACGCCGTATTATAGAAGAAAATTACCGGGTAGTCATGTTGTTTGGAGATGATCTGAATGATTTTTTACCGGCCAAAGATATCACCCAAAAAAAAAGGGATGAACTGGTTAGCGAATACACGCAGTATTTCGGTCGCCGCTGGTTTGTGCTGCCCAATCCTGTTTATGGCTCCTGGGAACAAGCGTTATTTGATTTTGAAGATGATTTAAGCGAGCAAGAACGCATTAGAATTCTCCGTAAACGATTAAATACCAAAAAGTAATTAGTGCCATGTTTTCCAGGATACTCGCCATCTTATTTATTTTTTTAGGAGTGAGTACCCATACCTATGCACAAGTTACTTTTGAGGAACCCGAAGAAATTGTACCTCCACGAGAACCTCCCATTTCAAGCATTTATGCCGAGCTATTTGGGAATGCGTATTACTTTTCTCTGAATTACGATTATATCGGAAAGAACAATTTTGGTATAAGGGTAGGTATAACCCCCATTTTTTTAGCTGATCAGAATTACGATGAATCTTCATTAACCTACAGTGATGAACATTCTCAAAGTTTCCAGGTTTTACTCATGCCAAGTTACTTTATTGGCCATGAAACACACCGGCTGGAATTGGGGGCCGGTTTCATATTTGGGTTTTCTGATAATGATTTTGATCTGCGCTTGCCTGCTTATCCTTCTTTTACTGGAACTATCGGCTACCGGCTTTTACCCAATTCTGAAGACATTACTGTTAAGGTAGCTTTTACACCCATTTTTTCCGGCGACGACTTTTTCCCTCGTGTTGGAATCTCAGTTGGGTACATTTTTTAAACTGCCCAATCATAAATAAATTAGACACCAGATTTTCTAACCTCATAAAAAGCTATGCACCCGTTTCCAACCTTGATTGTTGACCTCGACATTGTTCGTACTAATATTGAACGAATGACTGCCAAAGCAGAGAAGGCTGATGTCGAATTCAGGCCCCATTTTAAGACGCATCAATCAAGAAAAATTGGAAGGATGTTCAAAGACTATGGGGTAAAAGCCATTACCGTTTCTTCACCAATTATGGCTGAGTATTTTGTGGAAGACGGATGGAATGACATTACTATTGCATTCCCTGCCAATGTGTTAGCCTCATCATATTATCATCGATTGGCCTCCCGGTGTAATTTAAAAACCCTGGTTATTTCCTCAGAAATTGTGAAAAAGCTGGACAAACTGATTACGGAAAAAATGGGGCTTTATATTGAGATTGATCCTGATTACGGGCGTAGTGGTATCCCTGTATCACAAACAGAAAAAATTGCAGAAGTCCTTAACGAAATCGAAGAATCGGATCATTTCTATCCGGCCGGATTTTACTGCCATGCCGGCCATACCTATAAAACCCGCTCTGAAGAAGAAATTAAGGAGCTCTCCCTCAAAGCATTAAAAAAGCTAACAGCTCTTAAGAAAAAATGGCCAGATCTTCCGCTCTGCTTTGGGGATACTCCCTCCTGCAGTGTGTTGGATGAATTCGTTCCGGCCGATCAGATTAGTCCGGGTAACTTTGTGTTCTACGATTGGATGCAGGTTCAAATAGGCTCATGCACGCCCAATGAGATTGCTGTGTATATGGAATGTCCTGTGGTAGAGAAATTTGAAGACCGAAAACAGGTGCTGGTTCATGGCGGAGCTGTTCATTTCTCCAAAGAAAGCATTCAGGTAAATGATTATCTAAGCTATGGCGAACCACGCTTAAAACATCTTTCCAAAGCTACCTACATGAAAAGCTTGTCACAAGAGCATGGTATCGTTCAATGTAGCAAAGAGGTTTTTGAGCAAATCAAGGTGGGGGAATCACTACAAGTTTTTCCTATCCATTCCTGCCTTACAGCCGATTTAATGGGACAGTATCATACCACCAACGGTAAGGTACTGGATCATCTAAGTGGCACTTAAAGGTAAGCGAGCATCATTTATATCATACAAAAGAAAACCCCGGAAATTAATCCGGGGTTCGGCACTTTAGTTCATTCAATAGCTGGGATGCCCTATTCAGGTATTATCCAACATAGTAGTAGTCTTTGGCCTTTGTAGGTGTTTTGTCCATTTCTTTTCGGTTTTTGTACTCGAAATAATCGAAGTCGGCCGGTTTTTTACGTCCGGAAAGATCCTGGCAACACATGCCTACGAATGCTCCGGTAAAGTGTCCATCGCCGCCCGGTTTTTCAAATTCATCGGATAAAGTACTGGCATCCAGAATTTGCCCGGTAAAGATCCAGTTTTCGCCATCTTCTGAATAGAAGAAACGGAGCTTGTCATAATCCACTTTTGCACGCAGATACACGGGACCTTCATCGCTAATGCTAATGCGTTCCTGGTTTAATGGCTCACCGTATTCTCCACCAATAAAGCTGTGCAGATCGATACAACGGCCCAGGTCTTCATGCCAGGTTACATGCAAGTAATACAGGTTTCGGTTGTCGTACATGCAAATGAGACCCGCCATTTGCTGGAAAGTATCGGGATTAAATTCGAGTTGGGTTTCTGCCGTATAGAAAAAGGACTGCTGACGGCGAACTACCAATGATTGTGCATGATGAGAATTCAGCGACTCCCCTCCTTTCAAGCGCAGGTAACCGGGGCGCTCAGTAAGTGATAGCAAGCCTCTTTCTTCAATATCAACCCGCAGAAACTGATAGTTTACATCCAGCACCTCTGAGTCAAAATCATCTCGAGCGGGGACTTCTTCCCACGGATGCTCAGGTAAATCCGGCCCTTCAACTACTAAGTTTGGCTCGTTGGTTCCATCGGTAAGGCGCAACCAGCCATCTTCGGTCCATTCTACTTTCTGGATGGCCGTTTCTCGTCCCATTGGGCATCGGCCGCGAGTTGGCATGCGCCGTCCGGCCAAGTGAGCCAGGTACCATTCTCCGTTTTGCGTTTCAACCAATGACGCGTGCCCAGCACGTTGCAGCTCCAGCTCAGGGTTATTAAAAGACGTTAGCATGGGATTATTCGGATCGGTCTCGTAAGGCCCCGTAATCTCTTTGGACCGGGCCATGGTAACGGCGTGGCGAAGTACGGTGCCGCCCTCAGCCGTCATCAGGTAGTAATAACCATCTTTTTTATACAGGTGAGGAGCTTCTACTAATTTAATATCGGTGCCTTCGTAAATATTGGTAATCGGACCTACCAGTTTGCCCTCTTCTTCTGAGAATTCCTGCAACAAAATTCCCCCAAAAGGGTGCTTCTCCTGCCGGTGGTCCCAAACCATATTCACCAGCCATTTTTTACCGTCATCATCATGGAAAATCGACGGATCAAAGCCAGAAGAATTCAAATAAATTGGCTCCGACCATTCGCCGGTAATTTCATCCGCAGTTACCAGGTAATTATGGGCATCTTTGTATGGGCCGCGGAAGGTTTTTACGTCGGTGAAGATCAGGTAGAACTTGCCGTCATGATACGACAGACACGGCGCCCAAACTCCACAAGAATTAGGGTTTCCTGCCATATTAAGCTGGGAAGTCCTATTCAAAGGATGAGCAATCAGTTTCCAGTTTTTGAGATCTTTGGAATGATGGATTTGAACGCCTGGAAACCACTCAAAAGTGGAGGTGGCGATATAGTAGTCATCCCCTACCCGCAGGATAGAAGGATCGGGATTAAAACCGGGAAGAATAGGATTGGTGATTTTCATGAATCAGGTATTTTAGGCTGACAATTAACGTGAATTACTTTATAGCTGAAATATCAATATATAATGAAGTTTTTTCCACTTAATTATGAAATATTTGCGCAAGTATTGAGAAAATTTGCGCAAATTATTCTTAAGCTGATTTAGCACACAAAATAGTATGATAATTTCGGGTTAGCAGCTGTTTTGAATTGAGATTATCAGGCGGGAAATGATGGAATCGTATCAATCACTCCAAAATTCTCAAGTGCCATCCAGCTCAAAAAGAGTGCATACACCACTAAAAGTGTAACTGATTCTCTGCGGCCAAGAATCATGCGAGTGCGCATAAAACTGAAAAGTAATAACGTAGCGAAGGTAAGAGCGCCCATAAGCGGAGCTGCTACGGTGAAGTTGATCACGGTAGTCCCAGCAATAATCACCCCCAGCGGAATACAAACCAATAAGTCGAATATGTTGCTACCCAACACATTGGCTAAGGAGGTTATTCCGTCTCCCTTGCGGGCTTTTTTAACACTGACAAACATATCAGGGATGCTTGTACCGGCAGCAACTACCGATATCCCCCACAGAAAAGAAGGAGTTCCTAACAGATCTCCAAAATTAATGGCTGCCTGAACCAACATCTCTACCCCGATTAGTATAACCACCAAACTTGCCAGTAACAGTCCCCATTGTTTTAGTGGCTTGATATTAGATGCTTCCACCTTGGGTGTATAATCCATGGTGTCCTGGTACTGAATAAATATGTAGAAGAGATATAGTACGAGTGGAATCAGTGCCAATACACGATCCATCTCTCCTAAGATGGTTCCATCATCAGAACTCACCGGATTAAAGATTGCAGCAAAAGAAAAGGTTATGATCAACACAGCAACTGAGATGATATAGAACTGTGCTTCTTTATAAACCAAGTCACGGTTTGACTCCAAATGATCCTTAGTGGCCAATCCCGCCACGGCCGATATCACCAGAATATTGAATATGGCCGAACCGACTATAGCGGCTACTCCCAATTCAAATTCTCCGTGCAGCAGACTGGATAGTATCACTGTAGACAGTTCAGGAAAGCTGGAGCCAATAGCAACTACTACAGCCCCTTGCACAATATCGGGTAATTCATAATATACGGATAGCTTCTCGCTGGATTTCTCGAGCCAGTCACTGCCTTTCCACAGAATAAGAGTAGCCACTATTGCAATAGCTGACCAAAACAACAGAGATAATATCATATGTTAAGCTCTTAGTATTCTATTAAATTTATTCAAATGGCTTTAGTTTCTACTGCCAAGCCAATACAAGCCCGTTCCACCGGCAATAAATAAAGCGGTCATCCAAATGGAAGTAAAGCTTACCTGGAACATCAGCCATATGCATGCCAGTATTCCTAAAACAGGCACCAGGTATCCTCCTTTTAGAACAAAACTCTTTTCCTGTTCCCTGAATTTTGGTCGTAATACGGGTACAGCTGCACAAGTGATGATATAAAGGAATAAACGAGATAAAACCGTCATGGCAGCTAACGCAGTGAAGGAACCTAAAGCCGCTCCAATAAACGCAAATATCCCAAAGAAAAGAATAGAATTAGCCGGAGTCTGAAACCTGGAATGAACCTCCCCAAACCATTTGGGCAGCATTTTATCGATGGAGAGTGCGTAGGTAAGCCGGGGCGTAGCAAATATATTTCCCACCAGGTTGCCAGTTACAGATGTAACTACTCCAATCATAAGGATTATGGCACCCGCAGGACCGAATAACCGTCCGGATGCATCAAGTAAGGGTGATTCTGAACTGCCTAAATCAGGTACCGCGGCTTGTGCAACCATTTGTATCAGCATATATAAAATCACAATGGAACCCAATCCAAATAATAAAGCAAGGGGCATATCCCGTTCCGGGCGTTTGGCTTCACCTGCGGGAACTACGGCACCTTCGAAGCCAACAAAGGCATAAATAAGCAACAAAGTAGCAGCTCCTAAATCACTCATTGGTGGAACCCCGCGCTCAAAAGCAGGAAGGACTTGCTCTCCCAAAAATATCAACCCGCCAAAAACCAAAAACAGCAGTACGGAAAATTTCACTATGGTAAATATTGCCAAAGAACGAATGGATTCTACGGAACCTAACACATTGATGAGGGTGAGTCCGCCGATAATTAAAGCCAGGGTAATCAGTCGTCCGGTCCCCTCTCCTGCAGGAGCAAAGAAGTAAGCAATGCTATCGGTAAGCAGAACTGAATTTGCCGAAAAAGAAATGATACGTGCAATATAAAAAAGCCATCCGCTTTGAAAACCGATGAACCGGCCAAATGCTTCTGTACCATACCGAACAGGTCCTCCGGTACCTCTAAAATAACTGCCTAATTCTGCAAAACTCAGTATTACGGGTAAGATCAGAAGAGCGCAGACAAGATAAATCCAGACACTGTACTCACCGGCCAGCGCATAGGCGCCACTGGGCAGCCCAAAGATGCCTGCCCCTATCAACCCATTTACAACTAACAGCCATAAGCCCCATAAACCAAGATTACGTGGTAATTTTTCTTGCATACCGGCCAAACTGTTCCTCATAGATTGTTTATAGTAGATTTTAACCTATGGAGATTAAGAAAGTAATTGAAACAGCCCAAATGGCACAGCATAGTTTTACGGTTTTTATGGGTATAACATGCTCAAAACAGAGGCCTTCAAAAATAATTACTTAAATATCTGATGTATTATTATGAAAATATTACCAGCTCTAATTTCATGTTTTTATGAAGTTGCGAAAACATAAATCCTTATGGTATACATAGTTTAAATTTTGCTTGATAGTCCCGATAAAATCATTACAAACTGATACTAAAACTTATTGTTAAGGGATATGGAGTTAACAAAAATACAACCAAAGATAAAAGATTTACCAGAGGTCACCCCTATTAACCAGGAGAGCAGGTTTAACTTTGATGAGCTGTTTTTTTCGGTTACGGACAAGAAATCAAATATTTTATTTGCCAACGATGTATTCGTCCGAATCAGTAAATACAAGGAAGAAGAGATTCTCGGTCAACTACATAAGGTTATTCGTCACCCGGATATGCCAAGATCAGTGTTTAAGATTTTTTGGGATCACCTTAAGGCAAACAAACCGGTGGCTGCTTATGTGAAAAATATGGCCAAAGATGGTTCCTATTATTGGGTAATGGCGCTTGCCTTCCCTTGTGATGCAGGATACCTGTCTATACGGCTGAAACCCAGCTGCCAGATTTTTGACAAGGTTAGAAAAATTTATGCAGAAACCTTGAAGTTAGAGAAACAACGAGAAATAGGCGGTGACAAAAAGAAAGCCATGCAAGCCGGAGAAGAACACCTTCTATCTCTGCTAAAAGAAGAAGGTTTTGCCTGTTACGATGATTTTATGTGGAATGCGCTGCAAGGAGAAATGAAAAGTCGCGAGGACCAAATCTCAAAGAATCATTATGACAACTACGAGCATGCCACGGAAGAGTTTAAAACACTGGCCGAGCTGGATGGCTATCTCTCCAATCTGGTTTGTTCTCTGGTAAGCCTGAAAAGTGTTTATGAGTCTATTTCCGGACACTCTGGCTATATTCTTGCTCTTGCAAAAAGTATAGTACGGCTTTCTTTAAATGCGCAGGTCAATTCCAGTAAGCTAACAGATACCGACCAATCGCTTTCTGTGATTGCAGAAAAAATGGGTGAACAATCTATTTTAGGGGAAAGTAATTTGGTGGATCTAAAGAATATTATCGAAAAATTTAGTGATATCACCGGTACCCTGAACTTTGATATTGTCTCTGCCAAATTGCAGGTAGAGATGACCCTTGAGTTTATTCGAGAACTTAAAGACAACTCCAACAAATACGATAACGCCGAATTGAAACCTGAGGAAGCAAAAAAAATACTCTATAGTGCGTTTGAACCTCGACTTAAGACCATTTGTGATGGTTTGATCAAGATTCCGGAATACATGCAAGGACTGCTGACGGGTGTAAAGGTTATTGAGCGTTTCCTTATGACGCTCCGTTTTATCCATATAACCGGTAAGGTTGAAGTTTCTCGCATGGCCAGTAATTCAGCTTTTGCTACTACTTTTCAATCATTATTGGAGGAAATCAATACGGCTGAAGGACATTTAAATGAACTGTCCGATAGTATTGTATCTCACAAACATGTAGTAGAAAAATTCCGTGAGCGACACAGTGATTTAACCCAAATTTTAAAAAACCTGAACATTTCCTTAAAACAAGAGCAGCATTAATTAATCAGAAACAGCAATATCGGAAGGACTTACTTAACCTGAGTTCGAAATAACATTTTAACTTTATGGTGAACAAAGACAAGAAAACTAAACTATCTTGCACTGAAATTGCAGGGGTTTTACCCCTCAGCTGAGACCAATAAAGCTTTGCCCAATGGATGAATGACATGACTATTCTTCAAAGCTTAGGCTGCATAATCTTTTACCATCGGTTTTTTTGTAAAAGAGGTTCGCTTTCACCGGGCTGAAGACCGGAGCAATTTATTTCTCATCTCGAACTCACATTAAATAACAAGTTTTTTATCACCATATCACAATATCCTGCAAACATATAAAAGGTTTATCCAAATAAGGTTTCCCAAACCTCAGAAATAATCCATGCGGTAAGAGCGATAATTCCAATCAAGATGGCAACCAGTACAGCAAAAAGCAGCCACATCAACAGACTGCTTTGCTTTTCCAGCTTTTCGGGATTCTGTTCCAGCTTCTCCAGTAGTTTGGCATTTCGGATATTTGCTTTCCATCCAACATCAAACAGATCACCTAAAACGGGAATAACGCCGATAGCCAGATCAGCCAATACATTTACAAACATCCGGATAAGCACACCACTCTGGGCTCCCAACCGGGTGGCGAAATACATGAAGTAAACGGAGAGCGCTGCTCCGGCCAAGTCTCCATATCCGGTAATAAGACCGATCAATGGATCAATCCCGAATCGTATTTCAGTTCCTGGAATGGTAAACCGACTGTCGAGCAGTTCGGCATATTTTCGTGATTTTGAGTGGTAGCGGGTCTTTTCAGCCAAAATAATTCAAACTTATTTGGGTTTGGGTTTGGGTTTGGGTTGATAGTAACTAAAGTAGTAAAAGCTGGAATAGGAATTCTTTAGAACACTTCCTACTCCTTCTCTTCAAGTTTTAGGGTGAGATATCGTTTGGCTGCCAGTTTACTGGAACTTACGGCCGTACCTGTTATCACGGTCCACAATAACACTTTTTTCCAGTCTATTTCTTTAGAAGGATTGGTAGAGGGCGGCTCTTCCCCGAATATCTTTTCCCAATTTTTAGTGGCAAACTGCTTCATGGCAAACCCCGCCAGTAGCGAGGCTCCCGTAATAATGATCTTCTTTCCAGTATCGTCTTTCATAGTATTCGTGGTGATGATTGATGCTCTTGTTTCTACTCTCTTAAAGTCACAACAGCCTGTTTTGTTTCAGGATTGAAGGGGAGCATGCTGAATATCAGGCTTAATACATAGAGCAAAGAAAACTATAGGATAGTACTCGAATACTTTGAATTTATTTTTCAGGCACCAAATCACAAAACCAAAAACCAATTTTATCCGGATCGGTTTCATTGGAGAGCTCGCACTCGTCTTTTTCGGAAGATGGAGCCTCGTATTCCCGATAGACCTTCTCTCCTATTTCAAAAGGTATGGGGCGATCAAACATGGGGCCATCATAGACAAAGGTATGGAATTCCCCGTTTTCCCCGCAGGGGTCCACTGCTTCAGGTAAATCATCAACAAAAGCCTCATCAATCACTCTTCCCACAAACTCTTTTCCCAAAAGCTCGGCTTTCACACAGATGGTGATGGCCTTAAAATCAAGATCCAGGAATTCTTGCATGAGCTCTTCGGTATCTCTTTTCCAGATTGGAAAAACGGCTTCAAAACCTAATTTTTGGGATTGTTGCTCGCGATATTGCCGAAGGTCTTCCAGGAAGATATCCCCGAAAATTGAGTGCGTGAATCCATCGCTTTTTAAAGCTTGCATCACTTCTCCCATGCTTTCATTATAAGCTTTCATAGATGGCTCAGCCGGCAAATCTACCATTTCCAAAGGAATGCCAATACTTTGCGCCTGTTGTTGAATGAGTGCACGGCGAACCCGGTGCATGGAAAGCCGGTCGGTAGACTGGTTTAGCGTGCTAAGCAGCTGCTCAATGGCATAATCCCCGTTTCTTAGGGCGTGATAGAGTGCAATAGAGCTATCCTTACCACCACTCCAGTTGAATACAGATTTTTGGGGATTCATGTAGATGCCTTTTGGTTAATTAAGTGAAGATACAGTGAGCTGCGGAAGATTGAAGGTTAAATAGCTAATATTTGAAGACGAAGTGAAGGGCTTGTGAAACTAGTGGAGCATCTGTTTTGAACCATGATTTTAAGGATTGATAGGATTAACATGAATAGAGAAAATCCTGATTATCCTGGAAATCTTGAAAATCATGGTTCAGAGGCAAAATATACTTAAGCATTCCAATGGATTACTTAAGGCAGAGCTACTAACAGGTAAAGGGACGTTATCTGGACTCTCTTTTCAATTTTCCAGGATCCTGGCTGGCGTGAAATACATCGGTTATAATAATTCTTGAGCGCTTTTGATCAAATTCATAAATGATCTTGTAGTTGAATTCTACCAGGTATCGGCTGTTTTGCCCGATTTCTTTTAACAATGGTTCTTCCTGACCAGATTCTGGAAAATCAATAAGCTGATCTACCCTCTCAAATAACATGTTGATCAATTGGTCAGCTGGCTCAACGGCTTTCTCCTGATATTGGATGAAATCATGGATTTCATCCAGGCACCGGAGGGCAAATGGTGTCCATTGTATGGAGACGGGCTTACTGGTCATTCTTTCTTACAAAATATTGCTTAGCCTCCTCCTGACTAATCAATGCATCCTCTTCTATTCCTTGTCTGGAGATTTCATTCCTTTTATAGAACGTCTCTTTACTCATCGGATTTTTGGAATGCTCATAATTCTTAGCCGTTCCGGAAGCCAAAATATGCTTAATGGCCTTTACCAAATGTATATCATCCACTTTATCCAATTCTGCCTTTATGAAATCTTTTTCTGTCTGTAAATCCATAATGCTTCCGATGATTTTAAGATGCTTTTTTACTCTACGACTATAGTAACAATTTTGGCTATTAATTTCTTTTCCATGCTAACCCAGACTATGTGCCTTTAAATACTAATTTAAGAATGGATGGGATTTAAAGGATTAGAACAAAATCCTGAGTACCAACTAATCCTTTAAATCATGGTTCAAAGGCAGGGATATGCTTTAGCCTACCAAATACATTAATTGAGGCAGAGCCTCATAAAAGCATTCCGCAGCAGAGCTACGGAACAAGTCTAAAATTGAAATGCTACCAAAAATTGATAATGTATGAATATCATACACTACTTTCAGTTAAAGTATTATAATTACAATAATTAGCCCATTAAATCGTATTAAAAATCCCGGATATATATCTGCTTCATCATAAATCACTAACTAAAAATTCTGAATTATGTCAAAATCTACACGCGAAATCGCTCAAAAAGCAAGAGAAGATGTCACTGATGGTAAATATGATTTACCTCATAAAGGAGCCTTAGGTTTAAAAGGAACCGCCATTGGTGGGACTCATTCAAGTAAAGAAAAAGAAGATCGTAACACTTATAGACAAGCCTATAAGCGTGAGAAAAAAAGACAAGGTAAATAGTCTTTATATTTTTAATTTTAATAAAAGGCTCCCACCCGGGAGCCTTTTCCATTTCAACAAATAACCATTAACCAATCACCAACTTACTCTACTCCGGGCAAGCCAATCTCTCCGGGATTGGTACTCGTCCATTCAAAAGGACCGGCGGTAACCTGATCAGGATAGACCTGATCCAGCGTAGTGCCATTGTAAAGGCGACCGTTTTTCATCACCCATTCGATGGTGTTGGTGTTGCGGAGGTCTTCCAGCGGATTCTCGCGTAAGATCACTAGGTCGGCCAGCTTGCTGGCTTCGATGGAGCCGAGGTCGCCGTCCAAACCAATTGCTTTGGCGCCGTCAATGGTGGCCACTTCCAGGGCATCGTGGTTATCCATGCCTCCGGAAGCTACCGACCACAGCTCCCAGTGGAAACCAAGTCCCTGTAACTGCCCATGACTTCCCACACCGGAAAGTCCGCCTGCTTCTTTCAGGTCTTTCTGGAATTCGGCGTGTTTCTTGAACACATGCTCCTCATCGTGGAACCAGCCGGGCCGGCGTCGTGATTTGGAGGCCAGTTCTTCATACGGTGTAAAAGTGCGCAACTTGGCATCATAAAATGGATTCTCGCGGGAATAGAAGTAGTTCTCGGCCCACGGACCACCGTAAGAAACCAGCAGCGTTGGCGTAACCGCCATTTGAGCCTCAGTGGTCGTTTCAATCACATCCTTGTAAATCGGGTAGATCGGGAACGAGTGCTCATGACCGGGGTAACCGTCAATCAACTGCGTCATGTTCAGCTTCCAGTCGAGAGCCCCTTCGGTAGTTGGCATGATGTTTTGCTCGCGTGCGGCCGTCAAAATCCACTGGCGCTGCTTACGGTTCCCTGCCAGGTACATTTTGATGGTTTTGGTGTCGTAGTACTTGCTGTACTGCTTCATCACATTGCGGGCGTGCTCCTGGCTTTTGATATTGTAGGCCCAGTATCCCAGCCCCGGGCCGGTAGAATAAATGCGCGGACCTTCCATCATACCTGTTTCTACCATGTCGGAATATGTCAGTACATCGGTGGTTCCGGTTTGGGGATCGCGGGTTGTGGTTACGCCATACGCCAAATTAGCGGCATAGGCCCAAACCCGTTGCTTATGGATGCCCCAACTGGGACGCAAGTGCGCGTGGGTATCCACAAAGCCGGGAATAACGGTCTTGCCAGATAAATCGCGTGTTTCGGCGCCATCAGGAGCCGTCAGGTTTTCACCCACCTCTTTAATGCGATTGTTTTCAATGAGGATATCACCGTTTTCAATGACTTCATCCCCATTCATTGTGATGATGCGTGCATTTTGTAGCAGAATGGTTCCTTCGGGAATGTCCCGTTCCAGTGTCACTTCGATGTTAAGCTCGGTCGGCTTGTAGCCTTCATCCTCTTCTTTTTCTTCTTCATTCGGTGACTCCTCGTCTGTTTCTTCAGCATCAACTTTGGAATCATCTTCCTCTTCGGTGTCCTCATCCGCTTTTTCTTCGGATTTCTTCTGTTCTTCCTCAGCCTCCTTGGCCGCTTCTACGCTATCCGCATAGGCTTCGGCTTCTTCCAGGTCATAAATAAAATGCCCGGGGCCAATCGACCAGTGTACGTTTGTCGCATCATCTGACCAATGCGGAAACTGTCCGCCGATGGTTGTGAGTTTCTTAGCTGGAAAAGCGGCATTAGCCGGACTTGCAACCGAAATGCTTGGAGCTTCCCCAACTTTTGGTATAGTCACCACATAAATATCATTGTTGATGAGGGCCAGTGCTTGGTCACCTTCTGGGGCCATGGTTACGTTATCGGCGGTAGAAGGCGGATTGTTTTCTTCTGCCTCGTGATTTTCATCGGGGTGAAGGGCATCCGGGCTTGGATAGTTTCTGTTGTTGAAACCGGCTGTAGTAATCCCCGAAATCTTTACATGTTCCTTCTCATCAGTTCCATCCCAGCGTATGGAAAGCAAGGTTCCATTTCCACGGTTCAAGTGAATACGATCGTTGCCTTTCACAAAATGCGGGTTATCACGGCCTTCGCTTTTAGCAATGAAATTAGCCTCACTGCCATCCACATCAACCCAAACCAGTTCTTCGGTAGAGCCAAAGGCAAAAGGCCCGTAAGCACGCTCATAGGAACGATTATCGCCTTTTAGAGCTACAATGCGATCGCTGTTGTACGACCATGCCGGTTCGCTATACAAGCCCGGTGTTTCTGAAATCTTTTCAGGACGAACACGACGGGCATTGGGATTCACTTTATATAGTGCGCCTCCCTCCTCGGCATCATAAGTAGCATATACCAGCCACTCGCCATCGGGCGACCAGGCCGGTTGTGCTTCAATTAAATCAGAATCGGTGAGACGCTTAGGCTCACCATCCGGCAGTTTCTGGACGTATAATTTATCCAGCACGGTAAACGCCAGCAGACTGCCATCCGGTGAAGGTACAGCATCACGGATTTGAGTGGCCAGCATTTCCTTATCATCATTAACAGGATAATCGAAGAACACTTCGGGCCCCATCTCCAGGTGTACATCCACCTCAAAAGGAATTTCGGTTTCTTCTCCACTTTCTATATCAATACTGTAAATCTTTCCGTTGTAGGAAGTTAAAAGCTTCTTGTTATCCGGTGTGAAAGTCATGCCCGGCAGAACGCCCATGGTTGCAATGGACTCCTGATCATCACGCTGAACCGGGTAGGCCAACCATCGTTCATCGCCGGTTTCCATATCGCGGAGCACCAGCCCGGTTTGATCTTCGTAGCGGGAACCGTACACCAACCATTTGCCATCGCCGGAAACGGTTGGGGTGAAAGCCGAGCCGTAACGAGAAGTGATGGTAGAACTTGAACCGTCTTCACGATCGTACTGTCCAAGTTGGTACTGCGGCAGTTGGGCATTGTAATTCCATGCACCGCGTCGTTGTGAGTAATACACGTAACGTCCGTCGGGACTTACGGCAGGATCAATGATTTTTAAACCTTCCGGTTCCCCAATTAGTGCGGTTCCGCTTCCTCCATCTTTATGAAAGAGCCAAAGTTTGGGAGTCAGTCCACCTTTGGAGGCAATCACGTATTCACCGTCGGGGGTCCATTCAGCATTGGTATAGCGAGTGTTGCCGCCTTTGGTTATTTGTGTGATTTCGGAAGTGTCTTCAACATTTACATAGTATAGATCCTCTTCACCGGAAGCATCCGAAGTAAACAAAACGTATTTGCCATCCGGGCTGTAGCGGGGATGGGTATCAAATGCCATGCCGTCGGTTAGTTGTTCGGCCTTCCCTCCTTCGGCTGGAATTCGGTAGATATCTCCCATCAGGTCAAATACAATATGTTGGCCATCAGGACTAACATCCAGCGACATCCAGGTACCTTCGGTGGTGGTAAATTCTACCACACGGCCGGGCTCCATGGGAAGTTCATTGTCAGCTTTGGCAATTTTATTGGTATCGGCTTCGGTAGTATCTTGCTGAAAAGCAAAAGGAGAAGCCATTGTACCCTGAGTTAAAAACAGGCTGAATAGAAATAGTAGCGGGATGCGCCTGTGCATCCGGTTGGTTTTACAGTTCATAGCTTTTATTTGGTTAATTGTAGTTATCGTACCTAAACATAAACCCTTACGGAAGAAACAGTTTTTGTTGCTCATCTTTCCGTAAAAAATTGTTTTAAGGATATCAGTAAACAGTTTTCTCAGGTTAAACTGCGAAAGAAAGATCCAGCTACACCCTTAGATAATAAGGAGAACTATTTTTTTAGAAGCCTGATACCGGATATTCAGTCTAATCCTTTCATCCTGAAATCAAGATAATCTGTGATCAAAATATTATTGTAAAGCCGTAGCTCTCACCAAAATTACCATAGAGCTTCTTACTAAATTCGGCATAGAAAATACCCAGTATCTTCGAGAAGGCTATTCCTACTTCGGCTTGTGCCTCGGATTCGGAGTATGGCAATAAAGGTTCCAGTGTAGCTTTGTCATCCACTACGCCACCCGTTAATACGGTGGAAATTTGGATACCACTTTTGCGGATGAAACCAATAGGAATGCTTCGGGTGACTGAACTCCCAAATTTGTATCGCAGTTTAAGCTGTGATACCCGCTGAACGATAGGCTCACGGTATGAGATGGTGGCGAATGGACGGTAGCGCACGTAGTCATCCACCACAAAGCCGTTGTAGGTAAATAATCGTTGATTTGGAGTCCCGCCATCAGCAGCGCCAAGAATGATGTCGGTTTGGAAGAAATGGGAAGAAAACACCGGCCAGTAGAATTTTAAACCCAACCGGTAGCGATTAAAATCAAAGTCGCTGTCCCATTCTTCAAGCCCCATTTCCCAGACCGCATCTGCCAGCCAGCCAAATTCACGGATGTTATAATCCCGCAGAAACTGGGCACGCTGGTACTTCCGGGTATCATGGTGGAGATGGAGGTACAATCCTTTGTTTCGGCCGGCTTCGGTGGGATGTGCCGGATCGTTATTTAAGAATTTATCGACTTCCAAATCACCCCCAAACAACGAAAAATTAGTAGTGGCAGACAGAGAATTATGATGTTCATCCAGGTACAAAACCCGGAAGAAGGACTCAGGGCGTAATCGAAACCGAAGGCCAGCTTTCCATCCCTCCCGTTCAAAGTAATTGTTCTGTGTGGTTCCTGATAATAAAGCGTACAGGGTTTGCCGGAATTCAAAAAAGTCGAGTGGCGTACGATTGTATTCGTAATCTTGATACTGCTGAACCGTAGTTTTGTACAGCCCAAATTCCGGTCCGGCAAAAAAGCCCCGGGGATAGTGATGGCCGCTGACTTCATAACTGTAAGATTCGTTGCCAAAACCATACCCGCCAATAAGCCGGTAAGTATAATTGGGATGAACCGGACTTCTTAATCCCAAACCAAGATAATGTCCTTCAACGCGATTATAGTGGTAGATGTCACTGATGTTCGTCAGATAAAAATCTTCCAGCTGGTATGGAAGCCTGAAGAAAGCCCGCATGGCGCTCATTCCGGTTCGAACGAGTACATTCTCTTCGGTGTAGTTTTTGGCTGACTCAAGCTGTTGAACATTACTGTTATGCTTTCTCCCGGAGAGGCTGTCCCAGTAACTTTCCTCTTTTTGATGGGCATCCGGCTGGATTTGCGTAGTGTTCAATCCCAGGCGTTCATTGCGAATGCTTCGGTCATTGATCCGATAGTCGGTCCAGCTCCACTCATCGTGATAAAAGATGGGATCCTTGGAGGCCAAAAACTCAATCACGGCAGAGAGTTCAGTGGTTTCGGGCAACCAGAAATCCCCCACCTTGGCGTAACTCTGTTGGTATCTGAGGTTGGATATTTTGAAAGTACCGGTGTTGGTATTGGCATAGTCGTTGAGTTTTACATCTATGCCCAAAATGGCTCCCTGTTCCTCTTGATACCAGATGGTTCCTTCAAAGAGCGGGCGGTTATCGGTTTTGGGATCTACGGTTATTTTGATGGTTCCTGCCGGCCACGTGTTGTCGGCCGGCTCATCCTGCAGATAATAAAACCTACCGGCATCGGATGCTACCGGCCCTGCCACCGTGATATCTTCAGATAAGATACTTAGCGGAACTTCTTCGGCATTGAGGTTGAGAGGTGAGCCGCCGGTGGAGAAAAAATCATATTCGCTGAAAAAGTTATCGCTGGCACGATTGGCATCTATGGTCTCAACATATCGTTCGGGTGATGCCGTGTAAGTTATGGAGCCCGTCCTTTCCGAGAAAGCCATGGGTTCCAGCTCATCGGGTTTAACTTGCTCATGGCTGATACTATCGGGGATTTTACTGAGTATGGCCAGCTTGTACACATTGGCCCGGTAGGCTTTAAGATTAGAATTACGCTGTTCCCGGTTCAGGGCAATTTGCTGCACTTTCTTTTCGGCTTGATTAGCGCTCACTGTCACATCCATCGACACCATATCCGGCCAGAGACTGATATCCTGTGTAGTATGTTCTCCAGACTTGATATCAACGGTAACGGTAGTATCACGATAGGATAAAAAGTGATAACGTATTTGATGGCGGCCGCTGTCCAGCTTTATTTCATACGAACCATCGGCCAAAGAATAAGTGCCCCTACTGGTGCCTTCCAGTATGATATTGGCATAAGCTAAGGGTTCATTTGTCTCCGCATCATACACATGTCCCTTCAAGATTCCGGTTTGAGCTAAGGAAGGTGCATACACGCCCAAAAGCAGGCAAACTAAAACCAACCCACTTTTACATCTCCCCCTTCCCATATCCCGAAATTTAACTCTGCTCATACAACCGCCGGCTCCAAAAGACGAATGGATTTTTTACCGGCATCGATCTCAGCCCGTATTCCAACCGGCAGGGTGATATTGTCATCCTCATGACTGATTAACGCGCCATAGAAGGCCGGAATCTTTAGCGGTTTGAGGTGGTCATTTAGCATTTCCTGCATGGACAAGCTGTTGGTACCTGCCGAACAATCCGTACACTTACCAAATACGAAGCCGGAGATTTCATACAAAATGCCATTCAGTTTCAGTTGTGTCATCATACGATCGATGCGATACACACTCTCACCAATATCTTCCAGGAAAAGAATAGCTCCTTTGAAAGTTGGCAAGTAATCGGAACCCATCATTGAGGTTAAGACGGAAAGATTTCCACCAAATAACTTACCGGAAGCCACTCCGGGAGTGATAGTAAAGGCATCCTTTTCTTCTTTTGGCAAACAAAACTCGGGACTCTCTCCTTTAAAAATCACCTGCTGAAACGCTTTGGTAGTGGTAGGCGTCCAAACGGATTTCCCTACCGGACCATGAAAGGTGATCAGATCACTTTTTTCATATAAAGCCATATGCAGGGAGGTGATATCGCTGAAACCGCAAAATACTTTGGGATGCATCTTAATGATTTCAAAATCCAATAACGGCAGTATTCGGTTGCTACCCCATCCCCCGCGAATACACATGATGCCGTCCACTTCATCATCCTCAAACATATCCATTAAATCCCGGGCTCTTGCTTCATCGGGTCCTGCCAGGTAGCCTCGCTGTTTTTGAACGCTCTCACCTAACTTTAGTGAGAATCCCAGTTCTTCAAGGTTGATCAGCATTTCCTGAAAGACCGAAGACTGGTAGATGGGGCTTGCAGGGGCGACTAAACCAAGGGTGTCGCCGGCTTGTAAGGCTTTAGGCTTAATTTTTTGGGATGATGAGTAGCCTTTATCCGCCAATAGCTGAGTTCCTCTAAACATCCCCGCTCCGGAAAGCAAAGCCAACAAACTTTGTTGCAGAAATTGTTTACGGGTTTTTGACATCTATTGGGGATTTAGCGGAGAAAAATGTTACGTGCTATATAACTGATTTTTTTTAATGATTGCCAATACTTTTTCAGGAACATAGCCGGATATGGATATTCCCTCTCTTTTCCGTTTCCGGATATCAGATGAAGCGGCTTCCAGTGGTTGGTGATCAACAAAGTGAACTTTGGAAAGGATATCGGGATCTACATCATCATGAGACTCACCGGGCCGGTGCGCTACCAGCAGGTCGCATTCTTCCAAAATCTGTTCGTGATGCTTCCAGGTATGAAACTGGGCCAGGCTGTCTTCACCCATACAAAAATAAAAGGTGGTCTCAGGATGCTCTTTTTTCAAATAGCGAACTGTTTGCACCGTATAGGAAGGCTTGGGCAGCTCATTTTCGATGGTACTGATTTTTACTTTGGTAAAATCAGCAAAAGCAGCCTCCAGCATGTTTAGGCGCATCTTGTAATGGCTCTGCTGGTCATTTTGCTTATGCGGCGGATAAGGCGTTAGCAACACCCACAATTCATCAATGTGGGGCGAATCCAAAAATGCTTTGGCGATGGCAAGATGCCCGTTGTGTACAGGATCGAAAGTACCGCCAAATAAACCAACCGAACGGGCCATTAGCTTTGTTCCGGGCTAGCCTCTTCTCCGGTAACAACATCCTGCAGCTTATTTAAGGCCTCATCGTGAAGATTCTCGATTTCGGCTCTCATATCACTTTCAGGGAATAGCTGTAAGAATTTCTCGTATGCTTCAATAGCTTTTTCATACCGCTCCTGCTGTTTGCTAAGAATACTGTTGTCGGCATATGCGATATAGGTTTCAACCTGATCAACCAAAGCGCGTGCAGCCCATTTTGACTCCGGGAAGCGGTCGATAGTCTGGTTCAGGTAAATAATAGCAGCTTCATATTGCTCGGTCCGGATATAGAATTGAGCACCTTCGTAAGTTTTGTGCGCTAGCTTGTTGCGCATTTCATCAATGTAATTGGCTGCTTGTGTTACATATTCTGAATCAGGATAGCGGTTATTGAATAATTGAAACCGCTCGATTGCATTGCGGGTTGGTGTTTGATCTAGTTTATAGCGAGGACTCTGGTGATAATAGCAAAGGGCGGCTTTAAACTCGGCATCTACGCGACGTTCATCTTGCGGATAGTAACTGATGTAACGGTCGTATTCTGAAGCCGCTAACAAATACTGACGGCTTTTAAAATAACTTTCAGCTAAATAGAACTGAGCTTCCTGTCCGTATTCGGTTCCCCGGCCAACGCGTGTCACCGTTTCAAAAGCGTCGGCTGCATCCACGTAGTCTTCATTTTGATACATAGCCATGGCTTTTTCAAATGCCACATCAACCGTATCACCCCGCTTAATCAGAGAATCGTTTTTGCAGGCAGTGAAAAGGAATAGAAATCCGAGAATAAAAAGAAATTTTGATTGCATTGATTGTGTATTCTGTGAATTAATGATCACGATTTTGTAGAAAGTTAAGAAGATTTTGAAGCTCTTGTTTGTATTCCGAATCTGCAAATGAATGCAGCAATTCGCCGGCTTTCTGATAATGCTTTTGTACCTGTGCAGCCACATCATCAAGTACATTCAGTTCCTTCATAGTATCCAATACATGGTCAACACGTTCTTGTGTGGGTTCATTTTCATCCAGCACCTGCCGTATTAACTGTTGTTGTGAAGTATTCGCACGTTCTAACGCAAAGATAGTAAGATATGTTTTCTTGCCTTCAAAAATATCTCCGCCGGGACGTTTGCCAAACTTTTCTGGATTAGCTGTTGCATCCAGCAGGTCATCCTGAATCTGGAAAGCAAGTCCCATTTCAACCCCCAAACTGGCCAGCTGTTCACGTTGTTCTGTGGATGCATGCGCCGCGATAGCTCCCATTTCAAGCGCTCCGCTTATTAAAGCGGCTGTTTTGCCGGATATCATCTCGAGGTATTCATCACGTGTTACCGAATCCCGGTCCACAAATTCCATATCCAGCGCTTGACCTTCACACACGGTAATTACCGATTGCGTGAAAACATCATGTATGGCTGCAAATTCCTCTTTGGAATATTCCTCAGAGTGGCCATAAAAAGCCAACTGCTTGTACGCATCCGCAAACATCACATCACCGGAAAGAATGGCTACATCTTCACTCCACTTTTTGTACACGCTGGGTTCACCTCGGCGGGTTTCAGCGCTATCCATAATATCATCGTGCACCAGGGTGAAGTTGTGTAATATTTCCAGGGCCAAAGCCGCAGGGAGTGCATCATCAACTTTACCCTTGCATAAACCACAAGAGACCAAAGCCAAAATGGGACGTATTCGTTTACCTCCTACCGAAAGTGCATATCGATAAGGTTCATACAAGCTAACCGGAGAGCCTGGCAAATCAAGTGCCTTCAGACCGGTTTCGATCTTTTCTAATAACTGTGTGTGTAAATTGGTTTTGCTCAATGTTCTTCCCGTAGATGAATCAGACAAAGATAAGGAAAATAGGACAGGGTTTTGACAGCTTTTCTGCTTTATTTGGAGTGGGTTGAATAATGCCTAAATATGAGCTCCTGATCAGCTTAGAAGATTGAAATAAAGACTTCAAATTTTCAAAAGATGCGCCTCCGACAACTCCTGCACAGTCCGGCATCCCAAAAGCGTCATGATCAACCTCAGATCTTTCTTCCACTTCCCATACCATTCTTCCAATCCGTCATAACCGTTTTGTTTGATGGATTTGATGACAGGCTGAGCTGTGGCCGCAAAATGAGCACCTAAACAAAGTGATTTGGCGATATCAAATGAAGATCGAATACCACCGGATGCTATAATTTCAAAACTTCGCTCCCATTCGAGTTTGCTTAGCTGACGAATGCAGTAGACGGTGGGTAGTCCCCATTCGTCAAAATCATGATTGGATTGGGTATTTGTCGCCCGGGAATTCTCAACTTTTGCCCAGCTGGTCCCTCCTGCCCCGGCTACATCAATAACTTCCACTCCAGCATTCAGTAACCGTCTTGCAGTGTGTTCAGAAATCCCTGCACCGGTTTCTTTTACAATTACAGGCAGTTCAGTTTGTTGTACCAGCTGTTCAATGCCGTCTAAAATCCCTTTAAAATTACGATCGCCTTCCGGCTGCATGAGTTCCTGAAGCGGATTCAGATGAACGATTACCGCATTGGCTTCTATGGAATCTACCAACAACCGCAGTTTCTTTGATTCAAGTCCGCCAAAAAGCTGAGCCCCGCCAATATTAGAACAGATAAATGCATTAGGCGCTTTCTTTCGAACTATTGAAAAGGTCTCGGTGAGACTTTCATCTTCCAGCATGGCACGCTGACTTCCCACTCCAAAAGGCAAATTCTCAGCCTCACAAAATTCAGCAATAATTGCGTTAACAGGACCAGCTTCTGCATACCCTCCCGTCATCGATGAAATAAAAAATGGAAAATCAAAGGTTCGTCCTAAAAAAGAAGCTTCAGTAGATATCTCCCCGAAGTTAACCTCTGGAAGCGCGTTATGGATAAACCGGAATTGATCAAATCCCGAGGATTGCTGGTATTGCGTGGCTTCGTCGGTGGTAAGCTCTACGTGGTCTTTTTTTCGGTCTCTGATGTCTGTCATGCCGGAAATTGCGACTTAATCGGGAAAAGACAAAATGGGAACACAGATTTGTTGGATTTTTGGATTTCGCAGATTTTTTGGCTCGTTTCTTTCAAACGCGTCATCCCTGCGCAGGCAGGGATCTAAATGTATAAACAGGTCTTATTTTATTACATATTTTGGTCATGTGTGATAAGCCCAAACATTCAATTTAAAATCAGATCAGGTAGCTGCCCGAATTCACGTGAAAGGTTTGGCCGGTGGCGTGGGTGAGTTTGCCTTCTGCCAATAGCAGAGTAATTTCAGCAATTTGTCCGGGTGGGGCAATGGAATCTAGCGCCAGGTCTTTGGTTAGATAATCAGATCCGTACACTTCTATGGAACCCTGCGCCATATCGGTATCTACAAAACCGGGAGCAATGGTGTAAGCCGTGATACCGTGCTTGCCAAAACTGCGGGCGATGCTTTTGGTGAAAGCTACCATCCCTCCTTTGCTGGCGGCATAACTGGCATATTCGCCCGTATCTCCCCGATAGCCCGCCCTTGATGAAATATTGATAAGTCTTCCTTCAATGTCAGCCTTGGTCCAGGTATTCAACGCCCACTTGGAAAGTAAGGCCGCCGATCGGAGATTCACCTGTAAGGTTTTATCCCAATTTTCGAGCCAGTCTTCATCGGAGATATCAAACTGCGCTTCTTCAAACATCCCGGCGTTGTTGATGAGTACTTCAGGAATATTCTCTCCATGGAAAACTCCCTTGAGGTTTTCAACCTCCTCTTCTATAGCCAAATCACATTTTAGATGTGTGTAATGTTGGTTATTGGGAAATGGTGTATTGGAAGATCTGGAAGTACCGGTGACTGAATGGCCTTTTTCCAATAACAATTCACAAATGGAGTGGCCAATGCCGCGTGAGGTGCCGGTGATTAATATGTGCATGCTTGATTCGTTAGTATTTTGAAGTTAGATTGAAAATATGAGCCCAACAGTATTCAGATTCAAAGGATATAGATTCTTTTTCTTTTCAAGAGAAGAAGATAGAATTCATATCCATGTAATTCATGCTGAAGGTGAGGCTAAAATATGGATTGAGCCACAAATAGAAATTGAGACTTCTTATGGATTAAATTCAAAGCAGCTAAAAGAAATCCTTGAACAAGTAAATGAGCATGAAAATGAAATCAGAGAAAGCTGGAACAACCATTTCAGAAGCTAAAACAGAGATAACAAATATCTCATCTCATGGAATTTGGCTTTTTTACGACTCTAAAGAATATTTCTTACCCTTTGATCAGTTTCCATGGTTTGAAAAGGCAAATATAAAGGAAGTGCTAAATGTAGAGAATCCTTCCCAGGATCACTTCTACTGGCCGGACTTGGATGTAGATCTACACCTTGATTCCATCAAAAATCCAGAGAAGTATCCCTTGATAAGCAAATAGTTTAAAACCAATATTTTAATGATAATAGGATTACCTGAATTTTAACCCAACAGAAATTAATCCCTAAATCCATTCATCCCACAAATCTGTGATCCCTTAACCCCGCCAAACCGGCACATTAGAACAAGCTTCCCCGTACATAATTTTCTTAGCCCGTTTCATGAGTTTATTGGTGGCGTGCAGATAAATGGAATCCGGCACGTGCACGTCGCCGCATCCTTTTAACAGCACAAACTTATCCTGGTACTGATCCCAGTCTACATCATCAAGGGCACGTTGGTAGAGTTGGTATTGAAAGGCATCTTTGCGTCCCTTAAACACTTCTTTGGCGTATTTTGAAGCTTGAGCCGTAATCAACATCCATGCCCATGGAGCGATGATGGCATCCGTGCTGCAGTACACGCATAGGTATTTCCCTTCAAACTGGGACCAGTCAAAATCTTTAATCTGCTGACGAAAATCTTTCTCCTTCAGCAGTAATTCCTGAAACAGAAACTGCTTGATATCCAGCTCTTCAATAGGCGTAGCATCATGGAATTTCTGCAGATCTATCGTGACGAGCTTCGTATTCTGCTGTACTTTATTGACAATCGTATCTTCAGACATAACCGTTTTGATATGTCATCCTGAGCGATAGCGAAGGATCTCGTTTATTCAAAAAGATTCTTAGCTAAGGCTCAGAATGACAATTATAAAATGAAACTTATATGGAAAAGGATTCTCCGCAGGAGCACGTACGGGTGGCGTTGGGATTCTTAAAGTGGAACCCCTGCCCTTCTAATCCTTCCGTATAATCGAGCTCAGTTCCCGCCAGATAAAGAAAGCTTCTCATGTCAACTAAGACCTTCAATCCGTCGACATCAAAGATTTTATCGTTCTCCTCGGGCTGTACATCAGAATTAAATTCAAGGTCGTAGGTTAACCCCGAACATCCACCGCTCACAACTCCTACCCGGAGAAATGCATCATCCGGCACATTTTGTTCTTTGCGGATTAAATTGATGCGTTCCGTAGCTCGTTCTGTAATGGAAAGTTCATCCATGATACTGCTCCAAATGAATTATACTGATACTACCTGAATTTTAGGATCGATGCGCTTCACCATGCTTTCGATGGCGTACAGCGTTCCGGTTGTAGCCGTTGGGCACGTTCCGCAAGCTCCCTGGTAGTGTACTTTCAGTCGATTTTCTTCCAGACCAAGCACTTTCAATCCACCGCCGTCAGCCAGCAGGTAAGGACGTACTTGCTCGTCCAGCATTTGGGTAATTTGTTGCAAACGGGGATCGTCCGAACCCTGTACTTCTTTACTCAGGTGTACATCGGTATCGTCCTCTTCCATGGTAAGCGGTTGAGCTTCGCGAATAGGCGGAGCCAGTTTACGGAGTAATTCCGACCAAACAGCTTTACCGTCTTGCGTTACCGTTACATATTTATCCACGTAGTACACGTTGATTACGTTATCTACGTCAAATAATGCAGACGCCAGCTCATCGCCTTCGGCTTCAGCAGCACTTTCAAAGGAACGCGTAGTTCCGTTAGTCAGTGGTTCAGCCAGCACAAAGCGCATAGCATCTGGGTTTGGGGTGCGTTCTATTTCTTTAATTTTAGCCATTTCAGTTCTCCTTTATTATCAAAAAAATTCTTTTACGTATTTAATTCCTTCAGCCAAACGGTCAATATCTTCTTCATTGTTGTAGAAAGATATGGAAGCACGGGCGGTACCGGGGATTTTAAACCGGTCCATAATGGGTTGCGTGCAATGATGCCCCGTTCGTACCGCTATCCCTTTCTGGTCCAGGATAGTGCCCGCATCGGTTGGGTGAATGCCCTCTAATAAAAATGAAATCACCGAAGCTTTATTGCGGGCCGTTCCCACAATTCGTAATCCGTCGATCTCGTTCAATTTCTCCGTTGCATAATCCAGTAACTCTTGTTCGCGAGCGGCAATGTTCTCCATGCCTATTTCATCCAAAAAAGCAATGGTTTCTGCAAAACCCACCCCGGCCGAAATCGGTGGGGTTCCCGCTTCAAACTTGTGAGGAAGATCATTCCAAGTGGTTTTCTCGAATGTCACCTTGTCGATCATATCTCCTCCCCCACGATATGGAGGCATCTCATTCAGCAATTCCTTTTTACCATATAAAATGCCGAAGCCTGTAGGACCACACATTTTATGAGCCGAAAAAGCATAAAAGTCAGCGTCAAGTTCCTGAACATCAATTACAGAATGCGGGGTTGCCTGGGCGCCATCTACCAAAACCGGAATATCCTTAGCGTGCGACGCTTCAATAATCTCTTCTACCGGATTGATGGTTCCCAACGCGTTGGAAACGTGAACAACGGCCACCATCTTGGTTTTGTTAGAAAGCAAAGCATGGAACTCATCCATCAACAACTCCCCTTCGTCCGTCATAGGGATCACTTTAATCGTTGCTCCAGTCAGCTCTGCCACCATTTGCCAGGGAACAATATTGGCGTGATGCTCCATAGCCGTAAGCAGAATTTCATCCCCCTCTTTGAAGTGTTTCCGGCCATAACTCTGGGCTACCAGGTTGATGGAATCCGTTGTGCCGGTAGTGTAAATAATCTCTTCTTCATACCGCGCATTGATGAACTTTTGAACCCGCTTACGAGCCAGTTCATAGGCATCCGTAGCGTACTGGCTTAAAGAATGAATGCCACGGTGCACATTAGAGTGCTCGTTAGCGTGATATGCATTGATTCGATCAATGACCCGCTGAGGCATCTGGCTGGAAGCCCCATTATCCAGATAGACCAAAGGCTGGCCGTTCACTTCCCGCTGTAGCACAGGAAATTGTGCCCGGTTGGCTTCCCAATTGATATTGGTTTTATTCTCTGTATTCAGGGTTTCTTGCATGATAATAGAATATCAAGTGTTTAGGTATCAATCTCGAAACTTATCTAGTCTCGGAATAGTCTCTCCTTGAGGAGAGTACGGCTTTAGCCGGGAGAGGTGTTAGTGCCAAGGAATATTTTGGTTTATGCCTGCAATATGATCCTTGGCTTACACCCTCCGCCAGACTTCACATTCGTTCAATCGGGCACCTCCCTCAAGGGAGGACTTCATTAAACAATAATTCAACGCTGTCAGAAATCACACATCGCTCCGACGCAGAGCGCAGGAGCGAGTGCAATTAATGGAATTTCTTCAAACAAACTCGCTACGTACGTTCTGCGTAGTAGCGGAAGTAATGTTTGCTAATCTTTACCAACCGCAACAAATTCTTCGTCGCGAGAGGTATACTTAACAACTTCTTCCAGCAATAACTTGTGTACTGATTCAACTTCCATCGTCTCGATACTTTCGAGCGTAAAAGCATAAACCAGTAGTTCACGCGCTTTCTTTTTGGTCAACCCACGACTGTGCAGGTAAAATACCTCATCTTCATTCAAGTGACCAATGGTGGCACCGTGTGAACAAAGCACATCATCAGAGAAAATCTCAAGCTGTGGCTTTGTATTCACCGTACCGTTTTCAGAAAGCAACAAGTTTCTGTTTTCCTGGAAAGAGTCAATTTTCTGGGAATCTTCCCGTACAAAAATCTTACCGTTGAAGATGGAGTGCGCATTGTCATTCACTACCACTTTGTGAAGCTGGTGACTTTTCGCATGCCAGTGTCGGTGATCAATAGCCGAATGCGTATCAGCGATTTGTTCGCCATCAATCAGCACTAAACCATCAATGGTGAAATCTACTTCTTCATCATTCTGCACTACCCTCGGATCGTTGCGGAACAACTTGGCTCCAAGACAAATAGTGTAGGAATGATATTCAGCGTATTTGTCCAAATGGGCAAGCGGACGGGAAATATGGTTCGCCTTCTTGCTGTCGCGCTGAATACGGGCATGGTGAACGTGCGCGCCTTCAAATAATTTGAATTCGTTTACCGTCACGTTCAGGTACTCGTTTTCAACTAATGCGATGTGCTCTTCCACGATGGTAGCTTTGGAGTACGCTTCCCCAACAAACAACACACGCGGAGTGGCATAAAAAGCTTTTTGAGCATCGGTGAAGATGTTCAGGATGTGAATCGGCGCTTCTACCTTTGTTTCCTTAGGTACATAGATAAAGGTGCCGTCTTTGAAATTCGCATCGTTCAATGCAGCAAAAACGTCCTGATCCTGGTCATAATTGGTGTATTTACCCAAGTGCTTTTGGAGGATCTCGTTGTCTCCATAAGCCGCCATATTACCCACAATTACCTCTTCAGGAATATCTTCGGTGGAGGACAACTCGGTATTAAATTCGCCATTCACAAATACCAGCCGGCTATTTTTTGCCTCCGGCAGATAATGCTTGCTAATGTCTCCCACTGGCTCTGCCCCGGCATCTGCTACCGGCACAAAATGGTTGCGACTGATGGATCTCAGATCGGTAAATCTCCAATCTTCATCCTTTTTTTTAGGAAAAGGAAATTCGGAAATATTTCCGGCTCCTTTCTCATTCACTCCAGCGATCGTCGGAATGTTGGATACCGTCCCGAAATCGCCGTCCAAAAAATTCAATATGGTTTCTTTTTCTTTAACTGCTACACTCATTACTGAGCCTCTCCGTTTACAGAAAATTCTTTTTCCAATTGCTCGTAGCCCTGATCTTCAAGTTCAAGAGCCAGCTCTTTGCCGGCAGATTTTACAATCTTACCATTCATCATCACATGTACATAATCTGGAGTGATGTAGTTGAGCAAACGCTGATAGTGCGTAATAAGCACAATGGCATTTTCCGGGCCGGCAATTTTGTTGATGCCATCAGAAACAATTTTCAGGGCATCAATATCCAATCCGGAGTCGGTCTCATCCATGAAAGCCAGCTTAGGATTCAGCACGGCCATCTGGAATACCTCGTTCTTCTTCTTCTCACCACCGGAAAAACCAGTGTTGATACTACGCTCGAGGAATTCGTCTTTCATGTCAATCACTTCAAGACGCTCTTTCAAATAATCGTCAAATTCGAGCGGGTCCAGTTCTTCACGGTCATTTTCGCGAGCGATGGTATTATAAGACTCGCGCAACAATGTACGATTGGTGATTCCGGGAACTTCAATGGGATATTGGAAAGCAAGGAACATTCCAAGGTGAGCTCTTTCATCGGCGTCTAATTCGGTTACATCTTCGCCTTCAAAAAGGATCTCTCCTTCGGTAACCTCATATTCCGGATGGCCGGATACTACTTTGGCCAGCGTACTTTTACCACTTCCGTTTGGACCCATAATCGCATGGATCTCTCCTTTGTTGATGGTGAGGTTTACACCTTTGAGAATCTGTTCGTCTTCGCCCTCAACCGAGGCATGTAAGTTTTTGATCTCTAACACGTTTCTGTTCTTTTTGTCTTTTTTTGATTGTCTAATTTGTTCAGGGAATGTTGAATTTTAGATTTTGAATGTTAAATGTGTGCTCTGTTACATTTAACATTCAGCATTCAACATTTAAAATTTCTATCCAACACTACCTTCCAGCTTCACATCGAGCAGGGCGTTTGCTTCGGTAGCAAATTCAAGGGGCAGCTCTTTCAATACTTCTTTCACAAATCCATTGATGATCATGGAAATCGCATCCTGCTCGCTGATTCCACGCTGCATCAGGTAAAAGATTTGCTCTTCACCTACACGTGAAGTGGAAGCCTCGTGCTCTACACTGGCTGTTGGGTTTTTGGATTCAATATATGGGAAAGTATGCGCTCCGCACTCCTGTCCAATTAACATGGAATCACACACTGAGTAATTACGAGCGCCATCAGCACCTTTATTGATTTTCACTTCTCCGCGGTAGCTGTTATTGGAACGACCCGCAGAAATACCTTTAGAAATAATAGTACTCTTGGTGTTTTTACCAATGTGAATCATCTTGGTGCCGGTATCGGCCTGCTGTTTTTTGTTGGTTACAGCAACAGAGTAAAATTCGCCAATGGAATTATCGCCCTGCAAAATCACACTTGGGTATTTAAGCGTTACGGCTGAACCGGTTTCAAGCTGGGTCCAGCTAATTTTTGAATTCTTGCCTCGGCAAGCACCACGCTTGGTTACAAAGTTGTAGATACCGCCTTTTCCTTCTTCATCACCGGAATACCAGTTCTGAATAGTGGAGTACTTGATCTCGGCATCATCCATAGCTACCAACTCTACCACAGCTGCGTGCAGTTGGTGCTCATCGTACATTGGAGCCGTACAGCCTTCCAGGTAGCTCACATGAGAATTATCTTCTGCGATGATGAGCGTACGCTCAAACTGCCCGGAATTCATGTTGTTGATACGAAAATAGGTAGAAAGCTCCATCGGGCACACGGTGTCTTTCGGCACGTAGCAGAACGAGCCGTCAGAAAATACGGCTGAATTCAATGCTGCGTAAAAGTTATCACGTGCAGGAACTACAGAACCCATGTATTTTTTCACCAATTCGGGGTGATTCTGAATGGCTTCTGAAATGGAGCAGAAGATAACGCCTGCTTCTGCAAGCTTCTCTTTGAAACTTGTAAATACCGATACACTATCAAATACGGCGTCAACAGCCACACCTGCCAGTTGTTTCTGCTCTTCTAAAGGGATCCCAAGCTTATCGTAAGTCTCTTTGATTTTGGGATCTACGTCATCCAGGCTGTCTAATTTCGGCTTATTTTTTGGAGCTGAATAGTACTGGATATTCTCGAAATCAGGCTTCTCATAAGTGGCATTGAACCAGTCGGGTTCTTCCATCTCCTGCCATGCACGGAAAGCCTTCAGGCGGAATTCAAGCATCCACTCCGGCTCCTCTTTGCGTGCCGAAAGCTCACGGATGATATCCTCATTCAGTCCTGTGGGAAAATCTTCATATTCAACATCGGTGGAAAAGCCATATTTGTACTCTTCCCCAATCATTGATTCTAATGCTTGCGTCTCGCTCATTAGCTGTAGTTGGTTTTAAAAATTTGTCTTTGTGGCTTTACGAAAAAACAACCTTCTAATTTCTTGCGTTCGTTGTTTTTCTAGCCTATTTAGAACGAGTTCAAATATACAAAATCTACCTCTCATCCCTAAACCGAAATGATTGAGAATTTCTATTACAGCAATCGGCAGGTAATTATCAGCAGTTGAAAAATAGCTTACAGACTAAGGCCGGGTTCAGTAGCTGCTTGAGGCCCAATACTTCGTTAATGAGAAGACATCTATAAAATCAGAAATTATAGCTTACCCCGGTCCCAAAATGAAAGAAAAGCATGTCTGTATCCTCTGGATAAATCATAAAACCCATTTCCGGACGAACGGTAAAAGAATTACTGAAAATGCCCAGGCCAATATTAAACGCTAAAGCATCGTCTCGTAAAGCATCAGGAGAATCCTCAAAAACAAAAATGTATTTACCAGAGGTGTTTACTTCGAAATCTTCTGAAACCGGAAAAGTGTATAGCAGCGTAGGTTGTATTTCAAAGGTTTCATCGGTTTCTAATCTATCCCCAAAATCAAAAGCAAAACCTATGGGAACATATAAAGCCATCTTATCTCTAATCAGGCTGATCTTCGGTCCTACTCCCACCGCATAGTATTCAAAGTTATCTCCGGACTCACCTGACAGATTCAGGTTTTCAATTCTGAAACGTATATCAGCGGATTCGTTGAGGCCCATTCCAAATTGAACGCCAATGTTGGTTTGATGGTATTCATTGTCTCCCTCTCCTGCATAATTTACCCCGGATATGTTGGCAGTAACTTCCTTATTCCCTTCACCCAAAGTACGAGCACTTTGAAACTCAGAAAATACAGTTACACATCCGTTTGCAGAAAACAGCAACACCCCTAAAACCAAAAACTTGACTCTATTCTTCATCTGACCTTTTATTTTTAAAATGATTGAAAGATTGTAAGAAATATCTGGTCAAAATTCTTCAAAAACTTATCCCAATAAGGAATAAATAGAAGCATTTTTAGCTACAGAGTAAGTAAAGCGTGTATAAACAGAGAGCCAATTATTTTTGGCTCTCTGTTCTATAAATTTAGCAGTGGTGACAAAGTGATAGTATAGCAGATAATAAGATAATGCTTACATCAAACTTCACACATCAAAGCACTTACGCAAGCGGTATTTACAATATCTTCCCAGCTGCAACCACGTGAGAGGTCCATCATGGGTTTGGCGAGGCCTTGAATGATTGGGCCCGTAGCGGTAGCCCCAGCCAGACGTTCCGTGATTTTATAGCCAATATTACCAGCATCCAGATTAGGGAAAATAAAAACGTTTGCTTTGCCCGCTACTTCTGAATCAGGTGCTTTGCGCTTGGCAATTTCCGGAACGATGGAGGCATCAAATTGCAGCTCGCCATCTACGGGAAAATCCAGATTGTGGGATTTAACAATTTCCAGTGCTTTGGTCACCAGCTCAATGCGCTCGTGAACCGCACTTCCTTTGGTTGAAAAAGATAGCATAGATACTTTTTGATCCTTCCCGGTCACTTTCTTGTGCGTTTGAGCTGAGTCCATCGCGATAGTAGCCAGTTGCTCAGAATTTGGATAAGGCACTACCGCACAATCACCATACGTGAACACGCGGCCATCATCAAAACTCATCAAAAACGTACTGGAAACCACATTGGAGCCTTCTTTGAGCCCCACGGCTTGAATAGCTGCCCGCAGCACTTCTCCGGTTGTTGAAACAGAACCTGCAACGGCGCCGTCAGCATCTCCGGCTGCAATCATGGAAGCAGCAAAATAAAGGGGATCTTTAACGGTCTTTACGGCTTCTTCTCTGGTGATGCCTTTATGCTTTCGGCGCTCATAGAAAGCATCGGCATATTTTTTAAGGTTATCGTCTGTTTCGGGATCAACAATAGTGAGTTCTTCCGGAATGACCGCTCCCTCGTTTTTAATAAGAACAGGGCGAACCAGCTTCTCGTTATGCAGAAATTCTGCGGCTTGTATCACACGTGGATCAGAAGAGCGTGGTAATACAATAGTTTTTAGTGATGATTGTGCACGATTTCGAATGTCCTGTATAATATCCATTGTTTAGCTAAGTGTGTTTTATTTCGACCTATGGTTTTGAAAACTGTGTTCTTGAGACCTCATAGAGTTATGTTCAAGACACATCGTAAACTTCCCTATTTAACTTAAAGTTTTTATGAACTTAAGTTGGTGGGCTACTCCTCCCTTCAACCTAACAACAAAAATATAGAAACAACAGCCATAGCCAGCCCGGTCCATTGCTTGCCAGAAGGTTTATCATTCCAGAACCAGACCCCAATAAACGTGCCGAACACTACCAGACTGACATTTACCAAAGGGAATACTACGGAGCCCGGCATCATTTTTAGGGCATATAGTAAAAATATAGACGAATACAGGTTTACAAGCCCGGCCACCACACCATACATCGCTTCTTTCCAAGTAATTTGGTATTCACCCCGTTTGAGCAATACCAGTCCACCGATTAAAAAGGAAACCAGAAAAATACCGGAAACAAATAAGTCCTCAGATATCTGCGCTGAAAACAACCGCTCATATACCTTCATTCCGGTATCGGCCACACCGGTCATCACAAATATGAGTACAGGCAACCAGGCATCGGAAACGCCGGAAATGCTTTTTGTGCGTATACGCGGTACCATCAAAAGTAGAGAAGCTAAGGCTACTAAAATGCCGATATAACGAATGCTTACCAGTTGTTCCCCAAATACAAACAGGCTCACTCCAATGGGAAAAACCAGTGACATCCGCATGGCGGCTATGCTCACTCCCATCCCCACCCGGTGGATAGATTTGCTGTAAACCAGCAGATTGGCAATAAATACCAAGCCCAATAATAGTACGGTTGTAGTTACTCCCCAACCAAGATTTGCTGTTTCTGGAAAAAAGGAAGTGCCTCCCCATTCCGGGGCATTCCACAAACTGATGAGGCATCCGGCCGCATAATTGCTAACCAGCACATGCAGTACACTCAATTTCTGGTTTTCAGCCAGTTTTAAGATTTGGGCCAAAATGAGTGAGCAACCAATACTTAAGGCAATGTAGATCAATGCCATCAGTTCACAATTTCCAGCTGATTGTTACCAAAAAGTATCGGGGTTTGGGGGCGTTCGTAGAGGCTGCGGGATATAAAGGTAACATTACGATCCAGGTAACTCATGATATCCGATATGTACGTATTTCCATTTTTGAAGGCATCAGCCAGGAAATAGGTAAAAATACTATGGCGTTTTTGATCACCGCCGGGGGAAGAGTAAATTCCTGATTGTTGATTCAGGATTGAACTGAATATGACTGCAGATGATGGGTTTTGAGAGATTAATGGTTCAACGGTCTCTTGTAATATCTCATCATCCTGAGCAAAATTGAAGAAATCGAAATCAGCAAATACGATAATCCGACCATTTTCTATAGCACCCAGCTGTTCAAATAGCCAATGAAGGTTTATTGACTTAGGGGTGTCGTCGGTGTATTCGGGACCGGCAAGATGAAGTTGATCATCTTTTAAAACTGTAAAGCCACCAAGGTATACATACAATGTATGAGAAGAATCCGATGCGGCTGACTGTAAACGCCGGATGCTCCGGGCTACCATCCCCTGACTTGAGGTATTGGTTATTGTTGCCAGGAAATTATCACGAACCCTAAAGGCATTCTGAAAGTAAGCCTCCATAAGCTGTACATCACGTTGCCCATAATTTTTCTCCGAAAAAGCACCATCATACCTGAAATTAGATAAAATAAGGGCGCTTGATGAGCTATTATCTTCAGCTAAGACGGGGATATCCTGTTCTACATCTACACTGCCAAAAGGAACGTTGGGAATTGCAATTACGGAAAGGTCCGATGCAAAATCAGAAGGACGCCAAATGGTTCTCACATCATTTGCAGCAATCCAGGTTTCCGAAATTCCATATAGAACCTTAAACCAGTCCCCTTGTCTGGAAACAAGTTTAAGCTGACTGCCTTCAGCCAGGTCGTTGAGCACATTGTCCGGGTTTACCTCAGGTTCATTCCGTAAAGCGGTGAGCGGTTTATCTACTACTACAAACCGTTCAAAAACAGAAGCAACCGGTACTTCTATGATTTTCTGTAGTGTGTCGTAAGTGGCTTCAACTACCAGGTTTTCTGCAGGCTCTTCCTCAAAAATAGAGGCATCGATATTATCTGCCAGATTGATGCTTAGCCGGTTCCCATCAAACGGCCAGTTATCACTTTGAATAAGCATATCACCATTGTACCGAACCCGAAGACGTGCCGTTTCTTCCTGGTAAGGATCAGATGCTAAGGTATCAACCTCGGTCTCGGTGCCGGTTTGGCGAAGCAAACGGCTTTCTCCTGTTTTCTTGGGTTCTCCCACCGGTTTCATATTGAGGAAAGAAACACCGGTGAGCAAAGTCCCTGCGCCCATCAGGGCATAACGCTGAGTATCCGTAGGCCGGGATAACAACTGATCAGAAAAGGCTGCGTAATAGGAAAGCCCTGCCCCTGCTGCCCCAAGTAATACGTAGCCAAGGCGTGGACGATACTGCTGTACATATCGTTCTGTTTGAACCCGTTGGGTGTATTCGTAAGTATTTATCCTGTAGAGGTCAAAATACGCTAGGGGTTGTTCCGGGTTTATTCCGTTAGTGCTTTGTAAGAGATACCGGGTATCAATGATTTCAAAATCTTCGGTATCCCGGGCTCCCTCATCCACTACCGTCCAGCTGGTGACCGAACAGCCCTGGATGAGTAAAGCCAGGATTAAAGAAGTGAGTGCAAAATAAGCGCGTTGATTTAGGCCCATGGTGTTTGTTTGGATGCCGTCGCAATTTTGGCGGCATCAATCGCTATTACCAGTTCTTCGTTGGTGGGTATAACGTGTACTTCGGCCTTAGAATTATCCGTATGGATTTGGGTCTGTCCTTTTTCAAGGTTAGCATTGCGTTGCGGGTCTACTTCAATACCAAGGTAATCCATCTCCTTAAGCACTTTTTCGCGGATAGGTGAAGCGTTCTCACCAATACCTCCGGTAAAGATGATGGCATCTACCCCATTCATGGAAGCAACATAGGAGCCAATATACTTACGAATCCTGTAGCAGAATACATCAATGGCTTCCTGGCAGCGACGGTCGCCACGGTCAGCTTCTTCCAGTAAATCACGCATATCGGCAGCAAAACCACTCAGGCCTAACAGACCACTGTGTTTATTCAATAATGCATGAACGTTTGCGAGAGATAATTCTTCTTTCTCTATGAGGTAGAACAAGATAGAGGGATCGATATCGCCACTTCTGGTTCCCATAATCAGCCCTTCCAAAGGTGAAAAACCCATACTGGTATCGTAGGATTCACCATCCTTTATGGCAGCAATAGAGCAACCGTTACCCAGGTGACAAGTAATAATTTTGGAACCTTCTTTGTCTTTATCAGACAGGTTGTAATACTTGCGGCTCACGTAATAATGTGAGGTTCCGTGAAACCCGTATTTACGAATTTTGTAGCGTCGATACAGGCGGTTTGGAATTCCATATAAAAAGGCATGTTTGGGTATGGAGTGATGGAAGGCTGTATCAAATACCGCTACGTGAGGTACATCCGGCAAGTGCTTTTTAGCTGCACGGATACCATCCAGGTTTGGTGGGTTGTGCAACGGTGCAATATCAAAGGCCTGCTGGATGGCTTCTTCCACATCTTCATCAATAAGAACGGAATCTTTGAAGGTCTCTCCCCCGTGTACCACGCGGTGCCCTACGGCTTCAATTTCATCCAGGGAATGCAGGTGATCGTTATCAGCCTCCAACAACAGTTCCATAATGGTTTTGAGCGCGGCCGCATGGTTTTCAATAACCATGGTTTTCTTCACCGGCTTCTCATCCTTGAATTCCTGTTTGATAATTGAAGTTACGGCTCCAATACGTTCAACCAGTCCCTTACAAAGGCACTCCTGATTTTCGGTATTAATAAGCTGGTACTTGATGGATGAACTGCCGCAATTGATGACCAGAATTTTCATGACAATAATGAGTTAAAATGAGATTAAAGCTCCAATTCCAATTAAGTGGCGGAATTCAACATGTGATTCTCCTCCGCCCGGATGAGAAAGCCAGAATGGTATATCGTATCGGATAAAAAGGCCACGATCTTTACCCAAATAATCGGGAATGTTTATGGATAGCTCAAAACCTGCTCCTGCATCACTTTTTTGTGCATCAAACAAGTTGCCACCTCTTCGTTCAGGCATGGTACCGACATCATAAAACATATAACTCCTCATCGCTAAGAAGTCTCCAAGAAAAGGGATAGATTTTAATTTTTTATGAAGAGGGTTTGGATAATCCAACTCGGCATTTAAGCTGAGTACAGCATTTAGTAGATAATAATCGCCAGCACCTATACCCTGAATAAAAGCATTACTCTTCAATGCTTTTACATCCTGATTCAAATAGCCCCTCAAATTAGGGCCTCCGGTAAACTGAACAATCCCTTCATTCATCATACTTATGGGTATGGTACCCTTTGCTCTTGATAAACCATGATCTAGCCAACCAATCATGGATTGCATGCTGGATAAATAAGAATACTGATAGGGAACGTCTTTGTTTGCCATCCCAAAAAATGACCTAAAATCCAGCTTAAAACCGCTGCCTAAGACAATCTGTTGCGTTATTTCTGCATCAAACCGTGTGAATGAAGGCAGAACCTTTTCATTTAGTTGCTGTTTGAAATCAAGATCAATCGAATAGGTTCCCAAAAGATTCTGCTGGTGTAACAACAAGCTCGCATTCAATAAATGAATTTGCTCTTTAACTCGTGGTCTCGGCCCGGTCGGGCTGTCAAGGGGCAGGTCTTGGTTCACATTAAAAACCCAATGCTCAGGAAATTGCCGGTATTCCTCATCAAACATTTTTTCAGTGCTGAGCCCGGTGCGGAATTCCACATATTTCAGTTCATCAAAGCCAAATTGCCATCGCTTGTTGAAATACAAGCCGTGCTTGCTGAAACCGGTACGTACGCTGGTTTCCAGCTGCAGGCTGCCTTCACTCCCAAAGGATGAGATAGAAGGAATCGGTTCGGTAAAAGAGAAATAATAGGATACCGGCTGATCCGGAAACCACGTTCCCAACCACAGGCCCGCATTTAGTCGGTGCGGTCCATCATTAAAACTTCCTTCCATCTCGCCCCGGACGCGGACGCCTACCCTGATGCCATCCACATCGTTATACCACAGATCTGGCACAAACTCCAAACTGTAATCATCCCCGTAATCTTGAGAAGATTGAGCAAGCCCGAAGGCAGGGATCAGGCAAAAAAGTAAGGCGATCAGGAGATGTCGATGTTCCACTCGGGCAGGATTTCAAGAAATTCATCGGTTAAAATATCATAGGTCAGCTTGATAAGCCGCCGTTGCTCGGGCCAGCTGATGAAAGGCGCCATCCCTTCCACCCCTATCCATTTGTATTCACTGTGTTCGTCATCTAAAACGATGTCCGCTTTTGCATCAATTTCGGCAGCAAAGGCCGGAATTGAATGTATGGAATCGGTCTTGGCTTCATAAAACTGATTCACTGAGGGAATTGTCCAAAAATTGGTTGGAGTGATCCCGGTCTCTTCTTTAAGCTCACGGAGGGCTGCTTCCCAATAGGCTTCACCCTCCTTCACTTTCCCGCCTACCATCCGCCATTGATTGGCATATATCTTACCAGACGAACGTTTGAAAATAAGAAACAGCGGAACGCCATTCTTTATTTTGTAGGGATAAACGTCAATGAGCTTTTTCATTGTAGCCGTTTGAGATTAGATTTCGATGTTTTTCACTTCCAGTTCCAGCTTACCGGCGGGTACATCTACTTCTACGGTCTCGCCGATTTCTCTTCCCATAAGAGCTTTACCAATAGGAGAATCAACCGAAATCTTGCCTTCTTTGAAGTCCGCTTCATTAGCAGAAACAAGCGTGTATTTCATTTCCTTATCCATCTTTTTATTAAGGATAGTAACAGTCGTCAACACACGTACTTTGGAAAGATCCAGGTCTTTTTTGTCAAGAACGCGAGCATTAGCCAGAGCATCTTCCAATTTTGTAATGCGATCTTCAAGGTGACCCTGAGCCTCTTTGGCAGCATCATATTCCGCATTTTCACTTAAATCTCCTTTGGCCCGGGCTTCGGCTATGTCGTTGGCAATTTCTTTACGTCCCCGTGTCTTCAAATCTTTTAATTCAGCTTCCAGCTTGTCATAACCTTCCTGAGTCAAATATTGTACTTTACTCATAGTCGTTTCATTCTTTTTGTTGGTTTCTACATATAAAAAAAGCAACCTGCCAAAGGCAGATGGCTTTTTCAGTGCATTCTAAAATCTGCCTCTAAAATAAGAGCTTAAAGAGTGTTTTTCCATCTTTGATTTTTATTTCTGAGATGCACCTAAGCGGCATGATTCTAAGGTCTAAACATTTCATAAAATTGAGATAGATCCTTACTCTAAGAACTTGTTATGATATCTCTTCTGAATGCCTCTGAGATGTTTAATTTCCAAAGTGCAAAAAGATTGAACTTCTTTGCCCGTAAATCTATTAATACATTGAACGAAAGCCGTTCCTAACATTGTATTTAATTGTGAGACTTTAACATAAAGCGATTTTATTCATCTATGTTTGGAGTATCTCTGGAAATTTGGTTTGTATATGGACTTATCGTTTTGGCGGTATTTCTGTTCGTCAACAAACGTATTTCCTTTGACATTACCTCGCTCATTTTATTGGCCATTTTGGTGGTATCCGGCATCCTTACACCTCGTGAGGGCCTTTCGGGCTTCAGCAACCCGGCCACGGTCACTATTGCCTGTATGTTTATTCTCAGCGAGGGATTACGGCAAACCGGGGCACTGGACATTGTAGGTGATTATTTTTTCAAGCTCAGTAAGCTAAATTACCGCTTGGCTATGTTTATCATCATGCTGGTGATTGGGGTGATTTCAGCATTCATTAATAATACGGCCGCAGTAGCCATTTTCATCCCTGTACTTATTAGTTTATCCCGGGATCTGGGTGAAAGTGCGTCCAAGCTGCTCATGCCCATGTCTTTTGCCGCCATGTTTGGGGGCGTTTGTACACTTATTGGTACTTCTACCAACCTTTTGGTTGATTCTATCGCAACCGATAACAACCTGGCGGGCTTCACCATGTTTGAGTTTGCCCCTGTGGGACTCATCTTTTTTGTTGTAGGCTTTATTTACCTGTTTACGTTTGGTATTAATCTCATCCCTGAGAGAAGAAAAGACGAGTCGCTCACCGATACCTTCGAGATGCAAAGCTATCTCACCGACGTAATTTTGCAACCTCATTCCCCATTTGTTGATACGCCACTTAAAAATACCAAACTCATTCAGGATTTAGACCTTGATATCGTAGAGGTTTTTGATGAGGACGGTGAGTCGAAACCAGATCGCATGAATATCGAGTTGGAAGCCAATGATATACTACGCATCCGTGGAAGCGTTAAAGAGCTAAACAAGTTATTGAACCGGGAAGATGTGTTCATTAAACCTTCCAAACACTGGGAAGACCGGGATTTTGAAATCGGTAACGCACAACTGGTGGAGTCAGTGGTAGCCCCGGAATCTTCTATTGAGGGTAAACAACTAAAAGATCTCCAACTCTGGCAAAAATATGAGGCTTTGGTACTGGCTATTCGTCAACAAGGCGAACTTCAAAAAGACAACCTGCAAGACATACGACTTCAAAGCGGAACCTCTATTTTATTGTACGCCAAAAAGGAACGAGTAAATGATATTAAAACCGCTGAGGAATTTGTATTAGCTACCGAGATTGAACTCCCGGAACACGAATCCTCTAAAATTACCGTAGCGCTGGGTATCATTGCCGGTGTGGTAGGTTTTGCGGCCCTGGGCATCCTTCCCATTGTAGCAACGGCTATTTGCGGGGTGATATTGATGGTACTAACGGGCTGTTTAACCAACGAGGAAGCCTATCAGTCCATAAACTGGAAGGTCATTTTTCTGTTGGGAGGTGTACTTCCGCTTGGCATTGCCATGCAAAAAACCGGGGCTGCTCAGCTTATGGTTGATGTAGTTATCACCCAGTTTGCGTCATTAGGTCCAACGGCTGTACTCTCTGCTTTCTTTTTTATGTCGATGATGCTGACCAACCTGATCTCCAACCAAGCCACTGCGGCATTGTTGGCCCCCATTGCCATTGAGGCAGCCAGTTCGATTGATGTAAACGCAGCTCCCCTGCTGGTAGCTGTAACGATGGCAGCCTCCCTGAGTTTTATGACCCCGATCGGCTATCAAACCAATACCATGATATTTGGGCCCGGTCAATACAAGTTCACTGATTTCGTGAAAGTAGGTACGCCACTTAATCTTTTATTCTGGATTATTGGTACCTTTGCAATTCCATATTTTTGGCCATTCTAAATAGATATGCAGCATTTTCTGTTTAAATACTTTCCCATACTCAAAACTCTGAAAGAGTATAATCTCAGTAAACTTAAGGCCGATGCCATATCGGGTTCTACCGTAGGTGTGGTGCTGATTCCTCAAGGTATGGCTTATGCGGTCATTGCCGGCCTGCCGCCCATTTATGGCCTTTATGCCGGTTTGGTGCCTTTGCTGATCTATCCATTACTGGGAACTTCCCGCCACATCTCCATCGGTCCGGTAGCCATTGATATGCTGATTTTGGCCGCCGCTCTTGGTTTCCTTGCCGGGAATGATCCTGCTGAAAAGGTGACTCTCGCCGTAATGATTGCCGCTATGACCGGGACGTTCCAGGTGGTAATGGGTTTTATGAAACTGGGTGTCGTTTTCAATCTGTTTTCACGTCCGGTTATTTCCGGTTTTACCATAGCGGCCCCCATCATCATTATAGCGAGTCAGCTTGGAACGTTACTTAAAATTGACATCCCCAATTCCCAATTTATTCATGAAATAGCCTACCATGTTTTCCAACAGATAGGCAACATACACTGGCCATCATTTGGGCTGTCGGTTTTCTTTATTCTATTCTTGGTATTGATGCGTCGTTATTATTCCAAGTTGCCGGAATCCGTCATTCTTGTGGCTGCTACAATTTTGGTGGTATCTTTTATCAGCGTATCGCAGTGGGGCATACAACAAGTTGGGGCTATCCCTGTTGGGCTTCCTGAATTTGACCTTCCCCCTTTTGATACAGATATGATTAGAGAATTGGCGCCCAACGCGTTCACGCTATCACTTATACAATTCATGACCATAGCTTCGCTGTCAAAATCCTTTGCGCGAAAGCACAGCTACACGGTAAATCCAAATCAGGAATTAGTCGCCATTGGAGCCAGTAATATCATGGGAAGCCTGTTTCAATCCTTACCGGTTTCCTCCAGTTTCACGCGTTCGGCCATTGCTGAACAAGGCGGAGCTGAAACTTCACTCAACAATGTGTTTGCTGCCATACTCATTCTCTTCACACTACTGTTTCTCACTCCTCTTTTCGAGATTCTCCCCGAGCCTTTGTTAGGGGCTATAATTGTAGTGTCCGTAAGCAGTCTGGTTGATATTAAAGAGCTGCGTTTTCTGATCAACACTAAGCGCAGGGATGCCATGGTGGCTTTTATCACTTTTGTAAGTGTATTGACGATTGGGATTCAGGAAGGCATAATAATCGGGCTGGTGTCATCGGTGATTGCGCTGCTGCTTAAGATGAGCAAACCAACGGTTGCCGAATTAGGCTTACTACCCGGCACCCGTGATTTCAAAAACAGAGAGCGATTTTCAGAAGCCCAGCCTATTCCAGGTGTGTTAATATTACGGGTTGATGCGGCCTTCTCTTTTATGAATGCTGAGTTCTTTAAAAATTACATTCTCGAGAAAAGCATGACTGACGAGGATGCCCCAAAATACGTAATCATCGATGGCACCACCATTGGCGACCTCGATGTGTCCGCAATGGATTCTCTTCTAATGATCATCGAAACCCTCAATAAAGAAGGCATTGAACTGTATATCTCCGGATTGATAGGCCCTGTTCGCGATGTACTGCGCAAATCAGACATTAGCACTTTTGTTAAGTCTAACCGGTTTTTTAATACCGTACATGACGGCGTACGTGCCGCTCTCAAAAAGCAAGACGAGCAAGACCAAGGCTCCCGCCTGAAAGAATACATGGAAATTTGCGCATAGGAAGGTTTATGATTAAAGATTCAAGATTAAAAATTGAAGATTACGTTAGAGAAGACTAGTGTCCCATTACTTGGGTTGGCAATACTCGTCTCAGAATATATATAGGCGTTTCCTTCCTTGGCGCCCTTGGGCGTTAGGGAAGGAACAAGGATGGGTTCTGTTACCAAGGGCTGAATTTTTTACAATCCCAAATAAAAGTATAGCATTTCAACTTGAAGAAAATTTTCTGAGTAATAATATCCGAGCTGCAATACTGGATAAAACTAATTTTTAATCTTCAATCTTTAATTTTGAATTTCATCCCTTTACCCAAAAAAGTATTTCCTTTTCGGAGCTCTTGAACACTTGCAAATACATAGAAGCGCTACCAATTTCACCATACCCTTTGTGAAACAAGCACTTATCTATTTTTTTAATAAAAGGGTTTACTTTAGTTGCTGAATGGAATACACTTAAGGCAATGAAATTACTTATTTCACATAGCATTCCTAACCAAACAATCCGCTTTCGGACAGCCCTTGCTATGATTACATCTATTTCTACAACGACCATTATTATTACAACCCCTTAGGGGGTTCTTATCTACATATCGCCAACCGGGCATTTTGCCATTCTTTCGCAGCTTTAAGTCGTTAACTTCATTACAAAAAGATTATGCTTGTTTTAAAATTCGGTGGTAGTTCTGTAGCCACCTCAGAAAACCTTAAAAAAGTACAGCAAATTGTTAAAGATCAATCCCAAAATAACACGGTTTCCGTGGTGGTGTCAGCGCTTGGCGGTATTACCAACCAGCTTCAGGAATGTGCAACCCAGGCAGCAAAAGGTGATGAAGGATATAAAGATAAACTGGTAGAAGTTGAAAAACGGCACCTGGCATTATGCAACGATTTGCTGTCGGTACAAAAGCGTAGTGAAACGCTCACGCGTACAAAGCTACTATTAAATGACCTCGAAGACATTTGCCGGGGCGTTTATCTCATTCAGGAACTTTCCAGCCGCTCTTTAGACCATATTCTGAGTTATGGTGAGATACTATCAGCCGGCATCATTGCTGATTTCTTCAAATCAAGCGGTCTCGATGCTAAGTTTTTAGACTCCAGAGAGCTAATCAAAACCAATAGTCGTTTTGGTAAAGCTTCGGTAGACTTTTCCATATCCTATTCTAAAATTCGCGACCAGCTAAGCAAACCCAGTCAGGTTTCAGTATTCCCAGGCTTTGTGGCCTCATCAAAAGAAGATGGATCGGTTACTACTTTGGGCAGAGGCGGCTCGGATTATACTGCTGCTTTGATTGCTGCGGCCGTTCAGGCGGATGAACTTCAGATATGGACCGATGTAAGCGGCATGATGACCTCCGATCCCCGAATGGTAAATAATGCCCATCCTATTGAGCATCTCTCCTACGAAGAGGCCATGGAGCTTTCGCACTTTGGTGCTAAAGTCATTTATCCCCCCACCATCCAGCCCGTATTGGATGCAGACATTCCCGTTCATATCAAAAATACGTTCGAACCGGATGAAAACGGGACATTGATTTCACGCGAAGGCCCGGAAGAAGGCGAGGTGGTGAAAGGAACTTCCAGCATTGAGGAAATTGCCCTCTGCACCCTGACGGGTAGTGGAATGATTGCCGTTCCGAATATCTCCTCTCGCTTGTTTGGATCACTTAGCCGGCAACATGTAAATGTGATTATGATAACCCAGGCTTCTTCCGAGCACTCTATTACCGTGGGGATTTCCCTGGAAGATGTAGACAGAGCCAAAAAAGCCATCTCAGAAGAATTTGCCTATGAAATTGAGAATCACAAAATTAATCCGCTGGATGTAGAAACCGGTCTTTCTATTATAGCACTGGTCGGTTCCCGAATGAAGAAACAGGTTGGAGTAAGTGCCAAGCTCTTCGATACGCTCAGTCACAACGGTGTAAACGTTAGAGCAATTGCTCAGGGTTCTACCGAGTTGAATATCTCCGTAGTTATCAACAAAAAAGATCTAAAGAAATCACTAAACAGTATTCATGAGGCGTTCTTCCTCTCCGATCGCAAAAAACTGAACTTGTTTATGATTGGCGTTGGAAATGTAGGTAAAGTGTTTATCGATCAGGTAAAAGCTCAGCAGGAATATCTCTCTGAAAAACATCACCTGGATGTATTTATAGCCGGATTGGCCAATTCACGTCAAATGTATTTTGATGAAGAAGGCATTGACCTGGATAACTGGCAAGCTTTGATGGAAGAGAAAAGTGAGAAGATGGATCACCAGGTGTTCTTGCAAAATATGCAAGAGCTGAACCTGCGCAATACAGTTTTCATTGATTCTACCGCCTCAGAGGATGTGGCAAAATTGTACCAGGATGTACTGGAAAGCAGTATCTCAATAGTCACTCCCAATAAAATTGCCTGTTCTTCCGATTACAAAACCTTCAAGAAACTCACCGATTCGGCACTGAAGTACAAGTCTAAATTCTTGTATGAGACGAATGTTGGTGCCGGGCTTCCTGTGATCTCTACCTTGAATGATCTCATTAAAAGCGGCGATCAGGTACACAAGATTCAGGCTGTGCTTTCAGGAACACTGAATTTCATCTTCAACAATTATGATGGTACCAAGAAATTCAGCGAAGTGGTAAAAGACGCGAAGGCGGCCGGCTTCACCGAACCTGACCCCCGACTGGATCTGAGCGGTAAAGACGTGATGCGTAAAATCCTGATTTTAGCTCGTGTAAGTGGCTTTGAAATGGAACTGAATGACATCACCAACAACAGCTTTGTGCCGGATGAGTGTATGAACACAGACACTCTTGAAGAGTTTTACGACAAGCTGGATGAAAACGAAGAAGTATTCCAAAAGCTATACAAAGAAGCCGCAGATCAAGGCAAACGCCTGAAATATGTAGCCACCTATGAAGACGGTGAGTCCGAAACCGGACTGGAAGCTTTTGCCTCCGACCATCCGTTCTTTAATCTCGGCGGTAAAGATAACATCGTGCTGTTTTATACCAATCGCTACAGTGAACAACCGCTGGTAGTTAAAGGCGCGGGTGCCGGAGCAGCAGTGACTGCTTCTGGTATCTTTGCGGATGTAATGAAGATTGCCTCTGCTTAGTCCGACTTAGTCGGCCCCTTTGGTTCCCACGCAGAGCGTAGGAACCAGGGGGTCTTATAGTAGAGGGATTTATACAAGTTAATATCGGTCATTCGATCTTTCGGTCTATCGATTATTCGTCAATCTTTTTAATACAAAGATGATTTCAGCAGTGCATAAACCTTTGTTACTTAGTAAAACAAATTCAACTGTATGGAGTCAGTGAAAAACAATGTTATGCTTTCGTATTTTTGCGGCCTATTTTACCACTACAATTATCTAATGAACAACATCTAAATGGAATCAATTAAAGTATTTGCCCCGGCTACGGTAGCCAACGTAGCTTGCGGTTACGATGTATTGGGCTTTGCGCTGGAAGGCATCGGGGATGAACTCATCATCACCAAAACCGAGTCGCCCGGACTTACCATTACTGACATCCATGGCAGCAATCATCTTTCCAAAAAACCGGAAGAAAACGTAATAACTGTGGCAGCGCAGGCTTTGATTGATTCCCTGACTAAAAAGCCAGACTTCGGATTGCAATTCGAACTCACCAAAAAAGTACAACCCGGCAGTGGCCTGGGCTCCAGTGCCTCCAGTTCTGCTGCAGCTGTTTTTGGGGTGAACCAAATCCTTGGAGAACCTTTTAGTACTACAGAACTGGTACGGTTTGCCATGGAAGGTGAAAAGCTAGCCTCGGGCGTACCTCATGCCGATAATGTAGCCCCTTCCCTGCTGGGCGGTTTTGTGCTTATTCGCAGCTATAATCCTTTAGATGTAATTCCTCTCCAATTTCCCGATGAGCTATGTGCTACGGTCGTACATCCCCAGATTGAGGTAAAAACTTCGGATGCTAAAAAAATGCTGCGACAGCAAATTGAGCTTCGTGATGCGATCGTGCAATGGGGCAACGTGGCCGGACTGGTAAGCGGTCTTGCCCAAGGCGACTACGGCCTGATTGGACGCTCTTTACAGGATGTAATCGCTGAACCTATTCGCGGCATCCTTATCCCTGGTTTTGCCGAAGCCAAGCAAAAATCAAAAGAAGCAGGGGCACTTGGTGCCAGTATCTCCGGTTCAGGTCCCTCAATTTTTGCCCTCAGCCAAGGCATGAAAAATGCTCAGCAAGTGGCCGAAGCTTTTCGAAAGCTCTTTGAAGATATCGGGCTGGAAAGCTACGTACATGTATCCCCCATCAACGCAAAAGGAACGCAGATAATTAAGTAACAATGAAGTATTACAGCACCAAGGGACAAGCACCCGAAGCCTCTTTTCAAGAAGCCGTTTTTAAAGGTTTGCCGGAAGATAACGGACTTTACATGCCGGAAACCATCTCTCATTTTCCTTCTTCTTTTTTTGATGAACTGGATGAATTAAGTCTGCCTGAGATAGGCTTTCGGGTGATGCGGGAATTTGTTGACGGAGAAATTCCAGACGAAGAGCTATCCAGATTAATGGAAGAAACCCTGAGTTTTGATATCCCACTGGAAAAGGTAAGGGATGAATTATATGCCCTGGAACTGTTTCATGGACCCACTTTTGCATTTAAAGATGTGGGGGCACGTTTTTTGGCCAGAACTCTGAGTTACTTCAGTCAGCAAAGCGATGAAAAACTGACCGTTCTCGTAGCTACCTCCGGCGATACGGGCAGTGCCGTAGCCCAGGGATTTTATGATGTACCCAATATTGAAGTAGTCATCCTCTACCCTTCGGGTAAAATCAGCAAGTTCCAGGAGCAGCAAATGACAACCCTCGGCAAAAACATCACTGCCCTGGAGGTAGATGGAGTTTTTGATGATTGTCAGCGCCTGGTAAAACAGGCGTTTTTGGATAATGAATTAAATAAGCGGATTAAACTGACCTCTGCCAATTCCATCAACATTGCGCGGATGTTGCCCCAAAGTATCTACTACTTTCACGGGTGGGCCCAGCTTCACCCCGAAGAACGAAAGGATGTAGTTGTATCGGTGCCCAGTGGAAATTATGGCAATCTCACCGGCGGACTTATTGCCCAGAAAATGGGCTTACCCTTAAAGCATTTCCTGGCATGCTCAAACGTAAACGATACCGTTCCTAAATACCTGGAAACGGCTGAGTACAATGCAAAAGCCAGTGTACCCACTATTTCCAATGCTATGGACGTGGGCGATCCCAGTAATTTTGTAAGAATGCTTGATCTGTACTCCGGTTCTCATCAAAGAATGAAAGAAAATATCACCGGCTATTCCTATACGGATAAGCAGACCCGTGCTGCCATTGAAAAAGTGTACGACGAAACCGGCTACGTGCTGGATCCTCATGGAGCTGTGGGATATTTAGGATTGGAAGCCTACCTTAAAGAGCAAGCTGGTACCGGAATCTTCCTTGAGACAGCACATCCTTACAAATTCAGGGAAACTGTTGAAGAAGAAATTGAGAAGTCCTTAGACCCCGTTTTGGAGTTTGATAGCAAAGAGAAGAAGTCGATTGCTTTTGAAAATGATTTTGTGGCTTTTAAGGAGTATTTGTTGGAAAGATAATTGAGTGACTAGTTTAGTTACTCAATCAACAGCTCAAAATTTTTCGAGCTGTTGTTTCTAAAAGTGAAAAGGGAAATGTGAAAAGAGGTCTGTTGCTGTAAATAACCTTGTTTATCGGTCGGACGGCCCCGAGAATTCGGGGCAGGATTTTGGGTATGGAGAGGAAATTCAGCCATCAGACCGCGAGATCTTTTAAAACCACTTCGAAATCCATCTGACCGATTGGCCGGTCTGATGGATGGCGAAGGACATAGCTATCTAAATACATCGCCCCACTTAATCCTATGCTATTTTTAACCGCGTTCCAGCGGAACGCTTGGTGGGTAGATTTAAGGAAACCGAAAAAAGTAAAATTTTCGCCCTGATGCTGCGAAAGCTACTTCTGTAAACCGAAAATTGGGCAATGAACAGTCTATTGGCTCATCTATTAAATCCCAAAATCAACAAATTCATCCCAATAAACACCGGTGATATAAATAGTTAATCCCCGGAACGTAGTGCTTCAATTAATTCATCTTTGCTCATATCAGAACGGCCATCAATGCCAACCTCTTTAGCTTTATCATAGAGTTCCTCTTTAGTCCATTCCTCATATTTCGGGTGCTTCCCTCCCTTCTTGGAAGCTTCTTCACCAGAGTTGGCAATACGGGCAGCTTTCTCTTTGCTCATTCCCTGGTCACGAAGTTCTTCATATTGCTCTTCATTTTTTATGCGGTCTGAGTTGTTTGAGTCTGGCATAGCTGAATAATTAACGGATTTGAGCATCGTATTACATTTATCAACAGATATAACCAATTCTGGCCGATTAACAGTCCGATCTATTCAATTGAAAAAGCCCCTTTGGGTAATGTTCCTTTATATAATTGATGACATAATCTTGGAAATCTCCTAAATCCTCAAAATCCTGGTTCAAAACTCTTACCCATAAAAAAAGCCCCTCTTGTAGTAAGAGGGGCTTTATAAATTTTTTTCTTTTACATGGAGGCAGAGCCTCCGATATGCGTTACACAGCGGAGCTACGTAACGAGGTTAAGTGATTTAATATTGAGTTAATCCCAAGTGAGATCATCTGCTTCAATATCGCCACTAAGTTGATCTGCAGTCTCAGTACATCCAGTACCAGGAGTATATCCATCACAACTAGAAGGATGTGCTGTTATTGGCATCTCTGTACTTGTTCCTGTTCCAAAAATATAGGTGCCATTTGCATTTACAGCAGTTAATCCACTGTTTATAACTGAATCAGCAGCAAAAGCAATGTCATTAAAAGTCATATTAGTGAAATCTTGTCCACCACCACCAAGCATTTCTGGTTTCATATAATAACCCTGAGCCGAAGCAGCTATAGAAGCTACATCCTGTCTCACAGCATCCAGATTAGCAGAATCGGCGGCAGAACCGAAGGTGTTGATTGCCACAACCGTCGCGATACCTACGATGATTGTTACTAAAATAACGAGTAGTAATTGTTGTTGACCCATGATGATCTCCTAAGTGTTAGGTTTTGTTAGTTGTTAAACTTGTGTTATAAGTTCATTTCGGCGATAAATTTAGCAATATGCTCACCAAAATGAATTAGATTTTTAAAATTTTAGCCTTGTCCATTCACAAGAGTAAGGATTGTTGCACTTGTTACAAAATAAATTGCCTTTTTTTTGAAATATCAGATGACTTAAGCATTAAGTCAAAATACTAAACCCTTTGGTATCCAATCGTTTAAGCCAATTGCTCATTCTATTTTTTCTTTACTCGCTAACCTTGTTGAAGAGTATAAACGATGTAGGGAATTGGTGTATGTTTCTTTTCTACCGCCCAATATTAAAAATTTTTAATATTTCAGCAAACTATTTTTTATCCTCCGCTAACTTAATAATTAACATTAGATTACAATATTATTTCAGAATCCTATCAAAAGATCATAAAAAGAGATTACTAGAAAAGCTCTTTGGCAATAGCATATACCGAATCAGATTTACCCATCGAATAAAAATGAAGGGTTGGCACCCCAAATTCCATCAGCTCCTTGGATTGTGCAATAGCCCATTCAATTCCAACCTGTCGCACCTCTTCCCTGCTACTGCATTTTTCCACTTCACTGGTTAGCTCAACAGGTAAATCTACGTGGAATATTTGTGGTAAGATTGTAAGCTGTTTTTTGGATGTAATAGGTTTTAGGCCCGGTATAATGGGAGCATCAATGCCCAAGGCCCTGCATTTTTTCACAAAATCAAAATAATGCTGATTATCAAAAAACATTTGAGTAACCACGTAGCACCCACCTTTATCAACTTTTTGCTTCAGATATTTCAGGTCGGTTTCCATGTTGGGTGCGGCAAAGTGTTTTTCAGGATATCCGGCTACGCCAATACAAAAATCTGAGGGCTGGGCATTTTCGAGGTCTTCATCCAGGTATACACCATTGTTCAAGTCCACCACTTGTTCAATTAAATCAGAAGCATACTCATGGCCACCTGGCTCTGGGACAAATTCTCTTTCAGGCTTACGGGTATCGCCCTGAATAAGCAGCACATTATCTATCCCCAAAAAATTGAGATCAATGAGCGCATTTTCCGTTTCTTCACGGGTAAAACCTCCACATATAATGTGTGGTACGGCATCCACTTCATACCGATTTTGAATAGCCGCACAAATGCCCACGGTACCGGGACGCTTACGCACTGTTTTGCGCTCCAGCAAGCCGTTCTCCCGCTTCTTATATACAAACTCCTCGCGGTGATAAGTCACATCCACAAAAGGCGGATTGAACTCCATCAGCGGGTCCATATGCTCAAACAGGGATTGAATGTTTTGGCCTTTTAGAGGCGGCAATACCTCAAAAGAAAACAAGGTGTTGCCGTTTGCTTTTTTTATGTGTTCGTTAACTTTCATTGTGAATTGGGATCGTAGTCTAAATTAGAAGAAAGCCATTTCTCAACTTTCTCTTTAGCAGATGATTTTCGTTGTGCGTAGTCGGTGATTTGATCTTCGCCGAGGTTACCCACCCGGAAATAGCGCGACTGAGGATGCGAGAAGTAAATCCCACTCACCGAAGAAGCAGGATACATCGCAAAGGATTCCGTGAGCTCAATACTGGCATTTTTCTCCACATCCAATAAATCAAACAAAATGCGTTTTTCGGTGTGATCAGGACAAGCAGGATACCCCGGGGCCGGACGAATACCCGAATAATCTTCGGCAATCAACTCTTCATTGCTAAAACTTTCTTCCTTAGAATAGCCCCAAAATTCCTTGCGAACCCGCTCGTGCATGCGCTCGGCGAAAGCCTCAGCCAGTCGATCAGCTACAGCCTTAACCAGAATTACATTATAGTCATCGTGTTTTTCTTCGTAATGTTTGATGAGCTTTTCAATACCTAACCCGGCAGTAACTGCAAAAAAACCAATGTAATCGGTAATTCCGGTTTGTTTTGGGGCAATGTAATCCGCTAAACAGGAATTTGGTTGTCCCCTGCGCTTTTTGGTTTGCTGCCGCAGAAAATGAAAACGAGTTAATTCTTTATCCGTACTTTCATCTTCGTATAGTATCACATCATCGCCGTAACGTTTTGCGGGATACAAACCTATCACTCCTTTGGCTTTTAGTAAGTCTTTCGCTACAATTTCATCCAGCAGAGCATTGGCATCGGCGTAAAGCGATTGAGCCTGCTCTCCTACTTCCTCATCATCCAGGATATCAGGGAACTTCCCGGTAAGCATCCATGTGCGGAAAAAAGGTGACCAGTCGATGTAATTCCGAAGTTCAGATATTGGGTAATCTTCAAAAACTTTTGTCCCTATAACCGAAGGTTTGGGAGGTTCGTATCCTTCCCAATCAATCTCCGTTTGGTTGGCCCTGGCCTCTTCAATGGTCAACAGCTTTTTCTTCGTCTGCCGGCCTTCATGCTGCTCGCGGAGCTCCGAATACTCTTTCTTAATTTCCTGCTTCACCTGTTCTTTTTTCTTCGGGTTGATGACATCCCCGGCCATAGATACCGCACGGGAAGCATCCAGCACATGCACTACGGATGAGTCGTACTCAGGATCAATCTTCACGGCCGTATGCAAGCGAGAGGTGGTTGCCCCGCCAATCATGAGTGGCAAATCCATATTCCGCTTTTTCATCTCTCGGGCCACATGAATCATCTCATCCAGCGAGGGCGTAATCAATCCGCTTAACCCTATGGCATCTACCTTGTGCTTCTCGGCTTCGTCCAGGATTTTATCGGCCGGCACCATCACCCCAAGATCAACCACATTGTAATTGTTACAGGCCAGAACCACGCTCACTATGTTTTTACCAATGTCATGCACGTCGCCTTTTACAGTGGCAAGCAATACTTTCGGCTGCTCACTGGTATCCTGATTTTGTGCTTTTTCTTCTTCCAAATACGGGGTGAGATAGGCCACAGCCTGTTTCATCACGCGAGCACTTTTCACCACCTGGGGTAAAAACATTTTTCCAGCTCCAAACAGATCGCCCACTACGTTCATACCGTCCATCAGCGGACCTTCAATTACCTCCAGCGGACTGCCATATTTCACGCGCGCTTCTTCCGCATCTTCTTCAATATGCTCGTTGATGCCTTTAACCAGTGAGTGACTAATGCGTTCTTCTACCGATTTCTTCCGCCATTCGTCGTCGGCTTTTTTCTTGATGGATGAGCCTTCATTTTTGTACTCCTCGGCAATTTCCATGAGGCGCTCCGTAGCATCCTCGCGTCGGTCAAAAAGCACATCCTCTACCCTCTCCAACAGGTCTTCGGGGATGTCATCGTACACTTCCAGCTGCGTAGGATTTACAATGCCCATATCCATACCGTGTTGTATCCCGTGATAGAGAAAGGCGGAGTGAATGGCCTCACGCACGCGATTATTCCCCCTAAATGAGAAGGAAACATTGCTAACACCTCCGATCACATGCGCACCCGGTAAGTTTCCCCGAATCCATTTGGCCGCCTCAAAATAGTCGATGGCATTTCGGCGATGTTCGTCCATACCAGTAGCCACCGGGAAAATATTTGGATCCAGAATGATATCGGAAGGGTGAAAACCGGCTTCTTCTGTCAATAGCTTGTAGGCTCGGCCACAAATTTCCTTTCGGCGGGGCAAAGTATCGGCCTGACCATCTTCATCAAAAGCCATGGCAATTACGGCCGCGCCAAAGCGTCGTATGATTTTAGCTCGTCGCAAGAACTCTTCCTCCCCATCTTTCAGGCTGATGGAATTCACCACGCCTTTGCCCTGCATGCATTTGAGTCCGGCCAGAATCACCTCCCACTTGGAGGAATCTACCATAATGGGAATCTTGGCTATATCCGGTTCAGAGGCCATCAGGTTGAGAAAATTGGTCATCTCGGCAGCACTATCCAGCATGCCTTCGTCCATATTCACATCAATGATCTGGGCCCCGCCTTCCACCTGATCTAAGGCGATCTTTAAGGCTTGATCGTAATCTTTTTCTTTGATGCAATTCAGGAACTTACGGGAACCGGTAACGTTGGTCCGCTCCCCCACATTCACGAAGTTGGAATCTTCGGTAATGATGAGAGGTTCAAGGCCGCTGAGTGTAAGAGGTAGTGACTTCATAGTTATTTAACCGCTAAGGCGTTAAGAGCGCGAAGGTTGCTTGTATTCCAGTTCTTGGTCCAAGCGGGACGCTTGAACCAGGTAGAAAAATTAAGTACTGAGTCTACCCCTACCGCAAGCGTCTCGCTTGTGGTTTGAAGGCTCCAAGACCGTCTGATCAGTTTTTTAGAGGTCTGCCCTATGCATCCATCAGACGGCTCGGTGCGGTAATTCTGTGCACGAAACATTCGCGAAGCCGTCAGATGGAAAAGTAGATAGTTTATACTAAGACTTCGTTTGACGGCTTCATGCCCGTCTGACGAATGGCAGCTAACGTCCAGACCTGTCAGGTTTTTAAAACCTGACAGGTCTATGATTGATGAAAACTCTTTCATACCAACATCTCCTTGGCGCTCTTCGCGTCTTGGCGGTTTATTTTACGTGGTTCATAATTTTGAGCTAATTCCGCCATCTTGGTGATATGTCCCGGTGTAGTTCCGCAACATCCTCCTAAAATGTTCACCAAGCCGTCTTCCAGATACTGTTCAACCTGGGCTCCCATTTCATCCGGACCTTCGTCATACTCCCCAAATTCATTGGGCAGTCCTGCATTCGGGTATGCACTGATGTAAAAAGGAGATCGGTCAGACAAGTTTTGCAGGTAAGGCTGCAGCTGCTTGGCGCCCAGCGCGCAGTTGAAGCCAACACTTAAAATGGGTGCATGAGAAACCGAAATAAGAAATGCTTCTACTGTTTGGCCAGACAGCGTTCTGCCTGATGCATCCGTTATCGTTCCAGAAACCATGATGGGAATTTCCTCACCCCGTTCTTCAAAAAGTTCCTGAATGGCAAAGAGCGCGGCTTTAGCGTTCAGCGTATCAAAAATGGTTTCTACCAGCAATACATCTGCCCCGCCGTCCATAAGGCCACGAGCTTGTAGCTTATAAGCTTCCGCCAGTTCATCAAAAGTAACGGCACGGTAGCCGGGATCGGTAACTTCCGGTGAAATGGAAGCCGTTTTGTTAGTAGGTCCCATGGAACCCGCTACAAAGCGTGGCTTATCAGGATTCTTTTTTGTGAAAGCACCAGCAGCCTCGCGGGCAATTTCGGCCGATTTCTTGTTCAGCTCATACACCACTTCTTCCAGGTTATAATCAGCCTGAGCAATGGTGGTGCCGCTGAACGTGTTGGTTTCAACAATATCAGCCCCCGCTTCCAAATATTCCTCATGGATGGCTTTGATGATATCCGGCCGGGTAAGGCTCAATAAGTCGTTATTCCCTTTTAAGTCATCGGGGTGATCTTTGAATTGCTCTCCCCTGTAATCCTCTTCTCCCAGCTTATAGCGCTGAATCATGGTGCCCATGGCCCCATCAAGGATTAAAATACGTTGTTCTAAAGCTTCTTGTATGTTCACTCTTTCCTGCTTAGATGAGCTTATATAGAAAGAGTCTGTGAGGGATTAGCTCGCTTATCTTTCTTCGCGGAAGCGAAGTGGGATTTGGCACCTGCCCCTTTCCAGAAGTGGTTGCCAAGACGTCCACGGGCCCATTCCCTCGGTCTTTCTCTATAAGCATTCATTAAATATTACGCAGAGAATATAAGGCTAAGAACACCTTTGGGCAATGTTAATTGAAGTTTGAGTTTTGAGTGTTGAGTTGTGTGTTTGTTAGTGTTAACAGACTACCTTTATCTTGATTGAATGGCGATGCGGAAATTGAATCGGATTTCGTGATTGCGGCGTGCGAAATATCCTGAGGAACGAGGATCAATCTGGGTATACTTGTATTCAAAGTTTGAACTCACGGTTTGTGAGAAGCGATATCCGAGCACTAAGGAAGCATTAAGTCGTTTTTGGCCTGTAATCTGAGGTTTATTGATTTCATATTGGTTTGGGTCGGTAATAATATTATCAGGATCCCCACTTAGAGCATCAGACAAGTCTCTACTTAAATCGAAAGTCTCATCTTTATCATCAGCCAAACCACCGGTAAGTGTTACATCTATATTATTTCTAATTTCAGGAAAGAAAGGAATCTTAAGATTCTTAAAGGCATAATTGATGGATACATTGATCCCCTGAGTAGTACTCTCGGTTACCTTTTTACTCGACATGGCAAGGCTGGTAATTTTACTCCGGTCAAAACCAATTTGGGTTCTCAGGGATGATTGCCAGGTAATATTGAGCTGCAGCAACGGAGAGAAATTCCTCTCAACATTTATCGTACTGGGCTCATACCTATCTTTATAATCAGTAACACGGTAATTACCCAATGTCAGAGGAGATTGCTGCCCGGTGAGGGTATTCAAGCTCCATCCCAACCGGTAAGAACCGGAATATTGATGCGTAAGCGTCGCTCGATTCATCATATCACCGATAAAAGGTAGCAGGTCTTCGATCCCCGACCAGGTAATACGCCAGTTTGGTTTAGGGAATGGAGTATATCCTCTTTCTCCTACGCCGCCCGTATTTGACCCTAGATATGCATGCCTAAAGTCTTCCTGCAGGGTATTACGGTTCAGCACGGTACGGCCGTCATCATTACCCGACTCATCAATAATCTCATTTCCATTAATATCGTCAAAGGCAGCCTGTAGCTGTCGGTGAAATAAATCTTCATATCCCATTCCAAAAGCCCAGACCGATGAGTTTATCTCGCCGCTTGAAGAAACCGTAGAGCCAAATTCGCCGGCTGAATTCAGTGAAATATTATCACGCTGGCGCTCACTCCATTGGGTAGACCAATCCAGATCGATACTAATATCTTCAAATAATACAAGACGAGTGCCCAAGCTAAGGTTATCCGAGTAGTTATTGACTTTGGGCAGATTTACGGTTTGTCCAAATGGTCCTTGCTGAATAAGCTGGGTTCGTGGTACTTCTTCACTAAGTCCCAGTCTATATCCGAGTGGCGGAGAGAAATTGCCCTCTCCCTGACTTGCAAAGGCATAATATAGCTGTGAATCGCCCCGGTAGCCCGCTTGGTTTGAAGTCTTGTTGGTCTTATAGGCCAAATCAATGCTGTTAAAGCTAAACAAACCTAAAAATAACTTCCGACCATAATATTTAGCATGATCAGCCAGGCTGAGAGACTCTCCTTCTTCGGCATTGGAGTTCTTTGAACGTTGATCGGCAGCTGCTTCGTCACGTTCCTGCATTCGCCGGATGAATCCAATCTTTTCAAATAAATCACCGGTGGCAAATTTAAGCGTATGGTCTAATCGGAATGAGTTACTTACGGTAGCTCCCAAACCAGATCCCCGGCCGCTGTTGGTCCAGTTAAAACCACCACCATAAGAAGCGGAGTAACTCAGCCATTCCAGTCCGGAAATATTCCGTAAAGGCGGACGCCAGCTAGCCGAGTAGCTTTCATCGTAACTTGATCTTCGGGCACTCAAGGTATCAGTCAACAGGCCATCGATAACGTCAAAAGTTGGTACAATACTGAATGAAGAACTATCTATGCCTGTCTTATTACTGTTTCGTATTCCTGCATCTGACAAGTCAAAATTAGTATTGCTGTTGAATGAGAGCGGAATGGACGGTGTCAGGTTATAATTGACTCCGAATGATGATTTTTGATTGAAGGTATGCTGCTGCTGTAATGGCTGCAGTTGCGGATTTCCTTCGCTATCCACCTGTTGTACCCTCCGGCGTGATTCATCATAAGAACGACTCATACTCGCGGAGGCATTAACCGAGGTTGGCATGTAGCCCAAACCTAAATCAGAGAAAACTTCTAAAACCGGAATATCATCCAGGAAAGTTAGAGGGCGAACCACACTTACATTATTAAATGAAAGGTTGTACTGGATAGAAGAGTTAAAACTCCAGTTATCCTGAAACTGATACTGGGGATTTTTGGCATAGCCCTGGTTGTAAACAAAATTGAGACGCGTGTTATCCACGGTATACTGCATCAACTTACTCTTTGAATTATCCTTGGAGAAGTTGGAGACATTTAATGAAAAATTATCTCTGATAGTCTCAACTTCATTCAGTTTCTCTTCAATCAGAGCGTCCTTCTCCGATTGAGATAGATCATCTCTGTTTCTGATGGCACTATTAAATTCACTTAAGCGAGTATCTCCCTGATTAGGCAAGTATTGAGGCGTGGAAATATTCTTACGGGTTGATACAGAAACGGGGAAATTCCACCCAAAACGATCTGGAATGAGTTTATGTAAATTCACCGTTGAGTTAATATCATAGGCCAGATCATCAGAGCGTTGACGGGTACCCAGTCGTGAATCCAAACTACCGAAGCCAGTGGTGGTTCTGGAGAAATTAGTATTCAATGTAGCAAAATCAGCAAACTTGAAGTTGGCTTTAGCATTGGCTTTCCAGCCTTTCTCATTATCAAAACCGGAAACCCTTAACTCATTTAGCCAGAATTCAGCATTTAAGCTATTGGTGCCAGTTGAATTTACATCAGAAGGATCAAAAGGATTCAAAACCCCCATACCTATTTCATTTATTTTACTTAGAGATGGGTTGCCTTTGATAGCTATAACAGCCCCTGGTGCCGAATCATATTCTTCTGGATCCAGAACCATTTCAAACTTTTCTGTCGGGTCTATCTCTTGTCGGTCATTTCTTATTTGCTTTAGCTCGTTGAAAGCTGAAAGGACAATATTCATGCTGTTTTCTTCATATAGCCATACCTCCTGTGCGTCATCAGCAAGGTTACTTCCACCATCCGGTTGATAGTTTGAATAAGGGTAATTGGGATCTGAAGGAGTTACAGGCTGGCGATATTCATAATAATTTGACTCAAGATCTGTACCCAAACGGACAACCAGTTCAGCTTCTCCCCGCTCATTAAATCCTTCACCATGAACAAACATTCGAAGGTTAGAATAATTCAAAAGATCTTGTCCACCGGGATACACTCTCTTAACCATTCGCAGTTGCTGAGGGCCAAGGTTTTCAATCTGAAGTACTAAGGATTGCTCGTTGGCCAGCGTGTTGATTTGGCTTCCACGATCCTGAGCCCTAATAGAACCTTCAGGCTGACGATATGGTACCGGTTCGCGGTTAGCGTTTTCTTCAATATTGATGGTCGTAGTCCGGAATTCCCCGGTTGCATCCCTGGTTTCAGAAATATTTTCAACTTTTCTCCACTGGCTTCCAATAAACTCAAAAGAGGCGAAACGAAGCGTAAATGGCTTTTCATAGCCGCTCATCCACATTCTAACGTGGGTAATATTTTGGAAACCCTGAATGTCTCCGATTTTTCGGGCAAACTCATTAAGCGGAATACGCACCAAGTGCCACCGCTGTTGTTGACTGCCACCTGGTACTTTATCTACGATGTATGTACCGGGACTTCCAATCTCCAAACTGCTAAAATCTGCTGGATTTATATCGAGTTCATATTGGTAGTAATTATTATTTCGCTCAACAGTGGACCGGCTAACCAAACCTTCTGTGTCCGGACGATCGGTAGAACCTCTATTATCTCCACCTGCAACTGGGGTATTACCTTCGTAAAATCCCTGATAACGGTAGAACCGCTCCTGTAGGGGTAAGTCATTAACTAAATCTGAACCATAATAGACATAGTCATCATTGGAAGGATCGCGTACAATACGGTCATATTCAGGGGCGCCCTCACCATAAGCATTCCGCATGGCCGCAAGGAAATCACTAAAAAGTGCATCTTCTTGTTTGTTTGGGTCATAGCCATTCTCACTTGGCACACCGTCCAAACCTACATCAGCGTATTCCCGATCATTATTTGAAAATTGTCCCTGGGGTGCCGGGCGGTTTTCGGGAATATAAGAACGGGGATCTTCCGTAAAATTATCCAAAATTAAGTCGTCTAAAACGTTTTCCAGACCGTCTTCACTATTCAAACTAAAATTGGGTACCACATCTTCCGAAATCACCCCAATTTCAATATATATTTTACCATCATAGGCTTCCAGATCTTCCGCTGTTGGTTCTCTTGCACCCGGCAATAAAGGTTGTACCCAAAATTCGATGAATTCGATATTGCTCTGCGTTAGATCTTCTTGGCCTGAGGGTAAACTTGTAGTCATACCTCCCCATTGGTTCTGAGGATTTTGCTCTAAGTTTTCCTTTAAATTTTCGTTGTAATTGTATTGACCTCTTTCCTGTGGATTATAATAAACATCAAGGGTATTTATGATTTGTTCATCAGCATTGTTGGTTTCCCTGCCTGGAAATACATCACGGGTATTTACTAGACGAGATTCAGGAGTATTTCGGGATGCACCTGTCAATTCATCAACATTTCTTGGAATGGTATACCAGGCAAATTGACTCCTTAAATCAGACCGAGCAATTTTAGATCCAAGACTGTTAACCGGAGTAATATTTGAATTTTCGAAAAAGGCCTCGTCAGGTTCATAGCCTGGTACTACTGCCGGAGCGGCCGCCAGGTTCCATCTGGTAGGACTAGAAAGTGAAATACTAAGTTCAGATCCTTCAAAATCATCAATAAAAGCCAACCCGTTTTCTTCATCTTTATATAAATCCCCGCGGTCAATGGCATCCCGAACTGCATTAGTCTGAGATACCCCGGGACGCAACTGGGCAAATTCCCCGCTAAAACTAACGTTGGAGGGGGCTTTGGTTTGGAGTAGCGGAATTTGATCAATAAAACGGGTCATCCAGGGCGCATCAAAATCCGCATTGGCATCTACTCCCAATACAGTGTTGTTAATGGATTCATTTCCAATTCTGATCTTGTCGGATAGTGGTTGCTCTTTGAGTTTAAAAAAGGTGCCTCCCACACTAATATCATCGGTTACGGCATATTCTGCTCTAACTCCGGTAAAGTTCTTCTGGCCTACAACATTTAGTTGGTTATTCTCGAATTCAACAGATATCTCCTGTCCCGGGGCCAGATATTGTTCATTCAAAATCGTAATACTACCAAAAGAATAATCAACCTGGTAATCAGTGCCTTCTATAAGCTCATTCCCATTAGCAAACACTTTAACCGAGCCTTCTACCAAGCTAAAGCCTAAATTAAAATTGCCGCTTACCCCTCCTTTAACTAAACCTGCAATTTCATAATAATTACTCTTTTCAGATAATCGCGCAGTACTCTGTTTCTCATTATATAATTCTGTAAAACTCAATTTGCTGATTAGAGAGTCAGAAGCACCTGATTGTTCTAACAACTCCGCGATACGACTTCCAAATGGTTCCAAATAAGGAAACATGATGGTTCCACTAATAGCATCTAAGGTTCTGCTATTACTAAAATCCAGCTGGTTATCAGATTCTGCGCCACCTTGAGAATTTAAACGATCTAACCCCAACTCTGCCAAAAGGTTTTCGTTCCTTCCCTCCAAAGTGGTACTGGGAACATTACCCTGGATATAATTGATCTCCATCTGTGTATTCTCTTGTGATAAATTAGTAACACCCAGCGAATACACATTACGTAAAGTCAAAGGCCAGGTACTTTGCTCAGGGGTCGGGTTATTACCTCTTAACAACTTCAGGTAGGTCAAACCAGTGGAACGTGATGAAATATCACCAATCTGTACAGGTCCGCCCGCTTCACCGGGTCTAGGCTCACGTATAAAAGAAACAGCTAAATATGACCCTGAACTTAGAGAGCGGTTTAAACTTATAATTCCTAAGGTCAAATCAACAGTATAATCCACACCGGCTTGTAAGGGACGAAAGTATCCATTATAAAAGTCATTTCCCGAGACACCAAAATCGCTCGCTGAGGCACTGGTGTTATCTCTGTTCTCATCCAAAGAGTCTTGGTTTATGGTATCTCTGTCAGGATGTGGCAGACCGTACCCATTTTCCGTAGGTACCACTCCCAAATCCACAAAAGCAGCAGCTTTGAAAGCATCATCTGAGGTCGTATTTATTTGAGGCTCGGCTATAAAAACTTTCAAATCCGCAATCTGGTAAGCCGTAGTCGTTTGTTGAGGATTGGACATATTATCCTCAAATACCTGGCGGTTAAAGAAATCTATGAAAAAGTGCCTGTTGTCTTGATAATCCAGCGGACTAAGCTGAAATTCAATTTCTTCCGAACCACCCGTAATAGTTTGAGTATTGCTTTCTCCTTTTTGCTGTGAAACAACGGTGGTCAGCTTTAAGTTACCCAGCTCCGCTACCGATTTTATCCCAAAAAGCGAAGCCCCTCCACTAATGAGTGAGTTCCCGGTCTCCATCGATACATTACCAAGTTCGATACTTTTAATGATCTCATCCTCATAGCCCTCATACACAATACTCAGCCTATTTTGGAAGTCAAAAGCACGCTCGGTATCCCAATCGGTGGCAATAGTAAGCTTATCTCCAATAGTACCTTGAATATTTAACTGGAGGTTTTGGTTGAAAGTCGGATCTACCCTCCTTTGTGATTCGGGGGGCAAGTTGGGATTATCAATATTCTGAATAGAAGCTCCTACATTCATATTGGCCGAGCCGTTTACCCGCAGGTTCACTTCGGGTTTGCCAAATATGGTGGAAAATACCGATGACTCTCCTCCGGGAATCTGTAAACTAAAATCAAGCAGGCCTCCGCCCTCTTGTTCTTCCCTGCGGCCTTCCTGCACCAATTGCCGTCGTATCAGTTTCTCTTGTTCTCGTCTCTTTTCCTGTGCGTATTCGTCAAAATTATAAATACGAGGCGGACCTACCTCAACACCGTTAATAATGTGCTGCTGAGTATAGGTATTGGCCGAATCCCACTCGGTAACCACCTGATCATTGGAAGGCCTGATGGAATATAATCCGCTGGGATTGATTACGTCCGGTAATGTATATTCGTTTTTGGGGGCTCTAAATATGAACCGGAATCCTTCTAATGTACTATCAGCTAATACACTGTCGGGTTCAGATACGGTGTTAAGAGTATCTGCTGTCTCCTGCGCATAAATTAAATCCACCCCTGCCGCGTTGCCTGCTAAATATAGCAATGGCAGGATATATAAAAATCTCAAGTAAGAATGCACCTGCTTTATAAACTAACTCGTTTTTTTACGTATTGTCGTCTGTAGCGTTAGGCGATAGGCAGATCTAATTTTTTTAAAAATTTACGTATGAATGGGTGCGTTCGATAATACCATATATTTGTGTTTGTTGAAAGTTTAATCACAAATAACATGGCTAAATATGAAACTAAAAAATGTCTATTATCAGGCATCAAGAATAGTACTAAAGTTGAACCAATACAACCTTGTTGTCAAAATTGGTAAATAAATTACAGACCGACTTACTAAAAAGGCATATAAATCCTTTTCTGTTTTGTTTTTTTACCCTGATGTTTTTGTTGCTGATGCAGTTTCTGATCCTGCATATCGACAAATTAATCGGTAAGGACATTCCTATTTCCATCATTATAGAACTGATTTTAACTAATTTAGCGTACATGGTGGTACTGGCGGCCCCCATGGCCGTCCTAGTTGCAACGTTGATGGCCTTCGGAAAATTTTCCGAGTTTAACGAATTAACGGCTTTACGTTCTTCCGGAGTGAACCCGTTCAAGATTATGCGGCCCGTTTTGGTCGCCTCATTGTTGCTCTGCGTGGGTTTAGCCTGGTTTTCAAATAATGTTCTGCCTGAGGCTAATCAAAAAGCGCGCTCACTTTTTATTGATATTCGTCTAAAAAAACCGGGTTTTGATCTAAAACCGAATACATTTTATAACGGAATTGAAGGCTACACTTTCCTGGTTGAGCGTATTGACAGCGAGACCGACAGCCTTTACGATATCACTTTGTTTCAGGAACCCAATGACAACAAACAGCGCGCATACATCTCAGCTGAAAAAGGATTTTTGGAGAGTAAAGGGGATCAGGCCTTAAATCTCATTCTCATCAATGGAAATATGCTACAGTTTGCAAATGCCGGTCGTGGTCCCTCCGACCGGTTTGAGCGACATTCTTTTGCACGCCACAGCATGATTATGGACTTGTCTGATTTATCATTCATGCGTTCCGATCCTGAAAACCGAAATCGCAGTGACCGAACGATGAGCTCACGAGCTATGCTGGCCGTGGTAGATTCTCTCTACAAAGAAATTGAACAACAAATATCCATAGCCTCCCGAGACAGCTCCGTCATCCCTACAAAAAATATAAGTGGCCGAAATAGCTATTTTGCCCCCGAAGCGTTGATGAAGGACAAAGCCGACAGTATCAAAGCGGTACAAAGCGAATACATGGTACCCAACATGTTTCCCAAAGCCTCTATTCAACGTTCGCTGCTTGCGGAATCAACCCGCCAGCTCAGGGAGTATGAAAATTCGCTGGAGTCCATACAATCAAATATAGAATGGCGCGAGAAAAGGATTTCCCGTTACCTGGTAGAAGTTCACAAAAAGTTCTCTATCCCCTTTGCCTGTGTGGTATTTATTTTGTTCGGTGCCCCGGTAGGTATCATGCTAAAACGTGGTAATTTTGGTATTGCAGCGCTCGTTAGCACGGTGGTACTAACTTTCTATTGGGTATCACTGATACAAGGTGAGAAACTGGCTGACCGACTTTTTATCTCTCCTTTTTGGGGGATGTGGACTTTTAATATTGCACTAACCCTGGCCGGGATTTACCTGGTGGTGAGGCTATCTACCGGTTTCAGGCTAAGAGACCTCTTTACGAAAAATCCCCAATAATCATCCATGAACAGATTTGACAGATACATTTTTAGCCGGCTATTCGTCATTACGGCCACCGTGCTGTTGATGCTGATCTTCATTTTTGTGATGATCGACTTTTCGGAGAACAGCGATGACTTTGCCGATCAGGGTGCAGAAATGGCGGAGATTTTCAGAGTGTATTACTTGAATTATGTGCCGGAAATGACCCGCCTTGTCTTGCCGGTAGCTGTATTTGTAGCCTGCTTATTCTTAACCGGACAGTTATCCGATCGTTTGGAAATTACGGCTCTGAAAGCTGCGGGTGTCAGCTTGTACCGGCTGATTGTACCCTATCTGGTTTTCGCTATTCTTTGTGCAGCAGGCATAAGTTGGCTGGATGCCCATATCATACCAAAATCCAACGCTGACCGGATTGCTTTTGAGGAAAAATACCTGAGCTCCAAAAACGATCGGATGGATCAAAGTGATATCTACCGGCAACCCTCACCCAATACCAAACTGCAGGTCAATTATTTCGACAAGAATCAGCAGATCGCCTACAGGGTACGTCTTACTGAGTTTGATCAGCGTAAAATTACCCGAACCACGCGTGCCAATCGTATGGAGTGGCAAGACTCAACCCAAAGCTGGAGAATGGAAACGGTCACTGATCGTATCTTTACGGAAAAGGGATATCAGGAATTCTCATACCCGCAAAAAGACACTGTGTTGAATGTGTATCCAAGAGATTTATCCCGAAGCACCTCAGACATCTACCAGTTGACCTACCAGGAAGCCAGCGATTACATTGCCTCTATTGAACGCAGTGGAGCCGGAGGGGTAGAAATTCCACAAGTACATTTCTATGGGAGATTAGCCTATCCTTTTTCTATTGTAGTAGTGATGATCGTTGGATTTGCTTTTGCAAGCGTTCGCCGCAGAGGTGGAAAAGGAGCCTATCTCGCAGCGGGGCTCACTATCAGTTTTCTATACCTGGCTTTCATGAAAATCATTGAGCCATTCGGCTACTATGGCACCCTTTCCCCTTTCATGGCTGCAACCCTGCCCCATATTTTCTTCTTCATCGTGGGAATAGGCCTGCTCCTCCAAGCCAGGAAGTGATGTTGAATTTCGAATATTGAACATTCAATATCGAATTTCGAAGTGCTCTTCGTTCTGAATTCAATATTCTTTACTCAATATTCGATTTTCTTTACCTATCGCAACTGTCCTGCTTGGGTAAAGCAACTCAGGTAAAGGAATCCTTCTTGTTGGCTCCCACTCCATTTGGGATCACTAAATATATTGGTACAAGCGTGACGCTTGCACCAGTAGGTAGAAAATTCCAATTCTTCACAGCGAAGCGTTAAAAATCTTCCATTTTTAATCTTAAATCTTCAATTATATCACGCTTCCGGTTGGGGGCCGCGATACATGTGCATATCAACGCCGTCGTTATCGTTGTTATTGATAGCACCGTGCTCACTTTCGTAGCGGTTTACATTGTCATTCAATGCTTTGGCAAGTCGTTTTGCGTGGTCGGGAGTTAAAATCATCCGTTTCACTACTCTTGCTTTGGGAACTCCCGGCATCACCGCTATAAAATCCAGAATAAACTCAGAGGGAGAATGTGTGATCATTACCAGGTTGGAATACGTCCCGGTAGCTTCATCCTCTTTTAATTCGATTTCCATTTTACCGGGATTCATTGTCTGATCTTTCTTACTCATAATACTCCTTTGCTTAATTTCTAATTCTATCTAATCAACAGGGCATCATTTAAATCGCCCTTTCCTAAGCCAATAACAAACTAATTATTCAAGAAAGCCTTGTTCCTTCATCCATTCATCGTTATAGACTTTATTGATATAGCGTGTACCGCTATCCGGCATTATGATAACCATTATATCGTCCTTTCCTAAAGGATTCTCGGAAATATAATCGAGGGCACCTTTCGTAGCGGCTCCGCACGACCATCCCACCAGCAAGCCCTCTTCTCTGGCCAACCGACGAGTGATAACGGCAGAATCTTTGTCATTCACTTGTACCACTTCATCTACATAATCAAAATCAATGGTTCCCGGGATGATATCTTCCCCAATTCCTTCTGTCATGTATGGTTTGATTTCATTCTTGTCGAACTCCCCGGTCTCAAAATACTTTTTGTATACCGAACCGTAGCTATCAATACCAATCACTTTGATATCAGGATTCTGCTCCTTCAGATATTTACCCACGCCGGAAATAGTTCCTCCAGTGCCCATGCCCGCCACATAATGGGTAATCTTGCCCTCAGTCTGTTCCCAGATTTCAGGTCCGGTAGTTTCATAATGCGCCTGCAGGTTACTCTGATTATCGTACTGGTTGGGATAGTATGAATTCTCAATTTCCTCGCTTAACCGCTTAGCTACCGAATAGTAACTGTCGGGGTGATCAGCTTCCACATTGGTGGGACATACAATGACTTCTGCCCCTAAAGCTCGCAGCAAATCTACTTTGGATTTGCTTTGCTTATCGGTGGTGGTAAAAATACAATCATATCCACGGGTAACAGCCACCAGGGCCAGCCCCATACCGGTATTCCCGGATGTTCCTTCAATGATTGTGCCGCCCGGTTTGAGCAATCCTTTTTCCTCGGCATCGTCAATCATTTTAATGGCAATACGATCCTTAATGCTGTTGCCGGGATTTAAATATTCTACTTTGGCCAGCAAGGTGCCTTCTGAGTTGCCGTTAACGTGGTTTAATTTAACCAGCGGCGTATTCCCTACCGCCTCAAGAATGGAATTCAAATACATGTATTGTTATTAAGTCTGATGAATTTCGGTCGTTATTTATCGCAAGGCTAAAACTAAGAAATAATTTGCCGACAGGCTGAGGAAGTTTTGAATATCGAACATTCAACATTGAACAAGGAACATTGAAGTGAGTTTTGAATTGATTTCTATCTCAATCTGAGATCAGATAAAAGAAAACCCCACCCGAAAATCGGATGAGGCTTCTTATGCCGGAAAAAGTATCCTTACAAAAATCAGTGGTCGTGATGAGAAGACTCAGAAGTACTTCTTAAGGTAGTTGCTCCCTCCGAAACTTTCTCGCCGTTGTTGAAGTGATCCAGCGATTCCTGGATCAGCCCTTCCACCCATTCTACAAAAAGCGGATGCGGGGCAAATCCCTCTCCATTATGCTTAAATTCCAGATCACCCAGCCAGCGCTGAGCATGTCCGCCCTGGGTGGTTCGGGCTGGCACCACAATGGCTGTACCGCCATCTTTTTGGGCTTCGGTCACCATCTTGCGCACATTGGCAATATGCTTGTCGCGGATGTCCGGCCAATCTTCCCGCCAGTTCTCAAATTTAAAATCACGGAAGTTGTATCCTTTTTCTTTGGCCGTTTTTTCCATGTGTGCCGTAATACTCTCCAGGTTTTTCAGCCAGCGTGCATTCCCTTCTTCGGTTCTCGTACCATGGCCAACCAATATCACCGTTTCTTTTTCGGGATTATCACTCAGGCCTATAGCGCGGTCCAGGAGTGCTTCGGCAAAAAGCGGAGAATCTTCCAGTCCGCCCGTAGTGTAGAACTCGCTGCTGCTCACCACGCGTTTAGGCATGCCCATTCCGTGCATCATCATACCGCCGTGACCCATGCTTTCACGCAGACCTAAGGTAAATTCCGTAGACGACTTAAAGCTGGATTCCAGCGAGAAAATACGCAGTACCGTGATGGCTGTGGCTCCTCGCTTTTCGAGCTTTCGGGTTGCTTTTTCAATCAGATCAGCATCGCCCATACTGAAAGCGTGCTCAATCATGTAATCGTCCCGCAATTCATCAATGGCGTCCATCATGGTGCGATTCCAGTTATAATCAGAACCGTGTGGCATAAAGATGACACCCAGGTTTTCTTTATTCACGGGCAGGTAGCTGTTGGCCTGTTTGGCCAGCCACAGCTCTACATTTTCGTGTGGGGTGATGTCCCGGCCGTTGTATAAAGCTCCGTTTTTGTGAACGGTGGGACGAATTCTGGAACTGAATGCCATCATATCGTCCAGCTTCTGAGTAAAATCAAAAGGAATAACTACCGGAGTAAAGCCTTTCTCATTTATACTTGCCAGATTTTTTTCGAGCTCTTTTTGTGCGTTTTCAGAACGACCACCTGTATCACCAAATACCACCACAGCTTCTTCATCAAAATCAAAAAAGCCATGATTCATATTCAATACTCGCTTCACATCAGCTTTAATAGCTTCTTTTTCTTCTTGGTTGGAAGCTCCTGTAGCGACCAATACCAATGATTCTTCCTTAGAATTTTGGCTTAGTTCAAGAACACGATCAACCAAAATCTCTGCCGCCAGGTAACTTTGGCTCATAGTTTCAGCGAATTGAACTGGTAATTCGGTTAGATTTTGGCCGGATAAACGCTCGGAGGCTAATTTATATAACGGATGAGCATCAGATACAAACAAAGGAAGCACCACTAACTCATTCACCCCTTCCTTTTCCAGCGCTTCAATGCCTTCCTTTAGAAAGCGATCGGTTTCTTCGGGAGTTACAAAAGACAAGCTGGTGCTATAGTGCTCATCGAAACTGGCGTGGATGTCCCGGATTTCTTGGTTACCCATAAATCCCCGGTCGGGAGCAATAACTAAAAAGCCGGTTTCACTATGTTGAGCCAAAGCGGATACTGAAATCAGTGTCATAAAGAGTGCTGCCAGCCATTTTTGTACTATCTGTGAGTGCATGAATCGAGTTGGTTAAGATTGAATTTTAACGTTACTAAATTTATTTAGACTCGATATAAATAACAACGACTTTCTTTGATAAATGATTTTAGCGTCAAAATTACCCTCTCCATTTGAGAGAGATCATTGAAAAAAGTTAGAACTACGAGTTCATTACTTGTACCATTTCAGAAAAAGCAATCAAAAAACCATTGTAATCTATCTCTAATATGACTTATTTTAGAACAGCTATTCATTCAACCAAATACCTTTCATGTTTATAGATCAAAAGAAACCCAAAGACTTTGACTGTGGCTACAATCTAGACCTAATGATTGCAGCACTGCCCCGCATTGAGGATACCGGTGAGCGGGTGAAATATGCCAAACGCGTAGTGGGACTTATCAAGCAAAGTCACCCAACCTGGGTTGGTGATAATGGAAAGAGCGAAGCAGCATGGGAGCATTTCTTTAAGCTGGCCGAATATAATCCCGACGAGTATGGCATTCATAATCCCTACTCTAACGGTGAAGATGACGACGCCGAGTAGTTAGATCAAGATCTTCTGAAAATCTCTGAACTGCTTCAGTTCACTATTTATACCTACTCCCTTCTCTCTATTCTTAGCCCATCTAATAGTTATTGACAGCCAATTTTGTTCTATCTATTAAGGCATTAGAAAAACAATCTTAAAAATAGTTTAACATTGGTGTGATTATCCGTATTTTCAATTTAGATTGAAAATTAAAACAGAAGTAGCTTATGGATTCAGAGAATCCTGTTTTGAACAACGTCAAAGAATGCTTTCGGCAGCAGATTTCTCAAATTGAGCTGAAAGACGCTATCGACATCGTAGCCAATCAACCCGTAAATAAATATCATTACCTCTCGGTTTCTATCCGAATACCAAAAGTGGATGTTCTGGCGGTTCTTGAGCAGCATGCTCCCCAAAAGACGTTCCGCTACTATTGGGAAAAACCATCGGATGAATTTGCTATTGCAGCAGGAGGACAAGTTGAACGCATTCAAACTACCGGAGACCAGCGTTTTCGTGAGGCATCAACTGAAGGAAAAAAACTGCTTGAAAAAGTTCATCACCTCACGAAAGTGCAGCACCACATGGCTTCCGTGCACCTGTTGGGAGGATTCTCTTTCTTCGATCACAACATTGGCCAGAACTGGCGGGATTATGGTGCCGGTTCTTTTACCCTCCCGGAGTGGCTTATCATTAATAATGGTGATTTGAGTTTGCTTACCGTCACTCAAAAGGTTAAATCCGGTGATCGGGCTTCAGATATTTATGAGCAGTTTGTAGAAACTATAAATCAACTGCATGAAATTTGCAGTGTGGAAGGATACAAAATTCAGAAACGTCCCCTTTTTAATTCTAAAGTTGATACCCCGGGTGCTAACTCTCCTGCATTCAAAAACTGGAAAGAATCTGTAGAAAATGCTACGGAGCTGATAAAAAATGAAGCTTTTAAAAAAATTGTATTGGCACGGGAGCTCAAAGTACAGCTTCAGGAATCGGTCTCTGATACTCATATCCTAAACTATTTGCGCAGCCAGTATCCGGATTGTTATTCCTTTTTAGTGAGTCAAAATGGGAAATCCAGCTTTATTGGAAGTACCCCTGAACGCCTTGCTTCTTTTAAAGAGCGTCATGTACTTACCGAAGGTCTGGCCGGAAGTATCTCGCGGGGTAAAACAGCCAGCGAAGACGCCGTACTGGAGCACCAGCTATTGCATTCTCACAAAGATCTAAGTGAACACGCTTTTGTATTGGATGCCATTGGTGAACATCTTGAGCAATATTCCGAGGTGTACGAATATCCTGAAAAACCGGGTATAAAAAAACTGTCGAATGTGCAACATTTGTATACCCCTGTACATGCCAGAATTAAGAAAGGGGTATCACGTACCGAGGTGCTTTCACGCCTCCATCCCACTCCCGCTGTAGGCGGATATCCACGAGAAGAAGCCATGCCGTACATCAGCAAACTGGAGCATTTTGATCGTGGTTGGTATGCTGCCCCTATTGGCTGGATTAACACCAGCGGTGAGGGTGAATTTGTAGTAGCCATTCGCAGCGGACTTATAAAAGAAGACGAAGTGCGCTTTTTTGCCGGATGTGGTATTGTGGAAGATTCCGATCCCAAGAAAGAATGGGACGAAACCAACCTCAAGTTTATCCCCATGTTAACTGCCCTGGAACATGCCCGACGATAATCTGCAAAATGCTGCATTTAAATGGAGCACAACCTTTGTTCGTGCACTTTATGAAGAAGGTGTACGACACGTCATTATATCTCCCGGATCTCGATCCACAGCTTTAACCTTAGCTTTTTCAGCTCACCCTGGTTTCAAGACGCACGTTATTATTGATGAACGTTCGGCTGCTTTTACCGCTTTGGGGATAGCCAAAGAAAGTGGCATTCCTGCGGTGTTGGTTTGTACTTCGGGTACGGCTGTAGCTAACTATTTTCCTGCGGTGATTGAAGCCACACAATCCGGCGTTCCTATGATTGTGGCCAGTGCAGATCGTCCGCCGCATCAGCGTGGACTGGGAGCTTCCCAAACCATCGATCAGCTTAAAATTTTTGGCGATTACCCGGTTTTTTTCCACGAAGCGGGAGAACCAAACGAAAGAGAGCAAAGCACCAAACGCCTGAAAATGGCGTCACGACAGGCTGTACAGCATGCCATGGAACAAGAAGGTGTAGCGCACCTGAATTTTGCCTTTTCCAAGCCCTTTGAGCCCAAAGCTGAATATCTCGAAGAAGTTGAATTTGAAAATGGGAAACTTCTTCAGCCCCCTCCTTCCTATTCCATAAAACAAGGGAATATGGAATTAGGCGAGACTTTTTGGTCGGATTTGGTTTCAGCTGAAAGACCACTAATTGTCGTAGGACCTGCTTCCGCTTCCGATCATCCTGAAAAGAATGAATATATCCATGAGCTGGCGCAGACGCTTAAAGCCCCGGTAATTGCCGAGCCTGGTGCGGCCCTCCCCTCATCACCCCAAAACATACAGGGGTTTGACGGCTTTTTGCGGAATGAGAAAAACAGAAACCTGCTGAACGCTGATCTAATTTTACGATTTGGAGCACAGCCCGTTAGCAAGGCTCTGAATCTGTATATGGAACAATCCGAAGCTATGCAGATCGTTTTTCGGAGAGCGGGCCGATGGAATGATGGTTCACTTTCTGGTCATAAACACATCGATCTAACAGGGCCGATAGCCATTCCTGAAGTAACGGGCTCAGCCCAAGAAAGCTGGCTTGCAACGTGGAAGCAAGCGGAACAGGCTTTTAATGTATTTAGGAATGAACAGCTTGAACCATCTACACCCTTAACTGATGGGTTGATATTTTCCACCGTTACCAACCAGTTTCCGGATGAATCTTTTACCATGCTCTCCAACTCTTTTCCGGCCCGGGATATGTCACTTTTTGGAGATTTTGACGGTCGGGAAGTGTACATGAACCGTGGAGCTGCTGGCATTGACGGAATCACTTCAACCGCTATTGGTTTGAGCCTTTCATCCCAAAAACCCGGGGTGTTATTTGTCGGAGATATTGCTTTCCTTCATGATTCCAACGCGCTGTTGCAAGCCGCATCGGTTGATAAACCCCTGGTTGTGATTGTGTTGAATAACGGCGGCGGTACCATTTTCAGAATGCTGCCGGTGCATGATATTCGCAGCAAATACACCGAGTATTTTGAGACGCCCCAACAGGTTAAAATTGCAGCCCTCTGCCGGGCACACGGCATACATCACACGCTGGTTTCCAAACCGGATCAGATTGCTCCTGTTTTTCATAAGCTAAAGAAAAGAAATGGTCTTCATGTAATGGAATGTATGACTGATGCAGAAAAATCGATGGAACAGCGCCACGCACTATGGAATTTTAAATTGAAACTGAACCCTGGTTCATGAACATTCGCGTTCGCGGTATTTCCTATCATTTTGTGATTCATCAGGATAAGGAACAACTTCCTGCATTGGTATTGTTACATGGCTTTATGGGGAGCTTCCAAAGTTTTGATCACCTCATCCCTGAGTTAAGATCATTTTGTAATCCTATCACCATTGATTTATTAGGGCATGGGAAGTCGGAAGGTGCGGAACTACATTATCGTTTTTCGACCAAAGAACAAGTGGCGGATCTCTCAAAGTTGATCAGTGAGCAGCTACACATTCCCCTCTATCTTTACGGCTATAGCATGGGCGGACGTCTGGCGCTACAATTGGCCTTGCATCAACCGCATTTATTTCGCGGGTTGATATTGGAAAGCAGCACCTTTGGTATAGAGGATGAAACCGAACGTCAAGCCCGTCAATCGTTGGATGCCCGACGCTCGGATGACCTGACCGGCAACTTTAAAGGCTTCCTGGAATCCTGGCAGAAAATGCCCCTTTTTGCTTCATCCACAGCTGAGAAGGAACTTTTGAAACGGAATAAAGAAATTCAGCAGCATCAAAATCCTTTTTGGCTGGCCAACAGCTTACAGGGCTTTGGCACAGGAACTATGCCGTGTGCGCGCGACCGGTTAGGTGAACTTAAAGTACCCGTACACCTGATTGCCGGCGAGAAGGATTCCAAGTTTGTGCATATCAACCGCACTATGGAAAAGGAAATTGCCGATGCCAAGCTGCACAGTATAAAAGAGGCCGGCCATCGCGTGCATTTGGATCAGCCGGAGGCGGTGATTTCGGTGATGGAAAAGGCGTTGGCGGTGTAAAACCTCCAAGGTTTCTATCAAGTCTTTTGAGTTTCGGCAGCACCGTTTAAAACCTTGGAGGTTTATGGTGATCTCGAAGCTTGAATGTATTGGAAAAAACCTGAAGGGTTCTTATTAGACCTATTCAAACAACTAACATCCTGTATTTTAACCGCCGCAGCCCTTACCTTCTGCTCCGATAAATAAACCCATTCATTTCAAACCATTCCCGTTTATGAACTGGCAAACCGTTAAAGAATACGAAGACATCACCTATAAAAAATCCAATGGCGTTGCCCGTGTGGCGTTTAATCGACCGGAGATTCGTAATGCCTTTCGACCTAAAACGGTGTTTGAATTGTATGAAGCACTCAGCGATGCCAAAGAAGACAACGACATCGGTGTAGTGTTGATTAGCGGTGAAGGTCCTTCGCCAAAAGATGGAAAATGGGCCTTTTGCTCGGGCGGTGATCAAAACGTACGCTCCAAGACCGGCTACAAGGCCGATGACGGCATTGCTCGGCTCAACATCCTGGAAGTTCAGCGACTTATCCGTTTCATGCCTAAAGTGGTGATTGCCGTGGTACCTGGCTGGGCCGTAGGCGGTGGGCACAGCCTGCATGTGGTCTGTGACTTAACCATTGCCAGTGAAGAACACGCCATCTTTAAACAAACCGATGCCGATGTAGCCAGTTTTGACGGTGGCTTTGGTTCTGCTTTGCTTGCACGTCAGGTTGGACAAAAACGTGCCCGGGAAATCTTCTTCCTTGGTGCCAACTATTCCGCTAAGGAAGCTTTTGAAATGGGAATGGTAAACAAGGTAGTTCCTCACGAAAAACTGGAAGAAACGGCTTATGAATGGGCACAAGAAATCCTTGCGAAAAGTCCGACGGCCATCAAAATGATCAAATTTGCCTTTAATGCCATTGATGACGGCATGGTGGGACAACAAGTGTTTGCCGGCGAAGCTACCCGCCTGGCTTACATGACCGATGAAGCCGAAGAAGGCCGTAATGCTTTCCTCGAAAAACGAAAGCCAGATTGGGATAAGTTTGATCGCTCCCCTTCTTAGAAATAAGCGACTAACACAGCTATTTTAATTCAAACAGTGGAAGCTCATACAATTGGCCTTCTTCTTCGGCAATTAGAACGGAGCCTTGTCCGGTAAATGCTACGGATTCAACCTGGTCTGCTTTAAACCGGATTTTCTTTGAATTGCCTTCAAAAAAGTTCTCTCCCTCAAAATCCGTGAACATCCAAAGGGATGATGAAGTTAAAACAGCCAGGGTATCTCCATTGCGAGAGAAATCTGCTGCGGTAACTGTATCATCAAAATGAAAGCCATCCACATGGGTTACGGTATAGGCACTGTTGCGTGCATTTGAACTCGCCGGCCAGGGAAGTTTATACAATTGAGATTGGGAACTGACATCAACCTTGGTGATGATATAGAGGTAGTCATTGCTATAAAAAACGGCTTCTGCATCGGGTGGGCTTGTTTCCATAGCCTGTGGGTATTGAATATAAACCTGCTGGTAATTTCCAACCGCTTTTCGTTCAATTCCAGGCTCAGGAAAATAAATAAGCGATAAATCATCCCTGCAAAGGCAGTTGTTACCAATATCAGCCACAATCAGGTTAGATTCATCATCCATTGCAATTTCTTCCCAATCATTATTGTCTACATCATAAAGCTCTACTCCTTCTTTATGATTTTGGGATGCGATTTTGCCAGTCTTTTTAATGGGAAATATTTTAGGATCCGTACCCGAATCTCCGTGTACCCAGTAAACCTCTTCTTCCCTGCTACTTTTGACAATACCTGAAACTTCATCCCTTGCTGGTTCTTCTATACGAGCATAAGAATCTAAATCAAAAGAGTCGTTTTTCTTGGATTGATCAGCACATGAAATGCAAAACAAACAAAAGAATACTATACTGTAAGTGAAATTTTTAACACCCAAACGAGCTGAAATCTGCATACTAAAAATTGATGGACTGTTATTTTTAAACGGAAACAAGATAACAGATATCAATCTATTTTTATTAATAAAACGTCAGTTCGAGATAAGAAATAAGTTGCTCCGAACTTCAGGCCGGTGAAAGCGAACCTCTTTAATAAAGTACCCGAATTTTGGTGGTATTAAAGTCCATACGTTTGTTGAGGGTTGGCGGCACGAATGGTAAAAGACCATACAGCCAAAGATTTGAAGAACGAATAATTTTGTAGCTCCACTGGGGCAAAACTTTATTTTTCTTTTCATTCTCCACCGGCCTGAAGGCCGGAGCAATTACAGTTAAAGTTGAGATTTTATCTGGAACTGACGTTAATAAAAGATAGAATAGATAAATAGGCTGGCTCAGACAGTTTCAACAGAACCTAATGATGAATATCGAATACTTATGTACATTAGATGGGCTGACAAAATATTTTTAGAAGTAAGAAATACATCACACTAAAAAATTAGCCGCATATGAACGTACAGCACGAAGAAAAGGATACCAAAGGTCGCTTTTTTATTGAACAAGATGGGACTGATGTAGCAGAAATGACCTACTCTAAAGCGGGGCCTTCAAAAATAATTATTGATCATACCCAGGTATCAGATGACTACAGAGGCCAACATCTGGGTGTACAATTGGTTAAAGCAAGCGTTGAATTTGCCAGAAATAATGAAATATCCATTTTACCACTCTGTCCATTTGCACGCAGCGTATTCGACAAGAAGCAAGAATGGTCGGATGTGCTAAAGTAGCTCTTTACCCTTTTATTTCTTCATCTTTAATAATCGGTATTGTTCAAGCAATTTTTTTCCTTCTTTCGCAGAAAATGCCAGTTCACGCAGGTCATCATCGTGAACCAGCACTTCCTCAAAAGTTTCTCTCTCCACCGAACTCAGGTTTTCATCTACGTAATCGGTTATATAATCCTCGATAACCGGATGATATTCTTTTTCTAAGTAAGACATAAGGGATTGATGTTTAGTTAAGGGTCATCAATCCCTCATAGCCTTTGTTTTCTAATTTGTTCCCAACTTTACGTAATCTTTTATCAGGGCTTGAACCTGAGAACGACCACGGTTGATTCGGGATTTAACCGTGCCCATCGGCGTGTCGGTAATTTCCGAAATTTCTTCGTATGTAAGCTGTTGTAAGTCTCTGAGCACAACCACTTCCCGGAAATCGTCCGGAAGTTCTTGAAGTGCTTTTTCAAGCTGCTCCATGCATAATTGTTCATGGAGAGCATCATCCTGAAGGATGTTACTATCCTCCAGGAGAAGCTCTCTATCATCGGGGTCAGACTCATCCTTGTGAATCGACACTTTATACATGCGTTGCTTCTTTTTATATAAACTCTTAGCCAGGTTCAAAGCAATGGTGTACATCCAGGTAGAAAACTTGGCAATCCGTTCATAGGAATGCTTGCTTTTATGTACTCTTAAAAAAGTTTCCTGTACCAGGTCTTCGCAATCCTGATGGTCGTGGGTATATCGGTATAAGAAGTTATGGAGGCGATCTTCATAGCGGAAAACCAGTTCATTAAAAGCGGTCTCCTCACCATTTTGAAAATATTCCATTAAATCTTCATCGTCATATTTCTTCACAGATGATGCTTGGAACGCATTCATAATAAAACTCCATTTTTTTACGATTCTCGTTAGTCGCGAATCGTCCTTACCCGATGATTCGCTTGACCAGGAAGAATAAAATCGAAGTGGAGTCTAATGTGCTGAAGCCTTTAGCGGAGCGATCTGCATCCAGTAAAGCTTCAAAAATACGTGGCATGTCACTGTATCGAAAATTTGAGGCATCCTCCCAGAGTTTGTTGAAGTACCAGCTGCTGCCGATACCCAACTCTTTCTGGATTTGACTCTTGACCAGCCCTTTCTCGGATAACCTCAAAATCTGCCAGATATTTACAAACACACTGTTAAAGAACCCCACGAGACGAATTAATTCTCCCGTGTCTGACTTAGTATGTTGCAACATCTGTTCCGAGATATACAGGGCTTGTTCCATATTTCGCGAAATAATGGCCTCTTTAAGCTCTATGGCCGTAAATTCGCGATATGAGCCGATTATTTTTTTTACATCGGCTTCTGAAACGGTATCAGAAGTGTCCACAAAAGTACACACTTTATCTATTTCTGTGGACAGTACCTGCAGGTTATTACCCACAAACTGGGCCAACAACTGGGCTGCTGCAGGCTCTATTCTTTTATCATGATGACTTTGCACCCACTCTATTACCCAATCAGGGATCAGGTAATCCGCCATGCGTTCAAATTCATGAAAACCGACATTATTATTTTTCTTGACAGTTTTACCCAAATTGGTATTCCCCGGAGGTTTCTTTTCATCAAACAAAACCAGCAAGGTGCTGGGGTTGGGATTTTCTATATAAGAAATGAAATCGTTGATGTGGCCACTGGCTGCTCCCTCATCTGTCCCTCCTTTACTAATCTGCATAAAGTTACGGATGATGAGTACCCGTCGCTCTGCCATCATGGGAAAGCTTCGGGCAATAGATAAGGCTTTGGCCGGGCTTACCTCTTGGCCATATAGCAAATCAAAGTTAAAATCCTTTTGTTCTTCGGGGATGATCTTTGAAAAGTGATTCAGCAAACGGTCGAGATAGAATTCTTCCTCCCCGAATAGATAGTACACGGGTTTCAGGTTCCCTGATTTTAGTTCACCTGCTACCTGTTTATATATTTGATTGCTGTTGGGTTTGCGTGCCATCGGTGGCAAAGATAAGGAAAGTGAACATGAATGAAATGCCAATTTCCGCTAATTTAAAAATGCAATAGCTAATGGAAACTGATGCCATTCTTAATTAGAAAAAGAGAGGCGAAATTATGTATATACCCCATCGTCTAACTCAAGCTATTAGATACTTCATATAATCAGTGTAATGTTTTTTATTTCGATTTTATCTGCATCTACATACATAAATTTTATTGACTTTATAGCTTATTGCTCAAAAAAAATAATAGATTTGAGTGCTTGAACATTCAATGATTTAATAAATTCGTAAGTATCGCCGATAAGACATTTATAAGGGAATGGGTTTGTGAAGCATCTAAAAACTCTTCCGCATCTATCCTACACTTTGGATATTTTAAATGCTGCTAACATAAATGGTTAACCAAATTTATACACCGTGGAAACCAAAGACCCTACCAAAAGTATTACACAGATTGCTGAAGGCACTACTCTCCGGGCTGATATTAAAACCGATCAAAGCATTCGCATAGCCGGCGTGGTTGAAGGTAACCTGCATTCTAACGAAAAAATTATTCTCAGCAATACCGGTAGGCTAAAGGGCATTTTTGTAGCCATGAATATAGAGATCTCTGGTAAAGTTGAAGGAGAACTTCATGCAAAAGAAAAACTGACCGTGAGCGGTAGCGCCAGTATCGACGGACAAATATTTGCCAAACATTTTGCTATTGAAGAAGGCGCCACGGTTAATGCTGATATCAAATCGGGTGCAAATGTACAGATCGACTTGGATAATCCCGGCGCAATATCAACCAATGGGCAAAGTGAACAAAAGAAGCCTGCAGAAGAAGTTGAGAAAGCTGCAAAAAAAGAGACCAAAGAAGAATCAACAGATCAAAAGAAAGAACACAAACAAGAAGAAAAAGCTTCACCTTCTGATAACGCAACCTCATCAGATAAAGGCGATGCGACCTCCGATGCGGAACCCAAAGATACCTTAACTACTGCATCCTCCAGCCGTTTTCTCTCTGACATTTATATAGGGATACCGGATCATGGTATCTCAAAACAAGTATCCGCAGAAATTCTTGAAGCTGGCAAAAAGCTAATGGAGTCACTTGGTTTCCAATTAGAGATTTTTGACGAACCTACCTATGCTCCATTTTTCCAACATTTGACCTACCTCCGTAAAAGAGAGAATGACAAGGAAAATATCTACAATATCTTTGCGCCAGGAAAAGAAGCCCTTGAAGCTGTTTTCATGAAAAAGGAGAATGATAAAGTTAATAAGAAAGTAGCCGATGCGGCACAACAACTGGCCAATGCCATTGGTCAAGTGGAGCAGATTGTAGTGATTATGGGGCAAATCAGTGTAGTCCAAATTTCAGAGGATACTGTTCAAACGGTTGCGGTTGAAATGACCTCTCCCGCCCTCGGCAAAAGATTAAATCAAAATCCACGTTTTGTCTTAAAGCCGAAAGAAACGTATGATCTGCTTACAAGTTGATATATTGCTGGCTTTGCTGCACATCCCTCTTTGTGATCATTCATGATCCTTATGGCGTCTTTATTGACCTATTCCAACCTAAATCTGGAATTAAGATTAACTTCGCTATGTATCAGCTTGCAACCCAAAACCACTCCTCTCGATTTTAATTAGCATTGATATAGTTGGATAAAGACCTGATGATAATCAGACAATGACCAACTGGAATAACCCAAACATGCGATTATAGCATTCGTCTTAGAGCCGTATTCTTCTCTCAGTTCCAATGGAACAAACACTAATAATGGAGAAGATCATGAAAGCAATAAAATTTACACTTATACTTGCCGGCTTATTTATAATCTCATCGTGTACCGTTTATGAAAATGACATTGAAGCTGATGTAGACCTTGTTTATTCCAGCACCATTACCATACGTGCTAATGATTTTATTCATGAAGATGAATTTGTTAGTGTAGCAAGCTATGGATGGGATAATTTAGATGAATATATGGTAGACCAGGGACTGGTGATGGGCTATTTGCGATTTGAAGGAACCACAGCCTGGCAAGCCCTCCCATTTTCCGTTCCCTACGAAAATGATTTAGTTAACCTTCGATACTCCTTCGATGTTGAAGACTTCAGTTTAATAATAGAAGGTGAAGTGGCTGACAACAACAACGCTAATGTTGCTCTTTTTGATCGTGATGTTCTACGTGTGATAGCCATACCTCCTTCTGAAATCGTACGCAGCAAAGGTATGGATTACCGGAATTATGAAATGGTAGCAGAGTACTACGGTCTGGATCCGTAACCTTAAAATATATCGATATGGCTATTATTAAGAATGCATATTAAGCTATTACATAATTATCACTTAAATTTTTATCAAAAAAATGATTAGGAAAAAAGCCGCAAGCTAGCGGCTTTTTTTATTGCCATATGATGAAGATTAATTTATTTTAATAATCAAATAGTTGTTTAGGTTTCACAAATAGTAGCGCGATAAACGAATACAACTTAGTGGTTGGTAGTAATAAATTGAGCTTTCAGGGCCGGAATTTGTTTAGGTATAATGATATGGATAACCAAGATACGATCATCAAGATTTTTAAAGCTTCCCCTACGCCTACGCTCATTCTTAGAGCAGATGATCCTGACTTTACCATCTTAGAAGTAAATAAAGCTGCCTTAGATATTTTGGATCAACAAGAGAATGTATTGCTGGGCCAACCTCTGTTTGAAGCCTTCCCTCCCAATCAGATTGATATACGCGGAGATGGCACCTCTGAGTTACTCAAGTCATTTCGAAAAGTACTACAGAAGAAGATTACCGACCGTATTACAAGCCTCCGTTATGACTTGGTAAAAAGGGATCAGGATTTTGATGAAAGATATTGGGAAGTCATAAATACTCCTGTTTGCAATGATTCCGGCGGCGTTGACTATATCATCAACACCATACATGATATCACAGACAATAAAATTAGCGAACGCGAAGCCAACTTAATGCTAAATAGCGCAGAGGACAGCTTTGTTCTGATAAACCGGGATTTAAATATCCTGAACTTTAATGAAGCCTATGCCGAAAAATGCCAGGATATATTTGATAAAAGACCCCGGAAAAGCACAAGTATCATAGAATTTGCCTTGCCAGATCGGGTAGAAAAAGTCCATGATATTTTAGATCAAGTATTTGACGGAGAAGTGATAAAAGCCGATTTGTCCATGACCAACACCAATGGACAAAATCGCTACTTTTATACGACGTATCGTCCCGCTTTTAACGAGAATGGTAACATTTACGGAGCGTTGGTTTCCATCTATGAAAAAACGGACGAGTTGTACTACAAAGCCCAGCTTGAAGAAAGCGAAGCCCGGTACCGTGCGTTGGTAGAAACCGGGAACGATGTGTTATTTATTTTACAGCCTGATGGCAGCCCTTCATATGTATCTCCCTCCTTAAAAAAGGTTTTGGGCTACGAGGTTGATGAAGCCATGAATTTGGATGTTGAAGCTGTTGTGCACCCGGATGATATCCATATTATTTACAGCGAGCTTGAAAAATGCCTGCAGCAGCCGGGGATGCCCATGGAAGTAACCCCTGCCCGTATGCAGCATAAAGATGGCAGCTGGCACTGGTTTGAAGGTACCATCACCAACATGCTGCATGATCCCAATGTGGGCGGAATTGTGGACAATTTCAGGGAAATTACCGACCGGGTAAAAGCGGAAAAACGAATTAAAAAAACCAAGGAAAAGTATCAATCGCTGGTACAAACCATAGATGGGGTGATTTGGGAAGCAGATGCGACCTCATTTACTTTCACCTATGTAAGTCCGCAGGTGCAGCGTATTTTGGGGTATTCTCCAGCAGAATGGCAGGGCTCCTCAGAGTTTTGGCAAAACAAAATACATCCACAAGATCGTGAGGAAGCCGTAGGTTTTTGTAAAAGCCAAACGCAGGAAGGCATTAATCACACTTTTGAGTACCGTATGCAAAGGGCTGACGGGGAATACATTTGGATACGGGATGTAGTAACTGTAATTAAAGAAGATGGCCAGCCAGTTCACCTGCGCGGCTTAATGATTGACATTACTCCTGAAAAAGAGCTGGAACAAAAACTGGAGCAAGCTTATAAACTGGCCAAAATTGGGAATTGGGAACTAAACGTTGAAAAGCAAAAGCTCTATTGGTCTACTTTTGTAAAGGAAGTGCATGAAGTAGCTCCTGATTATGAACCTGATCTGGAGTCAGCCCTTGGCTTTTATAAAGAAGGCTGGAGCCAGGAAAAGATTACGGAAGCAATAGAAAAAACCATTAATGAAGGTTCCTCTTTTGACCTGGAATTAGAGATTGTTACTGCTAAGGGTAATGAAAAATGGATCAGGGCTGTTGGTGAGGCTGAATTTCAGGATGGAGAGTGTAAACGGGTGTATGGCAGTACGCAGGATATCACAGAGATCAAAAATGTAGAGCAGGAGCTTAAACAATCGCATAGCAATTTTCTTGAGCGTGTAAAAGAACAGCGATGCTTGTATGAAATTAGCAACATTGAAGAACAAGAACTTTCTATTGACCAACTGTTGGAAAAAGCCTCACACATTATTCCCCAGGGTTTTAAATACAATGAGCTTTCGGAATGCTGTATCAAATGGGATAATCAAAAGTATCAAACCAAAAACTTTGAAGATAGTAGATATAAGTTAGCTGAATCCGGCAAACGATTATCTGACAAGTTTTTAACCGTTGAGATTATTTATCGTGATGTAGATGATAATTTGACCGAGCATCCTTTTTTAGCCGAAGAAAAAGAATTATTACAGGCTATAGCGCTTCAGTTATCCCAAAAAATTGATCAAATACAGAAGCGGGAGAAGCTTAAAAAAACCGAAGAGAAATATCGCAATGTTGTGGAGCACAGTTCCAACATGTTCTACCAGCACGATACGGATGGCCTTTTAACCTATGTGAGTGCACAAAGCATGGAGTTTTTAGGCTACTCTCCGGATGATGCCAAGCTGAAATGGACGGAGTTTATTACCGACCATCCCCTGAATAAAAAGGGAGAAGCCTTAACCCACAAAGCCATAAAAACTGGAGAGATACAGCCCGCCTACGAGTTACAGCTAAGGAAAGCCGATGGGGAAATAATTTGGGTAGAAGTAAACGAAGCTCCATTGAAGAAAAATGGTGAAGTGGTTGGTATTGTAGGCGCCCTAACTAATATTACAGAACGTAAACGGTACGAGGAGCAGCTGAAAGAAAGCCTTGAACGCTACAATTATGTAAGTAAAGCTTCTATGGATGCCATCTATGAATGGGACATAAAAAAAGATCATGTGCAGTGGGGGGATGGCTTTGAAGCTTTGTTCGGACACACTCAAAAAGAGGATCCATTTCCACTTAAAGAATGGGAAAAATTGGTGTATCCCGACGACCTTGAAGAAGTACAGCGAGACCTTTCCTATACCCTGCGCGATGCTTCTATGAATAAATGGTCTTACGAATACCGTTTTAAAAAAGCCGACGGAAGCTATGCCCATGTTGTGGAACACGGCTATATTATTCGGGATGAAGACGGCCAACCTACACGCATGATTGGGGCCTTGCGGGATATCAGCGAAAAGAAACAAGCCGAAATACATACTAAACTACAACAACAGGTATCCCAATTTTTTAAAGAGGAGAAACGGCTATCGCCTATTTTAGGTAACCTGACGGAGTTTCTTGCAGAGTATGAAAAATTTGATACGGCTGAAATTTGGCTAACCAGTACTGATGAAAAAGTGCTGCACATGATATCTTCCTACTCAGTGAGTATGAATGGAGCTGAATTTCTACGCAATAGCAGAGAAATTACAACCTTCAAAAAAGGAACCGGCCTTCCTGGCATGGTTTGGGAAGCGCAGGAACTTCTGGTTTGGGATGATATTGACAATAACCAATCATTTCTCAGGCATGAAGCGGCCGATAAAGCGGGGTTAAAATCTGCCGCCGGGTTTCCCCTATTTCATAATGGTAGGTTGGTAGGCGTATTAGTGCTGGGTAGCAGTAGAAGTTCGGAGGCCATTCGCAGAAAAATGATGCCATATGAATCCTTAACTGATTTCCTTGGGGCAGAAATCAAACGAAAACAACAGGAAGAAGAAATGCTGTTGTTATTTGAAAGCGCCCCGGATATTCTTGCTATCACCGCTTCTGACAAGCGATTTGTAAAAGTTAATCCCGCTTTTTGTGATTTGCTGGGATACACTGAAGAAGAGCTCACATCCCAAAATTACGAGAACTTTGTACACCCGGATGACCTGCAGGAAACCCAGAAAGAATACAGTGAAACCATTTCCGGGGAGCGTCAGGCCAATAACTATGTAAATCGGTGGCGAACCAAAAATGGAGAATACCGGTGGATATCCTGGAGCTCATCGGATGTATTTGGGGAAGATGGTTTTGTATTTACTTACGGCCGGGATGTAACAGAAAAAACAGAGTTGGAACAGTTGCTGAACCAGGCGCAAAAAATGGCTCAGATTGGTGCATGGGAAGTAGACTTTGAAAAAGAAGAAGTGTACTGGTCTCCCATCACACGCGAAATACACGAGGTAGATGAAGAGTACGAGCCCACTCTGGAAGAAGGCATTCTTTTTTATAAAGAAGGTGAAAGCCGGGAAGCCATACAACAGGCACTAGATCAAGCCATTGAAAAAGGAACCCCCTGGGATGTGGAATTACAAATAGTAACAGCCCTGGGCAACGAAAAATGGATTAGGGTGAAAGGTGAAGCACAAATTATAGATGGCGACTGTGTGGGCCTGTATGGAAGCTTCCAGGATATCCATGAAAGAAAGGAAGCCCAGCTAAATATGCTGGAAGCCCATAAAGAACGCCAACGTATTTTGGAACGCATTACCGAAGCCTTTTTTGCTATAGACGAAAACTGGACGGTAACCTATTGGAACAAGCAGGCCGAAGACATTACTGGTATATCCCGTGAGGAAGTGTTAGGCAATAATCTGTGGGATAGTTTTGAAGATGCTAAAGAACTTAAATTTTTTAGTGAATATGAACGGGCCTTGGAGCAACAGGAAGCGGTCCATTTTGAAGAATATTACCCACGCCTGGGTAAATGGTTTGAAGCTAATGGCTATCCTTCTAAAGAAGGCTTAAGTGTGTTTTTCAGGGATATCTCGGAGCGTAAGCAGGCCGCGGAAGAATTACAGGCTTCAAATAAAAAACTAAAAACGGCCCAAAAAATAGCCAAACTGGGATATTGGCGAGTGGGCATGGAATCGGGTGATATCTATTGGTCGGAACAGGCCTATGAAATTTGGGGAATGGATCCGGAGCAAGATGAAATTGATTTTGAGACCATTTTGGAGCGCTTGTACCCCGGAGAACGAGAACTGTTTTTAGAGCAGAATACCAACGCCATCACAAACCATGATCCGGTGAATATGGAACATCGCCTGAAAATGCCGGATGGTTCGGTAAAATGGTTGCATATTTTAGGCAATGTGGTAAAACCAGAAAATTCGGAAGAAGCTATCTTGGAAGGCACAGTTCAGGATATCACTGAGAAAAAAGCCACGGAAGTTAAGCTGCAGAAAGCCTATGAAGAGAAGGAAATTATTCTGGAAAGTATTGGAGATGGTTTCTTCACCTTGGACCAAAATTGGCAGGTTACTTACTGGAATCGAGCGGCAGAACAATTATTGAAAGTACCTAAACAAAACATACTTAAAGAAAACCTTTGGGATATTTTTGAATCCTGGATTGACCAGCCTTCCTACACTCACTTTCACCGGGTAATGTTTGAGCGGGTGAATGTTCATTTTGAAGATTATTACGAAAAAGAAGATAAGTGGTACGATATCAATGCCTACCCTTCTGCTAAGGGTATCTCTGTATTCTTCAAAGACATTACGGATCGAAAGAAAAACGAAGAAAAAATACGTCACATAAATGAACGCTTCGAAAAAGTTACAGAAGCCACCAATGATGCCATTTGGGATTTTAATGTAGTCGAAAATTCTCTGTTCTGGGGTAAAGGTTTTGAAACACTATTTGGTTATGATTTGAATGAAATAACCCCTAGCCTTGATTTCTTGTTGTCAAGAATTCACCCTGATGACCGTGAGCGGATTGCAACAAAGATCAATCAGTATATGAACGATTCTAAAAAATCGAATTGGCAAGAAGAGTACCGGTTTAAAAGAAAAGACGGCTCCTATGCCTATACCATCGACCGGGCCAATTTTATTCGGAATCAACAAGGAAATGTAATACGTGTAGTTGGAGCTATGACTGATATTACCAGTCAAAAAGAGTATGAGGCTGAACTAAAAAGTTTGAATAATGAGTTAGAGGAGCACGCCAAAGAACTTGCAGCCTCTAACGCTGAACTTGAACAATTTGCCTACGTAGCTTCTCATGACCTCCAGGAACCCCTCCGTATGGTTACAAGCTTCCTCACCCAGTTAGATAAAAAATACGCTGATAAGCTGGATGAGAAAGCCAATCAGTACATTCATTTTGCTGTAGATGGTGCTCAGAGAATGCGTCAAATTATTCTTGACCTGCTCAACTATTCCAGACTAAATAATGGGGATAAACAACGTTCTGATGTAGAGCTTAACAGGTTACTAATAGAAGTTCAATCGCTGGAACGAACTCATATTGATGAAAAGCAGGCCATGATCGAGGTTGGGGAACTTCCAAAAGTATCTGTGAATCCAGGAGCAATAAAACAATTATTCCAAAACCTCATAAACAACGCATTAAAATATCATAAACCTGATACCACTCCGAAAATTATAGTTAGTGCTGAAGATGCTGGCCTGTTTTGGAAAATCTCTGTCAAGGATAATGGAATTGGAATTAAAGAAGAATTCCAGGATACCATCTTCCAAATATTTCAGAGACTTCATACCCGTGATGAATACTCAGGTACCGGGATTGGACTCGCTATTAGCAAAAAGATTGTGGAGCGCCATGGTGGTAAAATCTGGGTAGAATCAGAGGAAGGCAAAGGGTGTAATTTCTTGTTTACAATTCCCAAGAAACCCAATACCAACGGTCAGTCATGATTTCTCGCTATGTTGTCAACGAACAGCCTTATTTTTTAACCCCCTTTTTTTCTGATGAAAAACTTATTTAATAACATATGGCAAGCTTACAAGGGGATCATTTTTCATCATTGTACGAATGACTTTGTAGCTACTACTTCCCTTTCGTACTGGCAAAACCGTCTTTTCGCTAATTCAGTTGTTTATCTAATTCCTTTAAGCATGATGGCCCTGATCCCAGGCATATACATGGCTTATATTAATAATTTAGACGGGATGATTGTAGTTGACAGCATCGGGGTTGTCGTAATCTTCTGTGTAGCATTTATACCGGGTATCACCGTTTTTGCCCGAAAATTACTTTTCAATGGTGTGTTGTACCTCATTTCCGCCATGCTACTGCTATATCTTGGCACTGCGGGGCCCGGCTTATTGTACCTGCTGGGCATCACCATTTTTACGGTATTAAGCCTGGATAAAAAGTTCGGATATATTGCTGTAGTGTTTAACACTTTGATCTGTATTTCTGTGGGACTTTTATTGTATATGGAGGTGGGAAACTTTGCAGTGCTGGGACAAAACGAGTTGGGCGCCTGGATAGCTATCTCTTCCAATCTTGTTTTTCTAAGTGCTATGTCTGCTATTCTAATTCCCATTTTGTTTAATGGATTGGAATCTGCCATTACTCAAGAAAACCGGCTACGATCAGAATTGGAAATCGAACGGGGAAAACTTCAAAGCAGTATCAAGCAGCTCAATAACAAAAACAAGGAACTTGAGCAATTCGCTTACACGGCCTCTCATGATTTAAAAGAACCCTTACGGATGATCCGTAGTTTTATGCAGCTGCTTGAAAAGCGATATGCTACCCAGTTGGATGATAAAGCCCGCCAGTATATTCATTTTGCCGTGGATGGTGCTGCCCGGATGACATCTTCTATAGACGAGTTGCTTGAATATTCTCGTATTAGCCGCTTGTATAATGAGACAGAAGAAGTAGTTATGGAAGCTATAGTTCAGGATGTTTTAAAATTACTTGATGGGCAAATATCCCATAAGAACGCAAATGTTGTTGTTGGCACATTACCCACTGTAACAGGCGTACCTGTTACTTTAAAAATTTTGATGCAAAACCTGGTATCCAATGCTCTGAAATATCAGCAAAAAGATACCCAGCCACAGATCGATATATCCTGCAAGGAATTAGAAAACCATTGGGAATTTGCTGTTAAAGATAATGGTATAGGTATAGCTACTGAGCACCATCATGAAGTATTTGGAATGTTCAAACGCCTGCATGCCCGCAGTGAATACTCGGGAACCGGCATGGGCTTAGCCATGTGCAAGAAAATCATAGAACAACATAAAGGACAAATTTGGATTGAATCAAAAGAAGGAGCTGGAAGTATTTTTTATTTCACAATATCCAAATAAATGCAGCATATACTATAAAATTTAGAATGCCGGTTTTTAAAAATGTTAGTTAACCAGAAAGAAGTGATTGATTTTAATGCCATTTTAGTCCAAGTTGACCTAACACAACAAAAAATGTTGATTTACCCAAAAAAGCATCATAAAAATAGTGCTATAGTTTTGGGAGCACAGGTATCTACGGATAGATATTGCTCAGATTTAAGGAGTCGCACAGTACTAATGTTATTCATCCAATGGATAATGTCTGTTCATTGGAATTGTACAACTACCTTAATTCCGCAATGGTTTAATCATTTTATGAGTGGTGTTAATTATAGCGGAATTCAATCGGTTTTATTGAAAGTCAAAAACAGGCCACATAAAAGAAAGTAGTCTAAGGCTAAGATCATGGAAAAAAAGGAAATTCATATACTTTTGGTTGAAGATAACGAGGGCGATATCGTACTAACCACAGAGGCTCTCGAAGAAGGTAAATTAAATAACAGCATTTCCGTTGTGCGTGATGGCTGGCAAGCCATACAGTATCTCGAAAAAGAGGAAGGGTACGAAGATGTTGAGACACCTGACTTAATTTTATTGGATATAAACCTTCCGAAAATAAACGGGCATAAAGTACTGAAGCATATTAAAACCAGCGGGCATTTAAAACAAATTCCGGTTATCATGCTAACCACTTCCTCAGATGAGATAGATATCAATAAATCGTACAAAAATCATTCTAACTGTTATATCACAAAACCTATTGATATAAATGATTTTCTGGATGTCATCTCTACCATCGAAAATTTTTGGATATCTATTGTACAATTCCCTAAGACTAAATAATACGGTAGAGATATGTATCAAACACAGCTAAACCTTAAAGTGCTGGTCGTAGAAGACAATCCCGGGGATTTTGTACTTATTGAGGAATATCTCTCAGAGAATTTCAAGGATCCGGAAACCACACACGTTACAACTTTCTCGCAGGCAGAAAAAGAACTTAGCTCCAATCACAACTTCAATGTAATTCTGCTCGACCTTACCCTGCCGGATGCCAAAGGAGAAGAATTGGTCAAGAAAATGACCTCCATTTCCGAAAGTATTCCAATTATTGTACTTACAGGGTATGAAAATCAGGAATTCGGGCTGCGTACCTTAAGTATGGGTATTGCTGATTATTTACTGAAAGATGAGATCACTCCATTTATTTTGGGCAAAGTTATAGCCTATAGTATTGAGCGGAACAGAATTGGCCGTTCTCTAAAAGAGTCAGAGAAAAAATACCGTGACATATTTAATCTAAGCCCACAGCCAATGTGGGTTTTTGAGATTGAAAGTTTACGTTTTTTGGATGTGAACCAGGCTGCCATCGACCATTATGGTTACAGCCGAGAAGAATTTCTATCGATGACGATAAGAGATTTAAATGCTAACCCCTCCCCTGATTTAAATTCTGCACAAGTAGTCAGAGAAGATCAAAAAGAGCTCACCGTTACCCATAAGAAAAAAGATGGATCCGAGATACAAGTTCGAATTAAGGCAGACATTATTGACTATCTGGGAGATAAAGCAAAGATAGAGCTGGCCGAGGATGTAACTCAGAAGCTTAAAACGGAGCATTCTTTAGCACAAAAAAGTCAACTTTTATCGGCAAACGCAAAAGTGGCAAGTGCGCTCATAAAAAATGAAAACTGGCTGAATGTATTATCTGAAACCTTCCAGATTATTGGTGAAGCCATCGAGGTAGACCGGGTTTATTATTTTGAAAACCACGAGGATCCTGAAACCGGTCAAAAAATGACCAGCCAAAAAATTGAATGGACAACCGATTCTGCAACTCCACAACTTGATAACCCGGAATTACAAAACCTTAACCAGACTGACTTTAAAGAATTGTATGACCTTCTTCGAAAAGGTAAGATCTTTAAATCCTTAGTGAAGGATTTGCCCGATTCTTTGTTGAAAGAAGCTCTTGAAGCACAAGACATCCTGTCCATCCTCATCTTCCCGATCTTTGTTAAAGACGAATTCTATGGCTATATCGGCTTTGATGACTGCCAAACCGAAAGGCAATGGAATAAGGAAGAAATTCAGTACCTGCGTACTATCTCATCCAATATTTCAAGTACAATTCAACTTCGTAACACCACCCGCGAACTGCAAATGAGCGAGTATAAGTTTAAGTCTATGGTGGAAGAAGGCGGCGACTTGATAGAAATATTGGATAAGCATGGTGGTTTCAATTTCATCAGTCCAAACCTTACCAAAATTTTGGGATGGCAATATGATGAAATTAAAGACAAAACCATGTTTGATTTCATACATCCTGATGAACTTGAAGCAGCCAAACAGGATTTTGAAGAATTAAGATCCAGCAAGTATGTAAACCTGCGATCATTTCGTTTTCAACATAAGGACGGAAAATATAAATGGCTTAAATGTACAGGCTCTAATTTAGCGGATGATCCCATCATTAGTGGTTTCCTTATAACCGCTTCAGATATCACACAACAAAAATATTACAGTGAACTTCAGCGGCTTGAACGCGATGTTCTCGAAAAAAATGCTTTGCAAGAACGTAATGTCAGAGACATCATCAAAGAATTTTTATTGGGCATTGAACACTTGCATACGGGTATTCGTACTTCTGTCACTTTAGCTGAAGGGAATCAACTGCGCTGTTTTGCAACACCCTCCTTCCCTGCCAGTTTTATGGAGGAACTTGATGGTATACCAATAGCTGAAAACAGTGGTTCTTGTGGAACTGCTGCCTACAGAGGTGAGCCTGTAATTGTCGAAAATATTTTCGAAAGTCCGCTTTGGGAAGGATTTACGGATTTTGGTGAAAAATATAATTTTATCGGCTCCTGGTCCCAGCCCGTTTTCAATAATAGAGGTGAACTGATAGCCAGTTTTGCTGTTTATTACGAGAAACCAGCCTTCCCTACTCAGTATGAACATAATACCGTTGAAAGGGCGGCCCATATCCTGCGTATTTTATTTGAAAGTGAAGAAAAAGTACAGGCAGAACAAAAACTTGCCTTACGTGAAAAACGCTTTAAAGCACTGGTTCAGGAAGGCTCTGACTTAATAGCCATTCTGGATGAAGATTTTAGGTTCAGCTATATTAGTCCCACTTCCGGTGAAAACTTTGAGGAATACCTTCACATGCCTGCCGTAGACTTTATCCATCCTGAAGACCAAGCAAAGGTTAAGGAAAAAATTAGAACCCTGGCCCACGAAAAACGCATTGTATTGGACCCCTACCGCCTGCAAGCCAAAGATGGCCGGTATCACTGGGTTGAAACTATCATCACCAATTTGATGGATGAGCCGGCTGTGGGTGGATATGTAGCAAACTCCAGAAATATAACCGGCCAGATTAAGCGCGAAGAGAAGCTTTATGAACTTTCTCTTGTTGCCTCTAAAACCACAGAAATGGTTGTAATTAGTGACAACCAAAGTCGGGTTACGTGGGTAAATAGTGCATTTGAAAAAACTACCGGCTTTGAACTTGAGGACATAAAGGGAATAAGGCCAGGAGATATTCTACAAGGTCGTAATACCGATTTGGAGGTGAGTAAAAGGCTCCGCAAGGCACAGGCTAATTACGAGTCTATTGAGGATACCAACCTTTATTACAAGAAGAATGGAGAACCATTCTGGCTGAACCTTAGTATCGATCCCATTCTTAATGAAGATGGAGAATGCACTCACATCATCTCAATCCTTAAAGACGTAACTGAAAAGATAGAAAAATCTAAAGAGTTACAAAGCAGCCTTGAACGTTATGATGCGGTCAATAAGGCAACCAGTGAAGCAATCTGGGATCTTGACCTGGAATCAGACCTTATGGTCTATAACGATAATTTCAGGTCTATTTTTGGGTACAATCAAACTCAAATAGAAAATGTAGGCTCTTGGTGGCGTGATAAAATTCACCCGGAAGATCTTGGAAAAGTTGATGAGGCGTTGGCTGATGTACTCAAAAACAACAAGAAAGAACGATTCCAAATTGAATACAGATACAAAGCCTCGGATGGTTCCTACAAACATGTTTTTGACCGGGCATATGTGCTTAAAGACGACAAGGGAAAGGCAGTTCGTATGATTGGTGCCATGCAAGATGTTACCCATGAAGTACAGGAACAAGAGCGGCTGAAACTCCTTGAATCAGTCATTACCAATACTTCCGAATCGGTGACCATATTACAGGCAGAGCCTGGCAAATTTGGAAGAGAAATAGTGTATGCAAATGAAGCTTTCACCAAGCTAACCGGATACTCTAAAGATGAAGTCATTGGCCGTACCCTGCATTTCTTAAATGGCCCTGAAACTGATGATGAAGTAAGAGAACAGCTTCGGACAGCAATGAAGAATTTTACCCCTGTTGAAGTTGAATTTATCAACTACAAAAAGGACGGGACTCCTTTCTGGGTAAATACCTCCATGGTTCCTGTAGCCGATAATAACGGTAATTACACGCATTGGGTTGCCATTGGGCGCGATGTAACGGATCAAAAGAACTACGAAGCCGAAATCAAAGCTTCCCTTTCTGAAAAAGAGACCTTGCTTGCCGAGATCCACCATCGAGTTAAAAATAATCTTGCCGTGGTTTCCGGGATGATGCAGCTGCAAGCCTTCGATTCAACCAATGAAGATCTAAAAGCTAAATTGTATGATAGTGTAGTTCGAATAAAAACAATGGCTACGGTACACGAATTGCTGTACAACTCAAATAGTTTTTCTCAGCTTGATTTCTCAGATACTCTTGTAAAATTAGTTGAAAATGTTTCTGAGACCCTTCAAACAGGTTCTAAAGTAGACCTTAAGATTGAATGTGACCCCATAAAACTTAATATCAACCAGGCTATTCCAGCTTCATTAATTGTTAATGAGGTGATCACAAATTCTTTCAAGCATGCTTTCAAAGACAGAAAAGATGGAACATTAGTCTTTGAGTTAAAAGAAAAACCCAATGACAAAATCCTCATTTCTATTACAGACAACGGAGTTGGGCTTCCTGAAGACGAGGAATATTCCAACCAAAGCTCCTTAGGGCTTCATCTCATTGAAGTGCTTGCGCAACAAATAGAAGCAGAATATAGCTATGAAAATGTTCAACCAGGAACACAGTTTACTATTTGCTTTGAACGGCAAATCCAAAAAAGTGGAATTGGAAGTAACAGTATGGAATTCTAATTCATGACATATTTCATCCATAAAAAAAGCCTGTGTTCTTTACAGGCTTTTTTTATGCTCTATATTATCGCGAACCAAAGATATTACTCAGAAAGAATCGGTAAATCCCCTACCTGAAGCAAGCGGGCCAACTTAATACCTACTTCTGTGTTATCCATCCATCCCATGAATTCCTGAGCCTGAGGACCGTAAGCCATCAAAGGTACCGGAACCCCGCTATGATGTGTTGTTGCCCAGTAAACCTGAAGGGAATCGCTTGCTGTTTGATCTAAAAGTGTTAAACCACCGGTTTCATGATCAGCGGTAAACACTACCAGTGTTTCACCATCTTGTTCGGCAAAATCCAACACGGTTTTTACCGCATCATCAAAATCCTTCATCTCTCGTTTAAGATATTCAATATCATTAGAATGACCTGCCCAGTCAATTTGGCTCCCTTCCAACATCAGGAAAAAGCCGTCTTCATCTTTAGTCAAAAGCTCCAGGGCCTTCTCTACCATTTGAGAACTGGAAGGCTCTCCCTCCTCGCGTTCCATGCCATCTTCGGCAAAAAGTCCTAAAAGGCGTTCCCCATTGGCATTGATCAACTGCGTAGCATTTCTCAGAACCTGGTATCCAGACTCTTCAAATTGGGTTACTAAGTCCAGTGAATCTGAGCGTAGTTCAGGCGCAAACCACTTCCATCCGCCCCCGAGGAATACTTCAGCTCCAGAATCCAGAAAATCAGCAGCAATATCCTCCTGCATCCCCCTGTCGTTCACATGTGCGGCATAACTGGCCGGCGTTGCATGTGTGATGGAAGATGTGGATATCAATCCGGTACTAAGTCCTTCTTGTTCAGCGAGCTCTAAAATGGTGGTGCAGGGAACTTGTTCAGGGTTAACCCCAATGGCTCCGTTGTAGGTTTTGATACCGCAAGAATAAGCCGTTGCACCGGCAGCAGAATCGGTAATTAAGTTATCTGAAGAGGAAGTTTTTACCGTTCCTGTTACAGGCATTGTTTGGAGATGAAGTCGACCTTCAGGCCCAACCAAGGCATACTGACCGGCTGTGATCTGGGCAAAGCCTGTTCCGTCTCCTATCAAAAAGATTACATTTTTAACGGTTGTTTTATCTGACATGGAAAGCATAGGAGGTTTTTCAGCACTTACAGAACTGGAAAGCTGGAAGGCTTCGGTCTTATCCTCCATCTCCGCTTGCTGGCAGGCCAATGCCAGAATGAATGTTAGAGTAACAAGAATAAAATTTTTCATAGATTTTATTTTAAAAGTACAACTTAACAAGCTTCCTTTAAATTAAGGCATTGTAAATATTACCTTAACCAGATCAGGAAAAGAACGATTTGATCAAACCCCACAGTCCTTTAGCTGGCTTTGGTGCATTTTGATTGCGCTTGGTAGCTTTCTTTATTCGTTCTGCCGGCATCACATTCTTTCTGCTGCTTTTTTTGCTGGAAGAAGATGACTTCCCGGATGAGCTTTTACTACTTTTACCCTTGTCTTTTGAAGCTGGCTTGTTGTCTTGCTTTTTATCCTTCTTAAGGTTGTGCTTAAGCACTACCTTCACACTTTTCAGGTTTTCTACGCGCTTATTTGCAGCCTGAATTTCTTTGTCACTCAATTTCTTTTTCCGCACTGAATTGTTATCTGATGATTTTGAATCCTCATTCTTATTCGAATTATTTGAAGCAGATTTTGAATCGCTCTTTTTACTGGACTGATTGTCATCACTTTTCCTGGAGCTTTTTCGTGAGCTTTTCTTTCGGGAAGATTGTTGCTCCATAATTTCCAACTGATCCCCCACTTTGTCCTGAATAGCAGAGAAAGCCCTTTTGTCCTTTTTATTGACGAAGGTTACAGCGATACCAGTCTTATCATATCGCCCCGTTCGGCCAATGCGATGGACATAATCCTCAACCTGACGAGGTACATCGTAATTGATAATCAAAGAAACATTGTCAATATCAATACCACGAGCCAGTACATCTGTGGCTACAATAACAGGTACTTTACCGCTTTTGAAATCATGCAGTGCTTTGTTCCGCTCATCCTGGTCACGGTCACCATGAATACTGCCGGCATTAATGCCATTCTTCACCAATAGTTGTTCCAACTGGTCTGTGCCACGCTTGGTAGCACAGAAAATGATACACGACTCCCACTCCAGCTCGTCCAGTACTTGTTGTACCAATTTTAATTTTTGGCGTTGGTCTACGAAATATCCCTTTTGAGTGATACTTCCGGAAGGTTTCTCAATTTCTATTTCAATCTTCTCGGGATTTTTCATGAACTGGTTGGCCAGTTTCTTGATCTCCCCGGGCATGGTTGCTGAGAATAACAGCGTCTGCCGCTCTTGAGGCAGCTGCTTGATGATCTTGGTTACATCGGGCAAGAATCCCATATCCAACATCCGGTCAGCTTCATCCAATACAAGGTATTTGATATGGCTTAAATCCATATCCAGCACTTTCATTTGGTCAATCAGACGCCCGGGAGTGGCTACAATTATATCAACTCCGCCACGGATTGCATTGGCCTGCTGGGCAAAGTTAGCTCCGCCTATTACGTTAGCCGATGAGATCCCGGTATGGTATCCCAGTGCAAAAATTTGTTCGTCTATCTGCTGGGCCAATTCTCTTGTTGGTGATAAAATCAGCGCCTGCGTATGATCCGATTTGTTTTCCAGGATTTTCTGCAGGATGGGAATTACAAAGGCACCAGTTTTTCCTGTACCTGTTTGGGCAGCCCCAATAAGATCTTTTTGTTCTAAAATAATGGGTATGGCTTGCTCTTGGATAGGCGTGGGTTCTGAGTAGCCCGTATCTCTCAAACCGCTCTGCAAGGCTTCATGAAAGCTAAAGTCGTTAAAAGTCAAAATATCGTCTGTTTTTAAAATTATTTAAATAGCCTTTCAATATACACAGATAGAAGATTATTTATTCCACTTTGCCGTGATTTACCCTATTTTGTGGTAATTGATTTTAAACCTTTCACAAATCTTAATTTTAAAATCCATAATATGACATTTCAAAAGTTAATTCTTGGTACGGTTGTAGGCTCGTTCCTCTTTGTATCGGCCTGTAACCAAACACAAAGCAATAACAGTCCTGAAGCGAATCTTTCAACTAAACTGGACAGTGTTAGTTATGCTTTGGGGTATCAAAACGGTTCATTTCTGGCTCGTGAAGGCGTTGAAGAGTTAAACTACGGAAACTATAACGCCGGTATGAGTACTGGTATTTCTGGTGAAGACGGCTTGTTAACACAAGAACAAATCATGGCCGTTACCAATAGTTATCTTCAAGAACTGAATGAAAAACAAAGTTCTGATAACGCCGAAGAAGGCGAATCCTTCCTGGAAGAAAATAAATCCAAAGAAGGTGTTCAGGTAACCGACTCCGGTTTACAGTACAAAGTTATTGAAGAAGGTGACGGTGCCTCCCCTACTGCTGAAAATGTAGTGCGTGTGCATTACGAAGGAAAACTGCTTAACGGTGAAGTTTTTGACAGCTCTTACGAAAGAGGCGAGCCGGCTGAATTCCCGCTTAACCGTGTTATTCCAGGCTGGACCGAAGGCGTACAACTGATGCAGGAAGGTGCAACGTATGAGTTCTACATTCCTTCTGATTTAGCCTATGGCGCTCGTCCTCCACAAGGCAGCCCCATTGGACCAAATCAAACATTGATTTTTAAAGTAGAGCTACTGGAAGTTAAAGAAGCACAATAATTTACACTTATTAATTTATTATAAATTCAGAGCCTGGAAGTAATCTTTCAGGCTTTTTTTTATGCGGATAGTATTGCGGGATAACTCTTCTGAAGGGCTAAATATTTACAATATTGAAGAGACTATCTATCACAAAAAAGTAAAGCGAAACGGTGATATTTGAGAAGACTATATGGGCTGTGATTGTATCGCTATAAAGATCGGCATCACACCAATGACAGAAAATAATGTAAACTGAAATTTTACAAATAAGCCTGACCTTTCAATACCATATCACCCCATCACTATATCACTTAATCTCTCCTAAAATCGACTCTCCAGCAACAGTTGTATCGCCCGGCTGTACCTTAACCTTCACATTGCCTGGCACCACAATATCCATTCTGGAGCCGAATTTCATGATACCGAAGCGCTCCCCGGCTTTAAGCTGATCCCCTTCTCCAATATTGTAAACGATGCGACGAGCCAAAAATCCGGTAATCTGCCGGAAGAATATTTTAGTACCGGACGGATGCTTCACTCCAAAATCAGCCCGTTCATTGAGCTCAGAGGCGTGCTCCGTCCAGGCCATAAGGTATTCGCCCGGATGGTACTTCACATACTCTAACAAACCAGAAACAGGGTTACGGTTCACATGCACATTCAGCGGGGAAAGAAAAATGCTGATTTGTGTAGCCTTCTCTTTTAGATATACATCCTCTTCCACTTCTTTCACGAACACCACTTTTCCATCAGCAGGAGATATAATCAAATCCTGATTAGCAGGAGGAGTACGCTCTGGATCTCTAAAAAAGAATACCGTGAGTGCCGTTAAAACCACAAAAACTGCCATAATAGCATAAGCAATCCATTGCGGTAAAAAGTAGACGGCAAAAATACTTATCAGTGCAGAAACAATGCCTACAATGGCAATGGTAGCAAATCCTTCACGTGAGATCATAACATTAGTAAATGGTTATTCGGCAAACGGTTACGCATTTATTGGGAAAGGATAGTAGGTTCAGTTAAAAACTCATAACCAATCCACATAGACCAATAACGGTTCACTTCAGACAGTAGAATTCATTCAATTTCTGGTCCTTACAGCAATGCCCAATTTAGAAATTAAAAATACCTGAATGCATCGTTGAACATTACAAATATGAAGATGGCTATCATGATGAAGAAGCCAATCTGCTGAGCCACCATGCGAACCTTTTCAGAAGGCTCTCGCCGGGTAATCCCTTCATATATTAGGAATACAAGATGACCTCCATCCAAAGCTGGAATGGGCAAAATGTTTAAAATAGCCAAGGTGATACTTAGTAATGCTGTAATATTCCAAAAACCAATCCATCCGGCTCTATCTGTTGCTTCGCGGGTCATATTTGCAATTGCTATGGGACCACCAAGATTCTGGGTTACAGAAATATCACCACTAAACATGCGGGCAAATGCCTGTACGGTACCAACTGTCCGATCAACGGTTTCATGATAGCCTTCACTGATTGACTCAAATAAACCGTAATCAATGCGAGTAGCCCCAGCCATGTCAAGTGTGGGGGAAACAATGCCTACCGTTTGGGTTTCAGGGTCTGGCGCAATGGAAGTATAAAACACGGAGTCACCCCGTTGAATGCCAAAATCAATGGCTCCCTCAGCATTTTGTATAATATCAACCAGCTGTACCCAATATTTAACAGAATTACCATTTGCCGATATAAATTTATCTCCGGCTTCAAGGCCCGCTGACGCTGCCGGACTTCCTGCCTGAACAGAAGATATCGTGGATGGATATGTGTATTCAGGACTGATAAAACCGCGGGTCTTCAAACTGTCTAAATAGTTTGGCGAAACGGGAATATTCACCTCATTACCATCTCTTATAACCGTATAATTCAGATTATCGGAAGTCAGGTTAGACAGTGAAACCAAGTCATTGAAATAAGTAGCTCGTTCACCATTTACACCAACAATTTTATCCCCGGTTTGGAAGCCCACTTCATGTAAAAGCGAGGTCTCAGGTACATAAATACCTTCTGTCTCTTCAATAGGCAGTACGGCTTTACCCTGTGTGTAAGTCATTCCGAAGTAGATCATCACTGCCAGAATCATATTGAATATTACACCAGCTGTAATGGTAATAATTCGCTGCCAAACAGGCTTGCTTCGAAACTCCCAGGGTTCGGGTTCTTTTTCAAGATGATCGGTATCCAGACTCTCGTCAATCATCCCGGAAATTTTAACATATCCGCCCAGCGGAGTTGCTCCGATACAGTAGTCAGTCTCTCCCTTCTGGAAACCCCATACACGGGGCGGGAAACCGATGGAGAAGCGTTCTACACGCATCCCAAAGAGTTTTGCTGCAAGGAAGTGCCCAAGTTCGTGTACAAAAACGAGGAGCATCAGCGCCCCGCCAAAAATGAGCAGTGTATTTAATAGATTTAGAAACCAGTCCATGTAACTTATTTAGTGAGTGATTCCGCGTAGCTACGCGTCTCTTTGTCAATTTCTTTTAGCGTCTCAACGTTTAAACTATCCTTAGATTGGATATTTGCCAAACTTTTTTCCACAATTTTAGGGATGTCAATATAACCAATTTCACGTTTTAAAAATCGATCTACTGCTACTTCATTGGCTGCGTTTAAAACAGCCGGAGCATAAGGACCTTCCGTGATACTATCCATTGCCAATTTTACGCAAGGGAACTTCTCGTAGTCAACCGGTTCAAAAGTCAGGTTTTGCGCCTCTTTCCAGTCCATTCTTGGTGTATCTAAGGTCCATCTTTCCGGATAACTAAGTGCATAAATGATGGGCACTTTCATATCCGGCAGTCCCAGTTGCGCTTTGCTGGAACCATCTACAAAAGTGATCATCGAATGTATGATACTTTGGGGATGAATAACCGGCTCAATCTGTTTAACGGGCAAATCAAATAACCAGTGTGCTTCAATTATTTCCAGCCCCTTGTTCATCATCGTGGCCGAATCAATAGTGATTTTAGCACCCATATTCCAGTTGGGATGATCCAGGGCTTGTTCCACTGTCACTTCCTGCATTTCACTGCGGTTGAGCTCCCGGAAAGGTCCGCCGCTGGCTGTGATAATAATCTTCTCAATATCCTTCCGGTTTTCTCCTGTCAGGCATTGAAACATAGCGCTGTGCTCAGAATCTACCGGTAAAAGTTGAGCACCTGATTGCTGCAATGCATTTTTTATCAACGCACCGCCAACTACCAGTGACTCTTTGTTGGCTAGCGCCACCTTTTTTCCAGCATTGATGGCAGAAAGAGTTGACTCAAAACCTGCAAAGCCCACCAGAGCATTTAAAACCGTATCTACTTCATCGAGGCTTGCAATATCAGCCAACTCTGTTGATCCGGAAAGTACTTCGGTGTCGGATACAGTGTCTGATAACACTTCTACATGCTCCTCATCACTGATAACCGTATATCGTGGTTGAAACTCATTAACCTGTTCAGCCAACAATTCCCAGTTTGAATGTGCCGTAAGGGCCACAATCTCAAATTTGTCCGGGTGCTGCCGAACAATATCCAGCGCTTGCGTGCCGATAGAGCCGGTTGAACCTAAAATTGCCAGTTTTTGTATGCTCAAAAGTTTTTGATCTTGGTTAGTCATTCATACCTGAAGGCATGAGAAAGTGCAGTCGATCCAAACAGTAAAGGCGCATTAACTGCGCCCTGATAATCGACGCCTAAATTAAGCATTCATAGATCAAAAGCCCATTTCTTTTGCCACTTCATACATTTGGGCATGGGCCTTCACCGTATCTTGCAAAGTTGGTGCATAGCCCCCAGAAAGAAGTAGCACCAGCGGGTAATTTTTTTGGGTGATGGTTTCGATGACAATCCGCTCCCGTTCGCGCAGTCCGGCCAGCGTAAGCGATAGTCTTCCAAAGTGATCAGCCGCCAGCGGATCAATCCCGCCAAGGTAAAACACTAAATCCGGTTCAAACTCTGAAAGAACCTTATCTAAAGCATCTATCAAGGCTTTATGATAATCGGGATCTCCGGTCTTGTCAGGCAGTCCAACATCGAGATCTGAGGGGGGCTTTTTAAATGGGTAGTTCTTTTCACCATGAATGGAAAAAGTGTACACATCCGGATCATTTGCAAAAATATGTGCTGTCCCATTGCCTTGATGAACATCACAATCTACAACTAAAATCTTGCTGGCCCATTTCGAATGCTGCAATACCCTGATGGCGACGGCTACATCATTATACACACAAAATCCTTCGCCATGATCCGGCATGGAGTGATGCGTTCCTCCCGCAAGGTTACCAGCTAATCCATCCTGTAAAGCCATCAGTCCTGCATTAATGGTGCCTTGCACCGCCAAACGAGAACGAATAGCCAGGGATTTACTCCACGGCAAGCCCATCCTTCGCTCCTCTTTGTGTGTAAGCGTACCATCCCAAATAGCACGGGCATACCTGGAAGTGTGAGCTGTAATCAAATTTGAAAAATCAACCATAGACGGAGCCACTACTTCCTCTTCTTTGATGACTCTGTTTGCAATCAAATAGGCATGTAATCCCGAAAATTTCTTCATCGGGAAAACGTGATCATCGGGGATATCGGCCACATAGCCGGGATTATAACTTACTCTCAAACGGAATAGTCTTTATGGTTGAATCTGTAAAGCCCGGAGTTCATTGCTTATTCAATTTAATGATTCCCATCATACGACCACTTTCACCTTTCTGTCGGCGATAGGAATAGAAATCTTCATTTGCGATGGTGCAGTGTTCATCAATTGATATTTGTAGCTCCGGTACTCCGGTTTCAATTAGCTGATGCTTTAAAAAAGCTTTCAAATCAACATGAGGTTTAGCGTAATTCGTTCGGTCTACAAAAGCATCCGGAAATTCCACAGCCACCTCTTCCCCTACTTCAAAATTCTTGAGGGATATACACGGACTTATAAAGGCTTTGATCGCTTTTGGATCTGCACCCAGCTGTTTCATTTCTTGTATCGTTTTCGGGACGATATCACCTGCCGCTCCTCTCCAACCGGCATGGGCCGCACCAATCACCTCATTCTTATCATCCCCCAGTAAAACCGCTGCGCAATCAGCTACCTGAATAGTTAGCGCTAGTCCGGGTGTATTGCATACAAACCCATCCGTATTAGGGAAAGTACCGCCCTGGTCTACCACTTTTATCGAGGTGCCATGCACTTGTATGGCATAGGCTATTTCATGTACTTCTACACCAATTTCATCCAGTAGTTCTTCGCGGTTTGCAAATACTATATCGTCATCTTCACTAGTGTTTAAGCCCAGATTTAAACCAGCAATCTTTTTGTTGGGATGAACCAACTCTTGATTTCTCAAACTAAACCAGCTTGAAATGGTATCTGTATTCAAATTTGAAGGACGAATACACTTAATTTGGGAAGACATCATCCAGTTTCATTTTAATTTTTCCTAAAGGAAATTCTTGCCCGGTCCACAGTTTAAATGACTTCGCTCCCTGATAGATGAGCATATCCAGACCTCCTACAGGCTCTCCGCCCGCCTCTTTTGCTTGTTTTAAGAACGTAGTTTCGCGTGGATTGTACACAATGTCATAACAGATTTTGCCTTCCAGAATTCCTGTGTCTTCGGGCGGAACCGGTGAGGCATCCGTATTGGGCACCATGCCCAAAGGTGTAGCATTTATGATGATGGTAGCCTCTTCCCCATAGGCCGCCCAGTTGTCGTAATTGCACATCACAATATCTGAGGGCTGTGCATCATAATTACCCGGCCGACGGGAAACCATTACAATTTCCTCAATTCCCATTTCCCGCAGAGCGTAACAAATAGCTTTGGTAGCGCCTCCGGTTCCAAAAATAACAGCACGTTCACCAGGCAATACATCTTCAAACTCCTCAATAGGAACTCTGAAACCATATTCATCGGTGTTTTCGCCTATAATCTTGCCGTCCCTCTTTACGATGGTATTAATGGCCTCAATCTGGGCTGCTTCCATGCCCAGCGTATCCATGGCATCAAAAAGTGTTTCTTTGTAGGGAATGGTCACATTGGCCCCTAAGAACTCCAGTCGATTGAAATGCGCGATGAGTGTGCTTATTTCGCTATTTTTGACCGAGACTGCATGATACTCCGCCTTTAATCCGTGGTGTTCCAAGGCCGTATTATGCATCAGCGGGGAAACACTATGCGTAACCGGACTCCCTATAAGCAGGTAATGGGGTTTTTGTGAGGTTTGAGACTTTAGAAATTCAGCAAATTCCATGTAAAAGGGTTTGATGGACAAAAAAAATGCGCATCGTTTAGATGCGCATTGATAAATGTAAATAAATTAATTTGAAATACCTTAGGCGGTAACTTCCTCTTCAGCTTCTTCCGACTCTGCGTCGCTGTCTGACTCAAGAGACATATCTTTGAAGGTTCCGCTTTCAGCCAATTCTTTGAATTTTTTAAGATCTTCAGCCAGCTGTTTTGGGGAATCTTCAATAAAAGAAGCGAGACCATCTTCAGGCTCTCCGAAGAAAGTCCGGTAGTCTAAAGAGAATTCTACGCGCGTGCGCTCACCATTATCAAGCGGAGTAAAACGAATAGTTCCGGTTTGATTCAGGTTACCATTGATGGTAATCCAAGCAAAACGGGTGTTCCGGAGATTGTCAATAATATTGGTTGTCCACTGGAACTCTTCGTCTTCGATGGTAGTTTTATATTCGAAGGTTTGAGAGTTGACTCGCTCCACTTTGTCTATGCGCTCCAAAAACTTAGGGAATTCAACGGGGTTGCTGAGAAGCTCATACACTTTGGCAAGAGGTAAATCAATTTCGATTCTTTCGTGCGCCATAATTTATTACTTGGTAGTTATGATCGTTAGAATTGTATTCTTTTGATGAACTGGTTGTCATGGAAATAGGCAGGACTCATCCAGATTGTTCTAAATTTAAGGATAAATTGATTAAGCCTCAATTATCATCCTTTATAAATACTTTTTTTTTCCTGTTTTTAAAGAAATATAATTTAAAAGGCCTATTCAGTCCCCTATCTCTTTTAATAATGGTTCCAGGTGTTTTAGTATTTCCTGATGAACTGTTTTTGGGTCATCGGCAGACTTAATCGTCCTGAAACGTGGGTATTCTTTGGCCATCTTTTCGAATCCATGAAACACTTTTTGGAAAAAGCTGTTCCCTGCTTGCTCCATCCTGTCTTTTTGAAAACGGCTGGTGCGGGCAGCTGCTTCTTCTGGAGAAACTTGCAGATAAAAGGTCACATCGGGTTTGATGCCGTGCGTGGCTACCTCATTGATCTGCTGGATTTGGGCAATGGGTAAGCTGTTTCGGCCGTAGCCTTGGTAAGCAGTTGTAGAGTCAAAGAAACGATCTAAAATTACAATCTCGTTTTCTTCTAAAAGCGGCTGTAGCTTTTCGGCCACCAGTTGAGATCGTGCAGAAGAAAAAAGCAGCAATTCAGTCACCGGATCAATATCCAGCTCAGGGTTTAGCAGCATGCCCCTTATCATTTCAGAAACATCGGTACCTCCGGGCTCCCGAAATACACGAGCAGTGAGACCTTGTTCAGCCAAAGCCTCTTTCAACAAAGCTATTTGTGTGGATTTACCACTTCCGTCTATTCCTTCAAATGTTATCAGCATGCCCCAAAATTACAAAGAATTTGGCTGCACTTGCAGATAAATTATCAGGTATTGAGATATTTTATCACAAGAGCTGATCAATATTACCGAAATCGATTAGCGATAGTGCAATCTATAACTATTTACCAAGTAACTGCTTAATCTTCTGCCAGGCTATTCTACGGCCCCTTACCGTAAATAATGGCAGCAAATATTTATACATCAGATACAAAACAACAACAACTGCCAGCATCACCCAAATAGCATATTGGTCGTAGTGATCGTAATAAGCTAAAATTTCGTGACCGGCTATAACGGAAAGCCAAACAAAGATAGGCGTCCAAAGAGCGGCAGTAACTCCAAAGTAAAGTGTGAAGGTCCAGAAACCTGTTTTAAGCATTCCAGCACTTAAATATACCGGCAAACGGCTGCCGGGTACAAAACGACTGATGACCATTATAATGGGGCCTTTATTTTCAAACCATTTTGTAGACGATTCCAAAGTATCTTCACTAATGATCCATGATAACGGCTTTGTTCTAAATACAGAATCTCCCAATATCCGTCCGGCAAAATATAATCCGTAATCCCCCACAAAGATACCTGTTAAGGCGGCAGCAGCGGCTGGCCAGAATTCCAGCAATCCCTGTGCAACCATCAAACCAGCCCCTATACAGGCTAAGTCTTCACTCATAAAACTGGTTAACACAATCAGAAAAAAGTATATAACGATTAGTGTGGTCCCCGACTCATTCTCTACCCTGTCCAAGTATGGCACGATTTCTTCCAGGCTATCCTTTCGGTTAGTCTGATAGGCTGCTGAATCGCTTTCTGAAGAATCTGCTTGTAGCACTGATATTTCAGTACCCTGGTATCCCCTAACTGATCCATTGGCTAAGCTATGAACTGATACAACACTAAACGATAGCAACAGCCACGCTAAAAGTGTACTAACAATACTCTTCAAGGCTGTCACTCCTATACTGGTAACATAGATTTATAGTCGTCATGCTTTTTATAGAATTCTGAAGCTGTTATTACAGGCTTCAAATCACCACTCATCTTTTTGTGTAAAGTTTCTGCCAGTTGTTTACGATCTGCGTTAACGATCCCGGACTTCCCAAATTTCATGCTTACATGGGTTTCTTTGATTTTAAGAAATTCCCAAAAATGATGGACAAAAGAAATATCCTGCCACCAGCACACATGGGTATGGGCCGGATAATCCGGATCTTTGGTTTGGTAAGAAAGGGTTACATAATGTACCGGAAAGCTTTGGCTGGCCGGGTAATTTAACAATGATGTTTTAAGGGGCAGTATTTCAATGCCCGGACTAGTTGTGCCTTCGGGAAATAAAATGATCCCCTGATTTTCATTTATGTTCCTGGATATGAGGCTGTTTACCCGTTTTACATCTCTTTTTCGGTTTCGGTCTATAAAAAGAATGCCGCAGGTTCGAATAATGAAACCTGCCAGCGGCCATGCCTTTACATCACTTTTAGCCACAAAAAGGCATCGTAATTGTGAAAACAACACAAAGATGTCCAGATAGCTTAAATGATTGGAAACCACCAAAAAGGGAGGCTCGGGGGCTTCGTTTTCTGTGTGAATGTTCAAATTCAGAATTGCACAGGAACACCTGCCCCATACTTTGAGCAGGTAGCCTCTGTATTTTTCATAATTCAACCCTGTAAACGAAGCAATTGCACAAAGCATAATCACTGTGTACAGGCCTAAGGTTACAATCAGAAAAACCAATAAACGTAGTATTGCCCTTATCAGATTCATAGAGGGCAAAATTAACAATTTCTATTTGAAAAACAGGTTTTTTGTTTGGGTTGATAATTGTTCTAAATCCAACAATATCAGGAAATCGGTTGTTTGAAATGCTTTATCCAATGCCGGTGGACTGCAGACTTTTGCACCTAACTTCAGATATAGTTCAAATAACTGGGGAAGCATTACCGGGGTATCACTTTTAGCCTCTGCATCCGGTTTCAAACATCTGAATTTTGGACTAGGCAAAATGTGATAGTCAGGATGAAGATGATCGCCACGCTTTAATTGCCTGAAAACGGTCCATGCTTCTTCTGCTTCCATGGTATTCAGGGAACAACATCCAAAAAGATATCGCATGCCCATCAGCTGAGCGTACTGGGCAATACCTTTCCATAGCAAATACAACACGCGGCTATTTCGGTGTGATTTTTCTATGCAGGCCCGGCCAAGTTCGATGGCATTTAATAAAATCCGGGAAGGAAACAGGTGAATGGCAAACTCGGAGGCCGTATAAAACCCTCTGCCCTGCTCGGCCGTGTTAACATCCTGAAGCCGATAAGTCCCTACAACCTCTTGGGTACTGTTTTCCACCACTACCAGGTGATGGCAATAACGGTCAAACTCGTCTTCATCCAAAAAATCAAAATAGGAACGCGTATAGCCCTTCCCCATTTCGAGGTTAAAAACCCTGAACCTGAGCCTTAAAGCTTCTTCAACTTCATTCCGACCCTGCGCGAAACGCACGGTGTACTTACCGGACTTAATATTAAGCCCTGCAATAGTGGATGGTGACTGTGTAGTTTTCTGTAATATACCTGGCATAGTTTCTCCGTACTTAAAAATTGGTTTGTCATTGAAACTATACCCTGTTCTTTAACATTATATTTACAAATTGTTGTGATATTGTTCTGGCCTTTTTATATCATAATTAAGGTTTTAATTTAGTACCGCCTGCGATAATTCTATTAACTATATGTTGTACTATAAAGAATTTATATCCTCGGAAGAGAGAGACTGGGTTGTGTTTGTACACGGTGCCGGTGGAAGCTCATCTATCTGGTTTAACCAGCTGAGGGATTTTAAAGAGCACTTTAATGTGTTGTTGGTAGATTTACGTGGTCACGGTAAATCAAAGGATTTGCTGCAAAAGTATTACGAAGAGAATTATTCTTTTGAGTTTATCAGCCGTGATGTACTGGATGTGCTGGATCATCTGGGCATTGAAAAGGCTCATTTTATTGGCGTTTCGTTAGGTACCATCATTATAAGAACCATTGCTGAAGTGGCCCCCGAACGCGTGAAGTCTTCTGTTCTCTGCGGAGCCATCACACGGCTAAACATTCGCTCCAGAATTCTGGTATTTTTGGGACATATGTTCAAGAGAATCATCCCATATATGTGGCTCTACCGCTTTTTTGCCTGGATTATCATGCCCCGAAAACATCACGCTAAGTCCAGAAATATGTTTATCCGGGAGGCAAAGAAATTATATCAAAAAGAGTTTTTGCGCTGGTTTAAGCTTACCAACGAGGTGAATCCCCTGCTGAGATACTTCAAAGAAAAAGAAGTGAAATCTCCCATGCTTTATGTGATGGGCAGTGAAGACCACATGTTTTTACCGCCCGTTAAACAAATCGTAGAGAAGCACAAAAATTCAACCTTAAAGGTGATTGAAAACTGCGGGCATGTGTGCAATGTAGAGCGACCGGGGTCTTTCAACCGTGTTTCCATACAGTATTTAAAACAGCACTCCTGAATTAAGCTTCAATTCAGGAATTACCCGAGCCTTTTCTATCTAAGCGTAAATAACCAAGCCTCGTCGTTGATACTACCTCGTAATTCCAAGGTTCTTTCCACTGCTTCATCAAAATCAGAGAAGCCCTCGTAGGCTACGTAATTAAAGCGGGTTTCAGGGTTGAATAAAATCCGTGTGTCCCATCCCTCTTCAGCTAAAGTTTCTTTAAAGTTTTGAGCATTTCTTGGAACCAGGAAGGATCCTCCAATCACAAAATACTTTAGATCAGAATCGGTTTCTTCTACTACCTCTCCGTTTTGCTGTCGCTCCAAAAATTCATTTAAATCGAAGGCTTTTGGAACCACCATCATCAATTCGGGATGTTCTACGGGCATGCTAAGCTCTTCCGCCATTTCTTGTTGCTCTTCGGTGAGCTCTGGCTCATCAGTAGTTTCGGTTTCAGTGACTTCTGGCTCCAAAACTTCCTCTTCAGCTGCTACTGAATCCTGGGATTTAGCAGCTGCATCATCTTCTGGTGGGAAAGGTGATTCAGCGGATTCGAATACCCGGTCAAGATCATTCCGCATACGGTCACGCGTACTGTTTAATACATCACGTTTGGTTTCCAATTTGTTTGAAATACGAGTTTTAACCGGTTCAATCAGTTCCGCTTGTACAATGATGATAAGCTCATTTTCCAGATAGTCATTGGAATTATATCCAAACAAGTAACGAAGACCGAAAAACCAGCCTGGCAAGTCTTTCAGGATAGGAACTCCGCGACGCACCGAGGTCTCTTCTGTACGATATAAACCGGCAACGTAGGTTGACTCACCGTCCATCAAAATAGCAGAAGTTGTTGCTTCCTGCTTGTTCACAATGGTACTTACCACATCAGGCTGGGCAGTAGAACGTTCAACCTCCAAATCAAGGTAAATAAAAGAAGTATCTCCTTGCGTGATGATATTCGGGGTGACCGTAAGGATAGTACCGGTACTTACAAAGTTGTCGGTAACGTTTCCGGCAATATCTCTTTGCTTGATGGAAAAATCCTGTCCCACCTGGATGTTCCCTTCTTGTCCGTCAACCACTTTAATTGATGGCGTGGCCAAAACTTTACCGAGGTTATCTGCTTCAAAAGCACTGAAAAGAGCCTGAACACTGATTCCAGGACCAAATTCCCCGAAATTAACCATCGCGTTAAAGGCATTCTGTGATACGCTGGAAGCATTGAAAGAATTAACGGCTACAAATTGATCATTCAATGTTGAAGAAGGTACTGTCTCTCCCCCTTCTCCCGATACAAATTCACTTAGGTTCTCGGGTATGTCGCTGGTAAGTGTAGACCAGTCAATGCCAATTTCCTGCAATGCCCGTTTGTTACCTTCAAAGAAAGTAGCATTGATGCGAACTTCACGGGTATCGGTTGTGGCCAGAATTTCGGATTGCTGGCCGACACCGGTAGCATTTGCCTGTTTGCTTACATTTGCTTCTTCTTTGGGGACGCTGATTTCATAGAAATCTTCATACTCTGTGAGCTGGAGGTTTTCAAAGCGAAGGATATAACGCAATGCATCTTTCCAATGCATGGGTGGCAAATTCACCCCCAGTTCTCCAGATCGGGCCGTGTTATCAACAATAAACTTATCATCAAACTCCTGCGCAAAGGTGTTAATTACTTCTATAGCCTCAGTGTATGAGGTATTTCGGTCAAAGGTTACCACTTCCTCGGGATTGGTATATTCCCTGAGTGGATCAATGATTTCCTGCGCCATCACTTGCTGGCCGGTTGAAAAAACCGCCATACATAAAAATAAGGCGAATGCCGTGCTGTATGCGTAACTCATTTTCTTTACTGTTTTCATCGCTCTATCTCCAGGGTAACCAATTCTGTGATACCACCTTTATTTAAATTAAATGTAGCAGAATTATTTTCGGTATCAATTTCGCTTAATTCGCCAAGATATACCTTGTCACCTATTCTGAGTGACTGCACACTGCCGCCCTGATCCGCTATAAATACTCGTGAGCTTGTAAGTCCTATTAAGCGACTTTGCTCCACATTAATCAGGTTGTCCTCATTTGGAGGTACCGAAGCAAGTATAAGCGGATAAAAGGGATTGAAAGTAGAAATACTTTGATTCAGGCTTAGTTGATCGTCCAGTAAACTGGTTTGCTGGTTGCCAAGCCGTTGGTAATAACTCTCAAGGGTAAAGCCAAAGCTGACCTCATCCAGTTCTTCCCCACTGCCTCCGGGGGGTGTCAGAGAAAGTCCGGATACTTTGTTAAGTAACCGACTGTTTTCCAGTTTATTAATAAAATTCATAAAGTTTTGGTAGTTGCCATATCCGTTAATATCAGCCGTCATGATTCCATATTGATCAGAAGCGGTTGAATCTATAAATACAAAATCAAAATATACGGTTGAGTTGGTGTCACTGTAACTGATGTAATCCAGGTAGTGGTATACATCATCCGGAGTGGGATGAGGATACAGTGATTTGTCGAAATTCTCGGTAATAGCTATTGCCCGCTGATAGGTTTCATTCAATATGGGAAAAGCATCGCTGGTTTGTCGTTTTTCCTGGTAGTCCTGTTGCTTTTCGGCATAGGTTTCTTCCAGTTCCTCAAGCTCTGCCACCTGGATAAACTTGATATAGGAAAATGCGCCCCCTACAAATAATGCAAGGGTCACTAACAGAATGATGGTATTTCGTACTGCGTATGACAAATTTATGGCTGTTGGATTAAGTCTTCTATTCCTTGCACTGCTTCCGGCGTATAGATGTCTTCCGTATCAAAGAAGTCCTGAATCTGATACCGGAAATTATATACGTCTTGTTCACGTATTTCGGAGGTTGATACATTCAGTAATGTAGCACGATCAAATATCTCCGCAACATCGGCTATGGCACTCCGACGAGTGGCAATGCCGTTAATTTCTACTCCACCATCGCTTTGGTTCATGGAAGTGAGCCATACCATATTCACATCATCAACACCGTTATTTATAAGGTCCAGGTTGGTACTCCATCGCAGGGTTCCCTGGCTTAATTCCGATAGCAATTGAAGCTGAGCTTGTATTTGCTCAAGCTCGGAGCTGATGCGGTTATATTCCTGTACGGTAGGTTCTAAAGACTCTATCTGCGCATTTAACTGGCTGATGTCTGTTTCAAGACGGTTTATTTCAGCTGCATTTTGCGTGTAAAAATGATTGGATACAATGGGAGTTAGTAAAATGAGAAGCAGCAATAAAATCCCGTGCCATTGAAGCTTAAATATCTTTTGCCTTTCCTGCACATAATCAGGTAAGAATGATATATCCGGGAATTTGTTATGCTGAAATCCGGAGGCTGCCCAGGCAGCACCTATAGCCGTAGTAAAAGCAGGCAAGGAAGATTTGTTAATGCCTTCCGCATCAAATATTTCATCCGAAAATTCAAACTCTGTGATTTCTACATCCTGAAAACGGTCTTCAAAAAAGGTGACTGCTTTTTCACCCAGAGAGTTGTTGCATAAAATAAGCCGGTCCAGATTAGGTACTTCGCCCGTATCTAACTGGAATAATATCTTACTAAAAACTGTACTTAGGAACCGCTGATCTTTAATACCTTCGGTTATAATTGGGGATACAATCCAAAGCTGTTCACCCTTCATAAAAATAATACGGGTCTTCTTCTCCCCAAACTGAATGACTCCCGTTATGGTCGTTTCTTCAAGTTCATAATTAGCCCTAACCAGGCCAACCAACGCCACTTCATCTGGTACAACATCCTCAACAAAGAGCTTGCCGCGGTAGATTTCCAGCGTGTTGTTAACAAGGTTTAGAATTCCGGGTTCTTCATCAATAGAAGTAAGCAAAAGCGTACCATCATCCGCTACGGAATAGGAATAGTAATCTTCAGCTTTAGGAACGCCATGCAGAGCCTCCAGACGGTCATTCACGATGACTTCCAAATCTTTGCGCTTGGTTTTGGAAAAGTTGCTGTCTTTAAGAATTTGAAAAATCGTTTGTCCGGCAGGAATGCTCAATCCCAAATTGATGCGCTTTGCATCTATCAGGCTAAATAAATTGTAGAGCAGGAGTTCATTGGAGGCCGGGGTCTCGGTTTCATCCACCATATCCGAGTCTACAATTTGATCGGAATCCTCAAGGTCGTCAAAACCAAGATCATCGATATCGTCATCAACTTCTTCCAGCTTCAGTTCATCATCAGCATCTTCTACCTCTTCCTCCGTTTCAAAACCGAAAATCTCACTACTGTCAACGGGATCATCTACAGAATCAAAAATGCCTCCATCTTCATCAATAGTGGCCGGCATTCCTTCTTCTTTAAGGTTTTCAACCAGGCGTACTTTATCTATGCCCACCAAGGTTAACTTTTTACCTGTAACCTTAACCATGGCCACTTTAAGCGCATCGCCATCTACCACCAAGCCCGTATATGTTTTTCCTGAGATCATGCGTCTTTAGTAATTCACTTCGCTTAGCAGTTGTACCATTTTGGTTTTGTTATTGGCGTGATTGATTGCCGTTTCTTTGGCAATGATGCCTTCCGAGTACAATCGTTTAAGATCTTGCTCCATGGTATTCATGCCCCGCTCGCTGCCTTCCATCAGCATTTGGTAAATTTCGCCCACGTTGTTATTTCTAATTGCCGCTTTGACGGATGAATTTACAAGCAAAACTTCTTTAGCCAAAATCCGTTTTCCATCCAGGCTTGGCACTAGTTTCTGGCTAATCACACACGTTAATACATCTGCCAGACGCGTTCGTACCCTGTTTTGCTCTTCAGTAGGTACTTCACCTAAAATACGTTCGATGCTTTCCATCGCAGAAGATGTGTGCAAGGTTCCGAAGGTCTTGTGCCCGGAATCTGTTATTTCGAGGGCTGTCATAATGGTTTCCGGGTCGCGAAGCTCACCTATTACAATGATATCGGGATCCTGACGCAGCGATTGTATCGCTCCTTCTTTAAAGGAAGGCACATCCCGTCCTACTTCACGATGGCGTACAACCGAACGTACGGGTTCATGAATCAATTCAACCGGAGAAGCAATAATCACAATGTGAGAGTCTACCGTCCGGTTGTTGGCGTCAATGATAGTATCCAGGGTGGATGATTTACCTGAACCGGTGATACCCGTGATTAAGGTGAGGCCATATTTGTAATACTTCAGACTGAGCGCCTTTGCCACTTCGGTATGAGCACCCAAATTCTTAAACGGGCGGATGGTATTATCAATCTTCCGCATGTTTAAAGCCAGGTGTTCCAGATCAAAATACATGTCTGCCCGGAAGCGCTGACTGCTGCCGTCTTCCAGTTCAATGGAATAAGAAAAATCGAGGTTTTTATCTTTTATCAGTTTCTCTCGCTGAGAAGGTAAAATAGCGTTATGGAGCAGCACATTGGTTTCATCGAGAGAAAGATCTGTAGGAGTTTCAGCCGGCTTCTTATCGCCATATATGCGGTACCAAACCCGCCCTTTACAACCGGGGCCGCCCAAATCAATATCCGATGCTTCATTCTTAAGCATCCGTTTGAGATAAGAATCCAGTATGTCAGTGAGTGCCAAACGGTGCTCTTCATCCAGCTCCTCAACAATATTTCCGATACGCATATGGCGGTCCAGCCCTCGTACCGTACGGGGAATTTGCTGTAAAACCGGATCTACCAGTTTTGAAATCGCAGTTGTAGTTGCCGCCTCCATATAAAGCCTAATCGTGTTGATGATAACCAGTTGCCGGTTTCCAGATATGTATTAGATACCTGAGCCAGCAAGATGTTACAAAAAAAATTAAATTATTTTAATATAACAAACACATCTATTTCAGTCCTGCTTCCAGAACCGAATTTAAATGATTACCAATTGGAGTCATTAAGCAAGCGTTTCTTCAGATTTAATAACTGAACATTCATATTGCTGATTTTGCGCTGCTGTATTTCGATGATATTTTTTGTGAATATATTGAAAAGCTTTTCTGGTTTTCGCCGGAAAAAATTAAGTGCTTCATACCGTTCGTATCGTAACAGTACGCTGTCCCCTTCTGCAGTAACTTTTGCCATTCTGCTGTTCTTGCTGAAAAGGAAGGCTTCACCCAAAAAATTTCCTTCCCCAAGAGTAGCCAACTGTATGTTATCCTTCCATATACTAACTCTGCCTTCGGCCACAAGGTATGCCGAATTCACATACTCCGATTCGTTGAGGATGATTTCATCGCTCATAAATCGTTCTTCTTTTCCTAACTGAAGAAATTCCAGCACATCTTCATAATGAAAGTTTTTTAGAAGCATAGGTGGCTCCTTCAAAAACTTTTTGATGTAATCGCTCATTATGTCATCGCCAGAATTAGTTATTTCGCTACTCATACTAAATCCCTGTGTTGTTGTACCAGCTTTAACATATATAAATATGTTTCAAGTTAGTAGTTAATATCCAAAAAATATGCATGTTAATCCTCAATGGTAACTGCTACAATTTCTTCTATGGTGGTAATACCTTCTTTCACTCGCTCACGGCCGGAACCACGAAGCGTTAACATGCCCTGAGACATCGCTAAGTCTTTTATGGCACCTTCGTCAATATCTCCACCGGCATCCAAAATCATTTTCTTAATTTCTTTAGAGAAATATAGAGCCTCATGGATACCCGCCCGACCTTTGTAGCCGGTATCGTTGCATTTATCACATCCTACTGCTTTATAGAAAGTGGTGTTCTCAATTTCCTCATCGGTAAAACCAATGCCTTTGGCTGTCTCAGGATGGGGTTTAAAGGCCTCTTTACAATTGTTGCATAAGCGGCGAATCAGTCGCTGAGCTACTACCAGGTTCACGGCGTTAGCGATCAGGAAAGGTTCTACCCCCATCTTATAAAGCCTCGAGATAGCACTTGGCGCATCATTGGTGTGCAAGGTTGAGAACGTGAGGTGACCAGTATTCGCCAGCTTGATAGCAATCTCTGCCGTTTTCAAATCACGGATCTCACCTACCAATACAATATCCGGGTCATGCCGTAAAATCCCTCTCATAGACTGATCGAAAGTCATGTGATGGCTAATTTTAAGCTGCCGGGCCCCTTCAATGATATATTCTACCGGTTCCTCCACCGTAAGTACGTTTTTGGTTGGATCAATTACATAATACAAGGCGGCTACCAGCGTGGTTGATTTACCACTACCGGTAGGTCCGGTTATGATTACGATGCCTGAAGGCTGTTGGATTGATTTTATAAAATTTTGTTTGGCAACCTTCTGTAAACCCAGCTTATCCAGGTCGCGAATTACGTTTCTGTCATCCAGAACCCGAATTACAATAGACTCAAACTTGCGGTCGAACTGTTTCCCTACAATGGGCATGATCGACACGCGGTACCGAATACCAAAACCATCAACCTGCCGCTGAATAAAACCATCCTGTGAGGCATCCCGCTCAAAACGGTCTACATTACGGGTTTTATCCTTAATAACGGCCGAAATGGCTTCCGGCTTCACATTTTTTTGTTGATACCAAAGCTGCAGTTTACCATCAATCCTAAAACGAATATCTGTGGTAGTCGGCGAACTGGGCACAATGTGCATATCACTCACGCCCTGACGCACCGATTCAACCAGCATCCCCTCTACCAGGGAGTTGAGCATACTTTGATTGATTTCGGCATCTATTTCTTCCTCATCAATCTCCTCTTCAGTTTTGTCGAGATCGGGCTCTTCGTAATCAATCTCTTCCAACAGATCCAGGAATTCATTCTTCTGCTCATATACTTTAGAGAGGATCTCTTCAATAACCTCGTACTTACAGTAGACAAGCTCGGTCTGCTTAAAATTGATCTTATTGATCACCCCCTGAATATTGGGATCAGAGGGATCAGCTGCAGCAATAGTTATTGAGTTATTGGTTTTTTGATACGGAAGTGCTTTGTGATGGACCAGTTCATCTACCACTTCTTTGGGTAGGTCTTCAATATTCTCTTTGATGTGATCCAGTACTTCACCAGGCACCTCCTCTACATCCTTCAATACCTCACGGAAAGCGTAGATCTTGGCAATCTCTTTCATGATCATATGCCGGTTCAGGCCTAAGTCTTGAAAGAGGATCTGCCCCAGCCGACGGTTGCTTTCCTTGGGCTCTTCGGCAAGTATAGCCAATCCCTTCTGGAGCTGATCTTCCGTGATCACTCCTTTATTTACCAGGATGTCGCCAATATGTCTCCGTATGTTAATCTTTCCCATTTATATCAACAATTACATTCCGGTATTTGGCTGGATAATAGCAGACTCGGACGAGACGATGGTAATAGCAATCAGGGCAATCATGATAAACAAGTTGATAAACAGGTTTATGATGTCAATCACCGACTGCATTTTATAAGTAGTTTGAATCTCGTAATACTCGGCCAGCTGCTTGGCATTTTCCCGCAAGGCTCCTGACTCGGCACCTAACCTAAACCGACTTAAGGCCGTTTTAGTAAACACACCGGTGGTTTCCAGGGACTCAATCAGACCGGCCCCGTCCTTCAACATCATTTTAATGGCCACTTCTTTAATCTGTTTTTCCATGTATTTATTCCGGCAGGCCTCAGCTGCTACCTTTATCACTTCAATATTTTGCCCTGATCCACTGTACAGCGTATAGAATACGCGGGAAAAAATCTCAATACTGGTTTTGTGGAGCAGATCACCAATAACAGGAATATGAATAATATATTTATCAAGGTTAAGTTTCCCTTTGGGTGTTTTTATATAGTATATAAAGCCTGCGATAGGTATGACAAAGGACAGCATAATCATAATCCAGTTATCCCTGAGCCAGTAACTCAGCTCCAGGGTAGCCGCCGTCATCGGTGGCAGGGTGATGTCCATCTCAACAAATAACTCGGCTGTGGCAGGAAAAATATATCCTACATAAAACAAAACCACCCCAATTACAGCCAAAACCGTAACTGCGGGCATCATCAGGGCTCGACGGAGATTTTTCTTAAAATCCGCATCCCGTTCCAGGAACTTGGCTGTACTTTCAAATACCAAAGCCATATTACCAGAAGTAGAAGCTACACTTAGCATATAGGCCGCAAACTTTCCAAAAACATCTTCGTGCTTGCCATATACCTCGGAACCTTCCTTTCCATCTTTTAAGTCCTTCTGGATGGTTTTAATAACCTCCTTCATGCGCTTATTCTGCGTATCCTCATACAGGAGATTCAAAATTTCATCATAGGAAAGCTGTTGGTTTAGCAGATCAGAGGAAAGGCGAATAAAGGTCACCACCTCTTGCATCGGTACGCCGCCCTTAAAGTCGAACAGCTTTTTATTGATGCTAATGACTTTATAACCCAGCTTCACCAGCGCCTTTTCCAGCTCTTCTTTGCTATACGCTTCCTGCTCGCCGGTCACTTTGGGTTTACCGGGCCGTTGCACCTTATACTGGTACATTTTTTTCTCATCCAGGGCCTTAATGGAAAGTCCGTTGGTACGGGAAAGGCGGTCTACCTTAAGCTGAGCTTCTTTTTTATTGTCTGCCTCAAACTCGGTCTGTACCAATTTCCCTTTCTGAGATATTGCCTTAAGCCTGAATTGTGCCATAATACTGCTTGCAAATTAGCGGATTAGCGCTGCCTGATAACTGTTGGTTGTATCTAAGTATCGACGTAATATTAAAATATCTTAAGTTTTGCCGTGTCTAAGAAACTACTTTTTTTTGATAATAACCATATGGGGATTTTGAACAGATCACCAAGATCCATACGTATCATTTATTAATACCTGTTTATCTTTTATTTACATCCTTTTGAATACCCTTTTCTTCAAATCCTGCCTGGCAGGATGAACTGAAACCTTAAAAAGGTACTACTGTTTTGATGCGATAGTACACTTCAAATGGCTGATTATCAAATAATTGATTGGCGGGTTTGGCTATTCCCAGGCTGTGTACAAATTCGATCCCAAAAAGAGATACCAGGTTTTTCACTTCTCCGCCTGCTCCCCACCGGCTGATGGTGCCGCTTTCACCTGACTCCGCTTGTCCTTCAAAAACCATCCCGGCATCAGTAAACAATGTAGCATAGGTGCTTCCCAACTTCAGTAATCCCAAAATCTCGGTTTGCAATGAGGGTAAGAAAGGCACCCGATACTCCATGCTGGCAAAAGCTACCTGATCACCAGCCACAAAATCACGGTAACCGCGCACCCGCTCGTTATCTCCAAAAAAGCGTAAAGGTACCTGCTCCAAAAGGTTTAGGGTGATATTATCATAGCGTGAGAAGCCAATATAATTTTGGGGCAAGGGATTGCCGAACTGTGTCTGTAAACGCGTTTGGATAAATACACGGTGCAATCCTAAAGCGGGAAACATCGTGTAAGCATTTAAATCAGCCTTCAAAAAGCTCAGGTCTGAAGCTACACTCTCATTAGCAGCAGAGAGAGAAAATCTCAGGCCCGAGCCATCCAGCGGGTGAATCACATTTCGGCTCCAGGGACGTTGTTTCTTTACCTCAAAAGCCAATTCCAGGTCAGCGATAGTGGCAGATTGAGGAGCTTCAATATTTGACATCTGCAAAAACTTGCTACGCTCAAAAGGATCTGTGTGATAGTAACGAAGCTTAAGCCCAAGTGTGCTACGCTGGTAAGAACCGGAAAAAGTATCCAACGGCCACCGTGCCGTAACATCAACGCCGGTGTATTCTTCAAACAAGTATCGATCACCATAAAACTGTCCATTCTCCGGCATCTGGTACACATTCAGTGAGATACTGGGATACCATTGGTTATTGATATAGGAAAAGGCTCCATAAGAATTCTTTGCAGGCTCGGGTATCGACAGCCATCCCCCGCCGGCAAAAGTGTGCTTGCCCAGAGGCTCGGTCCAGTTAGAAGTAGCAAAAATACCCCAATCATCCTCAGCACTATAGTATGGCAGTGCAAAAGAGGTTACATGGGTAATGTTCTGAAAAGATGCATATTCATATCGATCAGATATCAGCTGTGGAGCTGGGGCTATGGAATCTGGGAAAAGTACCGGCGGGGTCTTTTGTTTCCAACTGGCATATTCCGCCGGCACATAATCATTTGAAACTTCTGGGGTTTCCCGATCTGCCTCAACAAAATACAGCTGATCTTTGGTACGGCTTTCCGAAGCGCCAACCAGCAGGTGTTCAGTAGCCATAGTATCAAACTCCGAAACCCAGCCAAATACTTCCGCCCCGGTAAAAACATTGGTAAACCGGGTTTCCTGGTCGGTTTCGAAATCATAGATAAAAACATTGGGCACATCATCCCGCAGTGAAACATAGGCGAGTTTATCGCCGGAAGGATTGACCACAACCTTACGGTTGTCCAGTTCTCCATCATCCAAGATAGTTTCCTTGCCAGATTCGCGGTTGAGTAACACCAGGTTTCGGTTACCGGCTTCACCGAACCGATGAAACACCCAGCTGTTTTGCTTTGGCAACCATTGCGGCCACAGCAACTGAATATCGCCCTGGTAGTTGGTAATTCGTTGTGTCTGTCCTGTATTCAAATCGTGGGTAAAAAGGTTTCCGGTTCCGTTTTCATTTACGATATACGAAAGCTGATCATCATCCGGCCCAAAAACAGGAAATTTAGCTCGCCTGCTGTAAGTTATTTGATGCTCCTCTCCGTTGTTTAAATCATATACAAAAACATCATTCACCAGCGATGAATGTTCTCCCCTGACAAGCCTAGAATACACCAACTGCTGTCCATCGGTGCTCCAGGCCAAGTCCTCGTTGATTCTGCCTTCTCCAACTTGTTTGGTTTTATGGGATGAATCCGTAGTGATCACATACAGCCTTTTAACCGGACGTGTCATTGATGGATAGCCCAGCACGGCAACAAGGCTATCGTTGGGACTCACTGCCGCATCAAATAAAAAAGTAGCAGGAAAGCCAAAAGACTTTCCGTCGAGGGAATCCACTCGTTCCATCCGCGAAGCCAGCGTGTTATAGTACACGTTGGTATGCTTGCGCCAATCGTCAAAAAACGCTGAATAGCCGCCATCTACTGCTTTATCAAAAGCCTCATAAAAATCATGATACTTAATAAACCCCAGAGAAGTATCCCGATACTTCAGCATATTCACCAGCGTGCTATCGCCATATTTTTCAGTGAAGTAGCGAAGCTGAGAATTTCCAAGCGCATACACCAAGCGGCCATCATCCAGCGCCTGTCCGGAATTATAGTTCAGGTTATCATCAAAAACAGCTTTACGCAACCAACGATCGCCACGCTGTGAGTCCCAATATTCGGTTTGATACTGAGCCAGCCCTTCTGACCAAAATCGGGTTCGCGGAGTGGCAAATACATTTTGTAGAAGCCCTGCATTCCCTTTAACCGCTTCAAAGTGAAAAATATGCGCCAGTTCATGAGCCAGCACTTTGCGCAGCCACTTTTCGCTGCCGGTCCAAATCTCGCTGTAATCATTCAGATTCACCCAAATATCGGTATAGGCCCGGCGGAATGGCACGGCAAACCCATTGTTGACCTCATCCTCATCCGAAAGGTACACGCGGATTTTGTAATTAAATTCCACATCCAGATTTTCTGATAAGACACGGTAACTTTCTTCCGCAATAGCCGCCGCTTCATCTTCAATCCCAGCAATCCGCTGCGGATACATGATTTTAAAATGCGCCGTTTCCGCCACTTGCCAATTTAGTTCGGGATGATTGCGGCCATTGGTAGAGTTAAATCCCTGTGCTATTAAGCACTCAGAAATCCCGAATAAGATGAATAAGCCGAGTAGAAGTTGTTTCACTTTGACCGCGATAGTTGATAATTGTTGAAATAGATATTAGAAATAGGGTAATAATTGGAAGGGCGGTATTCAAGCTCGAAGTTCTGGGGTTGTGAACCAGGATTTTCAGAATTATGGTTATCCAGGCGCATGTATAGTTTGTGAGTCTGATAAAATAAATGAAAGCCTTAGCATCAAACACCCTCCGTCTTGCTCCGCTATCGCTGCGCAAGCCACCTCCCTCAAGGGAGGACTTTTAGGAAGTAGTGAAATATTTTGGAATCTTAATTCAACTATATAGCTATAATTCGCCCCCGTGAAGTCTGCGATTTAGAATTAAACCTCAAAAAATTTTCAGGCAACGTAACTTTAAGACCGTCTCGATAAAGTCTCTCCTTGAGGAGAGATCAAACAATGCGGCTGTTCCCGTATTGTTTGTGAGAGGTGTCGGTGCCAAGGCCTGATTGGTCTAACCATTGCTTTAAATCATAGAATGAACCAGGATTTTTCAGGATTGATGAGATTTACAGGATTAATTAAATCCCGAAAATTACACTCCTTTATCAGAAATCGGGCTCAAATCTATTCAGGCAATTGCTGCTGATCCCCATCGGAAAGCTGATTGGTTTCCTCCTCTACAAGCTTCCATTCTTCCAGCAACTCACTATTGATATCTTTTAGAAAACGGGATTGCTGAGTAAAATAATCCCCGTACGCCGACTGCGCCAGTACCGGATAACTGAAATAGAGCATCTCTTTTGCACGAGTGGCGGCCACATATAAGAGGCGCAATTCTTCATCCAGCTGTTCCTCATCCTCAACGGAATAAGCTGACGGAATGATACCATCCAGGCATTGAATGATGAACACATGCCTCCATTCCAATCCTTTGGCCGAATGGATAGTACTAAGGATAAGCGGGGCCTCTTCCTTGGTCTTTTGCTCCGTATCTACGGCCGTAGCAGTAATCGGGTCCAAGGCCAACTCTTCGAGCATTTTAGGGAGCGAAGTAAAGCTCTCTGATACATTAATAAAAGCTTCTAAGTCTTTCAGTCGTTTTGGGTAATCATCATACCGGCTCTTGCAAAAATCTCTATAGTAACCGACAACCAATTCCACCACTTTGGATACCGAGTGATCATTTTCTTTCAAATCGACCAGTAATTTACTCAGTTCTTTTAGCTGATCGATGTAGGACTGACTGGTGGTATCCGAGAGATCCAGCCGGTACGGATTGTTGGCCAGACGAATCCACTCAAATAAATCCTGGGCGGTCTTGGGGCCGATACCATCCAGCAGCATCAACACGCGGTTCCAGGCAATAGTATCCATGGGATTCACCAGCACACGAACATGCGCCAGTACATCTTTGATATGAGCGGCTTCGGTAAATTTTTGTCCGCCGTATTTTACAAAAGGAATGTTCTTTCGGTTCAGCTCTACTTCCAAATCAAAAGAGTCTCGCCCGTTACGAAACAGCACGGACATTTCATTGAGCTCCATCCCCTGCTCCCGCATCTGGAGTACCGCCTGCGTTACAAACCGGCTTTGGTCGTGCTCGCTGGAAGACTGCACCAGGGCCGGCAATTCCCCATTTTCGATGTTGGAATACAGCTGCTTATCAAACTTATAATTAGCCTGTTTCAACAGGTTATTCGCCACTTCCAGGATTTCGGGGGTAGAACGATAGTTTTCTTCCAGCTTGATGAGCTTGGTGCCTTTAAATCGCTCTGGAAAATCCATGATGTTTTGGTGATCGGCCCCACGAAAGGAATAAATGCTTTGGGCATCATCCCCCACTGCCATCACGTTACCATGCACGCTGGAAAACAACTCGGTAAGTTCTGCCTGCAGCTTATTGGTGTCTTGGAACTCATCCACCATCACAAACTCATTTTTAGAAGCCACCTTTTTGCGGATGTCATCATTCTTGGAAAGCAACTCCCTGGTGTTGATCAGCAAGTCATCAAAATCCATTACAAAATTGCGTTCTTTGTACTCTTGGTAGCCTTCCACCACTTTCAGGATCTTTTCCTCCTGCTCCAGGAATTGCGGATACTCTTCCAGCAACACCACGCGCAAATCCAGGTTTTTGTTGTGGCAGGTGCTGATAATATTACGCAGCGTATTTTTGTTGGGGAACCGTTTCTTTTTTTTATGAAGGTTGAGCTGCGTGCGCACGAACTGAATCACTTCAAGCGCATCGGCTATGTCAATGATGGTAAAGTTGGAGGGATAACCAATGGCCTCGGAATAACGATGAAGCAACAAGCTGCAATAAAAATGAAAGGTACCGCCCTGCACCTGCCGGCAACGCTCATCCAGGATATTGCTTGCACGGTTAAGCATTTCTTTAGCGGCACGACGGGTAAAAGTAAGCAGCAAAATATTGTTGGGATTAACCCCACTTTCTACCAAACGTGCCACTCGATGCACCAGCGTACGGGTTTTACCAGTCCCCGCTCCCGCCACCACCAAAGCTGGTCCTTTATCGTGGAACACCGCATCCTGCTGCTGTTTATTAAGCAAATCAGCATACGGGATGGAATAATCTTCGGGTCGTTTACGAGGCTCTTCCTTCTGTAGAACAAATTTCTTCATGCGCTGAAGATAGCAATAAGGCGGTATATGTAAAAATTATGTATCTGTGAATTAAAGATTGGAGATTACAAATTGCAGATTACAAACCCCGTATTCCATCCGACGACTGGCTTAGCTCTCCGTCACTTAATTCCCGCAGAGAGTCGTCTGATGGATGGCTAAGGGGTGGAAGAAAGAATTCGACCTTTATTATGATTAAATATTAAAGGATGGAAAATTAAAGATTATAGATTGAGCCTTTGTAAAATCTGCGCAATCTGTTTATCCATTAAATCCGCGATTCAAAACTAAGTAGAGTGAAGATCACAGCCCTTCCCTGCTGACCTCTTTTGTCTTCTCCTTCTCAAGGAAAAGGACTCTTGTAATACATCAAACTCATACTTCAAGATTCCTTTATGGTTAAGCCAAGCAAACTTCCTCTCCTTGCGAAGGAGGGGATTGAGGTGAGGTCGGGCTAAGAGCAAAGTTGCTGTTTAAGCATCGAAAATCATATCAGTCTTCATTTGTTGTATGCAAGATAAACACGTGCATCTATCGCCTGGCGAAGTTCTTCTTTGGTAAGCTCATCTCTGTTCGCCATGTATATCTGAACGGATTTCGTGTATTCTTCATCCCGGCTATATTCTTCGGAGCTTTCAATGTACGACAAGCTGGTTTTCTTGTCGGATTTCTCGTCCAGGATCAAGAAATAATTATAGCCTTCAGACAGTGTGAGTTCGGCGCATCTTCGAAGCAACAAGTTTTGAACCTCGATGGCTGATGTACTTTCATTGCCACTGAATGAAACAAGATAGCTTTGTTCCGAGAGCTTTCTTTCGCTGAAACCATGCCCCCAAAAGTCCAGGGCTTGATACGGTGTGCCGCAACTCACCAAAAGAAAGGAAATGATTGAAACAGAAAGAACAGAGGCAGTTGAAATCTTTTTACGCATGGCTATATCTCCTTTTATAATGTCCATCAAAGAGATATCGAAATTGCCCTTTTGAAACTATGGCATGAGGATGTTATTGGGCTATTGGCTTTTATCTTACCGATGACAAATTTAAGCAGAAAAGTAGGATTTCAAAAATCTATTCAACGCCAGTCATCGCGAGGAGGCAACTTCGTTTGAAACTCGATTTACCTTGCCTTCCGACGTGGCGATCTGTTTGATCAAGGCAACTCCTTTCCCAACGCTTCGTTGATGAATACCCCAAGTGGTATTAAGGAGATTGCTTCGTCGGTAGGCACTCCAGTCCTACTTTAAGCATTATGAGTTCCTCGCAATGACGGTGTTATTAAGAGATAAGAGTGGTTTTCAAGAAATCACCAATGATCGATCTGCCGGTCACAGACTCTGTCATCTCTTAAATGGTGTTGCCCGTTACGGGGCAAAACTGACGGCTCATTAGGATGTCAGTCATCTTCCATCCATTGTATCCCTCCAGCACCCCTCCAATACCGCTTCGTTTCCAAACATACTGTAACTGGAGTTGTACTGGACTTATACTGGAGCTAAAGCGGGCATCATATTGAACCATGATTTTGGGGATTTAAGGATGAACAGGATTAAAAAAAATCGTCCATCGAACATCGGTCTGTCGGTCTATCGCACATCTATTGAAATTCTCTCTTAATTTGTAAAGCCATCATTCATTTCTGGAAAGCAATTCGATATAAAGTAACTTTCGAGAGATTGACGATCATTCGATTAGCGATTAACGAACTGCGAAGTAATTGTTGATGTCACCAAAGCGTCCCCTTGCCCTGCGGCAGTACAATGGGCAAAGGCGCTTGATTCAAAATGCCGGAGGGAAAGGGTTGGGGTCCTGTTTGGGTAGGCAAAAAAACGAACCCTTAACCTTCCTCGTTACGCACGTTTCGTTCGTAATGCCTGCAGGAACCTCTGGTTCCAAAATGGTTGATGGATTCAATATATACATTGCAGTGAACAAGCTTTTGAAAAACAGAAAGCCCAACCTCCGTCAAACACTAAACCATTTACACCAATCGGGCGGAGGTTGGTAGCCGTGACCTCCATCACCACGGACTGAAGTCCGCGGCTACATTCGGCCATCCCTGCGGGATTTGTTCACCCAATTCAAATACATGGACAAGAAAAATCTTGCGCCTTGCTACTAAAACCTTGAACCTAACACTTTCAAACAATTAACCACTTTTCCTTTTTCCTTTTCTCCCGCTTGGCTGATATATTCCGTCCTCAAATTAACAGGGCTCATAACCTAATTTCACACGTATTTATTTAGATGATTAACGAACCTTCGTTAGCACCACGGGAATATGGCTGGATAGAAGTGGTCTGTGGCGGCATGTTTAGTGGAAAAACCGAAGAACTGATCCGCCGGGCCAAACGCGCACATATTGCCGGTCAAAAAGTAGTGGTGGTAAAACCTGCACTCGACAAACGCTACAGCGACGAGGAAGTGGTTTCCCACAATGAAACTTCCCTTCCCGGCCTGGTTGTGGACACGGCCGACCAAATTGTACTGCTCACCGGAGACGCCCGCGTAATCTGCATTGATGAAGCCCAGTTTTTTGACGATCGCGTGGTGGATGTGGCCAACACTCTGGCCAACGACGGCAAACGTGTAATTGTAGCCGGCCTGGATATGGATTTTAAAGGAAAACCCTTCGGCCCTATGCCCTATTTGTTGGCGATTGCAGAATATGTAACCAAGCTGCATGCTGTTTGTGCTGAATCAGGTACTATGGCCCATTACTCACAGCGTGTGGTCGAAAAAGAGGGACAAGTGTTGGTGGGCGAATATGATGCCTACGAGCCACGCGCACGCCATTGTTTCCGTCCGCCGGTAGACAAACGCCGCGGCCGACCTATCAAACCTTTTATGAATTCAGGAGCGGAATCATCCGACAAAAAAAGTGATCAGAAGAAAAAAGAAATAAACACAGAGCACACCTAATGGATATTGTACGTGGTATTATCGGCATCGTCAGCATTCTTGGCCTTGCCATCATTTTCAGCAACAACCGTAAAAATATTGACTGGAAACTGGTCGGTATAGGAATCGGGATACAGTTTATCCTGGCCATATTTATTTTAAAGGCTGATGTACTGGCCGGTTTTTGGGCTCCTTTGGGCTGGCCCATGCTGCTATTCCAAAAAATAGCCAGCTTCTTTGTTGTAGTGCTGGATTACACCACCGAGGGTGCCTCTTTTATATTTGGACGATTGGGCCACGGCCCAGAACATCCCGACAGCCTGGGCGTATTTTTTGCCTTCCAGGTGTTGCCTACCATTGTGTTTTTTGCTTCACTCACGGCCATTTTATACCACTACGGCATCCTGCAGTTTGTGGTGAAGATGGTTTCAAAAGGGATGCAGAAACTGCTGGGAACTTCCGGGGCTGAAACCCTCTCGGTTGTTTCCAATATTTTTGTGGGGCAAACCGAGGCACCGCTGGTTGTGGAACCCTTTATCAAAAAAATGACCAAATCGGAATTGATGGTGGTAATGACGGGAGGAATGGCCACCATTGCCGGGGGTGTGATGGCTGCTTATGTAGCCATGCTGGGTACACCCTTTGCCGAAGCCAATGGATTAGAAATTGCCGCGGCTCAACAACTTTTTGCTGAACGATTACTGGGGGCCAGTCTGATGGCCGCTCCTGCCGCACTCGTGATTGCCAAAATTTTGTACCCTGAAGACAGCGAACCCGTGACCAAAGGCGATGTATCCATGAAAGTAGAAAAAACCGATGCCAACGGGATTGATGCTGCAGCTACCGGAGCCGGCACAGGTCTTCAGCTAGCCTTAAATGTAGGCGCTATGTTATTGGCCTTCATTGCATTACTGGCTATGTTTAATGGTATCTTAGGCTGGGGAAGCGACATCACCGGTATTACCGGACTTTTGGGAGAAAGCCTGACCATTGAAATGGTACTTGGATGGATTTTTGCTCCCATCGCCTGGCTGATTGGGGTCCCCTGGGCGGATGCCGTGAACATGGGATCCTTGCTGGGCACTAAAATTGTATTGAATGAGTTTGTAGCTTACCTGAAACTGGCGGAAGAAGTAACCGCCGCCAATATTTCACCTAAAACAATAGCCATGGCCACTTTTGCGTTGTGTGGCTTTGCCAACTTCTCCTCCATTGCCATTCAAATTGGAGGAATTGGCGGACTGGCACCAAGCCGAAAATCAGATCTTGCTAAATTTGGCATTAAAGCTGTTTTTGCCGGAACTTTAGCCAACCTGATGACGGCTGCTTTTGCCGGCATGCTATTTTGATTACTCTTTTATCACTATCAAACTAAAATCACGATAACCTAACCCGATATTCGCAATGGCGAACAGTATGAAACGTATTGTTTTTTCACTTTTTATATTTCTGATAAGTCCTGCTCTTTTGTGGGCCCAGTCATCCTCTGACAAAACAGTAGTTGGAAAAGTAGGTAAAGAGAAGGTCACCTACGCTGAACTAAAAAATAACATCAACTCCGGTGAAGCCAGTAACCCGACTTTACAGGAGCTGGAAGAGTTCTTACCCGTTTACCTGGATTATAAAGCCAAGCTAAAAGCAGCCCAAGATCTGGGTTATTACCAGGATTCTTCCCTCATTGAAGAACATAAGGCGTATGCCAAACAGGCGGCTTACGCCAAATGGCTGCAAAGTGAGATCAAACCTACTCTTTTCGAATCTTACTATGAGCGCTCAACGGAGGAGCTCAAAACCTTTCATATTCTGATTGCTGCCGATGCTCGTATCTCTGCAGAGCGTGAAGCTGAAATCAAGCAACAACTGCAGGAAGCAAAAGAAAAAATTCAGGAAGGTGTTCCTCTTGAGGAAGTAAATCAGGAATACTCAACCAAACGCAACGGCCGCAGCATGGGCGGGGATATTCCCTGGATTTCTGCCGGCAGAACGGTAAGCGAGTTCGAAGATGTAGCTTATAACCTGGAAGTAGGCGAAATCTCCGAGCCCTTTAAAACCCAGTTTGGCTATCACATTGTGCTGTTACAGGATCGCCGGGAACGAACCCGTGCACGACAAACCAGCCACATTTATGTGCGTGCAACGCAGGATACGACCGCTTATCAAAAAATAAGTAAAGCTTATGCCGCCCTGGAAGATGGACAGCCTTGGGGCGAAGTTGTCCAGGATTACACCGAAGACGGTAATTCCCGAAATAGCGGTGGCCGACTCGGATGGGTCAGCTATCAATCGAATTTTGCGATGAATTTCGTGGATGCTGTGATGAATATATCCCCGGAATCAGAATATTCTGAACCGGTACAAACCAATTACGGTTATCACATTTTCAAGATTGATTCTGTTCAAACCTATGCTTCAGAAGAAGAACGCAGAGCTGCCCTCATGAAAGGCTTTGAGGATTCCCCCGCATTTGAAGAAAACAATGCTTTTGTAGTCAGTTATCTAAAAGATCGTTTTGAAACAAAAACCTTCGAAAACAACCTTGAGCAGTATTCAGAATGGTTAGTGGATTCAGATAGCCTGATGCTTTCTGAGATAGACTCTCCGGGAAAATCATTACTTCAAAAGCCGGTTTATCACTTTAAAGACACGAAAAAAACCATTGGAGACCTGCACCAATATTTCAAAGAGAAATATGCGAACCGAATGGGCAGAGATTACGCCGATGACTGGTTCAACAACTTCGTCAACTATGTAATTGATGAGAACATCATTGAGCTTACCAAGGAAGTATTTCCAGAATTTAAAAAGCAATCAAAAAGCTACATGGATGGCTTGGTAGTCTACCAAATAAATGATGACAAAGTTTGGAGCAGCGCAACGGTAGATACGTCCCGTCTTGAGAAAATCTACGAGGATAATCCAGAGGAATACTCCTATTCCGAACGCCCTTATTATTATCTGATTACTTCTGCTGAAGATTCCCTGCTAATGGAGGCCAAAGCATTTATTCAGGAAGGAAATAATCCCGACAGTCTTAAAACCGAAATTAAAGGCATCGCTTTCCGGGCTGACTCTTTGAATTCTTATACTGAAAGCCCCTATAACCGCCTCGAAAACCTTGATGAGGGTGAGTTTTCAGAGCCATTTGAATACAATAAACGTCGTGCCATCTTTTGGTTAAAAGACCGCCTTCCCTCCCGCCGTATGACTTTTGAGGAAGCCTTCAGCAAGTTATTGGCTGATTTCCAGCCTGTACGTGAGCAAGAATGGCTCAATAAAATCAGGGACGAGTATAACGTTAAAGTTTATACCGATAAATTAAGTAAGGCCTACCAGAAGGATTCATGAACCATCCCTTCTTCCATATAATTAGCCTGTTTGCGGGCGGACTTCTACTTTTTACGGCTTGCAATACCCCTCAACGAAACGGCACGGATATTTTGGCTGAGGTAGGTATGGAGAGCCTGACATTGTCTGAAGCCCGCCAGCAAATTCCACCGGCTATCCTTCAATCCGACAGCGTATCTGCTATTGAGCAATATCGGGATAAGTGGGTGCGCCAGCGGGTTATATTACAGGAAGCCGATCGCCTTAATTTTAGCAGTCGTCCGGAAGTTCAAAAACGTCTGGAGCGTCTGGAGGAAGAATTGATTGTACAATCCGTACAGGATTTTATCATCGGCGAGTTTGAGGATGAAGTAGAAGTAACTGATCAGGAAGCGCGCAATTATTATCAGCAGCATAAAGATGAATTCACGTTGGAGGAGCAATACGTACGTTACCGTCACCTGGTAGCCTCCTCTGCTTCTGACGCTGAAAATGCCCGGCAGGGATTATTACAGGGGCAGGAATGGGAAGATGTGGCAAATCGTTACTCATTATATCCTGATTTGAAGATCAGGGAATCTCAAAAATACTGGCCTCTGTCACTCGCAGGCGGAGATATTGAGAGCCTGAACCGGTACCTGCGAGTTATCGGTCCGTCCGAGATTTCCCCTATTCTCCAGGCCGGGAATGAGTACCATTTTGTGCAATTACTGGACGAACGTCCGGCCGGTGATCACCCTGACCTGGATTGGCTGCTGGAACAGATTAAAGGCTGGCTGGTTATGGAAAAGCGCAAAAGAGCCTTCAATACATATGTAAAGAATCTTTATCTTCAGGGGCAGGCGAACAATGAAATTAAAATTTATAGCGTTACAAACAGCGATAGTACTGTACAAACAGACACTGCATCTTTGAATCAATCTACTAATGAAGAATAAATTATTCCTTTTTCTACCTCTTCTTTTTCTCACTTTATTTACACAAACCACTCAATTACAGGCCCAGGAACAACCAAAACTTGTTGATCAGATTGTTGCCCATGTTAATGAGCGCATCATCCTGAAATCGGAAATTGACCAGCGTGTAGCCGACTATTTGCGTCAGGCTCAGATGTCTCAACAACGCTCGGCTCAATTTAGCGAAGAGTTGTGGTACTCCTTTCTTGAATCGACTATTGATAACTACGTGATGCTGGAAAAGGCCCAAATTGACTCCATCACTGTTACCGACGACCAGGTTAACGCACAGATGGACCAGCGTATCCAGCAGCTTATTTCCCAGGCCGGTAGTGAGCAAGCCCTTGAAGAAGCCTTTGGAAAATCCATCATTCAGCTTCGTGCTGATTTCCGGGAAGACTTTCGCGAGCAGATGATTACCCAACAAGTGCAGCAACAGAAACTGCAATCCATTAAAATTACTCGTCCTGAAGTCGAAGAGTTTTTTAACAAGATTCCTGCTGATTCCCTCCCTACTATTCCCGAACAGGTCTCTTTATCCCAAATCGTGATCGTACCTCCGGCTCATAAAGATGCCGATAGCGCAGCCTTTGCATTTGCCCAACAACTGCGAGATTCCATATTGGTGCACGGTAAGTCTATTGAAGAACTGGCACAACGCCACAGCGAAGACCCCGGCTCTCGAAGAAACGGAGGCCTGCTTCCCCTGATGTCTCTCAACGAGCTGGTACCTGAGTACTCAGCCGCAGCCGCTGCTTTACAACCCGGTGGCATCTCCAAAGTTGTAGAAACCCAGTTTGGTTATCACGTGATTAAACTGAAACGACGTGTAGGCGATCAGATCGAAACCAACCATATTCTAATTACTGTGGATGAAGAAGAGTTGGACGAAGAATATGCTATTAATCGACTCAATGAGATCAGAGACAGCCTGCTTACGAATCCCGAACTGAAGTTCTCTGACATGGCCCGCAAGTATAGTGAAGACGACAATACGGCTGACCTTGGTGGTAAAATATTTGATCCTCAAACCGGTGAACGCCTGATTCCTCTTAACCGGCTGGATCCGGCTATGTATCGTATCGTTCTGTTAATGGATGAAGAAGGTGCGATATCAGAACCTAAGTCTTTCACCCTGCAAACCCGTAATCGTAAGGCTTATCGAATTGTGCGCCTCGACCGGCAAATCCCGGAGCACATTGCGAACCTTAAGCAGGATTATGAGCGGATTAAACAAATTGCACTGCAGCAAAAACAAATGAGAGTAATTGATAAATGGATGAGCGAGCTGCGGGAAGATGTGTATGTAAATTACCGAATTCCCGTGCCCGAGAGCGCCGATGCCGATTTGCCGGGACAAAACTCACAGATTGAATCATGAACAACCAAGCTGAAGAATCAGTAAAATTAGCTGATGAATTCCACGATACATTTCATCAGATAAAAAAAGAAATTCATAAGGCGATCATTGGTCAGGATGATATCATCGACCTGTTGCTGATAAGCCTTTTCTCCCGAGGTCATTGCGTACTCGTAGGTGTTCCCGGTTTGGCGAAAACATTGCTGATCCGTACCCTTGCCGAATCGCTGAATTTGAGCTTTAGCCGTATTCAGTTCACCCCTGATTTAATGCCTGGGGATATCACGGGTACCGAGGTCATTGAAGAAAACAAAGACTCGGGCCGCAAGGAATTCAAATTTATTAAAGGCCCGGTATTCGCCAATATTGTACTGGCTGATGAGATCAACCGTACGCCCCCAAAAACACAGGCTGCCCTGTTGGAAGGCATGCAGGAATATCACGTAACCACGGCAGGTAAAACCTACCCGTTGGATACCCCTTTCTTTGTACTGGCCACTCAAAACCCTATTGAACAGGAAGGAACCTATCCGCTCCCGGAAGCCCAGTTAGACCGTTTTATGTTTAATATTTGGGTGGATTATCCAAGCCTGGCTGAAGAAAAAGAAATTGTAAGCAGTACCACAGCCCACCAGGATATCAATATCACTCCTTTGGTGGATGCTGAGAAAATAAAGCAGCTACAACGCCTTGTACGTGAAGTGCCAGTGCCAGAAAATGTTCTGGATTATGCGGTTGAGCTGGTTTCAAAAACACGGCCCAATACCGATATGGCTCCGGATTTCATCAATAAGTACATGAGCTGGGGTGCAGGTCCCCGGGCTTCCCAATACCTGATTTTAGGAGGCAAAGCCCGCGCGCTCTCACAAGGCCGGTACCACGTGACTGAAAAAGATATTCAGGAACTGGCCATACCGGTACTACGCCATCGTATTGTGAATAACTACGCGGCCGAAGCCGAAGGTTTTACTACGGTTAAACTCATTCAAATGCTCACCGGACAGGAATAAGCTGACTCTCACAACCACAAAGCAGGATTAATGTGGAATTTCAAGGTTTCCAACATATTATCTCTCCATGGCTGGCTGTGCCGGTGGCTTTGTTGTTGGTTTTTATTGCCTGGTACAGTTACCGCAAGCACCGCAGCATCCCTCCGCTCCCAAAAACGGTTCTGATTACTTTACGGGCCGCTGCCCTGCTTCTTGTATTCCTTTTGTTGATGAATCCCTATTTCTATTCATCCCGCGAGGTAGAAGTACAACCCAAGATTGCAGTATTTCTGGATAATTCTGAAAGTGCTGGAATCTCCAAAGGAGATTACCGGGGACTCGAGTCTTATCGCACACTGCTGAATGAATTGGATTTCTCCAGCCTCGATGATGCTCGTGTTGAATTCTATAGCATTGGCACTTCAACCCGTCCGTTTCATCCCGATTCTATCACAGCAACTGAACCCCAGACTAACCTCGCTGAACCGGTTTCATCGGTACTTGAAATGGATGAATCCGTACAGGCCGTGGTGCTTATCACTGACGGAATTATCACCTATGGCCGAAATCCCGCCATTAGTGCGTACAATTCTTCCATCCCGATGTACACCATTGGTATTGGAGATACAGCAGCAGTCCAGGATATTTCCGTTTCAAACATTCTGGCTAATCAAACGGGATATACAAATACCAATCATATCATTGATGCTGAAATCACACAATCGGGCTATGGCGGAAGCACCGTTCAGGTACGCCTGACCCGAAGCGGAGAAACGCTTCAGGAGCAAAGCCTCAATTTTGATACCGATAACCAGGTGAAGGAAACCCGCTTTGAATTACCTCTTGAGGAAGAGGGTCTGCAGCAGTTTTCTATAGAAGTTCAGGTACTGCCTGATGAATGGTCTGCCTCAAACAATCAACAGTCTTTTTCGGTGAATGTGCTGGATAGCAAAGTGCGTATATTGCACGTTGCTTTTGGCATTCACCCCGATGTCAAAACGCTGCGGCGTGTTATCTCCACTGATCAAAACAATGAACTATCCACTCTCACATGGTTGGGGAATAGTTTTATTGAAGAACTGCCGGAGGGCTTAGATGAATTCAGTCTAATGGTCATACATGGTACTCCCCCTTCCAGTGGAGCGGCTGCCATTACTGAATTGGCCCGGCAAAAGCCCACGCTTTATTTAAGCCTGGATAATGAAAATATTACCGCCAGCGAACTAAGTAACTTAGAGCTAATCCGTCATCGTAACCGAAACTCTTCACCGGTTCGGCTTGCTGAGGTAGCTGAAGAAGATGAACAGCCCATCATGGAGCTCCCCGCGGTCAACCTTGGGGATACCCCAAACCTTAGAAGTTCGCTGAGAACCGTTCTCTCCGATCCTCAGGCTCAGGTTTTACACAACATTCAGTTTGAAGGGATGGAAACCGAATCTCCGGCTATTGCCGTGCTGGAACGCGGTAACATCAGGCGTGCGCAGGTAGCCATCTGGAACTGGTATAAATTTGCCCAAAGCCAGGACGAATCGCTGAGAGACTATAACCGGCAGCTTATGTCTAATCTCGTATCCTGGACTTCCAGTGATCCCGACGACCGGCTACTGTTTCTTTCTCCCTCAAAGCAAAATTTCACTACTTCTGAAACGGTCAATATCACCGGCAGCCTTCAAAATGAAAATGGAGAACCCGAACCCGATGGCATCATTGAATTAATTTTGAATACACCAGATGGCTCCGACCGAACCTTTACCATGGATCATACTGGAAATGGGAATTACCAACTTAGAATGCCTCAATTGGCAGAAGGTATTTATTCGTATGAGGCCACGGCCCGAAAAGGCGGCAGAGACATTGATCAAAGTTCGGGAGAATTTGTGGTCTCAAATTCCAGTTCAGAACTCAGCAATACCGCCCGAAACGATGGACTGCTTCGTTCCATCGCTCAAAATTCTGGCGGAGCTTTTTTCAGCTTTGATAATATCGATGGTTTTTGGGACCGGTTTACTTCAGATAATGTGCTTGAGCCCCAAACCGAACAAATTGAGAATTACGCGTACCCGGTACGCTCGATATTTTGGTTCTTAATCGTTTTATCACTCCTTGCCGGAGAATGGCTGCTCCGTAAATACTATTCGCTGCCCTGATTGACACTTAGTAATTGCTTTCCGTTACTTTTCCTTTGTACAGCTCCCGGGATTCCACTACAAATAATTTGCCATAAGTCTTCTCATCCAATTGTTTAAAATCGTCTCTGCCAGAAGCTATATTCACTAAATAAGGCGTCGTGTTTGAATGCCCGACAATCAATACTGTCCTTCCCTTGTATTCTTTCACAATGGATGCAATTAATCCTTTTGGATCATCCAGCCCGTATTCCTGGACATCCAACCCAAAGACCTCAGCCGTTGGTGTTGCTGTCTCAAGCGTTCGGTTGTATCCGGTAGAATAAATCGCATCTATTTTGTACTGCTGATGTAAGAGTTGTGCTAACCTATCAGCCCTATCCTTCCCCTGTCCATTTAGCGAAGGGTTGTCGGTGCCGTCATCCATCTTTTCGGCATGTCGCACAAATATCAAAGTGGTGGTAGTTGCTTCTTGTTGATCTTCAACAGCCGTAGAATCTGGAGTTTGAGCCACAGCTTCAAAAGCCAAAAAAGTGACGAGAAAAAGTAAAATGGGTAAGGTTTTAAAAAGTCGTGGTCTCATTTTTTTCTTTTTGGGGTGATTATTTCCGGGTCGTATATCGCATCCTAACCCTAAGAGTTTCAAATAATAAGTAAATCTTAGTTGCATTATGTTAAGGTGCAAAAAACTCTCAACGGGCATTAAAACTACTCTAAGACTGGTTAAGAAGATCTTTTACTCCATTCCGCTACGCTATACTTCTTCAAGGTGACAGGTCGATTGGGTTAGAGACAAAGGCACCTTCGTCGCCTTATTTTGCCTCTCCACTTCTCGCAAATCATCCTCACTAACGAATGCATCGTAGCGGAATGAATGAGGAAAGGATCACTTATATCTTGAATTCAAGTCTTTAAAAAAGTGCAAGACTCTCTCGATTTCGAACTCCCTTTTTTAGGGTAACGTCAGTTCGAGATAAGAAATAAGTTGCTCCGGTCTTCAGACCGTTGAAAGCGAACCTCTTTAATAAAGAACCCGAATTTTGATAGCATAAAAGTCCATACGTTTTTAGAGGTTGCTGCAAAAATAGTAAAAGACCATATTGCCACAGCCTTGAAAAACGAATTATTTTGTAGCCCCATCAGGGCAAAGCTTTATTTTTCTTTTCTTTCTTCACCGGCCTGAAGGCCGGAGCAATTACAGTGAAAGTTGAGACTTTATCTCGAACTGACGTTAGGATATTATTTCGTCCAAGCTCATCATCATTCTTATTTTAATCCCATAAAAAAAGCCGCCCTTTTAAGGCGGCTTGATAAAAACTAAAGGTATAGTCGTTAGTTTGTTAGTTAGTTGTACTGCTACCGTTCTTGTGGCGACTTCTGGCCAGTACAATCACCAATCCAATAATGGTAAGCAAGCTGGCTCCAAACAGAATTGGAATAATGAAAGATCGTGGTTTAGCTTCATCCTGCCAGTTCATTACTTCCTGATCAATGGAAGAGATCTGAGACATGGTCAGCACTTCGCCTTCCTGTACATAAGTTCCCCACTCACTCTTAATTTTATTATTCCAGAAATCATAAAAAGCTTCAAAGTCCTGATACTCACCGGATGTCATTACTTTTTCACGGCTGGCATCGGTAGCTCCTTTTACAAAATCTTCAAGGGCTGTATAGAAGCCTTCATTGCTTTCAAAATCACCTAAATCTATTTGATGCTCTTCCAAATATGCATCCATGGAAGCCCACATTCTGTTGGAAACCTTATGGTCCCATTCTTCAAGTTCAGAATTAATGCGTGCTCTCCACTGTTGAGGCTGATTACTGCCATACAATGTTGCTATTTGTCCACCAATCTGATTCCAAACTTCTTCAAACCGCTCTTGTACTACATACATTCGCAAGTAATCTTCGGTGTGAAGGGAAGCAGAGTCATTCTCCAAAATCTGCATATTTTCAGTTATTACACTTTGGATAAAGTAAGCCGGGTTCTGTTTCTCTCCTTCCAACGAACGGCTTTTAACTTTTTCGGAAAGCTCTGCAATCTGCTGGCTTTGAAGCCCTTTATAGGTTGCAAACAGAGAGTCAATCATAGCCAAAACCATCTCATCCTGCTTTTCCAGGCTTTCGCGGTAGCTGGCCACCAATTGGGATAATTCCGCTTCACTGTTCTCGGATGCAGCAATAGCATCTCTCAGTGAATCCGTTTGGCTCCGAAGATTCGCAATTTCAGTCTTATATGATGATAATTCCTTAGCTAAAGCAGCCACTTTTTCCTCTTTATCTGAGATAATCGTCAACTTATGCTCTGCATTATTGGCCCTTTGCTTAAGGTCAGCAACCTGGCCTTCATAAGTATCTGGATACAAAGCATTGTCAAGTAACTGCTCATGTTCAGCATATTTGGCTTCAAGAGAATCAATCTCTACAAAAATAGAGTCGATTTCCTTTACCGTCATGGCTTCATCTACCGATGCTTTTAATTCAGCATACTGGTTTTCAAAATTCACTTTAAGCTGGTAGTCAGATTGTTGGGCAAATGTTTGGCCGGTGCCCATCAACAAGGCAGCTACCATCAAAAGAGTCAATGGTATATAGTTTTGTAGGCGTCTCATGATTGTTCCTCCTGTTTGATTTTTCCTTTAGCGCTCAATGTGACAACCGTATTGGAATCGGATTGTATCAGCTGCACCATGGTATCTCGCATGTTAAAAGCTGGCGCATTCAGCCCGCTGTCTGAAACTTTAATCCTGTTCTCCAGCTTCAGTTCGCTTTTTTCAGGTTCCATCACATACACATGTTTAAAGTCATTGGCTGTGATGAAATAATAGCCTTTACTGTCGCGTATAAGTCTCACTTCATCCACCGTATGGCTGCTATCTTCCCCAAATTCCTGTTTTAGAAAGGGGTTGATATTGAAGCTAATACCATGACGAACATCCGTTACTGATCCCGTTTCATCGGGCGTTAATACGGATTCAATCTTGTGTGAATAGTCGACATTCTTAACAACAAATTTATTACAGGCAGTGCCTGCAAATAGCAAGGCTGTCACCATAAATAGTGACAAATATCTAGCAGGTCTCATCTTTTGGTCCTCCATTTACTGTTCTAATTTAGTAGATGGTAGTTCCAAAAATGAAGTTTGTTCCGGCTATTCAATCAAAATACTTTCAACCGGTGTATTAGGGATGAGATGCTCTCTGCCATTCAGAAAAGAGAGTTCAATAATAAAAGAATAGCCAATGACTTCACCTCCCAATCGCTGCACCAATTTTGAAGCAGCAGAAGCCGTACCGCCGGTAGCAATCAGGTCATCATGAATAATTACCTTTGCACCCTCAAACAAAGCATCCTCATGAATTTCCATATGATCTTCGCCATACTCCAGTTCATAAGATTCGGACAGCGTTTTTGCAGGAAGTTTACCCGGCTTGCGAACCGGCACAAAACCGGCATTCAAATCCTGAGCCAAATTGGTACCAAAGAGAAAGCCCCGCGATTCCAGACCTACTACATAATCGATATTTTTATGACGGTAAGGCTGCGCCAGCATGTATGAGGTAAGCTCCAGCGCTCGTTTGTCCTGCAGCAAAGTTGTGATGTCTTTAAATTGAATACCTTCCTTGGGAAAGTCAGGTATCGTGCGAATGGTTTCCCCGATAAATTCCCTGATACTTTGTTCTACTTTTTCCATCAAATTAGATTTATGTTTGGCTACCTTTTTGTGATTACAATGCGAACAAAAGTAGCTATTTAAACTCATAGCAATCAAGCAGTATTATGAAACACCAGGATCTTCAACTTTGGCAACAACATCAACGGTATATGGCGCGTGCGCTGATGCTCGCCGAACAGGCCTATGAGGAAAATGAAGTACCTGTTGGAGCCGTGGTGGTACATCGTGGACAGATTGTTGGAAAAGGTTACAACCAGGTGGAACGACTTAATGATCCAACGGCACACGCCGAAATGCTGGCTATCTCCGCTGCCTGCGAAACGCTGGGCCAGAAATACCTGAGCGATTGTACGCTTTATGTGACCATTGAGCCCTGCCCCATGTGCTCGGGAGCGGCCGTTTGGAGTAAACTTGGAACAGTGGTATTTGGCGCTGCCGATGCCCGGGCCGGTGGTAGTGGCAGTGTATTTAATATTTCTGCAAATAATAAATTGAACCACCAGGTTGAAATCATTCAGGGCGTGATGGAAGCCGAATGCGAACAGCTGATAAAGGATTTTTTTAGGGAAAGACGAGATCAGTAGAAATTATGTGCCTTGGTGAAATTCCTTCTTTTACCTCTCCCAACCCTCTCCTTAAGGAGAGGGCTTTGCATTTTGCCAAGGCAACATGTTTTTTGTGCAACAAATTTATATATAAGAATCGAAATCAATATTATTACCGATCAGAAACATCCTCTCCTTGAGGAGAGGACCGAGGTGAGGTGACTTTTTACCTCCAGCCCCTATATGAGTTTAAATCAATATATCACTACACTTAAAAAAACAGTCTTTTGAACCCGACCAATTTGTTTAAAAATATCCTCTTCCTGACTCTTTTTCTTCCGGCTATACTAGCTTCTTGCACCCCCCAGCCCGGGGAAAACAACATTTTAACCACAAAGAATCCTGCCTCAGTTGAAAGCATGTATCCCCGGCTGTTCACAGACAATACCGGAACGGTTTTCATGGGCTGGATGGAGCAGTCTGGCAACTTGTATACTCTCAAATATGCTTCCTTTGGGGATGATGACTGGAGTGAAGCCCAAACTATTGCTACCGACTCCACCTGGTTTGTGAACTGGGCTGATTTCCCCGCTTTCATTGCCCGTGACGGTAAGCCCTTAGCTGCCCACTGGCTGAATAAAGTACCGGGTGGCACCTATGCTTACCATGTAAACATGGCCACTTTTGGCGGTAATTGGCTGGGTGCTTTCACCCCGCACAACGATAACACACCAACCGAGCATGGCTTCCTAAGTATGACTCCGGCCTCCGATTCCACTTTTGCAGCGCTCTGGCTGGATGGGCGGCAAACACATGACCGTGCCCATGATGAATACGACGATATTGAAAAAGCAATGACGCTTAGAGGAGCTATTATCGATAAAAAAGGTATGGTTAAGGAACGCTTTTTAATTGATGAATCAGTGTGTGACTGCTGCAATACGGCCATCGCTAAAACAAATACGGGATTTATTGCCGCCTATAGAAACAGAACGGGCGATGAAATCCGGGATATCTACATTTCGAGATTTGAGGACGGAGCATGGACGGAAGGTAAACCGGTTCATGCCGATAACTGGAATATTGCCGCTTGTCCGGTCAATGGTCCTGCTATCGACGCTTCCGGAGAAACGGTGGCAGTAGCCTGGTTCACCGGAGCTAATGATAAACCCAAAACCAAGCTGGCCATCTCTGATGATGGCGGAGAAAGCTTCCATTCCCCTATCCTTCTGGAAGAATCAAATACACAGGGACGAGTGGATCTGCATATCTCCCAAGATAAAATTTGGGTAAGCTGGGTTTCCACAAATAATGAAAATGGGGCTCTAAAAATAGAAAGCTATGATTTTGACGGTAATAAGTTAAACGCTCATCAGCTCGACGATATTTCTACTGAACGCAGCGCTGGCTTCCCGCAAATCACATCCTACCGGGATGGAGTGATTATAGCATTTACGGATGTCTCCGGAGATGAGCCTCGGGTAAAAACCTTGGTAATGAATTAGTACAGGTAGATATAAATCTCGTCATTGCAGAGAATTTCATTCAAGATTAAGACCCTGAAAGGGTTAAACATCAATAGCCCCGGGTAAGCCTATTTAAGCGTTCCCGCTTGCGGGGAGCAAACAGGCGCAACCCGGGGTCTGGAAATAAAGAAGACGAAGCTTCGCCCCTTAAGTTGACAATGTGATAATGGTAAACGAAGCTTGGGCTCCCAAACTTCTAAAGGCATACTCACCCAACCCTCGACAAAAATTCATACTTTAACACCATTCTAAACTCGGGTTCTTTATAACTGGAAAGCTACCCAGGGTTGCACCCGCTAACGCGGTTTTACCCTGGGCTATTAATGTTTAACCCCATTCGGGGTTTTCTGGTAAGATTATGTTATCCTATCCGCCCACTAATTTCATCACTTCACGAGAAATAGGAAAAAATCTACTCCCTTATCTGCCCATTTCCGGTTATCACGTATTTGTAGGTGGTCAACTCTTCCAGTCCCACAGGTCCGCGAGCGTGCAGGCGGTCCGTGCTGATGCCAATTTCAGCCCCCATTCCAAATTCGGCGCCATCGGTAAACCGGGTTGAAGCGTTCACATACACAGCCGCAGAATCAACCATCCGGGAGAAGTAATCCTGCTGCTCACTATTTTCGCTGACAATAGCATCCGAATGTCCTGATCCATAATGGTTTATATGCTCCACTGCTTCTTTGATGCCATCCACAATTTTAACCGAAAGAATCAGATCAAGGTATTCGGTAGACCAGTCTTCTTCAGTCGCAGGTTTAACATCTTTAATGTAATCTCGGCTGGCTTCATCGCCACGCAGCTCTACCTTTTGTTTAAGAAGCTGTTCCGCCATTTCAGGTAACCACTCGGGGGCAATGGCTTTATTTACCAAAAGGGTCTCCACTGCATTGCAAACTCCCGGACGCTGACATTTTGCGTTTTCAACAATGCGCCATGCTTTTTCGTGATCGGCATCAGCGTCAACATAAATATGACAGATTCCTTCATAATGCTTAAGTACGGGAACCGTCGCGTTCTCGGCCACGGCGCGAATCAATCCCTGCCCGCCTCTGGGGATAATTACATCTACATAGCGATCCATCCGGATTAATTCCTGCACCGCTTTTCGGTCTCGTACCGGTACCAGCTGAAGCGCATGTTCAGGCAAACCGGCTTTCTTTGCCCCTTTGTTGAGCGCTTCTGCAATAGCCTGGTTGCTGCGCAGAGCTTCCGATCCGCCACGCAATATGATGGCGTTGGAGGCTTTCAGGCAGAGTGCGGCCGCATCTGCCGTCACATTGGGCCTGGACTCGTAGATCATCCCAATGACTCCAATAGGAACGGCTCGTTTATGTAATTTTAATCCGTTTTCCTTATCCCAGGTTCTCAGATCCTTACCTATGGGATCAGGCAAAGCAGCAATATCATGTAACCCCTGAATCATCGCGTCAATGCGTTCATCATTCAGTATCAACCGGTCGATCATGGCGCTGCTGAGACCGTTCTCGCGGCCGTCTTTAACATCAAGCTCATTGGCCTTGCGAATTTTTTCGCGCTGGTTATCAAGCTCATCTGCCATCGCCTTCAGGGCCTGGTTTTTCTCCTCTTCAGACAAACCCATCAATGCCTGTGAAGCCTTGCGGGCTCGGCGGCCTATAGTTTCCATTTTTTCTGCGATTGTACTATCCATATCTACTGCATTATTCATAATTATCCTTCCTCCAACACTACCAAATTATCACGATGCACTACTTCATCAAAACGAACAGTCCCAAGAATGTCTTTGATGCTGTTTGAATGCTGTCCTTTGATTCGCTCAATATCGTCATTGGAGTAGGCCGTAAGCCCTCTCGCAATGGTCTTTCCATGGGTGTCTTTGATGTTGACCAGATCTCCCACTCCAAACTTCCCTTCCGTTTTACGAATACCCACCGGCAACAAACTGTTTCCCTCCATGCAAATGGCTTTGGAAGCTCCATCATCCACAAAAATATCGCCTTGCGGACGGTGAAAGAAAGCAATCCATTTTTTCCGGGCTTTGATGGGCTGTTTTCTTGGCAGAAGCAGCGTCCCTACATCTTCGCCATCCAAAATCTGGCGGATGATTCCGCTCTTTAGTCCGTTGGCGATAACCACAGGCGTACCAGCGTGTGCTGCATGCTGCGCGGATTTCAGCTTGGAAGCCATCCCTCCCGAAGACCAGTTGCTTCCTTTGCCCTGGGCCATGGCAAGAGTGTCTTCGGTAATCGCCTCCAAAACCGGGATACGATCTTTCAACTGGCCGTCTTCTACTTGTAAGAATCCATCGGCGGTAGTTAAAAGAATGAGCAAGTCGCCGTCAATGAGGGCGGAAACCATTGAGGCCAGCACGTCATTATCTCCGAAACGGATTTCGTCGACCGCAACCACATCATTTTCATTCACCACCGGGATCACGTTATTCCTCAACATGGTGAGCATGGTATTCCGCGCATTCAGATGGCGTTCACGGTTTTTAAGATCGGCATGAGTGAGTAATATCTGTCCAATGCGGCAACCGAGTTTTGAAAAAGCCGTGGCGTAATGATTCATCAGTACACTTTGCCCCAAGGCGGCTGCCATCTGCAACTCAGGCAATTGCGTGGGACGTTCCTCCCAACCCAGTGATTCCACCCCGGCCGCAATGGCTCCTGAGGATACCAGTATAACCTCCCGCCCTTCTTTCACCAGCTCGGAAATTTGTCCTGTAAGACGTTCAATCTGCTCAAGATTAGGCCGCCCTTCCTCATTAACGAGAATACGGCTACCCACTTTAATGACAATCCGCTGCAGGTGGTCAGGTAGTTGATTTCTATTTGCTTGTTTTTTCGACATGCCCCAAATATAAAATTTGAAAATGGACAAAAAAGGCGTTGTTGGCGAAAATTGAAATGAAAGCGCTTTTATTAGGATTTATTTTGGTGGGAGTCTAAGATGTTTCTCTTCTGATGGGTGTATTTGCGTTCAGAGGTTGGCAATGAGGCTCTTGCTATCAGTTTGAGGCAGAGCCTCTATTGGACATCACAGAGCAGAGCACCGTGGCGAGGGTAAAATCTTGCTAATCCTGAAGCATCCTGCAAAATCCTGGTTCAGACCCCGCATGTTGAACCAGGATTTTATGGATTAAACAGGATTTACAAGATTACTCCAAAATTCGGGTTCGGAATGCACAGCATTAACCATTCAGGCAAGTCCGAAAATAAATCTTAGTTGCCTTATTGTATTCTATGTCAGGTTTCTCACCAAGGCGACCTCTTTCCTTGCGGCACAGCCAAGGTTAAGACATCCTTATAGGTGAGCCGGAGGGAAAGAGACAGTGATAGGGTCCTGTTGGAGCTTGTAAACGAACCCTAAATTGGCCTTAGTACTAAAGTGAAGACGAGTAACCAAAGCCATTCAAAACACGGGAAGGCGGTGTTTCCCCGAATGTATTCCAGAGGTGGACCTTCGGAACGAGCGCTAACTTGCTTATTAAAACAGCTTAAACTGCATCCGCTATCTCACACCCTCCGCCGGTTTTGGCAAGCCAAAACCAAGGCACCTCCCACCCCGACCTACCGGTACGGGACAGGCAAGGGAGAACAGTTGAATATCGAACATTGAACAAGGAACATTGAATCTCGAAGTGTTCGGATTAAAAATTCAGTTTCCTCATATTACAAAAGTCTCACCTTAGCCTGTCTCGATAATTCGGGGAGACAATGCGGATGTTCCCGTCCCGAATTACTCGGGATGAGAGGTGTTAGCGCCAAGAGCTCACAAAGTCCCCCATCACCTCATCACTATATCACCAAAAACACCCCAAACAAAAATTATCCTCTGTTTTAAATATTGAGGGCATCATTTCTTATCTTTGGTGAAAAATTAGAATAACTCATTTACATGGCTGATAATAAACGTATTCTTGTTACCTCGGCGCTGCCTTACGCCAATGGACCTATTCACCTCGGACACCTTGCCGGAGCCTATTTAACTCCGGATTTTTACGTACGCTACAAGCGTCTTACCGATGCAGATGTAGTCTACATTTGCGGTTCCGATGAGCACGGCGTACCCATTACCATTGCCGCTGAAAAAGAAGGCGTTTCTCCACAGGATATCGTGGACCGTTACCATGAAATGAATAAGAAGGTATTCGAAGACTTTGGAATTTCCTTTGACTACTACGGTCGCACCAGCTCCAAAGTGCATCACGAAACCTCACAGGAGTTCTTTACTACCCTGTATGAGAAAGGCTTCTTCAAAAAGAAAACAGAAGAACAGCTGTATGATCCAAAATCTGAGATGTTTCTTCCCGATCGCTATGTAAAAGGAACGTGTCCAAATTGCGGATATGAAGAGGCCTATGGCGATCAGTGTGAAAAATGCGGCACCTCCCTCTCTCCTACTGAATTGATAGATCCGGTAAGCGCACTGTCCGGCGAGAAACCCGAACTTAAAAAAACTGAACACTGGTACATGCCGCTGGGTGAAGTACAACCCAAACTGGAAAAATGGATTGAGACCCGAGAAAACTGGAAGCCCAATGTAATGGGACAGGTGAAAAGCTGGCTGAATGACGGACTGGCTGATCGTGCGGCCACCCGCGACCTAAGCTGGGGCGTGCCCGTTCCGCTTGAAGAAGCCGAAGGCAAAGTGCTTTACGTTTGGTTTGATGCGCCCATTGGCTACGTATCGGCCACCAAAGAATGGGCCCGGGATAAAGGCGAGCCAGAGTTATGGAAAAAATACTGGCAAGATGAAGATACCGAGCTGTATCACTTCATCGGAAAAGATAACATTGTATTCCACTGCATCATGTTCCCGGTAGTGCTGATGGAACATGGCGATTATGTGCTTCCCAAGAACGTTCCGGCCAATGAATTCCTAAACCTGGAAGGCAAGAAATTATCTACCTCTCGTGGCTGGGCCGTATGGTTGTATGAATATTTGGAAGAATTTGAACCCGATTTATTGCGCTATGCCCTGGGTACTACCCTGCCTGAATCCAAAGATTCTGATTTTTCATGGAAAGATTTTCAGATGCGGGTTAACACGGAACTCGCGGATGTACTGGGTAATTTCACCAATCGCTCCCTTTCCTTCACCGTAAATTATGCAGATGGAAAAGTTCCCGAGCTATTAGAACCCACTGATACGGACAAAGAGGCTTTAGAAGCCATTACCGAGCAAAAGGAAAAAGTGACCGCGGCTTACGAGAATTTTAAGTTTAAAGAAGCCATCAACGAAACGATGAACCTGGCCCGGATCGGGAATCGGTATTTCACCGAAACGGAGCCCTGGAAAACCCGCAAGACCGAGCCACTCAAATCCGGCAATACATTGCACGTGAGTTTACAAATAAGTGCAGCACTGGCTTGTATGTTTGAGCCCATCCTCCCGGAGAAAATGAAGCAATTGAGATCTCAGCTTGGGTTAAGTGATGATTTCAGCTGGGACGATATTGGTCCTGATATGCTGGAAGAAGGAGCTTCTGTTAACCAGGGTGATATTTTGTTTGAGAAACTGGAAGACGATGTCATCGAGGCACAAATTCAGAAATTACACGATAAAGCCGCTGCCGCCGACCCTACTCCCGATGTACCTGAACTCAAAGACAATATCGAGTTTGGTGATTTCATGAAACTGGACCTACGTGCAGGTGAAATCCTGACTGCTGAAAAAATTGAGAAGTCCAATAAACTGTTAAAGCTAACTGTTGATATTGGTCTTGAAAAAAGAACCATTGTGTCTGGCATTGCTAACGACTTTAAAGCCGAAGCCCTGCCCGGACAAAAAGTAAGTGTGGTAGCCAATTTGGCTCCCAAAAAACTGATGGGGGTTGAAAGCCAGGGTATGATACTGATGGCCGAGACCCCGGATGGAGAACTAAAATTTGTAGAAACATCTGCTGAGCCCGGCAGCCCCATCACTTAATAATATATTTACCGGGCACCCAATAAAATCCCTATGTAGTTGGAAATTTCTGCTAAAAAAAACACCTGTACTATCGACAACCTGAAGGACTATTCACTCGGCTGTACGGTAGATAAAGAGAAGACTGTATTTCGCCTATTTTCTCCTAAAGCTCATGAAGTTACGCTGATCATCTATCAAAACTATGAGGATGATGAAGGCCTTGAGTTTCCCTTGGAAAAGAACGAGCAAGACATCTGGCAAACCATCATCAATGACCATTTTTATGGCAAATGGTATGCCTACAAAATAGACGGTCCCAAAGACAGCCGGCGGTTCATGAATACCAAATATCCGGTGGCCGATCCGTGGAGCAAACATGTGACCACGCGAAATCATCACCTGCAATTTCCCAAGACCAAAATTATTCGCCAGAATGGTTTCACTTGGGAAGACCAAGCCTTTTCCACCCCGGAAGATGCGCGGGATTTGGTTATCTACGAAACTCATATCAAAGACCTGGTGGCCCACCCTTCTGCTAAAACCTTTGTGCAGGGAATTTATAATGATTTCAGGGAAGCCCAACGTGGCGGTATTGCCCATTTGAAAGAAATGGGGGTGAATGCTGTTGAATTTCTTCCCCTCCAAAAATTTGCGTACACCGAACCGCCTTTTAATAAAGAGACGGATGAAGGGGTTAAAAATACCTGGAATGCTTATGCCACTAATTATTGGGGCTACATGACCTCCTTCCATTTTGTACCGGAAACCATGTATGCTTCGAATGGTTCTACAGAAGCCGGTGCCTTAAATGGTGTTACACGTAAAGCCCATACTGAGCTTAAGCAGCTGGTAAATGAGCTTCATAAAGAGAATATCTCCGTCATCATGGACGTGGTGTACAATCATGCTTCCCATTATGATATCAATCCTCTGAAATACACGGCTAAGGATCACTATTTCCGGCTGGATGAAAAAGGTAACTTCCTGAATGACAGCTGGACCGGTAATGACATCAATACCGCTGCTCAACACTCCCGTCAACTGATTGTAGAATCCATCAAATACTGGATGCAAGAATTTCATATTGATGGCTTTCGGTTCGATTTAGCTGGTTTGATTGACTGGGAAACGGTAGACTTAATCCGTGATGAAGCCCGAAAAATCAACCCAAACGTTGTTTTAATAGCCGAACCCTGGGGTGGAGATTATAAACCCGATGGTTACTCCGACCACGACTGGGCTTCCTGGAATGACCATTATCGGAATGCTTTTAAGGGATACAATCCCATGGAAAATAAAGGCATCATCTTCTCCGATAAAGATCCGCATCTCACCCGCTTTGGAATTGAAAATTTCATCAGGGGAACCCTTAAAGGGTCTGAAAACGGATTATTTAATCATTCGGGTCACTCTGTAAATTACCTGGAAAGTCATGACGGGCATACACTTGGAGATTACATCCGACTGGTGCATAACCCGGAAAAGAAGCAGCAGGTTTTTGAAGATAAGATGACCGCTACCAAGCTAACGGAGAAAGAAGAAAAGACGGCTTTGTTTGCTGCTATTGTTCTTTTTACCTCCCAGGGCATTACCATGATGCATGCCGGACAAGAATGGGCGCGCACAAAAGTGGTACAAGATCCTGATAATGTAGACCCTGATAAGGGAAAAATAAACCGGGATACTTACAATAAAGACGACGCCACCAACTGGCTGAATTTTGAGGAATCAACTGTAAATAAAGCACTTTATGAGTACTATAAAGGGCTGATAAAATTACGGTTAAAATCACCTGCCTTACGAAAAGCACAACCTCAGGAAGTTAATTTTAAAGTATATAAAGATCCGTTCCACATCACTTGGTCAATTGATGGAAAAAGTTCAGGTGATATGTATGATTACTTTGTATCATTGAACGCAAATTTTGATCAGGCACACGATATCACCTTACCCGAGGGATATTGGGAATTAGTTGCCAATGACCGCAAAGCCGGCTTTCAGACCATGAAAAGTGTAAAAAATTCATATAAAGTGCCTCCCGGCAGCGGAGTGGTGCTCAGAAAGTTGCGTGTGAACAAAGCTTAAAATATTTTACGCCGAATAATCAATAATCATCCTAAGGAGGAAATCACTTGGCTGGACTAACGACCACCGAACGAGGTTCATGGAATTCAAAACTTGGTTTTATTTTGGCTGCAGCAGGCTCAGCCGTGGGCTTAGGCAACATCTGGGCTTTCCCAACCAAAGTAGCTACCGAAGGTGGAGCCGCCTACCTGCTTATTTACCTGCTGTGTACCTTCGCCATAGGTTTCCCCGTAATGGCCGCTGAAATTACTATTGGCCGCCGGTCTGGCAAGAACCCCGTTGGTGCTTTTCGCGATATCAGTACCAACAAATTTTTCCCACTTGTCGGGCTATGGGGTGTAATTTGCGGGGTGATGATCCTCTCCTTTTATACCGTTATTGCCGGCTGGGCATTTGGTTTTGCCTTCGAAGAGATTTTCTACTTCTTCGGATGGGGTGGTGCCGCCGACTGGCTCACGGATACCGGGAATGGGTTTAAAAATGCGATTATCGCTACCGTTTTTATGCTCGGAACTATTAAGATTATCACAGGCGGGGTAAGTGACGGCATCGAAAGAGCCACTAAAGCCATGATGCCCCTTTTAATTACTATCATCGTTGTGATGATTGTATATGTGTTGTTACAACCGGGCAGTGCCGAAGGTGTTAGCGTGTACCTGCTGCCTGATTTCAGTAAAATTAACGCCAACCTTATTTTCTCTGCCATGGGGCAGGCTTTCTTCTCTCTTTCTTTGGGGATGGGTGCCTTGATTACCTACGGATCTTACCTCAACAAAAAGGAAAACATCCCGCAAGCCGCTGCTTTTGTAACGCTGGCTGATGTGGGTATTGCCTTTCTTGCCGGACTCTTGATTGTCCCGGCTATGTATCTGGCTCAAAGTCAGGGCATCAATATTAGTGCTGGTGGCTCACTGGCTTCCAGTACTGACCTCGTATTCCAAATTCTCCCTGCCCTTTTCCACACTATTGGTGGCGGAGTGGGTATGCTACTGGGAGTAACTTTCTTCCTGCTGCTAAGTATTGCCGCCTTAACCTCCACTATTTCACTGCTCGAGGTTCCCGTATCTTATGTGATTGATGAATTTGAAGTAAAACGCAAAAAAGCTGCCTGGTCTGTGGGGCTGAGTATTCTGGTAGTTTCTGTATTTGTCTCTTACTTCCCGGTACTCATTGGCTGGTTTGATTACCTGTTTAGCAGTATAGGATTGCCTCTTGGAGGGTTCTTAATCTGTATTTTTGTAGGCTACTTTTGGAAAACCGAAAATGCCATCAATGAAATGGAATATGGCTATGCGGGTATCAAACAAACCTTATTTTCGAAAGTATGGCCTGTTTTCATCAAGTATATCTGCCCTGCCGCCATACTCTATAATCTGATTACCAATTTCATCTAAACCGGTTTGTTATCCAAGCAGGCAGGTGGTATTTTTGGTCGAAATTTAACGGAGGAAAATTAATTAATGTCTAAAGTATCAACATCGGATTTCAGAAACGGAATGGTTCTGGATATGGACGGTGAGCTCTATTCCATTACCGAATTTCAGCACGTAAAACCCGGCAAAGGCCCTGCTTTTGTCCGCACCAAGCTGAAAGGAATTGTAAACGGTAAAAATATTGATAAAACCTGGCGCTCCGGCGAAAATGCCGAAGCAGTTCGTGTAGAAACGCGCGATTACCAGTACCTGTACAATGACGGTGAAATTTATTTCCTGATGCATACCGATACCTATGAACAGGTTCCTATTAATGCCTCTCAGGTTGAACGCAAAGGATTTTTTGTTGACGGGCAAAACTGCACGGTTGTAGTAAATGCCGATGAAGAAACCGTTTTATATGCCGAACCTAAAGACCATATCGAAGCAGTAGTGGAACAAACGGATCCCGGCGTACGCGGTGATACTGCACAAGGTGGCAGCAAGCCTGCCACTTTGGAATCTGGTGCAACCGTAAATGTGCCACTATTCATCAACGAAGGCGAAAAAATTCGCGTAGATACCCGAACCGGAGAATACATAGAACGAGCTAAATAACCCTTATCATGGATTTAAAACTCATAAAAAACATTTTAGACCTCATCGCAGAAAGCGATGTAAACGAAGTGTCTCTGGAGGAAGGAGACTTTAAAATTAAAGTTAAAAAGCAAGGCACCCCAGAGCAGGTTACCTATACCACTCAGCCTATGGGCCAAGCTCCTGCACAACCCGCTGCGCCTCAGCCTGCCCCACAACAGCCACAGCAACCGGCTGCAGCTGATGCATCTAAGGCAGATGACAAAGCAGATCAACCTGACGGCGACACGGTGACCTCCCCAATCGTAGGTACTTTCTACGAATCTCCGGATCCCGATTCGGATGCTTTTGTGAAAGTGGGTGACTCTGTATCCAAAGGCCAAACACTTTGTATTGTTGAAGCCATGAAAATTATGAACGAGATTGAAGCCGAGTTTTCCGGCACCGTTCAAAAAATACTGGTTGACGATGGTCAGCCCGTAGAATACGAGCAGCCCCTATTCATCATCAAAAAAGACTAAGCGGCTTTCATGTTTAACAAAATTCTGATTGCCAACCGAGGAGAAATTGCACTGCGGGTGATCCGCACCTGTAAGGAACTGGGCATCAAAACCGTTGCTGTTTATTCAACGGCCGATGCCAACAGCCTGCACGTTAAATTTGCCGATGAAGCGGTATGTATTGGTCCGCCTGCCGGTAAAGACAGCTACCTGAAGATACCAAGTATTTTAGCTGCAGCTGAAATTACCAATGCTGAAGCCATTCATCCAGGTTACGGATTCCTTTCTGAAAATGCGGAATTTTCGCGCATTTGCCAGGAACACGATATCAAATTTATTGGCCCATCACCGGATGCAATAGGAAAGATGGGCGATAAAGCCGTAGCCAAAGCTACCATGATTGCTAACGACGTACCCGTGGTACCCGGAAGCGATGGCGTAGTAGAAAGCTATGAAGATGCCAAGAAAGTTTGCGATGAGATCGGCTTTCCGGTGATTATCAAAGCCTCTGCCGGAGGCGGCGGACGTGGAATGCGCCTGGTGATGGAAGCGGATGAGCTGGAAAAAAATTATAAGATGTGCCGCAATGAGGCCGAGACGGCTTTCAACAACCCTGCGGTATATATTGAACGTTTTGTAACTAACCCGCATCACGTTGAGATTCAGGTTCTTTCTGATCAACATGGAAACCATATTCACTTAGGTGAACGTGATTGCTCGCTGCAGCGTCGTCATCAAAAAGTACTGGAAGAGTCTCCCTCTCCCCTGATGACTGAAGAACTGCGCGAACGCATGGGAACAGCGGCCACCAATGCGGCTAAAGCCGTAGATTATGAAGGCGCTGGCACCGTAGAGTTTTTGGTTGATGATGATCACAACTTCTACTTCATGGAGATGAATACCCGGATTCAGGTAGAACATCCCGTGACGGAAGAAGTAACCGGCATCGACTTGATTGAACAACAGATCAGGGTTGCCGCCGGCGAGAAACTTTCAGATGAGCCTATTGAGTTTGAGAATCACTCCATTGAATGCCGCATTAACGCAGAGGATCCAGAACACAACTTCCGTCCTTCTGCCGGTGAGATCAAAGTATTTCATCCGCCAGGCGGTCACGGTGTTCGTTTGGATACTCATGCGTATTCAGGCTATCGTATCCCGCCCCATTATGATTCTATGATTGCCAAGTTGATTGTTTGTGCACCTACACGTGAACAGGCAATCAAGAAAATGAAGCGGGCACTGCAGGAATTTATCATCGAAGGAGTAAAAACCACCATACCTTATCACATCCAGCTAATGGACGATGAGAATTTCATAAATGGTACGTTTGATACTAAATATCTGGAAAGAGAATTTAAATTTAAGCCGGAGGAAAATTAATGAGCGTTCCCTCAGAGTTAAAATATACCCGCGAACACGAATGGGTAAAGGATAACGGAGACGGTACCGTAACCGTTGGTATCACTGATTTTGCCCAAAGTGAACTGGGCGACATCGTGTTTGTAGAACTGGACGAGGAAGGCACAGAGTTTGACCAGGATGACACCTTTGGTACTGTGGAAGCGGTTAAAACCGTATCCGACCTTTATGCTCCTGTTGACGGTGAGATTACCGAAATCAATGAACAGCTGGAGGATGAGCCAGAGCTGGTAAATGATGATCCTTACGGTGACGGATGGATGATTAAGATCAAGCTTTCTGATCCTTCACAGCTCGATGAACTGCTTTCTGCGGAAGAGTACGAAGAAGTTATCGATTAACTCCTCTGTCTAGTATTCCAACCTGTCAGGTTGAAGTATATGGAAGCATTTAGCCCCATCGCTTAAACCTGACAGGTTTTTATATTTTTGAGCGTACCTGTTTATCAAACAAACCCTTTTTCATGATATTGATTTGGTATTGCAATCGGTGCATCATCGAATCATTCCTTAACACTAAATCTTCATTTCATCTCAACCTCTCTTTCCCATGCATAGCCGACATTCGGAATGGATCTTAATTTTAGACTACGGATCACAGTTAACCCAGCTCATTGCCCGCCGTCTCAGAGAGCTTCATATTTACTGTGAAATCCACCCTTTTAATGTAAACCTGGAGGATGTGAATACGCCGGAACCAGGTGGAATCATACTTTCTGGCGGACCTAAAAGTGTGAATGATGAGGGCGCACCTCACTTGCAAAAAGAAATCCTGGATTGGGATGTACCCATACTTGGAATTTGTTACGGCTTACAGCTACTGGCACATAATGAAATCCCCGGTAGCGTGGAACAAGCCGAAAAACGAGAATACGGACGGGCCAATCTGTTAATTGACAACGCCGAAGACCTGCTTAAGGCAATCCCGAATGAAAGCGTAGTTTGGATGAGTCATGGAGATCACATTCATGCGCTCCCTCCTTCTTATGAAATTATTGGTCATACAACCAATGCTAAAGTTGCAGCTGTTCGTCATAAAGAAAATCAAATATATGGAGTTCAGTTTCATCCCGAGGTAGCGCACACCGATCATGGAAAGCAAATTCTCCAGAATTTTGCTTATGACATTTGTGATTTGAAAGGCGACTGGACTTCCGAATCATTTATTGAAGAGCAAATTGCATCCATTCGCGAAAAAGTGGGCGATGACAAAGTACTCTGTGCCCTTTCGGGCGGTGTTGATTCTACCGTTGTAGCTACGCTCATCCACAAAGCCATTGGCGATCAACTGCAATGTGTGTTTGTAGATAACGGACTGCTTCGCAAGAACGAGTTCGACTCAGTAATGGATTTATATACCCGTGATCTGCATCTGCCCGTGCGCGGTGTTGATGCCTCCGAATTATTCCTGGAGCGGTTGGAAGGAGTTTCTGATCCTGAGAAGAAGCGTAAAATTATCGGTAACACTTTCATTGATGTGTTTGATGATGAGATTAAGCACGATGGTGATTTCAAATACCTGGCACAAGGGACGCTTTATCCAGACGTTATTGAGAGTGTATCTTTTAAAGGGCCATCCGCTACTATCAAATCTCACCACAATGTAGGCGGGCTGCCTGAAAAGATGAAACTGGATTTAATTGAGCCGGTTCGTGAACTATTCAAAGATGAGGTCCGCGAAGTAGGACGCGCTCTTGGAATTCCAGCCCACTTTATCGGGCGCCACCCCTTCCCGGGTCCTGGATTAGGCATTCGCGTACTTGGAGAGCCAACCAAAGAACGACTGGACCTGCTTCGGGAGGCTGACTATATTTTTGTGGAAGAACTCAAAAAACAAGACCTCTATGACGAGGTATGGCAAGCCCTTGCCGTGCTGTTGCCTGTACAAAGCGTGGGCGTTATGGGAGATGAGCGCACCTATGAATTCACAATCGCCTTACGTGCGGTAACCAGCCGCGATGGTATGACCGCAGACTGGGCACACCTCCCCTATGAATTCCTTGCACACGTATCCAATCGTATTATCAATGAGATACAGGGCATTAACCGCGTGGTGTACGATGTAAGCTCCAAACCACCGGCAACTATTGAATGGGAATAGGATTCCATTTTTTCTTACCAAGTAAGCTACTTCCACCCGATACAATCAAAACCGTAACTAAACCGCAAAAGCTGTGGCAGATAAAGGAAATGAACCAGTAAAACCGGAAAAACAACAAGAACACAACAGCTCTTTGTTCGACCGTTTTCTGAATGGAATCGAAAGAGCAGGGAATAAGCTGCCAGATCCCGCCATGCTTTTCTTTTTGTTGATGGTATTTGTGTGGATTCTTTCAGCAGTGCTGGCTCCCATCGATTTTGGTGAAACTCACCCTTTAACTGGTAATGAACTCTCCGTAAATAACTTGCTGACCGGTGAAGGCATGGCCAATTTCCTGGCCAATATGGTTGAGACTTTTGTTCTCTTTGCCCCCCTCGGCATTGTACTGGTAGCCATGCTGGGGGTTGGTGTGGCTGAACATTCCGGCTGGATAAGTGCCGGGCTCAAAAAGCTGCTTAGTTTCACTCCAAAATCATTTTTAACCCCAATGCTCATCCTCATTGCCATTGTAAGCCATACGGCTGCCGATGCCGGTTATGTGTTGGTAATTCCATTGGGTGGAGTGATTTTTTATGCGGCCGGCAGGCATCCCCTCGCCGGTATAGCCGCGGCATTCGCGGGGGTAAGCGGTGGCTTCTCCGCCAACTTTATACCCTCTGCTATTGACCCGCTCATCATGAGCTTTACCCTGGAAGCTGCCCGTATTCTGGATCCGGAGATTGTCCTTAATCCATTGAACAATATTTACTTTACGGGTGCATCAAGTATTGTCATTGTTTTAGTAGGATGGTTTATCACAGATAAAATTGTAGAACCTCGGCTTTCGGATGTTAAAGTTGACGGTGACGAGGATGAAATCCCGGAAATGGAAACCGTTACTAAGCGTGAAAGCAGGGCATTCTGGCTGGGCTTTGGCGCTATGCTACTTGGTATCATCGGGCTACTCCTGTGGGCCTTACCAGAAGGTTCTGCACTTCGCGATCCCGAGTGGAATAATCCCGAGGTAAGTTCTCTATTTTCCTTCCATGCTCCTCTGATGCAGGCTATTGTACCCCTCATTTTTATTCTGTTGTTGATTCCCGGAGTGGTTTACGGCTATGCTTCCGGCAAGTATAAAAGCTCTAAAGACATGATCAACAACATGTCCAAGTCGATGGAAAGTATGGGGTATTACATTGTAATGGCTTTTTTCTGTGCTTTGTTTATTGATGCGTTTGCCAAATCCAATATTGGTCTTTTGATTGCACTTAAAGGGGCTAATTTTTTGCAATCACTGGCTTTACCCGGACAAGTGACGATAGTAGGGATTGTATTCCTAAGCGCATTTGTAAACATTTTGGTCGGTTCAGCCTCTGCCAAATGGGCTCTCATTGCCCCTATTTTTGTGCCTATGTTGATGCAACTGGGTATCTCGCCAGATCTCACCCAGGCTGCTTACCGCGTGGGGGATTCGGTCTCAAACATCATCACCCCGCTGCTGCCCTATTTTCCTCTGGTGGTAGTATTTTGTCAGCGCTATGTGAAGAAAACCGGAATTGGAACCGTCATCTCCATGATGCTCCCTTATTCCATTATATTCCTGATAGTGTGGACCGCATTCCTGTTGCTGTACTGGTGGATCGGCATCCCGCTTAGTTTCGAATCTAATTATGTATATCCGGCACCATAAAGTACTGTAATATCAGATTCACTGTTACTGGATTGCAGGTAGTAACTCGTTGTAACCTACAACTGAAAATTCCAGGATATAGAATACCATTCTAAGCAACAAACTTTACTTTATGTGTCCCAAATTCAATCACCAAAAAGAAGCATTACATAACAGAACTTTTTAGTTTTAAGCGAGTTATAAATCAATGTAACCCTTTGTAACGCAACCTAACTACATGAAGAATTTCATTTCTACGATACTATTTTCATTGCTGCTGATTTCTGCCGGGCATGCCCAATCATTACAAACGGGTATTGACTGGTATGAGGAAGGCAACTATGAACGGGCTTTACAGGTCTTTGAACAAATCAACGATCCGGAAGCGCATCTTTTTGCAGGTAAATCTCATTTTGCTTTAGCACAATATTTTCAAGCTAAAAACCAATTGTTGCAGGTTGAAAGTAATGATGAAAATCTGAGGATGGAAGCAGCCTACACCTCTGCCCTTGCTGATTTTCAGCTAAAAAACTTTAGTCAAGCTCTTGATGCCCTCTATGAAATCCGGCAAAGCAGTTTGCGTACTTCTGTGTACATGGATGCCAACCAATTATACCAGGATCTTCTAAACTACCTCAGTTTAGAGCAGCGCCACAATGCCTTTAAGGCAACTTCTTTTGATCAGGTTCGGGTTGACCTGATGGAATCGGCAATTGGCAATGTAGATATTGAGTCTGCCAGAGCTTTGTTTAAGGCTACCCAAAGGGCGGTTCAGTCTGCGGATACCTCAGGCTACCGGAACATCCGCCAGTTGCTGGGTAATGAAACGGCCTACAACCAACGATATAATCCAAATCACTACGCTGATGCTCCCAACGGCATTGCCTACAATATTGGGGTTGCTTTACCTGAATTCGACACCAACTCGTCCGAATTTGAGATTTCGCAGCATCTGTATTTTGGAATTCAGCTGGCCGTAGAAAACTTTAATAGTGAGAATTCGAATCAAAAAGCTTTCATTACCTATCGAAATACCCAAAGTGATGTAAGGCAGGCATCGGCCGTAGCCAATGACTTTGTATGGAATTACGATGTTGATGCTGTGATTGGTCCGTTGTTTTCAGAAGTGGCTACAGAGTTTGCACGCTATGCCGAGCAGTACGAAGTTCCCATGATCTCTCCCCTGGCCAATTCCGACAGTCTCAACCTGGATTACAATTACACCTTCCAGCTTAATCCCACTTTTGCCGTACAGGGAAGAATGATGGCTGAATATGCCGTTGAAAGGCTTGGATATGATACGCTTGCCGTTATAGCCGAACGCGGTGCCCTTGGTGAATCTTCAGCACAGGCTTTCTTGGATGAATCCCGAAAACGAGGAGCAGCCGTTGTACATTATTTTGTAGAAGATCTGGAAGCGGAGGGCTATGATATCAGCGAATATGTGAAATACTTTGACCCTGAAGTTGATACGGTATTTCAATACAACATCGATGCCATTTATGCCCCTTTCACCGGTACAGTTGCAAATACGCTTATGAGTTCTTTGGTTACCAACCTGGAAGCCATTGGAAGTAACATGACCATACTGGGTTCTGAAGAATGGGAGTCAGTAAACATACAAAATTTCGGTGCCCGGTCAGCTCTCTACTACACCGAAACTTTTCGTCAGCAGCAAGGCACCAATCCCATAGAAAACTTTAAGAGTGCTTTCCGTTTGCGGTATGATACCGAACCCAACCGTTTTGCATACATAGGTTATGATGCGGCTACAGTACTCCTTCGAAATCTCAAAAAAGTTCAAAATCCCTCATACTTAAGACAAGGACTGAAATCTTTTAACAATTTCCAGGGTTTGATAATGGATGTGAGTTTTGAAGGAACACACATCAACCAGGTAGTAAATATCAGGCGTGGCAGCAATTAAATCGTAATAGTATTCCTGATAATGATAAAAGGAAAATGGCCGAAGTCTCGTCCTGTCGGCCATTTATTAACCAAGAGGCATTATTTAAACTATCAACAAAAGCCGCCGCCTTGCCTCCAATTTTCAATGATAAGCTAACGGGAATTTTCCTGGCTTTGCTCTGCCTCACGCTGACGCTTAATTCGATATTGCTCCCTTAGCCACCTGCGCCATTTCTCGCTCTCTTCCAGATGTTCCTGATAGGTACGGGTAAACACATGTCCCCCTTCCGGATTGGCAACCATGTATAAATAGTTATGTTCCTCAGGATTTAAGGCTGCTTCAATAGCAGCCAGGCTTGGATTGGTTATTGGTCCGGGCGGCAAGCCTTTGATTTTATATGTATTGTATGGATGGTCAATCTGGTAGTCCTCGTACAATAATCGGCGCCGTTCGCCCAAGGCAAAATTTACGGTTGGATCAGCTTGCAGAAGCATTCCACGGTTCAGGCGGTTCCAGTACAAACCACTGATGGTAGACATTTCTGCCTGGTTTTTAGCTTCCCACTCTATGATGGATGCCAAGGTCACCACTTCGTCAATGGAAAGCTCCAATCCGGCGGCTCTTTCTTTCATTTCTTCTGTAAAAGATTGATCAAACTGACGCAGGATTTTTTCAATAACAGCGACCGGCTGTGAGGTCCAATAAATCAAATACGTTTCAGGAAGCATCCTGCCAAACAATTCTTCCCTGGTCAATGATTTTTCAGCCAAAAACAAACTGTCGCTGAACACAGCCTTCAAACTGTCTGCCGAGAAATCAAGACTATTCCCCAATCGCTCTGCCAACCGTTCAGGTGTTATCCCCGGCAGAACAACCACCGATACCGGATCCTGAATACCTCTCGCCATTTTTGATAAAAACCCATTGTAGGAATATGCCCCGTCAAACTCGTACCGCCCCCGTTGAAACCTTCGCCAACCCAAAAGATTAGCCGCCCATTGCATTTCTTCGGGTTGATACTGAACACCGATGGATCTAAGCTGTTCCTGCAACGCTGACAAGCTGGTTGCTTCTTCCAGAATGATTTCTGTCTCCTCCTCAAACACAAGGGAATCACCAGAAGTTAATCGTACAAGCCGTATGCTAAAAACAAGAAAAAAAATCACCACAAAACATAAAATGGTGGTGATAAGCTCTGATTTTGTTAGTCCTATTTGCCTCTGTAGATTCATTGCTTTTAAGATACGAATACCACGTTAAAAGAATCCATTTTGATGGAGTTGTGACCCTATTAATTTTTATTTGGATTGTAACATTCCCCACACATTTGCGTAACCGCCACCTGAAGAGCAATTAAACGAGCTTTTGGATGCTGCAACAGCACCAAATGCCCTAAAGAAAAAACCCGGACCCTGATCGGTCCGGGTTTCTTTTTATGTAGGTTAAACACCTTTCTACCAGTCTCTGAATACTTCTATCATAAAAGCGATATGTTCATTCAGGGGCTTTCCGATAATCTCCGCTCCTTTTTTGATGTCCTCCCTGGGTACACTTTCTGCAAAGCGGGTATCCTTTAACTTTTTCGTAACCGATTTCACTTTCATATCTGAAAACTTATTGGGTCTCATTAATGATACGGCATTCATAAAACCGGAAAGCTCATCGCAGGCAAACAGATAGCGTTCAATTTCTGTCTCTGGTTCTTTTCCGGTTCGTTCCGGAGCGTGGGCACGGACAGCCTCAATCACATCCTCCGGATACCCGTGTTCTGGTAAAATTTCCTCCACTGCTTTTCCGGGATGTTCATCGGGATATTTCTCCCAATCCAAATCATGCAATAAGCCGGCTGCCCACCACCGGTCTGTTTCCTCCTCAGATTTACCAAGTGATTTTGCATACGCTTGCATGGCTTCAGCCACCATTTTGCAGTGATGGCGCAGGTTTTCATTTTCAATGTAGTCAGATAATAGTTTGACGGCTTTATCTCTATTTATGGTATTCATCGGAGGCCTTAATGTTAGATTTGAAAATTATTGTTGCAATTCTACTTTATTCGTTTAACATTCAACTAATTACTTAGCTTACTTAATATTCAAATTTAAATGGAGCTAATTATGGAAGTATCTTCTCGTTTTCTTTTATGTAGCATGTTCATTTTGCTCACGAGTTGTATTAATAATGTGGAAGATATTTCATCAGCCGAACCCGTAGAGCCTTCGGAAGTTAGCTATCAGGAAGATATTCAGCCAATTTTTAACAGTACTTGTGGAGGTAGTGGCTGTCATATCAATGGCTCAACCAATGGAGTCAACCTCACCACCTACCAACAAGTAATGAACAGCGTGGGAGCTGTTTACGGAACGGATATTGTTATTCCCGAAGATCCTGATGCTAGTCCTTTAGTCGATAAAATAGAAGCTAATCCTACAAACGGAAGTCGTATGCCCCTTACTGGTAGCTACCTCACTCCTTCCGAAATAAATCAAATCCGCAGTTGGATAGAAGGAGGCGCCCTTGAGAACTAAAAGAACCACAATATTTTTGATTCCCCTGCTAATCCTTGTATCCCATAGTATGGCGCTGGGGCAAGCATTTATGACGGATAGCGGTACCGCCGTTTTTCACTCTGAAGTCCCCCTCCATACCTTCAGCGGAAGCTCTGATTTTTTGACCGGCAGAATTGATCTGGAGGATAAAACTGTTGATTTCTACCTCGATCTCCATACGCTTGAAACCGGCATTGATAAACGCGACCGGGATATGCTGGAAACTCTGGAGGCGGAAGAATTTCCCTTTGCCGAGTTCTTTGGGAAACTCACGTCCAACTTTGATCCCGAGAACACCTCTCCCCAAACTGTTACAGTTGAGGGTGATTTCAAAATTCATGGTGTAACCAATGAAACTAAAATCACCGGGACCCTGCAAATGACTGACAACGGATTGTTAGTAAAAGCAGGCTGGACTTTATTACTTAAAGACTACGATATCGAGCCTCCAAAATTGCTTTTTGTGAAAGTAGATCAGCAGCAGGACATTGAAATTGAAGCGCTGTTAAAACCTGTGGAGGACTAAGATGAACTCAACCAAAATAATCTTCTTTTGTGTACTTGTTTTGTTGACAGGCTCATCTCCGGCATTAGCGCAAATGGAACGCACCCGTGTTGTTCAGGATAATCAACCCGTTGATGACATCTTTTTAGCTGGAAGCATAGCAGGATTAAGTACAGCAATATCCATCCCCAAAAACAACATGAATACAAGCGTAATGCATAATTTTGGGTTGATATCTGGAGGCATTGACAGTTTTTACGGCTTGGATGCAGGGGCTGCAGTACGTCTGGGTATTGATTACGGTATAACCGACCGGCTGGATGTGGGAATAGGACGTTCAAGCTTGGAAGACAATGTTGATCTTCGTTTTAAATACGTGATACTTCATCAACTCAACTCTGGAAAAATCCCGGTCCATATCAGCCTGAAAACGGACATTGGGGTAAGTACACAAAACGAAAGAAGATTCGATTACACGTTTAGCGAAAGGCTGAATTACCTGGCCAGCTTAATGATTGCCCGCAAGTTTACTGATGCGTTTAGTGCTCAAATGTCACCTATGGTTGCTCACTTCAATACGGTTGTAAAAGAAACTGAGAGTGATGAACTGCATCATACTTTTTACGGTTTAGGATTTGCAGGGCGATATAAATTGAATGCCCGAAATGCATTAGCCTTCGAATACCTGCCTGCACTTGGACCGCGTAACGACGGATATCATGATCACATGGCCATTGTTTTTGAAATTGATACAGGAGGTCATGTATTTCAACTGTTTTTGATGAGCGGCCGCTGGTTCACGGAACAGCACCTGCTTTCCAGAACACAAACTGATTTTACTGATCTCGATTTTCGGTTCGGATTTAACATTAACAGGGTTTTTGGACTTTAACCAATGGGAAAAATTATGAAAGCACTACTTACCTCTTCTCTCCTTCTCCTCATTTCCTTTCTCTATACACCACTCAAGGCTCAAGTGGATTATGAAACAGAGATACAGCCCATTTTTAATTCAAATTGTGTGACTTGTCATGGCTCTTCAAGCGGGGTAACCCTTTCAAGTTACGATGCGGTTATGAACAGCGTAGGCAATCAATATGGATCAAATATTGTGGTCCCGGGCGCACCCGATGATAGTCCCTTGGTAGATAAGATTGAACCCAATCCTGAATTTGGCTCACGAATGCCCCAGGGAGGCTCTTTATCCGACGAAGAAATTCAATTAATCAGAACCTGGATCAGTGAAGGGGCAGACGAAGTTCCCGTTTCTAATGAACGCCTCGCTAAAATCCCGGATGGATTCGAACTGGTTGAAAACTATCCCAATCCTTTTAATCCTCAAACCACTGTTACTTTCCTTTCGCCTCAAAAAGCTTCGTACCAGCTTTACATTTATAATGCTGCTGGTGCCTTGATTAGAGAGATCTCAGGTTTTGCCCAGGTACCAAAAACACAGGTTCGGGTTTCTCTAAATGACCTTCCATCCGGAGTGTATTTATACAATGTGAAAGTGCAAACAGGTCAACAGGCTTTCTTTTTGAAAGCAAAGAGAATGACTCTAACCAAGTAACTCTACACTAAAAGTGAAGGGTTTCAACTCTTGAATTGGACCAATAAAAAGCCCTGATATCTTTAAAATACCAGAGCTGAATATTTTTATGTGTAGAAGAACTTTTGGATCATCCTGCTATCAGGAATTATCCGTTTGCTTATCCACATAGCTTTTCACATCACGGGCAATATCCCGGTTGTAATCAAAAGTCATTTCTTTGTAATTCACCAAATCAACGATGGTACCGATAAGGCACAAGCCCCCGGTAAATAGATAAAGCAATCCCATCGCTGTCTGATTCAAAAGAATGCGATGTATACCTGCAATACTCAAAAAACCAAAGAGGCAAGCTATCAGAATATGCTGCGGGTCTTTTCGGCGGGACCGATAAATATTTGAGAATCGAGAGATCTGCTGCTCATTATAGTTCTCCAGCAACCGTTCAAGGTAGCGAGCTTCATCGCCGCTTACTTCGGGTAGATGATCGATTAATGTTGCCATGATAGGTCCTCCGTATAAGGTTCTTTTGATTTAGTTAGAAGCTGATACCAAATGTGTACTATTCTTGAAATAAGGATGATAACTGCTGCCGGACCAGCGAAATGGGCATCCAATGCCGAAGTGATATCACCCCGAAATGTGTAAGCGATGGAATGCCCGAGGCCTTCGCCGGGGCAAAAATCGAAACCAACTAATTCGAACAGGCACCAGGATGTTCCGGTAGTTGTTGGCTCCATAAGCGCGAGTAGCAGCAAGCCTCCGCTGAATACCATCCATTCCAAATGTTTTTTGATAAAACTCATGGGTTGCCCTACGAGTGTAATTTAGATTTGTTACCGGTTTTTCTGCCAAAATTTTGTAGGCAAACTGTGCGAGATGGTAATAAAAATTCGGTTCGAACGATAGGTGTCGCTGGTAGAAATTTCAGCTCCCGTGGTCAGGTCCCAAAACCGGGCAATTTTTAGATTCATTTGTACACTGCCACTAAAATAGAAGCTGTCTTCCCTTTCGTGACGAGCCATAACCTCTGCATCAATTCTGGTTTGATATTCGTAGTTGTCTGGATTTCTAAACTGTACGTCAACCCCAAGGCCTTGTGAAAAATATTGATCAGGAGTGTAATAAGGAATGCCACTTTCAAAGGTTTCCGTAGCATCATAATAGCCAAGCTCACCCAGTGTTCTGAAGCGCCATTTCTGATCCCTGAGGTTCCCGTATAACCGTGCCTGTCCCCCATATTCGAACACCTCGTTAGTATAATATTTACCCATAGACGACACTGAGGTAGTGAATTTGTTACTTAACCATTCATCTTGCCGATACAGCTGTAGCTGCCCCTGGTAGTAATCATTTTGTACGGAAGTAGATGTTAGTTCTGCTCCCCCCGAGAGTTGTACCGATGTATAGGATTCGGTCCCGGAGTAACCCAAAGAAAATAAAGCTTCCGTTATCATATCCTGCTGTCCAAAAAGCAGGGATCCGCCGGCTTGCATTATCAGGCGTTGCTGATTCTCACGGTGGGTGAGTTGATATCCAATACCGTAGTATTCCTGATTCAGGGATTGGGTCCGTTCATCATCGGTGAAAAGCAGATTCTCTGTCTTTATGGTATGGGTTGTATGCTGGCGGTGACCAAATTCTATACCTATAGAACTCCGGGCAAAGGTATTATCAAAGTTATCATCTCTGTATTCGCCTGAGGCTGTCACCTTAACTCCTTCCGTAATGCGGTGCTGATTGGCTAACGCTTGTCTTTGATCGGTATCAAAAAACAAGGGATATCGTTTATAGAATGCTTTCTTTTGTCCATAATCCATATAGCCGATTTCCTGTCGCAGCAGCGTATCGGCCGTTAAACCTTTTTCGCGGTTCCACTGAAAAAGAGGATAAAGTACCTCGTAAGCCTCCTGTTGAAATCCTTCGTAAAACAAATTAGCTCCTACATAGGATCGCAAGCTGTCGTCGCCGGGTTGTTCTGCCACAGCCCGCTTTGCATTGGCTACATACAATTCATCCAGCTCTAATAAAGATAACCAATAGAGCTTTTGTCGCTCATCGAAATCAGGAAGGTTATTGGCCCAAAATAAAGCCTGTTCATAGTCCTTGGCTACATAGGCATTAAGCTGAGCCAACTCCCTGGCAAAGGGCATTAGCTGTGGATAAGCCGGCCTTGGAAAGCGATCCACCAACGCAAGGGTACTATCCGGACTGGCGTAATATAAAGAGCGTTGAAGTGTAAAAGCATACAAGGTATCTGATTGAGAATTCTGACTAAGTAAGTGCTGAAGGTTTTTCTTCATCAATGGCCAGTTTTCTTGGGACTCTATGGACTTTGTGAAGTCCAGCAGTATCTCCGGGTCATCCGGATAAAGTTCCAGTCTCCTTTCCAGCCAACGCTGTTCGAAATCAGTACCATATAATCCTAATTGAGCAACCGCTTTGTTTTTCAAATCCAGTACAGCTTGATTGTGGTGTTTTTCCCACATGCTTTCCAAGAACTGTTCAGCTTCCAATAGCATCCCTTCCCAGCCGTAATACGTCAATAGTCGCTCGGAATCTTCCGTACTCCATTCCTCTTGTGAAAGTAATCTATTCTCTAAAATGTTGATAGCATGATAGACTCTGTCGAATTCAATGCTCAAATTTATCACTTCTTCCTGGCGCCAGCGATTACCGGGGTTCTTTTCCAAAGCTGCCAAGGCTTCATTCATTCGGTTGTCCTGCCAAATTACATCTGGAATATTCTGGGCCGGCGGTTCAATAAAAAGTTCAACGTATTCATCCCATTCTTGTGCAGCAATCTCATCTAAAACTGTTGGATTGTGTACTTTGTCCGGTTGATAACTTGGCATAAAAAAGAAAGGCTTCTGCGAGGTAAATTGATACAAAAAACCATCCCAAAAAGGCGTTTTATCAAAAGGAAGTTCTTGCAAGTTTAGGGATTTTTCAATTTCCCTCACTTGCCCCCTGGTGGCATACATGTACCAATGCCTCGTACTATCTGCTGCAAGAGGCAGATAGTCGGAACGGAAGGCCGAGTTAACCAAAACCAAGTTCCCTTTCTCCTCATATCCTGTCAGGCTGCGTCTCCAATCCTGAGTCAACCTTCCGCCCTGTGTGGCCGACACAAATTTATTTTTTGGGAACAGATCTTGTGTGAGGATTATTCGTTCCCTTAGCAAATGATATAGTCCATAGCCATATTCGGGATCTGATTTCCAACCCAAACCTTTTGGGTTACGGCTTGCAAAATCATCGGCATCACGCTGAACCACCTGGAAAACATCATCGGGATGTACAAAATGTGTCCAAATGCCTGTCATAATCTGCAGCCCCATTTGCTGCAAAATGGAATTGTCAGTCATCGTAAACCCACTGGTTATTCTGGGATAATTAAATAACTCAGTGGGGGCATAGGGCTCGGGATCGAATTCTCGCGCTCCTCCATCTTCTAAATAGCCCAGGTAAAGTGAACTCATGTATTCAATACTGGGCATGCCCCGGATTATAGCCTGTATCCCCAGGGAGTCAATGTGGTTTGTAGGCGGAACATAGTTGGTGGGTAATGGTCCCATATCATCTACCTGCCAGCGTTTGCGGGCGGCATGTAGAGCCGAAATCATGAAGTTGATATTATCCCAATCTTCTCTCCATAAAGAAAAGTGGTTATACCCGTGAAAAGCCAGCTCGTGCCTGCTATCCCGGATGTTATTCGCCAAAAATATACTGCCTCTTACAATATCCTGATTATACACAATAGAGCCCTGGCGCCATTCCTGGAAATCGAAAGGGGGCACTACATTGGCATTGTAATTAAAGGCTGTCATAGCGGAATATGTAATATCAAAAGTATCGGCCAAAGCCCTCATATCCGGCCACCAAACCTTGCTTACAAATTCTGCGTGAGAGATGCCGTACTCCTCGTCAATAGGTGGTAACATTTCGTTATACAATGGGGCGGGGAAATCATCCAGAAAAATGGTGCTTACATTTGCCACCTGGTAGGGAATACCGCTCAGCCCGCGCAGTATGGATGAAAAGACAATACCCCTATATAGACGATTATTAATTGCATAGCTGTTAATCGTGATTACTTCCCCCATCCCCAACTTATTAGAAACGATGAAAGGTTGTTCCGGATCGGTGGCTGTTGCTGCCAAGTGAGTAACTGATGGAATAAACTGATTGGCTTCAAGTCCATTATGCACTTCAAGACCCTTGGGATTATATCTCTTTCCTGCCATTCCGGGAAATGCCTGTTCGAGCAATTCAAACCCGGTGTTGGTTGAATCAAAGGAGAAATCGATGTCTGGCCTGATACCCTGCAGGTAAGAAAATTTTTCATCCGCAAAAGGTCCTGTAAAAACAATGTTGTTGCCCTTTGCTACAAATTCTATAAGCTTTTTGATAGCTTCCTGGGGTAACTGGGTTGCTTCGAAGCTGGTAATCACAATAGTACGTACCGTTTCAGGGATACGAAATTCACCGGAGATAATCTCCAGGTCCAGGGTTTGATAAGGTATCTTGGTGTAGTCTAATGACTTGGTCACATTTGCTGACATGCTGGAACTGTAGTCGTCCGACAGATATTTTACCACCATCACATACGGCTTCTGCCCACCCTCTACCGTTCCGGGGAAAAATCGTATTTTATCGCTGTTACATCCCCAAAAAAGTGAGAATCCGGCCAAAGACAGCACCAGGAAGAACAAGTGTTTTTGCATATTATTTAAGCAGCTGTTCAGCACGTCCCTCCCCTTCCGGATATATATTTCTAAGTACCCCGGTAATCGTAGATTCTCCTTCCCTGTTTATGATTTCATACACAATAGCATTATCTGTTTCATGATACACTTCTACTTTTCGTCCTTCCAGCTCTCTGTAGGAAGACAACCATTGTTCCATATCTCTCATAACGCCCTGTGCATCATATAAAATTCCCTGTTGAATGGAGCCATAAGGTGGTTTTTCAACAAAAAGAAAGATACTTGCAGGGGGGATTTCCTCCTCAGGATTCCGCTGGTTATCAGGCACGGTAAGGTATTGCTGATAAAGAGAATCGATTGCACCATAGTTGTCGAGGAAGAAATCATAATTCATAAAATAATGGCGGTTACGGGCCAGTCCATTGTCAAGGTCCGGGCCAACCGTTGCGTAGGTGTAGGGAACCCGTTCGTTTATAATGGAATAGTAGGCATCAAAAAATCCATTGGGTTGGGTTTTGGGGAGCATCCGGCTCACTTCTACCCCGTCCTGCAACACAAAAAACCATATGGCAAAGCCAGCCGTTAAAACCGAACCCGCATAGCGTTTCACTTTATGAAAGGCATCAGAAATCCACTCAATAAGCATTAATAAGGAATGCAAGCTTATGCCGGCAACTATCGCTATTAACAATCCATAGAAACTGTTCAATTGATCGGGATCAATCCAAACATATTGAAAATCGAAGAACGGCGTATAAACGAAGGAAACCATCACAAAGACAATTAGAAAGATAATTTCTTCGCCCAACCTTTTTTTATCCTGTATGAAGTGCCGGATCAAATAAGCCACCAGCAGGAACACCCCCGCGACCAAATACCTTAGACTTAGCTCCTCAATAGGGATCAACAGGTTCGGGGCAAAACTAAACACTTGGGTGTTAAAGAGCTGATCCTGAAAAAAAGCATCTACTTTTATGCCATTGATGAGACAGTATATCACGTACGGAGACAATACCAATAGGTACAACGAAGTCAGATATACAAACAATTTACCAGCCTGTTGGGTAAAACGACGCTTAGGCAGCGAGAAAATCCCAAAAATGAGGAAGGGCATCAAAACCATCAAGAGCACAAAAATGTCGGTAAGTCCGGTAGCAATGATACCCATTGCTATATAAAACCAGGGGGTTTTATCCCCGGAGCGAATATTTCGTAAATAAAATATCGCCGTGGGTATCGCAAAACATAAAGCTAAAGACAGAGAGCTCAATTCCGACTCCAACTCCAGGGAAACGGGTAAGAACATGGTGGGAAAAATAGCATAGAGCATTGCACCGAAAACAGCTGCGGAAAGGTGCTTATTACGGGTTATGTCACGAATCACCCAAAAAATGATGATTGTGAGGAAGAAACTAATCAGTCCTCCAAGGATGTGTAGTATCAATTCCGGGCTTACCTGGGTGATGGTACTAAAAAAATGAATAATGGAATGCATCCCCCTGGGAGCCGGATAACCGTCAAAGTATTGCTGTAGGCTAAGCTGTTTTACCGCGTCCAGCTCAAAGTACCACAACCTACTAAAGGGAGATGAATTCTGTATGGAAGGAATGATGCGTAGTACAGCTCCGCTCACGGCTATTAATACCGCCGCTAAGGTAAAGGCATCTTGTTGAGAATTCGGTTTGATCTTCTTTTTTAATTTCTTCTTGGCATCACCCCATGTCAGGTATTTTACTTTCTCGATGAGCTTTACCTGCTTTGCCACCAAACGATTCTCTTCCATGGTAAAGATATCCACCACACTATTCCCCTCCCATTTACGCTTAAAGAAACGTACCAGTAAAGGCAGCATCAGAAGGAAAAAAAGAATGCTGATAAAATCATAGATATGAAGACTTACCAGTATAAATACTCCTATAGTTAGCAAACCTCCTAAACCAGCCCAAGAATAAACGATTCGATCAATTCCATTTTGCTGGGCCGCATGGCGAAAGAAAAACGGGGTTACATATCCGAATAAAAACACGAAGGTGATCAAAATTCGCAATGCTGAAAATATGGCCTGGAGGCTATAGTCCATGGTCCTCCTCCTTCAAAGAATTGGCGTATCCGCCAGGATCTTCCGGTAAATCGCTTAAACCAATATTGCTGATAAAGAACGGCCTGTTAAGGGAATCAAGGCGTTGGTAAATTCTGTCACGCTTAGCGGGGGTATCTGCGAAATCCAGGATAAAGAATGGCACTTCGTATTTATCGCTATAAAACCGCAGGTATTCCAGCCGGTTGTGATAATCTTCGTCGCTTCGCACCAGATACTCTCCGGATGAAAAATCATAATCAGAAGCCAACGATTCCGTCATAAAAGCATCAATGGCATAGCGGGTTTCTTCCAGCATAAAAATGCCGCTATTCTGGATGATTATTTTTTGGGGATATTCTTCATGAATGTCTTTGATCAATTGAGCCATGTAAGGCTGTAGATGAGCTCGTTCTGTTACCGGGGCCACCGCATCAATGGTATCAAGGAAGAGGCCATCTACCCCCTTTGCCATAATTTTAGGCAACACCTGCTGCAGAAGTACATTTCTGCTTTGGGTATTTTCAAGATTAATAAATGCACTATTCCAGTTTGGGTTTTTACCCAAAAAGCCCTGCTCTTGAAGCAGGGAATAATACCATCGGTTTTCATCCACCTCTCCGAGTGTCAAATAAGCAATAATTTGAGTATCACCCGATTTCAATTCCTGAATTTCTTCTTCACTGTAAAAATCTGGTTCCAAGATAACCAGAGAATATGCATGAACTTGTGAAGGCGAAACTTGTGCATAGCATACCGCATAGGGAGTATGTAACTCCGGCTGGAACCCTGCTTTTTCAGAAGTAGAACACTGCATCAAAGATATGGCCATTATGCTTGCTATTATTATGTGTAATCTCATTAATCTACACCGAGATTTACACATCCCTCCCAACCAAGAGCCTGTATGAGTTGGATGACCGTTGGGATAAGCACCATATCAAATTCTACGTCGGCACGCTCCATAATGCCTTTAGAGAGAGCTTCTATCCATTCATCACCGCTTTTGGAATCGTCATCTTTGTGGGTTTCTACAAAGTCTACTACATATTCGAACACACCTATGATTTTACCAGACCAGGGTATTTCTTCAGCTTTCAAACCACCGGGCGTTCCGTTTCCATTTACCCATTCATGATGGGTTTTTATTCCTTCTGTGATATCAGGGTGAACAGCTAACTGCTCTACCATGTTAGCACCAATCAACGGATGGGTAAGCTCGCCGCCTATAGATTTACCTGACTCAATGCTGGAAGCTCCAACATATCCGATATCGTGCAGTTTTGCGGTTCGTTTGATGCGAGCCATTTCCTCATCTTCCAGCCCAAATAAAAGTCCAAAGCGTTCTACAAAAGCAATCATGCGCGGGGTGTGATGTATTGTTTTAGAGCGGCTTCTCTCAATAGCACGCAACATGGTATAATACACATGAGTTAGTTTCTCAGAGAACTTTTCATTTTGATATCGATAATCCAAAATGGAGGCGAAAGAGTTTCTGATATCATCCAGAATATCACTGACTTTAAACCGTGGAGTGTCCGCACTGTTAAAGAGTAGTATAAAGCCGGAATGATGCTCTCCTTTAAAATACAACACATCGGGATTTTCTCCTCGTGCTTCAAACCACTTCCTTCCTGCTTCAGTAACTTTCACTTTGTCGGTAGCTTCCTGTACAAGTACGTTCTCAACTTGAGTAAACTCTGCAAGCTCATCCTCACTAAAACCACTGGATGCCAGTACTTTATGTCCTCCACCCATAAATTCAAACACACAGCCCGAATCCGCCTTTACGGAATTCAGCAAATACTTAAGATTGAGTTGCATGAGGGCTTCCGTATTAAGCTTTCCGCTGCCCAGGTTTGCGGTAACTTCCTCAATGCGACTTTCATAGTCTTTTTGCGGCTTATCCTCTTCTTCATCCAAGCTAATTAGCCAGCGGGAAAGCAACCTGCCAACAATTGATAATTTTGGGGTGATCTGTTCCGGACTTTTGATATATGGACCTGCACAATAGATCCCCCACAAGTCACCATCGTTGTCGAACAGAGGGATGTGTTCACATTGCCCTATGGAATGAGCGGTAATACCGTGCTCCCGAAACACCTCGTCCATGCTCATCTTTTTTTCCAGATTCTGGAGTTGGTGTTCAAAGTTTTGTAACAACTCCTTCTCCTGAACACTTTGAGAGCCGGAGGCTGTTCGCCTGCCTGCCTGTGTATTTAGGAGGTTTTCTGTGATTACATGGCGGCGACTCAATACTAACTTCTCATCCTCAAGCTGATACACAAAATGCACGGGCGCCCGGTAGAGCATATCCATCCAGGAGACGATGTCCGTGAAAGAAGGGGTTTCTTTACGTGATACGTGTTCAGCAGAAAGTTCCCAGAAATCAAGTTGCTCTTCCAGCCCAAACTCCTCTATGGAAAATGCCTTGCTTAGTCGATTTCCTACGGTATGTATGTAAGTTTTGACGTCTTTAATCATAGATATACCTCAGAATGCAGAGTAATAAAAGTAATCGAGATGTTTAAAAAATCTTTTTGCCAAAATTCCTGTAGAAATGGCAAAAACCACTGACCCGGCAATTAAACCAATAACGGCATATTCGAGACCAAAAATACGGCTGCATAAAAAGCCGACTATAAAATTAACAAATAATGACCCCATCATTGCATACATAACCAATTCAGGACGGTTTAGGGTGAAAAAGAATAGACTATTCAGCAGCCCGTAAATAAGGAACAGGTATCCAATACTTGCCATCCAAAAAACCCTAAAAGTCATGGGATTTGCAAAAAAATCGGCAATTTCTGGGACCTGATCTTCAAATGCCCGCAGGCTTAGTACCCCGTAATATGTTCCGATAATAGACAAACCGCCAACAATCAGTAGCAGTATAATTTGTTTCACATAAAATCTTCGAAAAAAGCGGTTAAAAAGTTTGATCTTTGAAATCATTGCTTTTTTCTGAGCTGGAATCAAGTGTTTTGAAAACGAGTGAATGCTGTACTCCAACATGGCAATGGTAATAACCAGCGTTATCAAAGCCCAATCCATCCCCAGTTCATAAGGGGTATTAAACCAGATGATATACTCCGGAGGCGGCGGGCCTGCAGACCATGCCATCATTCGATCCATGAACAAAAAAGTGAAGTAACAAAACCCGTAGATGAAATACCGGTAGGTATTGTAATAGATTACTTCAGCTTCGGGCAGGGATTGTTTAAATAACTCTTGACGTAAAGTCCGAATTTTAAAGCGATAATATATATATGCATATCCGGCCATAAATACGGTAGCTGAAATTATACCCAACCATTGAGAAAAGTAAATGCCAATATCGGCAAAAACCATCCCAAAAATAACCAATACGGTACCCAGTAAAATACCTAAGAGAATCATAAACCGCTGTTCAGTGGCATAAAGTACGGCTGCCGCCAGCAATAAGAGTGAGATCAGCACCATATACAGCACCGCAAGCCAGGCCAGTTGTTGCGGATAAAAGGGAAAAATAACATTGAGCACCAACAAGAAAAGAGCGGCTGTTAAAATGAAGGGAATTGCCACCTTCATTACCGCCCAGGTTGCTTTAGAAGCCAGGTAAAAGTTTTCTTCGCCTTTATATCTGGATACCAGCCGCCCCAATGTTTGGATAAACCCACCGGTAAGAATGAACGACAATATGGTCCCCATCGCTACTACGGTAGCTTGCGCTTCATTGAAATTAAACCAGGCCCATAAAGCGTATTCAAAAATAATGATGGCAACAATCTGGGAGAGCATCGGCATCGAAAAAATCATGCCGGCGGTATAATGCTTAAAAAACAGTTTTAAGGAATTGCTAAAACTTCCAACCTTAAACCCTTCACCCTCCTCATCTTCTTTAAATTTCGCCTTTTCCCTTTCCTTGATCCGACGATATACCTCATCGCCAAGATCAAATACCGAAGTATATCCATAATCGGTTTGGGCATCTATATTTCTTATACCAAGCGATTCAATAGTTGCAGCTACTGCCCAGGTACTTATGGGATTATCGATCAGCTCATGAACCCGGTCAGTAAGTTCGGCAACTTCCGTTTCTTTATCTATGTGAGGAGCACCTTGTACATCATTTTTCATGATACGCATCCTCCTTATCGTATAGATATTCAAGCAGATATTTTACAGAAGCAGTTTCTACCTGATTTTTGAGCGGTTTTCGTTCCTTTCTGGCCAGCTCCTTATAGGAATCATAATAGGCATTAACCGACTTCTCTGTCTTAAATGTCAATAAAACCCGTTCCCTTGCTTTGCGGCCATACTCAAGTCGCAGGTCATCATCTTTTAATAATTTAAGAACCCCATTGGCAATATCCCGTGGATCTCTCGGCTTACAGAGAATGCCACAGCCTTCCAATGCATCTCTGATGCCTCCAACGTCGGTAGCCACAACGGGACGTGCACAACTCATCGACTCGATGACTGTGTAAGGAAATCCTTCTGAAATAGAGGTAAGAATGGAGATATCCCCTTCATTAAAAATCATGCTGGGTTGATCGTGATACCCGCCTAAGTGAAAAGTATCCTCCAGCTTACGTTCTTTAATCAGCTTACGGCACTTTTTTACATAGTCCTTATCCACCTCAAGACTCCCATAAACCGTAAACTGTACTTCAGGGATTTCTTCGCGGACCAAAGCGGCCGTTTCAATCATGGTTTCGATATCCTTTAACGGAAATAAATGAGCGACAGCTACAACTGTGGGTGTGTCTTTAGTCTTGGAGGGTTTTGGAGTGGGTACGAAAACATCGGTATTTACCCCGTTATAGATCGGTAAAATATGTTCCTCCTTTGCTTCAAATCTTTTCTCCCAATCAGTATTAGCCGTAGTTACCGGAGATATCTGGTCGGCCGTATGGTATACTGCCCGGCTTACTATGGTAGACAAATCCACCAGCAGCTTTTTTGAGAAAAATGGCATATCTGCCTGCCCCACATTAATCAGTCTTTCACGCATGTAAACGCCGTGATCTGTCACGATACTGGGAATGCCATATTCGAATTTCGAGGCAATAGAAGCCAGAGCCGGGAAACCAGCAATAGTGGCATGCGTTACATCCACTTTGGGCGGGATGGGAGCTGCAATGGGCATCAGAAAGTGGTAGAACCAACGCATCCCAAAGGTCATATCAAACACCCTTGGCTGCTCGTGATCGTCCATACCCAGCACATCAAAATAGTCTTGTAGGCTGTATTTGAAATCAAACCAAAGCAATGGCTGTCGCATTGTCTGTTTGTAGTCAAAGTAGTCAAAGTATTTCCACATGCCATACAACACCTCACTGATGTGTTGCACATTGGAATAGGGATCAAACAGGCAAGCCAAAAAATCCTCGAAAATGGGCTTAAACAGATTTTTGGTAACCTCTTTGGTGGTGCGGGCTTTCTTTTTTATCTGATAAGAAAAGGGGCGATCGTTGTCGTAGTAATCCGAGGGTTCATCAACTCCCCATAACGGAATGTGGATGATCTTATGGACATTTTGGGGTAAGCGATACCTGCTTTCCACATAAGGATTTCCCGTAACGGCAAGTAAGTCAAAGTCTACTTTTTCAACCAGTTCGGTGCAAAGTATATGCGCCCAGGTAGACACACCTCCCCCGCTATAGGGATAAGACCCTTCTGTTTCTAATAATATCCGTGGTTTATCATTTTTCAAATGAGATCCGCCTATGCGATAATCTGTTGTATCACGCTCTTATACGATTCAAAAATCTGAGGCCAGGTGTGCTCTTCCCGGATCTTTTTAAAACTTTGGGCTACCGTATCCTCAAATTTCTTTTCATCATTCCATAGTTGTACGATCTGTTCTGCCATCGGGCCAAAACCAACCTTCGAGTCAAGTATCATTCCATATTCGCTATTTAGATCCCCTACCTGAAATCCTACCGGCAAGGCTCTGTGAGCAATGGCTTCCAACATTACCAAGGGCTGCGATTCATTATGGCTTGAAATCACCAGGAAATCGAAATCCTTAAAATAGTCTTTAGCAGGCTGATTCCACACCATATCCACCTCTGGAAACTCCTGAGCTTTCTGCCGTACTTCTTCCTCTAACTCCTTTTCATTGGCATCGCTCAGTAACATCCTGAATACAGGTGTACAATTTTGTTTTTTGAAAGCCTCAACCAGCTCAAAAAAAGCCAGTGGGTTTTTCATTTCGGCACAGCGTCCCACCCATCCGATAACAGGCTGTTCTCCTCTATTTTTAGAATGCATCAGCCAGTCTTCAGGAATGCCATTGGGAATATATTGTATGTTATCGGCTCCTAATCCTTTTTGATAAGGGATATTTGACTGAGATACGGAAATAATTTGATCCGCTGACTGATACGTGTATTCTGCCATTTTCTTGAAAGACCTGGAAATTCGCATCTTAGCTTCTTCCGTTTGCGGTATTTCGTATCCACATTCCAGCGCTACGGCTCCAAGCTCCACCTCCTTCCAGTAAATGGCGTGCTCGGTGAGTAGTAATGGCAACTTGTAATTTTCTGCTAATCGGCTGCCCAGCCAGCCTGCAAACCCGGTGTTTGTTACATGCACAACATCCTGGGCGGGAATTAAACTTTTAAACTGATACTTATTTTGCTGGTACCAGCGCTCCAGGTATTGGTCTAATTGACTGTTGGCATCAGGAGGAAAGATGCGCCGAAAAGTATCAATATTCCGGGTAATAGGATATAAAGCATCTTCGGGATCCAGATGCTGAAATTCGTCGGTAGCTAATTGAAGGATGGTGAACTTCACATCAGGCAAATGGGCAAGATATTGATACACCCATTCACTAACCCCTCCCCTGTACCAGGGATAGGTTCCTTCAATAATTAATAAAACACGCATTGCCGATAGGATTATTTGTTCTTCTTATACAAGCGGTATAAAATAGAGCCTGATTGCTTGATTAAGCGGGAAACCAGCTCAAATTCCGTAGATGAAAAAAGCACAGAGCGCTTGAGTATGATAAGTCCAAACATATCGGCTTTAGCTGGCACTTTCATATTGTTCATTAATAATTCGCGCTCATTAACTGCGAAGAGAGGAACGCCAATTTCTGCAGACAGTCCCTGCTTTTTTGAGAAATCAACGAAAAATCCTACATCTTCATTAAATACGTGGTTACTCAGGTACTCTTCCCTGTTATCTTTGAGATAATCAAAACTGCTTTCTGCCATGATATTATCTTCATTGGCCGGCCGTTCTTCCTCATCATTTTTCGAATAGAGCAACTCGGCCTCATCATCTTTTATCATCCAAAAACCGGCATAATTCATATTTACAATTTCAGCCAGTCCCTTGCTGAGTACTTCTACCGTATCACTAAAAGATCCGCCAATGGCCGTTTCCATCAGCTTCATTACCAGCTGATCTTTTTTCTTGGTTTGATCTTCATCTAAACCTGAAACCTGTACATCGGTAACAATCTTCATCCGGATGATATCGAGCACCTTTTCCCGGTTGTTATTCAGCAGCTCTTTCTTGATAAAATCGGCTGCACCTAAATCCAGTGCCTTCTTTTCTTTTTCAACCGTCGGCAAATTGGTCATAATCAATACCGGGATCGATTTCTTCTTTTCATCAAGGCGGATGGATTCCAGGAATTCTAAACCTGAAATACCGGGCATATGAATATCCGATAAAATCAGGTTAACCGTTGTCTCTGATAATATATCAATAGCCTCTTGCACATTATGTGCGTTCAATACAGCAAATTCATCCTTAAGCAGGTTCTTAAGCATGTAATGAATAGGCTCATCATCATCAATTACTAAAACCTTATATGCCATTTTAGTTGTTTTTAATGTTACTCTTTAATGGTAATTCAATAAAAAAAGTAGTGCCCTCGGCGGGTTCCGACTCGGTCCATACCTTGCCTTGATGTTTCTCAACATACAACTTCACAATATTGAGTCCAAGTCCGGTTCCTGTTTCGCCCCCCGTACCCTTTCTTGAAATATGGGATTGTCCTGAAAAAACATTGTCTTTCAAATCTTCCGGAAGGCCGATACCCGTGTCTTTCACTTTTATCAAAAAGGTATTGGAAGAATTGATGGTCACTTCAATAAATACTTTACCGCCACTTGGCGTAAATTTTAAAGCATTTGCCACCAGGTTATTTACCAGAATTTCAATTTTGGCAGCGTCGATACATGCTTCAAGTTCTCTGGGCTCTACAGAATAGCCAAATTCGATTTCTTTGGTTACAGCTTTTGCTCTGTTAATGGCTATAACACGTTTAATTAGGGGGTCAAGCATAGTCTTGACACAATCAAGTGGCTTTCCTTCCATTTCCCTGTCTTCCAGATCCAGCATTTCCTGAACCATTCTAAGTAGGTTATTTCCACTTTCCTCTATAACAGTAAACATCTCTTCTTGGTCATCGCGAGACAATTCCTGTTTATGTTTTAAAAACCTTGCCAGACCAACTATTCCTGTTAGTGGATTCTTTATATCGTGGCTTACCATACGTACTAAATCGTCTTTTTTACGATTTAGTTTACTAAGCTCATCTTCCCGCTCTTTCAGAATTCGTATGCGCTCTCCCAATTGCTGCTGCAGCGATCGGATATGTAAATGAGTTTTAATGCGGGCAAGGGTTTCTGCTTTTTGGAAAGGTTTGGTTATATAATCAACCCCACCCACTTTGAAGGCATCTATCTTATTCTTTATATCATTGAGCGAACTAAGAAAAATAACCGGAATATCTTCAAGTTCAGCATCATTCTTAAGCGCTTTTGTTACTTCCAACCCATCCATTCCAGGCATCATAATATCTAATAGTATTAAATCAGGATGATGGCTTTTAGCCAGCTTTAAAGCGGTCTTCCCGTCGGAGGCTTCTAAATACTCATAGCCTTCTTTCTTTAATACATTGGATAACAGATGTAGATTGGCTGGAGTGTCATCTACAATCAAAATTAAGCCTTTCAAACTCAACGCAATGATCTATTTAAATTGGTAATTGACTGCACTTGATGAAAAAATGCTTCGTGGTTTATTAAAATCCGAAGCAATTTCTAACATAATTTTCTTATGCTGATGTCCTTTAATTTATTTATAAATGGGAATAATACTGATACAGAATTATAAGACCGATTCCCGTTTATATTTACCTAACATTTTCATTATTGCCTTATGAGCCCCTAATATAAATATTTATAAGGCATACTCTAATTTTTTTAGAAGAAAAAAAAGCATCTAAAGGGCACCATTGCACAGAATGAAGATAAGCCTATGCCCTTAAATTGTTTTGCCTTGTACGCCTGACAATTTCAACTTTTAAAAGTCATCCATCATATCTACAGGTTCTTTTGGCATAGCTAAAGAAAGACCAAAATAGATAAGAAAATTAAAGCCACTCATCACGGGAGTTAGTACAATAAACATAATTCTTACGACTGTTGAACTGATTCCAAAATATTTAGCCAGGCCACCGCATACTCCAGTAAGTTTCTTGTCGGTTCTGGAACGCGTCAGTTTTTTGGAATGACGGTAACCGTAATTATCAAAATCAATGTAGGACCTTGAACTGTTCGTCTTGCTGCCTGCTGTGGCATCGTCCAAATCATTGCGTAATTTTGACCCCGAGTCAAAAGTTGAGTGTTCAGCTCCGGGTATATCGGTGTAGGAAGAAGAACCTGCACTTGATTGTGCCTTTTGAGCTTGCTTACGAGCTTTTTTCTTAGCCTTTTTAATTTTACGAGCTCTTTTGCGGTCGCCTACAAAAAAACCAAAACCAACCAAGGTGATTAACGCCCCTCCGATCAGCGGTAAAACTGAAGATCCGACCAGTCCATCGGTAAGACCACTTAAAAATTCACCAATAGGTAAACCTATAGTTCGCAGAGCAAAAGCGAAGGCCAAAAAAAGCATCACCATACCAGAAATAGTGGCGATATTCCAAATGCTTTTACCTGTTTCTTTTTCTTCATCTTTCAAGAACTCCTGCATGGTGGAGTTCAGGTCGAAGTCGTCAAACTCAAGGGAAGCAGTTCCTGTTTGGGAAGTAGATTTTTGTCGTGTCTGTTGTGCCATAGTCAATCAATTTGTTTGGCCATCCTTACGGCAACAAGATGTTAATGTTACGGGATTAATGGCCCATCTTCAGTTATGATAACATCCAACTTTACATCGTATTCTTCAACTGGTATTTCATCAAAAAGAAACTCTTTGAAAACGAAGCCAATCTTTCTGGCATTGGTCTTAGCCAAAAAACGGTCATAGAATCCTTTGCCATATCCCAGGCGATTTCCTTTCCGGTCGGCAGCAGCCATAGGGATAATTACGACATCAAGTTCTTCAACCGGAACTTCTTCTTCCTCTTCCGCATCCGGTTCACGAATCCCCCATTTGTTCGATTTCAGGTCATCCAGGCTATCAATCTCAATGTGATGCAATAATACGTTTGAGAAGTTTGTTACGGGAACCACCACTCTTTTTCCGGCTTCAAGCATCTTGGTAATCAGCGCATCGGTACATACTTCATTACGCTCATTCATAGAAACATAACAATGCACAACCTTTGCCATGTCGTACAAATCGTCGGAAAAAAAGTGCTGAATGATTTTTTCAGATTTAGCCTGCCATTCTTCTTCACTCAGTTTACTTCTGCGGGTTAGAACTTCTTCCCGCAGTTCCTCTTTACGTTTGTTAACAGCGTTCATAGCTCAATGAGGTGATGCTTGCTAAGATCTATTCCTCCCTGCTCAACTTCTTTCAGCAGCTTACTCCATATATCCAACCCATACTTATTCATAAAGTATATAGGTGATACAGAGCGTTCTTGCAGCCCACCATCGGGGAACAGGTTTACTTTTATTTTCTCAATGCGACGCAGTTGTATCTCCTCCTGTTTCTTTACCGAGCGGTACACGCGGCCCTTCAGCTTATCGAGTTCATTTGTGAACCCGGCTACAGTCTTACCCACCGTACCATCTAAGGTAGGATCGATCTCATTAATAAATTCGAGTGGTTCCTCTGCCGAGGCTTCTATTTTGTCTTTCCAGTCTCCAAAAACCTTTTCAATGTCAACAGTTTCGGTTTTCTCAACAAACTCCGTTTCCAAATCTTCAATGCGCTTCCCGTATTCACAAAACTTGAACGGAAGTTTATCTTTGATGCGAGTGATGCCGGACTCAACAAGCGTACCCGTAAAGCGTGGAAATATGACCGGCATTTCTAAGTCAAACTGCTCATATAAGGATTTCATTTGTCCATAATAGGCAATCTCGCCCGGACCAGCCACATACCCTAAAGTGGGTAATAATTTATCCTGAATAACAGGTCGTAAGAACACATTGGGAGAAAAGCGTTCAGGATTAGATTCAATTTCCTCCAATAAGTCTTCGGTACTCCAGCTATGATCTCCCGCTACCCATCGCTCATTATCTTTATTGATTTTTAGACGGGATTGATCGTTCAGGTAAAACAAATTGGAATCACCATTCATCACCTGCCGGTGAAAATCTTTTTCCAGTTCGCTGCTTTTTTGTTCGATAGCCTCGTATAAGCCTGAGGCTTGTTCAATAGATTTTTTGAATTCAGGAGCTAACAGATGTTTTATCTCAGGAAAATTACTTCCGGCGATAAGTAGACCTTCATCTGCAAACCAATCGTTCATAAGCCCGGCAAAAGCCTGAGCATGGGTTTTGTCTGCAGTATAATGCTGGTTTAGCTGTTCCCACAGGCTATCGGTAAAATCCGTATCGAAAAGCTCTTCTTTAACTTTTTCCCGAAAACCTTCAATCTGATCGGTTACCAGCTGATTAGCTACCGGTTCACCATTTCCTTCTTTATCAAAAAGAATTTTATTGAAATCATCTCTTCCAGTGATACCGGTCCAAGCAATTTCTTCAAAGTCATGATCCTCATCCGCCAGCCAAAAAACAGGAACAACCGGCCGATTTAGTTTTTGCTCCCAATACCTAGCCAGCGCTATTACAGTAAGCGTCTTATATATAGTAAACATTGGACCGCCATAAATTCCCAGTTGCTGACCTGTTACAATCGCCAGTGCCTTCTCTTCAGCCAGTTTTTTTCGTTGGGCTTCCTGGGCTTCCATAATCCCCAATTCCTCATGATAATCGCCTATCGCTTTGGAATAGTCGTCTTGATAAGCGGCCTTACCCTGCTTTTCTGCTCTTTGCTGTACATCCTTTTCATCTAAAGGATTGTAGCCATAAAATGAACTGAGCTGACTAAAATTAGTAATGTATGTATTAAATAGTGTTGAGTAGGAAAGTTCGCTGAACGAACAGCCTGATAGGTCCAAAATGTTATCCTTTCATTTTTGATATGCGGTCTCTAAGCTTTGCCGCCTTCTCATAGTTTTCTGTTTCTATAGCAGTTTGAAGCTCTTCTTCCAGCTTTTCGAGCTGGGAAAGCTCTTCCTGACCCGGTTTAACCTCATCGCCTTTCAACGCTTGCTCCAGGGTTTGATGCTCAGGTTCTGTACTAATACCAGCTTCATCCAACACATCCTTATTTACATAAATAGGTGCATCAAATCGCACAGCCAACGCAATGGCATCGCTGGGCCGAGCATCTAATTCGATCTTTTCCCCATTTTTCTGAAATATTATCTGCGCGAAAAAAGTACCGTCAGATAAATCGTTGATGTATACATGCTTGATTTCTGTATCAAAGCTAAGTACAAAGTTTTTAAGCAAATCGTGCGTCATGGGTCGCGGTGGTTTTATGTTCTCAAGCTCAAGAGCTATTGCTTGTGCCTCAAACGACCCAATAATTATCGGGAGCCGGTTATTTCCTTCTGCTTCTGTTAAAATCAGGGCATATGCGCCGCCACTGCTCGGACTCGTTGACAGCCCCAATATTTCCATTAAAACTTTACTCAAATCTTCACCTGCCATAAGCTATTAAAGGTTAGATGCAAAGGTAATGATTTTTGATTAAGGGTTAAACCATGTGTTTAGTAACCCAACTCATTACGGCTCGAAAAAGTTTATTGTTTTTTTAGGGGTTTTTGTTCTAAATAAAAGCTAAGAAACACTTATATTCTCGCCCGTTTTGCGTTGACATTGCAAAACATTGAGGCTAACTTTTCAGCCCTTAACATTAGAACACGTTCTAACTCATGCTTGAAAATTATTTTCCGATTCTAATCCTTGCCGTTGTGGCCGTAGTTCTGGCACTGGCATTTTTGGTATTATCCATTGTGCTTGGTCCTTTCCGGCCAAACAAAACCAAATTAAACCCCTATGAAAGCGGTATGGATCCTGTGGGTGAAGCCAGAGATCGTTATTCCATCAGTTTTTATCTGGTAGCCATGGAGTTTATAGTATTTGACCTTGAAGTGGTCTTTATTTATCCATGGGCCGTAAGATATCTTGAACTTGGTTTTGGAACGTTTATGGCCATGACCGCCTTTATTGTCATATTATTTGTAGGTCTTTTATATACGCTCAAAAAAGGCACCCTCGACTGGGACCTAAATCATTTTAAATCTTAATAATTACTATGGGAATTGAATCAGCACTAGGTGAAGGTTTTTTCACAACTAAAATTGACGCCCTTACAAACTGGGCACGCGCAAATGCCGCCTGGCCTATGCCAATGGGTTTGGCGTGTTGCGCTATTGAAATGATGGCCTTTGCCGGCCCCCGCTATGATGCCTCCCGCTTCGGCTCCGAGGTAATGCGGTTTTCTCCACGGCAAAGCGACGTTATGATTGTTGCGGGATGGTCTACTTATAAAATGTCACACGCCATTCGCAGAATCTGGGACCAGATGCCCGACCCAAAATGGTGCATTGCCATGGGCGCTTGCGCATCAACCGGTGGTATGCATCGCTGCTATGGAGTAGTACAGGGAGTAGATAATTATCTCCCGGTTGACGCTTACATTTCCGGATGCCCTCCCCGTCCCGATGCCCTCCTTCATGCCTTGATGAAAATCCAGGATAAAATTAAAACCGAGCACTCCGTACTTTTAGATACCTGATTTTATGAGTTTGAATTTAAATGAAACCGAACAGGCTGTTGTGGATGGATTATCGGATAAGTTCTCCGATGATCTGATCGAGGTATATCAGTCGTGCGACCACACATATATACGTATGGAAGCCGATAATATAGTAGACATCTGCCGGTACCTGAAGACTGAACAGCATTTTATATTCTTGTGTGATATTCTCGGAACCGACCGGTACACCTCCGACGAGCGTTTTGAAGTAATTTATAACATGATGAATCTGCGCACACAAGACCGCATTTTCATTAAGATCCGCGTGGAAGAAGAAAATCCAGTTGTTCATTCCGTTACTTCGGTTTGGAAATCAGCCAGTTGGTATGAACGCGAAGTGTATGACATGTTTGGTGTTCGATTTGAAGAGCATCCCGATCTTCGTCGCATTTTTATGCCAGAAGATTTCGAATACTTCCCGTTACGTAAAGAATTCCCGCTGTTAGGCATCCCCGGTTCTATTGCCCTGCCTGACACAACCCCAGATACGGAGTAAGGCATGAAACTCAAAGATATTAACGACAAAGTAAATCCAAGGTTTTTTGAGAAGCATCAGCGAAGCATCTACAAAAGCCTGGAAGACAAGCATACAACCATTGAGGAAATTGACAGCGAAGATCCGCTGAATTCAAAAATGATCCTCAATATGGGGCCTCAGCACCCTGCCACTCACGGTGTACTTCGGCTTATCCTGCAACTTAGAGGAGAGCTGATTGAGAAGACCAAAATTGATATCGGTTACCTGCACCGTGGTGTTGAGAAAATTGCAGAAAATAAAACCTACCAGGAATTCATGCCTTATACCGACCGCATGGATTACCTCTCCCCTTATAGCAACAATGTTGCGCTTTGTACAGCAGTAGAGAAACTGGCCGAGGTAGATGTGCCAGAACGCGCACAATATATTAGAATGATTTGTTGCGAGCTGGCGCGTATTTCCTCTCACCTTCTTTGGTTAGGAACTATGGTTATGGATGCCGGAGCGATATCCTTCTTTATCTGGACCTTCCGTGAGCGTGAAAAGATTTATGATATTTTTGACGAAGTAGCAGGCCACCGTTTTACGGTATCACACTCAAGAATTGGTGGTGTGGCCAGTGACTTTACGGATGAAGCTGTTGCCCGCATTAAAGAGTTCGTGGAAACCTTTCCTCAGGAACTCAAAGACTGGCACAAACTGCTGGATCGTAACCGCTTGTTTATTGATCGTAATGAAGATGTCGGCATTGTTAAAACCGAAGATGCTCTCGACATTGGTGCAACAGGCCCCGTACTACGAGCAGCCGGTTATGCCGTAGATCAACGAATCATCAATCCTTATTTACAATATGACAAGGTTGATTTTGAAGTGCCTACCCGACTGGAAGGCGACAACCTTGCCCGATATTTTGTCCGCATGGAGGAAATGGGAGAAAGCATTAAGATTATACAGCAATGCTTCGATAAGATGCCCAAAGGCCCTGTGCGCACCAACAATGCCAAACAGGCCTACCCTTCCAAAGACGAGGTATATTACTCTATGGAAGGCATGATTCATGATTTTATGATGACCGACACGGGTATCTGTCCACCGGCAGGTAAAGAAGTGTACCATGCCGTGGAGGCCCCAAAAGGCGAATTAGGATATTATATTCAAAGTGATGGAACCGGCCACCCCTGGCGTCTGAAAGTAAACGCCCCGTCTTTCCGAAATCTTCAGGTACTGGAGAATATACTGGATGGCGAGATGGTTGCCGATACCGTTGTGATAATTGGAGGAGTAGACCCCGTAATGGGAGAAGCAGATAAATAAATGGAAGAAACCTACGAATTCACGAAAGAAGATTTACAGGAAATTGAAACCATCAAGGCTAAATTTCCAACCAATACGGCTGCAACCCTGCCTGTATTGTGGGTAGCACAGCGCCGTTTTGGCCATGTGGAACCTGCTGTTCAGCGCCTGGTGGCTAAAACCCTGGAATTACCCGAATCTCATGTGCACGGTGTTGCTACATTCTACACCATGTATTACAAAGAGCGCAAGGGTAAATATGTATTGGATGTTTGTACCACTACCAGTTGCCAGCTATGTGGCGGTTATAAGATGCTGCATTATCTGGAAGACAAGCTGGGCATCAAAGCCGGCGAGACGACCGAAGACGGTATGTTTAGCATCCAATCGGTTGAATGCCTGGGAGCTTGTGGTTATGCCCCGATGATGCAAATAACCAATGATGTGTATGTCAATAATCTCACCGAAGAAAAACTCGATGAAGTTATTGAAAGCCTTAAAGAAGGCGAAATGCCCGAATTTGAATCCGTGGGAATGCCCCTCCTCGAAAAAAGAAATATTTAATAGATTATGGCTGCAGACTGGAAATCTTTTGAACCGGTATTAATTCCCGACATCCCCAATCTTGAGAAAATTGATGTATACATCAAGAATGGCGGATACAAGGCCTTTGAAAAAGTGGTTAAGGGCAAAGACTGGGAACCCAAAGACGTTGTCAATGAAGTAAAAGAGGCCAACATCCGCGGACGAGGTGGCGCTGGCTTTAATGCCGGACTAAAATGGTCTTTCATGCCCCCTGCCGATGGCGGCCCCCGTTATCTTGCTTGCAACGGTGACGAATCGGAGCCGGGCACCTTTAAGGATCGCAAAATTTTTGAGTACAATCCCCATCTTTTCATTGAAGGCGCACTCATTGCCGCTTATGCAATGGAAGTGACCAATATTTATGTGTACATCCGCGGGGAGTATTATTCGTGGATTAAGATGATGGAAAAAGCCTTGCAGGATGCCCGCGACAAAGGTTTTATTGGTAAGAATTTATTTGGAACCGACTACAGCGTAGAATTTGAAGTGACCGGAGGAGCCGGTGCTTATATTTGTGGAGAAGAAACCTCCATGCTGGAATCGCTGGAAGGCAAACGTGGATATCCACGGGTTAAGCCACCCTTCCCTGCTCAAAAAGGTTTGTGGGGACGTCCAACCACTATTAACAATATCGAAACGCTGGCCAACGTACCTGGCGTGATCAACAACGGCGCCGACTGGTTTAAAAACATTGGTGCTGAAACACATCCGGGCCCCGTTCTTTATGGAATTTCAGGGCATGTAAACCGTCCTGGTGTATATGAACTACCAACCGGTATGCCTGTTATGGAGCTTATTAATGATGTAGCTCAGGGTGTTCGTGGTGGTAAGAAATTAAAAGCATTGATTCCTGGTGGTTCTTCTACCCCGGTGTTACGTGCTGATATGCTGGACGGCGTAACCATGGATGCTGACTCATTACGTGAAGTTGGGTCTATGATGGGTACCGCCGGTATGATGGTGATGGATGAAGACACCGATATGGTGGATGCTCTTTGGAGAATATCACACTTCTACCATCATGAATCTTGCGGCCAGTGTACTCCATGCCGCGAAGGTACCGGATGGCTCGAAAAAGTGTTATTGAAGATTAAAAATGGCGAAGGCGAAATCCGTGACCTCGACTTGTTACTGGATGTGACCACCCAGATGGAAGGCCGGACAATTTGTGCTCTGGCTGATGCCGCCGCATGGCCCGTTCGCCACACCATTAACCGTTTCAGAGACGAATTTGAAGCACGCTGTAAAAAATCTGTTCATGCGGTTGCATGAAATTGATTATTTATGATTGATGATTGTTGATTTGTCCTTTCGGCAATCATTATTCAAAAAGAGATTGTGAACAAACATGATTTAATATTAAGGACAAAAGATTTTGCTCACAGATGTGTAAAGTTGGCTATTAGTTTGCCAAATACATATTTAGGCAATCATATTAAAGGGCAACTGATTCGTTGCGGTACTTCAGTTGCAGCAAATTATCGTGCTGCTTGCATTGCTCATAGTAAAGCAGCCTTTACCGCAAAATTGAGCATAGTTATTGAAGAAGCTGATGAAAGTGAATTCTGGATGCAGTTCATTATTGATGAAGAACTCAAGCCAAGACCATTGGTTGAGCCATTGCTGAAAGAAGCCAATGAATTGACATCAATATTTATTTCTTCCAGAAGAACATCACAAAGAAAATGATGCATGAACTGATTTAGAACAAATCATCAATCATCATTCAAAAATCAACAATCGAATATGTCAGAAATATTTATAGACGGACAACGATACGAATTTGAAGAAGGCGACGATCGTGGCTTGCTTCAGTTCATTTTAGATAATGGTAAGGAAGTTCCGTTCTTCTGTTATCACCCCAGTATGAGTGCACCGGCAAACTGCCGGCAATGCTACGTAAAAGTAGGTACTCCCGTAAAAAACCGTGATACCGGTGAATACGAACTGGATGAAAATGGTGATCGCCAAATTCGCTGGTTCCCAAAAATGCAGACTTCCTGTACTACACAGATGCAGGATGGCATGGTGGTTCATACCCAGGAAACCAGTGATGAAGTGGCCCGGGCTCAAAAGGATACTATGGAGTTTATCCTGATCAACCACCCGCTTGACTGCCCTATTTGTGATCAGGCCGGTGAATGTCCGCTACAGATCCAAACCTATAAATATGGACCGGAAGGCAGCCGTTTTGAGGTTAAGAAACAACACAAACCGAAACGTGTTGAGCTTGGCCCAAGAGTTACGCTGGATGCCGAACGTTGCATCAACTGTACACGATGCGTTCGGTTTACCGAAGAAATTAGTGAAACCAACCAGCTGACCATCACTTCCCGTGGCGACAAAAATTACCCAATCACAGCTCCCGGACGTGAGTTTGACGATCCCTATTCACTGAATACTGTGGATATTTGTCCGGTAGGTGCTCTCACCTCTACGGATTTCAGGTTCAAAGCCCGTGTTTGGGAAATGAACCAGACACCAAGTATTGATATTACCGGTGGAAAAGGAACCAATATTGATCTTTGGACGCGTGACAATCTTATCCTACGTATCACCCCAAGATATAACGGTGAAGTGAACGACCACTGGATGCCGGATGCCGGACGGGAAGCGTACAGAAGATTTAACGAGAAACGCTTCTCTCGCCCTGCTATCAAATTGGATGGCGATAATCAGTCCAAAACTTCCTGGAACAACGCCATTGAGACTTTTGCGGAAACACTTGAGTCTAACAAACCGGAAGATGTATTGGTGATTGGAAGTCCCCATGCATCGGTTGAAGAAAACTTCGCCTTAATGAAAGTATTCAACCTGTGGGGCGTAAGTAACTTCAAGTTTGCACCTCATGTTGAAGAAGGTGCCGGTGATGATTTATTGCTTACGGACGATCAGGCGCCGAACACCAATGGCGTAAAATTATTGGGCTACGAAGAAAGCGCCAATATTGCGGACGACGTGAAAAAAGCCAAGGTTACCATTCTGCTAACGGATGAACTTATTGATCGCGGAGCCCTATCTGCTGATGATCTTAAAGATACCTTCAGCATCCTGATGGCCACGAATGAATGTGAGACCACCAAAGCGGCTGATCTGGTAATCCCGGTAACTTGTATTGCCGAGCATGCTGCCAGTTACGTAAACGTAGACGGACGCATCCAACGCTCCTTCCCTGCGAAAGAAACCAAATACACCAACCGTAGTCTGGATCTTGAAATGAACCAAGGTAGATTGGATCGTTTTGGAACCAATTTTGACAACTGGAGAACCGAGGAAAATAAAGTGGACTGTGTGCCCGCCTGGGAAATCATGGACAAGTTGGCCGAACGCATTGGACTGGATGTATCCTTTGGTCCATCCCGCGAAATTATGGATGAAATTGCATCCTCCATTTCTGCTTTTGATGGTGTAAGCTACGAACGCATGGATAACGAAATGGGCATCAACCTTAACCCTTCAACCAAACAAGAGGCTACAGCATAAATGAGTACAGGTGGAATTGATTTATTTGGTTTATTATTTATCCCAACCTGGGTGGCTACGCTTGGTTTAGGAGTGTTTATGTGGTTAAACTCTGCGGCAATTCTGGTATATGCAGAACGCCGCATTGCAGGTTTAATTCAAAACCGTGTAGGACCCAACCGAGTAGGTCCTGCAGGTCTACTTCAGCCTATTGCTGACGTACTTAAATTGTTAATTAAAGAGGATGTAACTCCTTCTCAGGGGTTTAAAACCCTTCACACCGTAGCTCCTATGATCCCGGTTATTACCGCTTTTATGTCGGTAGCCGTAATTCCTTTCGGAGAGGGATTATATGTAACAGACATCAACGCTGGCGTGCTGTTTTTGCTGGCTGTTGCTTCTTTGGGAGTATATGGCGTAACCCTGGCCGGCTGGTCATCAAATAGTAAATATTCCCTTCTTGGGGGACTTCGTGCTGCCGCACAGATGATTAGCTATGAACTACCAATGGGTATGGCCGTGGCATCTGTAGTATTGGTTGCCGGTTCATTAAGTGTTGTTGAAATTGCCGCTTCTCAAGAGTATCTCTGGAACGTGTTCATCAACCCAATAGGTGCAATCATTTTCATTATTGCCGCATTTGCGGAAGCTAACCGTACGCCTTTCGACCTTGTAGAGGCCGAGCAGGAACTGGTAGGTGGTTTCCACACCGAGTATTCCGGGATGAAATTCGGGATGTTCTTCCTTGCTGAGTACATGCACGTATTCATTGGCAGTGTATTGATTACTACTTTCTTCTTTGGAAGTTACCACCTGCCCTTTGCAGGATACTGGTTGCCGGAGATGAGTTCTCTGGCCAAAGGCTTCCTGGATGTGGGAGTATTCACGGCTAAAGTTGTTTTCTGGTGCTTTGTATTTATTTGGGTTCGCTGGACAATTCCACGTTTCAAATACAATCAGGTAATGAAGTTGGGCTGGGGACGTATGTTACCTCTGAGTATTCTCAACTTCCTGCTGATTGCTGCTGGGATGTATGCTTATACACACCTCTTTTGATCACTGATTTCGCTGATTACACTGATTAAATTGATTTTAAAAAACCGGCTTCGGCCGGTTTTTTTTATGCGATAGTTTTTGTTTAAACCACTAATGGTTTAGAGGCAATGCGCCCTTACTATACTGTGCTAAAAGCCCTGCTGTCAGAAGCCACAAGTGATGTAACAAAAATTAAGTTCTAACACGGTAAATCCACACTTTGGATGTCTCTTTTTAAGTGTAAGAATAACAGATTCCAAAATTTCATATGGACAAATGCCTATAAACGTTTTGGCATTTTTCTAATTCGACAATGATTTACAAGTAGTTATACCATGAGTAAAAATTTTTCCCGTCGCGATTTCGTCAAAAACACAGCACTTGCAGTAGCTGGTATTCCAATATTAAAAAACAGTTTATCAGAAGCGAACAAGGATAAGCTTTCAAAGACAAAATTCATCCCCGACAAACCCAATGCTCTTAGCTGGGTAGATGGAGACACCCCTGCCCTGCAAAACGGAACGGCTTTCGGTGTGCCCTGGCCTAAGGGAAAGCATGCCAAAGGAACAGAGTTCAAACTGATGGATGCTCAAGGTAAAAACGTGCCGGTTCAAACATGGATCACGGCCACATGGCCGGATGGATCCATCAAATGGACGGGACATGCCGTTTCCGGTTCTAACGGTGTGAGTGATCATTATCAGATCCAGCCTGGAAAGCCTGCACGTCCCGATACGGCTGTTCAGGTTAAAGAAACCAGCGGAGAAGTACATGTGAATACGGGAAAGATGAAATGCTTGATTTCCAAAAAAGGTGAAAATCTAATCACTTCTATTGAACGTAATGGTAAAAAAGTTTTTGAAAATGGTCGTTTAGAAGGTACCAAACAAGATTCACCAGAAGCTGGCTCTCCCCAAATCCATTTCACCTCAGATATTTCTGATATTGAGGTAGAACAGGACGGCCCCATACGGGCAGTCATCAAAATTGATGGCACCCACAAGTTTGAAGAAGGTCGCACATGGCTTCCCTTTTCAGTTCGCCTGTATTTTCATGCTGACAGTGACGCGATACGCATGGTTCATACTTTTGTGTTTGATGGGGATGAAAATGAGGATTTCATTTCCAGCCTTGGAGTAAAATTTGAAGTACCCATGCACGATGAGCTTTATAACCGGCATGTTCGCTTATCTGGTCCTCAGAACGGAATTTGGGCTGAAGCCATACAGGGACTCACAGGACTCCGACGCGATCCGGGCGAAGAAGTTCGCAAAGCACAAATCGCAGGAAAGGCCGTTCCCCCACCAAGTACCTGGGATCGGCGTGTCAGCTCCCGCATCCACTGGATTCCACGCTGGGGTGACTACAAACTCTCTCAGCTATCGGCAAACGGATTTAAAGTTGAAAAACGAACCAAGAAAGGACACTCCTGGATTCCTTCGGCCCATGGAGGCCGTTCCTCGGGAGCAGCGTACATTGGGGGAGCTTCCGGTGGCGTTGCCTTTGGTATGCGGGATTTCTGGAAACTACACCCCACTCAAATTGATATTCGAAATGCCATTGATGATAAAGCAGAAGTGATGATATGGATGTGGTCACCCGATGCTCAGCCCATGGATATTCGTTTCTATCATGATGGAATGGGACAGGACGTTAGTGGCCCGCTCGATATTGAACCAGTAGATGGAGTGGAACCCAGCGTTCCCGATACCCCTTATGCGAAACAGCTGGATGCACTTAGAATCACTTATGAAGATTACGAACCCGGATTTGGTACACCTTATGGCGTAGCCCGGTCTACCGACCTGTTTCTTAGGATTTGCGACGGAACTCCTTCCAACACCTTTCTCGGGAATTTTGCCCGGTCGGTAGAGCAACCGCCGCAATTATCCGTTCAGCCCAAGGATTTCTTGAATGCAGGTGTATTTAGCAATATGTGGGGACTTCCTGATCGATCCAACAAAAAACTCAGTGAGCTTGAAGACCGGCTTGATTGGTCTATCCAATATTACGATGATCAAGTAGATCAGCATCACTGGTATGGATTTTGGGACTATGGAGACTTTATGCATACCTATGACACCGATCGTCATATGTGGCGATACGATGTGGGGGGCTATGCTTGGGATAACTCCGAATTGTCCACAGATATGTGGCTGTGGTATACCTTCCTTCGCTCCGGCGATATGAAGGCCTATCGCCTGGCAGAAGCCATGAACCGTCATAATCGCGATGTAGATATCTACCACCAGGGACGCTTTGCCGGACTAGGCACTCGCCATAATGTGCAGCATTGGGGATGTAGTGCGAAACAACTGCGTATCAGTACCTGTATGAATCGACGCTTTCACTATTTCTTGACCACTGACGAAAGAACTGGAGATGTGCTGCACGAAGTGCTCGAAGCCGACCGGCAGCTTGCTAATATCAATCCGGTACGGAAACTGCCTGGGCAGCCGTTTAAAGTGGAGGAAAGCCGTATGGGCGTGGGTACCGATTTTGGATCTGCAGCGGCGAACTGGCTCACCGAATGGGAGCGTACTGGTGATCCAAAAGTGAAAAGATGGATCGAACAGGCTATGCGTTCGATCGGTGAATCCAAGTGGGGTTTCTTCACCGGAAGTTTTGCCTATGATGTAGATACCAAGAAAATGACGGAACCCGATAACCCAGAACCACGGGCTTCTCACTTAAGCACTATGTTCGGTTTACCTGAGCTCTGTGCAGAATTGATTGTGCTTATCGATGTACCGGAGTTTAAAGAAGCCTGGCTGAATTATTGCCGCCTTTACAATGCCCCACAAGAAGTACAGCAAGAAGCATTGGGAAGTGATTATCGTGATCCCGGTTTTGTACAATCTCATTCCAGAATCACAGCTTATGCAGCTGCCATGACTAACGATGAAGAGCTGGCTAAACGAGCCGTTCCCGAGTTGATCCAGGATGAATGGGGCGTCCATGCCAATGCACCCAGAATGCAAAAGTCATTGTCTACTCTTCGTATTGAGGGCCCCGAATCTATTAACCCGGTGGATGAAGCACCCTGGGTTAGCACCAATGATTCTGCCCAGTGGGGACTGGCCGCGATACAGGTATCGGCGCTTGTGGGCGAGCATGTAAAATAGCTTTGCTTGGCTCTTTAAAATCCATCACCCCGCTCTCTCGAATTGTAAGCCAATAGGCCTTGCTGTCTGAGCGGAATGATGGGGTCAAGCTTATTCCCTCTCGCAGCCTCGCTCCCAACGTCCTCGTTGGGAGCGAAAATATGAAGCTCCAGCTTCAGTGCTAAGTGGAATAGGAAATGCCATTTTAACGAACCAAGCCTTGGCGCGGACACCCTCCGTCTTGCTACGCTATCGCTGCGCAATCCACCTCCCTCAAGGGAGGACTTTTTCGAGATGGATTTTAACTTCAAGAAAAGTCAGGCATCTTAGCTGTAATGTTAGCTTGAAAAGTCACTCCTTGAGGAGAGATCAAACAAAACAGCTATTCTCCCGAACATTCGGGATGAGAGGTGTTTGCGAGAAAGACAATAGACTGACTCAAAAGTATCGTCTCAGCAATACTCTGACTTGCACATTGAACCTATCAACTTGCACCTAATATACCCTCAATCTGTTGCTCTTCTTCTTCGGATAGCTCCATATTGTCCAGGGCAGCTAGGTTATCCAACAGTTGCTCTTTGCGACTCACTCCTACCAGGGCTGATGTAACAACCGGGTCACGAAGTACCCAGATTAATGCCAGCTGAGCAAGCGATTGGCCCCTTTTTTCTGCGATTTTATTTAGCGCCACTATTTTATCCAGGCGTTCTTGCGTCAAATCATTCTCCTGGAGAAATCCTTCCGGATCCGCAATGCGGGAATCTTCAGGAATTCCATCAATGTATTTATTGGTGAGCAAGCCTTGCTGTAGCGGAGAAAATGGGATACACCCTATGCCTTCTTCCCGAAGTACGGGGAATAAATCCGTTTCAGGTTCTCGAACAAACATGTTGTATTTGGGTTGATGGATGATAAACGGCGTGCCCAACTCATCCAATATGGCTTTAGCCTTGCGTGTTCGCTCTCCGCCATAGTTCGAAATACCTACATACAAAGCCTTCCCCGATTGCACAATGTGATCCAAAGCCCGCATGGATTCTTCCAGTGGCGTATTGGGATCTGGTCGATGATGATAGAAGATATCCACATAATCCAGCTTCATACGTTTTAAGGACTGATCGAGGCTGGAAATCAGGTATTTGCGAGAACCCCATTCTCCATAGGGTCCCTCCCACATTTTATAGCCTGCTTTGGTGGAAATTATCAGCTCATCCCGGTAACCCTTGAAGTCGGAATGCAGAATCTTTCCAAAATTTTCTTCAGCCGAACCCGGAGGCGGACCGTAGTTGTTGGCAAGATCAAAATGGGTAATACCATGATCAAAAGCAGTTTTTAGTATCTCCCGGGCATTATCTAAATCTGCCTTACCTCCGAAATTATGCCATAAGCCCAGCGATAAAGGGGCTAATTTTAATCCGCTGTTTCCAACATGTCTGTAGGGTATTTTTTGGTAGCGATTGGATGCAAAATTCATATTCTTATTATGTAGTCGATTTATACAATTAAAGTGGTCAAATTGAACCTAAAAGAAAATCAAAGTATATTTTTGAAAAAAGAGGAATTGAAATGGAAGCAATTATAGCTAAAAGTGGAAATAAAGCCGAATTAAGACAAGCTCGTGAGCTTTTGAAGAAAATGGGAATTGATTCAAAAATCATCACAGAAGAAGAAATGGAAGATCTTGGCATGGCTGTACTTATGAGAGAAGCAGATCGATCAGAATATGTAGAGGAAGAAGATATTATGCGGATGCTGGATGAAAAATGAAAATCATCTACGCTATTTCCTTTAAGAAAGACCTTTCGAAAATTAATGACCGAAATACGCGTCAACAAATCAAAAGGGCGATTCAAAAAGCTAAAAAAGTAGATGATTTTAAAAAAATCACCAATATTAAGTCTATAAAAGGAGAAAAAAATGCCTTTCGACTCCGTGCTGGGGATTATCGCATAGGACTTTATCTGCACGAAGATACTCTTGAATTGGTTCGTGTTGCACATCGCAAAGATATCTACCGTCTCTTTCCCTAAAAGTATTTTGATACCAAGCACCGATTAATCCAATGTATACAAATCCGGAAGCTCATCTTCAAACATCACGAGTTCCGTATCGCGGAAGGCTTTCATATCCGGTGCACTTGGATGTTCGGGATGCGAGGCATAAAAATGTTCGCGTTGCTCCCGTTCGTAATTGGCATTCCTCCAGGTCAACACATATGCAATTCCTTTAGCTTTGGGATTGCTTTCCAGTGCAACCAAAACCTGTTCGGTCCACCAGTTTTCATTTGGGATGGTTTCTACCCCGGTTTCTGTCAATGCGGGAATCTTATCTCGTTTTTTGGCCTCCTCAACCAGCCAGGCCAAGTCATCACTGAATTCGCCCGGATCACGGTCATTTAAACTTCCATAGTCATCCAGTCCGAGAATATCCACATAATCGTCACCGGGATATTTCTCAAAGTATTTGGATAGAGCCCGGCCGCTTTGCCCATCAGGAGAATAAGCCCACAACAGATTGTGCACCTGTTTTTCATTCCGTAGATATTCCACTGTATAGCGCCATAAGGCTACATACTCTTCCACTGTCGTTTGCTCATCTCCCCACCAAAACCACGAGCCGGTATGCTCATGGTAAGGACGGAATATGACCGGTATCAGCTCCCCGTCTTTTCCTCTTAAATCCGTGACATAAACCGCAAATTTATCCAGCCAGTTGTTGAATTTTTCATGCTCTTCGCCGCCGGGCAGTATTGCAGATACAGCTGGCGTTCGGTCCCAGCTATCTCCATCCGTTACCGGATGATTCATATGCCAGGCAATAGTGATGACACCACCCCGCTCGTATCCTTCCTGAATCCAGCCTTTCATTTTCTCAAAGGAAACGCCATCGAGGTTTACATCGGTATCCTGTCGTAAATTACCAAGCTCCCAGCCATACACGGCCGGATAAGAACCCGTCACTTCTTTCACATCCGAGCGGCCCTCCTCCGCCCACCAGCTATAGCCATAGGCCAAATCATCCTGATGGCCATACAGCACATGGGTTTTAGCAACTTCCTTCAGGTTGTTATAAAGAGCAACGGTCTCGGCTGTTGCTTCCTGGTCAATAGATAAGTCCACGGCCTCCGTTTTTTGTTCCTCTTGTGAGTTATTGCAACCTGCACTAAGCACGATAATAGTAATGAGTAAAAGAGCAGAAAAAAATTTCATACAGTCGTTGGTTTATAAATTCTCGGCGTGATTTTTAATGATCTGAAGCGTAGTTGAATCATCTGCAAACACAGAATTCAATCCCTGAGGCTCTTGCGGGGGGTCACCGGTGAAAGGATCGCCGGGTTGCCACCAGAAGTCTTCGTTTTGAGCTTCTCCAAATCCGCCCCAGCTCCAGAAGTTTGAACCGGCAAAAGCTTCATACTGCTCCACTTTTTCAAACACCATTTCATAATAGAGATTCCGGTATTGAACCGGGCTGTTTCGCTCGTACGATTCGCCATCCCTAGGAAAACCAAACTCCTCCATCACAATGGGTTTATTGAGCGAATCAGCCACAGCTACGTGCGATTCAATGTATGCAGCCGCGTTATCCAACGCATTCTGATAGGTACCTTCCATATCGTAAGGATCGATCCAGCTCCAGTTTTTGGCCCACATGTGAAAAGTCAGGTAATCAATGTATTCCGAGTCATGCGCATCCACAAAAATATCCATGGAATTCAGGCTGCCCATCTCCCCTTCACTTCCTGTTGAAACCAGGTGATTCGGGTCATGGCTTTTGATAAAAGCCGCCGTTTCTTCCACCCATTCCACGTAAATATCATGTTTTTGCTGGGTGATTTCTCCCTGTCCTGGTCTCGGCTCATTCGCCAGTTGCCAGGCCATGATGGCTGGATCTTCGTAATAAGGTTTGCCCGTGATTGTATTTTCGCGCTTAATGAGCTGCTCTATATAATCTCTCCAGGCACGATTGGCTTCTTCATTCTTGTAAAATTCAGCGGAAAAGTCCATAAAGCCCGGCCAGTCTCCATCGGCGGGATCAATGGCTTCCTGATCCGAATACCAGCTTTGGTAGGTCGACATACCCCCCGACCATTCCCAGTAGTTATTCAGGAAGATCACGGCTTTCATTCCGCGTTTATCCATTTCAGCCAGTAAATAATCCAGCCCAATCAACAAATCATCGTTGTAGCTTACATCTTCATTGATGTAGACAGGATCCAGAGAATTATCAAAAACAGACTCTTCGGAAGCTCCCATCACCCGCAAATTGGTGATGCCGTGACCTACTAAGAAATCCAGTTCTTTCTTTAAACGCTCTCTGTTACCCAGTTCTCCAGCTTGCCCAAGATAGGCGCCATACCAAAAGTTGGTACCCACATAACTATAGGTAGTATCGGATACCACGAAGCGGATTCCATCAACGGTAACAAAGTCTGACGAAGGCTTTTCTTTTTTGACTGAACAAGCGCCAAAGAACAGAGTTAAGATAAATAGATACCCAAATAAACGGTTATATAAATGCTTCATAAATGAATAATAAACGTTGATGTATTTATGATTTTTCTTTCTTTGAAGTTGTATTAACCTGGATCAATTCACCCAGTTTGGAAGGCGAAAGTATATTCTGGGAATTCTCACTACGTGCCAAAATTTCTAAAACAGCCCGGCTGTTATGATAGGGACATTTCCAGGAACGTACTTTATCCAACTTGTGAGGTACACCCATCCGGGTCACTTTTTCGTGCCATTCTCCATATTTCTTATCGAGCACATATTTCTGTATAAAATCCCAAACACTGCAGGAGGCCGCCAAAAATTCAGGATCACCTGTGAGCTGCCAGGCATTATAAAAGCCCACAATGGCTTCGGCCTGGGGCCACCAGTCTTTGTTATCATCGGTGATACCGGACGAATCGGCTTCATTTAGTAAACCGCCATTCTGATCTAACCCATCTTTCATCACGGCTTTGGCCAGCGACAGACTGATGGATTTCACCTCTTCTCTTCGGGGATAATTTCCAAGTACTTCAGCTGCTTCAATCAACAACCAACTTGCTTCAATATCATGGCCAAATGAAATTTCGTCTGATCTTGGCTCCCAATCCTCACCCAAAAAGGTATGCATTGAACTTCTTTCCGGATTCACAATGTGACCGGCAAATATGTCAATCAGCTGGGAAAGGCGCTCGGCTACAAGTTCATCAGGCCAGCAACGATACAGGTTGGTATAAGCTTCCAGCACATGGAGATGGGTATTCATGCTTTTGGGCTCGTTGATGTCCTTGTCGCTGAGGCGAACATCGTCCATCAACTGCCAGGCGTAGGTATATGACTCATAGTAGCCGCCATTTTCACTATCAGTACATTTATCCTCAATCAGATGATACAACTCTTTCGCCTGTTCAAGCGCTTCCTCTTTATGGAAGGCCAGGTAATATTCAGACAAAGCATAAATAGCAAAAGCCTGTACATATACATGTTTTCGGGTATCCTTTGGCTCTCCATTGGCTGTAACCATCCAATACACCCCGCCATATTCTTCATCCCAAAGCTTGCTGGTAAGGTATTTGTAAGCATGATCAGCCATCGTGCGGTATTCTTCTTTCTGAATCCGGCGATAAATGGATGAAAAAGTCCAAAGTACACGGGCTGTCAGGATTGCTCCTTTGCCTGCATCAAATACAGGTTCATTGTCATAGGTGATCCGACCAATAAACCCGCCATTTTTATGGTCCACAGTATTATTGAGCCAATAAGGAACAATGTCTGAGAGTAGTTCAGCTTTAAGCTCCTCTTGGAGATTAGCAATTGCTTGCTCTACGGTTATTTCCATGAGACCTCACCACTTCTTATTTCGCTCAATCAAGTCCACACGTTGCTGCACACTTGCCGCGGACCGTAATTCGTCGGCCGGGGTATTTTTGGCATAATCCAGAAGCTGCTGAATAGAACTCTCGGCTACATGAATACGCGTATCGGATGAAGCGTAATAGATATGAACGGAATCGTCCTCGTCACGAATCCAACCGTTTGTGAATACTACATTAGAAACATCTCCCACGCGCTCTGGTCCATAAGGAGCAATAAAGTGTCCGCCGGGTGCATATTTAATTACCCAGGGCTTGTCCAGTTCAGTTACAAAGAGATAGAGCACATACCGCAGTCCGGCAGCGGTATTCCTCACCCCGTGAGCCAGATGAATCCATCCTTCCTCGGTTTTTAGAGGCGGAGGTCCCTGTCCGTTCTTAACTTCTTTAATGGTGTGATAAAGACGCTCATCTATGACCGTTTCTTCACCAACTTCAGCTTGGGTGATGTCTTCCGTAAGTCCCCATGCGATACCTCCACCCGATCCAGCCTGAATGAAGCCATCCTGGGGACGCGTATAAAGTGCATATTTGCCATCTATAAATTCGGGGTGTAATACCACATTGCGCTGCTGGTCGGATGAGGTTTTAAGGTCCGGCAGACGTTCCCACTTCTTCAAATCTTTGGTACGTGCGATACCGGCCTGGGCAATAGCACTGCTCTTATCAAATGGATCGGCATCAGGGTCTTTGCGTTCGGTGCAGAAAATGCCGTAAATCCAGCCATCTTCATGTTCGGTGAGGCGCATATCGTACAGGTTTATGTCCGGATCGTCTGTTTCAGGCATCACTACCGGTTCATCCCAGAAACGAAATCCCTCTGTCGGGGAATCACTTTCGGCAACACCGAAAAAAGATTTTCGGTCGGTGCCTTCTACCCTGCACATCAGGATATATTTGCCATCAAATTTCATGGCACCGGGATTGAATACGGCATTAATTCCCAAACGCTCCATGAACAGAGGATTGGTTTCAGGGTTAAAATCATAACGCCATTCTAATGGTACATGATGCCGGGTTACCACCGGATTCTGATATTTAGTGTAGATACCGTTGCTAATATTCTGCGGCTTATTTTCTTTGTTAATAATAGATTTATAATGATCAGAGAGCTTCTTTTTCCGCTCTTCGAATACGTCGGTTGTATTATTGGTAATACTCATTGATTAATATTTTGGTATCTAATTCGATGATGTGAGTTTTTACTCCGCGGGGAGCTTGTCGTACCAGGTTTTCTTGAGGATGATTGAAGTAACTACCGCAATGGCTATACTGATGGCCAGTGGCACTACTTCCATTAAAACCAGGTAAATGGGAAAAATAACCAGCGCAGTTTGCCAGATGATTCCTATGAATACGTTGAAGGCATCCCGCTTAAAGTTGGTGTTTTTCTCAAATGAGGGGTCTTCAGCCACTACCTTATCGTGGATAGGTTTCCAGAAGCCCCATGGACGAACGGATTTATAAAAGTCTTTAAGTACATCCTCTTCTACCGGTGGCGCCATATAGGTTCCAATTAGGCAGGCGATAACTGAGATCAGCAGCATGAGCGGGAAGGTGTATAGATCCAACACTCCCGGAAAGATGAACCGGAAGGTAAGTGCCGGGATAAGTCCTCCGACCATGCCCCAGAAAAATCCATGGCCGTTAAATCTCCACCAGTACCATTTTAACACGTTGGCAGCCACATAGCTTCCATACAGCCCCGATACAATCCACTGGAGCACATCGTTAACATCCTTGGCAAAGAAGCCGAACACGATACTGATAAGCACAATCACCACGCCCGTTATGTAGTTCATAGACGAGATCTGTTTGTTATCGGCATCCGGGTTGATGTACTTCAGGTAGATGTCATTTACAGTATAAGCCTGTGCAGCATTTAAGGTGCCGGCGAAAGTAGACATAAATGCTGCGAGCAATCCCGCCAGCAATAATCCCATCACCCCAACGGGAGCAAATTCTACCATGGTGGCCGGCAATACCTGTTCAAAATCAATACCACGGCCGGGTACTACAAGGTCTAATTGGTTGTAATAAAGCAGGCCAAGAATAGCAAAACCCGCAATCATGAAATAACGGATGGGCATCAGGATCACAGATACCGAACCACTCATCAGTGCAGCTTCCCGAACGGATTTAGTGGAAAGGATTTTTTGCATGTCGTAGTTGGGAGCCGGTCCGGCCAAACTCACCAAGACACCTTTGAAAACCATCATCATAAAGAAGATGGTAAACAGTCCGAAACCATCCTCTTTTATTTTCTGATTGACTTCATCGATAATCCCAGACCAATCCATGTTGAGCTCCCAGCCAAAAAATGGGTTCATCCAGCCATCAGGAACGGCCAATGGGTTATCCATAAGGGCTTGCATGGCAATCACCCCAATCACAATTCCGGATATGGCCATAATGATGAACTGTACCAAATCGGCCCAAACAATACTGCGCATACCACCCAATACAGAATAGAAAACCGCAAATATAGTAAATATAATGCCATAGAAATGAGCCACATACTGATCCGGGATATCAAAAAACAGATATTGACTCAGGAATTCCCAAGGCACAAAAATCTCTACAAATTTGCCTAAACCAATAAAGCCATAGGTGAGATAACCCAAGCCCATTATAAGCGCAAACACCACAACAATGATATGCGATAGCTTGGCTCCTTGTTTATAGCCAAAACGGGTCCTGATCCATTCCGCCCCTGTGGTTACACCGGAACGCCTCAGCCACATAGCCAGGAATACCATCAAGAAGATTTGGTTGAATACCGGCCATAGCCACGGAATCCAGACACTTTTCATCCCATACACAAAAAGAATGGTAACCAGCCATACCGTCCCTGAAATATCAAACATTCCAGAAGCATTGGAGAGACCCAACATGTACCAGGGCAGTTCATTCCCCCCCAGCATGTATGAGTTTTTTGACTCTTGTGCCTTTTTCTTTAGGACCAATCCAATAACAACCGTTATGATCAGGTAGGCAAATATGATTAGAGCATCAACAAGGGCTAGTCTCATTTTATAATCTGTAGAAAGTTAAATGCTTGTTTTAAAGTTGAATAGGAAGAAACCTAATTAATTTGTTAGCCGAACATGAGGCCTCAATTCAGTAAATCAGTAGTGATCAGGTTATTAAGGAATTACTGGTAGATTAGAACAGGCAGTAATTCCTTAATAGCCTAAGCTATTATTGAAAAGAATTATCAAAAAAAATAGTTAATGGGGTGAAGCTCGGGGCCTCACCCCAAAAACTATATGATGTAGTTGTCGATGATCAAATATGGAAGGTGATTATTTGATCAGCGTCATTTTACGTTGGTGAACAACTTCACCCGCTTTCAGCTGATAGAAATACACACCGGAAGCAAGGTTACTGGCATCAAAGTTTACAGTGTGAGATCCGGCAAACTGTCGGCCGTCCATAAGTGTTGCAACCTTTTGGCCAAGAATGTTATACACACTCAGCTGCACATTGGCGGCTTCAGGAATGGTATAATTGATCTTGGTAGTTGGGTTGAACGGGTTCGGGTAATTTTGTGAAAGCTCATATCCTTCTGGCATTTCACTGATTTCATTTGAAGTGGCTACACCCATTTCAATAAGCTGTACGTAGTCCAAGCTTCCACCGGAACCGGCAACGGTCACAGTATGTGCACCTGCAGTGGCTTCAAATTCATCGGTCAGGAAGTTGCTCCCTTCTTCATCGGCTACGAAATCAAACGTGCTAACTTCGGTGCCATTTAAAGAAACTGTACCTGATCCACCTGCTTCTGACTGATAGAAACCTCGAACTAAGTACGTTCCATCAGAAGGGAAATCCAAGTTCATGGTTACTGAACCGTTAGATCCTAAGTTTACAGATTTAAATCCGGTAGCAACCCAGGGAGCAGCTTCACCGTTTTCGTCAGGTACTAAACCGTTTGGCTGTACCAGGTTGGCAGTAGCATTGGGAATGGTAAGTTCAATAGCTACATTTTCAGTTCCTGCTTCTAAAACCTCAATGGTAGAAAAGCTTTGGTAACCCCATGATGGCTCAAGACGGAGTGTGTTGGTGCCAGCAGGCAGTACCAGTCCGTCAGGAGATTGTTCTGGGTGTAGTTCTGAGTTGTTAATTCGGGTCCATACCCACTCTTCCGTTGGAATGCCAACATGTGGGTTACAGCCACCAGCATCATCTACTGCATCCCATAGATATTCACCCCAACCGCATGGATCTTTCAGAGAAAGTCCTTCTGGATAGGTTTCGTTAGTAAGAATTACGCGCTGTCCACGAATGCCATTACCTTCGAGATTGGTAAGTACATTGAGATCATAGGTTCCGGCGGTCTCAACATCAAAAGTCCACTCAATGAAGCCACCTGCTTCCATCATGTAATAAGCAAAGCCATCAAATACATCAACAGCAGCTTCACCTTCCATACTGCCATCCTCGGCCTGGGCTTCTCCTACCACTACGAGTTCAATTTCATCACCGGCAAGGGCTTCAATTTCTTCCACATAGGTGTCACGGTTAGATTCCCAGTCACTCATGGCGCTTTCATCCTGCCAGTTCAAGTCACCCAAAGGTAAACCATCCGTACCGGCATCCATTAGATCGCTGTTAGAATATGTGAAGTTTTCAGGCAGTGGCCATACAAAGTTAGCCGCTACGTAGAGATCCGGATCTCTGCCTGGATCCCACAACCAGCTGTTAAATGGGGTAGGTTGTCCGGTTCTCAAATCCTGAATATTTTGGATCTGCTCAGGTACCAAGTCTTCTAATGGGAACGAAGTTTCAGGGAATTGATCCACTTCAGGAGCTTCGGTGTAAGAAACTAGTCCTGGGTTGGTTGCAAAATCCTGACCTTTATACATGGCATCAAAGTTCTCGAACATAGAGTCGGTTTGAGCATTATACAGTGGCTGAGATCGAATGGTATCAGCATAATAGGCTTCAAACTGTGGATCTCTCCAGTGTGAGTTGTTGGTGTATACGATACGTCGGCCGGCGTCCAATCCATAAGCTGGAGGCATTGGGGCAATCGTGAAATATCCGGTATAAGGGTAATCTCGGTCTCCAACAATATCATCATGACCTTCTCCGTGCCAGTAGTGGTTCACATTCAGGTTGTTGGCAATATATGCTTCCTGCCAGATCCCACCTGTGTTAAACATACGGCCAATATTTACCATGGTATTATGTACCAGGCGTGCATACTGAAGTGGTTCAACTTCAGATTGAATAACCGTCATACCAAGGTTAAAAAAGGTGTTGTTTTCAACAATAACCGAATCGGCTCCACTACTAAATACTAACCCTCTACCTTCCCATTGCTGGGTCTTGTTATCGTGGTTTCGTACTACGTTATTGGTGAAATATACCTTATTACCTCCGCTGGAAAATCCAAACAGAGAGAAATTACTGCGCTCGAATACGGAATTATCAACCGTGATACGGGCGCCTTGGGCTTCAACAAAAATTGGAAGATAACCAGCTCTTGAACCTTCCGTATCCTGGTTAGTCACCCAAACGTTTTTCATCGTAAGGTCATTACCAACGGTAATAATCCGTCCATTTTCACTTCCATCTTCATTAACAGTAAGCTGAATGACCGGTGGGCCAAAGTCGGGGCCTTCAGCGGGCGGATTAGGGTCTCCCACTAATCGTAAGTGAAAATCGTTGTATTCGATGGCTGCACGCACATAGTATATCCCTCCTCTCTCGAGCATATATATCCTGTTATCTGGACGTAATGTGTCATTTGCAATAGTATTCCTGAGGGCATTCGGTATGGGGTTAAAATCCCCGGAATGCCACTCTACCCAGCATTCAGCCTGGTCGGTAGGACACTCTGTATAGAATGCCTCATCCTGAGCCATAGCCTGTGCCGGGAGCAATACTGCCCCTAAAATCAGGGTAAAAAACATCAGTATGTAATTGTTCTTCATGTTTATCTCCTAGCTTGGTTTGGTGTGGTTTTGTTTTGTGATTTTCTTTTCCGGCGGCAGGCAAGGAATCCCATGCCTGCTGTCTCGAAAAATGGTTGGTTAAAATCTAAGTCGTACTCCAACATCCATGGTGAAGCCGTAATATTCGATATAGGTTGGACTTCCTGATCCTAAGGCTTCAGAGTTTCCCTCGCCCCCCTGGAAGTTTCTGTCAGGTCGGTTAGTCAGATTACTGAAATTGGCAAAAGCTTCCAGGTAAGAAGTAAACCGTTGTTTAATCTGAAGATCATATCTTTGATATTCTCCTGAAAAAGTATCGAGAATAGGTGATGATTCGTTAACACCTGTCAATCGGTCGGTTTGATATAAGTAGGATAAGCGGGTTGAAAATCCTTTGTAATCATAACCTATAGTCACGTTAGCAATATGTGCCGGTTGATCAAGCATCCGGGCGTCCGTTCTTAAAGTATCTTTAAAAACGGACGTATAAATTGGACGGGGTGTACCACAATTTCTGATACATTCCTCGGTACGGAATTTCCACTCATAGTCGGTATTAGAGAATATTCGGGTGTAATTTACATTCAGAACCAACCCTTTTAAGAACGATGGCAAATACCAGAAGTTTGTCTGCCAGTCTAATTCTATACCACGGTAAGTAGCATCATTAGGACTGTTAATAAACGTATCAATTTTTGGATTTTCTGTTAGCCAGCCATCAGGAATATTTAATCCTTCCGGGATTTCATCCAACGTCACAGAATATAGACGAGTCCAACGCACCAAATCTTCAATACGTTTATGGAAAACAGAAGCCGTAAATAACCCAATTTTATTCTCATACACTGAAACAGAAGCATCATAATTAACAGAAGTTGATGGCTTTAGTGTAGAGTTACCGGCCTGAATTTGATCGCCTTGGTAATTGATATTTGTTCTTGGGATATACTGCGTATAATCGGGACGTGCTAAAGTTTCAGTTCTTGCAAGGCGTATCTTCAACCAATCAACAGGGTCTATTTGAAGATGAACCATTGGAAGTGCAAAGTTAAAATCACGAACACGATCAAGCGTGTCCAATTCTGTAGGAGGTCGTTGCGTATTGTTCACATTTACCTCACGAAATTGTTCTGCCTCGTATCGTGAATAATCATTTACAAATCGTACCCCGGGTATCAGGGTTACATACTCTCCAAGATTAATCTCTGACATCACATATCCAGCAGAATAACGCTCTTCGCCTTTATAATCATTAGCACGGCTTTCGGCTACCCTTTCCTTAATAGCCCGTTCACCAGAAGAGTTTTCACAGGATTCTATGGCGTTAGCAAAAGTAACCATCGCATCTGGGTCCATCGTATATCCAATAGGCCAATCTCCTTTAAAACCACTTAAAAAATCATCTCTGGAGTAATCATTCATTAGGAATGTCATGGGTATCCAACCATAATTATCTATGACCAACTCATCTATGGCATAGCCATTCAAGGTGCCACCTACATTTTCCATTGCACAGCGCAGATATTCCGCATTAGATGAACTTCCTGAATAGCCTCCGTATTGAAAATTTGTTTTCCCTATAGAATTTTCATCGTTGACTCGGTCTAACCATTGAAATTTGAAGCCAGTTTTAATGTGTCCATTAAAAAATTCTCCAAAATCGAATGGAATCTTACCGTTAAACTGTACAGAGTAATTTTCTTCATCTCGTGTAATATCATTAATTATTACATTCGCTAATCGGGTCTCTTCATCATCTGGAGTAATAAAGGGAATTACCTCACTAGGATGCATTCCGGGATATCTGGAAAAAGCTTGGGTAGTATCAGTATCCTCAGACATGATGACATTTGATTCCTGAACAAACTGAAATGAATAATCTCTGGGATTTTCTGATCTTGAGGTTGAATAGGAAACACCCGCATCAAAAGAAGCCCAGCCATAATCCTGATCGATAGCCAACTGAGAAGTCATAATTGACGTAGTATAATCAGTCAAATTCAAATTGTAACGATGGCGATTATCATATCCGTTATATATCTCATTGTTACGGTTTAACACATCTCCTTGTAAACGGGTAAAGAACATATTTCCTTTTAACTGCCCCTTAGGCAAAACATAGTCTAACAGTAAACTTGCCCCTGTACGGCCACGAGTTACATTATCTTCATTTAATGTAATTGATTCGATGAGTACCGTCGTCTCACCGGTTTGTGGGTCACTTGATCGCCCGTAATTTGCAGAAAACTTATCCGCACTGCGATCATACTCATCCGTATTAAAAGTAGCTATAACGCCCAGTTTGTTATCTAAAAAGCGGTTACTGGCGGTAGCATTAACTTTGTAGTTACCATAATAGTCTTGCAATTGCGCATAGCCACCTTGAGCTTGTACATCAAACTTCAAACCTTTCGGCGCATCCTTTAATTTCAAATCAATGGAGCCTGCAATGGCATCAGCATCCATATCCGGAGTAATTGCTTTTTTCACCTCGATACCATCCAGCATATTTGATGAAATAAGGGATAAATCAACACTTCGGTCGTCTGCACCGGTTGAGGGAACCCGTACCCCATTCACACTAACTGTGCTAAATTTTGGTGCCAGTCCCCGAATAGCCACACGCGTGGCCTCGCCTCCTGAACGTTGAATGGAAATACCCGGCAAGCGACCAATAGATTCCGCAGCATTTACATCCGGGAGCTCTTGAATACGGTCACTTGATACAATATTTGAAATGGTATTTGAGGCTAACTGCTCGTTAATGGCACTAATTTGCCCCTGTGCTTGCGCTGTGATATTAATCTCATCTCCTTCAACACCGGCCCATTCCAGCCTAAAGTTGACTTCAATCGTTTCTCCGGCTTCTACCTCTACCGTTTCCTCAATAGTCCGGTATCCCAGGTAGGTAATTCTGAGCGTTTGCGTGCCTGCCTCTACATTGCGTATCAGAAAAGCACCTTCGATATCTGTTGCCGCCCCTTTACTGGTTCCAGCGATAATAACGTTTGCCCCAAATAAAGGTTCGTCAGTTCCGGCTTCTGTAATCACTCCTTCAATATTCCCCGTACCCTGTGCATGCACATTTGCCTGATACATAAATAGAAAGGTGAGCGTTAAAAATATAGTACTAAGTTTCCGCATATTTCTTGTTGGTTGTAATTAGCTGAGAGTATTGCGCAAAGTTAAAAAAACAGGATCGAATGTCGTGCTCTAAAAAGCGCTTCCAAATAATACGAATCAAATTTGAAAATTGGGTGAACCTCTGCATCAGATTTTCACTGCTTTAAAAATGATGTTAGTCGCTGCTATGCCCACTTTATCTTTTCCCAAACACGCAGGCTGATCGATTTACTTTTTCCACTTTTCCTCAAATAAAAGCTATTGAAGCAATATTTCAATTATTCAATTTATTTGATTTAATACACCCAAAGATTAATCAATTCAGTTTATTTAACCAAATATTTTTTAAAAAAAATTGACAAGACTTTACTATTTCCTTCTCGGTTTTTCGGCGAATTGTCTTCAATATTAAATAAAAAGTGTACTTAACTATTTTTGGAGCAATTCTGCAGAAAACGCTTACAAGGATCACTGCCGCTTTTACTCTTTTTTTATTTTAGAGGATTAAATGCCTACTTTCCGCAAATATTATCCAACCTCTCTTTCGGCGTTGGCAATTGACTCATTACTATTGGGACTACCATGCTTACAGGAACAAACTTAACCTATACCAAAGCTTTTAATCACCGGATTGTTTTTGAAACTATTCGGCTAAATGGCCCTATTTCCAGGGCTGATATCGCCCGGGCTACCAATTTAACTGCCCAAACCGTATCCAATATTGTTAACCGGCTTTTAAAGCGTAACCTCATCATGGAAGGCAAGCGCATGCAAAAGAAACGCGGGGCCCCTTCCGTCACCCTGGATATTAATCCAAAGGGAGCATACTCCATTGGTTTGGATTTTAATCGTGATCACCTCACGGGCATTTTAGTTGATCTTGCCGGGAACCTCGTAGATAAAAAGTATTTTGAAGTCAACGACCCTACCCCGGAAGCATCCATCAAATTGATGGCAGAGACTGCAGAGGATTTATTTGAAAAGGATAAGTACAAAAACAGCTACTTGAGTGGAATTGGCATTGGCTTTCCTGGTCCCATGCAGGTAAATCAGGACAATACCGTATCTAACGTGGTGAATCCAAAATCTTTTACCCACTGGAAAAACGTTCCTGTTTTAAAACTTTTGAGCCAGCATATCGATGCCCCCATCTTTCTTGAAAACAACGCCTCGGCTGCCGCTATTGGTGAGAGATGGTACGGCGTTGGTCGCAATATCTCTTCATTTCTCTATTCCTTCTTTGGAGTTGGTTTGGGGGGAGGCATTATCCTTAACGGACAATTGTATGAAGGCGCTAATGATAATGCCGGCGAGCTCGGATATACCCCTATGGATGCTGGAGTTAGTCCGTTGAGCAATTCAGACCATCCACATATAGGTGAGCATTTTGACTTAACACGCCTGTATAACTGGCTTGCGAAAAGTGATATTAAAGTTAAGAGTCCACAAGACTTAAGGGCGTTATATCTGGACAAAAATGAAAAATTCATGGAATGGATAGAACTGGCTAAAGAACTATTAGCTCCAGCCTTCCTTTCCGTAGAAAATCTTTTAGATCCCGAAGTAATAATTCTCGGGGGGCGTCTCCCCGAAGAAATCCTTAAGGATTTTAGTGATGGGCTCTCCACACGCTTAAACAATATGCGGATCGTTGAAAAAACGACCGGACCTGAATTTTTAACTGCTACTGCCGGCGAGGATGCCGCAGCCCTGGGAGCCGCTACCTTACCGATGTTTGATCTGTATGCTCCCCAGCCCCAGGTCTTAATTAAGAAAAACGGGCAAAATAACTCAGACGACTAATTTTATAATAGGCTTGTTTGGAGAAATACAACTTAGGCCTTCGATTGTGTTTTTATCAGATGAGATCCTTTTTACCGGCTAAGTATACAATGTGCCATTTGATTTTCACCTTATCATCAGCCTGTTTATCCCAATGATCCGTAAGCAGCTTAAACTGTTTATAATTCAGTGATTTACCTAAAGTACTTTCAGCAGCCCCAATACGTTTTAAATGCAGGAAGAAATCCAGTGAACTATCAAATTCCTGGTACAGATCGTTTTCGTAATAATCGATCTGCATGGGACCCATGGAAAGTTTTACGGCGACCTCCTCTACGTCCGGCAAGGGATTGGCCGTATGTGGCAAGCCCAATTTCAGGCAATGCTCATACCAATCAGGATAAGAATGATTACCTGGAAACGAGCACAGAATCAACCCGCCGGGCAATAATTTATCGGTAGAACGCTGTAAGAATAGCGAGGTATCTTTTTGCCAGTGGACCGCAAAATTGCTTACAATCATCGCAAACCGCTCTTCTCCCTCTGCTGAAAAGAAATCAGATGATAACAACTGAAAACGCACCTTATCGGTTAAGAGCCCCTCTTCATCCAACCGTTGCTTACAAAAGGCTAACATTTCCGAGGAGCTGTCCATAATCAGAAACTCTCGTTCCGGAAACTGCCTAAGAAGCTTTTCTGTGAGAAAACCCGTACGGCAACCAACCTCCAAAATAGGTCCGTCCGGTAGCATCCCCTGCCATGGAATCAGCGAAGACATAAGGCCCTCGGCTACTTTTTGCTGTATCTCTGCTTCTTGATGATAGTTTTGAGGTATATCTTCTTGCTTCAAACCATAGTTTCTTGAATGAAAGACTTTGATGCGGTAAGATACTTCTCTACCCTATGAAGGCAGCCCATTTTCTTCCGGCGTCCAAGTAGAATCAGACTGAAAGGTTCGGCCCATGGCGCGGAATTGCCGTACAAACGGAAGTTTGGTGCGAACAGAAGGCGCAAACTGTGAATATTCAATCATAAACAAACGGTTGGTATCTGGATCGTAATAGGTAAAGTTCACAAAAGGTCCGCCCATGGCTCCGTTTACCATATGCCAGGTGCCACGTGTTTCATACGCCAAAAGCCGGCCTTTTTGGAATGATTCGGTGATTACGGGACGAGTTTCAGGCCTGCCATAATAGGTATTTACGTACATGCTGTCTCGAGCGCCTTTGATGTATTCTCTGGATAGTGAATCCCTTGTAGTATTGATCCAGTTGTCATCCAGGAAAGAAATATCCTCTACATCATTTTTCCACCAAATCCACATCCAGCGATCGTTTTGGGGAAGAAACCTTCGATAGGTTTGAAAATTGAGGGTATCCACATTCTTCACATAATCATGCTGGAAACGAACTTTAAAGCCATGATCTTCCCACAGGGAGTCAGACAGGTTGGTTTGTTCTTTTTTCTCATACACAAAATATTCCCAGCGCTTAAGCTCTTTCTGCAGCATATTGGAAAGCAGGGAATTTTCCGTATTTCGAATTTTCTGAGCCAAAGTCGAATCCGAAGTGGAGGTTAAAATCAGTACGTACTGATCCCGGTACCATTGATCGATCACCGGAAAGGCAAAGCTCTCTCCTTGTTTTACCCGCTCTTCAACCGATTCATCCAAAAACCCGCGAATCTGTCGCCCAACATTTGATTCTTCATCAATGGGCGCCGCAAAGATGAGGTTTTTATGCTTACGTAAGCGCTCCAAATGAGACTGAGAACGTATCTGGGTAAATTGAAGATCGTAGTAAGGCTCGGCATTGGGAACGGTAAACACATACCGGCCAATGGTCTCACGAATGGCCTGAGCTGTAGCGCTTTCCCATTTGGTAGAATCCATCACCACAACGACTTCACGGGTGTTGCCTTCCGCCAATGGACGGTAATCACCATCGCAGGAAATGAGTAGAAATGAAAAAATTGAAAGAATGGTAGCCGTTAAAATTGTTCGCATGATATCTGATTAATTTCCATGTTTCAGTGCATGAACGAAGGAAAACAATTTGGATTGCCATCCCTCTTGAGGATAATGATTTTTGATGGTGTCAATTAAGGCACTGCCCACAATAAAGCCGTCCGTGTTAGCTGCAATAGACACTGCATCCTGGTGCGACTTAATCCCAAAACCTACCATCACCGGGTTTTCTGTTACATGAGTGTTTACCCTCTCTATAAACCGGGCAACGGATTGGGAAACTTCGTCCCCATCACGAGCACCCGTCACACCAGTAACCGAAACGCAATATACAAATCCTTGGGAGTTTTCGTCGGCCAGTTTCATACGGGCATCCGAAGTGTTGGGTGCTACCAGATGAATTACATCCAGCTTATTTTTTTCGGCGTGATGTTTGATCAAACCATCTTCTTCCAAAGGAATATCGGGGATGATGAGGCCATCCACACCAACCTCCGCCGCTTTTTGCGCAAACTTTTCTACCCCGTAATGCAGCACGGGATTCATATAGCCCATCAGGATGATCGGAATCTCTGATTTTTCGCGGATCGCTTCCACCATCTCAAAAATCTTGTTCATGGTGATGCCGTTCTGTATGGCTATATCACTGGAGTACTGAATAGTGGGCCCATCCGCCAGCGGATCACTAAAGGGCATGCCCAATTCAATCATATCCGCCCCGTTTTCTTCAAAACCCAAAACCAGGTCCACGGTTGATTCAAGATCAGGAAAGCCCGCCGTAATGAATAAGCTCATCAGCTTTTCATCGGCTTTTTTGTTAGCAAAAGTCTGTTGTATTCGGTTCATGCTATTTGGTAAATTTTAACTGAGTGAGCGCAATTTCAAATATTGTTCCGGTGAAAATACCTGAATGGCTGCTTTTTTATAATCTTTTATGTTTCTGGTGATGATGACTTCCAACTCTCCTTCCTGAGTAGCTACACTGTGCTGAATAGCGTCTTCAAAATCTTTAAAAGGACTAACCAGAGCTTGTTGAATATCCTGTTTATCTACCTTTAAGATCTCAATCATTGCCAACAAGTCGCCCAATATATCTCTGGTTTTCTTTTCGCTTAAATACTTTCGAATGATATAGTGAATATTATTAATACTTAAGGCAGATACAGACACCTGGATAGAACCTTTATCTGCAAGAGACATAATTTCTGCCGCATAGGTAGCAAAAGGTTCCCGGTCGATCAGAAAATCAATAAGTACATCCGTATCAAGAAAAACCTTATCCATGGTGTTTCTTGTTTATTTCTTCCTTCAAAATTTTCTGATAATCAAAATCGCTGTCAACTTTCAGAATTCCCTTCAACTTTTTTACCCTTCCGGAAGAAGTTTTAGTCTCTGTTTCATTCTTGGTGATTACTCGTAAATAGTCTTCAACCATACTGGACAGACTCCTTCCTTTGCTGGAAGCAACCTTTTTGGCCTCTTCTACTATATCTTCTTCAATAGTTAATGTGAGCTTTTTATTCATACGTGTATAAAATTTTATATCACACGTGTAAAGTAGTTATTTAATCAATTAGATTCGAGAGAAGTATTGATCTTGGATACAAAAGTAATCCTCAAAAGAACATTCTGAGACTCAGATTACAAAGCTTTTATCGGCGATTATCTGAGCATCCATGTAGTTCGCGTTTCAGTTTTAACTGTGATTGGGTATGATTAATGTGATGCACTGTGATCATTTTTTTCAAACATCGCAGTACATCAAAACTATCACAGAGATCACCCTTCCTCATCCCGGATATATTCAGAAATAGTTCCCATGTCCTTATCTCCCCGGCCAGAAAGATTCAGGATCACAATTTCATCTTCAGAAGTTTCAGGCATTAATTTTTCCAGTTGGGCAAAAGCATGTGCCGTTTCAAGGGCAGGTATAATCCCTTCCGTTTTGGATAGAAGTTTCACGGCATCCATGGCTTCCTTATCCGTAACGGCGTAATATTGTACACGGCCTAAATCTTTGAGGTGAGAATGCTCTGGCCCCACCCCGGGGTAATCCAGTCCGGCACTAATGGAATGAGCCAGCTCAATTTGTCCCTCATTGCTTTGTAACAAATAGCTTAACGAACCATGTAAAATGCCGGGAGTGCCTTTGGTAATAGTGGCGGCCGTCTGACCTGAATCCACACCAAAACCAGCCGCTTCTACTCCTATGATCTTCACTTCCTCATCATCAATGAAAGGATAGAATAAACCTATGGCGTTAGAACCTCCGCCTACACAAGCTACGATGTAATCCGGATTTCGCCCTTCGGCCTTCTGAATTTGTTCTTTGGCCTCATTGCCAATTATCTGATGGAAGTGACGCACCATCATCGGATAAGGATGTGGCCCCACAACAGAACCAATGATATAAAAGGTAGTATCCACATTGGTAACCCAGTCACGAATAGCTTCGTTAGTTGCATCTTTAAGGGTTTTGGAGCCGCTTGTAACGCTTCGGACTTCTGCTCCCATGAGTTCCATCCGGTCCACATTCAGTTTTTGGCGCACCATGTCCTCTTCACCCATATACACGATACAATCCAGCCCAAACTTGGCACAGGCTGTAGCTGTTGCCACGCCATGCTGACCGGCACCTGTTTCAGCGATAATACGCTTCTTCCCCATGCGTCGGGCCAGCAAAACCTGCCCGATCGCATTGTTGATTTTATGGGCCCCGGTATGGCATAAATCTTCCCGTTTCAGGTAGATTTTAGCTTTGCCATAATGCTCCGTAAGACGGTTAGCATAAGTCAATTTGGTAGGACGTCCCACATATTCATCCAGCAGTTCAGCAAGTTCGGTATTGAATTCAGGATCTTTCTTGGCTTTCAAAAATTCTTTTTCCAGCTCTTCGATAGCAGGAATGAGTATTTCCGGGACAAATTTGCCTCCAAAATTACCAAAATATCCCCGGCTGTCAGGAAATGTATACTTCTTTTCTTTAGTCTGTGTGTTCATAAATAAACATTGTTAGGGAACAGATATCATGCTGATCCACAATTTTACGTGGAAAAAATGCTACTGTGTTAGTATCAACATAATCCTTGTTATCCATTTTAATTCGATTGTCACAAAGTCTTTTATATTTTTCAACGGTTGTTAACTGTGATTGGGTGCGATTTAACTGATACACTGTGATAATGTTTAAAAACTTCACAACCTATCTAATACATCACGGGCATCACAGTTCAACGAAATTCTCCAACCTCCGCTAACCATTTGGCCTCAAAATATCTTCCGGGCGGAGGTTCTTTCATTTCAGTTCTTTTCCCCGGCTTAAAACCCGGGGCTATCCAGGTTTCATCCCTTCGGGATTTAATCTTATCAAAATTTCAAAATATCTCAGCAATAACCCGCTAAATCAGCGTCATCCGCGCCTGTCCCGATTTATTCGGGGTTCCATTCTATTGTAACCACAGATACTATTTTCCATGAGGAATAATTTATTACCAAACTCAAAACTAAACACTCCGAACTAATAACTACTCCAGCTCCAAGTCACGGATTTCATCCATAAAATCCTCAATTTTCCCAAAGTCTTTGAGCCCGGGCTCTTTCTCCAGGCTGCTTGATACATCAATAGCAAAAGGCTGAACGGTTTCGATAGCTTCCTTAATGTTATCAGCACTCAATCCACCGGATAGAAAAAACGGAATCTCGATATCCAAATCCGTGATCATCGACCAATCAAAACTTTTACCGGTTCCGCCCCAGAGGCCATTAATTTTCGTATCAAACAAAAGATAGTCGGCAACCTCTGCATATTGTTCTATCTGGTGTTTCAACAAATATTCTACCGATTCTTCTTCAATATGAATCACTTTTATCACGGATTTTTCAACCAGGCTGCAGTATTCGGGAGATTCATCCCCGTGCAGCTGCACATAGTCAAGCCCGGTTTCTTTGGCAATGCGGTTTACATCATCCAGAGGTTGATTTACAAACACACCAACCTTTTCCGGTCCTTCAATCCAGTTGATGATAGCCCCGGCTTCTCCAGGTTCAATGTAACGCGGGCTTTTATCATAAAAGATAAAGCCCAGGTAATCCACAAGGGCTCCCGCCGCAAAACGGGCATCTTCAAGGTTCGTAATTCCGCAAATTTTAATTTTCATTCGAAGTATGGGTTTCGTGTCTCGTGTTATAGGTTGCGTGTTCGTAGTCAGCAAATACCCGTCTCAACAACATTCCATTCAGTTTTAACCAAAGTCAGTATTTACTATTTCGTTAAATTCAGGATCAATAAACTCAAAACTAAAAATTCACAACTAAAAACTTTTCCATTCTAATCTGACAGTGTTATTATGAAGAAGCTTTCATCAATTGTTCGTAAGCCTCTTCCGTTTGCTCCAGCAAATCTTTCACCGCCTGTCCTGGATCCTGCTGACGCATAAAATATTCGCCAATCAAAGCAGAATGAATCCCTTCTTTTTTCAATAATGCCAGATCTTCGCCTGAAGAAAGTCCGCTTTCAGAAACCAGCACGGTTTCTTCGGGAGCTTGTTGCAAGATAGAGATTCCGCGGTGCACATCCACCTCAAAATTCTTTAAATCTCTGTTATTTACGCCAAGGATATCTACCAAATTAAAGTCCACACGGTCAAAGTCGGTTTGATCGTAACATTCAACCAACGCGTCCAACCCAAACTCTTTGGCCGCATGCAGCAGCTCTTCCAGTTGCTTGCCTTCGGTGATAGCCACGATGATGAGCACAGCATCTGCTCCATGAGCCCGGGCTTCTTTTATTTGGTAGGGATCGATGATGAAATCCTTTCGCAAAAGAGGCAGCTGAACCCGTTTTGAGATAGCTTCCAAGTATTTCAGTTCTCCCTGGAAAAAAGGTTGGTCGGTAAGTACAGAAATAGCCGAAGCGCCTCCCTCCTCGTATCGCAAGGCGATATCTACGGGATTAAAATCAGGCCGGATGATGCCTTTCGACGGCGAGGCTTTCTTGACTTCTGAAATGATGGAAACCTGATCGGTTCCATCCAGTGCTTCTTGGAATGAAATTCGCTCTTTCTCAAATCCCTCAAAGGAATTGAAGTCATTGAAAGAAACCTTCTGCTTACGCTTCACCAAATCTTCAGAAGTCTTCTCGGTTATTTTTTCTAAGATGTTGCTCATGTTTACATTAACTCAATATTTGTTTCTCGTTACCAAGCTCTGGCTTGGTAACGCGTGCTGAGAAGCTCCAGCTTCTCGATATATCATTTGTGATATTATTGCCCAACCTCCGGTAACCCTCTGGTCTAAAATGCCATTCGGGCGGAGGTTCTTTGATCTCTTCATTTTACCCACGACTGAAGTCGTGGGCTATATTCTGTCATCTATGAGGGATTTCTATCTGTACGTTTCAAACAATAATTTCTATTTAATCGTCCGCTTGAAACCTATTCGTTCACGTTGCAAGGTTCCTGCTTTCTATTCAATAATCAACTGGCATGATGTCCAATACCAAATCACCGTTCATCAAATTCATCACAAGTATCATAGTTAAACCTTGTTGCCCAACCTCCGGAAGCCAATTAGTCTAAAACACCAGCCGGGCGGAGGTTCTTCCATTTCCGTTCTTTTCCCCGGGTTAAAACCCAGGGCTATTTATGTTTCATCCCTTCGGGATTATGCTTTTTAGTAATTCAACATATTTCAGCGATTATCTACTCAATCTGCGTCATCCGTGTTCTATTCCGTTCCTTAGTAAACAAAAACATCGTTTTCTTTAGCAAGTAATAAAGCTTCAACAAACTCAAAACTAAGCACTCACCACTCAAAACTTAAAAGTACCCATAGCATCGTTGGTGGCATCCACAAAGTCGTTGAATAACTTACGTGCCTTGCCTGATTCCAGGGCTTCTTCAGCCAGTTCTTTGCCTTCTTCCAGCGTCTTAACTTTGCCCGAGGCCTGTATTGCAAAAGCGGCATTCAATAAAGCAATGCCTTTCTGCGCATCTGTGGCTTTATTGGCCATAATATTTGTTAGGATTTCTGCATTTTCTTCTTTTCCTCCGCCCATCAGTGCCTTCATTTCTACTTTCTCAAACCCAATGGATTCCGGGTCAAACACAATGGAGGTGGAAACCAGGTTATCTTTCAACTCAAAAATTTCGGATTGAGAAGTCAGGCTCACTTCATCCAACCCATCATGAGCGTTAAATGTATACGCGAATTCGGTACCAAGATTGGCTAAAATATGCACCATTTTCTCAGCGGTCTCTTTATTAAAAGCACCGATTACATAGCGCTGTACGCCAGCCGGATTCACCATGGGACCTAAAATATTGAAGAAGGTTCGAAAACCAACTTCGCGCCGGGCGGGCATCACATGCTTCATAGCCGGGTGAAACATCGGGGCAAACATAAAGGCCATGCCTACTTCTTTATATACTTGCTCAACCTGTTCCTTACCTAATTCTATAGCTGCGCCGAGATGTTCCAACACATCAGCACTGCCGCACTTGCTTGAAGCACTTCGGTTTCCGTGCTTGATAACTGGTACACCGGCCGCCGCTGTGATAAAAGAGGCCGAGGTTGAGATGTTGAAAGTCCCGGACTGATCGCCGCCGGTGCCTACTAAATCGATAGCCCCATCCACATTTACTTCTACTTTTACCGCTTTACTGCGCATCACTTTTACAAAAGCGGTGAGTTCTTCCACACTTTCACCTTTCAAGCGCATAGCGGTAATAAAAGCCGCAATTTGCGGATCCGAAATATCCCCCGACATAATCAGGTTCATCGCAGACTCGGCTTCAATTTTGGTAAGATCTTCAGAAAAAGAGAGTTTGTTCAGTATTTCTTTAAAGTCCATGAGTGTGTTATTGTCGTAACCAGTTTGAGATTAACTTGGGGCCTTCCGTAGTCAAAATGCTTTCAGGGTGAAATTGTATTCCCTGAATCGGGAACTCTTTATGCCGAACACCCTGCACCACTCCATCATCGGAATGAGCTGTAATTTCCAGTACTTCGGGAATGGTATCCGGATCCAGCACCAGGGAGTGATACCGCGTGGCCGTGAAATCCTTCTCCACATCCTTAAAAATAAACTGCCCGTTGTGAGACACTTTAGAAACCTTGCCGTGCATCAACTTTGGGGCATGTACCACTTTAGCTCCAAACACTTCGCCAATGGCCTGATGTCCGAGGCAAACACCTAAAACCGGAGTTTCCTTTCCCAGCTCCCGGATAATTTCTTCGGTGATACCGGCTTCATGCGGTCGGCCTGGCCCGGGAGAAATCAAAATTTTTGTCGGCTTTAATGCCCGTATTTCATCCAGGGTCATCGCGTCGTTGCGAATCACTTTGTAATCATCCGTCTCTGCTGCAACCAGATGCACCAGGTTGTAGGTGAAGGAGTCGTAGTTGTCAATAATAAGGATCACAGATTTCGCTGATTTCGTTGATTGTTCTTAGTTAAATGCCGGATATTGTGTTTATAAGGAGTTGGAACCACGGATTAGCGGATTTAGGGATTTCACAGATTTTCTTGATAAGAAATCTGTGAAATCAGTGTAATCCTTATCATCTGTGATTCACTATGCCCGCCACTTCTCTTATAGGCTCCATCACCTCTTCCGCACGCTCCCGGGCTTTCTTTCCGCCTTCGCGGAGTACATCGTGCACGTAATCCAAATCTTTGGCCATCTCACGCCGCTTTTCACGAGCTTCACCAAAATAATCTTCAATCATGCCTAATAATTCCTTTTTGGCATGACCGTAGCCGTATCCGCCTGCACGATATTTCTCTGCAATTTCATCCTGCTTTTCTTTATCCGCAAACAGCTTGATTAGGGCAAACACATTATCGTTTTCGGGATCTTTGGGATCATCCAGTGGTGTGGAATCCGTCTCAATAGACATCACCCGTTTCTTCAGCTGCTTGCCCTCAGCAAAAATATTGATGGTGTTGTCGTAGCTTTTGCTCATCTTTCGTCCGTCGATACCCGGTACCACGGCTACAGATTTCACAATGTGTTCTTCGGGGATTTTCAAGTATTCGCCTTCGTAAGCATAGTTGAATTTCCCGGCCAGGTCACGGGTAATCTCAATATTTTGCTTTTGATCTTCACCCACCGGCACTATATCGGAGTGATAAATCAGGATATCGGCAGCTTGTAAAATTGGATAGGTAAAAAGGCCGATATTAGGACTCAATCCCGCCGCAATTTTATCTTTATAGGAAACGCCTTTCTCCATCAGTGAAACCGGAGTCAATGTGCCCAATATCCAAGCGAGTTCGGTCACCTGGGGCACATCCGACTGGGCAAAGAAAGTCGCCTTCTTGGGATCTAAGCCAAGCGCCAGGTAATCAAGCGTGACGTCAATGGTGTTTTCCCGAAGTTTTTCGCCATCATTAAGAGAAGTCAGGGAATGATAGTTGGCGATGAAGTAAAAAGCCTCTCCCTCCTCCTGCATCGCTATGTGCTGACGGATCGCGCCAAAATAGTTTCCTATATGCAATTTGCCCGAAGGCTGAATTCCTGAAAGTATGGTCTTTTTGCTACTCATTAATTTGATTGATCGAGTGTTGATTAGATTTTTCAGAGGATCGCGCTACAGAAAATACTCCGCGAAACTCTGAGTCCTCCGTGGTTAACATTTATTGAATATCTAAAGCTACGCTTAGCGCTTGAATCAGCGCGCCTGCTTTGTTTTGTGTTTCTTCAAATTCTTTGGTGGGATCGCTGTCGGCCACAATACCCGCACCGGCCTGAATGTAGGCTTTGTTATCCGTAACCACCATGGTTCGGATGGCAATACAGGTGTCCATATTACCGGAAAAATCGAAATAGCCCACCGCCCCGGCATATACGCCGCGTTTAGAAGGTTCTAGTTCGTCAATAATTTCCATCGCCCGGATTTTTGGAGCGCCGCTTACGGTACCAGCGGGAAAGCATTGCATCAGGGCATCCACCGAGGTTTGATCCTCCCGCAATTCCCCCACCACATCGCTGACAATATGCATCACGTGCGAATAGCGCTCTATCACCTGATTTCGTTCCATTTTTACGGTACCGGCTTTGCATACACGTGAGAGATCATTCCGTCCCAAATCAACCAGCATAATGTGTTCGGCTACTTCCTTGGGATCGTTTTTAAGATCTTCTTCCAGTGCTAAATCCTCTTCATGGGTTTTGCCTCGTGGACGTGTACCGGCAATGGGCAGCACCCGTGTTTCGCCTTCCTGCACGCGCACCAGCACTTCCGGTGAGGAACCGACGAGTTGGAAATCCTCAAAATCTAAATAGAATAAATACGGGGATGGATTCACCATTCGTAACGCACGGTAGAGCATGAATGGATCGCCACTCATATCAGCTTCAAAGCGCTGGGATAGCACTACCTGGAAGATGTCGCCTTCGTAGATGTACTCCTTTCCCTTTTCTACAATCTTTTCAAAATAATCCTGCTCCATATTGCTGGACAGCGATTCCGTATCAATGCTAAAGGGACGGTTTTCATAGTTAGAACTCAAAGCCGCCTCCTCCATTTCATCCAGACTGGATTGTGCCTTTTGGTAAGCTTCATCCAGATCATCTTCCTCTTCCACAAACACAGTTTTGATCAGCACTACCTGGTGCTTCACATGATCGAAAGCAAATATCTGATCATAAAACGCCCAGATGGCTTCGGGGAGCTGAAGGTCATCGTCCGGCACATCCGGCAAATCTTCCACCAAGCGAAAAGTATCATAGGCCGAAAATCCTACGGCACCGCCTTTCAACCTGGGTAATTCTGGAAGCGTGGGCTCGGAATAAGCAGTGGTGAGTTCCTTAAGTTTGTCGAAATATGGAACCTCTACCTGTTCAGTTTCTCCATTTGCAGAAAGCGTTGTATCCTCACCGTCAAATTTCAGAATTTGGTAAGGATTGCGCCCGATAAAAGAATACCGGGCCAGTTGCTCCCCTCCTTCAACCGATTCCAGCAGAAAGGGGTATTCCGCACCTTCGCGGATATTCATAAACAGGGAAACCGGGGTAAGTACATCCGCCAATAGCCGCCGGTACACCGGGATGGCTGTATATTCTTTACTAAGTGCTAAAAACTGTTCTTTATTCATTTGGTTAGTTATCCATAAACCTACTATTCGCTCCAACGCAGAGCGTGTGGAGCGAGGTCCTGTCTTTCATATTCTCGAACTTCACCACTGGTTCCTACACTCTGCGTTGGAACCAGCATTCTTTTTCATGCTTCCAGATTAGAAAGATTAATTGTGATTTCGAAAACCATTTTCAACTAACCAATAACCAATCTATAGAAACAAAAAAACCCACTATCCGGATGAACAGTGGGTTTTTTAACATTCTTTTGTCCGTCGCTCAATTACGTAGCGGGCCCACTGTTATTTGAAATAACAGGCCACCACCAATTGTTGATTTGAGCATTTTTAGTTTTCATAACGCGCCGAATATAACAGGCTCGGAAAGTACATGCAATATTCCTGCACAATTTATTGATTTTTAGTTCGTATAGGTTCTAAGTTCTCGTTATGCTATTATAAATGCTGAATCTGATCATAAACTATTTTCAATGAATAAATTTTTCGGGGCCATTTTGCTAAGTGCGGTAAGCATTGCTTTTTTGGGATGTGATTCAACCACCTCTCCACGCTCATTACTCGACGATGCCCCCGGCGTAAGCAACCTGAGCGTATCGCCTGCCATCGTATCCTTTACTGAAAATGCCGATGGTTTTAAAGACACCACTATCACCCTGAAGCTGCAGTTTGATGTACAGAATTTAGCATCTACGGATGTGCTTCAATACAACATTTCCACAAAACCAAAAGACCGCTTTCCAGTTAAAACCGGAGCAAGTGGTCAACTAAAAATGGGAGAAACCGGCTCTTTCTCTACCTCTCAACCCGTTCAATTTAGAACTACTACCACCAATATTTGGGATTATGTAGTAAATGTGTTTGTTAATGATTCTTCCGGGTATGGAAACTATGCCCAAACCGAATTAAGGGTAAATGGTTTCTCCAGTGCCCCGCCAAAGATTTTATCCGCAGAAAATGAATCAGAATTCCAAAGACCAGAATCCGGAAGCAAAAAAGCTTACTTCAAAGCGACAGTTATCGATGTAGATGGAGATTCTACCATTTACGGTGTTTTCTTACGCCTTATAAGTCGGCGCACAGGGGAAGCCAGTAATTCACCTTTTGAACTCTTTGATGATGGTGATACCTATGATGATTCAGCAAAAAATGACTCTGTCTATACCATCAATTTTCCCATTTACAGTGGAAACCGGCCTGAAACTTACGACATCCTCTACTTCGCCATCGATAATGCCGGTATGGTGAGCGATACCGCACGAACTACTTTTACCATTGTTGAATAATCTTTTATGAAAAAAACATTCATCCTGATATTCATTTTTTCTCCTATATATTTTATTCAGGCCCAGGTTACTGGTCCAACTACGAATCCCTATTTCTCTATCCACCGAAATGGGGTAAGTACGATGGAAGCATATGGAGATACCTTATGGATCAGCCCAAAACTAACCCGAAATATCAGCAACCAGCTGGAGTGGCATATACCCCAAAATGCCGATAGCCTTATCAATAACCCTAAGGGTAACGTTTTCTCCCTGGAACTGGGAAAAGATTCGATACTTGCAGGGCTTGGATATACGAATTTTGATCAACCTGGCGATCCACCAACCGGATTTGGCTATTACTTTAGTTCCAACGGGGGTCAATCCTGGAGATACATACCACCTCAACTGGATAATAATCCACCTGATGAATTGAAATGTAAGGGGACGGAAGACAAAGGAGAAAAATCTTATCCATACCCTCCCTCTTACCGTCCTGAATGCGACATTCAGGTTGTATATGGTGGATTTGTTTATAACAGAATTCGGTTTACCGTAGACGAACAGTCTCCCCCATATGAAGTGGATTTTAAAAATGAGGTGTTTTTCTCTGCGAACTGGGGTCGCTCTTTATTGAGAAGTACCGATGCAGGAATGAACTGGGAACCTGTTCTTCTCCCCCCTGACAATGTAGAAGAGATGACCCCGGAGGGCATTTATTGGTGGAATTCAAATTATATCATCACGGTAACGGAAGATGGTGATGAGGAAGAAGTGGGTATCACCGTTAACCGATACGATCCCACCAATCCCAACACGGGATTAAACCTGCTGGCATTCAGCGTGGAGATTGACAATCAGAACCGGGTTTGGGTAGGAACTGCCAAAGGAGTCAATATCTCGGAAAATGCCCTCACGGCTCCCATCGACAGTATTTCCTGGAGACATATCAGCTACGACAAAATTAACTATACCTTACTGGCCAACTGGATCACTAATATAAGACAAGAGCCCCATTCCGACCGGGTTTGGATGACCAACTGGCATGAAGACCCTCCACAGCGAGAAGGTCTGGTTTATACCGCTGATGGCGGTGAAAGCTTCAAGCAAATGCTGGTGGGCGAACGTATTAATGATATCGGCTTTAAAGATGGCTACGTATTTGCCCCCGGCAATAACGGGCTGTTTGTTTCTGATGATGCGGGAGAAAGCTGGACGAAAATTCCCCAGATAAAAAGTCCAAATACCTTTATTAAATCATCCACTGTTCATAGTGCTGTTGCCACTACCACCAACCGGGTTTGGATTGGCACCGATGATGGCCTTGCCTCTATTGAATGCTGTTCAGAAAACCAGCGCTTTGACAACTGGCAGATTACACGTGTCAATTATCCGCTTAAAGGCGGCAACGTGCACGAACCGGACAAACGGAATACCACTACTTATGCCTATCCCAATCCTTTTTCATCCAGTGTGTATGAACTGGTGCGCATCAAGTTTGAAGTGAAAGAACAAGGAAACGTACGCATCCGTATTTTTGATTTTGGGATGAACCTTGTTCGGGAAATAGAAAACGGCACTTTCACTCCCGGAACCTACGAGGCTGTTTGGGATGGTTACGACGGGAAAGGCCGCAAAGTGGACAATGGTCCTTACATCTATATTGTAGAAACAGCTAGCAGAGAATTAAGTGGGAAAATGATGGTGGTTGATTAGTTTTCTTCCTCCGAAAATCATGTAAATAACCAGTCTGGTTCAATCCCTGCACAATTTTAAAGCGTCAAAACCGTATTGGATTTAAGTTTGTGATATCCGTACCATTAACTGCTCAACCGAAAAAGAAATTATTCACTTGAAGAACCTTTTCACTTACACCATCCTGGTGTGTTTTATTGGACTGGGATTTTATGCTTGCGACTCTACCACCTCTCCGCAAAACCCACTTGAAGAGACACCAGCCATTACCTTCCTGGCACTATATCCTTCTGAGGCAGCATTCACCCAAGAAGATGGCTTCAGAGACACCACTTTAACAGTACAAATTCAGGGCTCTGTAAAACACTTTTCAGCTGATGACCAACTGCTATATACAATTTCTTATAAAGGAGGAGAAACCATCCTTGAGGATAGCCTGACTAATTTTAATGGCGGATCGTTCTCAGGCACTTTTGAATTGGAAACAAGCACTACTTCTTTTCAGGACTATCTGATTAACGTTTTTGCATATAATGAAAGTAACCCGGGCAATTATGCCCAGGCACTATTTAAAGTTAAAGGTTTCTCTAACTTTGCCCCTCAAATTATTGAAACGGATAGTCCCGGCGAAATCACAAGGCCCTCAACCGGAGAAATTCCAGCTACATTTACCGCAAAGGTTACTGATCAGGATGGACAAGAGAATATTGACAAAGTTTATCTTCGGGTAATTAGTCAGCAATCCGGAGAAGTGGAAGGCTCTCCTTTTGAAATGTTTGATGATGGCAGCAGCTTTGGGGATGAAGTTGAAAATGATTCCACCTATACATGGTCTCTGCCTGTTACTCAAACTGATAATAATCCTAACCGCGATTTTGACATTGAATTTTATGCCCTTGATAAAGGCGGTCTATCCAGTGATACTGTCAGAACTACATTCAGCATCAGAGAGTAATTTAGCATGAGGAAAGTACTATTTCTGTTATTTGTTTTTATTTCATCCGGTGTTTATGCCCAGGTCATTGGTCCCGTTGATGAGCAATTCAATACCATCCGCCAAAACGGGGTTAGCACCATTGCTGCTTTCGGGGATACAGTTTGGGTAAGCCCACAACTGAACCGTAACATCGGCAACAGTTTTGAATGGTATACCCCGGAAAATGCAGACAGCGTGACCGGTGATGGCATTGGTCGTGTATACTCGCTTGCCCTGGGACAGGACACCGTGCTGGCCGGACTTGGCTATACCTCAGAAACAGAAAGCGGCCCCTTACCTTATGGCTTCGGCTATTACAAAAGTGTTGACGGTGGGCAAAATTGGGAGTTTGAACCTCTTTTATTGGATCCCAGAGGAGAAGGCGACACCACCTTTGTGTATGGCGGACAAACGTACGACCGGATCAGAATTGCAGCTGGTGAACAATCTCCCCCCTACGATGTGAGTTTCAAAAACGATGTCATTTTATCAGCGAACTGGGCTTCGGGATTGCTTAGAAGCCGGGACTTTGGAGATAACTGGGAACGCGTCATCTTACCTCCTTCCGATTTAGAACAACTTACCCCCCAAGGAAACGACTACTACTGGACCGATTGCACCGATCGCGACGGCGATAATAATTGCATCCAATCAAATAACAAATATGACCCGGTATATGATGACAACCTGAAAGGATTTGGGCTGTTAATTGATTCACAAGACCGCGTCTGGTTTGGCAGTGCCGGTGGCATCAACATCTCTGAAAATGCACTTACCGCTCCAACCGATAGTATCGTTTGGCAGCATATCAGCTATGATGGAAGTAGCGATGGCCTGCTCGGGAATTGGATTATCACCATTCGTGAAGAACCAGGTTCTGATCGTATTTGGATGACCAACTGGATTCAGAATACCCCACAGAAAGAAGGAATTGTTTACACCGACGATGATGGCGAAAGCTTTACTCAGATGCTGATTGGAGAGCGCATCAATGACATTGGCTTTAAAGATGGCTATGTGTTTGCCGCCGGCGATGATGGAATGTTTGTTTCTTCAGATGTCGGAGATACCTGGATTAAACTCCCCCGATTAGAAAGCCCAAACACTTTTATAAAATCATCCGCCTTTTATTATTCTGTAGCCTCCACCCCAGATCGTCTCTGGATTGGCACCAGTGACGGCATTGCCTCTATCGAATGTTGCAGCCAGAATCAGCAATTCGACAACTGGCAGATCACGCGTGTCAACTATCCTCTTAAAGGTGGAAATGTGCATGTACCCGACGGCCGTAATACCAACACCTACGCCTATCCAAACCCCTTTTCTGCTTCTGTGTATGATGTGGTTCGGATGAAATTTGAGGTTAAAAAGCAGGGTAATGTCCGCGTACGTATTTTTGATTTCGGAATGAATCTGGTACGAGAGGTAGAAAATGATTCTTTTGGTCCTGGCACCTATGAAGCCGTTTGGGACGGTTATGACGGGCAAGGACGAAAAGTGGCCAACGGGGCCTACATTTATATAGTAGAAACGGCCGGTAAAGAACTAAGCGGCAAAATTTTAGTGGTAGATTAATGATGCAAGAGATTAAGTCACAAAAACTATTAGCAGTACTGGCGGGGATACTCCTGCTTTCCCTAAGTGTTAACGAGGCATTGGCACAGCACGGTGGTTATGCCGGAGCTTCCAGTCGTATAGGCTACAGTGCCCGGGGCATGGCCATGAGTAACGCGATGGCAGCCGTAACCTCTCAGGGTTCCTATGCTTATTATAATCCTGCCCAATCTGCTTTATTTTCTGAAAGCCGTCAAGCTGACCTTACTGTTGGTGCTTTGCAGTACGATCGTGTATTTCAAAGTACGGGAGCTCAATTTCAGCTTCCACCCTCTGCCGGTATTTCTTTTCACATTCTTAGAACCGGGGTGACTGATATTGACGGCCGTACCCAAAGTGGATATCCCACCCAGATGTTTGATGCATCCGAATACCAATTGGCCAGCAGCTTTGGTATTCGCCTAAGCGAAAAAATGAGCGGTGGAATTGGCGTAAAATTTAACCTTGCCAATTATCATCCTGATTTAGAAAATACAACCAGTTTTGGCTTAGACCTGGGGCTTTTGTATCAATCCGACCGTAATATCAATGTAGCTTTTACGGTGAAAGATATGCTGGCAAGCTACACCTGGAATTCTCAAGATCTCTACCAACTGGATCAGGCCCGCAATGTGGTTAATAATTTTCCAACCCGTTTGGTTTGGGGACTGGCCTGGCAGCCACAGGCCTTCACTATTTCTGCAGATTTCGAAGTTCAGGTTCAAGAATCTGAAACTACTACCCAGGAATATTTCGTTGAAAACGGGACTCCCAATCTTCAAACCCGTTCCAAAAATATCACCACCAGTACCTCCAAATTAAGGCTTGGCGGCATGTGGAATGCCCATGAGCGTTTTACTCTGCGTGCCGGCTGGCAGTTGCCCGACCTGGACGATTCTGCAAGCTGGGGACTTAGCAGCGGCTTTTCCGTACACCTCCCCTTTGATATGCTATCTCCATCCATCGACTACGCCTTTGTACTGGAGCCTTACCAAATTTCCAACATGCATGTATTTTCATTACGTCTAAATTTATGAGAAAGCTCTTATTCGCCCTCACCATTTTACTAATTAGTTCTGCCCCACTCTTCGCGCAGGGAAGCGGATTCCAGGTATTGGGAATTTCCCCCATGCCTTCTTCCCTTTCAAAAGCAGATGCCAATACGTCTGTACCTGAAGGCGCAGCATCCATCTATTCCAATCCCGCATTGCTCGCCCTCAGCGATTACTCCTCCATTGATGCCGGCTATTCTTTCTGGATAGCCAACCTCACTCACGGATTTGGTGGCGTGAATTTTAAGAACGATAAGCGCGCCATTGCCTTTGCTTTTTATACGGCCGGGGCCTCAGATTACGAACAATATGACAGGCCAGGTGAATCTAATGGTACTTTTTCTATACAGCATATTTCTATTTCAGGTGCCTATGCACATGATTTTGGATTATTTTCCTTAGGAGCTGCTTTTCAATTCCTAAATGAGCAAAACTATACCTACCGAGCCAATGGCTATGCTTTTAATGCAGGGATTGCCCGTAATTTTGTGGATGACCGTGTCCGTACCGGGCTTTCGATTACCAATGCCGGTGAAATGCAGAAGCTGAATGTAGAAGCAACCGAACTGCCCACCAGTCTTAAAGCCGGGGTATCTGCAGATGTTGTACAATTCTCTGCCTCTCCGGGCGACGAGCTTCCCATATTGATTTCCGCTTATTTAGATTATGCTCACCCCTTATCAAAAACCGAAGACCGGGATTACGCCGATTACAGCAAAACAGATCCATACCTAAACATGGGGCTGTCTCTCACTATTGCTGAGACCGTACAGGTTAGCGGAGGGTACAAAACCCAGAACAACGTTCGCCCGGTTTCTTTCGGCGCGGAATTCATCACCAATGACATTACCGTTAACTACGCAATTATCCCTTTCAATACCGGATACGGAACAGTACATTCCATAGGATTACAGTACAAATTCTAAGAGCCGGGGCATTGTATGAAGGCAACATCGCTGGATGAGGTTTATGCGTCCGTGAATGCGGAGGCAAAAACCATTTATGTGGTACCATTGATCCGGTATTCGCATAAGAAATCGGATTATTTGTATTTGCTGTATCAGGACCTGATCGAATCAGACCGCTACCAAATTGAATCTATCAGTATCTTTAATCATGTAAAGCTGATTTTTGGGGCCCTCATTAACAAAAATGTAATTCTACACTATCACTGGCTCGAGTTCCAGGATTTCAAATCGCTGGCTGGAATGCCCTGGAAAATGGCTTGTATCTTCCTTTTTAAGATCTTTGGCGGCAATATCGTTTGGACTTTGCATAACGAGTTCCCGCATGATCAAAAGTATCTGGAGCTCCACCAATTTCTGCATAGAAGAATGGCTAAATGGGCCGACGCTCTTCACGTGCATTGCCAAAAAGCGGTGGATATCATGAGTCATCGTTTACGGGCTCCGAAATCAAAATTTCACCTTGTTCCCCACCCTGATTTTCCCGCCATGCCTAGTGATAAGAAAACGGGTATTGCTAAGATCAATGAAAAATTTGACTGTACTCTTTCGCCAGACATTTCCAACATATTAATGTTCGGCAATATCAGCCGGTATAAACAAATCGAGGAAGTGGCACGAATAGTCACAGACTTAGATACGCCTTGTAATCTTTTGATTGTAGGCCCGGTAAAAAAAGGCAATCAGGACTTGTATGAAGAACTGAAAGAATTAGCTGAGCAAAATAAACGGATTGTCCTGATTCCTCACTTCATTGATGAAGAAGAAGTACCGTGGTTTTATCATGCCTCCGATATTTGTGTATTTAACTACCGGGAAATCCTGTCTTCCGGGGGATATCACATGGCCCAGGCGTACGATAAACTGATTATTGCCCCGGATATGGGGTGTCTTTCTGAGGAAGTGCATCATCCAAATGTTCATCTTTTTCACCGGCAGGACGGACTGAAAGCCTTACTGAATGTTCATCTGAAAGCCCTTCAGGAACAATAGTATGGCAAAGCTGAAAGAGAAAGCTTTCTGGATTCTTACCGGTGATATAGCCGGCCGTGGCTTATCTTTTTTATCCTCCATTTACCTGGCCCGTGTTTTAGGTTCTGAATTCTATGGTTTGATAACCGTAGCCATCTCGGTTCTGGGCTATGCTACCTGGTTTTCTGATTTAGGGTTGAACAGTATCGGGACGCGGGAAACTGCGAAACCTCCTGAAAAGCGTATTTTCAGGGTACTTGAAGTGTTCCGCACCAAACTATTTCTCGGTATTATAGTATTGCTGCTATCGGTGAGTATCGTATACTTTTTGGATATGGGTAGTACTGAGAAACAGGTGATTTTAGGATATCTTTTTTCCATCATACCCTATATGGCTTTACTGGAATGGTTCTATTCCGGAAAACAGGAGTTCGGGAAAATTGCCCTCTCCAAAGTGCTGAATGGCGGGGTCTATTTTCTACTTGTGATTACGTTTGTTTCGTCTTCCGGTGATGTAGCATTGGTTCCTGTACTTTATGCAGCAGGCATCAGCTTAGCCGCTTTAACTTTGGGAGCTTTTGCTTTTCGGGAAAAAACCTTCTCCCTGCCTTCCCGGGGCATACAAGTATACACCGATCTTGTTAAAACCAGTTCGGTCATAGGACTCGGGAAATTCTTTGCCCAGATGGTCCAATTGCTACCCCAACTTCTCATCGGAACGCTCCTCTCCCTTTCCGATGCCGGGCAATACGGGGCTGCTTTCAGGATCATCATCATAGCCATGATGATTGACCGTGTATTTGTGAACCTGTTGCTTCCTAACCTGGCGTCAACCTGGACCAAAAATCCAGCCCTCGCCACCCGTCGTATTAGCATTGTGTACCGACTGGTAATGGCCACCGGGGTTTTAATAGCACTAATATTCGCCATTACAGCCGGTCCGGTTATTGATATTTTATATGGTGCGGAATACCAGCAAAGTGTGCTCATCCTGCAGTTGTTGAGTATTATGATTGCTGCAACCTTCGTAAACAGCTTATTTTCATTCGGACTCATTGCCACTAATAAAGACAAGGAGTATTTCCTGTCTACCTCTTTTGGGGGCATCATTTCAGCTGTACTCATTTGCGGCTTCGCCCTATTTGGAAATGTATATTCGGTTGCTGTTTCGGTTTTTTTATCTGAGCTTATCATTACCGCCTTCACTTATTACTGGTTTAGAAAAGTGATACCCCTGAAAATCATAAAGCCCATTTTATTAACCGTACTTCCTGCTTTGGTGCTCTTTTTTGCCTCAGTTGTAAGTCCACTACATCCCCTGTTGAATGTATTTATTGCCACTTTTATTTATCTGATTGTGATTTTTAAAAGTGATTTGGTTTCAAAAGAACAAATGAGCTGGGCTAAAGAAAAAATGGGCGCATGAGTAAACAATTATGCATAGGACTTTTACACCTCAGCCCTGAATGGACTGCTTTAATGGATCAGCTGGGGCTCTGGTACCATGAAGTCAATTTTAGCCTTGATTTATCCACACACTACTCGGTCATCATCATTAATGACCAAACAAACCGAGAACAACTGGCTAAACTGGAATCATACGTAAAAGCCGGCGGGGCCATTTTGGAAGTTTCAGCATTCCATCCGTTTACTCCAGCCGGAGAGATTCGAAAATCATACCAAAAAACAGTATACCGGAATACAGAAGATACGGCCTTTACCCATCTTCCCTATCTTGATTTGTACAACAAGGTAGGTCTTCACAAGCAATCAGGTATTTTTGAAGGCTTGGTTCATTTTCAAAATAAAAAAGATGGCCAGTTAGCCTATTTTGGGGCAAACATTGCTGAATTGATGCAAGACACTGAATACAAGCGTAAGAGATTTTACAGCGCCGAGCATACCCCACCGGATGAGATTGTCAGTCAAGTATCCAAGCATACCCTGGCCGGTTTGTTTGAGGCAGTACTCAAGGAATTGCATTTCAAACAAGGACTCCCGCTGGTTCAAAAGTGGATATCCCCAACTCAGAAACCCGTATTCGGTTTCCGTATTGATAGTGATTTTGGAGATATGGAATCAATTGAAGGGCTGTATGAAGTTTTAAAGCGCTATCAAATAAAAGCGACCTGGTTCTTGCATGTACAAGCTCATGAAAACTGGCTGGATTATTTTCATCAGTTTGATAACCAGGAAATAGCTCTGCACGGCTACCGGCATGGCACTTCCAAACATAGCTCTAAAGTATTGCAGAATCTCTCTCATGGCAAAGAGCTGCTTGAAGAGGCCGGTTATGGCCTAACTGGTTTTTGCGCTCCCTATGGTATCTACAATGAAGCTCTGCAAAAAGCCTTGGAAAACTTTGATTTCAGTTATTCATCCGAGTTTACTTTTGCCTACGATGGGCTCCCGATTCAGATTACAGCTCAAAAGCAACCGATACAGATTCCGATTCATCCCATTTGTACCGGCAGCATGCGTCGGCGGCGATACACTCCCAACCAAATGAGTGCCTATTTTTTGCAAGTGATGGCTCGCAAAGCGGCCCGGTTTGAGCCTGTTTTTCTCTATCATCACCCGCTACAGCCTGGTTTGCATACCCTGGAACCCGTATTCCAAAAAGTACAGGATGCCAACTTCGAGAACCTCACTTTTGATGAATATGCTCGCTTTTGGAAAAAACGCCGGGAAACCCATTTTGAAGCACATTGGGACAAAGGAAAAGTCCATATAGAAAAAAATAATAACTGTCACATGTTATTCCAGGTCTCATTCAGCCATCAAGGTTTTTCTCTTTTGGAGGGATCAGGACAAGCGATCACTCCTCAAAAATCTCCCAAATTTGAGTACTCGAAAGCCTATCTTCCCGAACCTAAACAGATAGCTGAAATGAGAACCAAAGATCTGAAACTGATGAAGACATCCCTTTTAGACTGGAAAAACAGGATCAGACTATGAAAGTAGGCTTTGTGGCTCCCATGAGTATTTCTGTTGTAAATGGTGGCATCCGCACTCAGGCTTCCTTTACCATTCAGTTTTTGGAGAAGCTGGGCATTTCCGCTCATCTTATATCCCCGTGGAAAGAAACTAAACTTGAGGAACTGGACCTGGTGCATGTGTTTGGTGCCTCCATCGAAAACACGGGCATTATCGATCAGGTGGCGGCAAGCAAAGTTCCCCTGGCACTATCCACCGTTTTTTATTCTACCCGAAGCAGCGGAACCATAAAAACAGCCATCAACGCAGAAAAATGGTTGTCTTCCCTGGGATCAGGTATACGTTCCGATTTCAGTATCAAAGCCGACCTTTGCCACAAGGCAGACCTGCTTTTGCCCAACACCTCCGAAGAAGCCCGGTTGATTGAAGAAGGGTTTTCTGTTTCTGGTGATAAAATAGAAGTCATTCCCAATGGCGTTGAAGCACATTTTTCGGAGGCAAAGCCCGATGCTTTTATCAACGAATACGGAATTAAAGATTTTGTGCTTTTTACGGGTCAGGCAGGAGCAGCCCGGAAAAATGTATTGAGCTTGCTGAAGGCGGCCGAAAAGCTGGATATGCCGGTGGTTATTATTGGTGATTTTGCGGATGATGATTACAGCCAAGAGTGTCTAAAGCTTGCTGCTGTGTTAGATCATGTGCATTTAATTCCATCGCTCCCACACGACTCTGAGTTGCTGGCTTCAGCCTACGCCGCATGTAAAGTATTTGTGTTGCCTTCCCTTTATGAAACTCCCGGCATCGCTGCTATGGAAGCTGCATTGGCCGGAGCGCAGATTGTGATAACCAAACACGGCGGCACTAAGGATTATTTTGGAGAAAGCGTAGAATATATCGAGCCGGCATCAGAAGAATCAATTTATGCCGGCATTCAAAAAGCGTTTAGAAAAGAAAGCAGTCCGTATCTAAAAAAACATATTTTGGAACAGTACAGCTGGGAGAAAGTGGCTGAAAAAACACTCCACAGTTATAAAACCTTGGTGAATTAATTACGATGAAGCATATTTTAGTTGCTTTTGGGACCCGTCCCGAAATCATAAAACTGGCACCAGTCATTAGAGCCCTTGAAAATACAAGCAAGGTCAGTGTTCTGCATTCCGGACAACATCGGGAACTTGCAGATCCGCTGCTTTCATTGTTTGATATTCAGCCGGATGAGAACCTTGCTATTATGAAACCCGGTCAGGATCTGTTTGATTTGACGGCAAACCTGATGCCCAAGCTCAAAGATGTATTGAGTAAAAAGGCCCCCGATTACGTAATTGTTCAGGGCGACACTACTACCTCATACCTTACTGCTCTTGCAGCTTTTTACCTAAAAATCCCCGTACTGCATGTGGAAGCTGGTCTTCGGAGCCATGACCTCTACAATCCCTTTCCCGAAGAGATGAACCGGAAACAGATTTCGGTGATAGCTTCCCATCATTTTGCACCAACAAAACTCAGCCAGCAAAATCTCTTGAAGGAAGGCGTGCCAGAAGCATCTGTAAGCATCACCGGCAATACCGTTATCGATGCCTTGCATATGATCAGGAAGATGCAGGATTTTACCAGTCACAAACCGGAGCTGTTATCTGATATCAATCCGGAAGAAACTCTCATACTTTTAACCGCACACCGGCGAGAGAATCATGGCACTCCCCTGGTAAATATATTTAAAGCGGTGGAAAGCATCCTGAAGAAACATACCCACGCCAAGGTAGTATTTCCGGCTCATCCAAATCCAAACGTGAAAAAAGCAGTAGATGCTTCCGGTATTTCCAATGATCGCTTTTTGATGGTTGAGCCACTGGATTATCTTCCTTTTCTGCACCTGATTGAGCGGGCTGATTTAATTCTTACGGATTCGGGGGGCATACAGGAAGAAGCCGCGGCTTTGGGAAAACCTGTTTTAGTGTTACGAAATGAAACCGAACGACAGGAACTCATCGATGCCGGTTTAGGAAAATTGGTAGGCAGTGATACTGCAAAAATTATTGAAGAAACCGGCAAGCTCCTCACCTCTCCTTCTGAGATTAAAGCCACTGATGTTTTTGGAGATGGACAAGCTGCCAGACGTATCGCTGATTTCATTCAGCAGTTATAATAAAGTCGGTTCGATATACCATCTCAACTTTTACAGTAGTTGCTGTACATTTTAGATATTTCGATAGTACTCTGAACAGTAAGACCCCGAATGGGGTCAAACAAGAATAGCCCCGGTTAAGCCTGTGTAGTCTCTCCCGCTTGCGGGGAGCTAACAGGCGCAACCCGGGGTTGATAAAAATGAGAACACCAAGCTTCGCCCATAAGGTGAAGCGGGCAATTATTTCAATCGAAGCTTTAGCAAGCTATCTCCAAAGTCCCTTTCGCCCAACCCTCGACCAGCATTCATCACTCAAAAACTTGCAAGCCTCGGGTTTATCTTTTTGGTATTGCTTACCCAGGGTTACATCTACTTAAGTGGATGTAACCTTGGGCTATTATTGTATGTCCCCATTCGGGGACTAGCTTACAAATGGCAATCGAATTACTGACATCTTCACTTTTTTAACTATAATCCTGAAACTCTTCTTCCATCTCTTGCTGAAAATCATCCCTGAAAAACCGAATAGTACCCACTACGATCCCTTTCAGAATAAAAATCGAAAAGACAGCCATGAGTCCGTATTCCTTAAAAAGCACAATTAATAACAGATAGAATACAAAGAGTACGATGTTGCCTTTTTTGTTGCGAAGGGTGTTTCGGTCAAAACGGGGAATTTTGTCAAATGGAATGGTACTCACCATTAGGAATGAAATCACTACTACAATAGGAATTAGTACAGAGTTAACGCCATTTTCAAAAAAGGAAAAAAGCTCGCTAGAGTTGCGGAAGGTCAGAAAAAATGCCCCAAGAATGATGGCCTGAGCCGGGATAGGCAGTCCTATAAAATGATCCTGACTGGGTTGCAGACGTGCATTTACGTTGAAACGGGCCAAACGTACCGCCCCACACAAAGGTGGCAAAGCACTTACAATGATGCCCACGAGTCCCAATTCATGCAGTGTCCAGGTGTAGATCAAAAAGCCCGGTGCCACTCCAAAAGAAACCATATCACAAATAGAATCCAGTTCGATGCCAAAATCACTGGTGGCATCAGCCAGGCGGGCCATCAACCCGTCAAACACATCAAACAAACCGGCTAAAGCAATAAGCCAGGCACCTCGTATAAAATCTCCGTCTGATACTGAGATAATCGCAAGGAAACCCGAAAACAAGTTCATCAGGGTAAAGAAGCTGGGAACCGCAATTTTTTTATTTACGGGCGGCAGGTTTTTTTTACGCCTTTTCCTGCGCTCTTTAAAAGAATGATACTTTTTTTGAATGGGGTATTTCATGAAAAATCTAAAAAATTTAGAACGTGCCCAATAGTACGCATTAATATAATTAGTTACTCAGCGATAAGGCATAAGTAATGCCTGCTTTTACACTTGCAAAAGGAACCAATAATATGTGAAATACCAAAACTGAGTTTTGAAAAGAATTGTTTAAGGCACATAAAAAAACCCCGGAAGAAAGCTCCCGGGGTCTGATTATTCTCTAAAAAGGAGTCTTTATGAATTCAGGTTAATCAGAATCATGATTTCAGTTATGCTTTCAACCATGGCCTCATTATCTGAACCAAATATGTTCTCAACGGTAGTCTCTATACTGGTATAGAAATCCGTATAAATGTTATTGATCATTGAAGCACTTACTGAGGACGAAATAGAGCCGGAAAAATCTGCTTTCGCTCCATTTGGACCATTAATCTGTGAGTCAATTTCCAGGATCAATGCAGCTTCAAAAACTCCATCACTTTCTATTATACTTCTTATGTCTTCATGATAGCTCTCAAAGGCAGCTTCAATGTCTCCCTGAATACCATTACTGGTTTCTATCGCAGATTGAAGCTCCAGACCAGCATCGGCAATAGCCTCCTGCGATGAGTCATTCATCTCATCTGCTTCTGCTTGTACGGCCAGATCTAATGCAATAGCAGTAATAGTTGAGGCATGAAGTCTTGCGTCTTCTCTTACGTCTGCTTCAACATCACTCATACTGTTAATGGCTACACGGCTCCACATCTCGATCGCTTTAGCTGTGGAAGAAGCCTCCAGTTCAGCTGCAGCGTAGGCATCAACGATGGATTGAGTAAACACTTCATACGCTTCCTGGCGCGCTTCGGCATTGGTATTGGCCTCTAATTCAGCTTCAAGGCGAACCTGGGCTTCTGCAAGTTCCTCGTAAGTAGTTTCCAGTGCTGCTTGTGAATTATTCTCAACATGGACGGCAAAAAACTCTGCCCGGGCTTCCGCTGCGTGTTCCAGCGAGGAAGCAATGTTTGCTGCTGCAGATGCATCCGATTCGATATTGGCAGCGGCTTCACTTGAGATCATCGCTTCGATATCTGATTTCTGGACGATGTCAGAATTTCCAGAGGCTATTACTTCCGCATACACTTCTGATTCGGCTGTATATTCCGTGTTCAGTGTTTTTAAAGTGTAAGTTTGTCCGTTTTCTATTTCTGAGGAAAGATAGCCCTTAAATTCTTGTCCTTCATTTTCTGCCACTACTGCTATGTTATTGGCAGTTTCAGCATCCACGGTAAGGGTAAAGTTTCCAGAAGCATCTACTTCTGTTTCTGATCCTTCAATGATTGAAAAAGATCCGTCTGAATTTATTCTGGCAGCAGACACTACGTAGGCATCGCTTTGTACGGCTTTAGCTTGTTGCTGCTGAACAGAACCTTCAATAATTGCTGAATTACTATCACTGTTACTGCTGGAATCTGAAGAACAGGCAGATCCTAATAAGCCTAATCCCAATATAAAAACCGACAGCTTGTGAAAATTTAATTTAGTCAAATTCATATCTGATATATTTTTTATTGATGTTCATTCCCTTGTAAAAGCTAAACGAACACTTGTTCCAATATCTAATAAATGAATAAGAAAAAATTAGGTTAAAGAAAGTAGAATCAATTATATATGTAAAATAAAATTTTTCCCATTATAGTGATAAGGGCGGAGACCCAGATCAAGCCGGCTTCGAGATAGGAGTTCTTTTGAAACGTTTTTTTGAAGATAAAATTAACGTGCAATGGTATGGGCGTAGATGCAACAAATTCCATCATTCGGCTCAGCGTGAGCAAGAATATAGCATTTGCTGATGCCAGAGCCAGGTGATGGAATAGCCCCCGGGCAGCAAGATAAAATCCAACACATCAATCACCCCGTTTCTCTCTTAAAAAACATCAAGTCTTTACACCGGAAAATGGAATGATGGATTTGGCTGTATTTCCCTCATTAACCTGAATTCAAGATAACATCTCAACTTTCACTGTAATTGCTCCGGCCTTCAGGCCGGTGAAGAATGAAAAGAAAAATGAAGCTTTATCCCAATGGAGCTACAAAATTATTCGTTCTACAAAGCTTTGGCACTATGGGGCTTTTACTATTTTTGTAGCAACCCTCGACAAACGTATGGACTTTAGTACCATCAAAATTCGGGTTCTTTATAATATAAAAGGAATATTTTTTCACCGCCCTGAAGGCCGGAGCAATTTATTTCTCATCCCGAACTCCCGTTAATTAACATATTAGCTATAGTTAACCGTGAATATTTATTGGATTTAAAAATTATCTAACACAGATTAAAAACATCTAAGCACATTTTAATCGTAGAAAGGCGAGTTTAGAAAAAGTAAAGGGAGGCTGGCTCTCAACCCGCCTCCCCTGATACGTTGGCTTTTGGGGTACAATATTTATTAAGCTATGATGCTTCACGGCATTGTAGCTTTTTTTATTTCAATTGTTCCAAAGTTTTTTCTTTAATCCGCTGTGCCGTTCAACTGAATTTTCGATGGCTTTTCGGAGCACTTCTTCTTCGGCTAAAATGAGGGTGTCTTTCCGTGCACGTGTCACTGCAGTATAGATAATCTCTTTTGATAAAACAGGGTTCATTTTATCCGGGAGAATTATTGCAATTTCATTGAACTCTGAGCCCTGGCTTTTATGAATCGTAATGGCGTAAGCCGGCTCGTAATTCATCAAACGGGCAGGTGCTACCTTTAGTGCTTTTTCACCTTCAAAACTGATCCGTGGAGTTTCCTCACCCTGACATATTCCAAGCTCACCGTTTTTAACTTTTAGAACACTATCGTTTCGAGTACTCATTACAATACGCCCGGCATACCACTCCTGACTTTGTAAGAGTCCTTTTCTGTGTCGGATTTTTCGTTCCGCCTCCCGGTTAATTTGCTCCACTCCAAAAGGTCCGCGCCGTAATGCACATAGTATTTTTCTTTGGTTTGATTGCGCAAGCTGTTCGTTTTCGGCATGACCGGAATAGTTCTCAAAATGCTGCACGGCATAAGTGTCAATCAAAGCTTTCATATTCTTGTTCGACAAACCCTGCCAGTTCAAGTCATCATACCGATCACTTTTTAAGAGCTTCAGAGCCTCTTCCGTATCCGAGCGGTTCACAGCATTTGCAAATTTCCCAATGCCGCTTTCTTCCCCAAATCGATAGCTCTTGGTAAGAAATACTACACAATCATTGATAACCGGATGTTCATCAACAGAGTCTATCTGCATACCGGTAATCCGTGCAATCTGCTGAGTGACAGGAACAGAAAAGCTATTGTCACCGGCACAGATATCACCCAAAATAGAACCCGATTCTACCGAAGCCAGCTGATCTTTATCACCCAATACCACCAATTTGGTGTCTTCGTCCAAAGCCTGCACCAACCGAACCCACATGGTAATATCCAGCATAGAGGCTTCGTCTACTACCACCAAATCATACGGAAGCTTATTTTTGGTGTGATACCTGAACTGATTTTGCCGGTACCCGGCTCCCAACAGTTTATGAACGGTCAGAGCTGTCTCTGGTATTTCAATCTCCTCTTGAACTGGTTCTGGCAATTGTGCCTTTCCTGCTTCAATTGATTCAATCAAGCGTCGGGCAGCCTTACCGGTAGGCGCTGCCAGAGCAATACGAAACTTGTCATCCGAAGCGGCCATGGCCTGGGCTGCAATGATATTCAATACCGTATAGGTTTTTCCAGTTCCGGGCCCTCCAGAAATAACCACCATGTCTTTTAAGAAACTTAGACACAGTGCCACCTGTTGCCAGTTCACCTCAAATAAATCAGCTGCGGGTGCTGCCAGTTTCCGGATAATCCGCTCCTGATCGGCAGTAATGGTATTGGTTTGATGTGCTTTTTCGGTTAACCACCTGGCAAGTTCTTCTTCATACTTCCAAAACCGGTGTAAATATAAACGGCTGTCTTCTAAAACAAGTGGACTCACTTCTACCCCGTCACTCACCCATTCACATTTTTCCAGCTGATGCAGCCATTCTTTTTTTAGCTGGTCAGATATTTCCATGCCGGAAGAAGGATCACCAAAAACAAATCCCGATAGTTTGCTGATGTCCAGGCACACATGACCCTTTTGCTGGGCATTCAGGCAAGCCGCAGCCGCCCACTGCACGGCTTCCGGGGTTTCGGGATACAAGTTCAGCAGAAACCGGACAAATTCCGTTTCGGCCCCGAAAATAATTTCCTGTTCTGCCAGCTGTTCCAGTGCTTGTATTACCTTGCTCTCCATCACTTCACTCCTTGCTCAAGGTATTCGTTCATAGCAGTAACCAGTGAGGTATCCGGTTTGTCAAAATATACTCCGGAGCCTTCCTTGCCGGGTTCAATTCCTCTTAAGAATAAGTACATTACCCCGCCAAAATGCTTTTCATAATTGTAATTTTTTTTGCGGGCTGAAAGAAAGCGATGCACAGCCAGCGTATAAATATGATATTGCAGATCATAACCCGCCGATTGCATTTCTTCTTGAATGTGTTCTGCTGAATAATCGGAATAAGTGTTTCCCAGATGATTGGATTTATAGTCCAGGATATAGTATTTGCCGCCGGCTTCAAAGATCAAATCCACAAAACCTTTCATAAAACCCGAGACAGTTTCTATATCACTAAAACCAGGTGCTGTTCCCCGAATAATTTTCCAGAGTTCACTGGGTTGCAGATTGTTTACCGGGAAGTAAAACTCCATCTCTTTTAAAACAGAAGGTTCATTCAAATCAGCCAGGCGTATTCCCTGTGTATTTAGAGGATGATCCAAACTATTCCGAATCCATTTCAGTACCGGAGGAATCCATTTCTCAGAAAAACCATGATACTCGAGATTGTCTTCAACGGCTTCCTTCACTGTACTTGAATCCGAAAACACCACGTCCTCAAAAATCTTATGCAAACAAGTTCCTGCCTGTGCACCCCGTGGAAATCCAAATGGATCCATGGTATTTGGTGGTTCCTGCAAATGTTCTTCACCAGCATCATAATCGTGTTCTTCAGATGGTGCCCCCTGATCTTGATGCCCATATAGAGATGAATAACTTAGCATCCTGGGATAGTCAAATACATCTTCCCTGCTGAATTTACGGGCGGGCGCAAGTTCCTTAACCTGTTCCTCTGTTTGATCCAGTGCTTTTTCATCAGGCTCTATCGGAGGCCGGCATTCAACTTTATCGCATTCCTGAAGTGACCGGATAATGGCATCGTAATCCACGCTTGTTTCTGAATTTCCTTTGACGAGCGTAGCCAGGGCTGAATCGCCTATCTTGTTGAAATTGGGTACTACCATGTAGCAAGCCGAGATAGACCGTGTGAGGGAAACATAGGCCAGACGAACGTCTTCTGCCTGAGTTTGCTGATAATGCAATCGATGAAATTGCTCACTTTGGGCATGTTCTACCTTGGGCATCAGTTCAAGACAATTTTCACCGGCTTTATGAAAACGGATGGGGCTGTTGCTTTTACTGGCCTCCCGCGGCGGAATCCACAGAAACGGACAAAACACTATGGGAAATTGCAACCCTTTGGCCGAGTGCATGGTAGATATCTGAACCAGGTCTTCATCACTTTCCAGCCGGAGCTGTTCTTCTTCCGAGCCACCACTTTCCTCCTGCCGTTTTGTAAAGAACCATTTGAGCAATGTTTTTCCACTCAACTTCTGTTCCTTTTCGGCCGCGGACAGCAAATCACTTAGGTGATAGAGATTCGTAATGCGGCGCTCAGCATCCGGATAATTTGCCAGGTTTTCCAAGACCCCATATTCATTGAACAACCGGTTGCACAAAGCCTCAATGCCCCGGTGCTGCCAGGTATCTTTCAGAGAAAGAAATCCTTCAATGATATCAGCCCAAACCGTTTCGTCTTCCAGCAAGTTGATGAGATCTGATGCCTGATAGCCAAGCATGCTTGTACTCAGCGCCGCCCTGATACCCGGTTCATATCCTGGTTTTTGGATGGCTTTCAGCACCCGCAAAAGTTCATCGGCCTGCAACGTTTTAAACACACTGGTTTTTGATTTAAGCACGCTGCTTATTCCCCGCGACCGAAGCTCATTTTGCAAGAGATCACCATGCCGTGCTTCCCGTACCAAAATGGCAATGTCCTTTTCCTTCACCGGGCGGACTGCTCCGGTGGTATCCTTCAAACTAAAATCGCCCTTCAGTACATTCTGTATTTCATCACAAACCGCAAGAATAATCTTTTCAGACAGATCACTTTTATTGGTTTCTTTATCCGATAAAGTAATACACTGCAATGGATTAATTTCATCACCTGATATATCTATCAAATATGAATCCGAATCTTTTCCTTTTGGATGTCCTGCCGGGTTGAAGATTAAATCGTCAAGTTTAAAAGGATGATCTGAAAGAGAGAACACAGCATTCACAGCAGAAATCATATGGGGATTAGACCGGTAATTATCCTGCAATGAATAGGCCTGCCCGGCATCTGCATCGCTCCGGGCTTCCAGGTAAGTATAAATATCCCCGCCCCGGAATCCATAAATAGCTTGCTTGGGATCTCCAATCATAAACAGGCCCGTACCACCTCGCTGATGATACATTTGCCGGAATATGCTGTACTGAACAGGATCCGTATCCTGGAACTCATCAACCAGCGCCAAAGGATACTTTTGGCTTAATTTTTTTGCCAGACTCCCGGAAGCATCCCTTTTCAAACCTTTATCAACTGACTCAATTAAATCATTGTACGAAAGCAGGTTATGACTCTTCTTAAAACGTTCAACATCTTCCAGTATGCGTGAAATTGACGCGATCACAAAGGCCGGCTTCAGCTGCTGCAATTGCGCGCTTAATACCAGGAAATCCTGGATGTGATCCATGAATTTAAAATGCGGAGGATCGTATTTCTTGGTCCCCGCTCCGTCTATGAAATACTCGCCATACTTATCTAACCGGTTAGGTATGCTAATTTTAACAGGGTCTGTAGCCATCCATTCCTGCAACATATTCAGATCATGCTCCAGGTAATTCTTTCTGAATTTATTCCCATTTAAATCTCCACTTAGCAATACTTCTCTGAACTCCGCCTTCTCCTTTCCCCATCGTTTTTTCGCTTGCTCATGCGTTTCATTTAATTGCGTCAACAAATCTAAGAGAGACCTGAGGTCCGGCGAAGACGGCTCGAGGATGGCATAGGATTGCCCCATCACAGCCTGCACGCCCACCATTAATTCATCCGGACCAAAGCCTTCGTCGGTTAAAAAATCCAGTAATTGATAATCCTCACGCGTCTGCAAATCTTTCCGGATAAAAGATCGCCAGTAGGCATCCACTTGATCCTGAATCAACTCTGATTCATCTGTTAGGAGCTGAAACTCTGCCGGCACATCAAATTGCAAGCTGTACTCCGCCAGTACCCGGTTACAAAATCCATGAATGGTGAAAACAGCAGCTTCGTCAAAGCTGTCAATAGCTTCTTTGAGTTGTTGCTTCGCATTGGGATATTCTTTCTCGGTTAGCGTAAGCAAAAAATCATCGTCTCCGTCATACCCGCCTTCTACCGCTGCAAGGCTTTCCCGCATTCGCCGCCTGAGGCGCTGCTTCAATTCAGCTGTTGCCGCCTCGGTAAAAGTCATGACCAAAATCTGAGAGGGAGTTAAATTTCGCTCGATGATAGCCCGCACGTACAGGGAAGTGATATTATGGGTTTTCCCGGTTCCCGCACTAGCCTCAACCAAACTAATGCCCTGAAGCGGTGCCTCGAATACATCCAATCTGTTTAGTGATTCCATTAACCCGCCTCCTCTTTAGCCATCAAAAATGGCTCCCAGATCTCCAGTGCATTCCTATTGAAAAACTCACTGGCAATGAAATCATGATCTTTCCAGATCAGGTGATTGTAGAAATCGGCAGAATCCGGATTGGGGCTGAACCTTCCACCCAGCCACGACTTCCGGGCCTTCTTCATCGCAGAATCGTACTCGCCGGTTTTCTTAAATTCTTCCGCATACGCCTTTGAAGTATCCGGAAAGAAGCAAAGCTTGTGCAGCCAGGGATCGTCGCGTAGCAATAGATTTATAAGCTTCTCAAGCGCTTGTTGTGCAATGTGTGAGGCTGGAATCTCCAGGACTTCCGGCTTTTCATTCTTCAAGGAGATAAAAACGATATTTTGCAAAGCCACACCTGCATTCAGCCATAAAAGAGCTTCTATCCACCAGCTTATTTCATTTTTGGCCTTACGCTCGGCCGGACGGTAATGCACCAGGCTATCACCATATACACTCCCCAAGGTTCCTGAGATTCTCTTACCCGCAATTTCCAGATCGATGCCTCGCTTCAGCTCCTCTCCGGCCGTGTATTTTTGCACTTCCTCCACAAATCCGGATACTTCCTGTTTCCTCAGGTTAAAGATTTTTTCACCCTGCATGGCTTCGGGTATCAGCGGATAGCGCTGGGCGTATTCCAACAATTGTTCTTCTTCAAGATCCTCCACCAATCCTTCAGCCAAAAAGGTCCTTAACTGATAGCGTTCTAACCCTCCTACTTTGAAAAGCTCACGGTCGGTAATGTCATTAAAATTGTCGTAGTCAAATAATTGTAAATAATTTTGTACAAAGTATTTAGAGGGATGAGTGAAAAAGTAAATAAGATCCTGTACCGTAATTTCTTCATCCTGAAACAGATTTATTTCTTTGAATGATTCTTCCAAAAAGGGGGCCGGCTCATGCTGCTTTAATTTCAGAGTTTTAGCAAGATGATGACTCAAGCCCGAATAAGTATCTGCTTTTCCCTGCTCAAAATACCGGCTGTTGAAGGCATGTAAATAGTGACGTTTCACAACTTTGTCGGGCTCCTTACTCTGGCTTTCCAGTAGCTGCTGCACCAACATGGACGGAAGCTTCTGAGAATCACTGCGAGCCATAAAAGCCTGGTAACAGATGTGCAGATGTTTCCGGGCCGACTCCAGGATTTCCAGAAACAAACAAGCATCATCTTCTTTTAAAATCCGGTCACCGGGCTTGGGGTCATCATAAATTAAATCAAATTCAGGGCGAACGGCTTTCCGGGGAAATACCTCTTCATTCATCCCCAAAACGCCAATGAAAGCAAAAGGCACCGAACGATATGGCACATACGAACTCACCCGTATTCCCTGCCCATAACGGGCCGTACCGGAGTCTTGTGCATTGAGTTGAGCCTGCAGCCAATTTCTGATCACTCCAAAAGAAACCTTCTGCCTTGTTTCAGCCAGTTCAATGTGAGCCTCTAATTTTGCTAAAAATGTCAGCAACTGAGTAAACTGCCGCTCATCCGCCCCGTTACTTAGAAAACGCTCCGCCCATTTATGGCACAGATCCATCCATTCATTTGCCGTTCTGGACGACTTTGCCTCTTCGTCGCTTTCTTTCAATAACTGAATGAAAGAAGAAAAACGAGCGGAGAGATTAATGCCTTCGGAAGAACCAACTCCCTCAAAAGGGACCACACCTTCATAAACCAAATGCTTAGGCAGCTCAAGGCTGTAACCCGCCATCAACTGACTTATCCCCTTCTTCCAGCTGTAGAGTTCATTAAAATCCTCACCAAGACCCCAGAAAACTTTATTCTCAACAGCCCATTCCTCCAGCACATCCAGCTCAGACTCCGAGAAATCAAAATGCTTACGCACCGGTTCAAGCTGCAAAAACTGTAGCACCTCACTGGCTTTAAAGTCGGACAGTAACAACTCAAGAAAATTTGACATGGCATGAGGAACTGAATCCCGGTCCCCGCCCAGCAGTCGGGCGATGGGAAGAGACGGCTGTTGCTCACTGTTGGAGAAAATCGCCTCCAATATACCGGCGTACTCCTGGGCATCAGGTACCATAATCAGGATATCATCTACCGAAAAATCTGGATGCTCATCTAAAAATGATAAAACCTCATCTTTCAAAACCTCCACTTCCCGCCGTTTGTTATGACAGGCATGAACGTTCGGTTTTATGGAAGAAAAAGATTCCGAAGCTATCACCTTTTGCTCAAAAGGAATCTGTAATTGTTCGTTGATAGCGGTTACCAAATCATGTTGCTCCCGCAGCGGTTTATTCCATTTTTGTCTTAACTCCTCAGGTAAACTTGAGTCCTCTTCTTTGGGCTGATACCGTAGAAAATAATGAACTTTTTTTGCATCACCCATCAATGAACTAATTTCTATAAATGGTTTGGGTGCATGGGATAAACCAAAAATATAAATGAAATCTGGCAGGACTTTCAGAAACTCTTCGTCTGTCTTCAACCACGTTGAAAGCTCCCTGAATGCCGCTGAACGACGCGGAATATCTTTGGTGATATCTGACGATTTCCATCGCTCATTTAGTCGCCGCCATACCATCAACTGCCAGCCTTCATGTCGGCTTTGGGTTGATGTTTTTCCTTGTAGCCAGCGCTCCATCATAGCGGGACGGTACATCTGGTACTGATCAAAATTGTCTGCAATACGGGCACAAAAATGAAATCTTTTTTGAACCGTATCGGAGTCGATGTTATAAAGCGGGATCTTCTTTAAAAGACTTGGTTCTTCAGAAAACATCTCAAACAATGCCCACTGCATGGCATTCAGGTCAGCGGGAAGCTGTCGGGGGATTTCAGGCTTTTTCAATCGGTATAGCACCCACAAAAACTCAGAAGGAAATATGAAGCGAAAATTACCGGCAATGCCTTGCTGCTCTGCACATTTTAAGGACAACCATTCTTTGATTTCATTGTTTTGAACAATAATCCAGGGTTGCTCTAAAGGGTTGTCAGGAAGACTCTCCCCCATGACTTCGAAAAAATGTTGAGCGAGTGATTCTAAAGAATGTGATTGATAGAGATGGAACATAGCCGTTTTTTGATGTTCCACAGTATAAGAAAAGCAGTGAAATTGACGAAAAACTCAGCCTAAATTTCTGCCAGCGAATATTTCAGCATTTCATTTACCAGGGCGGAATAGGAAGTCCCTTTTTTCTTGGCTAAACGCCTGACTTTATTAACCACAGGTTCCTCCAGATAATAGGAAGCGGTCGTCTTGTTTATCTTTCGTTTTTTCCTGGGATGATCATCCTCTTCTGTCTCCAGGGGTTTGATGAAATCAAAGGTAGCATATCGTACCCCTCTCTGCGACAATGGATTATGACCAAGACTTTTCTTTTTACTCATAGCTTAATGGCCATTTTTAATTTCCTTTGCCAAGGCGAAATAATCCTCCGCTCCCATACTTTTTTCATCGTACTCAAAAATAGTTTTGTGATGACTGGGAGCTTCAGCCAGGGCTACATTATCACGAATAATGGTTTTGAAAACTTTAGGCCCAAAATAATCTTTGATGTGGCCTACCACTTCTTTGTTCAGATTTTTACGACCATCATACAGCGTGCAAATGATTCCTCCCACTCTCAGTCGATCATTGAGTCGCTGCTGTACCACTTTCACCAAATCAAGCAACTTGGACAAACCGTGCAGGGCCAGGTATTCCGATTGCAGCACGATAAAAATATCATCCACCGCCGTGAAAGCATTCAGGGTTAATAGTCCGAGATTGGGCGGACAGTCAATCAACACGTAATCGTATTCCTCATCATTGGCAAATTGCTTAAGCACTCCCTTCAATAGACTTTCACGAGCAGGTTCGCTGGCCAGTTCCAACTCCGCTCCCGATAGATCAAGCGAAGAGGGAATAAAATCAAAGCCGTTATGAGAAGCGATGAGCCCGTTCAGATCTGCCGAGCCTTTCAAAGCGTGATAAATCGTATGCTCCAGCCTATGCGAATAGGAACGCAAAGAATACGTTAAATTTGCCTGAGGGTCCAAATCAATAAGCAACACCCGTTTGCCTAATTTAGCCAGGCCTGCCCCAAGATTTATAGTTGTTGTGGTTTTGCCTACCCCGCCCTTCTGGTTGGTTAATGCTATTGTTTTCATCACAAAATCACCTCTTTAAATTCTCTTTAGTATATAGAGTAATTAAGGGCTTTAGTGTTACATTAAATTTTTTAGAAACATCATCTTTCCTTTGATTAGAAAAAGAATTGTGGCTATAGTGTTTGATGAATTAGGCTTATCTTTGCAAAGCAAAAAACCAATTCACAGATATGAGATTTTTTAGTAGAAAACTGATCAAACCCCAGGATTTAAACGCACATGGTACCCTCTTTGGAGGTGCAGTTTTAAGCTGGGTAGATGAGGAAGCCGCAATTTATGTTTTATGCCAGCTTGGTAAAGGCAACATCGTTACCAAGTTTATGTCCGAGATTAACTTTGTGAATTCGGCTAAACTCGGTGAGGTTATTGAGATTGGCATGGAAACTGTTAAATTCGGTCGAACCTCAATCACAGTGAAATGTTTGGTCAGGAATAAGTTTTCAAAGGATACCATTATTAGCATCGACCGAATTGTATTTGTTCACCTGGACGAGTTTGGGAAACCAACTCCCCACAATATCACAGAGCCCGTTAACGAATAGTTTTATTTTGAGTAACAATGAACCGCTTATAAACTTTTCAGGCATCTCTGAAATGCTCTATGGCGACGAGAACTTTATAAGCGAGTTCTCAACCGCCGCCGTTTCCTCTTTTACTGAATTTCGGGAAAACTACCGGAAATATCTTTTGATCAGAGACGAGGAAAATTTTCGGAAAGCCGGGCACAAAATTAAGCCCGTTGCAATGATGCTCGGGGTTGATCAGGTGGTAGATGAATATGAACATGCCAAAACCCTGATTTGGGAAGAAAAGCCAGAAGAAGACCTTAAAGCTTCAGCCCAAAAGATGCAGGAACTATGTACCCGCATCATAGCAGAATTAGAAGAAAAAACATAGCTCACAAGCAGTCACACACATCTAAAAACAAACCTCTCCATGAACGTACTTGTAACCGGTGGTGCAGGCTATATTGGAAGCCACACCGTATTAGAACTTCTGAACGAAGGTCATCACGTAATAGTAATTGATAACCTTTCAAACAGCAGTGAGGAGGCTCTGAACCGGGTAAAAGACATCACAGGCAAGGGAGAACAGCTCACTTTTTTTAAAGAAGATTTACTAAATAAAGACGCAGTTGAATCCATATTTGAGCAACATGACATAGATTCTGTAATCCATTTTGCAGGTTACAAAGCCGTGGGAGAATCCGTGGCCAAGCCCCTGATGTATTATGATAACAACCTGGGCAGCACTTTGTATCTCTGCGAAGCCATGAAGAAGCATGGCGTTAAGAATATTGTATTTTCCTCTTCGGCTACCGTTTATGGCGATCCTCATGAAGTTCCCATCACCGAAGATTTCCCCCTCTCCGCCACTAACCCTTACGGACGTACAAAACTTTTCATCGAGGAGATTTTAAAAGACTTATATACTGCCGATGATTCCTTGAATATTGCTCTCTTGAGGTACTTCAATCCGGTAGGTGCTCATAAAAGCGGTAAAATTGGCGAAGATCCTAATGATACTCCCAATAACCTCATGCCTTACATATCACAAGTTGCCGTGGGTAAGCTCGAGAAACTCGCTGTTTTTGGGGATGATTATCCTACCCATGACGGCACGGGCGTTCGTGATTACATTCATGTGGTTGATTTAGCATTGGGACACCTTAAAGCGCTTGAAAAGCTGGAATCAAAACCGGGGTTGGTGGTATATAACCTGGGTACCGGAAAAGGCAGTAGTGTACTCGATATGGTTAAAGCCTTTGAAAAAGCTTCCGGCAAAAAAGTGCCTTACAAAATCACCGATCGTCGCCCAGGCGATATAGCCGCATGCTACGCCGATCCCTCCAAAGCAGAAAAAGAATTGGGCTGGAAAGCTACCCGTGGAATTGATGAAATGTGCGAAGATACCTGGCGCTGGCAGTCACAAAACCCCAATGGGTATAAGGATTGATGACTTTTGATTGATGATTGAAGTTTCTTGGCATTCTAATCTTCAATTTAAACGCCTGAATCTCCCGCCCCCTCGTTCCACACGCTCCGCGTTGGAACGGATTATCGCAATGACTGCATCACTCAAACCTTGATATCAATGATTTATAGGATGGGCTCTGATGGTTTTTTAAGATTATCACAGTACATCAACATGATCACAACTATCACAGTTAAAACTGTTCTCCATCCACTTTTCCTTTCCCCCACAGGGACGGATAAATCTATCCGTCCTACGATATTATTTATGCAAACAAAAAAATCGGACTACCTGGCCAGCCAGATAATCCGATTTAGAAAAGACCTCTCATAAATCTTGCAGTGGGTACATACAATTCCCCACTGTTAAAATAAAAGCGGAATAAGGACGCAGTAAAGCGGACAGACGGGGCTTTTCAGTAAAACCCCGTCTGTAGCATGGCTGCATCCATTCCGCTTTCATCAACTTGTTCAACCGGTGAACGGAGTGCTTAACTCTTGTTCATTCGGGCTTTCAGATCTTCGCTTTCTAAGTACGGCCTGGGCAGATGCCAGGTGAGCCACCGGAACTCTGAACGGTGAACAGGATACGTAATTGAGTCCTGTTTGATAGGCAAAGTTCACACTGTCGGGATCTCCGCCGTGCTCACCGCATATACCAATCTTCAGGTTCGGATTCGTCATTCGGCCCAACCGGGTACCGGCTTGTACGAACTGCCCTACCCCCTCTTCATCAAGCACCTGGAACGGATCCTGCTTGATAATGCCTTTTGCCATATAGATTGGCAGGAATTTAACAGCGTCATCACGGCTAAAGCCGAAAGTGAGTTGGGTTAGATCGTTAGTTCCAAAGGAGAAGAAATCAGCTTCTTCAGCAATTTGATCAGCCAGGATAGCCGCTCTTGGAATCTCAATCATGGTTCCGATTTTGTAATCGGCCGTTTCTCCGAATTCCTTGAGTACAGCTTTTGCGGTGTCATCCACCACTTTGCGCTGATTTCTGAATTCTTCCATGCTGCTTACCAGTGGAATCATGATTTCAGGCAACGCTGTTTTTCCTGATTTCTTGAGTTCAATCACGGCTTCAATAATGGCGCGTGTTTGCATCTCGGTAATTTCAGGATAGGTAATACCCAGGCGACATCCGCGATGCCCAAGCATTGGGTTGAATTCTTTTAGCAGGTTGATTTTATCCTTCAGCACTTCGGTACTGACTTCCAGTTCCTCAGCTACTTCTTTGATTTCATCTTCTTCCTGTGGTAGGAATTCATGCAATGGCGGATCTAACAGACGAATGGTCACTGGCAGGCCTTCCATCACTTCAAAGATTTCAATGAAATCCTGTTTCTGGAATGGAAGCAATTTGGCCAGTGCAGCTCTGCGTTCAACTTCGTTATTGGCGATGATCATCTTACGCATGAATTTCACACGTCCGGGCTTAAAGAACATGTGCTCTGTGCGTGCCAGGCCGATACCTTTGGCTCCGTATGAGCGAGCTGTTTCGGCATCCTCAGGGGTTTCAGCATTCGCACGCACCTGCATATCTTCGATTTCACCTACCCAGTTCATAAATCGGCGATATTCTTTGCCAAACTCAGGATTGGTGAGTTCTTTTTTACCTTTCAGTACTTCACCGGTGTTACCATTCAGCGAAATCCAGTCGCCTTCTTTGATGGTTACATCACCATTTGTGAAAGACCGGGCTTTGTAGTTAATGACGATATCACTACACCCGGCTACACAAGGTTTACCCCAACCGCGAGCTACTACAGCAGCATGGCTGGTCATTCCTCCTCGGGAGGTCAAAATACCTTCTGCAGAGGACATTCCCCCCACATCTTCCGGGCTTGTTTCAATACGAACCAGGATCACAGGATCGCCTTTTTCTTCTGCCTCTTCGGCGCGCTTGGAATCAAACACCACTTTTCCGACGGCTGCACCGGGTGAGGCCGGAAGTCCTTTACCCAAAATAGTGCTGCCATTCAGTGCATCCTCTTTAAACTGAGGGTGCAGCAACTGCTCGATGTGGCCGGGTTCAACCAAGTCACGAATTGCTTCTTCTTTGGGTAACAATCCTTCATCAACCATATTAACCGCAATTTTCAGCGCGGCAGTTCCGGTGCGTTTACCGTTACGGGTTTGCAGGATGTACAAGGTTCCTTCCTGAATGGTGAACTCAATGTCCTGCATGTTTTTATAATGGGCTTCCAGCTTATGGGTATAGCCTAACAGCTCATTGAAAATATCAGGATTTAATCTTTCGAGCTCATCAATATCGCTTGGGGTACGGATACCCGCCACCACATCTTCACCCTGGGCGTTCAGCAGAAACTCACCATATAATTTGTGTTCTCCTGTAGCTGGGTTGCGAGTGAAACAAACACCCGTTCCGCTTTTTTCACCCATATTGCCAAATACCATCGCCTGTACGTTTACAGCTGTACCAATCAAACCATGAATATTACTGATTTGGCGATATTTAATAGCACGGGCACTATTCCAGGAATTGAATACGGCATTCACCGCAAACTTCAATTGCTCCATGGGATCATCCGGGAACATGTGGCCGGTAACTTTACGATAAATTGCCTTGTAGCGATCGGTCAGTTCCCGAAGTTGTTCGGCAGTCAAATCGATATCCTGCTCAACCCCCACTTCTTTTTTCAGTTTTTCGATCGCTTCTTCAAAATATTCGTGGCTCACGCCCATCACCACATCTCCAAACATGTCAATAAAACGACGGTAACTATCGTAGGCGAAACGCTCGTTACCGGTTTTGGCAATCAATGCCTCAACAACGCGGTCATTAATCCCCAGGTTCAGAATGGTGTCCATCATACCGGGCATAGATACAGCCGCACCGGATCGTACGGAAATCAGCAATGGATCTTTTCGGTCGCCTAACTTCAGCCCCATCTCTTTTTCAATGTGGCGCACACCATCTTCAATTTGTTTGTCTAAGGTCTCCGGCCAACTCATTTGGTTATTGACCGTTTTTTGGCAGGCTTCCGTAGAAATCGTAAAGCCTGGTGGCACAGGAATACCTATGGTACTCATTTCTGCCAGGTTTGCACCTTTACCCCCCAGCAGCATTTTCATTGATTTGTCTCCATCGGTATGCAACTTCCCAAACCGATATACATATTTTTCTGGATAAGCCATGACAGAACCTCTGTTTAATTGATATTTAATGGAGTTCCGGTCTCTTCATCCGATGGCATCTTTATATGCCGGTCATTGACCTCGTAGTAACATTACAACCACAGACGAGGAAATCGGTGCTTTAAGTATGCAAAAGGTTTGTGAATAATTTATAAAGCGGAGAAAAGCGCTTGCAAGAAAAGAAATAGAAGATTTAAAAATAGAAAATTGCAGATTGCAAATTTACTCCAATCTTCCATCTTTTAATCTTCCATCTTTTGATCTTCAATCTTTAATATAATATCTCCTACCCCAATTCGGAGAGCAAATCTTGAATATCCAGCGGTTCGGTAACCATTTTAATATTACCGTCATCATCCTCAGGCCATTCATCGCGGGGACGATCACGATACAGCTCTACCCCATTTCCATCCGGATCATCTAAATAAATGGCCTCCGATACCCCATGATCACTGGCACCGCTTATGGGATATCCTTCATCAAATAGCCGTTTCACTATTTCTGCCAAATCTTTTCGGGTGGGATATAGAATAGCTGTGTGAAATAATCCCGGCTGGTTTTTGGGGGCAGGTGGAGCGCCCTCGCTATGCCAGGTATTCAAACCAATATGGTGATGATAGCCACCGGCAGAAATGAACGCAGCTTGTCGGCCATATTTTGTAATCAGCTCAAAGCCAAGCACATCACAATAAAAGGAAAGCGAACGGTCTAAATCGGAAACCTTAAGGTGAACATGGCCAATGCGGGTTTGAGCAGGAATTTGATAGGATTTAGACATAATAAGAAGGATTTTTAAAAAGAAAACTCCAGCAAGCTTTAATCTCACTGGAGCCTAACAAAGATTAGTTAATTAGTTAGATAGTCTCAGGAACTGGTGAATTCCTTAATAAACTGCTTGGTGGTTTTGGGCTCACGTCCCAATAATTGCTCCAAATGGTCTTCGGTATAATCCAATGCGCCATTAGCAAATGTCTTGGCAGACATCACGCTTAAGCCGACCACATCATCCGGCAATCCGGCTTCTTTCAGCTGGGCTTCAAAATCCTCCACGGACACGTCATGGTAGTTAATTTCTGTGTCAGCTTCTTTAGAAAGAATTTGAGCGTATTCTACCAGCGTATGAGCTTCACCTGAAGTTATTTCGTAAATGTTGTTTTCATGTTCTGATGCCGTTGCTAATCCATTAGCCAAGGCTTCCGCCATCTCAGAACGATAAGCAAAATTTACTTTTTGTCCATTCGAAGGCATATACCATTCGCCTGATTCCAAGGCATCCCCCAAAAACATTGGGAAGAATTCAGTGTAAAACGTATTCCGGTATATAGTGTACTTCAATCCGGATGCTTTGATCAGTTTTTCCGTCTCAAAGTGATCCGTGGCCATAGGGCTTAGCAACTTGTCTGCTTGTACAATGCTGGTGTAGAAAATCTGGTTCACGCCCTGCTCCCTGGCAGCGTCGATCACATTTTTGTGTTGACCGATGCGATCTTCCATGGAGCTGGATGAAATCAACAGTACTGTGTCAACATCTTCCATGGCAGCCGCCAAGGTATCAGGTTTGTAATAGTCTCCAATCCTAATCTCTACGCCTTTTTCTTTCAGTTCCTCGCCTTTTTCTTCACTTCGAACCAATCCGGCAACTTTTTGATTGGGATGTTTTTCGAGGAGATGATCGATGGTTAAAGATCCTAAATTTCCATTTGCTCCGGTAATAAGTATCATAGGTATATTGGTTGTTATTTTATAATTATATCAATTACGCTTTGTGAAATTTGTCTTCGTTGAAAATTGACAACGGGCTAAGTCGGCCGGTTTTTACAGGAATCAAACCCGCTTTTTTGATCAAATCGGACACGCTTTCCACGGCTTCGCCATCATTTCCAGCTAAAAATATTTCTACAGGACGGTTAATTTGTTTTCCAATTACATCGGAAGCCGAACTATTTAACGCAGCCACTATCCTTGATTCCGGCAACAATTCCTGCATTTGAAGGGCCACGCCGCTGTTCATGTTTTGCAGCACTCCCTGAAAAGAAGGCAATTTGGGCATACTCAGAGAAATCACAATTTTGTTGCGTGCAGCCTCACGAATAATCTCAGCTACCGCTCTCTGCCGCTTATGTGGCATAGCCAGAATAATAATATCAGCAGCTCTTGTGGTTTTCTTCAGGCAGTCCATCACCTCAACATCCGCTGAGGCATTTTTTTGGACAATTTCATCCCCGAGATGTTCAGCTTTTTTGATATCGGTTTCGTCACAGAGTAACAGTTTTACATTTGTAGTAGCCAGCCTGTCAGCTATGCCGCTTTTTATACCTTCTCCCGTTCCTGCAATAGCTATGGTTAATTTTTTTTCTTCATTCATACGCGTTACCAAATAGTGTTCTTGCCGTTTTTATTTAATAATCTTCAACTATTGTAGATACTACTACAAAAACCTTGCCTTCTTTTAGTAGTGCAACAAAGTTGTCAGTTTTTCTAAAAATCCTGCCAACCGAAATTGAAATCTCAATGGCTTCGACTGAGATGGACTTTCGTAGTCTTTACTCTTAACAAAAGAAATATAGGGAAGGTTCTCAGCTGTGTTTGTTATCAAAACATAAAAACAAAAGCTTCAAAATAGTATAGCTAATTGATATTCAATTAGTTAGAATTGAAATACTAATACTTATTACATGCTCTTTCGCCTTATCGATCAGCTTAATTGTTGATATGAATGATTTCGCACTAAACCACCCTGCACTGAAAGTGCAGGGGTTTGGTTGGGGACTGAAAGTCCCGGTCTCCACATCATCCCGGTCATCCAGAGGGTACCCCCGATGGACCTTGCATTTTGCGGAGCATCTTCAACCAATTTCCTGAACTATATTTCCAGCGGCTCATGCGCTATTGCCACTGGTTGGTTGGCAATCATTTCTTGGCTAAGGTTCATCAGCGGTAGCTTCTGAATGACCCCATGATCTTAGCCATTAGATTTTTTCGGAATATTAAAGTGCTGCACTAAAAGTGCAGGGTTTTTAACCTTCGGCTGGGACCAATAAAAAAAGCGGCCTGTTTTAGACCGCTTGTAGTTTCAGCTCAAAAAAACACTATACATTTACCAGCTATCGGTTCTAAATGGTGCTGCGGGCAATCCTTCCTGATTATACAAATTGGCATCGTCGGGATTATCCGCCCAGGCGTAGCGTACTGCAACCGGATTTTCAATCGCCGGATGCCAAACAATCAACTTGTCACCTTGTACATCTGCCCTTGCCCATTCAAACTCTCCGGAAGGACCGGCAATGGCTATTTCTTTTAGTGACTCTCCCTTTATTATTAATCCGCTACCGGTGTTTTTAAAGGAGATTTCAATGCGTGAGCCTTTTTTCTCCATTCCGGCGTACACAGGCCCCATTGGTACAACGTCCTGCTCACCATAAGCCACATGTCTGGCTGCTTGAGCCAGTCGTTCGCCTACCGATTTTTTGTTTAAGGGATGGATATCGTTCCACTCCCCTACATCAATGGCTACGGCCATACCGGTATATGGCATTTCCAGTGCTTTTGCCTGAGCCTCCCGTAGCCGTGCCCATTCACTGTCAGTAGGTTTGTCATAGGCTTTCATAAAATTGGCCAGTTGCACATATAAAAATGGCAGTTCAGGCAACTCCCAACGATTTCTCCAATTGCTGATCATGGCAGGGAATGATTTAGCATATTCTTCCTCATCGCCCACATTGGATTCTCCCTGGTACCAAATCACGCCTTTAATCTCGAAATTTAACAGCGGGGCAATCATCCCATTAAAAAGTCCCAGCGGTTTCCAGCGTATAAAAGTCTGGCTGGCAAGCGGCGGCATCTCAATCCCAAGCTTATATTTCCAGCGGCCTTCCAGATTCAGCGTATCTGTATCGGTTCGAAGCTCATAAGGTTTATCGTGAAAGAATCCCCCGGCCCCTTGCTGGTTGACCACCCGAACGGCAATTACATTTTCGTCCGCTTTCAAAATACCGGCAGGAACAGTATACCAGCGCGGCGGATATTGATAGGTAGTGTTTCCAACAAACACGCCATTTATAAAAGTAGAATCGGCATCTACAATACGTCCCAGTTCCAGCTCAACCGGCATGCCTGTCATAGATTCAGGCACTTCAATCGTTTTGCGATACCAAACTACGCCGTTTTTTCCTTTTAGATGAACCGTCCCGTTCTCGTTACCGGGCTTGAGTTCTTTTCCCTTAGAATTACGAAATACAGCTTCATCCCAAAAACCGGGCAATTCTACCGTGCCCCACTTGCTGTCATCCAGTTCCGGGCTTGACCATTTGATTCCATCATAACCCTTATCCAGCGTATTTGAAACATGAAACCACGTGTTCATCCGGCTTTGATCGGCGGCTTGAATATTGGTAATCATCTCATCATTCTTATAGCGCAAGGCTTCATGGTAATGCCTTGGAAATTCTTTGAGCGCTTCCTCACTCATCCACGCCTCTACCGGTGACCCACCCAGGCTTGAGTTGATAATCCCTACAGGAACTTCGTACTCCTCATGCAGGCGCCGGGCAAAAAAGTATGCTAAGGCTGATACCTGGCGAATCACATCAGGGTGAATAATCTGCCAGCTACCTTCTGCCAAATCTTGTTGCTCCTTGTCAAAATTATATCGCTGAGGCACATTGAAATAGCGAATCCGGGGATAATCTGCCTGACGCATTTCCTCTTCATACAACGGGGCTACCCGGTACATCGGCAATTCCATATTGGATTGGCCCGAAGCTACCCATACATCACCAAGCATTATGTTTTTTAGGGTGATGGTGTTACTGCCAGAAATGGTAACCTCATATGGACCACCAGCTTCTTGCGGAGGAAATTGTACTTGCCAGGTACTGTCGGGTTGGGTTGTAGTTGTTCTTTTGAATCCCGCAAATTCCACTTGTACTTCTTCCCCAGGTGAGGCCCAGCCCCATAAGGTGAGTTCTGTATCCCTTTGCAGGACCATATGGTCATTGATCAGTTTGGGGAGTTTTACCTGGGCATTTACGAATGTTTGAAACCCAAAAATTAAAAGAAGCAGTATCCCGGTTTTTCTCAGCATAAGTACATTTTGTTAAAGTGAATGAGAGATTTCCAACGGCCTGAACTTACTTAATTCTTCGCAAAAGCCGTTAGAAAACTGAGCTAAAATTTTACTCCCTTATACCACTGCAAATAGGACCGAAAGTTCTATTCATCCTATCACATTAAAAGCCAGGATCAGATCAGAATCGAATCCAGTCTTTATCTTCCAGAAACTGAATCAATGCCGGCATAAAAGTAATGGAGGCCAGCAAGGTCATCCCAATACCGAGTACCGCCATCACACCGATAGATTGCAGGCCGGGGTGATTGGTAAATAACAATCCGGCGAAACCTAACATGGTGGTAAGTGAGCCCATGGTTATATGCTGTCCCGTACTGGAAAGCACCTGCCACATACTGTTTTTACCTTCTTCACGATATCGGTGAGCCAGATGTACGCCGCTGTCTTCTCCAATGCCCAAAATAGCCGGAAGAACAACCAGGTTATAGAAATTAAACTGTAAGCCAAAGATGAGCATCAACCCAAACAGCCACAACAAACCAACCAATAATGGCAACATGGCAATGATAGACCACCTGAATGAACGGAATGAAAACAGCATGAAGAAATAAATGAATATGAACGTAGCCCCCACCATGTACGGACTTTCCGTCCGCATTAAGTCAAGCATAGAGGCTGCCACAATAGTGGTGCTGGCGGCATAGAATTCCTCTCCGCTATCCAGCCTTACTACGCCTACATCGTTCTTAAAGGCAATGGATTGCCGGCCATCAGATAAACCCACAGAAGGATACACGATCACAAAACGCCCTACTTCACCATCCTTGGTGATAAAACGGGATTTCAAATAATCGGGAATCTGTTCGATAGAAAACGGCTCTCTGGTTTGAGCGGCCTTCCGGAGTTTTTCCAGGTCCTCATCATCACGGTCTACCAAAAAGGGATCCTGAAGTAACTCCCGAACCCGGGCTATTTTCTGTAGTTTTTCCTGCTCTTCAGCTTCTGTAGTTGGATAACGCTCCTGCAGGGTTTCCACGCTTTCGATAGTGGGAGAAGTAGTATCCTGACGAGCCCGTTCTTTCAATATGGCAGCAATCTGTTCCACCTGTTCTGTGGTTTCCGCTACAATATAGGCAGGGTTTCGTTTGTCTGAACTGCTTACCTGTTTGGAAAAAGAACGGAATTCTTCGTATTCGGGAAACTTGGGTTCTAACTCTCCAAAATCGTATTGAAAACTGAGATTGGGACTAAAGGCCAATACTACTACCGAGGCTACCAAGCCAACCGTAACAATGGTTCTAGAAAAGGGATAACGGTGACCTTCAGTATTTTCATCTTCATGTTTTTCACTGATCAAAATCCAGTTGAGCCGCTCATCAAGGATGACTAGTAAAGCAGGAAGAATGTACAACATACCCAACAAGGCTAACAAAATGCCTGTACCCGAAATAAACCCGAATTCAGAGAAACCGCGGAAATCCGCAAACATTAAAATATACAGTGCAGCCGCTGTGGTAAAGGCCGATACCAGGATAGCTTCCCCGGTTTTCTCGTTTGTTTTCATGATGGCATCGTGCACGTTATAGCCACTGGAACGCAATTCAATATACCGTGCATAGAAGTGAATACCGTAGTCGATACCCAGCCCAAAAAGAATCACAAATAGCACAGAGGTCATGGTGTTTAGCATGCCCAAATAGAAATAAGTAATACCAAAAGTGAGCACCAGGCTGATCATAAGCGGTATACCAATCACTAAGATGGGCACCGGCATACGGATGATATGAGACCAAATGGTATACTTGCCCTTCCCTCTGGTGCCCCTGCGGTAGTGCAAGTATTTCTTGATGAAGAAATACATCATTACTAAAAACACCACACTGCTGAAACCGGTGGCAAAGCTACCCATCACATCGTCCATGATGGAGGTAAGTTCTTCAAGGTGACGCTTCAGCCGGCCACCGAACCGGACTTCCATTTCGGGATGATATGCCGCCGGATTCATGGCGGTTAACAGAGAATCATAAGCAGCAAACATGTCTTCCAAATACCGGATATCGCTCTTGGAGCCGGTAGGATAAAACTTAAGCACCATAATAGTGCTATCCTCACTGATGGGATATTCAGACGGTACCAGCGTTTTGTAACTTTCCTCAAAATCTTCAGGCCGTGCATCCTCTTCACTTTCATCATCCCCAAGATCAAAATAAAAGGGATTGGCTTCTTCTTTGGCTTGTTGGATCTCATCCTGCAGCCAATCAATAATCTCATTAAGCTCACTTTCGCTGGCAAGATATAAGGCGTTATTTTCAGTGAATTCGGTTTCCCGCCTGAATTCAGCCCGTTCAAAGTAGTTGTCGTCGTAGCGTGGGTAGTATAGTCTCAGAGTTTCATCAATCAGGTCTTCGGCAAAAGCTTTGTTTGCCTCAAAACTGGGAGAACTAATCACCACTTCCATATCTGTTTCACCGCCAACGGTTTCATTCAGGCGGTCAAGTGCTACCACGTTGGGATGATCTTCCGGAAGTAAATTGGCAATGTCTGTATCAACCCTTAATTGCAGGGCATAATAGCCGCTAAATACTGCTAAACCGATGCTTATGAGTACAACCCAGAAAGGATGAGAATAATTATAGTTCAGAACGGGCTTAAACAGCCTGAGAAGTTGCTTCATGAATAGAATACGTGCTTAAGTAATTACTAAATCTGTAAAAATGTTATTTCAGGCCTGTAGTTGAAATAATAATTGGTGCATCACAGATGCGAGTGATTTTGGTTTTAAATAATAATTAACCGGTTTATTGTAGTTCTTTAACATAAAAAAAGTATTTATCAGTCCTATAAGCATCAAAAATAACTCTTTTACAACTAACTTATTTTAGCTAAACACAGAATAAAATCTCGTTAATATTTAACTATTGACGAACCAAGGGGAAGTTTGAGTTGTTTGGAACTTTTAATAGGATAAACTCTTTAAAAAATTGTGCGCAACATTACAGCACTAAAAAGGTTATGAAGCTTGAAATTATTACATCACTAAGAAGAGCATAAAAATTAACTATTGCATAATTAAACTTTAGGCTACAAAAGTTTTATACTTCTATCGTATTAACTGCCAACGTATTACAAGCAATTATTATTAAAAAGAGAATCTTCCGACCCTTCCAATTCCAACTATTAGAACCCCGTTTTAAATGAAAGCAATAAAGGCCTGGCTGCTTTTGATCATATTTATGGTACCCGTTTTGGTATACGCACAAAGCGGCATCACGCATCCCGATGGTTCTTATCGTAATACCACACCTAAGGATTTTAAAGCCAAGAATCTGTCGTCAGCTTTTTATAATGAACTCTGGACCTACCACATCAATCTCGACAACGGAGTTCAGGTTATCTATACTTTTTCTATTAATGACTTTGGTTCTTTCAAAAGCCGTGTGACGGGAGTAAAACTTTCTGTTTCATGGACGGATGGCAAAACCTATGTGGTAAATAAAGAATATGGCCCCGAAACTTTTATAAATGAGCCCGACAGTATGTATATCAGGCCCCATCCCGACCGTACTTATTGGGCCAAAGGAAAGCTTGACGACGAACACCGTTTGTTTTTCTATAACATCAAAAAAGGCGTTCAGTACGACCTTGACCTTACCCTGTTCGACATCGCGCCGGGTAAAACCATTGGCAACGGAGTATATAAAGCCGGAGATAATGAAATTGGTATGGCATTGCTGATTCCTCATGCCAAGGTTAAAGGTTTTGTAGCCATCAATGGGGATACACTTAATGTAACTGGTTCAGCCTATATGGACCATATTTATCAGAACAACTTGTCTACAAAAGTGATAGATCGCAGCTACCGGGTAAAAACAGGTGATGCGCAAAATGGCATGTACTTTCATTATATCACTTTGAGCAGAGATGGGAACTCGCATATTCCCATTGGCTTTGGCATTCGTTATAAGCAAGGCAGGGATTACCTGATAACGCCTTCTTCTATCGAAAGAGTGAGTAGTCATCCCGATGAAAAATTACTGGATGAATACATTAAGGTCAAACCTTACCAAACCGATATGCTTAATATTCGGGTGGATGAATATTTTAATACTTACTCCATTTTGGATGAGATCGGGGGAATTAAAAAATTCTTTGCCAAAAAAGCTTTGGGCGGAGAACTGTTTGAGATGAATGGAACCGTCACTATCAATGGCAACCAACCCGGTTATTTCTATTATATGGTTGCGGATTGAGATTTTATTGGATTAAAGATTGCAGATTACAAATTTCAAACTGCAGATTTAAGAGTATCTTGCTATACCTCTTTCCGTAATAACTTGCTCAACGATCTGACAACTTATTTACCTCTCTATACCTTTACTCCTGCGATTAGCGTCTTAGTAGCTAAGGCGAAGGGTAACTTTACTACTCGCTAAAATAACGGTCAGACGGACTTTGAGCCGTCAGAGCGAGAAGCACTCGGCAAAAAAGCCGTCTGGCTCAGGCTTCTACTTCTGCTACTGTAGTCTTTTCCTTTTTGCTGAGCATTTTCTCCGCATACTCCAGCATTTCGGGAGTGTCGACATCCTGCCAGAAAGCTTTACCGATGTCCAGCGTATGCATGCGACCTGTTTGTGCAAGTGCCTGCACACCATCAGAAAGAGAGGCATCCCCCTGCTCATCATACACCGCTTCTATTTCATTCAATAAGCCGGTGGTACAAACAAACACGCCCGTATCGATGCAGTTATACTTTTCTATCTGCTTGCCAATTGACTGAATTTTATCTCTTTTGGATAAAACCTTGGTGGCATCATCCATATCAAATATAGAATCCAGCTTATAGTCTACCAGGAGCGTGGCCCCATTTGCAGGAGGCGTATGCTCTCCCGCGATAGCCATCATTTCATCTGAGAGGATGTGATCGGCCATGGTAAGAATAAAATTGCCTTCAATGCGTGGCTTAGCAGCCAGAACAGATACTCCGTTTTTCAACTCAAACTGATCATTCCGGGCAAATTCAATGGGAACATCACCAGTATAGGATTCAAGAATTTCCTGTTTGATTTCTTCAAAACCGAAACCGAGTACGATAACCACTTTATCGCATCCGGCTACCTTTAAACTCCGAATGGTTCGGTAGATTAAAGGCGTACCATTTACGGTTGTTAGTGGCTTTAAATCGGTATCCGAATCTGTGCCGGCCAGGCGCGAACCAAAGCCGGCAGCCAGAATTACTCCTGTACTCATAAAATATTTATTTAGTTGCCCAGAATTATTTATACGAATCGTAATTTTCCGACAAGTGAGTAACCGGCTCTTCTCCACCCATTACGCGCAGGGTGTTTTTAAGCCTGAAGTGTTGAATGAAAATATCGTGTTCCTGTACGTGGCCGTCTTCTACCTGTGGGCTCTTGAAGTAGAAACTCAACCATTCCTGAATGCCTGACTTACCCTGACGGCTGGCCAGATCAAGAAACAGAGCCAAATCGAGAACAATAGGCGCGGCTAAAATAGAGTCACGGCATAAGAAATCCACTTTGATCTGCATGGGATAACCCAACCAGCCAAAGATATCGATGTTGTCCCACCCTTCCTTCTCATCGCCACGTGGCGGGTAATAGTTAATGCGTACTTTGTGATACAGATCTTTATACAGATCTTTGTAAGAATCAGGCTGCAAAATGGTATCAAGCACGCCAGCTTTGGTAACTTCTTTGGATTTGAAGCTATCGGGATCGTCCAGTACTTCGCCGTCACGGTTTCCTAAAATATTGGTAGAGAACCATCCGCGGATACCCAACATACGGGTTTTAAAGCCCGGTGCTAAAATGGTTTTCATCAGGGTCTGCCCTGTTTTAAAGTCTTTTCCTGCAATGGGCACGCCGTTTTTCTCTGCCAGTTGAATCAAAGCCGGGAAATCAGCAGAAAGGTTAGGAGCACCATTGGCGTAAGGCACGCCTTCTTTGATGGCAGCATATGCGTAAAGCTGAGAAGGAGCAATAGACTCATCGTTATTCTCCAGGCCTTTCTCAAAAGCCTCAATCGACATGTGACATTCAGAAGGAGATTGATACACCTCTGTAGATCCACACCATACCATCACGGCACGTGTTGCACCGGTTTCTTCTTTTTTCTTGCGGATGTCTTCGCGCAACTGGTCGGCGAGATCTTTTTTAGTTTCAAATTTCTTTACGTTCGGTCCGTCCAGCTTCTTCACATACTTTTGCTCAAAAGCGGCCGACATGGGTTTAATGGTTTTCAGGAAATCTGCAATGGGATCTAAATCCTGAGACTTCAAAACTTGTGCGTGAACGCAAGCATCATACACGTTATCGGGCTTCACATCCCATCCGCCAAAAACGATATCATCAAGATCTGCCAGCGGTAAAAAATCCTTAATTAACGGACTTCTGTTCTCAGAACGGGCTCCCAAACGAATTGTTTGCATCTGGGTTAATGAGCCAATAGGCTTCGATAAACCCTTTCTTACGGATTCCACACCTGCGATAAAAGTGGTTGCAACGGCTCCCATTCCGGGTGTAAGTACTAATAGTTTACCATCTGAGTTGGCGGCTTTACTTGTTGTAGACATTCGAAACTTTTTGTTGATAAATTTTTGCTGCGCAAAGATAAATAACTTGGCTAAGTTATGTTAGCATTTAATTCGCATTTCTTTAACAATTTAATAAAACAATGGTATGCCCTTTTCAATTCCTTGCAGTTCGCCCTATATTTGATCCGCTCGAAAAAAATAATTCCAATCCCCAAAAACCGATGATTTTCAGCCTTTATGAGTGAAACCTCTTTTGCGCGCCGTGTGGCTGTATCGGTTTTATACAGTGGAGCTGGATCGGTTACTGCCCGTTTATTAAATGCCGTTGCCCTCTTCTATACGCTGAAGGTTATTTCTGAAGAGCAATTTGGGATTGCCGCCCTCGCTCTCGCCTTTTTCAGTACCACCAAAGCTCTTACCGAACTCGGATTGGGTACTGCCATTGTGCAAGAAGACCGCATCGGCCGCACGCAAATTGATTCGCTGTTCTGGACCAGCTTCTCCCTATCGGTGGTTGTATACGCCATTATCTTTTTTGGTTCCCCTTTTGTAGCGGCTTTTTACGATACTCCCGTACTCTCTCCCATGATCAGGGTATACATGCTGGCCATACTGGCTTTCAATTTTTACATGATCTCCAGCAAGCTGATGATGCGTGACCTTGAGTTTAAAAAGCTCGCCATCAGCGACAATGTTGCACTGGCTGCTTCTGCAGGGTTGATGATTTACCTGGCCTACACCGGTTGGGGAGCATGGGCCATCATTTTAGCAGAATTGGCTAATAAAGTGGGACAAATGGCCTTTAGCCTAATGTTTAAGCCTTATTTTCCCCGTTTTCAGTACAGCTATAAAGATGTAAAGCACTTGCTTGAATTTGGTTTGTTTACCACCGGATCCAACTTCTTTCAGAAATTCTATATGAATGCCGATTACCTGATCATCGGTAAGTTCTTTTCTATGGAACTGGTGGGGATTTACTCCTTCGCCTACCGGCTGGTATTTGATACGGTGAAGGAACTCGCCAATGTGATTAACCGGGTTGCGTATCCTGCTTTTTCCAAATTGCAGCATGAGACCGATCGTTTAAGAACCTATTTCTATACCATGTCGCGCGCCAGTATGCTTTTGGTTGGAACCGTGATGGTCATCATCGGTACGTATATCGACTGGTTTTTGCCGCTGGTGGGCTACGAGAAGTGGATGGATGCCGTGCCCTACATGCGCATCTTTGTAGCCGTAGGAATCATCCAGTGCCTGGTCACCCTGCTACCGAAGCTAATCAATGCAAAGGGCGAAGCACGTTTTATCTTCTATTTTACTGCCACTAACGCCTTATTATTGCCGGCAAGTTTCGTGATTGCTTCCCAGATCAGTCTTATGGCTGTTGCCCTGGTTTGGCTGACCATCTATCCGCTGGTTTCTTTGGTGATTGTATACTTTGGCGCCAAGCTTACCAAAACCCCGGTCTGGAAATTTGGTCTGAAGAGCATCGCCGCTTTTGCCACACTTATTCCCCTCGCCTTCTTTGCCTATGGCGTTCGCTATGGCATCACGCAAATCTTCCCGGAAACAACGCTTACCGCTGTAGTATTAGCTTCTGTATTTGTATTTAGCGTTACAGCTGCAGTGATCTGGTTTAAGGAAAAAGATGCCATTGCGGCTATGTGGAAGTGATTTTATTGACCTTACCTTAGCATTGTATCTGAATTCAACATCGTACACCCTCCGCCGTTTTTTGATAAATCAAAAACCGGGCACCTCCCTCAAGGGAGGACTATCCGAAGCTGAATTCAGCATCAAAGCTTTAGGTAAGTATCGTAATTGTAATACCGAACCGAGTAGTCTCTCCTTCGCCTGTCTCCGGTTGGCTGGTATTATAAAAAGCAGAACTTGTCCGCTTTTCTCAATCTCAAGTCTAACAGAGTATTCGGGATGAGAAATGTTGGCCAATGAAGGCTTAAACCCCTTATCAAAGAAAGTTTCCTAAGATCACCTCCATCATCCCTCCTTCGCGTACTGAACTAGCTTTCTCCTATTCCAGCCATGCCGAATGGTGGATTTGGTATGGATTAGAACTCCATCATTCGGCTAAGTCTTCCAAGGCAACCAAACAGGAACGTGCCGTAGCCGGGTGATGGTGTGGGCCATGGCAACGAATACGGTTAGCAATTCGATGATGCGTCGTGTCATCCATCACCCCACCGTAAACTCGTAGTCCTTCAGGAACTCGTATTTTTGGCTGCGTTCGGCTACCTGATCTATCATTTCCTGTGGCCACTCAATTTTATTGCGGCTTTTGGATGGAGAATCAAACACTTTTTCGGCTGCCGCATTCAGGTAATTCTCGTAGGGTTCCACTTCCAGAAACTCTACCAATGTCCTTAATGTGCCTTTTGAATCTTCAATAAACTGTTCATGGGTCAACTCACACCATTCCCCGGCGTCCACTTCGGTTTTGAGCTTCGCATTGGCTTCCACTCTTTCAAAATAACTGTCAATGGCTTCCTGAAGGCTGTGGCGACCTCCTTCCCACTTCCGCTTGTGCGTGGCAATGTTATCCAGCGGGTGCCGGACAATATGAATAAGTTTAAGAGGTAATTTTATTTCTGCACGAAGTTTTTCGATGATGTCCGGCTTGGCTTGTAGATGTCGGGAAGAACCTCCGCCCTTTTTATCACCAATCACTTTCAGATTGCGATATCGTCCCTGCCACAGGCCTTCAAGGGCGTAATCATAGCCGGTCCATTCGCGGCCTTTGCCGGTAAAAACCTTGTCTTTGTGCAAGATCAGGCTGAAAATCTGCTCACGGCTAAAACCAGCTCGCAGATAGCGTAGTGCATCCAGTTCGTGCGAAATTACCACATCGGGGTGGGCATCTAATAATGAACCCACCAGCGTATGGCCACTCCGTGGATACCCGATAAACATACAGTAACGCTCTATCTCCTCATAATCCCACTTAAAATGAGAATTCAGGATTCTGCTTTTTAAATAATACCAGGGTAACCCGAGATCTGCCTTCAGATCCCGGCGTTCAAAACCAAGTGCATCAGAAAGCGCGGTAATTTGGTCACCTATTTTCTGTAAAACCGCCATATTTATTAGCCTAACTATTTGTTTTTTGGTTTAAATTTCGCTTGGATTCTTATAACCTTCATCTCTTGTTTTGGCAAGTGTGGCCCATATCGACCGGCTAAAATCTACGCACTGATAGAACAACTTTTTTTGAAAAGGAAGCCCACATCCACTTTTCTCATATCCCATACGGGTTAAATAATCTCCGGCAATATGTTCAACCAAAGTAATTTGCCAAGCTGTTAGAGCTGATTTCCATTCCTCGTTCCTGTTTTCCTGCAGGGGTTTAAGTGTGCCATTTTTCCAGGATTTTTCTCTTGCCGCAAATCCTTCTTCCTCCCTGTTATAATATTCCAGCATAGCCTCTTCAAAATTCATCCCAAGAAAAGTGCAAATTTTTTGAAGCTCGCCCTCAGTATTTGCAATTAAATCTGAGTAGCGCAACATCAGATACTGATTCTCCGGTAAAAGCTTTTTGAGCTGCTCGTGTTCTTTCACATATTTCCGCCATCTTCGGGTAGTAACTATCACTGAAGGCGAGCCAAACGGAGCCTTAATTTCTGACCATGCAGCCGCCCTGGGGTCTCTGAAAAGAGATATAATTTTAGCGTCCGGGTAGGTTTTTAATATTTCACGGACATACAATATGTGCCGGGGCGTTTTCTCACCAACAATCCCTGCACCTCTTTCTTTCCGATATAAAGTGAGAAGAAGAGTGAATAGATCATAGGGATTGGTAAGCTTTAGTTTAGAAGCAATATCGACTACTACTTTTTTGGGAAGCCCTAAATCCTTTATCCGCGTTTTGTGATTGTACCAAAAATCAATCAATTTTTTACTGAAAGCCTGTTTATCGTGTGCTTTCTCATATCTGTTTTGAATCACCCGGCTGAAATAGAAGAAATGCGTTTCAGGAGGCACCACCATATTGCTGTGCATGCTCAACATACTTTTCAGTAAGGTAGAACCAGACCGACTGGTACCTACGATGAAAAATATATTGTTTTTGGTGTCCTTAATGTCCTTTTGGGTAATACCGGCTTTCAATAGAATTAAATTAATTTCAGATCAAGAGGGCTCTGATCACACGTATAAATTTGTCAGGTATCACACAGCTATTTGTTTTGAATTTTAACCTGTCCAACTGCTACTGGAGCCCTACATTTAAGAAGACTTTAGCTGTTAAAAGGCTTCAAAACAATGTTCCGATGTTCTCAAGATGATCTATAACATCCAGAAATAAGCACGCTTTATTGCAGTTTTCTATCCACAAAAAACGCTCCAATCAGTTGTCTTCCTTTGGATTAGTGAGCAAAAAGCCGCCAACTTACAGATACAACATCAGTGTATATGAACCCTAACTACTTCTATTTTTTATATATGCCAATCATTTATCCTCTAAAGCTACTGGAGTTCTTTTTAAAGAAATTCGTAACTTTTTTGATGAAGATATTGCCATGCAAATATAATTAACTTGTAGAAGTTATGTTAGCTGTTAATTTATAATTCTGTAACAATTTGATAAACAAAGGCGGAACCTTCCAAATTCTTCATAGAGTCCCTTGTATTTGTTTCAATTAAAAAAGAACCCAAATTTTCCTAAACCATGACGTTCAGCCACCATGAGTGAAACTTCTTTTGCCCGCCGGGTGGCTGCTTCAGTGTTGTACAGCGGAGCAAGTTCTGTTACGGCCCGACTTCTAAACGCTGTAGCACTCTTTTATACGCTGAAAGTGATTTCGGAAAAGGAATTTGGAATCGCTGCCCTTGCGCTCGCTTTTTTTAGCACCACCAAAGCTTTAACAGAACTTGGTCTGGGTACCGCTATTGTTCAAGAGAGACGCATCGGCCGCATCCAAATTGATTCCCTGTTTTGGATCAGTTTTCTGCTTTCGTTGGTCGTTTATTTTCTCATATTTCTCAGCTCTCCCTTTATTGCCGCTTTCTACGACACCCCTGTACTCTCTCCCATGATCCGGGTGTATATGCTGGCTATCATTTCCTATAGTTTTTATATGATTTCCAGCAAGCTGATGGTGCGCAACCTGGAGTTCAAGAAACTGGCCATCAGTGATAATGTGGCACTGGTTGCTTCGGCCGGGTTAATGATTTACCTGGCGCACACCGGCTGGGGAGCATGGGCCATTGTGCTGGCAGAACTTACCAACAAAGTGGGCCAAATGGCGTTTAGCCTGATGTTTAAGCCTTACTTCCCCCGCTTTCAGTTCAACTATAAGAAAGTGACGAAATTGTTAGAATTTGGTTTGTATACCACGGGTTCCAACTTCTTTCAAAAGTTCTATATGAATGTCGATTACCTGATTATCGGGAAGTTTTTTTCTATGGAGTTGGTGGGCATCTATTCCTTTGCGTACCGCCTGGTGTTTGATGCGGTGAAGGAGCTTTCCGGCGTGATAAACCGGGTTGCTTATCCGGCTTTCTCTAAATTACAACATCAAACCGAACGTTTACGCAACTACTTTTTTACGATGTCGCGTGCCAGCATGCTTTTAGTAGGCACCGTGATGGTTATCATCGGTACGTACATCGACTGGTTTTTACCGCTGGTGGGCTACGAAAAATGGATGGATGCTGTGCCCTACCTTCGTATATTTGTGGCTGTAGGCATCATTCAGTGCTTGGTCACGCTGCTGCCTCATCTCATTAACGCCAAAGGCAAAGCCCGGTTCATTTTTTACTTTACCTCAGCTAACGCTATTCTTTTGCCAACAGGATTTTTAATCGCTTCCCAATTTAGCATGATGGCCGTTGCCATGGTTTGGCTAACCGTGTATCCCCTTTGTTCTTTAGTCATTGTGTACTTCGGTGCCAAACTCACCGAAACGCCGGTTTGGACTTTTGGTATTAAAAGCATTGCGGCCTTTGCCACGCTTATTCCCCTGGCAATCTTTGCCTATGGCGTGCGCTATGGTATCAACTATCTGTTACCCGAAACCACCCTTACGGCGGTAGTCGTGGCCTCGGTGTTTGTATTCAGTATAGCTGCCACCGTAATTTGGTTTAAGGAGAAGGATACCATTGCAGCAATAAATAAGTAAACTAAATCATTCCAGTAATGATGATGCTGAAAGTGAGATAAGCCTTAGTTAGATTAATATGGAGGCCAATATCCTTCACCCCGCTTCGCTTACTCAAACCACTTCATCCTATTCAAAATGAACGCAATGATGGATTTCAGACATTTATTCTGCTCTCAATAAAAGCCAAAATTTTATCAGCCCTGGCTTCCCATGTATTTTCGCTGATTTCCTCTTCAGCTTCTTCACCTAATTTTGACCGAAGCTCAGCATCTGAAAGAAGAGATTTTAATCCCTTTATTTCTTCCTGAAGATCATCGGGCGTCACCAAAAAACCCGTCTCTCCATGCGTTATTACCTCCCTTAAATCTTCCATATCCGGGGCTAATATGGCGGTTCCGCTGGCCTTGTATAAAAACGTTTTAAGGGGAAGCACTGTGTTTCCAGCCTGGTCTCTCGCCTTTGTTGAAGTGGGAATGTACAGCACATCCGAAGCTCTCAGGTATTGAAATACGGCCATTTTATCCTGCCATCCAATTACTTTAACATTGGACAATGCTTTTGCTTTTTTCTCAATAACTCCTTCTCTTTCGGAACCAACCATTAGAAACAACACATTGGTAAAATGCCGGGCAAGCTTCAGCATTCGCTCCAACCCTTTTTGGGGTGATATATGCCCTGTATACGTCACAACCTGTTTTGATTCCGGCAATCCTAAGCGTTCTCTCAATACCTGCTTTGAAGCATTATCCTTTAGGAAATCCTCCACGTTGACAGCATTATGGGCAACAAGCAATTGCTCTTCCAAATATCCAACCGACAGGTAACTGTTTGCCGCGTACTTTGAATGAAGTATAATGCCCGCCAGTTGCCGCTTTTTTTGCAGCCATTTGAAAAATTTATTCGCCACAAAATTCTGATCGGGCCAGGGACGGTATGTTTCAAAAAAAAGAGGAAGGTTAGAAAAACAGATTACCGCCAAAACTACCGGGATATTGCGCGTATAAACTACCTCTGGTTTATCTTCATTCAGCAATGATACGGCTTTTACCGCATACCAAATCTTTTCTATCCCCCTGATGAATACAGAAGGAATCCGAATATGACTTAATGTGAATACCCCGGAAGTGTGATAGTAATTGTTTATATGTTTCGGGGAAGGAGGCTGCTTGTGTACATACGCTGGAATTATGAGTTTTACCTCAGTCTCAGGCCGTAAACTCAGGGCCGACACCATGGATACAAGCTGTTCCGTATCAGCCGAAGTGCGTGGTAAAAATTGGTCTGTTAGGTAAGCAATTTCCAATAGCTAAAAGTATTGATTTGACAGATCCTAAGGGATCATTGGTTTTGCATACTAGCCACAGTAAACATAAAACTTGAACCTAATGTGAAGTTTATATTAGTTATCTACAAGTTCATTGATGGCATTCCAAATTCGCTCACAATTCTTGCCATCGGCCGACATCATGTGCTTATCCAGATACTCCTGGGCTTCTTCTTTACAGCAATCCGGGTTCTCAAGGCCCGTTTTCACCTGTTCCATCATTTCTTCAAAACTGCGAGCCAGCATTCCTCCATTATCTTCCGGCGGATATTTCCAGATAAATTTAATGGAATCTACTTTTTTCTTCTTGATTCCAAACAAGGTTTTATTGAGCCACATAAAGGATTCATCCTTACTCTTGACCGGGTAAATATGAACGGTGGGCCTCCCCGTAGCATAAAAGAGGTTGGCAATACTGCTGAAGTTGGTCATCAACAGATCAGCCACCTGTAAATCCAGAAAATTATCGGGGTGATGATCTTTAAATTTAAGGAGGATGTTATCGTACTTGGTTTCCAAATTTTGCAGAAACTCCAGGTAGTGATGCTCAAACCGAAATGAATCATGCAATCGCAGAATCACATTTACATCACGCTCTTTTAGATCCGTGAGTAGTTTATTGAACAATTGATCTTCATCTCCCCAATGCGAAAAAATTTCCCCGTAATGCCAGGTAGGTGCAATCAAAACGGTTTTCTTGTTCACTACATCAAAAGGATAGTAAGGCTGTAAATCCTCTTTAGGCACCTCCTGCTGCAGGTAATCATGGCTGGCAGAACCTAACTGCAAACAGTTTTTGGGGTGAAATCCGCTTACTTCCGAGCGATGCTTGTAATCAACGGGGCCAAAACACTGCCATTTGATGTCCTCATTGGGCTCCTTCATATTGCCCCAGGTAAGCCGCAGGTTACGGTGAATCCACTTGAATTCTTCTTCATCGTTGGGGCCTTTCCATCCGTAACCATGCCACAGAATAAGCGCTTTGGGACTAAGCTTCCGCAGCGGAATATTATTATCCATGATGGTAACATCCGGGGTAAAGCCTTTTATACCGCGTAATAGCGTAATATTGTTGGTATTATGGAGTTCGATATCCAAATCCCAAAAATCAAAAATTCCTTCCGCTTTAAACTTATCCACATCTTCCAGCAGCACCTTTACTTCCGTATCGGTGTTATCCTTCAGATATTTAGTGAAGCTAAGCAAGTCTGCGCCAAAGGTGGTGGCGTAGATCAATATTTTCATATACGGATTCTCAATTGCAGGTCCTTAAGAAGCATTGAAGGTAAGAAATACATCACTCACCTAAAACCTTTTGGTGTAAGTGAGGAATTGAATTATTGATTGAGTGATTTAGTCAATGAGGCAATTACTCACTGAATTAAAATAATAGCCAATTATCTTTTATATTTGTTCTCTTCCATCCTACGCTAACAACAGTCACTTTTAATCCATCTCATTGTCCCGGCTTAATGAAGAACAACTATTACGAACTTATTGACCAGAGTTATGATTTTCCACAAAATGGATTTGAATTGGTCAACGGTACCCTGAATTTTAATCAAGTAGACCTACAGCAGCTGATTAAAAAACACGGGACTCCTTTTAAGCTTTCTTACCTTCCAAAAATCAGAGAGAAAATTCAGAAATCGAGGACCTATTTTAGCCAGGCCATTGCTAAAAATAATTATTCAGGGAACTATGAGTTTTGCTACTGCACCAAATGCTGTCACTTTAATCATGTGGTGCGCACTGCTTTGAAAGAACATGTATCGCTGGAAACTTCCTCTTCTTTTGATATCGACCTGATTGAAAACCTGTACAATAAGGGCGTGTTTAATCAAGATAAAACCATTGTACATAACGGCTACAAAACCGATGACTACATCAAAAAAATTGGCCGGTTGGTTAAGCAGGGATTTAAAAATTCGATTTGTGTATTGGATAATGCAAGGGAGCTGGATAAGCTGGAAGAACTTGAAACGGATGAGCCCATAAAAATTGGCTTGCGTATCTCTATTGAAGAAGATCCTCAGGCGGCTTATTACACCTCTAGGCTGGGAATTAACAAGCGCGAGATACTAGATTTTGTTCAGGAAAGAATTATCGGCAATGACAAAGTAGAATTGGTCATGGTCCACTTTTTTGTGGACTCCGGTGTACGCGATACCATGTACTACTGGAATGAATTTAAGAAAGCGCTCTCGCAATTCACCAACATCAAGAAAATCGCTCCTTCTGTAAAATCCCTGAATATTGGCGGCGGTTTTCCTATACAGAACAGCCTCAATTTTGATTTTGATTATGAGTACATCACCAATGAAATTGTAAGCAACATTAAAGAGGCCTGTACAGATGCCAATGTAGAAGAACCTGATATCTACACCGAATTTGGTAAATACACGGTGGGTGAAAGCGGGGCCGTTATTTTTCAAGTGCTGGAGCAAAAGCAGCAAAACGATACAGAGCTTTGGTACCTGGTAGACAACAGCCTTATGAACACCATCCCTGATGCATGGTCCATCAACGAGAAATTCATCCTTCTGCCGCTCAATAAATGGCAAAATCAGTACAAGAGGGTCAATATTGGCGGCATCAGCTGCGATCACTCAGATTACTACAACTCAGAGGAACTGAACCAGCAAGTTCTATTGCCTGTTTATGAAGATACTGATGAGGAACCTCTCTATATTGGCTTTTTCCACACCGGGGCGTATCAGGATTCCATAAGCGGATACGGCGGCATCAAGCACTGCCTCATCCCTTCTCCAAAACACATTGTGGTAGATAAAGACGAAGATGGCAACTTGTTCGATTTTGTATATCGCGAAGAACAGACCGTCGACAACATGTTAAATATTTTAGGATACAATGACTAAACCCAACCCAATTTTTGCCGGCATTGAAGGCGATCACAATCAGTTTAAAAATGCCAATGTGCTCCTGCAATCTATCTCCTACGACGGCACCAGCACCTGGGGCAAAGGCGCAGATCAAGGCTTTGAAGCTTTCCTGGATGCGGCTGAAAATATGGAAATCTACGATATCGAAACCGATAGTGAAGTTTATCAAAAAGGAGTTCATATTGTAGATCCCATCCTGGAAGAAGTTTCCCCGGAAGCTGTTTTCGAGTCTGTATATGAAAATACCCGGGAATTATTGAAAACAGATAAATTTCTCACCTTCTTTGGAGGTGAACATTCCATCAGCATTGGTATCATTAAAGCGTTTTACGAGGCACACCCTGATATCACCATTCTGCAGCTGGATGCACATACCGATCTACGTCCCGAGTACCACGGTTCCCCCTACAATCACGCCTGTGCGGTATATGATGCCTCTCAAAACGCCAACCTTGTGCAAGTAGGCATCCGCAGCATGGACAGCAGCGAACTTGAATTTCTGGATCGTGATAAATGCTATTTTGCCGAAGACATCCATGGCAAAACCGACTGGATGGAAGACTCCCTTTCTAAGATAAGTGACAAAGTGTACATCACTGTAGACCTGGACGTGTTTGATCCCTCCATCATGCCGGCCACCGGAACTCCGGAACCGGGTGGAATGGATTGGTACACTGTTACCCGGTACCTCAAAAAAGTATTTCAACAAAAAAATGTACTGGGCTTTGACATCGTTGAACTGGCTCCCATCGAGGGACTAAGCGCTCCCCAGTTTTTGGCTGCTAAACTCTACTATAAAATGCTAAGCTATAAATTTGCGAATTCATGAGTAACAAAGGACCTGTTTCTGATTTTATCACCCATCATTTTCGTCATTTCAATGCAGCCTCCCTGGTGGATGCTGCCAAAGCGTATGAAGATCAACTAAATTCGGGCGCCAAGATGATGATTACCCTGGCCGGGGCCATGAGCTCGGGTGAGCTGGGATTGTCGCTGGCCGAAATGATTCGGCAGGATAAGGTGCACATTATCACCTGCACCGGAGCCAACCTGGAGGAAGATGTGTTTAACCTGGTAGCGCATGATTATTACAAACGCATTCCTAACTATCGAGATTTGAGTCCTGAGGACGAGCAGGAACTGCTCGATCAGCATTTTAATCGTGTAACCGATACCTGCATCCCTGAAGAAGAAGCCATGCGGCGGATTGAAGATCACCTGGTGAAACGTTGGGTCAAAGCTACAGAAAAAGGCGAACGACATTTTCCCCATGAATACTTTTATGATCTGCTCTTAAGTAGTGATTTGGAAGATGACTATCAAATAGATCCTAAAGATTCCTGGTTGCTTGCCGCTGCTGAAAAGAACATTCCCATTATTGTACCGGGTTGGGAAGATTCAACCTGTGGTAATTTCTTTGCCTCACATTGTATACAAGGACAGACACAACCTTCAGCTGTAAAATCCGGGATTGAATACATGATGTTTCTGGCCGATTGGTACAAAAACAACTCTCAAAACGGCGTTGGCTTTTTCCAGATTGGTGGAGGTATTGCCGGTGATTTTCCTATTTGTGTGGTGCCGATGATGGAGCAGGATCTCGGGATGACCGATACCCCCCTTTGGTCTTATTTCTGCCAAATCAGTGATTCCACCACCAGCTACGGCTCTTACTCCGGTGCCGTACCCAATGAGAAAATCACCTGGGGAAAACTTGGCATCGATACTCCTAAATTTATCATAGAATCGGATGCAACTATTGTAGCTCCGCTAATTTTTGCGTATCTGTTGGGCTGGTAACCTTTGAATAAATTGGGACTTCAGCGTGGCCATCACCGAGAAAAAGATATCTGCAGAAACGGCGCTTTACCTCTATAAAAATCTTCTGCTTCCAAGAAGAATTGAGGAACGTATGTTGATGTTGCTCCGTCAAAATAAAATCAGCAAATGGTTTTCAGGGATAGGTCAGGAAGCCGTAGGAGTTGGCGTGGCGCTTTCCTCCGAGCCGGAAGATTACATTCTGCCCATGCATCGTAACCTGGGAGTTTTTACGGCGCGAAATGTGCCCCTATACCCTCTTTTTTGCCAGTTATTTGGTAAAGCCGACGGTTTTACCCAGGGTCGGGATCGTTCTTTCCACTTTGGCATCCCGGAACATAAAATCATTGGGATGATCTCCCATCTTGCCGCTATGATGCCGGTAGCAGACGGGCTCGCTTTGGCTATGAAGTTGCGCGAGGAGAAGGCTGTGGCTTTTTCATTTTGTGGAGATGGTGCCACCAGCGAAGGAGATTTCCACGAAGCGTTAAACCTGGCCGCAGTTTGGAAGCTTCCGGTGGTGTTTATTATTGAAAATAACGGCTATGGGCTCTCCACCCCTACCTCCGAGCAATATGCCTGCGAGCACCTTTCCGATCGTGCCAAAGGTTATGGAATGCACGGATTCCATATTGACGGAAATAACATTTTTGAGGTTATGAAAACCGTTGGACAGGCACGGGAGCTTGCCTTAAAAGGCGAACCGGTGCTGATTGAAGCTAAAACCTTTCGGATGCGCGGTCATGAGGAAGCCTCAGGAACCCATTATGTACCGGATAACTTATTTGAAGATTGGGCTGAAAAGGATCCTATCCACCGATTTGAGCTTTACATCGAATCAGAAGGATTATTTACCCAGGCTGAGCTTGAAGAAGTAACCAAAGAAATTGATCAGTCTTTCAAGCAAGATCTCGAAAAAGCCTTGGATGCTGATGATCCTGTGTTTGAAGAATCTAAAGAACTGGCCCGGGTCTATACTCCTACCTCAAAAGAAATTCCAGCTCATAAAGATGGAGTGACCTATGAACACCGCTTTGTAGATGCTATTCAGGCTTCCCTGAGACAAGCTTTTGAAGAAGACAGCTCATTTCTGATCATGGGGCAGGATATCGCCGAATATGGTGGTGTATTCAAGATTACGGAAGGATTTCTGGATCAGTTCGGGAAAGAACGCATTCGCAATACGCCCATCATTGAATCCGGAGCTTTGGGTGCCGCCTTAGGACTGTCGCTCGAAGGCTTTAAACCGGTGGTTGAGATGCAATTTGCGGATTTTATTTCCTGTGGATTCAATCAGATTGTAAACAACATTGCTAAGTCTCAGTATCGCTGGTCTCCGTCATTAAATATCACCATCCGCGCACCACACGGCGGTGGTGTAGGGGCCGGACCTTTCCATTCACAATCTGTGGAAGGCTGGTTTATGCAGGTTCCGGGCTTGAAAGTTGTAGTACCAGGAACCGTTGAAGATGCCATGAATCTACTTTATGGCTCGCTTTATGATCCCAACCCCGTGCTCTTTTTCGAGCATAAAAAACTCTATCGAAGTCTTAGAGCGAAAATCCCCGACAAAGCTAACTTTGAGCCACTGGGTAAAGCCAAAGTACGGCGGGAAGGAACAGATGCCACTATTATCACCTACGGTATGGGCGTGCAGTGGGCTTTGGAAACCGCCGGAGCTTTTGAATCAAAAGGAAGGTCCATTGAAATTCTGGACCTTCGTACCCTTCTTCCCCTCGATAAGGAAGCCATCAAAGCCACCGTCCAAAAAACAGGTCGCGTGTTACTGCTTCAGGAGCCATCATTAACTTTAGGTCCGCTTAGCGAAATATCAGCCATTATCTCCGAAGAATGCTTTGAATGGCTGGATGCCCCCGTAATGCGCTGCGCTTCTCTTGATATGCCTATCCCCCATGACAAGGGATTGGAAGCCGGTTTTATGGCCGATAGGAAGCTATCCGAAAAAATAGAAAGGCTTATTAGATACTAATGTGCTGTCAATCTTACGGTGTTTACCCAATATCTTAATCTTGACCTGATACTAATAACCATTAACAAATAACTCAAATTACACGCTATGGGATTATTCTCTGGACTATTAGGCAACGCCGGAACGGTTGAACCAGAAAAATTACAGCAAGAATATGAGCAGCTGCTAACAGAATCCGAAGACATTGAAATTGGCTTTAAACTGGTTCGGGATGTATTCATCTTCACCAATAAACGGCTAATCCTGGTCAATAAACAAGGTCTCACTGGCAATAAAGTAGAATATCTATCTGTTTCTTACGGCAGCATCTCCCGCTTTAGTATTGAAAGCTCCGGGCATTTTGATTTGGAAGCCGAGCTTAAAATCTGGATCTCCAGCGAACAGCACCCCAGCATTACCCGCCAATTCAGTAAAAAAGTAAACATCTATGATGTACAGAAAGTATTGGCAAAATATGCTCTTGGGTAAGTTCTTTGATGAATCTCCCCCTCAAAACCTTTACTTATTATAAGTGATTGAATTTTAGCTTGTTTTAAATATTCTGAAACAAAGTTTTATGTTTCATTATTTTTGAAACATTACATATTGTTTCATTTTTAATGAAACTTATGTAGTTTAGTACATCTTCCACTAAACCGGCAACCATGATTAAAGCAGAGAATAAGCAATATATTTTGATGGGCGATGTAGTCTCCAGTACAGACTACCACTCCAAACCATTGCAAAAGAACCTGAAGGCCCTTACCAAGTCATGCAATGAATCGCTGGAAGACCGCCTGCTCTCTCCTTACACTGTTACATTGGGCGACGAATTTCAGGGCATTCCTGACTCCCTGCAAACCGCCATTGAAACCTTGTTTTTCTGCGAAGAAGAGTGTCTCCGCCAATCCTACGGTTTTAAGCTGCACTATGTAGTGCATTACGGGGAAATTGAAACAGATATCAACCCGGACATTGCCTACGAGATGATGGGCCCCGGCCTGTCTAAAGCACGAAAACTACTGAGCAGTAAAAAACGCAGCCGCAAACGGTTTCAATTTGCGCTGGCTGATGCCATTCAATCCCAGCAAATAACCCGCCTTTTTGAAGTGCTGGATTCCCTTATCTTATCCTGGAAGCAAGACGATTACGACCTGATCCTTGATATGATAGAAAACGAAAACAATGCCGAAGTAGGCGAGAAGCACGGTAAAAACCGGGACCAAATATGGAAACGCCGAAAAACATTGATGATAAATGAGTATAATCTGCTCAAAGAATTCCTGTTTACCTATATCAAAGAATCATGATTTCGCTATGGCTTTTTCTTACTTATCTGTTGATGGAAGCATTGATCAACGGGGTATTTCATGTGGTAAGCAAACGAATGAAATCACAGGAAAACCGCCGGGTTTCAATTTTCAAAGGAATCCTGGAGCGGCTGTTACTCATCGTTGGGTTGATATATGGCTACCCCCAGGTCATCATCGCCTTCGGGGCTTTGAAAATCGGCACCCGCTTTCAAAAAAACAGCAAAATATCTAACGACTATTTCCTGATTGGAAATTTCATCTCTTTACTGACTGCTATTCTCTTTGCCATTATCATCAAACACTTCACTGCCAGCTTTTGAGCTGCTGGATTTCTTCCTTTAAGGTATCTTCGAACAAGAGCATGAGTTGTTCGTGCTCTTTGGCTTTTTTCCATTTGTTGGAAGGGGAATCAAGATGCAAAGCTGCCAACTTTCTGAAAATATCTTCCTGATCCTGTAATCGTTGTTTGAATAGCTTTAAATCATAATTCTTAATTACCCTTTCAGGTCCGCCGTCTTCATCACGTACATAAACATCCAAAGATTCTCCCCTCTCAGCTTTGCGCTGTTCATCGTGAAGCTTAATTTTAGTATGCTGGATCTCATCTCTCATGCGCACCAATATTGACCTTTTAACTTCTTCAGCTTTACCCCAATCTTCATTTTGGGTATACTTAATAAAGCGGTCAATCAATGCCGAGATCTCCTTCATCTCTCGAATTTCTTCTTTTATGTCATAGCCTTCGCCCGGAGGAACAATCTGAGAACGAACCTGCAAATAAGTCTGAGCATATGTTGCTGTAACAGGAAGAAAGGCCGCTACAAAACAAATCAAAACTAATCGTTTCATATCTCACCGGTTTTCTAATTTTGTTTTACTAAAGAAAGTATCCAATTAAACAAAAAAGAAACCTCACATTAAGATGTGAGACTACCGGCTCCAGGAACTATTTTAAGGAAATGATGGTCTTTTCTTGTTCGTGGTTTACCAAAATCATGGCATCATCCCACTTTGCTGGTCCGAAACGTCCCCGGGCGTTGTTAGAAAATCCATAAGCTTCTTTAGGAATTCCGAGTAAATTGGTATCCAGTTCACCATTTTCATTTTTGTCGTGATATACGGCAATGCTGTATTCCCCATAGGGCAAATCCTGTTTCCAGGTTAACTCAGAATTATCAACCGTTAATACCACAGCATGTAAAGGATTTTCTTTTTTTGAATAGGCTTCTTCTGAATTAAAAACAGCCACTCTTAATTCACCCTCAACTTCGGATATGCCAGAGATGACCAAACTAAATTCCGCTTTTTTTTGCTGATTCATAGAATCAGGGTAAGATATTTCTTGTGCTAAAATATCTAATGAAAGGACTGAGATAAAAAATGTCAGTAAAAATACAGTTCTCATAAATATTCGTTATTCAATAATAAAATTGTTGCTGCAAGCTTTAATCAGTTTGCTTGCTATAACATATAGCCAACTACAACAATCGGGTTCCATTTGCTGTTTGTTGATCGGGCACTGCAAGTACCACTCTTCCCTCTTCATCCGGAAAACCGGTCACCAAACATTCTGACATAAAAGGACCAATCTGTTTGGGTGGAAAGTTAACTACGGCAATCACCTGTTTATTCTCCAGACTTTCGGGCGTATACAAATCTGTAATCTGCGCTGATGACTTTTTGACTCCAATTTCATCACCAAAATCGATAGTAAGTTTTATGGCTGGTTTGCGCGCTTCTGGAAATGGCTCAGCTTTTATAACCGTTCCAACTCTCAGGTCTATTTTTTCAAAATCGGACCATGAAATTTCTTTATTACTCAAAATGGGTTCGAGTTTAACTTATATTTTTCATTTTTAATTCTATTGGCCACTAATATAAACAGCATTTCAAAGCCAAGCAGTATTAAAAAGTATCTCTCAAAAAATTTTTAAGCATAAAAAAAACCCCGCCTTCAAGTGAAAACGGGGCTTTTAGCTTGATAAATATTGCGCTCAATTAGGAAACTGAATTAACAGTCTTAATAATTCGTCCGGCAACTTTATATGGATCTGCGTTGGATGCAGGGCGACGATCTTCGAGGCGTCCTACCCAGCCATCTTCAACAGTAGTTACAGGAATACGGATGGAAGCACCGCGATCAGAAACACCATAGCTGAATTTGTCTATCGATTGTGTTTCGTGCTTACCAGTCAATCGCTGATCGTTATCCGCACCGTACACATCGATGTGTTCCTGAATGAAGTTTCCAAAAGCTTCACAAACTTCTTTCATGTAGTCTTCGCCGCCTTCGTCTCTCATCTTACCGTTAGAGAAGTTGGCATGCATACCAGAACCATTCCAGTCAGTGTCTCCCAGTGGTTTTGGATGCCAGTCGATAGCCAATCCATATTTCTCAGCAGTTCTTTCAATAAGGTAACGGGCTACCCAAATCTGATCGCCGGCACTGTGTGCACCTTTGGCAAAAATCTGGAATTCCCATTGTCCTGCGGCTACCTCTGCGTTAATTCCTTCTACATTGAGGCCAGCTTCCAGGCATAAGTCTAAATGCTCGTCGATAATTTCACGTCCGTATGCTCTTTGTCCGCCTACGCTGCAATAGTAAGGGCCTTGAGGTGCAGGATAGCCATTTACAGGAAAGCCAAGAGGTCGTCCCGTTTCAGGATCATGCAGAAAATATTCTTGCTCAAATCCGAACCAGAAGTCATCGCTATCATCATCAATAGCTGCACGACCGTTGGTCTCGTGCGGTGTGCCATCAGCATTCAGAACTTCGGTCATAACTAAATAGCCATTTTTGCGATCTGGATCAGGGAAAATAGCTACTGGTTTTAACAAACAATCAGAAGAATCTCCGGTAGCCTGATCTGTTGAACTACCATCAAAGTTCCACATTGGACAATCTTCCAGATTGCCACTGAAATCGTGAACAACTTTAGTTTTACTTCTTAATAGTTGGGTTGGTTTAAAACCATCAAGCCATATATACTCGAGTTTAGAATAAGCCATAGGTGTAATAAGTAAGTGAGTTTGGTGTTCTTTAAAGTTAGACAGGCAGAATATAATGTACTTTTTTTGAAATGCACAAATTATTTAGTGATTTTAATATCCCTATTTAAATAATGAAGTAAAATTTCGATAAAACGTTAATTACTTTGATTGCAACCGCTTCCATAACAATTCAAACTTAAATTATTTTTTCTCATCCTCACCACTACTTCATTTTTTAAGCCTTGGCTAAAACTGCTATCTTTGTTTTAATTCATCTGCAGATTTAACAACATAATTAAGCTTTGAATACTACGAAAACAGCCCTTTGGATTGAAGCCGCGCGACCGCAAACCCTACCTGCCGCGATCGTGCCAGTACTGGTTGGGGCCTCCCTCGCTTTCCATGATTCAGCCTTCAATCTCACCAATACCATCGTGGCCTTGATATGTGCTGTACTGATCCAAATAGGCACCAATTTTGCCAATGATTACTTTGATTTTGTAAAAGGCTCTGATACCGATGAACGCATTGGTTTCAGGAGGGCAACCGCAGCCGGTTTGGTATCTCCCCAAAAAATGCTGAATGCGACCATCATTACCATGGCTTTGGCTTTTTTTCTGGGATTGTATCTTGTTTGGGCAGCCGGATGGATTGTTTTACTTATTGGGATTTTATCCCTCATCTTCGGCGTACTCTATACCGGAGGCCCCTTTCCTCTGGGATATAATGGCCTTGGAGATCTGTTCGTATTTATCTTTTTTGGCATTGTAGCTGTGATGACCACCTATTATGTCAATGCCTTGGAATGGTCTTGGGCCTCATTCTGGGCTTCTCTTGCCATCGGTGGACTTTGTGTAAACATTCTGGTGGTAAACAATCTCAGGGATGTGGAACAGGACAAGAAATCCGGTAAAAAAACTCTGGGGGTTTTATTTGGGGAAACTGCATTGAAGTTAGAGTATTTACTCATGGTAGTACTAGCCTTTGCTATTCCCCCTCATTTTCTTGTACAGCTTCAGTATAAAACATGGATTATGCTGCCCTTTCTTTCCCTTCCCCTGGCAGCTTATTATGTATATCGCATCTGGACGGAAACAGATAAAACCCAACTAAATCCTATGCTTGAACGCACCGCTAAATTCATGGTTCTGTTTGGAGTGTTATTTTCAGCAGGTATCCTGTTAAACTGATGCTTTCATTTTATACATACAAAATCCCCTTTACCAAGCCTTTTAGGACAGCTGGACTTGAACTCCATCACCGGAAAGGAATTATACTTGTTTTTAGGGATGAAGAAAACGAGATAGAAGCTTACGGTGAGGCTGCTCCTCTGCCCGGTTTTTCCTCAGAAAACCTACAGCAGGTCAAAGAGGTTCTTAAGCTTAACCGGGACATCATGAACCAGGCTTTGATGGAGTCAAATGGCCGTGACATTTTGAATATGCTTGATCAAATCCACCAGCTTCCCTCCCTCAGCTTTGGTTTTGATACATTGATCCATGACCTGGAGGCCAAAAGAGAAGGGAAACCACTGGTAAATTATCTTTTTGACGAAGAATATCATCACCCCAAAGTAAATGCGGTACTGCCTATTGGTAAAACTTCGGAAACAATAGGAAAGGCAAAAAAGCTTGTAAAGGAAGGTTTCCAAACACTCAAATTGAAAGTAGGTCAGGATTTTGAAAGGGAAAGAATATTACTACAAAAACTGAGAGAACAGTTTCCTTCTATCAAAATGCGTATTGACGCCAATGGCAGCTGGAGTCCTGAAGAGGCCCGGGACAATCTGAATGCGCTACAAAAGCTCAATATTGAATATTGTGAGCAACCTTTATCTCCTGACTTATGGCCGGAGCATTTGAATTTTTCATCCAAAGTAGATGTTGATATAGCAGCTGATGAGTCTATTGTAAATGCCTCAAGCGTTGTCAATTTTGCCGAAAATGAAATCGCTGACATCTTTATAATCAAGCCCATGTTGTTGGGATCTTATAAAAAAACTTATGTAACAAAAGAAAATGCCGATACTCATAATATAAAGATGGTTTTTACCACCTTGTTGGAGAGCGGAATCGGCCGGGCAGCAACTGCAGCATTGGCCGGCGGATGTGGTAGTACAAATCATGCACACGGCCTTTTAACCGGACCTTTATTGCAAAATGATCCGGCACTGGCCAAATGGATAAATCAACCGAAAATATCGTTTCCTGACGCTCCAGGATTGGGAATTTTCGTACATTCAGAGGGACTTGAAAAATTTTAAGAGAAATGTTCAAATCACGTTTACATAAGTTTGAGTTCAAAAAGAAGGAAAGCCCTGATGTTTTTCTCTCTTCTCAGCATGGTATGTACACATACAATGATTTGAACCGCTTTACAGCCTTCTTTAAGGATTTAGTAGATACAAAGACAGAAGGCAACTTTGAACGCCCTGTAGTCTTCATTTCGGAATCCAGCGATATGTTGCTCTTTTCTATTGCCGCTTGCTGGAAATTGGGAATCCCTTTTACCCCCATCAGTCCCAAAACAAAAGAATCCGAGCTTAAAGAATATCTAAACCGTCTCGACCCTTCACTCATTTTTTGTGATGTTGCAAACCGTCAGCGGCTCGACTACCCGAATGTGGTAAAGCTGGATGAGAATTTTTTCCTCAATGCATTTACTCAGGATGTCCGTCACGTTACTCTGCCTGATCCGGAAGAAATAAGCGATGAGCAACTATTTGGTTATTTCTTTACCTCAGGAACTACCAGCAAGCCAAAAATTGTACCGCTGAAGCGCCGGCAAATGATATCGGCTGCAGAAGCTTCTGCCCTTAACTTTCGTCCGGACCCAAACCACTTTTGGCTGCTTTGCCTGCCGCTAAATCACATCGGCGGAATCTCTATCATCCTTAGGTCTCTTATTTACGGAACTTCCGTATATCGCCTGGGAGAATTTGATGAGGAAATGGTTAAAGAGTTTTTAAGTGAAAACCCTCGTTTCCAGGCTGCTTCACTGGTACCCACCATGTTAAAGCGTTTGCTGGATGATCCGCTATTTAATACCCACCACGAGTTCAAATCCATTTTATTAGGAGGCGGCCCAAGTTCAGAAAACCTGATCCGAAAGTCGGTAGAACGTGGCATTCCCATTGTAGCTAGTTACGGCATGACCGAAACTTGTGCACAAATTGTAGCCAATCCCATGCTGGCCCCTTCCGGCATGTACACTCCATTGAAAAGCGTGGGCAAACCCTTCCCTCCCAATGTTGTTCAAGTGCGGGATGATGATGGCAAAGCACTTGGCAAGAATCAATCCGGACAGCTATGGCTGCGTGGCCCTCAGGTTTTTGACGGCTACCTTGATCCTTCTCAGAATGAGGGACGATTTGATAATGAGGGCTGGTTTAATACCGGCGATTACGGGCATCTCAATGGGTTTGGACAATTGTTTATTGAATCCCGCCGTACGGACCTGATTATCACCGGAGGAGAAAATGTAAACCCCACCGAAGTAGAAGAAGCGGTACGCAAAATTGGTACTATCAAAGATGCCGTTGTAATTGGCCTGCCCGATGAGGAATGGGGACAAAAAGTGACCGCTGTAGTCACCCTCAAAAATGGGGAAACTCCGCAATTAACTGACGTCCGTAGCCAGCTTAAAGACACCCTGGTCGATTTTAAAATTCCCCGGGAATTAAAAATAGTACAGGAATTTCCCCTTACTGCAACTGGCAAAGTGAAGCGCTGGGAGCTTGTTAAAAAATTTAAGTAAGTAGCCTTCATAAGCTTCGTTACTGCCTACCTCTATCCGGCTTTTTCATCAGGTTAAATTTTCCTTCTCAAATGTCTCTGGCTTTGGTTAGCTTTAGCGTCTCATTTGCACACTTATGCTACCATAATGGAACAAAAAAAAGAGGTTCTGGAACAGTTAAAAGCTTCAGCCCCCAAAAAGATTAAACTGGCCGTCACGGATATTGATGGAGTTTTAAGGGGGAAAATAATCTCATTCAAAAAATTTTCTAAAGCTGCCGAGGGCAATCTTGGCTTTTGCAATGTCATATTTGGTTGGGATATAAATGATGCCGTGTATGACGAAAATGACGTCACAGGCTGGCATACGGGCTTTCCTGATTCAATGGCTACCATCGACCTTGGTACGCTTCGGCGAATTCCTTGGGAAAATGACATCCCCTTTTTCCTTGCCGATTTTCATCTATCCGAAGATGCCGGCAAAGTTTGTCCGCGAACACTGCTGAAAACCATACGCCAGCAAAGCCTGGATATGGGATACACCCCTCTTTTCTCTAATGAATTCGAGTGGTTTAATTTCAGGGAGACACCGGATAGCCTGAAGGAGAAGCAATACAAATCGCCACAGCCTTTGACGCCTGGCATGTTTGGCTATTCCATTCTGAGGGCTTCCCAAAACAGTGACTACTTCAATGACCTCTTCGACTTGCTTGAAAGGTTTGAGGTGCCTTTGGAAGGTCTTCACACCGAAACCGGAGATGCCGTATATGAAGCAGCCATTACTTACTCCGATATTCTGGAAGCAGCAGATCGCGCCGTATTATTTAAAACCGGTGTTAAGGAAATTGCCAGCCGGCACCAGATCATTCCCAGCTTTATGGCCAAATGGAATGAACAACTTCCCGGTTGCAGCGGACACATTCATCAAAGCTTGTGGGATGAAAACGCTGATAAGAATCTATTTTTTGAGGATAAGAATTCAGATCAGATTAGTGAATTATTGGAGCAGTATATAGCAGGTCAACTGCACTGTATGCCTCACATCATGCCGATGTACGCTCCTGTCATTAACAGCTATAAACGACTGGTACCGGGTTCCTGGGCAGCTACCTCTGCCAGCTGGGGTATTGAAAACAGAACAACAGCCCTTAGAGTCATCAATCACGGAGAAGAATCCATGCGGCTTGAAACCCGCGTGCCTGGAGCAGATGCCAATCCCTACCTGAGCATGGCAGCCAGCCTTGCATCCGGTTTGTATGGCATCAAACATCAGCTATCCCTGGATACAGAAAAAACAACAGGCAATGAATACGACAATGGAATCAACCGTCCCCTGCCTAGAAGCCTGGATGAAGCCATCCAGCTCATGAAAAGTTCGGATATCGCAGCTGAACTTTTCGGGGAGGAATTCACCCGACACTTAGCCAAAACCAGGGAATGGGAGTTGCGGCAGTATCAAAAAGCCGTTACCGACTGGGAATTAAATCGCTATTTTGAAATAATCTAATCAACACCTACCTAACTTTATGTCTTTTATTGATTTTAATGAGATTGTGAAAGAAGCCTGGCAGGCCTACGATCCTACCCGGACCATCATCACCATTACCGATATTAGTGCCAAGGTTTCTACCAATCACGTGTATCGTGTCACGTTTAAGGATGGAAATATCATCATAGCCAAGCTGTCCTATTTCGGAAAGTTTGAACACTTTGTTGAAGATCATACCATTATTAATTCTCTGTCAAACAATCTCCCCGATCCGTTTGAAAATTTTCTAGCCCGTTCGCTGGTTAAAGAGAATTCTCTGTTTGTTCATCGCCATACCGATGAAGTGATTGACGCCTGGGTAGTGTTTTATCGACCGATCAAAATTAAGCGCAAGCTTCCCAAGCGCCTCGATGAAGAACAAATTCAAAAACTGGCAAAGGAATTTGCCCGTTTTCATAAATCCTGCAACACTATCCGGAATACCCTTCCTGCCTCCTCCAAAACCCTACAGGTTGATATCGAACACCTGCTGGAGATTATGGAAACGGATTATGGTAAACATGAGTACCGCTTGCATCAAGATCTCATCAAAAAGCACAGTGATCTCTTTTTTGAAAACATGGAGAAACTGGGAGCAGATGACATGGATACCATCCCGGTATTTGTGGACTGGAATATTGGCAACTTCTCAGTGACTCCGCAGCTAAAACTGTTCTCCCGCTGGGATTATGACTGGTTCCGGATGAGTTCACGCATTATCGACTTTTACTTTTTTGCTCGTATATCCTCAAATGTTGGTGATCGAACCGTATTCTCTTACGACATCGACCCAGTGATGGAAGACCGTTTCATTGTTTTTCTGAAAGCCTATCACAAAGAATATCCCCTTACCGAAAATGAAATTCGTTTTTTGAAAGAAGCCTATCGCTTTTTTATTCTGAATTACGTAGTTAAATACGGCAAGTACTTCTTTCACGAGCTGTTTGCCACCAAACTTCAGAAAGAGGCTTTTGACCGGTACCTCCCCGAACTGGATGAAAAATTTGACCCTGAACCCCTTTTAAAAGCTTTAAATCTCTAACATGATCTCCTCACGCATCGACTCATTTCGTTCTGTTGCTAAAAATTTCAAAGTAGTATTCCTGGATTCTTACGGAGTACTTAAAAACCACAAAGGCCTGATTGATGGCGTAGCTGAGACCATCTCTTTTTTGCGGGGTGAAGGCATCGTATTTCGGGTACTTACCAATGATGCCTCACGAAGCCAGGAACAGCAGGTGGAGGTATTTGACCGGCTTGGACTCAAGGATCTCGATGTGGAAGAAGTCATCACTTCCGGGATGTTGGCCAAGCAATTTTTATCGCATAAAATTAAAGATGGAAAAATTGCCTACCTGGGTACCGAGAACTCCGCGGATTATATCCTCCAATCCGGCCTCAAACACATTGCCGTGCGCGATATCGATCTTGAAAACATTGAAGATATCAGTGCCTTCGTTTTTTTAGATGATGAGGGCTTTGACTGGAACTACGATATCGACACCACGGTAAATTTTCTGCGCCGCAAGACGGTACCGGTGATTGTAGCCAATTCGGATAAATATTATCCCGTGAACAAAAATGATGTATCGGTGGCAACCGGTGGTATTGCCAAGCTTTGTGAAAGCATGCTGAGCAAAAAGTTCATCCACTTTGGGAAGCCCGATACCCAGATGTTTAACTATGCCTACGAGCACATCAATCGGGACAAACAGCAGTATGATAAAGACGATATTTTGATGGTGGGCGATACACTGAGTACCGATATTCTGGGCGGGAACAAATTTGGCCTGAAAACCATGCTGGTGCTTTCAGGTAACACCCGCAGCGACAATGCTGAGCTCTGGATTAATTCTTCGGGCATTATCCCGGATTACATTTGTGATTCTATCTTGAAATAATACTGATGCAGACAATGGCCGAATCAATCACTGTGAACATTTTCAACCCAACGTTTTCAACTTTTACTATTTATGCGCATTGAATTAGACATCAAACTTGGCTTTAAAAACGTAATGATACGTCCAAAGCGTTCTACCCTTAAGTCACGCTCCGACGTGTCTCTGGAGCGAACCTTCAGGTTTTTACACGCTAAAAAAGACTGGACCGGTGTGCCGGTTATGGCTGCCAATATGGATACCACCGGAACTTTCGAGATGGCAAAGGCTTTAGCCAAAAATCAAATGTTTACGGCCATCCACAAGCACTACTCTTTAGACGACTGGAAGACATTCATGGATTCTGCCAGCGATGAAATCACCGAACACTTGGCGGTAAGTACGGGCACCAGCAAAGAGGACATGAACAAGCTGGACAAACTGATGCAGGAATTTCCCCAGCTGCGCTTTATCTGTATTGATGTAGCTAATGGATACTCAGAGCATTTTGTACGATTCGTGAAAAAAGTGCGCGAAAAGTACCCCACACAGGTTATCATTGCAGGTAATGTGGTAACCGGCGAGATGGTGGAAGAGCTGCTGCTGGCCGGGGCCGATATCATCAAAGTAGGCATTGGACCGGGTTCGGTTTGTACTACCCGTCTCAAGACCGGTGTTGGCTTTCCTCAACTCTCTGCCATTATTGAATGTGCGGATGCCGCTCACGGTCTTGGTGGACAAATTATCTCTGATGGCGGCTGTAAGTCTCCAGGCGATGTCGCCAAAGCCTTTGGCGGCGGTGCCGATTTTGTGATGCTGGGCGGCATGTTTTCCGGTCACGAGGAAAGCGGCGGAGAATTAGTAGAGGAAGATGGCGAAAAGTTTAAACTATTCTACGGCATGAGTTCTGAAACTGCCATGGAGAAATATGCGGGCGGTGTAGCCGATTATAGGGCATCTGAAGGCAAAACTGTAAAAGTTCCGTATCGTGGTCCTGTGGAAGAAACGGTACAGGATATTTTGGGAGGTGTGCGTTCTACCTGCACCTATGTAGGCGCCAAAAAGCTAAAAGAGCTAACCAAACGGACTACCTTTATTCGTGTACAAGAACAGCTGAACGAGATGTTTTCTGAGTGATGTTTTCGATGAGCACATTGTAATAGAACACGGATGACGCAGGTTTATCGGATCATAACAGGTTTTTAATGGAGGAACGTATGTCGGGTAGACTTACCCGACCATTGCAAGTAAAGAATTTTTTAATGGACGGATAAATCTATCCGTCCTACGCAACTTTATGCTTTTTACAGAGAGTCGTCCTCTTGTTGTAGAAGACGAGTGATAATTGCCAGTTGCCCGATGTGGTAGGCAGAGTGTTCCAGAATCAGCATTGCTTCACGCAGCAAAGTTTGTCCGTCTCCATGGGGAATTGGTTTATAGAGCGGATTTGATTGATCAAGCAGGTATTCGATGAATTCCTGGCGCTCGTCAAAAAAGCTTTTCTTTAAGGCTTCCCAGTCTTCTTCAGTTTCCGGGGCAAAATCTACCGGCCAGTATTCTTCGGGCCAGGCTGGCGCTTCGTAATCAGGATTACGGCAGAAATCTAGGATATCAAATTGCGCTACACGGAGATGAAAAAACTGCTCGTAAAAAGAGTATGGCAGTCCGGCCGGACGTAGGCCCAATTCATCAAATTCTACCTCTTCCACCAAATCTTCAACAGGAATAAAAGCCTGTCCGCCTTCCAGTTGATCGGCAAGCTGATTTCTGGTTCGTAAGTCGTCTGAGTTTTCCATGGTGTGAATTTTATTCTTCTTTTCTTTCCAAGAACGTCTATATGAAACCTCTTATCAACCCATTTTTCTATAAAACTTCGCAAATCGATCTATCGGTCCATCGATCTTTCGCATTTCTGTTAGGAATGTCAGCATGCAAACTTTCTTTAAATGGGATAAACATTCCAAAGTTATAAATCTACCTAAAGGTTCTCCAAGCAGATTTGCGATAGATCGATGGACCGAAATGCGACGGACGATTTTCAGCTAATTACTTTGTCTTATTTATTGTCCACTAACAACTAAAACCAGAAATTTTTCGCAAAAGTGTAAGGAATAGTCTTTAGCAAGCTCTTACTTATAAATCCAAATAATCTCTCAGATAATGAACAAAACAGAATTAGAAGATCGGCTTATCAGATTTGCTGGTCTCATCATTAAGATTATAAACAATCTACCAGCTAATAAAGCTGCGAATCATCTGGCAAATCAATTAGTGAGATCTGGAACTTCGCCTGCTTTAAATTATGGTGAGTCGAGAAGCGCGGAATTATTAAATGATTTTATTCATAAGTTGCAGATTATCTTAAAAGAACTTAGAGAAACCTATGTTTGCCTTCGAGTAATTCATTTTGCGGAGCTTTATCATGATGAACAAATAATTCTTCAAGCTAAATCTGAATGTAATGAACTGATCTCCATATTTGTGAAGAGCGTACAAACAGCATCTAAAAAGAAAAACAGAAAAACCTAAATAGTAGCTAAATACTCATTCCCAATAATTTGAGAAAAGAAATTTCGCAAATCGATCTATCGGTCCATCGATCTTTCTCATTTCTTTGTGAAAAAGCGATCTGCAACCAAAGCTTTTTTGAACTAGCAGAAGAGCTAAGTAACTAATTTGTTTCCCGAACTTGCTCTTATTTCTACCAAAAGCTTCTCCAAGCAGATTTGCGATAGATCGATGGACCGAAATGCGATGGACGATTTTATTCGGTAAGTATGATGGAAAGAAACTATATCAAAAATCGAAGCGAAGATGAGCCGTTACTCCTGGCTGACCAAACTCATTCAAATATGAGAACGAAGCCTCAGGCGGATTATCCATTATATCCCGTGCTTTAATAAAAGCACTGATGGCACTGATCAATCGGTTGGTAACCATCAAAGCTGCCAAAGTAGGCAACTGACTTCGGTTACGGTCTACCTGTTCCCTCGTATCCTGGTACTGATCCCTGAAATCCCGGGATTCCCAGCTCCATTGAAACTCAGCATTATCCGGGTAAAGTTGGGTCCAGTTGGAAAGCCTTAATTGTGCATCATTGTATTCGGCAAGATTATCGTAGTTGCCAATGGCAATTTCATATTGGCGGGATTTGCCCGATAGATTTGCACCCGCTTTGCTTTGTGCCATTGTTCTGTAATTGCTTTCCAAATTGTTGGCACGAGCATCCAAACCAATATACGACAGTATCAGTACCGCCTCTCCTGCCATATGAAACTTCCCACGGTTCCAATTGTCATTATCCGCATAGTAGTGGCCCCAGCCGGGCAGTACCAAGGAACGGAGAAAAGCACCACGTGGTGATGGTCTATCATCTTTTTGCTGCTGGGCTTGCGCTAATTGCGGTCCCGCTAAAAGCATGAATAAAAGAACACCGAACAAAGAACATTGAACTCCGAACTTCCAAGATTTTCCTCTTTTATTGGTACAAAGCTTCAAAAATTTCATAATTGATACGTTAAAAGTTCGATGTTCATTATTCCTTGTTCTTCTTTCTTTCCCGTCCCCAATGTCGGAAAATGGACAGGCTAAATCCAGCCATGAGCACAAAAGTACCAGCCCAAACCACCGATATGAAGGGTTTTTCATCCGCTACAATCAAGACCCATTCAGGATCATATTCTTCTTCCAGCCCGGTTACCGTAAGTTCGATACTATTTTCCTGGGGAAATATTTGCGTGAACTGGAATTCCAGATCAAATTCAGGGATGAAAGAAGGCGGCGAATAAATATAACTTTGGCCGTTTTCGCTGTATACCGCAAATAAAGGATCTACGGTAATTACCCGTTCGCTGGCCGGATGTATAAGTTCAACTTCCGCCCTCACACCAATACTGGTATTTGGAGGAAGGCTGGCACTATCCGTCCGGCTATAGTTCACAAAACGTATTTTAAACTTACCAACATCAATGGTTTCACCTAAGGCAAACTTGATATTCTGAATTTGCTCTTCCGCATCCATGGTATCCTGTTCCGCTACGTTCTGCATCATTTGTGAACGCTCCGATACGCGGTTATTTTGTTCCTCAACATAGGAACTACCGCCCACATACAGGTAAATATCACTTAGCAGTCCCGTACGTACATCGGGATCAACGGACCACTGAATGTTTTCTTGTGAAGACGAAGTCAACATAGGGTACACTTCCGGCTTCATATAAAAAGCCTTGCCTCCGTTCACAGGCTCAAACCTCAGCTTATAAGTCTGCTGCCCCCTGCGAACACTGTTATCCAGGTCATAGCCTTCATAGGTAACCATATAGCGGCCATCGATGAGTACCGGCTCGTTCAGGTTTAAGACCAGCATTTCTTCTTTCTGAGTTACAGTGAAGCCTTGTTCATCCGTGACTTCTCCACGCTCTACGGCCGCATTGTATTCCGCAGTCTTTTGATCTACCAGTGGTTCATTGTATGCCGAGGAAGCCAGGATTCCAACCAAAAGCATTCCAAAACCCAAGTGTGTCAAAGAACCTCCAATCAGTTTAGGCTTCTTCATAGCCAGTTTTATCATCATCCAGCCATTCCCTACCACAGCAAACCATCCACAAAACAAATAGGCCATGTAATACAAGTTCCGTACATCACCCCAAATAATGGAAGCAATGGTTAATGCACTGGTTACCAGCAACGGATTTATCAGTGCTGATGCCAGTGATTCTGCATCGTGCTTTTTCCAAAAAAGAAATTGACCAATCACCGTCAGGATGGCCATAATCATCACGATGGGCATGCTCCAGTCGTTATAAAAGCTAATTTCCGGTGGGGTTGGATTTTCTACAAATAAGCGTCCCAGTATGGGTGAACTGGTTCCCAAAATAATTACCAAGCCAAGAATAAGCAGTGCCATTGCCCCGGTAACGGTCATAAACTCGCGGCTTAAAATACTGGATTCCTTGTCTGGAGAAGGCAGCTCTTTATATCTCCAGAAGAAAAGCCCCAGCCCTACCAGTGTAACCACCAGCATAAAGGCCAGTAATTGATTGTACAACCCTAAATCCACAAAGCTGTGCACGGACGAGCTCCCAAGGATGCCTGAGCGGGTCAGGAAGGTTTCATAAACGATAAAGACATAAGCCAGTATAGCAAATAGTATCGATGACTTTTGAGCCACCGCACTTTTTCGCTGTATGATCATGGTATGAATACCCGCTGTTCCGATTAACCAAGGCACTAAAGAGGCATTTTCAACCGGGTCCCAGGCCCAATAACCGCCAAAAGAAAGTGTAACGTAGGCCCAATATCCCCCCAGAAAAATAGCGGTTAACAATGCTACATTAGCCCCGAGTGTCCATGGTAGTGCGGGATTTACCCATTCGTTATAGGTACGTTTCCAGAGCGCTGCCATCGCAAAACAGTACGGTATGGTCATCATGGCAAAACCAATGAACAACACCGGCGGGTGAATCATCATCCATGGAGACTTCAACAAGTCGTTGAGACCGCTGCCATCGGCTGGTACAAAATCCGGATTGGATTGCAGAAAAGGGGCATTGGGCATTTCTTCCGCTATGGTACGGAATGGAGAAGCCCCTAATTTGGTCCCAAAAATATCCCAGCCTAAAATCATGGAAAGCAGAAACACCTGCGTGAGCGTAAGGAAAAACAAGACGGGACCTCGATAAGGCGGGCGGGTCCATTTCATCAACCCAAAACCAATAAAAGCCGAAAACAGGATCCACAGCATAAAGCTTCCCTCTTGTCCGCCATAGAAGGCAGAAAACAGGTAACGCGGCGTCAGATCCAGGCTGGTATAATTAAACACATAATAGTACTGGAACTGATGCTGAAAAATCAGATAGACCAAAATTCCGGAACCGGCCAGCAAGAACACCGTTTTGGCCGCAAACAGCCAATTTCCTACCCGAAGAGGTTTATTCTCATCATTCCTGCTTGCCAGATAGTAGTAGATAAGGGCAATCACAGAGGTTACAAAAGAAGCAGAAATCAGAATTTTACCAAGAATACCTAACATGTACTGCGGGTCAAAAAAATGTTTACGGTAATAGAGACTTGTTTGAATGTGATTTCAAACAAAAGTTATCCGTCAATGCGGAGCAAATCTATGGTTGATCTATAAGAATGCATTAAGTGCATCAACCCTGGGAGGCGTCCACAAACTGTCCGGGATCTGTATCGTTGTATTTGGAAGGACATTTCATGAGCATTTCGTTGGCATAAAATACATCGCCACGCATCTCACCGATTACAACCAGTTGATCAGCCTCTTCAAAATTGTTGGGCTTGGGTTTTGGATAAACCACCTTGCGTGAGACTCCGTCTTCATCTTTCATGTAGAAAGTGAAGCGTTTGGTTTCCAGGGAAAATTCAGCGCCTTTTTCTTCATCCCAAACGCCTGGGATGTGCGCGGTACTTCTTTCCTGGGCTCCTTCAAATGTAGTGTACGTGCTGATGCTTTCTCCAAAATTATACATCAACAGCGAGGTAAAGCCTACAATAGCAACAATACCAATTATCAGTTTGGGTTTCATACTTCTTTGTCGGTTTTAATTTGATCTTCGAGTTTGGCGACTTTCTTATCTACACGAAAAAGAAAAACCAGGAGTACCAGCCAGATGATCAGGCTTACTCCCAACACCACGTATATAAGTTCGTTTGAGGACATAAATTGAACAAATGCACCGGCCTCTTCTGCCCCGCTTGTTCCCGACCATTGGTCGGAATAAGCTTGGGTCAGCGTGTCAACGGCGGCGAGTGAATCTTCTTGCATTAATTTTTGAAATTTTTTGGCAATCAAACAGCCTTTAAATTACGAATTCTCTATCTCTAATTTCACCTTGTTGTAACGTACGTAGATTTCGTAAATCCAGTAGCCCAGAGCAATAAATCCAATGAAAGCCGGGTAAAGGATCCAGCGTAAAACATCGGCTGTAATTTCGCTAAAAGCGGGATTTCCATCCGCCCCGGGATGCAGGCTGGTTAACTGCCGGGGCACCACATACAACAAAAACGGGATGGTTGTAACGGCAAAAATATTGTAAACAGCCGAGAGTTTTGCGCGTTTCTGGCGGTCGTCAAAAGCGGAACGGAGCACAAAATAGGCCACATAAATCATAAGCGCGAGCGCGGCAAGGTTCATCTTGGGCTCGGCAAAGGTCCACCAGGAACCCCAGGTAAAGCGTGCCCAAAGCGAACCTGTGAGCAATCCACAAACACCAAAAGTAACGCCGACTGCAGCAGCAGAGGATGCTTTCACATCAAAAATATCAGCGGGCTCGTTCAGGTATTTTATGCTGTACCAAAAACTTATAACGAACAACGTAAACATGGTCATCCACATTGGTACATGGAAGAAAATGTTACGTGCCGTTTGCTCAAGTATAGGAATCTCAGGAATATGGATTAAAAAACCGGCTGTGATAACGATCGTCATCCAAACAGCCACTACGTATTTCCAGGCTTTCAACAGTGTGCGAATTTTATTAACTATGGCTACGTTTTGATCAACAAATATACAAATTTGACCGCGATAATCTGAGTATTTAAACTGTAAAAAGTCTTATGCCTGACAACCAAAAGTCCATCACCCTCGAGCCCTCCTGGAAAGCTTTTTTCTGGAATTATTTTTTTGGGGTGATTTTGATTCCAATCGTCATCGGAATCTATATCCTCTTCAGAACCAGAAAGAAGCAGAAGGGAATTTCATATACCATCACCAACCGAAAAATAACCGTTCTTGAAGGAAATTATTCACAGAATATTGATCTGGCTGATATCCGTCAGGCCGTACCCGGTGAACTGCGCTTTGGAGTGGGGCCCATCACCCTGAAAACTCAGGGAAGAGAAATTGAACTTATTGGACTGGAAAATCCTAAGGGGATTGCCGCCTCTATCGAGAAAGCAGTAGAAGCCGAGCTCAAACGCATTGAATCTGAAAAACAGGCCAAGCCACGTGAAACCGAATACGAACCCGGTTCTATGGACCGGCTGGATTACCTCACCGGCTTGTGGCAACAAGGATTAATGAGCGAAGAAGACTATGAAAAAGAACGGCAGAAGTTTGAGAAATGAGTGTTGATAGGGTGATATGGTAATATGGTGTTTTAGTGATATGGTGATTTATCAAGCCATCCCTTCGCAATGTACAGAGCTCAGATGTTTGCACGAATTTTCCAGCGTTTTACATAAATAAGTAGTTACTTTTGGCGCATTACCAGAAATCAACTACTTATTTATGTTCACCACTTTGCCATCCTCCAAAAAATACAGTCTGTTAATCCTGCTGGGTATCATCATTACAACAAATACCTATGCACAAAAAGCCAATTTCGAAGCCGCTGAGCGTTTTAAGGGTGAACGCATGGAAAAGCTGATTGGCGATACCGAAGTCGATCCTAACTGGATTGAAGACACCGATACTTTTTGGTATTCATTCAAGAACGAAGAGGGAAGAAATTGGTACTTCGTGGATGTATCCCGCCCTTCCCAACGCTTACTCTTTGACCGGGATGAGCTGGCCTCCCAATTGGCTGAGATATTTAGCAAACCGTTTAACGCCAAAGAACTGGAGCTCAATGATTTTGACTACAATACCGACAAGGAACGCTTCACTTTTAATGTCGACAGTATTGAATTCACCTACAACCTGAATGGAAAAGAACTGATTAAAGGAGATTCTTTACAGGAAGAAAAAGAGGATGATTGGAAAACTTTCTCTCCTGACAGCACATGGATTGCTTTTGCGAGGGATCACAACTTGTATGTGATGCGGGCTGATGATCCGGATAGTACCGAAATTCAACTTACCGAGGATGGAGAACGCTGGTTCAGTTACCAGGATGAAGACGGAGACACAACCTCCAATAAACGCCTGGAAGCCAATGTAAACTGGTTTGAAGATTCGGAAAAATTTTGGGTAAAACGTCAGGATAAACGCAAAGTGGATGAACTGTGGGTGATTAATTCCCTGGGCGACCGTCCCGAGCTGGAAACCTACAAGTACCCCATGCCCGGCGAAGACCATGTGTTTATTGATGAAATCAAAGTGTTTGACCCGGAAGCTCAAAGCTCCGTTACGCTGGATACCGACAAGTGGGAAGACCAGTCTTTAGGCGGAGCGTACTTTAATGAAGGCGGTATTTTCGAAACCGATAAATCAGATTATCTCTACATCCTGCGCCGTAACCGTGGCTGGAATAAAATTGATGTACTGAAAGCCGATACCGAAACCGGCAATACTGAAGTGCTTTTTTCTGAAGAAAGCAATCCCTACTTCAATACGCGCTTTGCCCAGCTTGCCATCATCAATGAAGGCGAAGAATATATATGGTGGAGCGAACGTACCGGCTGGGGTCAATTATACCGCTATAACAGTGATGGGCAACTTAAGAACACCATCACCAGTGGAAATTATGTAGTTGGCGATATTGCCAAAATAGACACGGCCCGCCAAACCATTTACTTTTCAGCTTACGGCCGCGAAGAAGGTCAAAACCCTTATTTCGAAAACCTGTATTCCGTGAAGTTTGATGGCTCACGCTTTCGCCATCTGAGCCCGGAGGATGCCAATCATGAGATCACTGCCTCAGAAAAAGGAAACTACTTTTTGGACAACTTTTCGAAAGTAGATGAGCCCACTACTTCTGTCATACGAGATGCTTCCGGTGAAATCACCCTGCAACTACAACAAGTGAATATGCAGGCTGCTGAGGAAATAGGCTGGGAGGCCCCCGAAGAATTCCAGATTAAGGCCGCCGATGGTGTTACTGATTTATATGGGGTAATGTGGAAACCTTTCGATTTTGACTCCACCCGCTCCTATCCCATCATTTCCTATGTGTATCCCGGACCGCAAGTAGAGCCCTTCCCAACCACTTTTGAGCTGGATCGATACACCGGCCGTAATCAGGCCCTTGCACAATTAGGTTTTGTGGTGGTTGCATTTGGGAATCGCGGGGGAAGTCCGTTGCGCTCCAAGTATTATCACAACTATGGCTATGGTAATCTGCGTGATTATCCTTTAGCCGACAACAAATATGGTATTGAGCAGCTTGCAGCCCGCCATTCATTTATTGACCAGGAACGGGTTGGTATTTTCGGGCATTCCGGCGGGGGCTTTATGAGTACGGCCGCCCTCCTCACCTATCCTGATTTTTATGATGTGGCCGTATCCTCAGCCGGTAATCACGATAACAATATTTATAATATCTGGTGGAGTGAAGTACATAACGGTGTTCAGGAAAAACGAGAAACTGTTACTGAGATGAACGAGGACAGCGTGGAAGTGGAAAAAGAGGTTATCACACACGAAGCTGGAGTGGACAGCAATACCGACCTTGCCGGCAACCTGAAAGGGCACTTATTATTGGTTCATGGTAATGTGGATAATAACGTTCACCCTGCAAATACCATCCGCTTGGCCGATGAATTGATTAAAGCCGGAAAACGCTTTGATATGATGATTTTACCCGGACGCCGGCATGGTTTTGGTCCCTATCAACCCTATTTCGAGCGAATGAAATGGTATTACTTTGCAGAACACCTTCTGGATGATTACCGGGATAACGTAGAATTTAATTTACCGGAAGAAGAGGAGTAGAATATTGAATAACGAATATTGAATAGTGAATATCGAACTAAAGACTTCAAGATTCGATATTCAACTGTTCAACATTCAATATTCCTAGGTCATATACAGATAAGGTTTCCAGGGTTCTTGTACGCCCCCGTTGGAATCGCGGAAAAAAGTAATGGGAACCGGACGATAGGGTTTGCGGCTCAGGGGCATCCTGGCCTCTTTGGGGGTGCGGTTTCCTTTATGAACGTTGCACTTCTCGCAGGCGGTAACCAGGTTCTCCCAGGTATCTTGTCCCCCTCTGCTTCGAGGCATGATGTGGTCAATGGTCAAATCCGATTTCTTTCCACAATACTGGCAGGTATAATCGTCCCTTCGCATCACATTACGGCGAGATAACACAATTTTTTTATACGGCACACGAATATAGCTCCGCAAGCGGATTACAGAAGGAAATTGATACGACTCAGTGGGAGTTCGCAGTTCCTTTTTGGGATCGTCGTGGAGAAGCTCCGCCTTATTTAAAAAAATCAGTTTTATAGAACGCTGAACGGAACAAATGCTCAGCGGCTGATAATCCTGATTCAACACCAGTACGTTAGCGTTCATAGTGCATCTATTGGTTTTTCTGTTGATGATATGTATTTCATTTCCTTAGTATAGAACACAACAGATGAATAAAAAAAGGCGTACCCGCAGAACGAGTACGCCTTAGTATGAGATATTTGATCTTAAATATCAATAGCCAATCATTTGCAGTAATTGATCCCGTACTTCATCATTAATTGAGATTGCAAGTATGATGGAAACCGCCAATCCAATTAACGCATAAGAGAGATCTTTAAAGGCCATTCCAAACACTTTGGTCAGGGGGCGTCCATGCTCCTTGCCATCCATAATACTCATGCCCAACTCCCGACCAGCCAGCAAACCAAGGAATACCCAGGTGGTACTCATTGGCACGGTACTAACGGTCAGCTTATAAACCAGCAGGATGGCATACACAAAGTCGATTATGGTAGCTGATCGAATATCGGTGACCCTTGATTTCTCCGTCACAATTTCCTGAATCCGGTCTCCCCTCAAGTAAAACAACAGTCCCAATCCAAAAAAGATGAAAAGAGAGAATCCAAGGAACTGGGTAAAATCGAGCGAACGGGGCAAATAGACCGCGATGTTAGCAGCATCTTGCATCACCCATACGGCCCAAAGGCTACCTGAGATAATCCATTGTAGTGGTAGCCAAATTTTGTGGGGTTCTCCATTAAAACGTTTCTCGAGCGTGTTGGTCACAATCAACCAAACTACTAAGCCTGCAATCAAAGCCAGCCCGTATCCTTGTAAACTTTTGCCTAAAACCGATGTAATCCCTTCTGCAGAAGTAGCAAAACAGCTTAAAAGCAGGAAGGTCGTTGAAACCGGCATTCGCATGCGGGTCAGTATCAATAAGAAAATAGGAGCAGCTACCTGCAGGAAACTAAAAGATGTGGGCGCCTCGGCAAAACCTTTGGATGTTAGCCTTTGGTAGGTTACATCCCCGTCATAAATGTAAAAACTCGCTGTTACGGTAACCAGAAATATACCTCCTATCCAAAGCCATAAGACCCACCATTTTTTATCCATATTGGAGGCAAGAAAAGTACCTATGGTTTGGATACTGTCATTGGCTATAGCAGAATAGCCGGCAAAGATAAATCCTATCCACATAGCTATTTCGGCGTATGGGAAGGTAATACCGGCGATAAAGAAAAAGAGGCCTATGAGCCCTATGAAAGTTCGTTCCTGTTTTATTACATCATAAAAGCCCGTAGGGATGAATTGTTCAATCGGGCTTTGTTTTTGGTCAGACTGTGAGTTCGACATCTATTCTATTTGTGTGCTGAATTTGTGACCAAGGGTAAAAAATCTATGTTAAGACAGTGTTACGATTCCGCTATAAGACCTATTCTTAACAATTAGATAACAACAATTGGAAGCGTTTCGGCAAATACATAAAAAAATTGGCCCTTGAATAGGCATTATCTCCTTTCTCTACTCATTTCTCTTTAAAAGGTACTGTAGCGAATATGCCATGAAGTGCGTATTGGCTAACAAATGGCTCTTTCACTTCAATCAAACCAGGGATATGACATTTCGATCTTTCTTTCCTTTTCTAACTGCGCTCTTTCTACTTTCTGCCAGTTTTATACATTCTCCTAATTCTTTTGATAACAGATCATCCCAGATAGATAAAAGTGTAAATGCAATAATAGGTGATGACAGTTATAAACAGGCTTTCGGGGTTGAACCAGATGCCTCCTCTCCTGAGATTCTTCGCCTGAAAACGCACCTGAACTATGTGATTGCTTTGCTGAAGGAAAAGAAAACAGACGATCTCACCCATCAACAACAACAGAATCGGGCACGTATTATCGATTTACTGGAACAGTATACTGAGGGCGGAGTGTTTCCAAGAAATCATCACTTTGAAACCCGCAGGCCCGTATTTATTGATCGTGATGGCAACCTGTGTGCGGTAGGTTACCTGATTGCCCAAACCGAAGGACTCCCCTATGCTGAGCGTATAAACCGGGACCATAAATTTGATTATGTCAAAGACATCAACCCAAAACTGATTGATGGATGGCTGGCTAAGAACGGTATTACCAAAAAAGAAGCGGCCATGATACAACCTACCTACCAACCTATCCGGCGAACAGTAACCAAGAACAACATTGAGACGGAATATGCCATTGGCTCATCTCTCCTGGCCGGTGCGCAAATCGGGCTATCTACCTATCACCTGCTTATGAAAGGGCAACCCAACCGTAATGCATATGTGGTAAATGGTGCATTAGGCTTTGCTTCGCTTACCCTTGGTGTAATTAACCTGGATAATACCCAAGTTAAAACCGATCCCATGTGTGGAATTGTAGCTCCATGCTGGGAACAGGAAACGACCTATAAGAATCCTGACCGCACAAAATTATCAGTCGCCAACATCATTATGGGAAGTGCCTCGATGGTCTACAATGGGTTCCGTTACTTTAGGGCTAAAAATGCTGATCAAGAAACGGCTTTGCAGGTAGCTCCTGCTCCTCTTTTCGATCCCTCTACAGGCCAAACAGCTCCCGGCCTATCTGTTTCCATGAACTTTTAAAAACTTGAAATAAGATCGGTTTTTTTACACAAAAATTATCATTATTGGTCATAATACTTTTATATTTGGAACCGCTTTTTTAAGCGTTCAGCAAACATTTTACCCAAATACAGACGATGTCCAATAACAAAAAAAATTCTATTTCAAGCGGCTTTTATAAAGAACCTGTTCCCCACATTACTCCCGATTCCCCTTTTGCTTCCATGATGGAGCGATTTCGCTTTGCCGCCGAAATCCTTGAGCTAAATGAAGGCGTTTTTAAATACCTCTCCAGTCCCGAAAAAGTGATCATGGTGTCTATCCCGGTTACCATGGATAACGGCGATATCGAGGTTTTTGAAGGCTACCGGGTAATCCACAATAGCATTCTTGGTCCTTCCAAAGGTGGCATCCGCTATTCTGATGATGTAACCATTGACGAAGTAAAAGCCCTGGCGGCCTGGATGACCTGGAAATGTGCCGTAGTGAATGTGCCTTTTGGTGGTGCCAAAGGTGGTGTCCGTGTAAATCCCAAAGAGTTATCCCAAAATGAGCTGGAACGGCTTACCCGTCGATACACTTCCAACATGCTGGATGTGTTTGGCCCCGACCGCGACATCCCAGCACCTGACATGAATACCAATGAACAGGTGATGGCATGGATCATGGATACGTACAGTATGAATCAGAAGAAAACCGAAACCGCTGTTGTTACCGGTAAGCCTATCATTTTAGGCGGTTCCAAAGGCCGAAAGGAAGCTACCGGACGCGGTGTGGTTACTTGTACGCTGGCTGCCCTCAGCAAATTGCGCATCTCCCCCAGTAAAACTTCTGTGGTAGTACAAGGATTTGGGAATGTAGGTTCTGTATCCGCTCAGCTGATGTATGAACAAGGCGCAAAAATTATTGCCATCAGTGATATCAGTGGCGGCTATTACAATAAGGATGGGATCAATATTCCTGCAGCCACTCAGTACTCCTTGACTAACGGATTTTCACTGGAAGGTTTTGACGGCGCAGAGAAAATATCCAACAGAGAACTGCTGGAACTGGAATGTGATGTGCTCATCCCAGCAGCCAAAGAAGATCAGATCAATAAAGACAATGCTCCAAATATAAAAGCCAAGATCATTTCAGAAGGGGCGAACGGACCGGTAACGGCCAACGCCGATAAAATTCTGGAGGAAAAAGGCATTATGATTGTCCCGGATATTCTGGCCAATGCAGGTGGCGTAACGGTTTCTTACTTTGAATGGGTGCAGGATCGCCATGGATACTTCTGGACAGAAGAACGCGTTAACCGTCGTTTAAACCGTTTAATGAGAGAATCTTTTGACAACTTGTTTATGGTGAGTGAAAAGTATAGTATTACGCTCCGTCAAGCGGCGTATGTGTATGCCATCGACCGTGTGGCTACAACGCTGAAATTGCGTGGTATTTATGCTTAATAGATGAAATTATTAGAAACACTTAGGTTATCATCTTCTTACGAGGAGGTCGAAAAAGTAGAAGGTTTACTCTCGGCGCTGCAGGATAAACTCGGCTTCGACGATGCCTTTTATGCCCGTCTCATGCTCACCGTTTCTGAGGCGGCTACCAATGGTATTGTGCACGGCAATAAACTGGACGCCTCAAAATCTGTTGAAATAGCAGCTTTCACCAACGATGGTGCGCTGGTTGTGGAAACACAAGATGAAGGCGAGGGATTTAATCCTGAAGACATTCCCGATCCGCGGGCTGATGAAAACCTTTACAAGCCAAGTGGACGAGGGGTCTTTTTAATGGAAGAATACGCTGACGAGGTAAAATACTCGGATGGCGGTTCAAAACTGACCCTTATTTTTAACTTGCCAAGTGATTAAAAACTGATTGAATAAGGCATCTTCTATCAAACCATGAAACACTTCCTGCTCTTCTATACCCTCTCTCCTGATTACCTGGAAAAACGAACCAAGTACCGCTCGGTACATTTAAAAATGGCCTGGGATGCTTACGAACGGGGTGATCTTATCCACGGAGGCGCACTCAATGATCCCGCTGATAAAGCCGTTCTTTTATTCAAAGGTGATACGGCCGAGGTAGCTGAAAACTTTGCCAAAAACGATCCTTACGTGCAAAACGGACTGGTTGAAAAATGGGAAGTGCGAGAGTGGACCACCGTGGTGGGTGATGAGGCCAGCCAGCCGGTACGGCTGTAGCTGAATTTATAATTACAGATTACAAATTGCAGATTGAAACGCTTCGCTATGGAAGATTTATTACTTGCTGAGTATAACTATCTAAAAGTTGGATACATTTTTAGAAACGTGCTCCAAAACCTGCTATACATGTAATTTGGGAGATCTTTCACTTCATTCCGCTATGCTTCATTTCGTTCAAGATGACAAAGGAGTTGGGGTAGAGATTAAAGGCGCCTTTAGCGCCTTATGATAGCCGTCCACCCTGAATGTCATCCTGAGGAGTGAATGGAGCGTAGCGAAATGAATGAGGAAGGATCTATTATATTCTTAAATTTGATGTTTTTAAACATGTAGTATTCTGTTAATCTTCCATTTCCTCAGAAAGCAGACGCCCACTCAATCTAAGCAACTCGGTTTCTGCTGCTTTGGCTTGGATTTGCGCATCAATCAAACGGTTTTCAGCATCCAGCAAGCTTTGCTGGGCCTCACGCAATTCAATCGCACTGATGGTTCCGAGCCGGTATCGCTCCAAAGCTATATCAACGGTCTCTTTGTTGATGTCCAGGTTTTCCTGTTCCAGCTCGATTAGCGAGCGGGCATCCAGGTATTGGGCATATACACGGCTCACTTCCGCAGTTATTTGAAGTTGTAGTTCCTCAATACGCAGCTGCTCATTCTTAGCCGTGATTTGAGCGTTCTGCATACGCCGGTTTTTGTTGAGCCCATCAAACAAATTGAGTCGTGCCGTTACTCCATAACTAAAGCCGTCAGTTTCAGAAAACTCTGCAAAACCAGCGCTGGCTTCAGTTCGCTGATATCCATATCCGCCGGAAACGGAAACCTCTGGAAACCACTCGCCTCTAACCTCTCTTATTTCAGCCTGTGCTGAACGTTCTGTTAATCTTGCTATAGTAAGTTGCCTGTTTTGGGCAAGGGCATCATCAATCAAAGCATCAAGCTCCAGTAGTTCGGCCATTTCTATTTCAGGATTTACTGCAAAATCATAAGAAGGCAAATCCCCTAACACGGAAGTCAATACTATTTTGAGTTGGCTTAACGATGTTTGAGATCGAATCAAAGCAGCCCGGTCGGCATTATAATCACCCCGAGCGAGCAACAAATCATATTCCGATCCTGAACCAATATCCCAGGCGCTTTCGGCAATACGAATACGCTCTTCTGATATTTTTACCGTGCTATCTAACACAGCCGCAGCTTTTTGCTGGCCGGCAATTTCGTAATACCCAGTTATAATATCTGCTAACACCAACTCAACCTGTTGGCGGGCCTGAACTTCACTGATTTCTTTCTGGGCGGCCAGACGGTCGAATGCTGCAAACATGGTGAGGCCGTCAAACAGCGTCCAGGTTGCATCTATACCATAGTTGTACACGGTGGTGCGGGCACCTTCATCATTTCGATCCGGGATGCTTGGACTGCCATACACCGTGGTATTGTCTTCGATCCTTTCGTTGATGGAGCCGTCGGCCGTAACCACCGGCAGGAAACCGGCGTTGCCTATAGATGCATTGTTGTCGGCAATGCGGGCGTTGTTTTCTGCAATCCGGATGGCAAAGTTTTTCTCCATACCAAGACGAATGGCATCTTCTAAACTCAGAGTCTGCTGGGCTTGTACGGGTAACGAAACCATCACCCCAAAACAAAGAAAAACAGTTACTATTTGTGATAGTGATTTTAAGCGATTCATCAAAGCTTACGCGTTAAGGTCTGCGGTTTCGAGGTTTTCCAGTTTGCGGAAAGTTTCATCATCAATGGTTTCTTTTTGGGAGCGCTCTGCTGAGATGTACGTGTATAAAGCGGGGATCACATACAGTGTAAGCACACTGGCAAATATCAGTCCACCAATGATGGCAATCCCCATTGATTTACGGCTTTCAGCTCCGGCCCCAATGGCCAATGCAATGGGCAAAATCCCCAACACGGTAGACATACTAGTCATCAAAATAGGACGGAAACGAGCCACGGCGGCATCTTTAATGGCTTCCAGATTGGATAAGCCCTGCAGCTGCCTCTGGTTGGCAAATTCCACAATCAGAATCCCGTTTTTGGTAACCAAGCCAATCAGCATGATCATCCCAATCTGACTGAAAATATTCAGCGTTTGATTGAAGTACCAGAGTGTAAGTAATGCTCCCGTCAGTGCCAGAGGAACGGTAAACATGATTACGAGAGGATCACGGAAACTTTCGAATTGAGCCGAGAGCACTAAATAAACCAGAAGCAAAGCCAGCATAAATACATAAATCAGGCTTGATGAACTCTCCACAAAATCTCGGGAAGGTCCTGATAATGAAGTTGTATAGGACTCATCCAACACTTGGTCAGCGATGGCATCCATGGCATCAATACCATCTCCAATGGTGTAACCGGGAGAAAGGCTGGCAGAGACGGTAGCCGAGGCATATCGATTAAAACGATATAGCTGTGGCGGACTACTCTGCTCGGTGAGCGTAACCAGGTTATCCAGCTGGATAATTTCTCCCTGGTTGTTACGCACATATAAACTTCGCAAATCGACGGGCGCATTTCGGTCTTCGCGAGACATCTGTCCAATCACCTGGTACTGCTTCCCTCCTCTTAGAAAATAGCCGAATCGTTGACCACTGTAAGCCAGCTGAAGAGTCTGGGCCACATCCCGGGTAGAAACACCCAGCGCCTGAGCCCGGTCGCGATCAATGCTGATTTCCACTTCGGGCTTACTAAATTTGAGGTCGATATCTACAAAAGCAAAAGCCGGATCCTGGCGGGCTTGTTCCAGGAACTCAGGAATGATCTCTTTCAACTCATCAATGGTACCGGCTTGGAGTACATACTGTACCGGTTGGCCTCCCCGACTCCCACCAATGCTTTGTTCTTGTGCGATGAATGTACGGGCTCCACTCAAATCCTGTACCTTGGATGAGAGATCGTTGTAGATTTCCTGCTGAGTCCGCTCCCGTTCACTGGCATCACTCAGGATAATACGCCCAAAGGCAGAGTTAACCGAACTGGAGGCACCAAAACCGGGAGAGGTTACGGTGATCAGTCCTTCGGTTTCCGGAACCTCGTCCAGGATGAAATCGGTGAGCTGGTCTACATAGTGGTCCATGTATTCAAAGGTAGCTCCTTCCGGTGCGGTGGAACTTACAATGAGGCGACCGCGATCTTCCAGCGGTGCCAACTCCTGCTGCAGGCTTCCAAAAAACAACCAGATGCCTGCCCCACAAAGTGCTACAATCACGAAAGATACCCAGCGATATTCCATAAAGGATTCCAAGCTGGACTTATACTTTTTGTTCAGCCATTGGTAAAATGGTTCTGTTTTTTTGTAGAAGGTACTGTGTTTGGAATCCGCGGTTAAAATCTTGGTGGATAGCATCGGGGTGAGCGTCAAAGCCACAAATGATGAAATGATAATAGCCCCGGCCATCACCACGCCAAATTCGAGAAACAGGCGACCTGTAATCCCGCCTAAAAACAATAGCGGCGTAAACACGGAAACAAGTGCCAAGGAAGTAGCCACCACGGCAAAAAAGATTTCCCGGGATCCCAGTATTCCGGCCTCAATGGTGCCCATGCCGTCCTCAATTTTGGCATAGATGTTTTCGAGAACCACAATGGCATCGTCCACTACCAAACCAATGGCCAATACGATGGCCAGCAAGGTGAGTACGTTGATGGAAAAATCTGCGATGTACATCACGAAAAAGGCCCCGATCAAAGCAATGGGAATTACAATAATGGGAATGATGGTCGTCCGCAAATCCCGCAAGAATAAAAAGATAATCAGGATTACCAGTGCCAGCGCCAGAAATATGGTCTGCTGCACCTCATCAATGGAATCTCGTACATACTGCGTGGTATCAAAACCGATAGCCGTTTGGATATCCGGGGGTAAATCTTCTTTGATTTGCTCTACCCGGTTGTAAAATTCATTGGCAATCTCAATCTGGTTTGCACCCGGCTGGGGAACAATGACCACCCCTACCATTGGTACGCCGTTTCTTTTTAAGATGGTACGTTCGTTAGCAGGACCTAACTCTGCCCGGCCAATATCCCGAAAGCGAACTACGTCTCCACCCTGTTCGGTGATGATAAGGTTGTTGAATTCTTCAGGTTCATAAAGACGTCCTTGCGTTCGGACTGTCAGCTCGGTCATTTCTCCTTCAATGCGTCCGGAAGGCAGTTCCACATTTTCGCGTTGGAGGGCTTGTTGTACATCCAGCGGAGTGAGGCTGTAAGCGGCCAGCCTCAATGGATCCATCCACAAACGCATGGAGTACTGCTTTTCACCCCAAATTTGTACGCTGCTTACCCCGGGGATGGTTTGTACCCGTTCCTTGAAATCATTTAGGGCAATATCGGATAAACTCAGCAGGTTCCGCTTATCACTGCGCACATTGAGAAACACAATGGGACTGGCATCGGCATCTGCTTTAGAAACCACCGGCGGATCTGCATCAGGTGGTAATTCACGCACCGCCCGGGAAACCCGGGATTGCACATCATTGGCGGCGTTATCGAGATTAATTTCCAGGTCAAATTCTACGGTGATGGTACTGCGGCCTTCACGGCTCACGGACGTCATGGTGCGGATACCGGCAATCCCGTTGATTTCTTCTTCCAGCGGTTCGGTAATCTGGGATTCGATGACATCCGCGTTAGCCCCGGTGTAGGATGTACTAACCGTAACAATGGGCGGCTCCGTAGCAGGATATTCCCGAATGCCCAAAAAGGTAAATGCCACCACACCCAAAATCAGGATAACCAGCGACAATACCGTAGCCAATACCGGCCGGCGAATACTTAAGGACGATAAACTCATAGGTCTAACTCCTCGAATCTGTCCACTTCATCTACCCGTACCGGCTGACCGCTACGAACTTGCAAAAGGCCGGTGGTCAAAACGGAGTCGCCGGGAGCAAGTCCGCTGGTAATTTGTACGGATGATTCCGTACGGATACCTGTAGAAACTTGCTGTTCCTGTACCACGCCGTCTCTTAATACAAATACCTTTTGTCCATCCAATTCGGGAATCACACTAATAGATGGAATCAGCAAGGCATCTTCAATTTCTTCCAGAATGAGCTCCATATTGGCGAAAGCTCCCGGCAGTAATAATCCGTCGTTGTTGGCAGCACGGGCACGCATACGCAGGGTTCGGGTTTGGGGATCGATACGGGGCTCGATGGCATAGATAGAAGCTTCAAAGTCCTGATCCTGTCCCTGTACCGAAAAAATCACCCGGTCGCCTTCTTCAACCACACCGGCATAGCGCTCGGGAATTGAAAACTCAATTTTAATGGGGTTGATGGATTGTAAATTCGCAATTTCGGTTGTTGGTGAGATATAACTGCCATTACTCACATAACGCAAACCAACAACGCCATCAAACGGAGCATTGATCTGGGTTTTATCTATTTGAGCTTTGATCAAATCTACTTCCGATTGCAACACATTCAGTTCGTTCAGTGTGGCATCGTATTGGTCCTGGCTAATCCCCCCACGATCCAGCAGTTGCTTTTGGCGGGTTTCCCGTTGTTCTGCTAAACTCAGTCGATATTCTGCCTGTTTCAACTGGGCCTGTAGTTCACTGTCATTAATTTTCAACAGCAATTCACCGGCTTTAACCTGCTGCCCTTCTTCCAGCTGGAGCTCTGTTATTTTTCCCGAGGTCTCGCTGCGCAAGTCCACGCTTTCGTTGGCAAGCAAGGTGCCTGTGGTAAATATCTTATTCTCAAATACCTGCGCTTCCACCAAATGGACATCAACCAATAACGGTTCATTTGAGGCATTGGAAGACTGTCCGGCATCAGAGGCTTGCGTTAGGCTTTTTACTTTGGGTATGGCCAATAATCCTAATACGACCAATACCCCGATGGTGATGAGTATGCGTTTCATATAAATTTATTTAGCAGAATTTTGATGTTAAAGTTAACCTTTAGCCTGCATTAAGCATTCGATTTTCTTGAAAAGCCTTGTAAAAAATAATGCATGAGTAATGCATACAAAAGAACTACATGTATGAGTGTGTACCCTGAGTATAAACCCCTTTGCTGCTCACTCGGACCGGGGAGCCTGCGGGGCATTCCGAGCGGGGCGTTGGGAACGAGGTTCAAACACAGAAGGAATGGAACACGGATGAGGCGGATCAGGCGGATGATCGCGGTTAATGCTATCATTAGGCTTGAATCATGATTTACAAGATTCAGAGATCATCTTGATTTATGGCCGACCCCGATAGGGGTCACATATGAGTAGCCCCGGGTAAGTCCGTTGCGAAGTTAAATTTGGTTTGGGATGCCGGGCCGGACGCAGCCCGGGGTTTACAAACCAACCCGCCCGCAAACCTCCGCCCGGTGGGCGCCAGTGGCTTTGCCGGTTGCCGGAGGTTGGGCTAATTGGGCGTTATGAATTTAGTTTGAGGCGGAGCCTTCATGGGGCATCACGGAGCAGAGCTCCGTGACGAGGACAAGGGTCCATAAAGTACCTCCTAAATAAAATGGATTAAGCATTATTAAGCCCGACCACGAAAAGCTGCGTAATTCTCCGGGGCTGTTGGTTCAAGTATGTATTAGTAAGAGGGAGTTGAGAGTCATTCCTTACAAAAAAAGAAAAGAATTTCAGGAAATACTAAAAGACATAACCATGTGGTACCTGAGAGATGTACGTAGCGCCGCTTGTCCTCCATCCTGGTTACGTAGCTCCGGCTGCGTAACCCCCTTCTTCCAGAAGCTCCGGCTTCCAGTGATTCGGTATCCGGGATGACAGGCTCATTACAGCTACGGGAAGATGGAGCTTCGCAACGAGGTCATACTGCTCACTCGGATCGTGTGGTCCGGCGGGGTATTCCCAACTGGGGCGTTGGGAAAGAGGTTGGAAGTTAACCACTACACTTATTCATCAACATTCAAATCAATTTCGATATCCTCGTTAATGATTTTAGTAAGGTTGATGGGAGGAATAATGAAATCGTTAAAATCTGTTTCGTTTGTCTTTTCATGAAGTACCCCTCTGGCAGTGCCCACGGTTAATACAGCCATATGAGAAGCAAAACCTTCCGGTATTATTATTTTATTCTTGTCTGCGTCAATCAATGATTCCCAAGCTTCTTCTTCCATTTCAAAGCCACAGGTTACAGAAATGATTAAAAAAGGTTTTTCATCCTGCTCAAACAGAAATTTAACATTGGTGCCTAAAATGTGTTTTTCTTTATCTAACCCAAAGTCAAAGAAGGTTCCCAATCTTACATTCCCTCCCTCTTCAAAGCTATCCTCTATTATGGCAAACTCATCAGTTTTAATGTCAACCAAGCGAAAACTAAGTGCTAATTCTTTGCTCATGCCGCATTTCTATAATTATAGTCCGAATCTGATGGTTGCTTAAAAACATCTCCAAAATCTACCTGAACAGCAACTCTTTGTCTCTTCTGCTTTCCAAAACTTGTTTTGACCTCTTTTTTATCCACATCCATCTTGGTTTGATATTTAGGTACACCTACCAATTCAACGCCAAGCACCTGCTCCAATTTGGAAATTGTTTCAAGCGTCAGATTTTGTTTCCCTTTTACAATCTTACTGATTTGCTGGGGAGAAACATCTAGAGCTTCCGCCAAATCTTTTTGCTGCATCCCTTTCTCTTCAAGAACATCTAAAATGCGGAGGGCGATATCCTGAGATTTTCGTAACCATTTTCTATTGGCACGACGATATTTTGCATCTTCTTTCCAGCCACTGGTATCATCAATGGCGATTTCTTCTATTTTTTTTCTAATATCTGTCATATCTCAAATCCCTAATTCAAACTTTTCAAATTCTTCTTCATTGATCAAATCTTCATTTCTTAGGTATTGAACAACCTGATCCATTTTTTTGAGTTCAGTTTTAGTATGATCTCTTTCGTTCATGGTTTCTGTGAGCTTAATTGCTCCTCCGGTTATCACATACAAATGTTTATCAATTCGAATAGCATATAATCTAAGCCAGGTTTCTTCATCTAAAGTAGCTTTACTTTCTTGTAAAGCATAACGCTGGTCTTTTTCTTTGTTGTGTAGTGGTTTAAAAAGAGTTTCAAGGATTTCCTCTTCATCACTTATCCCGTTTTCAGCTTTTTCTATTAAAACTTGTTCTAAGTTTTCAATGTCATTTATAGTTTTTCTTACGGCATCATTGATGCTATAAAAAACTTCGTGGAACTCACAATAGGACTTTAAATCTTTTTCATGAGTTTTAAAAAATTCTCTTAGATACTCTGGATCAATCCATAAATCTATATTTCTATATAGTTCATGAATTTCCTCTCCAGTGTACTGTACAGCATACAATACTGGTTCTGGAGCGTCTATTATACGTACAATCTCCATATCAATCAACCTGTGAGTTGATTAGAAAGTTCCTTGCTTCTATCATTAATGTTGTACGTTGAGTCATTTTATGCTCTAATGTTGGTTTCTCGATACTTTTTTTCTCTAATTAAAATTACAACGGGGTTAGAAACGAATTTAAACACTCCTACTTATTAAACTCAGTTACATTCCCTTTGTAAATGTATCCCATTTTGGGAAGTGCTTCTATATGATCAAAATATTCAACGTAAAACCATCGCTTTTCTTCGGAAATGATATTTACAATTTGATTTGGATAAACACGATGGAGAGTGTCGCTATCTGATTTAGGTTTTGCCCGAATGGGAGCTTTTTTCTTAACAATATACAATACTTCTTCCTTGTCACTGATAGCCAAATCTTCAATTAATGGAAAAACCCTTTCTCCTAATTCATTTAAATTTCCCAAAAACTCATTTGAGATTTCTTTTGCATGTTTTATGGCTGATAAATCTTCTTTTATTGCTGATACATCTTCCGCTACTTGTTTATTTGTTTTCCCTTGGTTGATGCTAATTATTAGAGCAATTGTTGGGATTATCGCAATATAAAGTCGCAAAATTAGCCAAAAACCTTGAGCAGATACACTACCTTTTTTAAGAGAAGATATTTTAGCTTCAAAAAATCTAATTAATGATTCTAATCCCTCTGCTTCAGATTCTACTTCTGAAAATTCCGAGTGAATATTTTGTAGAAATTCTTGATTGAAAGAGCTTTCAAACTGATGCAGTGGAATAGATAAGTCCATAATTGAGGAAATTCTTGACTCAAGCCCCAAATTGTTCTTCGCAATTTGTGAAAGCATTCCAGCAGTCATGACTCCTATTTCAGTAAAAATTTTTTGATTTTGAATTACTGCATTAACAATTCTTTCTACTTCGGCTTCTCTTACTTTTATAAATCTATCTAAATTTAAAGTTGCCAATTCGGAAGCTTTCGTTGCAGCTATTATAGATTTAGAAAGAGCGATTTGATTTAACTTTAAATGCTCACTGAAACCAGCTAATACTTTTTCTAAAGAACGAATGCTATGCATGTGATCAAGATTCTTTATCAACTCTTTAGATAATAATAACCTCTCATTTTTTTGCTCTTCTTCTTTGGCCATAGCTCAGTAAATATTAATCTAAAAATTGATTTTATTAAACATATAGATTTAATCTAACCATTAGTTCAGAGTAATTCCTTACAAAAAAATTTATAATGGTTTAGAGATTCCCAATCCATAATTCTTAATTTCCTGCATTCTCCACAATCCTAACTTTCTCTTCAACCCATACACCATCCAGACAATCTCGGAATCCATTTGTACGATTCAGGATTTGAGCTCATTGTTCTGGGCTTTTGTTGATTGAAGTACTCCATTCATTCGGCTTCTTCGGTGAGACCGAGTTCCACCTTTTTCTCATCCACCCCGGAGAGAAATGTATTCAGTACCACATTTTGGAAGAGTGGCATAAACGAAAACCGATTTTTTACTTATTTACTATTACCTTTCCCGAAAACCAACTGACAGATTAACCATCTGCAGGGTACCCACGGTTTCCCAACTCCAATCTAACCATCGATCAGACGGACTTAGAGCCGTCAGATCGAGAAACCGTATAAAACCATTTCGATTTCCATCTGACCGATTGCCGGTTTGAGGGATGGCTAAAAGCTACGTTACCCGAATTCAACCATTGGCTAGACGGGCAAGCCGTCAGACCAAGAACTTTGGTTTAAATTGTTTGAATAACAATGGATTATAGGAAAAGCACAGATAAATTGGAAAAGTAGTTTTTGGCAAGTTTTAGATATATAAAACTTGCCACTATTTCTCCCTATACGCCTCTTATGACTCGGAGCGCCAGAAAAGTAACCCTTTGGTGATTTTGTAAACAGTTATGCCATCGTGGATGTGCTTATTGCCTCATCATCAACCTTGATGGTTCCCGGAAATGGGGCTAGGCGGACAGGATTTTTAGTTTGAGGCAGAGCCTCTATCACAAATTACGCTGCGCAGCACCGTGACGAGGATAAGCCTTGTAAAAAATAGGAAGCATAAAAAAAGCGATGCAATACTCTGCATCGCTTTGAGATTCAGTTAGTTAGAAATTACGCTACTTGCGCTTCTAACTGTTTGGTCAGCTGTGATTTGGGTACAGCACCTACAATTTGATCCACCACTTCGCCGTCTTTGAAGATCAGCAGCGAAGGAATGCTTCGGATACCATATTTAACTGATACTTCCGGATTGTTGTCAACGTTCACTTTTCCGATTTTGGCTTTTCCTTCATACTCTCCGGCCATCTCTTCTACGATGGGCCCGATCATACGGCAAGGACCACACCACTCGGCCCAAAAATCAACCAATACCGGCTGATCGGATTTCAATACTTCGTCATCAAAGTTGCTGTCTGTGAATTCAATTGGTTTAGCCATAATGCTTTTGTTGTATTTATTAGGTTTTCAATAATTCTGAACAAATATCGGCATAATTCATTCAATATTACACATTCTTTTAAATTATTGGGCTGATAAGGCTGAGTGATACCTTAGAAATTCAAAATTTAAGATTAAAGATGTAAGATCAATTTTGAATGGTGAATGATGAATTTTGAATTGCCTACTGATCACTGCAAAACTAATTCCCATGCACTAACCGTACCGATTCTTCGCCTAAAACTTCCCGTAGTCCACGCAGCAGATCATCATTGGGTTCTACTACAAAATTCCGCACATTCATTCGGATGGGGCCGTTGGCTTCTTTACTATGTAGTGTAAAGCGTACGTTTGTGCTTCCTTTGTTCAGGGAGAATAAGGTTTCCATTTGCTTGAGGTCATCCTTATTCAGCTCTGCCGTCTTCAGGTCAATTTTAAGATTCAATTGTTCCTGGAATTTTTCCCGCAGGTTCTCTACCCGCTCAAACGAGTTGGCTATCACTTTGGGCTCGCCGCTTCGCATGTCTACCACACCATCAATATAGAGCACGTTATCGGTTTGCAGCAGTCCCATATACTGATCGTAAGTACTGCTAAAAGCAATCACTTCGGTTGAGTTATTCAGATCCTCAACCTGCAAAAAGGCAAAAGGACGCCCTTTTTTGTCGGTCACTCTTTTCACTCCGGTAACAATGGCAATGAATTTTATATTTGCCCGGTCATTCATGTGAGCAAACTTCTCCTCACTGAGATCCTGTTTTCCAAATAAATTGATCTCTTCTTTAAAACGGGTTAAGGGATGTCCGCTCAGGTAAAAACCAATCAGTTCCCTTTCCTGGTTCAATCGTTCTATTTGAGACCACCGGGCCACTTCCCGTAATTTAGGTTCTTGTGATCCGGGTCCACCGCTGTCCCCACCAAACAGGTTCCCCTGGTTTAAGCGGATCTCTTCCTGCTTGCGAACAGCATAGGATAAAATATCTTCTAAGGAATCATACAGCTGAGCGCGATTATCATTGAGGGTATCAAAAGCTCCGGCAAGTATAAGGCTCTCAAAGGTTTTGCGGTTACAAGTTCTGAGGTCTACCCGGGTAGCAAAATCAAAGATAGAGCTGAAGTCGCCGTTATCTTCCCGCTCTTCCACAATATGCTGGATAGCGGATGAACCCACCCCTTTGATGGCAGACATCCCGTATTGCACCCGGCCTTCTTTAGCGCGGAATTTACCCCGTGCCGTGTTGATGTTTGGCGGATCTACCGGGATACCCATTCGCTGACATTCCTCGATGAAAGAAGCCACTTTTTTGATGTCGCTCATGTTGTGGCTCATCACCGCAGCCATGTACTCCGCCGGATAGTTGGCTTTGAAATACATGGTGTGATAGGCCACTACCGAATAAGCCGCCGAGTGCGATTTATTGAAGCCGTAACCGGCAAACATCGCCATCTTGTCAAATACATCCTTGGCGGTTTGCTTGTCATAGCCTTTTTCAACGGCCTGATTGACAAACTTTTCTTCTTCAGGCGGTAACAGCTCCGGCTTTTTCTTACCCATGATACGGCGAAGTACATCCGCTTCACCCAACGAGTAGCCGCCCATCCTCTGCGCTACTTTCATGATCTGCTCCTGATAGATCATAATACCATAGGTGGGCTCCAGGATGTCGATCAGATCTTCGTGATCATATTCGACTTTTTCTTTACCATGTTTCCGGGCAATATAATCCGGGATAAACTGCATCGGCCCCGGACGGTACAGGGCGTTCATAGCAATCAAATCATTGATGTTGGTAGGCTTGAGGTTTTTGAGGTGCTTGCGCATCCCTTCACTCTCAAACTGAAACGTTCCTAAAGTGCCTCCCTGCTGGTACAACCGGTAGGTTTTTTCATCATCCAGCGGTATGTCATCCAGGTCATATTCCTTACCAAAATTTTCTCTTACATACTCGATGGCCGTCTTAAGGATGGAAAGGGTCTTAAGCCCCAAAAAGTCCATCTTCAGCATACCGGCATCTTCAATCACCCCACCGTCAAACTGGGTGACGTACAAATCAGCATCTTTAGCCGTACTTACCGGGATGTACTCAGTGAGTTTATCCGGGGCAATAATAACGCCGGCCGCATGAATACCGGTGTTTCGGACTGAACCTTCCAAAACATGCGCCATACGCATAGTCTCTGATTCCAGGCCTTCACCATCACGGATATCACGCAGTTCCTTGACTTCAGAAAAAGCATCATCCAAAGAAGTACCGGGCTTTTCGGGAACCAGCTTGGCCAGGCGGTCTGCATCAGAAAGGGGTAAATCGAGCACGCGGGCCACATCACGCACCGAGGAACGTGCCGCCATAGAACCAAAAGTGATAATATGCGCCACCTGGTCAACCCCATATTTATCCACCACATATTCAATAACACGCTGGCGCCCGTCATCATCAAAATCGATATCAATATCGGGCATGCTTACACGTTCGGGATTCAGGAAACGCTCGAACAGCAAATCGTACTTCAACGGGTCGATATTGGTGATCCCTGTACAAAATGCTACCACCGAACCGGCCGCCGATCCACGCCCAGGACCTACATATACGCCCATATCTTTAGCCGCGGCAATAAAATCCTGCACAATCAGGAAGTAGCCGGCAAATCCCATCTCTTTGATGATACCCAGCTCCAGTTCAATACGCTCGGTTACTTCTTCATCAATTTCGTCGTACCGGGGCTTGGCTCCCTCAAAGGTAAGATGGCGGAGGTATTCGTCTTCCGTCTCAAAGCCCTCGGGAAGCTCAAAGCGCGGCAAAAGTACGTCACGCTCCAGTTTGATGGGCTCAATCTTATCTACAATCTCGTCGGTACTCAGGATGGCTTGCGGCATATCCGCAAACAACTCTTTCATTTGATCCTGAGTTTTGAAGTAAAACTCGTCATTTGGGAAGCCGTACCGGTATCCCCTGCCCCTGCCTTTGGGGGTACTCATCAGCTCGCCATCATCAATACAAATCAGCGCATCGTGGGCCTTGGCGTCCTCTTCATCCAGGTAGAATACATTGTTGGTGGCTACCAGTTTTACGCCATATTTTTCGGCAAAAGAATGGAATACCTCGTTTACCCGCTTCTCTTCTTCCAGTCCGTGGTTCAGCACTTCCAGGTAAAAATCGTCCCCAAAAGTATCCATCCACCACTTCAATTCCTCTTCGGCGAACTCTTGTCCTTTATTGAGGATCAAATCGGCCAGCCATCCACGAACGCCGCCGCTCAGGCAGATAATGTCTTCGGCATGTTCGGCAATCGCCGCTTTATCAATACGGGGATATTTATAGTAATATCCTTCCGTAAAACCGATAGAACTTAATTTGGAGAGATTTTTATACCCGTTTTGGTTTTTCGCAAACATCGGGATTTGATAACGGCGGTCTTTGTTATCACGGGTAAATTTCTTCTGCAGACGATCTTCCACCACATAAAATTCGCAGCCTACAATCGGTTTGATATCTGCGGCATGGGCGGCCCGCACAAAAGAAAAAGCCCCGTACATATTGCCTAAATCGGCCAAGCCTACCGCACTCATCCCTTCTTCTTTGGCCTTTGCAACCAGGTCTTTGATGCCTGCTGTGGCCTGTAACACCGAAAATTTGGAGTGATTGTGAAGGTGGGTAAAAGTAGCCTCTTTTAACTGCTTGCTACCAGTTGTCCCGTCTGCGCTGCCATTTTTTTTTTGAGCCTCTAGTTGTTCCTCCGTCTGTTTGGTTTTAAAACGGGAAGGGGAAACCAGATCAATGTATTCATCTTTTTTGATGTAGCTTTGGGCAGACTCGTATAATCTTGCATCCATCGGGAAGTTGATGGTGGTAGCCCCGATGCGAACCATCTCCAGGAAACAGCGTGCTGTAGCTTCAACATCAGCTGCAGCATCGTGGGCATCTTCAAAGCCTTCATCAAACAAGGCATGATGTAATTCACCCAGTGATGGCCATTTGTAGTTACCACCGCGACCGCCTTCAATCTTGGCTACATCCGTACCGTCAATTTTGGTATCAATTTTGGGCTTATCAATGATGGCCGAAGGAATCTTTTTGCGAAGATATTCCGCCCCCATGATCTTTTCATCAAAACTGACATTGTGCCCAATCAGGAAAAATGCCTTGTCGATGTCTTTGGAAAACTCTTTGAGCACAAACTCCAGCTCCACCCCTTCTTCATGGGCACGCTCCGTTGAAATACCGTGGATTTTCTCCGAGTTAAACGGGATCGTAAATCCTTCAGGTTTTACAATATAGTTACCGCTATTGATGAGCTTTCCGGTGTGGTCATGAAGCTGCCAGGCCAGTTGCACCAGTCTGGGCCAATTGTCCAGATCAGAAATGGGTGCGGAAAAATCCTGAGGTAAGCCCGTGGTTTCGGTATCAAAAATTAAATACATCTAAAGAGTTTGGTACGCGGTTTTAGATTCGTTTTAGGTGCTGGATGTCTGATGCGCTTCTCACATTCAAAGATAATATTTTGCTAAGGCATTCGGAATCAAATGTGTACGAAAAAGATTCCACGATATTTAAAGTCTGCAATTAGCCTAAATAATATACTGTTCTGTCAGCCTCATAACAGTATTAGTTTTCCACACTTTGTAAACACTTGAACCATCGTATTTTGTTTACATGAATTCTGATAATCATGCCGGAGTTCATTATACTCTTTTAAACAGCAACAAGAGATTTCTATGATGACATTAATTAATCACCGCTTATTCATTGGTTTATTATTCCCTCTGGTACTACTCTTCACCTCCCCGTTAATAGCACAAAGTTCGGAATCCGACAAACAACAGTATGATGCCTGGAATGGCGACTCGAAGTTATTCCTCACTAAGAATAATAACGTAAAAGGCTCTCAATATTTCTCTGATGATTGGGTAGACGGTAAAGTAATCCTGGACAATAAGTCTATCACCAAAAAGCTAAAGCTGAACTATAACATCTATGAACAGAAAGTGGTGTTTAAAGAAGGGGATGAATTAAGAGCCTATGATCCTGATAAAATAAAGGGCTTCATCATTCTTGATGACAACGGTAATGTGGAAACCCAGTTTGCAAATGGTTTTTATGATGAAAATCTAAATATAGGTCCTTCTGATCTGATGCGCGTTGTGTATAGCGGTGATACAAAACTACTGGCCAAACACGAGGTCTTTTTTGATCAAAACAGCTCACGGGATCCTTTCTCCAACGCAAAATACAGCGAGTACAAAGAAAGCGTAACGTACTATCTTCTCACAGAGCACATTGGTTTGACGAAGACCAGGTTAAAACGAAACCCTTTTATTGAAACCCTGGGCACGCACGAAAAGGATTTAAAAGAATATGCCAAGGCTGCCAGACTTAAGATTAAAAACGAGCGTGAGGCCCGTACGCTGCTTTATTATTATGATTCTATCAATAAGTAAGAACTGATCGATTTAAATATTAATAGCTCAGACATTTAATGATCCACCCCTCATTCAAAAATCCTGAAAAATCGGTAAAGCTTAGCTGTTCATACAGAATGAACAGAAACTCATTTTATGATTTTTTGGGTTAATCCTTGGTGAAATCAGAAAAGTAGACTTGTATGCCGGTATAGGAAATTACATAAGTATATAAACCCGGATCTAATGTTTCGTAATCTTCATAAAAATAGGATTCGAAATCAAAATTCCAGTAGTTTTCTTCCTGTCCGTTAACATTGAAAGTATATCCTCGGGGCACATTAAAGCCAATGTCTGTTTCTACGTAGTTTGTTGCTGCACCACTGGCAAGATTACCAAAGTCCACCTCTTTTCTCTCCACATTATTGCGGCTTTCAGGAGAATCCGGATCTTCAGGACGTTCCTGATCCAAGGTTAGAAATACGCTTTCAAAATCAAAGGAGGTATTATTCATGATTCTCACCTTGACTGATCCATCTTCGCTGGTTCCATCATGGGTCATAGATTCCAGTTCAAATAAATAATTATCCTGAAAACTAATTGTATAGTCTCCGGATAACAGCGTATCAAAATCAGAAACCTGCATTCTGTTGATTTCTTCATCACCATTTACATCAAAAATCAGCTCAATGTCTCTGGTTTCTTCATCCGCAGGATAGTATTCACTGTAAGCTTTACTTGCCACATTTGAAACCTCATAGGTAAGCGTGTCGCTGTTTTCAAAAAATGAATCGAATGTTTCCGAAGAGACCAGGTTTAAAGTGATATTGTTTAAATCTTCTGACGAGTCATTATGAATGCGAACATTCACTTTACTTTCATCGGTTGAGGTGGTACATCCGGTGATGGTTATATGAATAAACACAAAGATGATAAATAAAATATATTTCCTCATAATACCGACCCTATTGAATTAATTTAGAATTTTGGATACCAACTATAGCCTAATCAATTTAGGACAAGTTTCAAAAAATACATTAGGGTTTTATTTACAGAGGAATCAACCAATCGAAGGTTATTAACCTGTCTGATAAAACTTTCAATGCCCTGTTTGCTTACGCTGTCTTTTTGTAAAGTAGATTTTTTAGTATCTGACTTCGAAAGAATTGAGTGTTTCTTCCTGCTCAGTCGGTGCTTCATCGCTTTCAACAACAGAATTTACAGAACTCGTCCTGGGACCTTTCTTCACTTTTTGCATCATTTCCCGAACTTGATCCTGTTCACCCTCAAAAACTGCTTCCACTCTGCCATCCGACAAATTCTTCACCCATCCGTTGATATTTAGATTTCGCGCATTCACTTTCGTAAAGTGACGGAAGCCTACACCCTGTACACGTCCACTTATGAAAATATGCTTTCTCAATGGTCTACCTTTTTGTTATTAAAGTTCTATTTTACAGCTACGCAATTATAAAAAATTATTCTTCCTAAAATAGTTCAAATCGTTTTTTGAAATGACTCTTACGCAGCTCTCTTACATCGTTGCCGTCGACAAACACCGACATTTTGCCACGGCTGCCAAAAAAATATACATCACACAGCCTACCCTCAGTATGCAAATTCAGAAACTTGAGGATGAATTAGGCGTGCTCATTTTTGACCGGTCCAAAAGCCCCGTAGTACCCACAGCTATCGGTGAAGAAATCATCACACAGGCAAAGCAAATTTTAAGCGGAGCCAAACACATCGAAGATATGGTTTCGGTGCAGGGAGAAACCCTTAAGGGCAGTTTTCGCATTGGGATTATCCCCACCATCGCTCCTTACCTGGTGCCTTTGTTCCTGAAGCCATTTGTGGATAAACACCCTGAGGTAGAACTCGTTTTTGAAGAAGCTCTTACAGAGGAAGTACTCAAAGGACTTAACGAAGATTATTTTGACGTTGGAATTATTGCTACCCCTACCGAACAACATATCTTTGAGCATGAGCTGTTTTTAGAGCCTTTTTTAGCTTACATGAACCCCAATCACGAACTTACTAAGAAAGACAAAATTGCAATTGAAGATATGTATGAAGAGGATTTATGGTTGCTGAATGAGGGGCACTGTTTCCGCGATCAAACCATGAAGATCTGCAAGAAGAATAACGAGAAGCGAAATAAAACCCCTATTACTTTTGAAAGCGGAAACCTTGAAACTCTGAAGCGATTGGTGGAGCAGGATTTTGGCGTCACGCTAATGCCCTACCTGGCTATGAACGATCATGATACGCGATGTGCTAATGGCGTAGTTAAAAAGTTCAGTGATCCGGTTCCTTCTCGCAAAATACGACTGGTGTACAGCCGTGAATTCCTCAAGAAAAATTTGATTGATTCTTTTGCAGATGTAATTAAAAACTCAATTCCTGAAGAGCTGGAATCTGAAGAAGAAAAAATGGTGATCGAGTAGGGATCACTGATTTATTTGATTGCGCTGATTTTTAGGATTCAACCAAGCTCTTGTACTGATTCTATTACCACGAAATGTTTATGATATGTAGGGCTCCTGCTCAAAGAACTGTTCTACAACCTATAACTAACGACTAGTGCAAGCGTCTCGCTTGTACCAGCAGATCTAATAAACTGATCTAGTTTGTTTAGGAAATCAAGTGTGAGACCCCGAGTTACGATTGCTGACTGGTTTAGAATCGAAAAGTGGGCTATTAAGTAAGGCGTTATTTGCCGTTATAATGGCAATAAGTTCTCCAATACTTCTCCATTTTTTAAACGATATACCTGGAAATCAGAATCTAGTGAAATGATGTGGGTAAGTGTGCGCTCATTTGCGGCCACAAGCAGCGATGCATCGGCAAAGTCAGCGGGTAAATCATCATATTTATCCATGATGCTGCGAATATTAAATAGCTGCCACTGATCCAGGTTATGGACATCAATACCTCCCTCGCCTACCCAATCAATAAAATCAAGTTGAGCTTGTTTATGGAAATCCAGCATATGGGAAACCTCAGTGAGCACCGGCCAGGTGGATATCAACCGTCCTTCAAAATCCCGCATAAACTCATACACTTTCCGGTGATATTGATCATCGCGGTCAAATAAAGCTATAATCGGGCCCGCATCAATGAGAGTGCTTGTCACGGAGCTTTTCTTTTAGTCGTGATTTGTAGGTTGTTGAGCGATTGGTATCTCCGCTACCGTACTTCCCAAAGTAGCGCTCGCCCAACTCAAAGGGTTTATTGTATTTTTTCTCTTTTGCCATATACTCCACCAATGCTTCTTTAACGATATTGGACCGGGAGGTTTTCTTTTGATCTGCGATAGCCTCCAGGTCTTTTTCCATTTCATCTGAGAGACGTATTGAACGCATAGCTGCAGTTGTTATTAAACTTCATTTCAATGTAATACATTGTGTATAACATTTCAAGAATCCACAAAAAAAGCCCTTCAGATCATTCTCTGAAGGGCTCTACAAATCGCTAAAATAATTTAGATCATTACGGAGCTAAAGAAGCAGCAGCGTCATATCCGCCAAAGCCACTCAGAATTTCCATCAACCCTGTGGAGGGCAATACGGGCTCTATACCGTAGTAAAGGGTAAGCAGGGCAAGTACTACAATGGTACCTTTGTACATCAGGGTTGGAGAAAACAAAGTAATAGGCTGATGCTCTTCGCGGAAATACAAATAGACCATCACACGCAGATAATAATACACACTGGCTGCACTCGCTAAGACACCGACCACTGCCAGCCAAACCAGCTCAGCATTAATGGCCGCAGCAAATACGTAGTATTTACCTACAAAACCTACCAGTGGCGGAATACCTGCCAAAGAGAATAAGAATACTGAAAGCGAAACACCCATCAGGGGTTCTTTAAAACCAAGACCAGCCAGGTTTTGTACCTGATTGAAATCAAGTCCTTTATTACGTTCGTAATAAGCAATCACTCCAAAAGCACCAATATTCATGATGGTGTATGCAAACAAGTAGTAAAGTACGGCATTATATCCTTCAAATGTTCCGGTAGACAAGCCAACTAAAGCATAACCGGCATGGGCCACACTTGAGTAGGCCAGCATGCGTTTGACATTATCCTGAACCAATGCGATGATGTTACCAAATACCATAGTAAGCACTGCAATCACGCTCAACACCAGCTGCCAATTTAATCCTTCCATAACAGGAAGTGCGCGGGATAGCACCAAAATAAAGGCTACAAAGGTCCCAGCTTTAGATGCTGTGGCCATATAAGCCGTCAGAGAGGTTGGCGTGCCCTGATACACATCTGGCGTCCACATGTGGAAAGGAACGGCGGATACCTTAAATAAGAAACCAACCATCAACAGGGCAGCTCCGGCAAGGAATAACAAACCGGTACTTGCTGCAGCTCCTATCTCGGGAATACTGGTAGTACCGGTAGCTCCGTAAATGAGGGCCATCCCATACAAAAGAAATCCCGTAGAGAAAGCTCCTAATAAAAAGTATTTAAGTGCTGATTCTGCTCCGGCTTTTTCGTCTTTGATCAAACCTGCCATCACATATAAACAAATAGACATGGTCTCAAGACCTACAAAAAGAGTAATCAGGTTATTGGAGCCTGCCAAGGCTAACATCCCCGAAGTAGCAAACAACAAGAGGGCATAAATCTCGCCATAATAGTGGCCAATGCCCTTCAGGTAATCCTCGCTGATGAAGACACAAAATAAAGCTCCGGCTAAGATAACCATATTACCAAAGGCAACAGGTCCGCCGTGAACGAGCATACCGGAAAAGGCTGTCTCCAGTTCTCCTCCCAGCGAATACACGCTCACGATAAGAGCAGCCGCAAGCGACACTATGGTTACGTAAAAATTAAGAGGACTCTCTTTCTTGAGAGATTCTATCACAATAACCACTAAACCTGCTACGGCAGTGATTACTCCGGGTAAAAAAGCTTGTATGTCGCCTAAATAATCCATTAGCTAATTTTATAAAACGCTTTCTATTGCTTTGGCCAGATCCACATCTTTCTGTGTTACTTTGTCGTCTGCATCATGTGTATTAAGGCTGATCTTTACCGTGTTGTACACATTAAACAGTTGTGGATGATGGACCTGTTTTTCAGCTTCCAAGCCAACGCGGACGATAAATCCAAGGGCTTCACTGAAATCATTAAAACTATATTCTTTGGTGATTGTATCGTCGCCGAATTCCCATCCTTCCAGAGAACTCAACGCTTGTTGAATATCGTTTTCGGAAAGTGGTGGTTGTGCCATTGTACTATTTGGTTGATGCTAATTGCGATTCTGATTCGTCTACATCATACAATTTCGTAGTCCAGTTTGGCAAATCTTCATTGCGAGCCTGTTCCAGCACGGCCATACTCTTCTCTTCAGAAGCTTCAATCAATTCAGTAACCTGAACTTCAGAATACTTGGTAAAGTCTACAGGACGGATACCAATCCAAAACATGAAAACAACGAGTGGAATCAGTAATCCGATTTCACGACCGTTCAGATCTACTAATTTCTTATTCTCTTCATTGGTTAACGGACCAAACATCACACGCTGGAACATCCACAACATGTAAACTGCTGCCAGAATTACACCGGATGCAGCGAGGATAGCAAAAATCTTGTTGTTATACAGCTCAGAAAAGAAGGAACCATTCAGGATCAAAAACTCTCCCACAAATCCATTTAAGCCGGGCAGGCCAATAGAGGCAAAAGTGGCTATCATAAACATCACCGTAAACACGGGAATTTGTTTGGCAATACCACCGAAGTCTTTAATCATACGGGTGTGGCGACGATCGTAAATCATCCCAACAATAAGGAAGAGTGCGCCTGTGGAAAGTCCGTGGTTAATCATTTGGATGATGGCACCCTGTACGGCTACCGTGTTCAGAGCAAAAATACCGAGTACCACAAAACCAAGGTGACTCACTGAAGAATAAGCAACCAGTTTTTTCACATCCTTTTGGACCATAGCAACGAGTGCACCATAGATGATACCAATTACAGCCAATGCCGCCATCCAGGGCGCAAATTCCATGAAGGCATTTGGAAAGATCGGCAAGCAAACGCGGATCAAACCGTATGTACCCATTTTCAACATGATAGCCGCCAGTACCACAGAACCTGCCGTTGGAGCCTCGGTATGCGCATAAGGCAACCAGGTGTGGAATGGAAACAAGGGCACTTTGATACAGAAGGCCAGTGCAAAAGCCAGGAATAAATAGGTTTGTTCTACCAGACCAATCGTATACACATCACTGGAAAGGAAGCGCCAGTCGGTAGTAAAGCTGGTTCCTGCCCCCATGGCAGCGCCAGCGTCGTAGCCGAGGTAAATCAACCCAACCAACATAATGAGCGACCCAACCAGGGTATAAATGAAAAACTTTATAGTAGCCTGAATGCGTCCTGCTCCTCCCCAAATTCCAATCAGGAAATACATAGGTATCAAAGAAAGCTCGAAGAACACGTAGAAAACCATAAGATCGAGCGATGAAAATACGCCCAAAGAAGCCGTTTGCAGCAATAGCAACATGCTCCAGTATCCGGTGAGATGCTTGGTCACGGAATTCCAGGAAGAAAGAATCACCAATGGGCCCATAAAAGTGGTGAGCATAAAAAGCAATAGACTCAGTCCATCCAGGCCAACCAGATATTTTATATCCAGGTTTTCAATTAACCTTCCCCCTTCGGTTACAAATTGTGCGGTACCTGAATTAGCAACATCAAAGCCAAACATCAGCGGCAGAGATGCTACAAAGGTAATGGTGGTCACCAGTAAGGCAATCCACTTTTGCGTGGTTTCATTCTTGGATAAAATGATCAGCGGAATGCCAACCAGCGGTAAATAAATAACGATATTTAAAAGAGTTTCCATCAAGAATTCTGGGGAATTACATTACCATTAAGTAGAGAATGAGAATCACGCCTAAAACAAAAGCCAGCGCATAGCTTGAAACAACTCCGGTTTGCACATAACGGAAGAGGCTGCCAAACAAGCGAACCGTTCCGGCGGTAGCATTTACGATACCGTCCACTATCTTCATGTCGAACACGGCAAGTACTTTATCAGAGAAGCGAACCATCGGACGAGCGATTAAGCCTTCATACACTTCGTCGAAGTTGTATTTGTCTTTCCAGGTTTGATACAAGCCTCCAAACATAGAAGCCAGTTTAGCGTCCGATTCAACTTGCTGATTGTTGTTATACATTTTGAAAGCGGTAAATACACCGGCTATTGCAATAATAATAGAAGTTGACATCAGCGCCCATTCGATACCGTGGGAAAGGGTTAGTTCGTAATCGGCGGTGATATTGTATAACCAGTTATGCAATAAATTGATATGGGCTTCTTCGTGGGTAAAGGTTTCCACAATGAAGTTTGGAACCCCAAGGAAACCACCAACGGTAGCCAAACCGGCCAGCGACCAAAGTGGAATGGTCATAGTAGCAGGACTTTCATGTAAATACTTTTCTGCACCTACAGCTTCTTTAAAACGTTTTCCAAGCTTGAATTCGCCATGGAAGGTAGTAAGCGTGAGGCGGAACATATAAAAGGCTGTCAGGAAGGCGGTGATAATACCAACTACCCACAATGCCATATACATATACTGCCCAAATTCACCGGCACCGGCATTGGCTGTCATAGCTAAAACTTCATCTTTGGAGAAGAAACCGGCCAGCGGAGGAATACCCGCAATAGCAATCGTAGCAATCAAAAATGTTTTATAAGTGGAAGGCATATACTTTCGCAACCCACCCATATTTCGCATGTCCTGTGGATCAAAATGAACATCTTTACCATCATGCTCCAGTTCGTGCTCAACGTGATGCATAGCGTGTATTACTGAACCGGAACCGAGGAACAGGCATGCTTTAAAGAAGGCATGCGTCATCACATGAAACATCGCGGCCGTAAAACCACCGGCACCCAGTGCAAGGAACATATATCCTAACTGAGAAACCGTTGAGTAGGCCAGCACACTCTTGATATCGTTTTGTGTGATGGCAATGGTAGCTGCAACAATGGCCGTTAAAGCACCAATTACGGCAACAATTAGCATAACCTCCGGTGAAAGCACATACATAGGTGACATTCGTGAAATCAGGTAGATTCCGGAGGTTACCATCGTAGCCGCGTGAATCAGGGCGGAAACAGGAGTTGGGCCAGCCATGGCATCGGGCAACCAAACAAATAAAGGAATCTGGGCTGATTTACCCGTAGCCCCGATAAACATCAATAAACCAATAATGAAGGTGTAATCACTGGAAAAAGCATCCAGGTTACCAAGAATCACATCAAAATTAAGACTACCTACCGTTTGGAACACCATAAACATGGCGATCAGGAAAGCAAAGTCACCAATACGGTTGTAGATAAAAGCTTTTTTAGCGGCATCCGATTTGGCCATATCTGTATACCAGAAACCAATCAACAGGTACGAACAAACACCTACCCCCTCCCATCCAAGGAATAAAAGCAAGAGATTGTTACCCAACACCAGGTTGAGCATCGCAAAAATAAAGAGGTTCAGATACGCAAAAAACTTCCAATATCCTTCATCATCGGCCATATAGCCCATGGAATACAAATGAATCAAGAAACCAACACCCGTTACTACCAGCGCCATCATAATAGAGAGCTGATCAACCCGGTAGGCAATATCCACACTAAAGGTGCCCACATCCATCCAGGTAAACAGCTTGTATACCACGGCTTCAGAGCCGGCATTCATATTCAGGAAGAAGTAAACCGCAATCAGAAAAGGAATGAATACCGCTGTGTTGGCAATGATGCCAATCAGGTTTTTCTTGGTACGATAATTTTCTACAAAAAGCCCGGTTATCCCGTTAATCAGAAAACCCAGCAATGGAAGAGCAATAATGAGTGTAAACAACGCCGCAGCGGATTCCATCTATTAGTCTTTATTTATTTGCGATATAGAAGAGGAACCACAGCTTGCGGTTCCAAAATGGATGGCAAAGATACAAAAAACTTCAGCAAGGTAAAGAGCGTTTTGGGTGATTTTTAAGGAATTTAGATTCATTAAATATTCAACGGCTTGATTAAAATGGGCGCTTATCTTCAAAGGACTTAAACTTTATAAAACAAAAACATTAACTACTTCTACCGCATAAGCTTTATAATCCGTTCTGCAGCCCGATTCCAGTTCGCCTCCTCCACGACACGCTGCCTTCCCTGCTGTCCTAATTTCTCAGCCAAATCAGGATTATTTAGTAAATGATTAACAGCGGCCGCCAACTCTTTTGGGTTTTCCTGTTCTACCATAAGTCCGGTCTCCTCATGAATGATCGCACTGGGTATTCCGCCCGAATACGAACCGATGACCGGTTTGCCACAAGCGTTGGCTTCTAAAAACACCAAACCAAAACCTTCTACATCAGGGAGTTCGGTTTTAGATGGCATTACAAACACATCACAACTGTTGTAATACCCGTTTAGCTTTGTGTGAGGAATTTTTCCGGTAAAATGCACATGGTCATGCAGGTTTAGCTCATCTACCAGTTGTTCCAGCTGCGGCCTTTGTTCTCCCTCTCCTACTATCATATAAAGAAGTTCGGGATGATCCTCAACTATTATAGGCATGGCTTTTAAGACCGTATCAATTCCTTTCCGGGAAACCAGTCGGGTGATAGTTAGCAGGATTTTCCGGTTTTCAATGCCCAGTTCTTTTTTAAGATCATCAGATTTCAATGGATAAAACTCTTCGGGGTCTGTCCCATTTGTTACCACCTGTATTTGTTCTGATAGTATTCCCTCATTCTGAAGCAACCCGGCAGTAAATTCGCTCACCGGAAAGAAGTAATCCGCTTTGGATAACATTTTCTGTCGATATTTTGCATACCCTCCCCCAAAAACACTTCCTTTTACAGGATTAAAAAGCAATTCCCGGGCATGAGCGGCTACATAGATGTGGTTAATCAACCCGGTCTTTTTCATCATCAAAGAAACAGGTAAGGTATTCCATTGGGTATGGAAAATTCGGTCGATACTGTGGTGATAGATATAAAGTGGAATTTCGGGAATGCCCGCCCAGCCCAGCCACGGTTCTGGTGTCTTAATTCTTTTTACAGGAAACGGAAGTTTTTCATCGACTTCCGCTGCACCAGGTACATCCGGAGCAATCACACAAAAAAAGTCGCATTTTTTATTAAAACGTTTGGCCAATTCCAGCGCATAGGTCTGAATGCCTCCTATCTTTGGGGTAAAATCCTGAGTAATAAGAGCTAAGCGCATATTAAGTTAGCTGTTTTCAAAAAAATTAAAGAATTAGTAGTTAAACAGTAGCTTGAAATAACCCTATATTTGTTGCTTCAATGAATCAACCCGCAACACGCTTGAAGGTACGACTTCGATATTACAGAAAAAGGCTTTCTTCCTTTTTCAAGACGAAAACCGGTAAACGTATTCTTAAATGGGGACAGTACCTGTTTAACACGGCGATCCTGGTGTGGCTGGTGTATGAACTCACCGACATTGGATGGCTCAAGGTTTGGAATTCGTTGCCCCTTAACCCGGTTTTCTACCTCCTTTTTCTTTTTCTGTATTTCCAACTGCCTTTCTTTGAGATCTTTATCTATCGCATTACCTGGACTTTTGACTGGCTGAAATCTATCCCGGTTTTCTTACTTAAGAAAATATACAACAAAGACCTCTTGGGATATTCAGGAGAAGTATATTTTTATGTGTGGGCTCGCAACAACCTGAATCTCACCGACTCTGAAGTCCTCAAGACCATTAAGGATAATAACATTATATCCTCGGTTGCTTCTACCCTGGTGGCCATTGGTTTGCTTTCTGCTTTTCTTTTTACGGATCAAATCAAAATTGTAGAATGGTTTGCCCGTCAAGACCAAGCATATTTTTGGGGTGGGGCGATCTTCCTGGTGGTCTTAGTGATCCTTTTTGTTCATTTCCGTCACCAGGTGATTTCTATGCCCATGAAATCGGCCTTCAGCATCTTTGGCATACAAACTTTCCGGTTGATTCTGGGACAAGCCGTTAATGTGCTGATGTATTATGTAGTGATGCCCGAAACGCCTTTATATGTTTGGTTCACTTTGTTATCTGTAGAGATCGTACTAACCCGCATTCCTTTTATCCCCAACCAGGATTTGATTTATGTGGGAATGAGTATTGGTATAGCCGAAGGATTAGCGGTGTCAACCAGCGATATTGCAGCATTAATGTTAACCAAGGGCGTGCTGAATAAGGCTTTCAACTTTTTGGCATTCGGGCTTAGCGCCTGGATTAAGGAAAGCTCCTTTGTACCGGATGTTTCTGAGCTGGCTGCCAGTGAAGAAACAGAGTCTCAAAAATGATTGGCCATCCTTTCTGTTACTACTATACTTAACTTATCTAAAATCACACCATACAATGTATTAATTAATCAGAGCATACTATTTTCAATGCAGCACAAATCGTTAAATCATTGTTGCAGACCTAATTTCAATACGTCAAAATGGAATAGGAATTTGCCTGAACTCACTGTAGTGTTTTAAACATTCATATTGCTCTTACTAAATGCAAAAAATGTAATGCATATAATTTTAACCGTAGATTATTCCCCCTGGTCGGCTTATAGTGGAGGAGCTCAAAGAGTTACGCACAATTTAGGGGTTGCAATGTCCAAACGGGGACATAAAGTAACGGTCATTTATTCCAAGCCACCTTGGGAAACTATTTCTGTCCCTGATGATGTGCCTTATCAAATTCACTGGGCTCATTTAATAGCTGCTAAAAGTAAAAGAGCTGTTTTTTTAAGGCCCTTAACTGCATTAAGTGTTAATAGAATCCTCAAAAAAATCATTAACCCAAATGAAGACACCGTCGTACACGGCAATGGAGAAGAAACCGGACTCGTTCACAAAATTCGCGACCATCATAGCTTTGCTTTTATTTGTACTCCACACCACCCTCACTATCCTGAGGTATTCTTTAAACACAAAAAACTTCCTTTTACTACCAAAGTATTTACGGCTTTGAAAAATGGTAAGTATCTGATGCAAGCCTCTGCAGCTTTTCATGCAGATTTCTGTACCCCACCAAGCCAATGGGCGGCTGAAATGATTGGAAAGGCCTTCAATATTCCTAGAGAAAGGCTGCAACCCGTACACAATGGTGTGCCTGATGAATTTCTAAATTATCACAGAAAACCGGAAGCTCAGCAGGGGCCTATCGTATTTTTTGGGCGACTTACAAAAACCAAAGGCGTAGATACATTAATTGAGGCTTTAAGCTTACTTGATCCTCAAGAAATTCCCGAAACCTGGATTATTGGTCGCGGAGAGATGAAGCAAGAACTCCAGGAGGAAGTTGAAAAACTAAAACTCTCAAAGAAGGTCATATTCAAATCATGGATGGATCACCATGAGCTTGGTCAGGTACTTTCAAAATCAAAATTATGTGTACTTCCCTCTCGCGAAGAAAATTTCAGCCTTGCTGTACTGAGCTCTATGTGTGTGGGAACCCCAACTGTAAGCACAAAAGTTGGAGGCACTCCTGAAATCATCCAAAACCAAAAAAATGGCTGTTTAGTAGAAGCTGATAATCCCACAGCTCTGGCAGACTCCATTCAATACTTATTAGAACACCCTGACCAGAGACAAGCCATGGGAAGAGCCGGAGCAACCCACATTCGGCAAAATTTTACATGGGACCACGCCTGTGCCCATTTTGAAGAGTTGTACGCACTTGCCTTGGAAAATGAACGCGTCAAAAATGATAAGTAGCGCCCAATAAAAGCCCTAAATTCTGGTTTAAATCTCCATTGTCATACGCCAAGGATGTAATAAAATGGATGTTCGATAGCCGGGGAAATGAGTATTCTGTTTCAACCAAAAAATTCCACTGCTCTAAAGCCGGATAGAATAAATATTGGGTCTTGTCGTACTCGGGGTTCTTACTATTAAATTGACCGTACCCCCCATTTATTCCATGATAATTACCGTAGTGCCTCACATATGTAACCAAGGCACGATATTTAAAACGAGGACTTATATAGCCTTCCAAGCCCATATGATGTCCTACTATTCGGTTACTTTCAATTGCGGTGTTATACACCTTGGCATCCGGAAAATAGCTTTTCAATTGAGCTACACTCAAGAAAAGAGGAGTACCTAAAGTTCTGTTCTGATTTGTCCAGCCGTCTTCATAGATATAATTGTTATAGTAATTATCCCGACCACCATATGGATATCCGCAATTCTCTTCTTCACAATACGGAAAATTAGCTACCGGATCAGACAATCCCGGGCCCGTTTGTGCTTTGGTGTAAATAAACTCCCACAAAAACCCTGACAGTATATTCTGTTTTTTGGATTCAACATTGATCCCGTATAATCCATCCTCTTCCCTGCTAAACCTCAACTGAGATTTATCTTCAAAAGGGTGCTGATAATAGAGATTTAAGGTTATGTTTTTTAACTCTATTTCCATGCCGAAATCCCAAATTCCCAGATGATTGCCCAACGCGTTAACCTGTTCACCATCCGGTGCATCACTTCCTCCCCCACTCCCAAAAAACACAGAGGTAAAATCCTCAAATCCAGATGGCAGCTCCTCCCCATCTGGCATAGTACCTCCCCATTGCGCAAAATGTACCATTCCGGCATAGCCCTGTACCGGCCAATAATCAAAGCCGCCCTGTAGGTAAAAGGTCTTTTCGTGGAGGTAAGCTCCTTTAGTACTTCGGTCATTGCCTAACCAGCCATGAGCCAGGTTTCCTTTGAACTGAATAAAACTATACGTTAAAGGAACGGGGGTAAATTTAGGTATAGAGAGATTAATCCTTGGAATGGTACGACTGTTATTACTAATCCCCATTGATCCAGAAGAGAGTTTACTTGGGGGTTCACCAACCGTGTAATATTTCCAACCTGCATCCAATTGAAAGATAGAAGCTTTCAGTGAACCATATAACTGATGAAAATAGAGATCTGAATTCACCTCTGCAGCTCTTGCCGCAACATCAATGCCATAAGCATATTCGAATATATTGTAAGATTGAAATGAAGAATGGGCCTGCATTCTAAATACCGCATTCCCCTGGCTAAACTCTTCAATAAATCCTTGCCTGTTTGCCGCAAGCCAAAAGGGTTGATACTCCTTTTTTGATACCGAAGTGTACAGACCTGCACTTATACTGTCAGGGCTATGCCATTGTGCCAAAGATGGTATAGGTAAAAGTCCCAATACACACAGGAACAAAACAACAGTGTGGACTTTATTACTAATCAATCGGATGCGATTTGAGTGATTGGTCGTGTAATTATGCTTCGGTTGCAGAGCTGTCAGCTTCCTGGATCCGGTTCTCGTAGTGTGAGGTATCTAAACCAGATTCCAGCCGGTTCCAGATCTTATCAGAAAAATCAAGAAATGCCTTTTTCTCGTGATACCAACCAAAATGGAGGCAAAATGGCGTCACCATCATATAATCTCCATTACCAGGATAAAGAGTAAAGACACCAATCAGTAGTTTTTTCAAAAAATCACTTTTTAAGCCTCTAAGCGAATACACAAACCGGTGTGAATAATACTTACAGTTTACATATTCGAACTCTTTATCGTGATCGGTGAGCATTTCAATATAATCCAACTGAGGACTGTTGAGCCCTTGAAACCATGGATATACAGGGATATTTAACTTAGACATGGCCATAGCCAAACTCCATTCACAGGATTCTTCTGTACGGCCTTTTTCTTTTTTTCGGCTTTGAAAATGGGTTTCTGATTTACGCTTAAGCATCTCCTTTGCCAATTCGCAGGTTTTCTTGGTAAGGGCGTAATCAGAACTGTACATAATGCCGGTTTGTGCCCTGCTCAGGTAGGATAACCCGAAACGCTTTAGTGTGCGGGTTCGCCTACGCAATAATATGTCTTTCACCACACCAATACTTTTGGGCGCACCAAAAAAGTTATCAGAAACCAGTGTACCTGTTACAGTAAAATCAAAAGGCCTAAAAGCTTCCCAAAGTGGATCCGGGTTCTTGCACCAAATGATATCGCTGTCGAGAAATAAGTTGTTCTCAAAAAACAGGTAGTTATAAAAATTGTGTTTGAAACCCACAATGGAAGCGTGTTCTTCCGGCAAGTCAAAAACAAGATCAAAGAAATCACTAAGGTTATGCTTCTTTATAAGCTGCTGGTGTTTCTTGGTACAAACGATAGCTACCGGACGCTCTGTATCATACCTGCGCAATGTGGTAACCGAAGCTACGGCATGCTGAAGGTATTTCGGGTGTCCATAGCTGACGTAAATGTACCCTTCATTCCCTAATTTTTTATTTTTAACCGGAGTTAGCACGTCTTTTTATTTTCAAATATACACAATTTCGAGAGGGTGTAAAGCCAAACTTTATGCCCTGGCGGCTCGTTTTCTCAACCGCTCCATTAAATCCTCAAAACCATTTTGGGCAATGGTTCGCTGAAACTGTCGGTTGTAGGAAGCAGCCGTAGATACATCATCAATTTCCATATCAGTGATAAACCATTGCCCCTCTTCAAAACGAAGTTCATAATTTACCGGAGTACGTACATTTTCCAGTTGTGCCAGAGTCTCTACACGTGCCTGATTACCATCTACTTCAATAGAAGTATAGGTAACCTTGGCACGATAAATGTCAAGATTGTTTAGCGACTGATCCCGTACAATGGTAGAAAAAAGGTCGACAAACTCTTCCCGCTTTTCGGTAGCGATGGTATCGTATGTTTCGGCAAGAGCTTCCTGGGCCATGGCTTCAAAATCTATCACGCCATTAATAATCTCCTTAAGAGTAGCGCGTTGCTCATCGGTGTAGGTTGTACCCTCTGGTCCTACCAATTCCTTAATTTCTTCGTCACGTTCTTCCAGCATGCTTCGTACATCTTCCTCGGTTTGTTGCGCCACGGCAGTAATGCTTAAAACCGAGAATAGAATAGAAAAAATAAAAATGCTTTTTAAGTAATTCATGATATCTGTTCGTTATTTAATTACTAATCAGGGTAGTTAACGGAATACCCGATACTTTATTCAGTTTTGCCAACGAAGAATTAAATTCAAATATCCGTTCTTTCTGTTTGAGCTTAAGCTCCAGTTCTTTCTTCATAGCATCAATAAGGTCCTTTACTTCACCCATACCAAAATCATAGTCCAATTGTTCCTGTCGCACCCATCTTTTTGAAGTAACCAGAGCCTCGTCAGTTTGCTCTACTTTCACGGCTGCCACCGATGCTTGCCGGTAGGTATTATTTACTTCCAGCATGATACCATCTTCGGCTGCATCCTGTGCATAATCCGCTTTCTTAAGCTCAATACGGCTTCTTTCAAGATTTGCTTTTATAGAGAAAAAGTTCAGCTTTTGACGGATAGTAAATCCAGCTCCACCACTTAGTTTGTTGGTATTGTTGATGATGAATGGGTTAGACTGACGTGGGCGATTCGGAGTATGGGCAAAATTGAAAAACCCAGCCAAATACAGTCCCGGAAGATTCTGCTTTTTTAGGGATGAAATATAGGTTCGGGTTGCTTCTTCACCCACTTCCAGCGCTTTCAATTCCGGCCGGTTATTGAATGCGGCTTCTTGATAGAAGTCGATAGATTCAAGTTCCATTGAAATAGGATCCAAAAACCGAACTTCGGGTTCGTACACCGTACCCTCATCATCACGAAGCACATAATTCCAGGTTTCTCTTACGAAGCCCATATTTTCAAACACCTCGGCTTTCTGTATCTCAAATTCTGATTTATAAATCTCAAATTTGAATACATCCGACTCGTCCAGGCTCTCATTTCCTTCTTCCTGCATTTTGGTAATCTGCCGCTCAATCTGATCAATTTTTTCCTGAGCTTCATTCAGCAGACGTTCAATTTCAAGCGCCAGTACATAGCTGTAATACAGTTCAAACAAACGCATCTCATAGTTAGCCTGATCGGCATCGTATTTATAGCGAGCAGCTTCAGCTCCTAACTTAGCCGCATCAATCGCTTTATTGATGGCGCCCCAGGTAAAAATGGGCTGTACGGCAGACAGTTCAAACTTGGTATAGACTGCCCAATTCTCCCAGTTGTTCTCAAGGTTGGGATCCAGGTAATATTCGTTTTCAGACAAGTCATCACGATTACTTTCTACTCCGGGAACCAATCCATGCTGGGTATCAAAGCTTAAATTTGGAAGAATACGCTGAGCTTGAGCCAAATCAACTCTGTTTTCTGCCAACTCCACATCTTGTTTCTGAAGTTTTAGCTGGCCTGAACTTTGTTTGGCTTTACTCAAAAAAGCATCAAATGAAATCTGAAGGGTATCCTGTGCCACAACGGGCATGGATAACAAAGAAAAGGTTAGAAGGAAAAAGCTTAGAGTTCGTGCTGTCATAAGAAAAAGGTTTTGGGGCTTAAACGAATGCACGATCAGTTTATTTAAAGTATTTCGTAAAACATAAAAAGCCCCAAAAGGGGCTATTTATGTGTTCATTAGAACTAATGCGGAGAGCGAGGGATTCGAACCCCCGGAGACCGTGAAGCCTCAACGGTTTTCAAGACCGCCGCATTCGACCACTCTGCCAGCTCTCCATTAGTACAATCGTCAATAAAATCTTAATCTTCGCTAAGTGCCTGAGCTCCAGAAACAATCTCGGAAATCTCGGTAGTAATCGCACTTTGACGTGCCTGATTATATTCTAACCTCAATTCTTTTTCAAGATCTTTTGCGTTCTCAGTAGCACTATCCATCGCTGTCATTCGTGCGCCCTGTTCAGAAGCATTAGACTCTAAAACTGCACGCCATAATTGCATGTTTAAGTGCAACGGTAACAAGCGATTCAGAATAGCTTGCGAATCAGGCTCGTAAAGGTAATCAATAACTTGTTCTTTTGCATCCTCAGTTTCTGATTTTGCAATTTTTTCTGGATCGATTGGCAGAATCTTTTGAATGCGTCGTTTCTGAGCAATTACCGACTTAAATTCGTTGAAAGCTATATATACTTCATCAAACTTTTCATCGGAGAATTCCTTTATAATCGCATTCATAATGTCAGACGTAGAAGAATAGTCCAGATCATCAAAAAAGCCAGGGTGACTCTCAATCACCTTGTATTTACGTTTGGTAAAATGAGCCGTTGCTTTCTTACCAATGGTAATCATTGAAAGCGATTTGTCATCTAAGTGAGACTGAAACTCTTCATGTAAGCGCGATTCGACTTCCTTGAACAGGTTATTATTGAAACCACCACGTAAACCACGGTCAGAACCAACCACAACGAATAATACTTCATTAATTTCGTCGGGTTTCCGCATTACCGGATGGTCGGCTTTTGTACTTCCAGCTAACCGGCCCGCCACTTCCTCAATTTTAGCTGCATATGGACGAGTCTGAGTCATCCGGTCCTGCGCTTTCTTGAGCTTGGCAGCCGCAACCATTTTCATGGCTTTGGTTATCTGCTGGGTATTGTTAACCGATGATATCCGGTTTCGTATGTCGCGAAGGTTGGCCATCGATACCTAAAGGTTTTTAGTTGCTTACGTTAATCTGATCAATAACTGAATTGGCAATCTCGATAATCTTGTCACCAAAGGTGTCGTCAAGCTTTCCACTTTTTGCCAGGGCGCTCATCTCTTGCTCATACTTGAGGCCAAGAGTTTCAAGGAATTGATCCTCAAAATCACCGATTTGCTCAACATCAATATTATCCAGTAATCCTTCGTCATTCACTTTCAACAAAGCAATTTGCTGTTCTACGGGCAGCGGCTGGTATTCAGGCTGCTTAAGCAATTCTACAGTACGCTCTCCTTTTCGAAGCTGAGCCTGAGTAGATGCATCAAGATCAGAACCGAATTTGGCAAAAGCTTCAAGCTCACGATACTGAGCCAAGTCAAGCTTCAAAGTACCAGAAAGTTTCTTCATGGACTTAACCTGGGCCGAACCACCTACACGAGATACGGAAGTACCTACATCAATAGCGGGGCGAATACCCTGGTTAAACAAGTCAGTATCCAGGAAGATCTGACCATCGGTAATAGAAATTACGTTGGTTGGAATGTAGGCAGACACATCACCGGCCTGGGTTTCAATCACCGGAAGGGCTGTTAATGATCCACCACCTTTTACTTTAGGCTTAAGCTCTTCAGGGATGTTATTCATGGATTTTGCTACTTCATCATCTTCAATGATTTTAGCAGCACGCTCCAGCAAACGACTGTGCAAATAAAATACATCACCAGGATAAGCTTCACGGCCAGGAGGACGCTTCAGCAATAGCGAAAGCTCGCGATATGCTACGGCTTGTTTTGAAAGATCATCATAAATAACCAAAGCGTGTCGACCAGTGTCCCGGAAATACTCACCGATAGCAGCTCCGGCAAAAGGAGCAATGTAACGCATGGGAGCAGTTGAACTGGCTGGTGCAGCCACAATAGTAGTGTATTCCATGGCACCTTTCTCTTCCAGTACCTGGCGAATATTCGCAATGGTAGAACCTTTCTGTCCTACAGCCACATAAATACAGTACACAGGCTTGTCAGAATCCTGAGTAGCCTGCTGGTTGATAATGGTATCAACGGCAACAGAGGTTTTACCCGTCTGGCGGTCACCAATAATAAGCTCACGCTGACCACGGCCAATTGGAATTAATGAGTCAATGGATTTCAAACCGGTCTGGAGGGGTTCATCTACCGGCTGACGGTAAATTACACCAGGTGCTTTACGCTCAAGAGGCAGGCGAACAGTGTCGCCGCTGATTGCTCCTTTTCCATCAATTGGGTTCCCAAGAGGATCGATAACGCGGCCTAATAATCCGTCTCCTACGTTGATAGAAGAAATATCATTAGTACGTTTTACTGTATGGCCTTCCTCTACGGCGCTTGAAGCACCAAAAAGTACGATACCAACGTTGTCTTCCTCAAGGTTAAGTACCATACCGGTGACAGTCTCGCCGTTTTCATCTTTTGAATCCGGCAGCTCAACCAATTCACCTGCTTGTACTTTCGATAAGCCGTATACGCGGGCAATACCATCCCCTACTTCAAGTACGGTACCTACGTCGTAGGTATCAGCTTCATTGTCGAAACCTGATAACTGCTTGCGTAATATGGCTGAAACTTCGTCTGGTCTGACTTGACTCATTGTATCTTATGATTAAAATCTGATTTGTTTATTCCGTGGCTGTGCTAAGGAATGTATTTTCAAGCTGATCCAATTTATGCTTAACCGTGCCGTCCATCACTGTATCGTTGATTTTAACGGCCATTCCACCTTTTAACTCAGGTTGTACTTCCACTGTGAGGTTCACTTTCTTACCAGTGACCGACTCCAGCTTCTTTTGTACGCTATTGAGTTCTTTATCATCCAGTTTGTAGGCCACAAAAACCTTGGCAGAAATAATACCTGCAAACTCGTTGTACTTTTCTATAAAAGCCTCAACGATTTCAGCAAGGATATTTTGCCGGTTTTTTCGGGTGATAAGTAAAATGAACTTATGTACCATTTCACTCACTTCACCCTCAAAAATGGCTTCGAGTGCCTTCACTTTTTGATCCGGTTTAATAACCGGGCTCTTCAAAAACAGCTGCAGATCGCGTGAATCCTTGATTGTATTCTGAATAAATTCAACATCTTCAAGAGTACGCTCTACGGCGTCTTGCTCTTGAGCTAGCTGTAAAAGTGCGGTGGCATATCGGCGTGCCGCTTTGGATACCAGCATGAATTATGAGTTAATTTTTTTGAAGGTCGGATATAAAATTATCCACCAGCTTGTGATTCTTTTTCTCATCAAGCTCGGAATCAAGAATCTTGGAAGCAGATGCTACGGCAAGTTTTGCCACTTCGCTTCTAAGTTCCGTAAGAGCTTGTCTTTTTTCCTGTTCAATAGAGGTTCTGGCTTGGTCAATAATTTGCTCAGCTTCCTCTTTGGCTTTGTTAATTCGTTCCGTTCGGATCAACTCTGCTTCCTCAACTGCTTCTTTGCGAATTTGTTGAGCCTTGGTTTCCGCTTCACGAAGTGCTTTCTCATTGTCTTTTGAAATTTGTTCTGCACGAGCAATTGCTTTTTCGGCAGATTCCAAAGACTCTTTGATTTTATGCTCACGCTCTTCGAGCGCCTTCATGATCGGTGGAACACCAAATTTGGCCATAAGAAAGATAAATACCACCATAGTGATAGCTATCCAGATGGCAAATCCGGTATTAAAAGAGAGTAATCCTCCCCCGCCTGCTAAAAGTAGCATGGAGTGTATCACGAGATTAACCCAAGAAGATGATCAGTGCACAAATTACCGCACAGAAAAGGGCAACACCCTCGATGAATACGGAAGTAAGAAGCATCGCACCACGAATATCTCCGGAGGCTTCCGGCTGTCGCGCAATACTTTCGGTAGCGGCTTTACCAATCATTCCGATTCCAAGTCCTGCAGCAATCGCTACAATTCCTGCTCCTATACCAGCTGCTAAAAGTCCCATGTTTCTATCTTTTGATTTTTGTTAGTTATGGTTTTTTAAGTAGTTAGTTAAATAAAGTCGTTTATTCGGCTTCAGCCACATGTTCAACATGATAGCCTTCTTCATCGTGTTCGTGATCTTCGGCAGCCATTCCAATAAATACTGCTGTAAGAATAGTGAACACGTATGCCTGTAGTAAAGCCACAAAGGCTTTCAGAAAATAAATGGCGGCCGTTAATGGTACTGCCAGGAAACCAGCCATACCGTAACCACCTACAGGGCCGAAAAGGTCGGCGAAAATAAATATCAATCCAAGAATAGCGATAATCATCATTTTACCGGAAAGCATGTTGGCAAAAAGTCGAATCGCGAGCGCAAAAGGCTTAGTGAATAACCCTAATATCTCTACCGGCGTCAAAATAATGCGAGACCAGCCAGGTACTCCCGGGAACCAAAATACGTGTGCCCAGTGATCTTTGGTACCACTGAACTGAATTACGAAAAATGAAATAGCAGCAAGAGTAGCTGTCACCGTTAAGTCAGCAGTTGCTGTAGCCGCCCAGGGCAACAAACCAAACAAATTCATTAAGGCAATACTGGTAAATACAGCAAACAAATAGGGCACATAACGCTTGTATTTGTGATCCGGGATATTGTCTTTAGCTACGTGATCCCTGATGAATTCAAACAAGATCTCAAAAATATTTTGAAAAGCGCCCTTAGGCTCCGTTTCCTTACCCACACCCCTTTTATATTTACCTGCCACAATAAAGGTCACAATCATCACAATAATCACACTGAACCATACAAAGGCCAAGTGAGAAGTAATGGACATGTCAATAAGAATATGCCCACCGCCGGAAGGAACAATAGCTCCGCTTTCAGCTAATTCAAAAAGTTCAGACTGCTCGGCTTTTTTCGTACTGCCGTAAGCGTTGAGGTGAGTTTGACCGGAAGCATCTTCCCAATAGAAAATGCGCGGCAAATAAATTTTACCAAACGGAGTTTTTAGATAGTCGTGATCAAGCACAGTCCCCATTACATCAATAACGGGCTCTTCCTCCGCCCCACTAGGGTCGGCTGCCAAAGTATTTGGTGTGCTTACACTTAAAAATAATAAGGTTAAAAATAGTAGACGCAGGGTTTGAACCATTTCTTTTATCTGCCGCTGTTGTCAAGAATTTTATTTATAAAAATCACTTCCGTTACAGATTGGCAAAGATAGGAAATTATAAAACTAACTGTAAAGTAGATTTCGTCAATTTTTGTCAGTCCGATAAAAATTCCGAACAGAATCAGCACTAACACAAAGCGCAGCGCGGTTGACAAGAAAAATATTTTCATAAACTTCTTGTTATCCAGTCCGCTGAAGAAATCAAACACCCAGGCACTGCTTACTACAAAAATGCAGCTTAAAAGTACTCCGGAGACGACTGCCACCCCTTGCTGTTCACCTATCAGAAAAAACGTAGTAGAAAGTACCAGCAATAAAACCGACATTTTGAGCGTCCGTTTCATTACGGGAAACGTATCATTTGTCATCCTCTTCGTTTAATTTTTTTGCAATCCGTGCAATCATAAGTCCAAAATTAAGCATTCCTAATACTATACCTGTCAGCACCAGCCAGGGACTGGTACCAAAATAGTCATCTAACAAGTACCCTCCTACCACAGGTAAAGCCATGGATACGGCGATTTCCACCCCAAGGCTTACATACCGGCCGTATTTATCAGGCAGAAGGTTATTGAGCAATTAAGTCAGGATGAGGATTGTACTTTTTTGGTATCGCTGGCGTAGTCGGCATCACTATTGCGTGAGATCGATTTTATATCAGCACCCATTTTGCAAGAACCGTTTACTTTGGCGCCTTCTTCCACAATCAGTGTTTTGGTGAAGATATTTCCATCCACCACGGCAGAATCACGAAGGGTTAGTTTATTCGAAACCTTTACCTCCCCTTCAATTTTACCAGCAATATCTGCATCAGCCGAGGTAATGTTACCAACCACTTTTCCGCTGCCGGTAATAATGACTTTACCTTTAGAAATTGCCTCCCCGGTAATCGTTCCGGCTATGCGAATATCCGTTTGCGAGTTCAGGTCACCGTCAAGCTGGGTGCCTTCACTTATAATATTTACAGCTGGTGAGTTACCGCCGTTTGAATTAGGAGTACTGCTCTTACTCTTTGATCGTCTCGAATTCAGCATGCTTCTATTATTTAATTAAATATTTTTCAGGATTTTGAGGTACACCATTCTTCCATATTTCAAAATGCAAATGAGGGCCGGTACTTAGTACTCCGGTGTTTCCGGTTTCGCCAAGTATATCGCCTCGCAATGCCAGGTCGCCTTCCCTTTTGCTCACGGTTGCCAAGTGTTTGTAAGTGCTTACCAACCCGTCACTATGTTGTACCGAGATTATGTAACCATTATTAATGGTCCAACTGCTATTTATCACGGAACCATCTGCCACGTTTATAACGGGTTCCCTATCTTTTGTTGCAATATCCATTCCAAAATGATCCTGTCCCGGCAAATATCTTCTGGTTAACGTTCCTTTTACAGGATATCGAGCCGGAAAATCAGGAGTGGCTTTAAAGATATTAGAAAATATAATTTCGTTTTGAGAAAATTGCTCCAGGTTTTCCATTCGCTCTGAAGCCAATATATCTGGACTAGTAAAAGGAGCGTTCTCATCTCCCATACTCATGAAACGTTCGTCAGGAGTTAAGGTAGTATCTACACTAAAACGAATGATATTTTTCATTTCTTGTAGTTGCAAGTCCCTTTGTCGCAGCGAATCCTCCAGGGCCATGGTTCGGTTGGTAACCTCCAAAATCTGGGCTCTTATTTCAGCGTCATCATTGCTATAAAGTAAGCTTCCAATTGGAGTTAACATAAACAATAGAGCAACAATAACCGCAAAAACTCCTGAAATTCCCAATATCAGCCCAATTAAACCATTGGGATTTATTCTGTAGGAATTATCTTCGTCGGGCTTAGAATCATCCAGCAAAATTACGGTGATATCTCGCTGACGTTGCTCAAATAATTTTTTTAGCAGTTCAACCATAGCACACAAAGTTAAGCAAACCGATAAATATTATCGGGAATTAATTTGATCAAACATCCGGGTGAGTTCTCCTGTCAATTTTCTCCGGTTAAAAGACTGTATCACTTCCTCTGAAGGTTCCGGCCAGTCTCCATTCCGTTTGTGCTTCAAAATAACTTCCAACTGCTTTTTTATTTGCGAGATGTGGTAGGGGGCAGCGATAAAAGCATTACCGTAATTTAGCAACATATCGCGAGCGCTGCCTTTCGGCACCAAACCTAAAATAGGTTTACGTGCGGCAAAATATTCACTCGTTTTTCCTAATGAGATAATCTCTGCATTCTTTTTATGACCTACAATCAACCAAAGCACATCTGCCCTCAAGAGGTTACGCACTGCCGTGTCATGATCTACATATCCAAAATCCACCACCAGATCTTTTAGGTTAAGTTCATTGATCAATTTCCAGTGAGCATTTTCCAGCCGCCCTTGAAATTGAAGTTCAACACGTTCTTTGAGTGAAGGACTCTCCTTCAATAATTCAGCCCAGGCCCTCAGAAATGTATCCGGCCGGCTATCCGGATAAAAGGTGCCGCTGTATAAAAAGGTTAGTTTTTTGTTGGGGGGATATTGATCAGCTCCTAAACCCTTAAAATCTTCGGGGTCGTATCCATGGCCAATCACTTCTACCTCTTTTTGAGTACGCTCCTTTAAACTTTGGGCAATTCGCTCGTTTATGGTCAACAATCCATCAGCTTCAGATAAGGTTTCCGCTTCAAGCTGTCGCATACGGTTTTTGTGCCAGCGTGTAGGGTATTTGATGAGATGGCTTTCCAGCCAGTCATCCCGCAAATCCATGACCACCGGAAGCCCTGTTTTTTGCTTGATAGATTTAGCAAGCATCAAGTTGCTGTAAGGCGGAGCAGAGGAAAAAATCAGATCGATGTCTTGTTCCTCAATTATTTTCATAGCAGCCTCCAGGCCGGGTTCAATCCATTTCTTCTTGTTATCTGGCAAGAAAAAGAAGGAAGAAAACCAGCGCAGAATTTTCGCTATTGCCGGAGGAATACGAACCTGCTTCTGTTTTTGTCCGGTTTTATGAAAAGGCGTATCAACCGGCACGCGGAATACCTGGAGGTTGGCATTGTGCACCTCCTCCATCAGCGATTGGTCAAAGGTATGATAGGCCCCGGGTTCGGGACAAAGAATAATGGGGTCCCACCCAAAATCACGCAAATACTTAACAAATTTGAGAGGACGCTGCACACCACTTCCCCCCATCGGAGGGAAGTAATATACAATAACGAGTACGTTCTTCATGTCCGCCAAAACCGGTTAGGATACCGAGTAATTAGGCGCTTCTTTGGTAATCTGAACCGAATGCGGATGACTTTCTCTGTATGCTGCGGCCGAAATCTGAACAAATTCTGCACTTTTCATGTCATCAATGGTAGCAGCACCGGCATAGCCCATGGCTGCGCGTAATCCACCGGTCATTTGGTGCACTACTTCGCTGAGGTATCCTTTAAATGGCACGCGTCCTTCGATACCTTCAGGAACCAATTTATTAATATCATCTTCCACATCCTGGAAATAACGGTCTTTGGAACCTTTATTCATGGCACTTATGCTGCCCATGCCACGGTAGGATTTATATTTACGGGATTCATAGATGATGGTCTCTCCTGGACTCTCGTCTACACCGGCAAACATGGATCCCATCATAACAGCATCCGCACCACCCGCAATAGCCTTGGGGATATCGCCGGTTTGTTTGATACCTCCGTCGGCAATAAGCCCAACACCTTTTTCACGGGTAAATTCGGCCACTTCCATCACAGCGCTAAGCTGAGGTACACCAACACCGGTTACCACACGTGTTGTGCATATAGAACCAGGACCTACTCCAACTTTCACTACATCAGCTCCGGCTTCAACCAGGGCCTCAGCAGCCGACTTCGTAGCAATATTGCCGCCTATCACATTCAGGTCAGGATAAGTTTCTTTAATTTTTTTGATGGTTTCCAGTACGCCTTTGGAATGCCCGTGTGCGGTATCCACGGTGATAGCATCAACACCTGTAGCTACCAGCGCATCCACACGGTCCATGGTATCAGGCGTAACCCCTACCGCTGCGCCAACCCGCAATCGCCCCATATCATCTTTGCAGGCATTCGGGAAGTTCATTTTCTTTTCAATATCCTTGAAAGTGATCAGCCCTACCAGCTTATTATTATCGTTTACGATAGGTAGCTTTTCCACTTTGTAGTGTTGCAGAATTTTCTCGGCTTGCTGCAGGTTAGTTCCCTCTTTGGCCGTAACGAGATCTTCATGGGTCATGATCTCGCCCAGCTTCTTATTCATGGCCGACTCAAATCGCAGATCACGATTCGTTACAATACCAACCAAAATACCGGCTTTATCCACAATGGGGATTCCACCAATTTTTTGTTTTTTCATGAGCGCGCGTGCTTCACGAACTGTGGCATCTTCCTTGAGAGTTACCGGATCCACAATCATCCCGCTTTCACTGCGCTTCACCAGCCGAACATGCTCGGCCTGATCTTCAATGCTCATGTTTTTATGCAGCATCGCGATGCCGCCCTCACGAGCCAGTGCAATAGCCAGGCGGTATTCAGATACCGTATCCATGGCCGCACTTATGATGGGGACATTTAATTTGAGCGAAGGTGTGAGGTTAACAGTGGTGTCCACATTGCGTGGAAGTACTTGAGAATAGTTAGGAACCAAGAGAACGTCGTCGTACGTAAGGCCTTGGCGTGTAATGCGTTCGAAGGGATAAGAATTATTTGTGTTATGCATTAAGGCTAAAGTTTGGCTTGCAGTTTTTCAAAGATAAGTATATCTCTGTGGAACTTCTGCATTGAATAATATTTTTTCGTTGATTTACGTAGCCATCACAAAAAATAAAAAATGGCCTCTTCCAAAGCATTTTACAGTAAAGATGAAGGTCAGCAATTGTTCTCCAACTCCACCGAAAAAAGTAAATCCGCCAACATTTTCATTAAAGGTAAAGCCCATCATTAACTTTTAAACTCTAATACAGAACTACTGAAAAGCCTTCTTGTATGTTAATGAAGATATTGTAAGTTCAATACGAAATGAGACTAAACGTGTAAATTCTACAAGTTCTATGGCTGATTCCAAGTTTTTTTCAAAAAAGGAAATTGCGGAAATACTTTCCAAAGCCTCTGAGATTCAACTTTCTCAAGATAAAGCCACACCCCATGAACAAGGGGTATCGGAAGAAGAACTGTTCGAGATAGCTGAAGAAGTAGGCATTCCACCTCAAGCCTTGCGACAGGCCATCAGTAACTACATGCATACTTCGGAGCAATCTTTCAATTGGCTTCTGGGAAGCAGTGAACTGAAGTCAACCGTAGTTATTGATAATACCGTAACGGAATTACATTTAGACCAATTGTTCCCTGAACTCAATACGTTTACAGGCAAGAAAGGGGAAGTTGAGAAAGTAGGTAACGGCTATGACTGGGAACAGGTTGAGAACCGTCTCGAAAGTCTGCGGAGGATTACTGTTTTACCCGAAAAAGACCGCACCCGGATCATCCACCACGTCAACTGGGATGACCTTCGCTTTCCAGGACTTGGTTTGTCCGCCATCTTAGGGGCTATTTTTTTGATGATCTTGCTAAAAAGTATTGGCCTACCTAAATCAACCTTCATCCCCTTAACACCCTTAGGAGGGATTGCCGGTTATTTCAGTTTTATGGGTGTACTCAGATATTACTTTAGTAAGCAAAAGAAGAAGTTTAAAACGATTACACAGCTTATCATCGATACTCTAAGTAATCCCGTTCAACACCGGATTTTGCCAGACGAAACAGAAGAAGATCAGGAAGTAAATGAGGACATAAGTTCACGTAATAAAACAAAATCGTGAGCCCGCCTTAGTGTCGCTCCGTTACTTCCAGAAGTCCTTCCCATCTGATTTCATTAAGATTCAAAGAGATTTCACCTTAAGCGCTTTAACAGCTGTTTGAAGACTGCAAATACCATCCTGGTAGCAGCTAACCCAGTAATGAACTGATTCACGGCGTCGCTCTACATGAGGATCGCAGGAAGAAAACCGGCCTTTCAGCTCTTCCACCATAAATTTCACATCGTCACTGATCTCAATTTTGAGCTCATCTGGTAAACTGCCCCATCCCAGCAAATCGAAAGCTTGCTGCATCTCGGAATATTCTTCCCGCCCTTCTTGCTCAATACGCTTAAGAATAGGAACCGCAAAAAGTTGAGTGCTATTGTTTGTTTCTGGAGTAATTGAAAGTGCTTGATTTGTCATCGTAGTGTGTGTTTGTTTTTTGATTTACTCCAAGTTACACACACCGGGTGACATCATATTGTCACCCCTATTTAAATTAATTTCTGGAATTGTTTTATACCTATACAGCGTTTAAATGCACATTAGGAATGAAAAACCAGTTTATGTACATTTATTTATGTACAGAATTAACCAATGGTGTCATGAAAAAAGTACCTGTCAACCAAGTCAGAGAGCAATTAGCTAAATATCTCACCGAAGCTGAGCAAGGCGAAGAAGTGATCATTACCCGTCATAATAAACCCGTAGCTAAACTGGTGAACTATGAAGAGCCGGAAAAAAATCAAAAGAAGGGTAAAAATAAATTTCCGGATATGACGGAGTTTCGAAAGAAAATAAAAGTGAAAGGGAAACCCATGTCAGAATTTGTCGTGGATATGCGCAGAGAAGAACGATATTGATATGTATGTAGATACAAGTACGCTTTTTGCTTATTACATTGCGGAACAGAAAAGTGCCACTGTTGAAAGAATAATTGGCTCAACTGAGACTACCTATGTAAGCTCATTAACAGATGTTGAGTTTTATTCAGCTTTGAAAAAGCGTAATCGAATTGGCCAAATTTCTGTTGAAGATGTCCAGCTAACACATGAGATGTATAAGTTTCACCGATCTGAAAACCTATTCGAATACATAGAATTAGAAGACCTTGATTTCAAATCTGCAGAACTCTTGCTTAAAAATACTACGACACCACTCCGAACGCTTGATGCTATTCATCTTGGTATAGCAAAAAACCATCTACTAGCCTTGTTTACTTTTGATAACGTGTTGCTGAAAGCCGCCATTGAGTTAGATATCCAAACCGTAAACTATTCCGGATAAATACTTTTTTTGGCTGCCAGCAAGGTATTCTTCATCAACATGGCAACGGTCATGGGGCCTACTCCGCCTGGTACCGGTGTAATCCAGCTGGCTTTCTTTTTCACGGATTCAAAGTCTACGTCCCCTACAAGTTTATAGCCTTTTTCACGGGTTTCATCGGCCACACGGTTGATGCCTACATCAATCACCACAGCGCCTTCTTTAACCATTTCGGCTTTGATGAGGTGTGGCTGACCTGCAGCGGCAATCACGATATCGGCAGAGATGGTGTGTTGGGTTAAATCTTTGGTGTACTTGTGGCAGATGGTCGTAGTTGCTTTGCCTGCCGCATTTTCACGTGAAAGCATGATAGCCATGGGCGAACCCACAATGTTACTGGCTCCCACTACTACGGCGTGTTTGGCCTTGACCGGGATGCTGTAATGCTTAAATAATTCCATAATACCGGCCGGGGTACAGCTTTTGAAACAGGGTTGATCTACGGTAAGCCGCCCCACGTTCATTGGATGAAAGCCATCTACATCTTTGCGATGATCAATGCTTTCAATTACGTCATGAGAAGATAAATGTGAAGGCAGAGGAAGTTGCACTAAAATTCCATCCACAGAATCATCTTCATTATACCCTTGAATGATGGACTTGAGCTCCTTCGCCGAAATGGTATCCTGCAAAATTTCGGTATGGGTTTCTATGCCTACTTCTTCACAGGCACGTGTTTTTGCCCCAGTGTATACTTTAGATGCAGGATCATCCCCCACCAAAACCACCTGTAGAAAAGGCGCCCGATTGCCTTTGCTTTTCCAGTCTTCTACATCCTCCCGTACACGACTTCTTACTAATCCAGCTACTTTCTTCCCGTCAATTATTTCTGCGCTCATGGTATGTTTATCGTTCTATGTTATATTTTTTCATTTTGTTGTACATATGGCTGCGCTGTATGCCAATGGTTTCCGCAGTCTGAGAGATATTCCAGTCGTTTTTCTCCAGTTGTTTCACCAGAAAAAGACGTTCGGCCGTTTCCTTAAAATCCTGAAAGTCCTCGGTTTCGTCTGCAAGATTTCCCAAGTCTTCCGCCTTTAAGTCTCTGGATTTCAGTACGTTTTGCACGGTTTCTTCGGTGATCTCTTCCCCGGTGGCTAAAATACCAAGTCGTTCTACCGCATTTTGCAGCTCCCGCACATTACCGCTCCATTCTTTTTGTTGAAGAGCTTTGAGACCATCATTTGAAAATGAAATCGATGAAAAACTGATATCCCGCTCCTTCAAATTCTGCAAACATGCCTGAGCTATTAGTGGGATATCTTTCTGCCGTTCACGCAGCGGCGGTACTTCTATAGGAATCACGCTAATGCGATGAAATAAATCCTCCCGAAAATTACCCTCGCTAATTTCCTCTTCCAGGTCTTTATTGGTAGCAGCTAAAATGCGTACATCCACTTTGATAGATTCATTACCACCTACGCGTGTGATGATACTTTCCTGTAAAGCACGTAACACTTTGGCCTGTGCCTCCAGGCTCATATCTCCAATTTCATCCAGGAAGAGCGATCCCCCGTCGGCTTGTTCAAATTTACCGATGCGCTGCTCCGAGGCCCCGGTAAAGGCTCCTTTCTCGTGCCCAAATAGTTCGCTTTCCAGCAAATCTGAAGGGATGGCGGCGCAGTTAACCTCCACAAATGGTCCGGCACTGCGCGGACTTTTCTCATGGATCCATCTCGCTACCAACTCTTTGCCGGTTCCGTTTTCGCCGGTAATAAGTACCCTGGAATGCGTGGGTGCCACCTTTTCGATCATCGTCTTAATCTCTTCAATGGCTTTGCTCTCCCCGATAATCTCCTGAATCTTGGGCAGCTTCTTTTTAATCTGCTTGTATTCCTTTTGCAGGTTTTGCTGTGAGAGTGCATTGCGCACCGCAATGAGCAAGCGATTTAAATCCGGGGGTTTTTCCAGGAAATCATAAGCGCCCATCTTGGTCGCCTCTACCGCAATCTCAATGGTGCCATGGCCTGATATCATGATGACGGGAAATCCATATCCATCCTCACGAAGTTTCTCCAGGGTTTCCAAGCCGTCCATGCCCTGCATCTTGATGTCGAGAAACATCAGGTCTATGTCATTCTTTTCAATAAAATCCAGCGCTGCCTGTCCGCTCTCTACGGCAGAAACCAGGTAATCCTCAAATTCCAGGATTTCCTTAAGGGTATTACGGATTGATTTCTCATCATCCGTTACCAATATATGGGCTTTCTTTTCAGACATCTATAAACTGCGAATTTTAATTCTATGACATCACATTTAGAACTCAAAACTGATACTTCAGTACTTTTCATAAAGGTACATCAAAATTTCTTCGTGTACGGCATCGATAGGTCGAACTTTCTCGGAGATAAAACTATTGGTGGCCAGGCTAACTATCAGCTTTTTTCCGGATTTCGCTTCCATATACCCGCTCAGCGTTCGCACGCCTGTCACGAAACCGGATTTGCCCCTGAAATTCTGGTACAAAGGTGTTCCTTTCATCCGGTGAGCAAGCGTTCCGTCGATACCGGCAATCGACATGCTACTAAAGTAGCTGTCAAATTCCGGATGATCTTGCATGTTCTGCAGTAAGCCCGAAAGTATGGATGTTTGGTTAAAATTACCTGCAGCCATCCCGGAGCCGTCATTCATTTGAACATAGGTAGTATCAATCCCCAAGCCATCCAGAAAAACACGTACTAGCTTGATGCCATCTTCAAAAGTACCCGGTTGTGTGCCGCTCTGCGCTGAGAGTTTTTTAACCAACATTTCAGTATAAAAATTGTCGCTCTCTTTGTTCAGCCATTCAATGAGTTTTCCAAGAGGCTTAGAATGATGCTGAGCCAGCACCATCGACGTATCATAGGATGCTTCTGCCGGCAAAATCTCAATATCTCCTGTGACGGAGATACCATTCCGGAGCAAATATTTCTTAAAAGAATCCAGAAAAAATAGCGCCGGGTTGTTTACAGAAAGTGCTTCTTCCTCGTGATATCCTTGTGGAAGTGTGCTCCCCAGCACAATGGTATTACCGCCCATTTCACGCCGGTAGTATTCATCGTATTCGGTAGCCGGATGCGTGATCACCTGTTCATTTACAAAAGTGACGTAATCTGTATTTTCAGGAAACCATGAAATACGTGGAGTATCCCCAATATTTCCCTCCGCATACACATCCAGATCAACAGCGTTGTTATTAAACGATAAGGGACTCACCTGCACCCCGTAGTAAAACGACATATCGTACCAGTCCCACCCTTTTGGATAATATTGGGTATCGAACAGTGAAACATCAGCCAGTAAATCACCTTCTACTCTCTCAATTCCTTGATCTTGAAGCTGTTCAAGAAAGACTTCGAATACATGATATCGATCTCCGTCGTACAAGTCCCCGCTGATTGATGGATCGCCGCTGCCCTTAATGATCAAATCTCCCATCCAGGTGGCTCCCTGTTGGCTTCCATCTCCATAAATATTCGTAACAAACTTAAAATCCGATCCAAAATAATCGAGCAGAGCCGCAGAGGTTACCAGTTTTTGATTGGAAGCTGGAATTATGGCTTTTTTGGGGTGATAGCTTTCGAGAATTCCCCCGTTTTCATCCCGCACGGTCACCGACCAGAACGCCTCTTGATTAGGCGCTTTTTTTATGATGGATGATAAAGATTGTGCGCAAAGTGATTCCGCTGCAAAGACAAATAAGAACAGAAAAAGGATGCGGATTGCTTTGCTCATTTAGCTCACAAAGTATTTTTCCTCTTCTTCCCGGAAAGCTTCTAAAATTTCTTCGGTGGTGGTACAATTCAATATTTTTTCCCGGAACGAACCGCTGTTCATCAGTCTGGAAATGCGACTCAACAATTTAATATGCTGGCTGTTATTTGATTCCGGTCCTACCAGTAAGAACACTAATCGTACAGGCTCTTTATCAATAGAATCAAAATCGAGAGACTCTTTAAGCAGTGCAAAAACAGCAAGGTTCGTATCAACTGCTTTGGTTTTGGCATGCGGGATGGCTAATCCTTTGCCTACCCCGGTTGACATAATTTCTTCGCGTTCAAAAACGGCCTCCCTTACTTCTTCAAGGCTTTCCTCAGTCTCTATTTTATCTTTCAGGGAGTCTACTAAAGCATTGATAAGCTCTTTTTTTGAGCCCACTTCAAAATGGGGTAAAACCGTTGATTCATCTAACAGCGAAAATAAATTCATGCAAAAAATTCTATTCAACAAGTGAGTGGTTTAATATTTGTCGAATATAGGCACCTACACTGCAATCAATCAAAGAATAATTGAAGTGATTTTGTAAAGGTTTATATCACTTGGCAGGTTACCGAAGTAGCACACTCAAGCTGAAGCAGTTTCACCACTGCTGGTTGGCAATATATCTTCCAGTATCATGTACAAACAAGGGACTATTACCAGTATAATGGAAGTAGCAAATACAATCCCAAAACCTAACGATATAGCCATCGGTATCAAGTGAATAGCTTGACGTGATGTTTCCAGGATGATCGGCGTGAGTCCCCCGAAAGTGGTTAGGGTAGTAAGCAGTATGGGGCGGAAACGTCTTAATCCGGCTTCATGAATGGCATCATAAGCAGATTGGTCTTTTCGTTTCTTATTCGCATAGTCTATCATGATCAATGAATCATTGAGGACAACACCTGACAATGCAATTACCCCCATTAGACTTACGAGTGATAAATCATAGCCCAGAAAAATATGTCCTAACACCGCACCTACGATACCAAATGGAATAGCCCCCATCACAATCATGGGCTGCAGGTAACTGTTAAAGGCAACCGCCAGCAGTGCATAAATCACTAAAAGCGCCAGGAAAAATCCTCCCCAAAGTGCTTGCGTAGATTCTCTCATATCAGCCTGGCTGCCTTCAAAGCTCCAGGTCAGCCCCGGATATTCTTCTCTGAGTTCAGGGAGAACCTCCGTCTGGATAGCTTCCAACACCTGTCCCACAGCACTTGCGGGCTCACTATCCATACCTACAGAAACAATACGGCGGCCGTCTCTGCGATTGATGCTTGTAAAGGCTTCTCCCTCCTCCACTTCCACTACATCCATCAGTGGCACTTGTGTGCCTCCGGCTGTTTGTAATACAAAGTTTTCAAGGTGATATAGGTCATTACGCTCTTCTTCAGGTAATTTTACCCGTACTTCCACCTCATTGGTTCCCCTGAGCTGTCGTTTGGCCAGTGCTCCGTAAAAGGCATTGCGAACCTGCCAGCCTACTTCTGAAGAGGTAAATCCAAGTTTGCGACCTTCTGGTAGCAACTTAAAATCGTATTGGGTTTTACCTTTGTTATAGTTGTCATTTACATCGCGAGTGGCATCAAAGGCTTCCATCCGTTCCATAAAAGCCTGACTGGCCTCTTCCAGTACATTGATGTCGGCGTGGCTAAGATCCACACTAATATCCTGCTGGTAACCTGCGGGGCCTCGTTCTGCTTCAAAAGTGATTTGATCCACTCCTTCAATGTCTCCAATCTGATCCCGCCACAAAGCAATCAATTCTCTTGCCGTCATATCCCGTTCGTCAGGTGGACGCATCACAATTTCCACGTCAATAAAACTTTGCCCGCGTACATTGGTTTTAATTCCTTCGGCGACCTCAAATAAGTTGTTTGCTTCAAACAGCTCATAGGTGGCATCGGTGATATCCATTGCCACTTTAGCTGCTTGATCCGGTGTAGTACCCACCGGAAGACCCACACCGGCCTCAATTTCATCGGCGGCTTGCTCGGGCATCAATACCATTCCCATATGGTCGCTGTAGCCGTATCCACCTACAATCACTAATAATGCAATGGCTGTACTTAAGGTGATGTATCGATTGCGCAGGCACAAATCCAGAAAGGAGCGATACTTTGTGTTAATGAAATGATTCACCTTCTGGGCAAAACTCTTTTGAAACTTCTGCAACTTGCGACCAATTTTGAATGAGCTTTCCCCGCTACTGTGTGCAAGGTGGGCGGGCAAAATGAACAGAGCTTCAAAAAGGGATACCGCCAGCACGATAATGACCACAGCAGGTAACGGCCACCAATATTTACCGGTGGTTCCCGGCATAAACAGCAGTGGTACAAAAGCGATGATATTGGTGAGAATACTAAAGGTTACCGGCCGGCTCATATCCCGGGCTCCCTCAACGGCAGCCTCCAGGAAATTCATACCTTGCTGGCGATATTCGTAGATATTCTCCCCCACCACAATAGCATCATCAACAACAATACCCAATACGACCAGGAAACCAAACATGGATATCATGTTGATGCTGAGGTTGGCAAGTGGCAGGAATAGCAACGCGCCCACAAAAGAAATAGTCATCCCCATCATCACCCAGAAAGCGAGGCGGTATTCAAGGAACAGCGCCAGAATAAATAACACAATAAAAATGGCCATTACCCCATTTTCCATCAAAAGCGAAAGCCGCTCTTCGAAATCATCTGCTGCGTTGCTGTCAATCCGGTACTGTACGCCCTGCGGAAAACCAGTTTTGGATTCTTCTAAAACCCGTTCTACCGTTTCAGCGATGGTGAGCGGCGACTGATCACCGATTCTGTAGATGTTCAGGTCCACCGTGTTTTGGCGGTTGAACTGTCCGTGAAAACTGGTTTCTTCAAAGCCATCCGTAATTACGGCTAAATCACCTAACGTAACTGAACCACCATTCCGCGCTGAGATGATTTCGATAGAGGCAAATTCATCCGCCCACTGTTTGCGTTCCTGTACGCGAAGCATGATCTCGCCAGCATTGGTTTCTACGGCACCGGCAGGAATGTCCTCACTGGAAGCTTCAATAAGATTGGCAACTTCACCCAGTGTTAAACGATATTCGCGTAAGGTTCGGGCCGGGATTTCCACATGTGTCACATATTCCGGTACATTACCAATTTCTACCTGGGTAATGGAAGGCTGACTGAGCAACTGATCCCTGATCTGTTCAGCTAATTTTCGTAAGGTCCAGATATCGGCATCTCCATATAAACCAATGGTCATCACTTCCCGTTGGTTGGATTGAAGCCGGACCTCGGGTTCTTCAATATCATCCGGGAAAGTGGTGATGCGATTTACGGCCTGATCAATATCCTGGAAAGCCTGCATCCGCTCTGAACCTGACACCAGTTCAATAGAAACAGAGCCGAAACCTTCTTCTGCAGTCGATGTTATTTCTTTAATGCCCTGAACACCTCTGATGGCTTCCTCAACCGGGCGTAAAATACCTTGTTCAACCTCGGCCGGAGAAGCTCCCGGATATACTACACTCACCTCAACTACATCCAACAGATACTCTGGGAATACCTCTTTTTGAATGTTGAACATGGTCCAGATGCCACCGCCCAGCAGAATAATCATCAATAAATTGGCAGCGATGGGATTTTTAGCCATATAAGCTATTGGGCCACTAAATATCCCTTCGGATGTTTCTCCTTTTGATTCCGACTTGCTCATAGATCTTTTGTTAAGCATTTAATTCTTAATGACCGCAATTACTCTGTGGAGGCGGATGACTCGTTAGGTGCAGAAGCTTCCAGCCTTAAAGGGGCGCCCTCGCTTACGCTTGCCAGACTCGTAGTAACCACCTGCTCCCCTTCACTAAGCCCGTCAGTGATGTACGCATAGTTTTGGTCCTGAAAGCGTATATCGACCTCTCGTATTTCAAGCTGTTCGTTTTTCATCACCCATACTGTTTCACCTGATCGCAGGTAATCGCGGCTTAAGCGAACTACATTTTCCAGGGGAGTCGTCTCTATCTCGACCTCAACAAAAGATCCAATAATCATTCTGGGCTGGTTGGCATTCCCATCATCCTGGCTTAGTGGATCATCTACCGTAACCAATACCCGGGCCATTCGGGTTTCATCATCCAGTGAGCCCAACATACGGTATAGATTACCTTCTCTGTGAGTGCCTTCTTCCCAAGCCGTTCGATTGCGTATGCGTACACCTGAAGCTTGTTCAGCATTAGCATCTTCCCTGAAAGTCAGCCATTTAAGTTTGGAAAGAGGTACCGTGGCTTCCACCCAATAGGTATCCATCCCGGCTAACTGCCCTAATTGATCACCGGCACTTACCTGAGAGCCCACATTTACATTACGGGACAGGATGTGTGCATCAAAAGGCGCGCGGACCGTGGTACGATCTAAATCTAATTGAGCCCGACGCACCGCTGCTTTTGCTGATTCAACCTGTGACTGTGCAGTTTTAAGTTGTGGCTGACGTAGCACAAGGGCTTTATTTGCCTCAGAAAGAGTATTGCCATACAGTTCGTACTCACGCAAAGCTGCTTGCTGGCGACCTTGTTCCATTTCCAGATTGGCTTGTGCCTCGGTTAACTCACTTTGACGCTGGCTCAAAGCTGTAGCGTAGTCTGTGGAGTCTATTTGGATCAGCATATCCCCTTTTTCAACAAAACCGCCCGGGGAGAATTTGGAGGAACGGGCCATAACTTCCCCGCTTACCCTCGGGCTAAGCATTATTTCCTGTTCAGGTACTACCTCTCCCGTAGCCGTAATAACCGGCACAAAATCCCCAGATTGGGCTTCCATTACCTCCACCAGCATGGGGGTTTCTTTAGTGGCAGCCGACTGCTGAGCGGTGGGTTCAGTTGAAAAAATGAGTACGGATATCAAAACACCGGCCACCAAAATTCCGAACGAGAAAAGAGCGGTTTTTTTAGGATTCATACGTCCACAGTATTGTAATTTGCGATTGAAAAGGACAAAATTTTGCTGATGATGTGCGAGCAGGATTTCAGCATAATGTCCCAAATACAACTATTACAACTTGCATCTGTGGATTAGCGTTCAAATGAAGTTACCTGACGGACTTTAGCTTATCAGGTTGATCTAAGAAAAGAGAAAAGTACAGCACCGGCTGTCGGGGAAACAACAAAGGTGCTGTTAGCTAAACTTTATTACTGGAGCTCTTCGGAATAAGCAGAAGTTCCTGAGAAAGCAGCCCAGTCACCGGAACCTTCCTCAAAATGGTTTTTTAGTATCTCAGTAAATCCGGCTTTGGATAATGAAATCTGAACAAATGCCCTGAAATGCTGATCAGTAGTCCATACATCAATCTTATCCTCTTCGGCTGCTGTATCCACCGCATCTACCGCTTCATTGAGCATCAGGATATAACTGGTTGAGGCCGCCTGGCTGTTGCCATTTTCTTCCAGCTCTGATCGTACTTCTTCTACCGCATCCGAGATATGAGATTCGAGTTGGGTACGAGCTGTTCTCTGCGCATTACGGATAGCTCTTAATGAATCAGCTGCTACAGCGGTGGAATAGACATGAAAAGAAAGAGAATCTGATTGAACCCCGTTGCTATTAAACCAGGCCGGATATTTGGCGGGAACCGTTGTTTCCAGCTCTTGCTCACTTACAGTAGTCTCGGAGGCGGAACAAGCAGTGAATAAAAGAGCGAGAGAAACACACAAATAAACAAAAAATCGGGGCATGTAATTAATTCTTAAGTTCGATGTAACCTTTTGCCTGTTCATCATTTACGACTTCCAGGATGATCGAACCATTATCATTAAGATTGCGGCGCATAAGTTCTTCCAAACTTGTGAGATCTTCAACTTTTTCTTTGCCGGCTTCTAAAATCTGCTGTCCTTCGCGAAGTCCCCGGTTCCAGGCTTCAGAATATTTATATACGTGATCAACATACAAATCGAATTTAGCCGGATCTTCAGGGGTGGCCATTGCTTTTACGCGAAAACCATTTTCAAACTCACGGTATAAAATACCTGTGTTGTCGCCTTCTGGGATTTCAGGTGGGATAATTGACTCTTCGTTTGAGGAGATTTCGGGCACAGGTTCCCGTTCCATTTCTTTCAGTGGAACTTCTATATCCAGCTCCTTCCCATCTCTCCAGATTGTAAGGTTTACCCTCTGCCCGGGACTTAAGACGGCTATTTGCTGCTGTAGCTGGTTTGCTTCATTTACGGCCACAGCGTTCACTTCCAGCACTACATCACCGGATTCAATCCCTGCCTCAGCAGCCGCTCCATCCCGTGCAGCGGTAATAATTTCAACGCCTCGTACCGTATCCATTCCTTTTTCCACGGCACGTGTGTAATCCACCCCGGCAATACTAACTCCAAGCAGCGGGCGGCGAACTTCACCAAATTCTATGATATCGCGGGCTACTTTTAAAGCAAGATTACTGGGCACCGCAAAACCATATCCCTGGTAGGATCCGGTTTGAGAAGCAATAGCGGTGTTTACCCCCACCAACTGTCCGCTGGTGTTTACCAGGGCGCCTCCACTATTACCCCTGTTTATTGCCGCATCGGTTTGAATAAAACTTTCAATGCGCATGCGGTCGTCAATGATTTGTACATCCCGGCTTAAGGCACTTACGATGCCAGCCGTTACGGTTGAACGCAATCTGAAAGGATTACCGATGGCTAACACCCACTCCCCAACTTCTACATTTTCAGAATCTCCAACCGTAATATTGGGCAACTCGGTACCGGGGATCTTGATTACGGCCAGATCGGTGCTGGTGTCGTAGCCTACCACTTTGGCGTAATATTCTCGTTTGTCACTGAGTACCACCCGCAGACCTTTATCAACTGCATTTTCTATTACATGGTGATTGGTGAGAATATATCCATCTGAAGTAATCAGTATTCCAGAACCCACCGTACGGGCCCTACGCGGAACCAGCCGGTCCCAGAGTCCTTCTTCTGGATCTTCTTCCTCAAATTCATGCCGCTCATCTTCCGGCATGCCTTCATCAACCGGAATGATTGCCTCAATGTAGACAACCGTTGGGGTCACTTCTTCTGCAATTTTCTTAAATAAAAAGCGGGCATCAGCACTTTCCAGATCTTCTTCAGAAATAAACGGTTCACTGCTTCGGTTGATCTCGGTAGTTCTGACCTCCGCCAATGGCGCCAGCTCTTCATTCATGGTGTAGAGGGCAATGATGGTACCTCCGGTTATCCCAATCATCACCAACAAAATGGCGGTCAATACTAAATCTTTACGTTTCATCATAGCTATAATAACATCTGTTCAAAAATGGAGTCCGACCTTCGCTCTCGGTACCCTTCAATATGATATTTAAAATATACATCTAAATGGTGAACAAGTTGTTTGAGCTCAGCATTCTCTAATTTTATGCCCAGCACTTTTCTACTCTTGCTGTGTAGGGCCATTATCACAAAAATTCCCTGCGCTTCACTCAGTTTATAAGACAATTCATCTTCCGCTTGTTCCGAGATGTTGCCGCTGCTAACGTTCAAATACACCGTATTCTTATAATCTTCAAGCATACTGTATAATCCTATCCCGATCAATTCTGCCAAACGTAACTGCACATAGGCAAACACGCTACCCGGAATTTCATCGGCCTCAGCCAGCCATTTTATAACCTGATAAGAAAATGCATAAACGGGCTCATTTACCTCATTATCATGCACTAGCTGGGCCACCAATTCCAGGGTTGCGTATAATACAGCCGCCCGTTCAAAATCTCTCCTGAAGATATCCGTACTAAATTGTTTCGACGCTTCCGTGAGGGTTTGCACTCCGCGTGAGGCTTTATAGTAATACACCACATCCAGCACCGAACCGGGCTCTATGATACCGGAAAGTGTGCTTTTTGGTTTTTTTGCACCACGGGCCATAAGTGCAATTTTGCCATGCTCTTCGGATAGAACCGTCAAAATTTTGGAAGACTCCTGGTAGTCGATACTGCGGAGTATTATGGCCTGGGTGTGCGTAATCATGTATGTAACATAGCCCGCAAGCTTATTAAATGAAACTGAAAAAAATTAATCTCTCGGAATTATAACCAAGTGCCAATTTCATTTAACTAAATTAACATGCATTGAAAGTGCAGAGGTTTGGATAGAGACTGAAAGTCACGCTTTTTCTCCACCATCCCGGTCATCCATCCCGAATTACTCGGGACGATGGACCTTGCATTTTGCGGAGCTACTTGGGCTAATTTCCTGTACAGCATTTTCAGTGCTTCCGCCACTTTACCCTATGGATAGTTGGTAATCATTTTGTGGCTAAGGTTCTTCACTTTCGTTCTGAATGAACTGTGCTTAAAGTCAAGCGGCCATCGCTTTTTCTTTGTCAAAGCCCTCTCCGCTTTTTCCAACGGCAAATGCCTGACGAAGTAGTTTA